>CAUQMS010000010.1:0-165175 GCA_963519305.1 uncultured Enterobacterales bacterium
TTCCCGGCTGCGGGTTTGAGCCAACGGTAAAGACGTTGTCTCGCCACCGACTTGCCGGTGACATTTTTGAACGCGGCCGAAGCTTCTTTAAATTCAAAACCAGCACGATGCTTGTCTTTAAAAATGTCGAGGCCGCATTCAAAACGACGTCGAGTGAGAGGCGCAAAACCGCGAGTCTTTTTACGCGGGTTGAAGCCCGAAATGAGAGGACCGCGAAGCGGCGGAGTTTGCGGCTATAACATTGGTCCTTGAAACACGGCCATTGTGACCTGCGCAGCTGCTGTTTTTGAAGAGCTCGGAGTCCAGAGGGCCGAGCGACTGCGGCCCTCTGGTCGGTGTGGGCCGACGCCCACGACCTTGAAGTTGAATTTGAATTTGAATTTGAATTTAAAAGCGTCCGGGGCTCGCTCAGCCCCCCAACACTTTCCCTATCGCTTTCTCAAAGCGATTCATCCCCTCGCTGATGTCTGCGAACTCAATGACCAGAGATGGCGCAAACCGGATGACGTTCGGACCGGCAACCAGAATCATCAGGCCAAATTCGGCGGCGGCTTTGTGGAAATCACCGGCGCGGTTTTGGTAGGCCTCGGACAACTCGGCACCCATCAACAGCCCCTGACCGCGGAACTCTTTGAACACGCCATATTTCTGATTAATGGCTTCAAGCCCCTGAATAAATTTCTCGCGGCGCTCGCTGATGCCAGCCAGCACTTCCGGCGTGTTGATGATATCCAGTGCGGCTTCGGCGACAGCGCAGGCCAGCGGATTACCGCCGTAGGTGGTGCCGTGTTTGCCCGGTTCCATCACCGCAGCCACCTCTTCGGTTGCCAGCATGGCGCTGACAGGGAAACCGCCACCGAGCGCTTTGGCGGTGGTCAGAATATCCGGGGTGACGCCGTAATTCATGTAGCTGAACAGCTTACCGCTGCGGCCCATGCCGCTTTGTACTTCGTCGAATACCAGCAGGGCCTGATGCTGATCGCAGAGATCGCGCAAACCTTGCAGGAACTCCTGAGTGGCTGGCGTCACGCCGCCCTCGCCCTGAACGGGTTCGACCACAATGGCGCAGGTGTGGTCATCAATCACCGCTTTCACTGCATCAAGATCGTTGAACGGCACGTGGACAATGTCCGCCGGTTTCGGGCCGAAGCCGTCGGAATATTTCGGCTGACCGCCGACGGAAACCGTGAACAACGTGCGCCCGTGGAAAGCGTTATGAAAGGCAATGATTTTGCTTTTGTAGGGGCTGTGACGATGGGATGCATAATAACGCGCCAGCTTGAAGGCCGCCTCGTTGGCTTCCGCGCCGGAGTTGGCGAAGAACACGCGGTCGGCAAAAGTGGCGTCGATCAGCTTCTGAGCCAGTCGCAAAGCAGGTTCGTTAGTGAAAACGTTACTCACATGCCACAAGGTTTCGCCCTGTTCGTGCAAGGCTTTCACCAGCGCAGGATGGCAATGACCCAGTGCCGTCACCGCGATACCTCCGGCGAAATCGACGTACTCAGTGCCCTGCTGGTCCCACACGCGGCTGCCTTTTCCTTTAACCGGAATAAACTGCGCAGGTGCAAAAACAGGCAAAATCACCCGATCAAACACGTCCCGACTCACCGCTGCTTTCTCTGCCATTAATCTTATCCCCTTCAAACTGTTACACGTGCTATCACACGTCATTTATCATTATAAAAGCGCTTCATACTCGCGCTGAATATGAAAATATAGTCATAAAATATGCATAAAAAATCACCCACAGGCAAACGAAAATCGGCCTTTGTGGGGAAGTAATTTGTTCGGGTGGGTTAAGCGGTTAAATCTTAAGGAAATTATCCAGCAACTGATGACCCTGCTCGCTGAGAATACTTTCAGGATGGAACTGGACGCCGTGCAGCGGCAGCTGTTTATGGGCGATACCCATAATCTCATCCGGCTGACCCTCACGTTCGGTCCAGGCAGTGAGCGTGAAGCACTCGGGCAGACTCTCAGCGGCGACGATCAGCGAATGGTAGCGCGTTACGGTCAGGGGATTATTCAGGCCGCGAAATACGCTTTGCCCATTGTGGTGAATGGGTGAGGTTTTGCCGTGAACCGCCTGACGCGCACGCACCACCTGGCCGCCAAAAGCCTGCGCTATCGCCTGATGCCCGAGACAGACGCCAAGGATCGGCAAGTGTTTGGCAAAATGAGTGATTGCCGCCAGAGAGATCCCGGCGTCGTCCGGCGTACAGGGGCCGGGCGAAATCACCAAATGGGTAGGGGCCAGCTGTTCAATATCAGCCAGGCTAAGCTGATCGTTGCGTTTGACCATAACCTCGGCACCCAGCTCACAGAAATATTGATAGAGGTTGTAGGTAAACGAATCGTAGTTGTCGATCAGCAGCAGCATGGCGTTCCGGGTTTTCAGTCGATGAAATTACCCGGCCGATTCTACCCACTTTCGCCGTCAGTTGCCGCTATCGATTTCACTGACCACCTTTTTAAAGATTTCCGTCAGCGGTTTCTCATCACCAAATACCGCGGCCTTATTGGCCTCCAGCCACCGGACCTGCCCGATTTTCGACCACTGAATGTCGTAACCCGCATGAATGATCAGTTGCTCAAAGAAGATGCGCTGGGCGCGGCCATTCCCCTCACGAAACGGGTGCAGCAGGTTGATACCGGTATAATAATGGGCCAGTTTTTTGCACAAGGTATCCAGCGGCAAATCAGCCAGATACGCCTCGTCTTCCAGCGCCTGCATCAGCGCATTACCCTCTTTTTCGATATAGGCGAAGTGACAGAACTGAGTGTCCTCTTTGTAGATGTCCATTTCACGCAGTTCACCGGCCCAGGGATAGATATCCTGAAACAGCGTCTCATGAATGGCACACAGATGCGGTAGCCCCATCGCGGGAGGTCCGAGCGTGATCGTAGCCGCACGCAGCGCGGTGAAGGCCATTTCGGCCTGAGCGAGCCGGTTGGCTTCGTGGATCTCCAGTTTATTTTTCAGCACGTGGAGGCCGGGATAGAGATAGGGATCGATGCCTGCGTTCAGCTTATCGTTCATAGTGCGCCCTCAAATCTTCAAGCCGTTGGGCAATTTGCTCGTCGCTGAGCCGGATCAGATCAATCTGTAAACCATCCAGCAAACTGCTGGCCATAAAGTTGGGGTTTTGTCGCTCACGGAACAGCTTTTCTTTCTGTTTCTGGGTCAGCTTGCTACTCATCTCAACTCCTGTGGCGTGGGTTTTGGCTCCTCTCTTCTGGGATTAAGTATAGACAGGGAAAAGGCAGGCGAAAAAAAACCCTGCCGCAGCAGGGTTCAGTCATTACAGAAAGCGGTTATTTTTTACGTCCACCCATAATAGAGCCCAGTACGCCGCGCAGGATCTGACGCCCTAAGTCACGCGCCATACTTTTCGCCACCGACTGCACCACCCCGTCATGCTTTCCGCCACGCGGGCCGGTGGAACCGAACAGAAGGTCATTCAGACCGCCCATCAGACCTCCGCCGCTGGCCTGATTTTCAGCCGGTGTCTGCGGCGCAGAGTTTTGCGGTGAAGAGGCTTGCGGCTGATTCACCGTACTGAAACCCTGCGCGGTGATTTTCTCGTACGCCGATTCGCGGTCAATCGGATCTTCATAACGCCCATATAGCGGCGATTTATTCAGCGCGCGGTTAAGGCCGTCATCACCCAGCAGGCCCATTTTGGATTCCGGCGCGATCACCATCGCCCGTTCAACCACGTTCGGCCGCCCCTTTTCATCGAGGAACGAGACCAGCGCTTCGCCGACGCCCAGTTCGGATATCGCCGTTTCGGCATCGAAAGCCGGATTGACGCGCAGCGTTTGTGCCGCCGCTTTCACCGCCTTCTGGTCACGTGGGGTAAAGGCCCGCAGCGCATGTTGTACACGGTTACCGAGCTGGCCGAGCACGCTGTCGGGAATATCCAGCGGGTTCTGGGTAACAAAAAAGATGCCAACGCCTTTGGAGCGGATAAGCCGCACCACCTGCTCGATTTTAGTCAGTAGCGCGGCGGGCGCGTCGGTAAACAGCAGGTGCGCTTCGTCGAAGAAGAACACCAGCTTCGGTTGTTCCGGATCGCCCACTTCCGGCAGATGCTCGAACAGTTCCGCCAGCAGCCATAGCAGGAATACGGCGTACAGTTTCGGCTGATTAATCAGTTTGTCTGCCGCCAGCAGGTTAATGATGCCGTGACCGTTGGCGTCCGTTTTCATCAGATCGTTGATGTCGAGCATCGGCTCGCCGAAGAACTGATTGGCCCCCTGACTTTCCAGCGACATCAGCCCGCGCTGAATAGCCCCGACCGACGCGGGCGAAATATTGCCGTACTGCGTCTGGAACTGTTTGGCGTTGTCACCGACAAACTGCACCATCGCCCGCAAATCCTTCATGTCGAGCAGCAGCAGGCCGTTGTCGTCGGCAATTTTAAACACCAGGTTAAGCACCCCGCCCTGCACGTCGTTTAAATCCAGCAGACGCGCCAGCAGCAGCGGGCCAAGGTCGGAGACCGTCGCGCGAATTGGGTGGCCTTTCTCGCCGAAGACATCCCACGGAATAATCGTACAGGCCTGCGGTTGCCAGTCGGTGACGCCAATACCCTGAAGCCGCGCATTCAGTTTATCAGAGGCAATGCCTTCCGCGCCGATGCCGGACAGGTCGCCTTTCACATCAGCCAGAAACACCGGCACACCGATGCGGGAAAACTGCTCGGCCATTCTCTGTAAGGTGACGGTTTTGCCGGTGCCGGTCGCGCCGGTGATTAACCCGTGACGGTTAGCCAGCGCGGGTAAAATGACCAGTTCTTGTGCCGGTTTGCCGTCATGCATGGCTTTGGCTATCAGACGTGCTTCACTCATTTGATTGTCCTTTGAGCTTGGATGCTGATTAAAACCTATTAGTCCGCGCAATAGGCGTCAAGTTAGTGGCGAAAAACAGGCAATAAAAAACCCCCGTTAGAAAACGGAGGTTTCAATAATTCCACGGGAAATGCTTAAGGCAGCACTTTCGCTGACAGAATCACAACCGGCGTAGTGGGCACGTTCTGGTATGGACCGACGTTATCGGTTTTTACCTGAGCAATTTTATCAACAACGTCCATGCCTTTGATCACTTTACCAAAGACGGCATAACCAAAGTCACGCTGGCCGTGGTCAAGGAAGGCGTTATCGGCCACGTTGAAGAAGAACTGGCTGGTCGCGCTGTCTTTGTCAGCGGTGCGGGCCATGGCGATTGTACCGCGCAGGTTACGCAGGCCGTTATCCGCTTCATTGGCGATTGGCGCATTGGTTTTCTTCTGCTGCATATCAGCAGTAAACCCGCCACCCTGAATCATAAAGCCCGGGATGACGCGATGGAATATGGTGTTGTTGTAATAGCCGCTTTGCGCGTAATCGACGAAATTCTTCACAGAAACCGGTGCCTTAGCACTGTCGAGTTCTACTTCGATATTCCCTGCGGAGGTCGTCAGCAGTACGTGTTGCTGTGCGGCGGCCAGCGCGGCAGGTGACAGCGCGGTCAGGGAAAGCAGCGCGGTGACGGTCACTAAAGTACGTTTAAACATGACGATTCCTTTATCAAAAATACAAACCACTGTACCCGATAGATTTCGAGTTGCCGCGAGGCGGTGACTCACATAGCGTCAGCTCGAAATCTAACGGGCTAAACCCGTTGATTCTAAAGAGCCAATCCACGCGGCGCCAGACCTTTACTTTTATTTACGTAGCAGCGCCTGTTTATTTTGTCGGGTGCGTCGCGCTTTTGCATATTGTTCAATTTTTGACTTCGTGTTCAGGCTAAGATATAAAAAATGAGAGCGCTCTCATTTTCTGTTTCATTCATCAAATTTCACTGAATCACACTTTCTAAAACAGCCAGGAGTCGAACATGAAGAAGATTGTCCTTTGTTGTGCCGCAGGTATGTCGACCAGTATGTTGGTTCAGCGAATGCTGAGTGAAGCGCAAACACGCGGCCTTGAGGTCGACGTGCGTGCCGTGCCGGTGGCAGAGTTTGAAGCCATTATTAACGAGGCCGACGTCGTGCTGCTCGGACCACAGGTGCGCTACGAACTGGCACGTCTGGCTGATATTGCTCAGCCACTGGGCAAAACTGTGGCCGTGATCGACATGATGGATTACGGCACCATGCGCGGCGACAGAGTACTGAACAAGGCGCTTGAGCTTATCGGAGGTGCACATGCATCCGTTTAAAATTGCCATTATCGGCGGCGGCAGCAGCTACACGCCTGAGTTGGTCGAAGGGTTAATTCAGCGCATCGACGAACTGCCGGTCACTGAACTGGCGCTGGTGGACGTGGAAGCCGGACGCGAAAAAGTGACTATCATCGCCGATCTCACCCGCCGGATGCTGGCCCGCGCCGGACTCGAGCATGTAAATGTCAGCGTGCACTTTGCGCTGGATGATGCCATCAGAGGCGCAAAATTTGTACTCACGCAGCTGCGCGTCGGCCAGTTACCTGCCCGCGCCGCCGACGAGCGTCTGGGTTTGAAATACGGTTTGATTGGTCAGGAGACCACCGGCGTTGGCGGTTTTGCCAAAGCGCTGCGTACTATTCCTGTCTTACTCGAGATCGCCCGTAAAGTCGAAGAGCTGTCGCCTGACGCGTTTATCATCAACTTTACCAACCCGGCCGGTATTGTGACTGAAGCGGTGGCCCGTCACAGCAAAGCCAAAATCATCGGTCTGTGTAATGTGCCGATCACCATGCATCACATGATCGCCAAAATGCTCGGCGCGAAAGATGATGAGATCCACCTGCAATTCGCTGGTCTGAACCATATGGTTTGGGTACACCGCGTGCTGCAAAACGGTAAAGACGTCACCCAAACCGCGCTGGATATGCTGTGCGATGGCGCCACGCTGACCATGAACAACATCAAAGAGCAGCCGTGGAAACCTGAACTGCTGCGTGCGCTGGGGGTGATCCCCTGCCCGTATCACCGCTATTTCTATCTGCCGCGCGCGATGCTGGCCGAAGAACTGGAACAGGCTGCAGACGGCGGAACCCGCGCTGAGAAAGTGATGAAAGTCGAGAAAGAGTTGTTTGCGCTCTACGCCGATCCACATCTGAACACGAAGCCCGAGCAGCTGAGTTTCCGTGGCGGTTCGTTCTATTCCGAAGTGGCACTGGAACTGATCCGCTCAATCCATAATAATCTCGGCACCCAGATGGTGGTAAATACATCAAATCATGGCGCTATTCATGGCTTACCGGACGACGCCGTGGTAGAAACCAACTGTATAATTGACGCCAGTGGCGCCTCGCCACTGGTGTTCGGGCATCTGCCGCCGGTGCTGCACACGCTGGCCTGCCAGGTAAAAACCTTCGAGCGTCTGACCATCGACTGCGCGGTGCATGGCGACAGACAAAGCGGCCTGCTGGCGCTGATGACCAATCCGCTGGTTGGCGATGCCGCACTGGCACAACAACTCTTCGACGAGGTTTTACAGCTTAACGCGCCGTATTTACCTCAGTTCAGATGATTTTTCCCTGCCCCTGACTGGCGGGGCTACAGGAGCCAGTATGGTGACATTGGAAGACGTCGCAGCCTACGCCGGAGTATCCCGTGCCACCGTTTCCCGCGTGGTCAACGGCGATCAGAAGGTGAAGGCGGCCACGCGTGAAATCGTGGTCAGGGCCATCGCAATGCTGGGTTACAGCCCGCATCCGGCGGCCCGCGCACTGGCGTCGAGTCACAGTAATACCCTCGGGCTGGTCACCACCTCTTATCGCGGCGGATTTTTTGGCGCGCTGATGGATGTGGTCCAGACCGAAGCCGAGTCACAGGGAAAACAGCTGGTTGTGACGCAAGGTCGTGACAGCGAAGAAAACGAACAGCAGGCGATTTCACGACTGTTTGGCCTGCGCTGCGATGGCCTGATTTTGCACGTCCGCCATATCACAGATGAACGCCTGCGGGAGCTGGCGCATAACAGCAGCCCGTTTGTCCTGCTCGACCGGCTGGTACCGGGGCTGGAGTCGCGCTGCATCAGCTTTGATCACGCCCTCGCCAGTCAGCTCGCCACCCAACATTTACTCGACGCCGGACACCGGCAGATTGCCTGTATCAGCGGGCCGCTGACGCGGTTCTCCGCGCGCATGCGCTGGCAGGGGTTTACCGATGCTATGCAGCAGGCTGGCATTACGCCGCTGGCCACGCTCGAAGGGAATTACCGGATCGACAGCGGATTCAGCCACACCGATACGCTGTTGCGCCAACCGGTCAGACCGACGGCGATTTACTGCTGTAACGAAGATATGGCGATGGGCGCACTGCTGGCGATCAGTGAGCACCGCCTGCGCGTACCGCAGGACATTTCACTGATCTGCTATGACAGCGGTGAGCGCGCCGACTTTGTCCGCCCGGCGCTGTCCAGCGTACATTTTCCGATCACCGACATGGCACAGTTCGCCACCTGTCTGCTTCTCGACGAGCTTTCACTGGACGGCGAACTTCTCCGCCAGCAGTTTGCACCGAAAATTGTAAGCCGTGACTCCGTCGCCCCGCCGCCGGGCTGATTAGCTCAATCAAAGACGTCATCGTTGCAGGCAGTTTGGACAAGGAGAGCACGGAAGAACCGGAGCGTACATCTGGTACGTGAGGATTCTGAGCACTACCCTGATCCAAAATGGCAAATAAGATAACCTATCAGCTGTTGAAATCGACGGACTCGGTTTTATCCAGATGTATCACAGTCTGCGCGGGCTGAGTTTCAGCAATCACCACACCGCGACGAATCGAATAACGCGCCGGCGTCTGCCTGCGCACCGCATCGAAACCGCTCTGCGCCGGTAAAATCACCAGATTCGCATCGTTACCGCTTTTCAGACCATAGCCTTGCAGGTTCATGGTGCGCGCGCTGTAGCTGGTGATCAGTTTGAGGCCGTCATCAATCTGCTGATATCCCATCAACTGACAGACATGCAGCCCCATATGCAGCACCTGCAACATGTTGGCGGTGCCGAGCGGATACCACGGATCGAAGACGTCATCATGACCGAAACAGACGTTAATCCCGGCATCAAGCATCTCCTTCACGCGCGTGATCCCACGGCGTTTCGGGTAGGTGTCGAAGCGTCCCTGCAGATGAATATTCACCAGCGGATTAGCCACGAAGTTAATTCCCGACATTTTCAGCAGACGGAACAGCCGCGAGGTGTACGCGCCGTTGTAGGAGTGCATCGCGGTAGTGTGGCTGGCGGTGACGCGTTCGCCCATGTTCTCACGCAGCGCCAGCGCAGCGACGGTTTCGACAAAGCGCGACTGCTCGTCATCAATTTCGTCACAGTGCACATCGATCAGCTTGTCGTATTTCTGCGCCAGCGCGAAGGTTTTATGCAGCGATTCCACGCCGTATTCGCGGGTGAATTCAAAATGCGGAATGGCACCCACCACGTCGGCACCGAGTTTCAGCGCCTCTTCCAGCAAGGCCTCGCCGTTCGGGTAGGACATGATCCCTTCCTGCGGAAACGCCACGATCTGAACCTCAACCCAGGGCGCGACTTCAGCCTTCACTTCCAGCATGGCTTTCAGCGCGGTGAGCGTCGGGTCCGAAACATCCACGTGGGTGCGCACGTGCTGAATACCGTTAGCGATTTGCCATTTCAACGTCTGCCAGGCGCGCTGCTTGACGTCTTCATGGGTCAGTAATGCTTTGCGTTCTGCCCAGCGCTCAATACCTTCAAACAGCGTACCGGACTGATTCCAGGCCGGTTGCCCGGCAGTCTGCGTGGTATCGAGATGGATATGGGGTTCGATAAAAGGCGGTATCGCCAGCCCACTCTGTGCGTCCAGTACGCCGTCGGTTTCTGCCGTGTCTTCTGGCTGACTGATGATCTGCCGCAGGCGGCCATCGGCAATATCAATCTGCCATAACCCTTCACGGTCAGGCATTCGTACGTTCTTAATGGTACGCAAAAGGGATGTTGTCACGCGTTACCTCATCGTTTGGGAATGAAGGCTATATATTTGCCAATACGTGAACAATAGCCTGAAAGTGTCTATAAATCGAAAGGTTACGCAAAAACCCAATGAAATCAGTAAAATACCACCTAAGAGGTATATTGGGAGCCGCTTGATTTGCATCAAGGTGCCGGACTTCACGCGCGTTATGTTGAGCCGATAGACATCAATTTTGAGGCAAACATGAGCAAAGTCAGACTCGCGATCATTGGCAACGGCATGGTCGGCCATCGCTTTATCGAAGATTTACTGGATAAAGCCGAACCGGGCCAGTTCGATATCACGGTATTTTGTGAAGAGCCGCGCGTGGCCTATGACCGCGTTCATCTTTCCTCCTACTTCTCGCACCATACGGCGGAAGAGCTGTCGCTGGTCCGCGAAGGTTTCTACGAGAAGCACGGCGTCAACGTACTGATCGGCGAGCGTGCCATTACGCTGAACCGTGAAGAGAAAGTGATCCACTCCAGCAGCGGCCGCTCGCTGTATTACGACAAACTGATCATCGCCACCGGCTCCTACCCCTGGGTGCCCCCTATTGCGGGATCTGATGGTCAGGACTGCTTCGTCTACCGCACGATTGAAGATTTACACGCCATCGAAGCCTGTGCCCGTCGCAGTAAACGCGGCGCGGTGGTCGGCGGCGGCCTGCTCGGCCTCGAAGCTGCAGGCGCGCTGAAAAACCTCGGTGTGGAAACCCACGTGATTGAATTTGCACCGGGCCTGATGGCCGAACAGCTCGACGTGATGGGCGGCAACCAGCTGCGCCAGAAAATCGAAAGCATGGGCGTGCAGGTGCATACCGCAAAAAATACCAAAGAGATCGTTCAGGGCGGCAGCGGCGCACGCAAAACCATGGCGTTCGCCGACGGCACGTCGCTTGAAGTCGATTTCATTGTCTTCTCCACCGGCATCCGTCCGCAGGACAAACTGGCCCGCCAGTGCGACCTCGAGATTGCGCCACGCGGCGGCATCGTGATCAACGACCAGTGCCAGACGAGCGACCCGGACGTCTACGCCATCGGCGAATGCGCCTCATGGAACCAGCGTACTTTCGGCCTGGTCGCACCGGGTTACAAAATGGCGCAGGTGACGGCCGACCATCTGCTGGGTCGTGACAGTCAGTTCACCGGTGCTGACATGAGCGCCAAGCTGAAATTGCTGGGCGTTGATGTCGCCGGGATTGGCGATGCCCATGCCCGTACGCCGGGCGCACGCAGCTACGTCTATCTTGACGAAAGCAAGGCGCTCTACAAACGCCTGATCGTCAGCGAAAACAACAAAACGCTGCTCGGCGCAGTGCTGGTTGGCGACACCAGCGATTACGGCAATCTGCTGCAACTGGTGCTGAACAATATTGAACTGCCGGACAATCCGGACGCGCTGATCCTGCCTGCGCACGCAGGCAGCGGCGGTGCGGCAATCGGCACGGATTCCCTGCCCGATACCGCGCAAATCTGCTCCTGTTTTGACGTCACCAAAGGCGACATTATCAAAGCAGTTCAGGGCGGTTGCCACACCGTGGCGGCGCTAAAATCCGCGACCAAAGCCGGTACTGGCTGCGGGGGCTGTATTCCTCTGGTGACCCAGGTACTAAACGCCGAACTGAGCAAGCAAGGCATTGAAGTTAATCACCATCTATGCGAGCACTTTGCCTATTCCCGTCAGGAGCTGTACCACCTGATACGCGTCGAAGGAATTAAATCCTACGACCAGCTGCTGGCAAAATATGGCAAAGGCTACGGCTGCGAAGTGTGTAAACCGACCGTCGGTTCACTGCTGGCGTCGTGCTGGAATGAGTTCGTGCTCAAACCGCAGCACACCAAGTTGCAGGACACCAATGATGTGTTCCTCGCCAATATGCAAAAAGACGGCACTTACTCCGTCATCCCACGTTCGCCGGGCGGTGAAATTACCCCGCAGAGCCTGCAGGCGATTGGCGAAATTGCTGCCGAATACCATCTCTACACCAAGATCACCGGCTCACAGCGCATCGGCATGTTTGGCGCGCAGAAAGATGATTTACCGGCCATCTGGAAAAAACTGATCAACGCCGGTTTTGAAACCGGTCAGGCCTATGCCAAAGCACTACGCATGGCGAAAACCTGCGTCGGCAGCACCTGGTGCCGTTACGGCGTCGGCGACAGCCTCGGCTTTGGTATCAGCCTGGAAAACCGCTACAAGGGCATCCGTACACCGCACAAAATGAAATTTGGCGTTTCCGGTTGTACCCGCGAATGTTCTGAAGCACAGGGCAAAGATGTCGGGATTATTGCCACCGAAAATGGCTGGAACCTGTACGTCTGCGGCAACGGCGGCATGAAACCGCGCCACGGCGACCTGCTGGCAGCGGATCTGGATAACGACCAGATCCTGCAATACCTTGATCGCTTCATGATGTTCTATATCCGCACCGCAGATAAACTGCAGCGCACCTCGGTGTGGCTGGAAAGTCTGGAAGGCGGCATCGACTACCTGCGCAAAGTGATTGTCGACGACAAGCTGGGCCTTAACGACCAGCTGGAAGCCGAACTGGCACGCCTGCGTGATTCCGCCGTCTGTGAATGGCAGGAAACGCTCAATGACCCGTCGGCGCAAAGCCGCTTCACTCATTTCATCAACAGCGAACAGCGTGACCCGAACGTACAGTTTGTTGGCGAACGTCTGCAACACCGCCCGGCCCGTCCGGACGAACGTATTCCGGTCACCGTGATTAACGCCGGGGAGGAAGTATTATGAGCCAGTGGCTGACACTCTGTTCCATCGATAAAATACTGCCGGGCTGCGGCGTCTGCGCACTGGCAGGCAACCAGCAGGTGGCGCTGTTCCGCCCCTTTACCGACGAGCAAATTTTTGCACTTTCAAACATTGACCCGTTTGCCCAGGCCAGCGTATTGTCGCGCGGCATTATCGGCGAGCATCAGGGCGAATTGTGGGTTGCCAGCCCGCTGAAAAAGCAGCATTTCCGCCTGACCGACGGCCTGTGCATGGAAGACGACAGTCACTCCATCGCGGCTTTTGAAACGCGCGTGAAAGACGGCAACGTACAAATTCACCTTTAGGAGCGCCACTGCGATGGACTACTTCCCGCTGTTTTGCCAGTTACACAATAAAGCCTGCCTGCTGGTTGGCGCGGGTGAAGTCGCAGAGCGCAAGGCCCGGTTACTGCTGGACGCCGGGGCGAAACTGACGGTTAACGCCGTGAGCTTCACCCCGCAGTTCGACGTCTGGGCAACCGAGGGCAAAGCCGAACTGCTGACCGGTGAGTTTTCCCCCAAGCTGGTGGATGAGAAGTGGCTGGTGATCGCCGCAACAGACTCCGAACAGGTAAATCAGGCAGTCAGCGTTGCCGCCGAACAGCGTCGCGTTTTTTGCAACGTGGTGGATGCACCGCAAAGTGCCAGCTTTATCATGCCGTCGATTATTGACCGCTCACCGCTGATGATTGCCGTCTCATCCGGAGGCAATGCGCCGGTGCTGGCGCGGCTGTTACGTGAGCGCCTCGAAGCCATTCTGCCACAGCATCTGGGCAAACTGGCGCAGGCGGCGGGCGGATTACGCCATCGTGTTAAACAGCATTTCCCGGATATTCCCCTGCGCCGCCGCTGGTGGGAAAAGCTGTTCAATCATCACCGTCTGGCACAGTCGCTGGCCAACAATGATCAGCAACAGAGTGATGCCTATATCGAAGAAATGTTCAGTGAACCGGTTGAGCATCATGGCGAGGTGATTCTGGTGGGTGCCGGTCCCGGTGATGCAGGCCTGCTGACGCTCAAAGGCCTGCAACAGATGCAGCTGGCGGACGTCGTGGTGTATGACCGGCTGGTGTCTGAAGAGGTGCTAAATTTAGTGCGCCGCGACGCTGAGCGGATTTTTGTCGGCAAGCGCGCAGGTCACCACTGCGTACCTCAGGAGCAGATCAATCAGATCCTGCTCGAGCAGGCCAAACTGGGGAAACGCGTCGTTCGCCTTAAAGGCGGCGACCCATTCATCTTCGGGCGTGGCGGCGAAGAGCTGGAAGCGCTGAAAGCCGAAGGGATCGCCTTCTCCGTCGTGCCGGGGATCACCGCCGCATCAGGTTGTTCCGCCTACAGCGGCATTCCGCTGACGCACCGCGACCACGCACAAAGCGTGCGCCTGATCACCGGCCATGCCAAACAGGACGGCGATCTTGACTGGGCCTGTCTGGCGCAAAGCCAACAGACGTTGGTGTTTTATATGGGATTGACACAGGCCCCTGAAATTCAGCGTCGCCTGCTGGAACATGGCCTGCCCGCTACTACCCCGGTGGCACTGGTAGAAAACGGCACCACCCAACAGCAGCGCGTCGTGACCGGTGAACTGACACAGTTAGGCACTCTGGCCGAACAGGTGCAGAGCCCGAGCCTGATTATTGTCGGATCAGTGGTTAGCCTGCGCAAAAAGCTTAACTGGTTTGCCAGTGAAACCGTAGTACATGAGGGCTCTCAGTAACCTTATCTGAAGCCCGCTGACGGGCAGAAATCCAGAACATTATTTAATCAATTCAGGGGTGTGACTATTTCTTCACGCCCCTTTCTTATGCATCATGGGAAATCACACAACAGAATATAAGGGATGAAATTAAGATAATCACCGCCGCTATCAAAAATATAAAACCATGCCAAATGGAATATTCAGAACCTTCCACTTAAACTTAAAGAGCGCCAACTGTGGCGCCTTCACCCGTGGAGGGTCAACTTATGCGCCCTATCATTCATGTTGGTCATATAAACAAGATTGCCATGGCAATCCTGATCGCCCTGTCTCTGGCTGCCTGTAGTGGTAGCGGCGGCGGGGGTTCATCTCATACTGCAAAAACCTCAACCACCGGTGCCGCAACGACCGGTGATGGTACAACCTCAGGCAGTGATGGAACGACGACAGCGGGTAATGGAACCACCACCACAGGAAGCGGCACCGGCACAACAACCGGTGATGGCACTACAACGGCAGGCAATGGTTCTGGTTCTGGCTCTGGTTCTGGGACAGGTACCGGAACGGGCACAGGGACGGGAACGGGAACAGGTTCAGGTTCAGGCGGGACAACAGTCACCCCTCTGGCTACCGGAACCATACTTAGCAGCGCCGGTGGCGCAGTCGGCGGTCTCGGCACCCAGATCAGCAGCATAGCGACACAAACCCCTATCGGTAATCTTCCGGTCGCCGGAACGGGCGTTGTAACCATCGTCGACAGCGCAGGTAAAGCCGTGACCGACGTCGGTGGTGGCGTACAAACTGGCATCGGGCAGCTCGGCGTCAATCCGAATGCGCTGGGCACAACGGCGGCTGGCGTCCCAAAAGCCGTGGCTGATTTAGGCACCGGTGTTTCCGGGCTCGGCACATCGCTTGCTACGAATACGGCGGGGACGCCGCTGGGTGGCGTGACGGGTGCAGCGGGCGGGCTGGTGAATAACGTCGGTCAGTTGACAACAAACACCGGCAACGGTCTGGCGCAGAATCTGCAAACCGGGGCATTATCCGGCGTGACAACGTCTGCAACGGGCGTTGTTACACCGGTCGTCGCTCAGGTTCAGGGGGTAACCCAGAATGTGGGTGGCGCAACGGGGTTAGGCGCGCCGGTTAGCGGTTTGCTTAATCAGGTCGGGACAACCGTCAGCTCCGCAGGGACACAGTTAACCAGTTCGGCACCGGCCCTGGCAGGCCTTGGCACCACGGTCACCGATACCGGACAGGCGGTCTCGAGAACCGGCGTATTAGTGGTTCCGGCCAGCAATACCACGACATCCACAGCCAGCAATTCCGGCGGGATCTCGGCGGGTGCCGGCGTTTCGGCTTCACCGGCAGGCGGATTAATTTCCGGTCTTCAGGGCACCGTTAGCGGCCTGGCCAGCGTAACTGCCGGTCTCACAGTACAAAAACCTAAATCACAGTAAACAGCCGCAGGGCTGAATAAAAAGCATTAAACACTCCCCGGCGAGGTCGGGGAGTGAGCTTCTGCTACCCGAGCCCGACCTTTTATCTATGCGACCAAAGGAATGCTTATGAAAATAAAATCCTGCATAGTGGCGCTGTTTGGAACCGTCATTGGCTACAGTTCGGCCGACATGTTCCCGAGGCTGATTGACCCGAATAACCCGGCTAAACTGGCTCAGCCGGTTTCCCAGCCTCCTGCCAAAACACAAAAAATCACCCTTTCCACCCCCAGCCCTGTTCCATCAATGACGCCACAAACGCTGATCGATGTCAGACATATCCAGTTTATCGGCGGTACTCGCTATCCGCTGGAATCACTCGCGCAGCCCTTCGCCAAAGACGTCGGCAGGAAAGTGCCGCTGTCCGTGCTGCTGGCAGCCACCGACAGCATTACCCAGCGCTACCATCGCGATGGTTTTATTCTTTCGTACGCCTATTTACCGGCAGATAACTTTCACGATGGCGTGGTAAAAATCGGGCTGGTGGAGGGCTATATCTCTGCCACGCAGATTCACAGTGATAATACGCAGGTCGGCCGCTGGCTGAGTAAGCTGTCACAGCACATTATGGCCGAGAAGCCGCTCACGCAGGACACCTTCGAACGCTATACCCTGCTGATGAACCGCACGCCGGACACCAAAGTGACCGCTTCCGCCAACAATCCCAATAATATTTACGGCGCGACAACCCTAAACGTGGATGCACAACGCCAGCGCAACTGGAACATCGCCACGGCGGTGGATACACGCAAAGATGACAGTTCGGCCATCGTCAACGCGACGTTGAGCGGTCTCAGCACCTATGGCGAACAACTGGGAATTGCCACGCTTATTCCTCTGGAAAGCAATACGCGCAAAACCTATGCCGGTCTGAACTATCAGCAGTATGTCGGCGACGATGGCCTGCTGATGCAGCTCAAAGGCAGCTATTACCAGCAGAAAGACAAAGATTACAATCAGATACTGGCGCTGCCTGATGGAATAAATATCGGTTCCAAAAACACTCAAACGCAGTACAACGGCGGCGTAGTGTTCAGCTATCCGCTGGAATTAACGCGTAAAAATCAGTGGACGCTCAGCGGCGGGCTGGACTATACCGACAAAAAATACACTTACGACCTGTGGGCTACGCAGGGTGAGCGGCAGGTGCAGCTGCCGGATGTGAACCAGCGCGTGCGTTATCCCGCGGCGGATATCACCTTGGCGGGTTACCGCGAATTTGATCAGGCCTACTGGAACACCCGTTTCAATGTGCGTCAGGGCATCGATGGATTGGGGGCGACCAACACAACACCTAATGCTGATCTCAGTTTTACCCGCTGGAAGTTCAACGGCGACGCGGCTTACCTTTTCGACAAAAAATGGCGGTTGAGTATGTCGGTAGAAGGCGACTGGTCAGATAACGATTTACCCGAACCGGAACGGGTAAATTTTGGCGCGCTGCACTACGGGCGGGGTTATCCGGACAGTGATGCCTCAGGTGATTATGGCGTCGGCGGGCAGGTCGATATGCGCTATCTCTACGGTGTCGATCAGGGGCCGTGGCTGAAAACCATCCAGCCTTATGTGGTGGTCGATGCCGCGCATACCGGCTTTAATCAGGGCGGCATCCCGAAACAAAACCTCTCCTCTTATGCGCTGGGCGTGATGTTTGGAGATAACCGTCACTACACCATTTCCGTTGAGGCCGCGCGCCCCATCGGCGATCTGCCGGTTGACAGCGATAAGCGTGACTGGCGCTATAACGCCACCTTTACCTATAACTTCAATGCCGGTTCCTGACAGCCCAGGTTCTCCGCTGTAAACAGACATAAAAAAACCACACTCATGAGTGTGGTTTTTCAGCACGATGTAACGATCAGGAGGCGGGAACGAAACCAATCGCTTCGTAGACTTTTGCCAGCGTAACCTGCGCGCGGGCGCGGGCTTTCTCAGCACCATCGCGCATGATCTGCTGTAAAAGCACTTCGTCATTGCGAAAACGGGTATAGCGCTCTTGCAACTCACTCAGCATGCCGGCAACCGCTTCGGCGACCGCGCCTTTCAGATGACCATACATCTGGCCTTCAAATTCCGCTTCCAGCTCGGCAATGGTTTTACCATTCACGCCGGAAAGGATATCCAGCAGGTTGGAAACACCCGGTTTGTTCTTCACATCGTAGCGCACAACCGGCGGCTCTTCGGAGTCAGTCATCGCGCTTTTGATTTTTTTGGTCACCGCTTTCGGATCTTCCAGCAGGCCAATCACGTTTTTACGGTTATCGTCTGACTTGGACATCTTCTTGGTCGGTTCCTGCAACGACATGACACGTGCACCGGATTTCGGAATAAACGGCTCAGGCACGCAGAACACATCGCCATACAGCGCGTTGAAACGGCTGGCGATATCACGGCTCAGCTCAAGATGTTGTTTCTGGTCTTCACCGACCGGGACCTGATTGGTCTGGTACAACAGAATGTCTGCAGCCATCAGCACCGGATAATCGAACAAACCTGCGGTAATGCTCTCGCTGTTGGAGCTTTCGTAGCGCGCTGATTTATCTTTAAACTGCGTCATACGGCCCAGTTCGCCGAAGTAGGTATAGCAGTTCAGCGCCCAGCTCAGCTGAGTATGTTCAGGGACATGGGATTGCACAAAAATGGTACTTTTTTGCGGGTCAATACCGCAAGCCAGATACAACGCCAGCGTGTCGAGAGTGGCCTTGCGCAGCTGCGCAGGATCCTGACGCACGGTGATGGCATGCAGGTCTACGATGCAGTAAATGCACTCGTAGTCATCCTGCAACTTCACCCACTGACGCAGCGCACCCATGTAGTTGCCAATGGTCAGTTCACCAGACGGTTGTGCACCACTAAATACGATGGGTTTACTCATTTTTATGCTTCCTGATCTTTTAAGGATTACAGCCCAAAAGCGGGCAAGAGGTCGGCGAAATGTTCGAGGACGCGATCGGGCTTGCTCAGCGCGATGCTTTCACCGTAGTTGTAACCGTACGTCAAACCGACGCAGCGGCAACCGGCGGCCTGTGCCGCCTGAATATCATTGCGTGAATCGCCAACAAAAACCAGTTCGCTGGCCCGCAGACCGAGCTTCGCGAGCATCAGGTATATGGGAGCTGGATGCGGTTTTTTTTGCGCGACATCATCGCCGCCAATAACGACTGTAAAATATTCGGCAATATCGAGCGAGTTCAGCAACGGTGCGACAAATGGCGTGGGCTTGTTGGTGATAAGTCCCATCGGCACGCCTTTGGCTTTCAGCGCCGCCAGTGTCTCTTTCACCTGCGGGTATAACTTGCTGCCACTGGCAGCCGTTTCCGCATAGTAATGGTCAAATTTGTCGCGGATTTTCTGGCAAAACTCTGGCGAAACATCACCTTCGGCCCAGCGTACGGCGCGCTCTACCATCACATCAGCGCCGTTGCCAATCCAGGTGCTGATGCGCTCAACGCCGGCAGCGGGCAGACCGAACGCTTTCAATGCCATATCAACAGCGTCAGCCAGACCCGGCGCGCTGTCGACCAACGTGCCGTCAAGATCAAAGGCGACGCCCAGCGGATTCATTGACTCAGCCATGGGAAACCTTCGCAAGTTCACTGCGCATGTGATCAATCACCGTGCGGTAATCCGGCTGGTTAAAGATAGCGGAACCGGCAACAAACATGTCTGCACCCGCGGCCGCAATCTCACCAATGTTTTCAGCTTTCACGCCACCGTCAATTTCCAGACGAATGTCATAACCGCTGTCATCGATCAATTTACGCACCTGACGCAGCTTATCGAGCGTACCGGGAATAAACGACTGGCCGCCAAAGCCCGGGTTAACCGACATCAGCAAGATCACGTCGAGTTTATCCATCACGTAATCCAGATAGCTTAATGACGTCGCAGGGTTAAACACCAGACCGGCTTTACAACCATGCTCTCTGATCAGCTGGATGGTGCGGTCAACGTGCTCAGAGGCTTCCGGGTGGAAAGAGATATAGGTGGCACCGGCGGCGGCGAAATCCGGGATCAGGCGATCGACCGGTTTGACCATCAGGTGCACGTCAATCGGCGCGTTAATCCCGGCTTTTTGCAGGTAATTATGCAGTGACTGACACACCAGCGGCCCTATCGTCAGATTAGGGACGTAGTGGTTATCCATTACGTCAAAGTGTACGACGTCTCCGCCAGCTTCCAGTGCTTTAGCCGTGTCTTCACCCAGACGGGCGAAGTCAGCCGATAAAATGGACGGGGCAATCAAAAACTTTTTCATCCGCTTCTCCAGACAAGAGGGTTACGAACTGGTCTGCGCGACTTCACGCAAATCAGCGATAGAGCGCCAAAAGTTCATTCACTTTACTGCGTTGCGATACGTTGCTGCTGATGGTCCGGCGGGCCGAAACACGGTGCAACGTCGCCTGGGCATACCATTCCAGCGTCAGCGGGGTCTCATGGTTGGAGATCAGAACCGGTACATCATTTTCTGACGAAAGGTGGTACGCGAGGCGCGCCAGGTTCATTTGATCATCCATGCTGAAGCTATTGGTGTGGTAGGCCGTAAAATTCGCCGTTGCCGACAGTGGCGCATATGGGGGATCACAATACACCACCGAACCTGACTGCGCTTTCAGCAATGTTTCCTGGTAATGCTCACAGACAAACCGTGCATTCTGCGCTTTTTCGGCAAACCAGTAGAGTTCAGTCTCAGGGAAATAGGGCTTTTTATAGCGGCCAAACGGCACGTTGAACGCACCGCTGAGGTTATAACGGCACAGGCCGTTGTAACAATGGCGATTGAGATAGAGAAAAAGCACCGAGCGCCGGTAAATATCCGTACTCTGGTTAAATTCCGCTCTCAGGGCATAAAATTGCTCTGACTGATTAAACTCAGGGGAAAAAAACACGCGGGCATCACGCACGAATTCATCGGTGCGTGTTTTCACAATATCGTAGAGGTTAATCAGATCACTGTTGATGTCGGCCAGAATGTACGATTTGTAATCGGTATTCAGAAATACCGACCCCGCACCAACAAAAGGCTCTATCAGGCAATCTCCTGCTGGTAGATGACGTTTGATGTCATCTACCAGCGGATATTTGCCACCAGCCCATTTCAAAAAAGCGCGGTTTTTCTTCATGCCGTCAGTTAGCTACTTATACAATTCACAGCCGCGGATTGTACCCTGTTTTTAGACAGCAAATCGCGTTGAGATCAGATTCATTTTTTCAGGTCTTGCTGTACCTGATGTACAGGCTTAACCCACGGTTTTTTAGCCTGTACTTCAGCAGGTAAGCTGGAGATGGCGCTTTTGGCTTCGGCCGATGACGCATAATTACCGCTTACCAACACATACCACGGCTTGCCGTCTCGGGATGTCTGATAAACCAGATAGTTTTTCAGACCCTGCTGTTTAGCAAACGCATTCAGACTAGTGGACTGGGAAGCCCCGCTGAGTTGAAGCGTAAAGTGGCTACCCGGAGCAGCTTTGATAGCACCACCAGAACCGGTTGCTGCACTTGCCGTCGCAACAGGTTTCGTTGTTTCTTTGGCCGGATGGGATGCCGCAGTCGCAGGCTTCGCCTGTACCGGTTTTTTGGATTCATGGGCTGGCGCGGTGGTATGCGTCTTAGCCGGTTTGGTCACTGCTGGTTTGGTGTTCGCCGTCTGCTGAGGGGTACGCGTCGCGACTGGCGCTTTGCCTTTCGCTGCACCGTCAACGGTGGCTGGTGCCGTCGGCAACGACGTCAAGGATTGCGTACCTGCACTCATGCCATCCTGCGCAGCGGCGTTAACCTGCCCTTGTTGCGAAGAGAGTGCATCAGACATGTCACCTGGCAGATCCACGCGCTCTTTTGCCTGACCATTGTCAGGTTGCGGCTGGGCATCCGTCGGTGTAGGGGAAATAGGTGGCATACCCACATTTTGTTGTGGCTGCTGACCATTATTCGCCTGGGAGGTATTACTGGCCTGAGCGGTGTTTTCTTGCGCCTGAGCTGAAGGCTGTGCAGGCGCCGCAGCATCATTACCCGAACCAGACAGATTAATGTCTTTAGGGCCGTTGCCCGGTGCGTTATTGGTTTCGTGCTGTGTTGGAGCTTTAAGAGCGGAGCCGATACCGACGATCAGTAAAATCAGTACCAAAATGCCCACACCAATCATCAGGTGTTGACGTGATACTGCAAGTTTTGGTGCAGAAGGAGCCGGTTTACGCGAGCGCGGTGGACGGCGATCGCTGGTGTCTGGCTTAAGATCGTCTTCCGGTGTTAAATCATCCATCTAAAACCTCCAACCCGGCTAAAAGCCTGCAAAAGCGGCTTTATGCGGAGCAACTATCCTGACTGATAAATATAACGCTTTGCTGGCAAAGGGTTAATCGGTAAGACAAGGCCTGTGAGATAGCCCACAAACTCTGTTACCGGCAATCCTCAATCGACGCCAGCACCATTTCATGTGACACACCAGAGCGAACTTCAGACTGACCAATCGCTTTCGGTAAAACCAGACGCAGCTCACCGGCCAGCACTTTTTTATCACGCATCATGTGCGGCAAATAAGCTTCAGCCGCCATTTCCAAAGGTCCGGTAACCGGTAACCCGGCACGCAGCAGCAAGTTTTTAACCCTCGCAATGTCGGTCAGGCTGAACTGGCCCAAACGGTGTGCGGTGTAACAAGCCATCACCATGCCAGCCGCAACGGCTTCACCGTGTAACCAGTTACCGTAGCCCATTTCAGCTTCGATGGCGTGCCCGTAAGTATGACCAAGATTAAGCAAAGCGCGCATACCGTTTTCGCGTTCATCGGCAGCGACGACTTCAGCTTTCAGCTCGCAGCAACGACGGATGCAATAGGCCAGCGCATTCATATCCAGCGCCAACAGGGCATCCATGTTGTCTTCAAGCCATACAAAGAAGTCGGCATCCAAAATAATGCCGTATTTAATGACCTCTGCCATGCCGGAAGACATCTCACGGGCAGGAAGAGTACGCAGGCAATCAAGATCGACCACAACCGAAGCCGGTTGATAGAACGCGCCAATCATGTTTTTGCCGAGCGGATGGTTGACGGCAGTTTTGCCACCAACGGAGGAATCGACCTGAGATAACAGCGTGGTAGGTACCTGAATAAAGCGTACCCCACGCTGATAACTGGCGGCAGCAAAGCCGGTCAAATCGCCAACCACACCGCCACCGAGGGCAATAAGCGTGGTATCACGACCATGAGGTTTTTCCAGCAGCGCCGAAAAAACCTCATTAAGAACAGACAGGGATTTGTATTGTTCACCATCAGGCAGTATCACCTGATCAACACGAACGCCTGCCTGCTCCAGGACTGAGCGAACTGAGTCCAGATAGAGAGGTGCCAGAGTCTGGTTTGTTACCAGCATGACCTGATCACCCGCCTTTACAGGCATAAAAGAAGCCGGATCGTGGAACAACCCGGCAGCAATCGTAATGGGGTAGCTTCGCTCCCCTAACGTTACGGTAATCCTCTCCATTTCGCGCTCAGTGACCTTCTTAACTTACACCCTCAGGCAATAACAGAATGCCAAAAATCAGTTGCTTTCCAACATGTTAATAATTTGGTTGGCAACCACTTTGGCGCTTTGATCGTCAGTACGGATAGTCACATCCGCAATTTCTTCATACAGAGGGTTGCGTTCTTTCGCCAGTGCTTCAAGCACTTCGCGTGGGGGTGCACTCACCTGTAATAATGGACGTTTTTTGTCGCGTTGTGTACGCGCCAATTGTTTTTCGATGGTAGTTTCAAGATAGACGACAACGCCACGCGCTGACAAACGGTTACGGGTTTCACGTGATTTAACAGAACCCCCGCCGGTCGCCAGAACGATGCCTTGCTTTTCTGTGAGTTCGTTGATCACTTTTTCTTCGCGGTCGCGGAATCCGTCTTCGCCTTCTAAATCAAATACCCAGCCCACATCAGCTCCGGTGCGTCGCTCAATTTCGTGATCGGAGTCGAAAAACTCCATATTGAGTTGCTGAGCTAACTGTCGACCAATAGTGCTTTTGCCGGCACCCATAGGCCCAACCAGAAAGATATTGCGTTTCTCTGCCATGTTTTTCGGTATTACTAAGACAATTCGTTGATGATAACCCGCCCCGCCAATCAAATTAGCGGCGGGACCTAAACTGAAACCTCATGAGCGGTAGTGCGAGATCAGACAAAAATTATCTCAACACTCTTGGTAGTTTGGCAACCGAATAAATCGCATCGCGCGCCGCGGGAGGGAAACCGTACGTTTTTATCGGCGTTTCAGCAGTCATTAAAAATCACGGTGCTCAATTCGGTAACCCTTGTAAGCTAATTCGGCCGCAGCGTCAAACTCAGAAGCCTTTCGTGACACAAAAAGTTGCATAAGCTCAACGCTATTCTGCCGTTTTAGTCACGCCAACACCCCGATTAATGGCGGCTAATTAAGGTTGGTGTAATAAAAATGACCAATTCGCGGCGCTTCATGCTTTTTGTTTGCTGTTTGAATAAAGATCCCATGACGGGGATGTCGCCAAGCACCGGCACTTTATTTTCCGTGTTCTGATTTTGGCGCTGAAAAATGCCGCCTAACACAATAGTTTCTCCATCTTTGACCGTTACCTGAGTCTTAATTTCCTGTTTATCGATGGCCAGCGCCTCGCCTTCGGCCTGTTTGATGGTGCGCCCTGGCATGTTCTGACTGATTTGTAGCGCCAGCGTAATATCACCGTTACGCTGAATTTTCGGCGTAACCTCCATGCCCAGCACCGCCTCTTTAAATTCTATCGACGTGCTTCCGCTGGCCCCGCTGGAAACCTGATAGGGGATTTCCGTCCCCTGTTTGATGCTGGCCGTCTGCATGTGCGCAGTCAGGAGGCGCGGGCTGGCGATAATTTCCACCTGATCTTCCTGCTCCAGCGCCGTCAGCTCCAGATCCAATATTCGCCCGCTGATGTGTGCCAGATTAAAGCCCATTGTCGCGATGGGATTCTCCACCGGCATTCCCATGCTGAAATTATTCACTCTGACCGATTTTGTGATCGGGTTATCACCCGTAAATCCCCAGCGGACACCAAGCTCACGCAGACTCTCAGTGTTCATAGTGACAATATGGGCAGCCAGTTGTACCTGCTGTAACGGCATGTCCATCTCTTTTAACCAGGGCGTGATGGTATCGAGCGCCTGCCGGGTATCGCGGATTAGCAGCGTATTAGTACGAACATCGGCAGAAGCATGGCCTTTATCCGACAACAACGTGCCTTTCTGAGCATTCAGGCTGGCGGCGGTTTCGGTGGCATCTGCGTTTTGCAATGCCAGTGTCAGGCTTTCCAGCGGGCGCTGCTGGAGTTCGCGCTCGCTCTCCTCCTGCTGTTTCTGCCGTTGAGCCGCGGGATCAATTTGCGGAAAAACCATCAGCACATTGCCCTGCTGCCGCTGCGTCAGCTTTCCCATCTGCAGGATGATCTCCATCGCCTGCTGCCACGGAACTTCTTTCAGCCGGACACTGAGTTTACCTTCCACACCCGGTGCGGTGACCAGATTCATCTGCCGGTGCTCGGCCAGTGCCTGCAAAATAACGGTCAGAGGCGTATCCAGAAATTCCAAGGTGACGGGCTTGATAGCGGCTTGCGGCGCTGCCGCGATACCGGCACCACTCAGCACCAGTAAGGCGATGATTCCCGCCCCCCACACGGCTCTTTTAACTTTCTTCATTTTTTTTCCTCTCCCTGGAATTCCCTAGGCTCAAACCCGCTCTGGCGCGAAAACATCAGCGTATGTTGTTTTTCAGCACAGGGTGCGCGTTGTAAATTAAATGTGATTTGCCCATTCCCGACCGCAACGACCTGCCAGCCGGACTGATCATCACGCCACCCGACCTCAGCAGGTTGCCAGCCACGGCCGGGCCATAACATCCAGCCCTGCTGATGTTCTGCATCGCTAATCATTCCGCCCAGAGTTACATCCCTGAGGCTGTTGGCGTTATCCGAACAAACCTCAATATCCTGTACAGAGAACGGATCACGATTCACCCCGACATCGGTTGAAAGTGCTGAGAAGATTGGGGAATAGAATGGTTCTTCGGCGAGCGCGAGCGTAATGTGAAGTAGCGGTTTTTCTACACGCAACTGCAACTGCCGCACCACCGGTGCGGCCGGATCGTTGAGTAATTCCGTCAGCAGCACCATCACCCCTTTGAAATCCGACCGGAATGTCAGCGTTCCCCGCTCTTCATTTTCACTCCCCCCTGCCTCAGGCTCCCACTGTAAAAGCGTGCCTGTCGACTGGCGTAATGGCCCGGCGATTTTATCCACCAGCATTATCCCCGCGGCGCTGACCGGTTTTAAAAGCGCCTGTTGATGCAACAGTTCATTCAGCGAAGGCTGTTCCAGTAAACTTCGCTGCTGCGCAGATAAGCCTTTTTGCAGAGCCTCAGCATCTTGCAGCCCCTGCTGTAACTGCTGTCTAGGGGCTTTCAGCATCATAAAATAGAGCAGGCTCAACAGACCAAGGCCACACGCTATCCACAAGGCCCATTGCTGCCAACGCGGTCGCTGCATCATCTGGCTGAAGAGCAGTGAAAAGGTATTACTCATGGCGAAATCCTTCACTGGGCACCCGTCTGCTGTGCAAGCCGTATCTGTACGACAAACCGCAGGCTTTGCGCTGGCAGGCGCTGGATATCCAGCAAACGAACCTCACTGAATAATGCGTCGTCATTCAGTCTCTGAGCGAACACCATCACAGCCGGATACTCGGCGCTTTCTCCACGCAGTTGAATGCGTCCGTCCGGCTCGTCGGTCAGTTCTGTCAACCACAGGCTGTCAGGAATATGTCTGGCGAGGGAGGTCAGCAGGGCGAGATATCCCAGACTTTTTATCCGCTTCTGTTTCTGTTCTCTGGCGTCGTGTTGTAACTCATGCAACTGCTGCGTCGCATCACTGACCTTTTTAAGCTGCAGAGTAAACCGCGCCTGGCTGTCGGTCAGCATCAGCAGGTGGCTTTGTTCTTTTCGCAACGCATGTCGCGTGGAAGCAGACCAGAGCGACATCAGCACCGCCGTCAGCGTGACGAATATCATAACGTGCCGCAGCCACTGTCTCTGCTGTTGCCGTTGTTGAATGCTGCGCCAGGGCAGCAGATTAACGTGCAGCATTAGCGGTCCTCCGGGCGCAGGGCCAGACCGGTGGCAAGCGCAAAAGCCCCCGGATTCGCAGGAAGAGGCGGCGAAAGTTGCCCTATTGCCGTTAACGGTGACCAGGGAAGCACGCCTGCGGGAAGCGCTTCAGGCTTCACGCTACTGAACAGACACTCTTCATCGCATAACTTTGCCGCCCGATATTGCTCCCGGACGCGGAGCGCAAGCTGGGCAATATCGCCGATCTCATTTCCGTCAAACATGCCAAATTGAAAAGGCAACCCGTGAGGCGCAGCCCACAACCAGCCATCATCCAGCCGATGTAGCAACAGTTTTTCAGGGCTGACACCCGCCGCACTGGCTGCTGACTGCAACGCACAGGGTGCAAGTTCAAAAACATCGGGAAAGAGCCGGGACTGTGCCAGACAGTGTTGCCACTGTTGAATCTCCTGCTGCCTCGCCGCCGTGACAATAATATTTTTGTCGCCACAGGGATCCGTCCGGTAGTCCATCACCAGTTGCTCCACACTCAGTGGAAAATGGCGCGCTGCGCTGGAGAAAATAAAGGCACTGCGTGTGGTCGCGCTTAGCCGGTTATCCGGCGGAGGAAGGATGTGCTGCATGGCACGCTGAGCAGGAAGCGAAACGCGCAGCGAGATCTTTGCCGGCAAGGTGTTGCGCCAAACAGATAAAATAGCGGAAAGCCGCGCGCTCTCATGTAAAATCCCCCCGCGCAGCGTAAGGGCCGGTAACGGGTGTTGCCACCATTGCCTTAATTGCCAGCCGTAGCGGCGTCGCTGAACCGCGATCGCCCGGGCATAACCGGCTTGAATATCCAGGCCTACCTGCCATGCTTGTAGTCGCATTTTCGCCCAATCTCCATAGGGTCAAGTTAAGAAAAGAACGTATCCATGTCGTAGGCTTGCCTTTATACTACCGCGCGGTTGTTTATAAACTGCCCAATTGACACTAAATGGGAAATCTCAGGTGAAGTTCGTAAAGTATTTTTTGATTCTTGCACTGTGTTGCATTTTGCTGGGAGCAGCCTCGATATTTGGCTTGTACAAATATATCGAGCCGCAGCTGCCTGATGTCGCCACGCTCAAAGACGTGCGCTTGCAAACACCGATGCAGGTTTACAGTGCTGAAGGCGATTTAATCGCCCAATACGGCGAAAAACGTCGTATTCCCCTGAAACTTGGCCAGATCCCTCCGGAGATGGTTCATGCATTCATCGCAACCGAAGACAGCCGTTTTTATGAACATCACGGCGTTGATCCGATCGGTATTTTCCGTGCTGCTTCTGTGGCACTGGTCTCTGGCCATGCTTCGCAGGGTGCCAGTACCATCACTCAGCAGCTGGCACGTAACTTCTTCCTGAGCCCGGAACGGACACTGACGCGTAAGATCAAAGAAGCGTTTCTGGCGATCCGCATCGAACAGATGATGACCAAGGATGAGATCCTTGAGTTGTATCTCAATAAGATCTACCTCGGTTACCGCGCTTACGGCGTGGGGGCCGCGGCGCAGGTCTATTTCGGTAAGGATGTCAGCCAGCTGACGCTCAGCGAGATGGCCGTGATTGCCGGACTGCCGAAAGCACCGTCAACGTTCAACCCGCTTTACTCTCACGACCGCTCTCTGGCGCGTCGCAACACCGTGCTGTCCCGTATGCTTGATGAGAAATACATCACGCAGGCGCAGTATGATGAGGCGCGTGCTGAACCGCTGGTCGCCAATTACCATGCTCCGCACATTGAATTTTCTGCACCGTACCTGACAGAAATGGTGCGTCAGGAGATGGTGAAACGTTATGGCGACAACGCGTATAACGACGGCTACATGGTCTACACCACCATTACCAAGAAAACCCAGCTGGCCGCTCAGGAAGCCCTGCGCACCAACGTGCTGAACTACGACATGCGTCACGGTTACCGTGGACCGTCAAATCAGCTGTGGAAAGTGGGCGAAACACCCTGGGATGAGAACAAAATTGTTCAGTCTCTGAAAACCCTGCCGGTCTATGGCCCGCTCTTCCCTGCGGTTGTGACACAGATTGATGGCGAACAGGCCACAGCCACCATGGCAAACCGCGCGGTGATTTCATTGCCGTTTAGCGGAATGCGCTGGGCACGCCCTTACCGTTCCGACAACAGTCAGGGGCCAACGCCGAAGAAAGTGTCTGATGTGGTGCAGCCTGGTCAGCAAATCTGGGTGCGTAAAGTGGGTGACGTCTGGTGGCTGGCGCAGGTTCCTGATGTCAACTCTGCCATTGTGTCCCTGAATCCGAACGATGGCGCAGTAGAAGCGCTGGTGGGTGGTTTCGACTTCAATCAGAGCAAATTCAACCGTGCAACGCAGGCCTTGCGTCAGCTCGGTTCGAACATCAAACCGTTCCTGTACACCGCAGCAATGGACAAAGGCCTGACGCTGGCGACCATCCTCAACGACATGCCGATCACCCGCTGGGATGCCGGTGCCGGTCAGGACTGGCGTCCGAAGAACTCACCACCAACCTATGCTGGCCCAATTCGCCTGCGTCAGGGGCTGGGAGAGTCGAAGAACGTGGTGATGGTGCGTGCGATGCGTGCGATGGGTGTCGATTACGCGGCGGAATATCTGCTGCGCTTCGGCTTCCCGGCGGCCAACATTGTTCACTCCGAATCACTGGCGCTGGGTTCTGCATCCTTCACGCCGTTGCAGGTTGTGCGTGGTTATGCCGCGCTGACTAACGGTGGCTATCTGGTTGACCCGTACTTCATCACCAAAATCGTTGATGAATCCGGTCAGGTTCAGTTTGAAGCCAAACCGAAAATTGCCTGCCGTACCTGCAACATCCCGGTGATTTATGGTGATTCGCAAAAATCGGCCGTGCTCTCCGATGACAACGTCGAGAACGTCGCGGTTTCCAGCGAAGGCAATAACAACAACAGCGTGCCGATGCCGCAGCTTGAGCAGGTTCCGGCGGGTCAAGCTCAGCAGAATGGTGATCAGCAATACGCGCCACATGTGATCAGCACACCGCTTTCGTTCCTCATCAGTGATGCGCTCAACACCAACATCTTTGGTGAACCGGGCTGGATGGGAACAGGCTGGCGTGCGGGTCGCGACCTGAAACGTCATGATATCGGCGGCAAAACGGGTACCACCAACAGCTCCAAAGATGCGTGGTTCTCCGGCTATGGCCCGAACGTAGTGACCTCGGTGTGGATCGGATTTGACGATCACCGCCGTGACCTCGGTCGTTCGACGGCATCAGGTGTCATTCCTGACCAGATTTCTGGCGCAGAAGGCGGAGCCAAGAGCGCTCAACCAGCCTGGGATGACTACATGAAAGCCGTGCTCGATGGCGTACCTGAACAGAAACAGACCCCACCACCGGGTATTGTGACAGTCACCATCGATAAGCAAACCGGCAAACTGTCTGATGGCGGTGGCGCAAGCCGCCCTGAGTATTTCATTGATGGCACTCAACCGACTGAACATGCTGTTCATGAAGTGGGGACGACACTGATGGACAACGGTCAGGCGCACGAACTGTTCTGATGAACTAAAGACGTCAAAAAAGCCGGTCATGCATGTAAGCAGACCGGCTTTTTTATTGGGAAGAATACGCTAAAAGAATCACTGGCTAAACGGCGTTTCTCATTAGGAAATCGCGGGCGAGAAACAGTGCGCTGACGTTTCTGGCTTCGTTGAAATCCGGCTCGTTCAGCAGTTCCATCATGCGGGCAATCGGCCAGCGGGTTTGTGGCAACGGCTCCGGCTCATCCCCTTCCAGGCTTTGCGGATACAGTCCTTTGGCGATGACGATATTCATGCGACTTGAGAAATACGAGGGCGCCATGGTCAGCTGCATCAGGAAATCAAAGTGCTGAGCACCATAACCCACCTCTTCCATCAACTCACGGTTCGCAGCCTCAAGCACGCTTTCGCCCGGATCAATCAGCCCTTTAGGAAAGCCTAATTCATAACCGTCGATACCCACGGCATATTCGTGGATCAGCAGCAGATCATCACCGATGACCGGGACAATGAGTACCGCTTCACGATTAGACGGGCGCATACGCTCATAAACACGCTGCACACCGTTGCTGAAAGTGAGATCTACGGATTCGATGGTGAACAAGCGTGAGCTCGCTACCTTTTCAATTTTCTGAATCTCAGGTTTTTGCAGGTGCTTATCCATGTGTTCCCCAATTTATTGTTCACCTGATACCGGTGTCGCAATGGGTTCAGTTCATTGTCACTTGATGGCATTGTGCGTTAATGCGAACCTTTATCGCAATATTTGTGCGACATAAATTCGGTGTAACGATATCCACGGGGAAATTTCCTTACAGGAGTTCGCGATCGGCTTCTCAAATCGGACAAAAAATCTTTAACAAAAAGCCGTACGTTTAAAAATAGGATTATACCGATACCCGTCATAGTGACATTATTGATATGATCAGAAGTGGATGTTTTTACGGAACATGTAAGAAAAATAACAACTAATAAATATGTCATTCCAACGCATCGACATCAGTCATCTTAGTCAGGGGATCGGATGAGCACAGTAGTCGTTACACTTTTTTTATTGTGCATCACCGTCATTGCCGCTGGGGTATTCCTTTGGTTTATCGTACGACGCCGTAACACCGCGACGTCGAGCGTTCATTTCTCCAAACCCAATCAACGTAAGATGACGCAGCAGGAACGTGACGCCGTCGAGCAATACCTGCGTCAGAATGAAAAACTCAGCCAGACACCTATCACACATCGCAGCGATCTCATGCTCCTGCGCGATAAGCTCACGCTGACGGCCAAAAGTGAAAATGTCTATACCATCACCCGCGCGATCACCCGCTATGGTGTTGCCAGTGAAGACCCCAATAAGTGGCGCTACTTTCTCGATACGACTGAAATCCACCTGCCTCCGTTCTGGGAGCAGTATATCGCGCATGAAAACCACGTTGAGCTGATCAAAACTCAAACGGTCCCTCTGGTTATCTCGCTCAATGGTCACTCGCTTGTCGACCATATTTATGAACGCCCAACCCCCGCCCCTTCGGTCATCCCTGTGCCACCGCAAAACGCCTCGATTCGTCACGAGGAGAGTGAGCATATTCAGCTGGTAAAAGTGCGGTATGAAACCCGTGAAGAGCACGCGCTGACCCGCTCCAACGGTGTGCGCGAAGCGCTGGCGATTTCTGCGGTTATGTTGCTGCTGTTTATCACACTGATCGGCCCGGCGATGATCCTGCCGTGGACGCTGGCGATCGCGGCCGTGCTGCTCGGCTGGGCAGGCTGGCGTTTGCTGGCTGAACGGCTGGGGAAAAATCGTAAAGAAATCCACTGTCTGCGGGGTCAGCCTAAACGCTGGGGCCTGTTTGGTGAGTCCAAACAGGGTGATATCAGCAATATTTCATTAGGTGCCGTCGATCTGGTTTATCCACCGCACTGGCAACCCTACATTGGCAGGGATTTGGGGCAACCGACCGACATCGAGCTCTATATGAACAGCCATGTGGTCCGTCAGGGGGCGTATCTTTCACTGCATGAAGAAGTTAAAAACTACCCGTTGCAGCAGTGGGGTAAAAACCTGGTGCTGGCCGCCAGTGCGCTGGTGCTGCTGCTGATGCTGTTGATTTATGTTCCCCTCGGCCTGCCGCTGAAACTCAGCATTGCCTGGTTACAGGGCGCACAAAGCACGCAAGTCAACAGCGTACAGGCATTAGAGAAAACGCCGCTGCGCGTGGGCGACACACTCAAAGTACAAGGCACCGGTATGTGCTACGTTCCTCCGGCCAATGCCCGAACGGCACCCGGCGGATTCATGCCGTTTGATTGCTCCGGTATTTACTGGAATGAAGCGCCTCCCCTGCCGATGCCGGAATCAGAATTAATTGATGCCGCCACCGCGCTACTGACCACCGTCAATACTCAGCTACACCCGGGCAACAGCACCGAACAAAATATCAACCCGCAACTGGCCACCGCCATTGAGAAATCGGGCATGATTTTGCTGGATGACTTCTCTGACATCGTGCTGAAAACCCAGGCGCTTTGCAGCACCAGCGACGACTGCGTCAGGCTGAAAAATGCGCTGGTTAATCTGGGCAATGCGGATAACTGGGCTACGTTAGTGAAACGCGCAAAATCCGGCACGCTGAAGGGCATGAATGTGCTACTGCGTCCGGTCAGTGCGCAGACACTCAGTGAGCTGGTCAATACGGCAACCTCCTCCTTCTTCGCCCATGAAACCCGCCGCGCGGCAGAAGCATTGAACAGCCCACCACCGGGCGGCTTCCTGATCACCAACGATGAAGGTAAACAGCTGGTAGACCAGCCGGTTCCGCCGGTGTCGCTGTATGCGTATAACCCGCTCGGCCAGTGGAAGCAGCTGCAGAATTTGTCCTCCACGTTGTTACACACGCCATTCAGCGCGCAGGGCGTGATCACCAGCATCAGCATCGATGCGAACGGAACGCGCCATATTTCGCTGCACAGTGAACCGGACATCTCTACGCTGTGGCGCTATCTCGGCACCAGCCTGTTACTGCTGTTACTGATTGTTTGCCTCATCACCAACAGCGTTCTGCTGGTGAAGCGCCGTATGAAAGACAAGCATCGCATGAACGATATTCAAAACTATTACACCAACTGCTTCAACCCGACGCTGGTCGGTACGTCGGCCCGCCATCTGGACTGACCGCTTTCTGTGTCAGAAGGCCCTGTGCTACCCTGAAGTCCTTCCCTGCTATTGAACATTTGCTCCCCGCGGTGGCTGCCTGATGCCACCGGGCGGGCGATATGGAGTCTGCATGTCCCCCGATTTCGACTGGAACACCATTGATACCGTGCTGCTTGATATGGACGGCACCTTGCTGGACCTGGCCTTTGACAGCCAGTTCTGGTTGCAGGACGTCCCTCTGGCGCTGAGCCAGCAACGCGCCATCGCTTTTGACGAAGCGCGGCAATATATTCAGGCCGAATACCTCGCCGTCCAGCACACCATGAACTGGTATTGCTTCGACTACTGGTGCCAGAAGCTGGATCTCGATATCTATCAGATGACCACCGATATTGGCAGCAACGCTAAATTGCGCGACGACACCCTGCCTTTTTTGCAGCAATTACGGGCAAGTGGCCGCGAAGCTATTTTGCTGACCAACGCGCATCCGCACAGCCTGGCGGTGAAATGTCAGCACACAGGTTTGGACCAGCACCTTGATTTATTACTTTCCACCCATACATTTGGTTATCCAAAGGAAGATCAGCGGTTGTGGGCGGCAGTGCAGCAGCAAACCGGTTTTGACCCGGCGCGCACTCTGTTTGTTGATGACGGTGAACCTATCCTCAATGCGGCAAAAGCCTTTGGTATCCGCTATTGTCTGGGTATAGAAAATCCAGATTCCACCCTGGCGGACAAGTCATTTGCCGCGCATCCGTCGATTAACGATTTCCGTAGCCTGTTACCTTCGATTCATCCGGTGGCGGGCAGGGGCGCTTGATCATTGCTCACCCGGGGAGAGACGTATGAAGGGTAAAACGGCAGAAGATGACAACGCAGTTCGCCTCGACAAATGGTTGTGGGCGGCACGTTTTTATAAAACCCGTGCGCTGGCGCGGGAAATGGTTGACGGCGGCAAAGTGCATTACAACGGTCAGCGCAGTAAGCCCAGCAAGCTGATGGAAATGAACGCCGAAATCACCCTGCGTCAGGGGAATGACGAAAGAACGGTCATGGTGCTGGGCTTAACCACTCAGCGTCGCACTGCGGAAGAAGCCCAAAAGCTCTATCAGGAAACCGAGGCAAGCGTCGCCAAGCGGGAGAAAGTCGCCCTGGCACGTAAAATGAATGCGATGCCTCATCCGGACCGCCGTCCGGATAAAAAGGAACGCCGTGACCTGATCAAATTTAAAAATGGCGATGCCGACTAAACTTCGCCAGGCAGTCAAACAGAGAGAATCTATGTCAAATCACGACCAACTACACCGCTATCTGTTCACTCACCATTCCGTACGCGGTGAACTGGTTTCGCTTAGCGAGACATTCCAGCAGATCGTTGCAGGCCATGACTACCCGGCCGAAGTTCGTACCCTGCTTGGCGAAATGTTAGTGGCCACCAGCCTGCTGACCGCCACCCTGAAATTTGACGGCGACATAACCGTCCAGCTTCAGGGTGATGGCCCGCTGAAACTGGCCGTCATCAACGGCAATAACCAGCAAGAAATGCGCGGCGTCGCGCGTCTGCAAGGTGAAATTGCCCCAGACAGCACGCTGCGTCAGATGATCGGCAACGGCTACATGGTGATCACCATTTCTCCGACCGAAGGCGAACGCTATCAGGGCGTGGTAGGTCTGGAAGGCGAAACACTGGCAGAGTGTCTGGAAAACTACTTCATGCAGTCAGAACAGCTGCCGACGCGTATTTTCATTCGTACCGGTCTGTCTGAAGACAAACTCGCTGCGGGTGGTTTACTGTTGCAGGTGCTTCCGGCGCAGGAGACAGATCCGGAAGAGCTCAACCATCTTGCTCAGCTGACTCACACCATTAAAGCCGACGAACTGTTCACCCTGCCAGCTAACGAAGTGCTCTACCGCCTGTACCATCAGGAAGAGGTCACGCTGTATGAACCGCAGGATGTCTGCTTCCGTTGCACCTGCTCACGCGACCGTTGTGCTGATGCGCTGATGACCCTGCCGGACGGCGAAGTACTCGAAATGCTGGAAGAAGATGGCAAAATCGAAATGCATTGTGACTACTGCGGCAGCGATTATGTCTTTGACGCCATGGATATGGCGACGCTGAAAGCCAGCGGCAGCCTGCCAGAGTCAGACGGCTCAGTGCATTAAGCACCATTAACTCCCCGAAAACCGGAGCAATGTCTGACATTGCTCCGGCTTCATTGCAGCCTCTTTCCCCCGTTACACCATTCCCGTGCACTGTCTCGCATAATCACCAAAAATCCTGTCACTGATGCCATTCTTTGATAGCAATCGCGGATAAAACGCCATAAAACCCTACAATTACAGTCAAATTAATCATAGCGGCTGACTGGCCGTTCAGGTTTGACCATTCGATTGAGGAGCAGGGATATGCCAACACGTCATCTCACGAAAGAAACGCTGGCCACCTACGGTATCAACGACACCAGCGAGATCATCTACAACCCCGATTACGACTTCCTTTTCAAAGAAGAGACAGCACCGGGGCTCGAGGGTTTTGAGCGCGGTCAGGTGACTGAACTGGGGGCCGTCAATGTGGATACCGGCATTTTCACCGGCCGCTCTCCGAAAGATAAGTACATCGTGCGCGACGACACGACCCGCGACACCGTCTGGTGGGCCGATCAGGGCAAAGGGAAAAATGACAATCAGCCGCTGACGCAGGAAGTGTGGAGCGCACTGAAGGACCTGGTGACACAGCAACTTTCCGGCAAACGCCTGTTTATCATCGACGCCTTTTGCGGTGCCAACCCCGACTCACGTCTGAAGGTCCGGTTCATTACCGAAGTGGCCTGGCAGGCACACTTCGTCAAAAACATGTTTATCCGTCCGGACGAAGCCGAACTGGAGCACTTCGAACCTGATTTCATCGTGATGAACGGTGCAAAATGTACCAATCCAAACTGGCAAAAACAGGGGCTGAATTCCGAAAACTTTGTTGCGTTCAATTTGACTGAGCGCATTCAGCTGATCGGTGGCACCTGGTACGGCGGTGAGATGAAGAAAGGGATGTTCTCTGTCATGAACTACCTGTTACCGCTTAAAGGTATTGCCTCCATGCACTGTTCGGCAAACGTCGGCGAAAAAGGCGATGTGGCGATTTTCTTCGGGCTATCCGGTACGGGTAAAACCACGCTCTCCACTGACCCGAAACGTAAGCTGATTGGTGATGACGAACACGGCTGGGATGACGACGGCGTATTCAACTTCGAAGGCGGCTGCTATGCGAAAACCATCAAGCTGAGCAAAGAGGCAGAACCCGATATCTACGGCGCGATCACCCGTGACGCCCTGCTGGAAAACGTCGTGGTCAGCAAAGACGGTAAAATCGACTTCGACGACAACTCCAAAACAGAAAACACCCGCGTCTCCTACCCGATTTACCACATTAACAATATCGTTAAACCGGTATCGAAAGCCGGTCACGCTACCAAAGTGATCTTCCTGACCGCCGATGCCTTTGGCGTTTTACCACCGGTATCACGCCTGACCGCAGACCAAACGCAATATCACTTCCTCTCCGGTTTCACCGCCAAGCTGGCAGGCACCGAGCGGGGTGTCACAGAACCGACTCCAACCTTCTCTGCCTGCTTCGGTGCGGCTTTCCTTACCCTGCACCCCACGCAGTATGCCGAGGTGTTGGTGAAGCGTATGCAGGCCGCAGGCGCGCAGGCTTACCTGGTGAACACCGGCTGGAACGGTACCGGTAAACGCATTTCGATCCAAAATACCCGTGCCATCATCGACGCCATTCTGAACGGAAAAATCGACGAAGCCGAAACCTTCACCCTTCCAGTCTTTAACCTCGCGGTGCCTACAGAATTACCGGGCGTAGATACGCATATTCTTGACCCGCGCAATACCTACGCGAACCAGGAACAGTGGGAAGAGAAGGCGCATGACCTGGCGCAGCGGTTTGTAGCTAACTTTGATAAATATACAGATACGAGCGCGGGCGCGCGGTTAGTGGAGGCAGGACCGAAGATTCCGCTTTAAAAAGCTTCGCAACATTTTAAATTCAAGGTCAAGGTCGTGGGCCTGCTGCCCACACCCGCCCAGAAGGACCGTAGGCGCGGCCCTTCTGGACATCCCGCGCCTTTTTATGCGGCTTCCGCAGCTGCGCTGGTCATAATGACCGTGTTTCAGGTATCTCTGTTACAGCCGCAAAATGCCGCCGCTTAGGCGGGCCCCTCACTGCGGGTTTCAACCCGCGCAGAAAACCGCGCGGTTTTGCACCTCTTGTTCGGCGTCATTTTTGAATGCGGCCCAGGCATTTTTAAAAGATAAAATCAGTCTGGTTTTGAATTTAAAGAAGCTTCGGCCGTGTTCAAAATGTCACCGGCAAGTCGGTGGAGAGACAACATTTTTATCGTTGGCTCGAACCCGCAGCCGGGAATCGCGGAGCGATGACATTTTACGGCTATCGCTGAGATACCTGAAACACGGCCATTGTGACCAGCGAAGCTGCTGGCGCGGGAGTCCAGAGGGCGCGCGCCTACGCGCCTTCTGGGCCGGTTTGGGTGACAACCCAAGGTTTTGCTCTTGAATTTGAATTTAAAGATTTAAGCGGGGTAAGGGGCAAAGCCCCTTAAATCAAACTGTTTTTTGCGGAAGAGCCACCGCAATGGCCTTCTCACTCGGTAACGGTAAATACGCGCGAATGCGTAACCCACCCCGTGGACTGCGGCCAATATCCAGCGAACCGGCATGTGCATCAATGATGCGCTGAACAATCGCCAGACCAAGCCCTGTACCACTGGTGGTTCGGGCGCTGTCGCCACGTACGAAAGGTTGGAACAGGTGCTTAAGCTGACTCTGCTCAATGCCCGGGCCGTCATCTTCTACCTGGAACCAGCCGCGCTGTAGCTCTTTGCCGCTGCTGACTTTAATCCAGCCATTACCATAGCGGGCTGCGTTCACCACCATATTCGCCACAGCGCGTTTGATGGAGAGCGGATGCACGTTAACCAGGACCTCACCGTCGACCAGGTCACTCTCAATTTCACGCTCATACCCGCTTTCAGCAGCGATCACTTCGCCGAGAATCGAGTTCAAATCGCACTCTTCTGTCTGCAACTCCTGACCGGTTCGCAGATAATCGATAAATTGCTCGATGATGGCATTGCACTCTTCGATGTCCTTATTGATGGACTCCGCGAGGTAACCATCGCCGTCACTCATCATCTCTGTCGCGAGGCGAATACGGGTCAGTGGTGTACGTAAATCATGGCTGACACCGGCCATCAGCAGAGTACGGTCGTCGGCAAGTTGCTTCACGCCCGCGGCCATCTGATTAAATGCCCGCGTCACGGAACGCACTTCAGACGCGCCATATTCACGCAGCGGAGGCGGAATGATCCCTTTCCCGACCTGCAAAGCGGCATGTTCAAGTTCAACCAGGGGTCGGTTCTGAATACGGATAAAAAGCCACGCGCCGCCGATCGCCAGCAGCATAATCGCCAGTGTATAACGGAACAGCGGGGAGAAATCGCCCTGATGGATTTCGGTCAGCGGGACGCGTACCCAGATGTCGGGAGACAACCAGGTTTTTAGCCACACCACCGGGGTATTTTTATTGACCTCAACGCGAACATCGGTCGGCCCACCGAGCTGCTGCGCCATTTGCTGACTGAGGAATTCGTAATGTTGCGCCCAGCGCAGACCGCTCTCTTCAGCCGCGGAATTGGTGTAGAGAGAGATGCCAAGCTCGCGATAGATTTCGCGGCGGAACGCCGGTGGCACAGCCAGCAGAGTGCCATCCTCCAGTTGCAACCGGTCGGTCATCAGCATACGAACTTCGTAAGCCAGCACCTTATTGAACTGTTGCAGACTGGGCAGGATGGCAAAATTCAGCACCACCAGATAGGTCGTCACCAGGCTGACGAACAGCAAGGTGACGATCAACAGCAGGGTTCGGGCAAACGAGCTACGCGGTGAAAAGCGTATTCGTCTCATGCCTTACTGCCGTCCGGCACGAAGACATAGCCCAGGCCCCAAACGGTCTGGATATAACGTGGATGTGCAGGATCTTCTTCTACCATGCGGCGCAGGCGTGAAATCTGCACGTCAATGGAGCGTTCCATGGCGCTGTATTCACGGCCACGTGCCAGATTCATCAGCTTGTCACGGGACAACGGTTCACGCGGATGGCTCACCAGCGCTTTCAACACAGCGAACTCACCGCTGGTCAGAGGCATAGGTTCGTCTTCACGGAACATTTCGCGCGTACCGAGATTCAGCTTAAATTTGCCGAAGGAGATCACGGCTTCTTCCTGCGACGGCGCGCCAGGCAGTTCATTCGCCTGACGGCGCAGAACGGCACGGATACGGGCCAGCAGTTCACGCGGGTTGAACGGCTTAGGAATATAGTCATCGGCACCAATTTCAAGGCCAACGATGCGGTCCACTTCTTCGCCTTTGGCGGTGACCATGATAATGGGCATCGGATTGCTCTGGCTGCGCAAACGGCGGCAGATAGACAAACCATCTTCACCCGGTAACATCAGATCAAGTACCATCAGGTGGAAGGATTCACGGGTCAGCAGGCGATCCATTTGTTCGGCATTGGCTACGCTACGTACCTGGAAGCCCTGTTCGGTCAGATAGCGTTCTAAAAGTGCACGCAGTCGCATGTCGTCATCAACGACCAGAATCTTGTGATTCTCTTGCATTTTTTATTACTCCCAAAGGCATTAATACCCAAGCCTGTATTGTTAGAAAAATGTGCTAAAACAGACAGCGATTAATGGTATACATTCTAGTCGAAATTGTTACAAAGCTTATGCTTTCCCTAATTTATCAACAATTTTCGTCCAGTAAAGCCTGTCTCATCCTTAATATTACGCTTACCTGCACTTTACCTCTTTAAGGCGAAATCGCGTTAGTCATGTTGTAGCTTCCACAAGGCTGTGGAAAGATCGCACAATAACAAACAGGCTTACTCTGTGAAAAAAACATGAAAACCAAACTCATTACCCGCGAAGGTTACAACAAACTTAAGCAAGAACTGGATTTTCTCTGGCGCGAGGAGCGGCCCGAAGTGACGAAGAAAGTCACCTGGGCGGCCAGTCTTGGCGACCGCAGCGAAAACGCTGATTATCAGTACAACAAAAAACGTCTGCGTGAAATCGACCGCCGCATCCGTTATCTGACCAAGTGCATGGAAGAATTGCGCATTGTGGATCACTCGCCGCAGCAGGATGGCAAAGTGTTCTTTGGCGCCTGGGTGGAAGTGGAAAATGATGACGGCGACGTTAAACGCTTTCGCATCGTCGGTTATGACGAAATTTTTGGCCGCAAAGATTACATCTCTATCGATGCCCCGATGGCGCGGGCCTTGCTGAAAAAAGAGGTGGGTGACAGCGCCGTAGTACAGACGCCGGTGGGTGACGCGCTGTGGTACATCAATAAAATCCATTACGGCGAAGAGCGTCCGGATTCATAAACCGTTCATAACTCTCAAAACGCCGGTCAGAAGGCCCGCAGCACTGGCAATTCTGACCTTCAAAACGTATAACTGTCCCCTGATTTTATGTCTCTTACACAGTGAAAAACAGATACCAGACCTATGAATGATCAACTGAGCCGCATTATCGCAACTGAATTGCAGGTTCGCCCGGAGCAGGTTGCTTCCGTGGTGCGCTTGCTGGATGAAGGTAATACCGTGCCGTTTATTGCACGGTATCGTAAGGAAGTCACCGGTGGGTTGGATGATACCCAACTGCGTCAGTTGGACACCCGTCTGAGTTATCTGCGTGAGCTGGAAGATCGCCGCCAGACCATTCTCAAATCTATCGAGGATCAGGGAAAACTGAGCGACGAACTGGCGAAAGCCATCACCACCACGCTGAGTAAAACGGAGCTGGAAGATTTATACCTGCCGTATAAACCCAAGCGCCGTACTCGCGGGCAAATCGCTATCGAAGCCGGGCTCGAGCCGCTGGCTGACCTGCTGTGGAATGAGCCACAGCACGATCCTGACACCACCGCCGCCAAATTTGCTGATGCCGACAAGGGCGTAGCCGACACCAAAGCAGCCCTCGACGGCGCCCGTTATATTCTGATGGAGCGCTTCGCTGAAGACGCTGCCCTGCTGGCAAAAGTCCGCGACTATCTGTGGAAAAATGCCCATCTCGTCTCACGCGTGGTTGAGGGTAAAGAGCAGGAAGGCGCCAAATTCAGCGACTATTTCGATCATCACGAGCCGATTGCTAAAGTCCCTTCGCACCGTGCACTGGCGATGTTCCGTGGCCGCAACGAAGGCATACTGCAACTGTCGCTAAATGCTGACCCGCAACAAGACGAAACGCCAAAAGAGAGCTACGCCGAACAGCTGATCATCGACCATCTGAAGCTGCGTTTAAACAACGCGCCGGCTGACATCTGGCGTCGTGCCGTGGTGAACTGGACCTGGCGTATCAAAGTGCTGCTGCATCTTGAAACCGAACTGATGAGCACCATCCGCGAACGCGCAGAAGAGGAGGCGATTAACGTATTTGCCCGCAACATGCACGACCTGCTGATGGCCGCTCCGGCGGGAATGCGCGCCACAATGGGTCTCGATCCGGGCCTGCGCACCGGTGTAAAAGTTGCCGTTGTGGATAACACTGGCAAACTGGTGGGTATTGATACGGTTTATCCACATACCGGTCAGGCCGCCAAAGCAGCACAACAGGTTGCCGCGCTGTGCATCAAACATAATGTCGAACTGGTGGCGATCGGTAATGGCACCGCGTCACGTGAAACTGAGCGCTTCTTCCTCGACCTGCAAAAACAGTTCCCGGAAGTGAAAGCGCAAAAAGTCATCGTCAGTGAAGCGGGGGCGTCTGTCTATTCCGCTTCTGAGCTGGCGGCGCTGGAATTCCCGGATCTCGACGTGTCCATTCGCGGCGCGGTCTCTATCGCCCGCCGTTTGCAAGATCCGCTGGCTGAACTGGTGAAAATCGATCCGAAATCCATCGGTGTCGGCCAGTACCAGCATGACGTCAGCCAGACCCAGCTGGCGAAGAAACTGGATACCGTAGTGGAAGACTGCGTAAACGCCGTCGGTGTGGATCTCAACACTGCGTCGGTGCCGCTGCTGACCCGTGTCGCCGGCCTGACCCGTATGATGGCGCAGAATATCGTTAACTGGCGCGACGAAAACGGCCAGTTCCGCAACCGCGAACAGCTGCTGAAAGTCAGCCGTCTGGGGCCAAAAGCTTTCGAGCAGTGCGCGGGCTTCCTGCGCATCAACCATGGCGATAACCCGCTGGATGCCTCGACGGTTCACCCGGAAACCTATACGGTGGTGCAGCGCATTCTGGCGGCGACCCACCTGGCGCTGAAAGAGCTGATGGGCGACTCCAACGCGCTGCGCAGCCTTAAGGCCAGCGAGTTCACCGACCAACGCTTCGGTATACCAACAGTTACCGACATCATCAAAGAGCTGGAAAAACCGGGGCACGATCCGCGTCCTGAATTCAAAACCGCGACCTTTGCCGACGGCGTCGAGACCATGAACGACCTGATGCCGGGCATGATTCTGGAAGGCTCGGTCACTAACGTCACTAACTTTGGTGCGTTTGTCGACATCGGCGTGCATCAGGATGGTCTGGTGCATATTTCCTCTCTGGCGAACAAGTTCGTCGAGGATCCGCACACCGTGGTGAAGGCAGGGGATATCGTCAAAGTCAAAGTGATGGAAGTGGATCTGCAGCGTAAACGTATCGCCCTGACCATGCGTCTCGACGAGCAGCCGGGTGAAGCGCCTGCGCGGCGAAACAGCGGTTCCGCAGCACCGGCAGCGAATGGCCGTGACCAGCAAAAACGCGGCGCATCACCTAAACCTGCAGCACGCCCATCATCAAACAGTGCGGGTAATAGCGCGATGATGGATGCCCTGGCCGCGGCAATGGGTAAAAAGCACTAAAAGCCACCTGTGCATTTGTAAACCGAAGCCGCTGAATTTCAGCGGCTTTTTTCTTGCATGTTAAAAGACCCTATTTCCTGAATGATAACTAATCACGCGATCACTGAGGTAAATCAATAAAACGGCAAGGGGGGCGGCATAGGATGTGCCCTGTGATGAAGGCTGTCGCGAAGGGATTCTGAAGAGAATTTCTTTTTTAATTCCCCACTCGCGGACTGATTATGATAATTATTCTCGTTTTTACTTCTTTGAGTATTTAACCTAATCTCCACGGATGGGCGTTTTCAGCTTCTGATAAATCGCACAATATTTCGCAGTGACCAGTGGAAATCCGGGCAAGGAAGCGCGGCGCATTAAACAACTGCCGCCCCCATAAACGCCTGAAGGCTTCGCGAGGAACTATGCAACTTATCTCTCAACGTGCTTACAAAATCATCGGTTTCTCTGCTGACATAAGCCCGGCGTACCGGCAGAAACTGCTGTCTCTGGGTATGCTCCCCGGCTCACTGTTCAATATCATCCGCGTTGCGCCGATGGGCGATCCGGTACAAATCGAAACCCGCCGCACCAGTCTGGTTGTGCGCAAAAAAGACCTCGACCTGTTGAAGCTCGAAATCCAGGCCTGTTAATTTTTCAGTGCGGGTGAGACGCTTTACCCGCACCACTCCCTTTTATTTCCACGCAGATATCACCTATGAAAGCACTGACCATTGGTTTAATTGGTAATCCGAATTCAGGTAAAACCACCCTTTTCAACCAATTAACCGGCGCACGTCAGCGCGTGGGTAACTGGGCTGGTGTTACGGTTGAGCGTAAAGAGGGGCAGTTCGCGACCCAACAACATCAGGTCACGCTGGTCGATTTACCCGGCACCTATTCACTGACCACCATTTCAGAACAGACCTCCCTCGACGAACAAATTGCCTGCCATTACATCCTCGGCAACGAAGCCGATCTGATGATAAACGTGGTAGATGCGTCGAATCTGGAACGTAATTTGTACCTGACGCTGCAACTGCTGGAACTCGGCATTCCCTGCATCGTCGCCCTGAATATGCTTGATATCGCCAAAACCCAGAACATCACTATCGATATTCCGGCGCTCGCCAAGCGCCTTGGCTGCCCGGTGATAGCCCTGGTATCTACCCGCGCGAGCGGTATCAGCGAACTTAAAGCCGCCATTGACCAGCGCCCGGAAGCGTCGAATCTTACCCGCGTGACGTATCCGCAGGTGCTACAGCAGGAAGTGGATCTGCTGGCCGCAGAAATGCCTGCAGAAATGCCGTTGCAACAGCGCCGCTGGCTGGCCCTGCAAATGCTCGAAGGGGATATTTACAGCCAGACCCATGCGGGAAACGGCGCTAATATTTTGCCGCAGGTGCGCGCCCGTCTGATCGAACAGCAGCATGAAGATCCCGCGTTGCTGATTGCCGATGCCCGTTACCAATGCATCGTCAGCCTGTGCGAAGCGGTGAGCAACTCGCACCTGACCGCTCCCAACCGTATGACGCAAGTCCTTGACCGGGTGATCCTGAACCGCTTCCTCGGTGTGCCGATTTTCCTGCTGGTTATGTACCTGATGTTCCTGCTGGCGATTAACATCGGCGGCGCGCTGCAACCTATTTTCGATATCGGCTCGGCGGCTATTTTCATTCAGGGAACACAGTGGCTGGGCTTTACCCTGCATTTCCCGCAGTGGCTGACGATATTCCTTGCTCAGGGCGTCGGCGGCGGGATCAACACCGTTCTGCCGCTGGTCCCGCAAATCGGCATGATGTATCTGTTTCTTTCGTTTCTGGAAGACTCCGGCTATATGGCGCGCGCCGCCTTTGTGATGGACCGCCTGATGCAGGCGCTGGGGCTGCCGGGAAAATCCTTCGTACCGCTGATCGTCGGTTTTGGCTGTAACGTACCTTCGATTATGGGGGCCCGCACGCTCGACGCCCCGCGTGAACGCCTGATGACCGTCATGATGGCACCGTTCATGTCCTGCGGCGCACGTCTGGCGATTTTCGCCGTCTTCTCCGCCGCATTCTTCGGACAGAGCGGCGCATCGGTGGTCTTCTCGCTTTACCTGCTCGGTATCGTGGTCGCTATTCTTACCGGGCTGGTGCTGAAATACACCATCATGCGCGGTGAAGCCTCGCCGTTCGTCATGGAGTTGCCGGTTTACCATATTCCGCATTTGAAAAGCTTGCTGCTGCAAACCTGGCAACGCCTGAAAGGCTTTGTGCTGCGGGCCGGTAAAGTGATTGTCATCGCCAGTATTTTCATTGGCGCACTCAATAGTTTCTCCTTCAGCGGTAAAGCCGTCGACAACATTAACGACTCGGCGCTGGCGACCGTCAGTAAAGTGCTGACGCCAATCCTCAGTCCGATGGGTGTGCACGAAGACAACTGGCAAGCGACGGTCGGTTTAGTCACCGGCGCGATGGCAAAAGAAGTGGTGGTCGGTACGCTCAATACCCTTTACACCGCCGAGCACATCACCACACAACAGTTCGACGCCGCCAGTTTCAATCTGCTGGGCGAACTGAACGGCGCCATGCACCAGACCTGGCAGGGGCTGAAAGACACCTTTAGCCTGAGCGTACTCTCCAACCCAATAGAAGCCAGCAAAGGCGACGGCGAGATGGCGGCCACCTCGATGGGGGTGATGAGCAGTAAATTCGGCACAGCCATTTCAGCGTACAGCTACCTGATTTTCGTCTTGCTTTACGTTCCGTGCGTCTCAGTAATGGGCGCTATCGCACGTGAAACCAGCCGTGGCTGGATGACATTTTCCATCGTCTGGGGGCTGAACGTGGCCTATTCGCTGGCAACGCTGTTCTTTCAGGCGGCCACTTTCAGCGACCATCCGGGGCGCAGCACTGGGATCATCCTGACGGTGATAATTTTCAATGCGCTGGTGCTGCTGACCTTGCGCAAAATGCGCAGCCGCGTCAGCGTCACGTTAAAACCGCGCAAAGCGGCCGCCTGCTGCTCTTCACCGTCAGGCGACTGCCACTAGGAGAAAACGATGACCTCATTGATTGCCGTTCGCGATGGCGTGGCACTGGCGGGAAGGGTTGATGCCCGCCAGCTGAGTCATCAGTTACAAGCACCCCAACCACTGGTACAGGCAATGCTCGACCGGCTGGTTGCCATGCGAAAAGTTGAAGCCGTTGAACCTGATGACAGCTGCCTGAGCGGTGGCTGTAAAAGCTGCGCCGACGGACAAAAATGTCTGACCGTCAGCTACCGGCTGATGCATGATTGATAGTGAAATCACCTTCCGTAAGCTGGAAATCTTCATCGCTTACATGGAAAAGCTCAACATCACCCGTGCCGCTGAACATCTTGGCCTGAGCAGCGTCAGCGTGCACCGCGCACTGCATTCGCTCGAAGAGGGGCTGCGTTGCCCGTTGTTTATTCATAAAGGCCGTAATCTGCTGCCGCTGCCTGCCGCCCGCACACTACTGGAACACGCCACGCAGGTGATTGAGCAGATGGATCATGGCATCGAAGCCACGCGCCTTGCTGCTGGCTTCGGCCAGAAAAGGCTCAAGCTCGGCACGCTATATTCATTGACGCTGCAAACCATCCCCCGTCTGATCATGGGCCTCAAACTGCGCCGTCCAGAACTCGAACTGGAGCTAGTGATGGGCTCAAACAGTCATCTGCTTGCCAGAATGGAAGAAGGTCAGCTGGACGCCGTGCTGGTCTCCACCAGCGACTCGCCGATCGATACCCAGCGTTATGACCAGATCCCGCTGTTTCAGGATGATATTTTTCTCGCCGCACCGGCCAGTTCTGCGCTGGCCCCACAAGGTACCGCCGATTTACGCGATTTCAGGCAGGAGAAGTTTGTGGCGCTGGCAGAAGGATTTGCTACCTATCACGGCTTTCAGGAAGCTTTTCATGTCGCGGGGTTCGACCCGGACATTGTTACCCGGGTGAATGATATTTTTTCGATGCTGAGTCTGGTGCAGGCGGGTGTGGGCTATACGTTAATACCGGGGCGCATGAAAGGCGTCTATGAAAACACAGTGCGCCTGATACCGCTGGCCGAACCTTATCAGATGCGCCAGACTATCTCCCTCGTCTATCCGCACAGCCGTGAACGCGACCCGAATCTGCTGGCTCTGGCCGCAGAGTGCAGGATGTATGCGTTAGGGAAACCAGGAGCTACTCTTTAACGTTTTCCCGTAACCGCATTGCGAGAGTCCTCGCAACCTGCAGGCCAGACTGACATAGAGACAGCGCTTCGCCCTGATCCATCGCACGTCGGGTCAGGCCGGTGAGGACGCTGCCGGGCGGCATCTCTATCGCCAGACGCACGTCCCGCTGGTATGCCGCCACCATCGCGTCGCGCCAGTTGACGGTGCGCGCCATGTTCATCGCCAGATCGTCTGCAATCTTCTGCGGCTGCCAGTACACCCGGCCCGACGTGCCGCTGAGATAACCGCAGGTCGGGCGCTGAAGTGTGACGAATTCGAAGGCGTTAACCAGTTTCGCGGCGGGTGCATCCAGTAAAGAGCAGTGGGAAGGTACGCTGACCGCCAGCCGGTGAGTTTTCTGCGCGCCCTGCGCTTTGGCTAAATTCAGTACCTGCTGCATGGCAACGTCGTTGCCAGCGATCACCATCTGATCTTCGGCATTGATATTCGCCAGATACACCGGCGTCTGCGGGCCATTCACCTGCTCCAGCAGCGCGGAAACCTTATCCTGGCTCAGTCCGGTGATGGCCGACAGGCCATATCCCTGCGGATAAGCCTGCTGCATCAGTTCACCACGCAGCGCCACCAGACGCACGGCATCGTCAAAGCGTAAAGCACCGGCAATCACTGCCGCGGCAAATGCACCAATCGACAGCCCGCTGCAAAAATCAGGTTGTACACCTTCGGCCTCCAGCTGTTTTGCCCAGACGACACCGGCAATCAACAGACACAGCTGCACCGCGCGGGTGGATCGCAGCGCATCGGCGCTGTCGAGCAGTAAAACGTCCGAACCCAGCGCGGTGCTGGCCCCGGAAAGGAGATCCTGTGTAAGAGGATTTTCTGGCAGGCGGTGCAGCATATCCGGCACCTGAGGGCCCTGACCGGGAAAAGTAAACAGGATGTTCATAACACTCCTCAGACTGCAGGCTTGCTCCACGGGTCAGTGACCAGAACCGGACCTGAGTCAGTTTTCAGCATAAATTCTCCGCCGCGCAGCCATTCCGTCAGCGAGAATCCACCCTGCGGCGTGGAGATTTGTACATCGACGCGGCATGGCATCTCTTCAAGGCTGGTGTGGAAGGCGGAAAATTCAATGGAATCCACCGGCTGATCGCAGCGGATGAGTAAGTCCAGATCGCTTTCGGCGTGCATCACCGGAATATCGCTGACCATGGCATAGGCACAGCTGCCGGTAACGCCCCACTGCCAGGGCAGTTTCAGGCTGGCGAGAGTGATCAGCGCCTGCATAGGTTGCAAGGAGATAAAGCGCGAATGCAGCAACGTAACGGGATCGGCCACCAGTGATTCGGGCGTCACCACGCGCAGCACGTCTTCAGGTTTTATCCAAGCGGCGGCGCGCTGAATTTTGGTCATACCGCGTATCCCGACCGGAATAGCGCCATCGTCACGCCAGTCACGACGCACCACCAGCGGCAGATGTGGCCGCCAGTTGCTCACCCAGTCGGGTAAGCCCTGGTCGTTTTCCAGCAAAGCACGGTCGGCAATCCAAATCAGGTCATGGGCACGCGGCAGACTCATCGTTACGGTTCCTTATTCATCAGTGCAGTGAAGCAGTCAGTGTTATAAACAGCGGTAACGTAATGATACACAACACTGAACTGATCAACAGTGACGCTTCTGCATCTGGTGACTGAACGCCGAAACGGTTGCCGAACACGATCCCGAAGAAACCGGCTGACAGCGCAATCATCAGAATAGCTGTAACCGCCATCTGGCCGCTGAGGCCAAAGGCCAGCACCAGACCCCAGGCGATAAACGGCTGGATCAGGTTTTTCGCTACGCAGGAAACCAGCACCGGACCGTTGATTTTCAACTGACGCGCTGACAGGATCACCCCGGTCAAAAACAGCGCCGATGCCGTGGCTGACAGGCCCAGCGGTTTAATCGAGGCCAGCACAATTTCCGGCATTTTGATGCCAATGGCTGACAGCACCACCCCCAGCAACGGTCCCCAGACAATCGGTTTTTTCACCGAACGCCACATCAGCACCGGCAGCAGCGCCAGTGAGGAGCCTTGACCTTCACCGCCGAGGCGTGCTTTTTCGCGCTCGAGGATCAACAGACAGAACGGCGTCATCAGTACCGAACCGCAGGCAATCGCCACCGCGACCGACAGCGACGTGGTGGAAGATTCTCCGAGCACGCTGCCCAAAATCGGCAAACCGAGTGCCGCATAGTTTGGCAGCGCCACGGTCAGCGTCAGCACCGCCGCATCCTGCGGTGACTTGTGAAATACCCGCGTGCAGGTGAAATAAATCGCCGCATAGGTTATCCACATCGCCAGAACCAGCACCACAATCAGCGGCGTCTGTTCGACAATCCCGGCCCACGGCGTCTGTACCGTGGCGGCAAACAGCGTGGCGGGCAAAGCAAAATCCATCACAAATACGTTCAACAACGAGACATTTTTGTTATCCACCATTTTCGCCTTCCCGGCAAAATAGCCGAGCAGCATGATGACGAAAATCGGGGCGAGGGCGTGCAAAATCACATAAGTCATAGCGATGTACCTGAGGTAAATAAAAAGGAATTACCCAGTCCGCCGGTTACGATGTTTTTTATAAATTCCAGTCGGATGCGGCACGCTGAACGCTGGGCCGCATCTCGCTGTATGCAGGTGCCTTTACCGGCTGAAAGACTGAAAAGTTAAGGGATTACCATTCCTGGCGCATGCGTTCCCGGACAAGTTGCGAACTGCCGCGGTTGTCGGCACCTAAGCGATTTTTAAGGCCGACGCCCTCCTTACGGGCATCCAGAATGTTGTTCCACAGCGCCGACTGCACGCTGACAATATCGTCCGGCGTCGCGCTGTCGGGATTGCCGATCTCCATCAGCTGCGCCAGCAGGCCGAGGGTCGCGTAGTTTTCGATGTCATAGGCCATCGGCGGGATGGTGGCCGCCAGTTTCTCCAGCGACTCGACCGAACGCAGCGTAATACGCGCCGCCGACGCTTTGCCCATCGCGTGGATCATCACGTCCGGATTATTGAAAGCGATGAGCTTGTTGGCCTGATAGCCATGCGCCAGAAACGCGCCGGACATAGCTTTGCCGACAATCAGCCCGATCACCGGATGTCCGGCCAGACGCGCATTGGCATAAGCCCCGGCAGCACCGGCCAGTGCCTGATGAATACCAAAAGCCTCCTCGCGGCGGCCGTAAGCCTGGCTCGGCACGTCGATCACCGCCACAATCGCCCGTTTAATCGCTTTGCCAGCGTCTTCGGCAACCGTCTGACTGACCACTTTTGCCAGAGTCCAGCCTTCGAGCAGACCGACTTCGCCGCCTGCGGCTCGCGGATAATGGTTATTGTTATCCGGCACGACGGCGATATAACGCACGTCCTGATCGTTGATTTTTCCGTCTGCCGCTTTCACCGACGAGCACAGTCCGGTGAGCGGTGTGGCGTCTTTGGTCAGTTCAGCAAACCAGTAATCGCCGCGGCTGACAGCATTTTTGGCAATATTTTCAAGCGTGCTCATGCGAGATCCTCCCGGTTAAACAGCTCTTGCGTAATCTCACGGCTGGCCTGCCGGGCGGTATCAAAGCCGGTGAGTTTTGGCAGGTAATAGTCGAATTTATCGGAGCGATGCTGAGCAGGAACGCCTTTGGCAATAAACGCCAGCAGATGGCTTTTCACTTCGCTCAGGGAATCTTTCACCAGCGCATCGACAAAGCCGCTGTGATAACGCACTTCGCCGCCGGTCATGCTCCAGATAAACGGCCGGTCGCGGGAGTCATATTCTTCGATGCCCGCTTCCTGCTCGATAACCTGCGGGCCGTTAAGACCGAGACGCGCTTCGCGGGTAACGATGAGATAGCTGCAGAGCGCGGCAGCAATCGACATTCCGCCGAAGCAACCGACGGTCCCGGCCACAACGCCAATCACCGGCGTATAGCGGCGTAAATCCACAATGGCGGCGTGAATATCGGCGATAGCGGCCAGGCCAAGATTCGCCTCTTGCAGACGTACACCGCCGGTTTCCAGCAGCAGCACGACCTGCGTCGGAATACCGCTGCGGTTATCTTCCGCGGCCAGCTCTAACGCGGCGGCCATTTTCGCACCGGAAACTTCCCCCATGCTGCCGCCCTGAAATGCCCCTTCGATAGCCACAACCACCGCGGGCTGGCCTTCGAGCTTGCCTTTGGCGACCACCATGCCATCGTCCATCTGCGGCACGATGCCCTGCGGTTCCAGCCACGGTGACATGATGCGTTCGAACGGTCCCAGCAGCTCGCGGAAAGTCCCTGCGTCGAGCAGATTGCGCGCACGTTGGCGGGCATTCAGCTCAATAAAGCTTTGATCAGTTGGCATAACCCGCCTCCTCAAATACCTGTTCAATCCGCAGGCGCGCTACGCCAGGCGTTGCGCCAAAGTCATTGATATCGAGCTGGCCTGCGGGCAGTTCACGCAGCTGACTCAGACGGTCGAAAAAGCGTTGCCACAAAGTGTGGCTGCCATCGACGGAGGTCGTGACAGTGACGCGCAGCGCATCGCCCGTTTTCGGTTCATACAGCGCTTCTAAATCGCCGGAACCGACCACGCCAGCCTGCGCGCGTCCGGTCAGCGGCGTATGCGCCGGGTAAGTAAATTCAAAACGTTCCATAACACCTCTTTATACAAATCATGATGTTAATAATCGGGCCAGTCACGCCAGAGAGACGCGATCGAGAAACAGAGTGGCAGCCAGTAAATCTGCCGCGCCGCCGGGTGAGACGTTGTCATTGAGCATCCGGTTTTCCAGCGCCTGAAGGTGCCAGCGTCCGGCGGCTGTTTGTGTGCCACCGGCGTTCAGCACCGCGCGGGAACCAGCGTGCATCGCCAGTAAAGCTGGCAGGCCACCACGCGACAGCACGCAGGTATCAGTAAGCCGGGTCATCACGGCCAGCAGCGCATTGAGCTGCGACTGACTTTCCGTCGCCCCTGCCTGACGGCTGCTACGCAACTGCGGCAAAGCGAGTTCGATAATGTGTGGAAAACCGCCCTGCGCCTCTTCCCGCGCGCCCGGCACCTGATAGCGCTGAACGGCGTGGGAACCCTTGCTGAAGCTTTTCGGACTGAACGCGTCGGGCAGTGCCGCCAGTTTTGCCGCCCGTTTGGCGATGGCCTGTGGGCTGTCAGATTCAGGCTGCCTCGCGACGGCGCTGACCAACAATCCCATCGCCCAGATAGCGCCCCGGTGAGTATTCACTCCGCCGGTGGCTTCCATCATCACGGCTTCCCCTTCGCGCCCCAGACGCCCCACTTCCTGACGCAGCGCGACATCCGCCGGGCGCTGAAAACTGTGCAGCGCCAGAGCATGGAAGGTGGAGGTCAGGCTGTGCGCCGAACGTTCCATCAGCGCCAGCGTCAGATCCTGATGAGCACCTGATCCCCGGCTGTCCACCAGACCCGGTTTCGGGCTGAGCCGCGCTTCATCGATCAGCGCCTGCGTCGCCTGGTGTGCCAGCCCTGCGGCCAGTTGCTCAGCGGCGCTTTCGCCCCTGACCGATAAAATCTGCGGCATCGTCATTACCAGCTCCGGAATTTCGCCGGCGGGTTATATAAACCACCGGACCAGTCGACCAGATCACTGACGCTGCCCGCCGCCAGCAGCGAACGTGTGGCATCGGTGCGGCGAATCCCCATATCTTCCGGGAAGACCACCAGTTCCTGACGGCGCAGCTCGGCAACGCGTTTGGCGTCCACGCCCAGTCCGATATCCGTGATACCGGCCACCGCGGCGACCATGGCGCGTCGCTCTTCAAGCGTTCGAGCCCGGTGCAGATAAGCAATACCCTCTTCGGTCAGCACGTGGGTCACGTCGTCGCCGTAAATCATCACTGGCGCCAGCGGCATACCGGACTCTTTACCGACGTCAACCGCTTCCAGTTTCTCTATAAAAGTCGGTTTGCCACCGGCCTGATAGGTTTCCACCATCTGCACCACCAGCTTCTTACCGCGCGCCAGCGGGTCCGGTTCTTCAATCATGTCGAGCCAGGCGGGCGTCGCATGACGGCGGCCGTGCGGGTCGTGGCCCATATTGGGTGCGCCGCCAAAACCGGCCAGACGGCCACGGGTCACCGTTGAGGAGTTCGCCAACCCGTCCACCTGCAGGGTTGAACCGATGAACATATCGACTGCGTACTGGCCGGCCATTTGGCAGAAGGCGCGGTTGGAACGCATCGAGCCGTCTGAGCCGGTGAAAAACACGTCCGGACGGGCGCGGATATACTCTTCCATCCCCAGTTCGCCGCCGAAACAGTGCACGGTATCGACCCAGCCGCTTTCGATGGCCGGGATCAGCGTCGGGTGAGGGTTCAGCGTCCAGTGTTTACAGATTTTGCCGCGCAGGCCGAGCTGCTCGCCGTAGGTTGGCAGCAGCAGTTCGATAGCCGCCGTGTTAAAGCCAATCCCGTGATTAAGCGACTGCACGTTGTGTTTGGCGTAAATGCCCTTGATCGCCATCATCGCCATCAGGACATGAACCGGTTTGATCAGGCGCGGGTCACGGGTGAACAGCGGTTCGATAAAGAACGGGCGGTCGGCGACCACCACAAAATCAATCCAGTCGCCGGGAATATCCACGCGCGGCAGGCCGCAGCCCTCTTCGACCAGTTCATTGACCTGAGCGATAACGATGCCGTTTTTGAAGGCAGCGGCTTCCACCAGCGCAGGTGTATCTTCGGTGCTGGCGCCGGTATAAAGATTGCCTTTGCGGTCAGCTTTGAAACCGGCAATCAGCGCAATGTTGGGTACTAAATCGACGTACAGGCGGGAATAGAGCTCGATATAGGTATGAATGGCACCGATCTCCATCTGCCCGTCTTCCAGCAGCTGCGCGATACGCAGGCTTTGCGGGCCAGAGAAGGCGAAATCGAGTTTGCGGGCGATACCACGCTCAAAAAGATCAAGATGCTCGGCGCGGCTGACGCTCGGCATGATCATATGTAAATCATGAAGTTTTTCCGGATTGGCTTTCGCCAGCGAGCGGGAGAGAAAATCGGCCTGCTTCTGGTTATTCCCCTCCATCACCACACGGTCTCCGGGGGCAATCAGTGTTTCAAGAATGGGGATAATCTGGTCGGTGGGTAACACTTTGCCCTGAGCCACGGCCCGGACACTCTCAATCCGCCGTTGTTTCTCACTGCGGCGGGTGTCCCAAGCTCTGGTGGACTGCGGATGTTGCATCATGCCTGAACCTCCCTGGGTTAGCTTGCCGGGCAGCGTGCGGCTCAGACAAGTGGCGGTGTATCGTAAATGCGTCGGATAATGAGTCCGTTAAGTGTAGGAAGGGGATGATGCAGCATCAATCAAGCGCAGGAACCAATCGTTACCCTGAGAGTAACGATTAAAAACAGAGAAGTAATATCATGAGGATAGGAATGACAAACCCGATGCAATGCACAAAAAACACATAAAAAAGGGACGCCATCAGGCATCCCTCTTCTTTTACCCACATATAACCGTGGATATTGTTCTTATTTGAAGACTTCAGCCGTTGCGCTGATCTTCTTCTTCTCCTGACCACCGATGATCACGAAATATTTTCCGCCTTTCTCATCAGCCAGCTTAGAGAGTTCTTCGCGAGCGTCCATTGGAGCGGTGTATTCATTGCTGGTGCTCACAGTGCCCACGCTGGTGTAGCCTTTTTCTTTTGCGACTTCTTTGGTGATCAATTCTGCGGACATCGCGCTTACAGAGAAGAAACCAGCCACCAATGCCACTGCCATAATTTTATAAGATTTCATGAAGTTACCTCTAAAGAGTGATTATTATTAATGAAACTCCCGCGACAATAACGCCAGTGAAGCCTGCGCTGGCGTGAACCTTCCTGGTCAGACACCAAAGTTTCCCCAGAAACGCGGCTTTTATCTCAATGGCCGGAACGCAGCCATTCAGTCACTACGCGGTATTATCCTCTTCAGTATTAATCACTCCTGAAAATTAGCCAGTCGAAATGTGCAAAATAATTACATTACATTTCAATTTGTGACCATGAACTGCATAATTTCTTCACAAAAGGCATCCGTATGAGAGATAAATGGCGCGTGTGCGGCTTTTTCCATCACCCGTGAGATGGAATCCGGCCATAACACATCAAGTAATCCCGCCACCTTGCGTGGCACCAGACCGTCCAGTGCGCCATAAATGCGCAGTAAAGGCATCGGCAACGGGCACATCGCCTCACGTAAATCGACCTGTCGCAGGATCTCCAGACCACCGTTTAGCACCTCAACCGGCGGCATCGGCTGATCGAGCACCACCGATTTCAACATACGCGCATCCTGACGGGCACTCTCGCTGCCCAGCGTTTGCAGCGCCAGAAAACGCTCGACGGTACGCTGGAAATCTTCGCTCAGCTGATGTTCAAACCCCTGCAGAACTTCCGGGCGGATACCCGGCCACTCATCCTGTGCGGCAAAGCACGGCGATGACGCCACGGTGATCAGCGCTTCCACGCGCTGCGGGGCGGTCAGCGCAATTTGGCTGGCGACCAGCCCACCGAGTGACCAGCCGAGCCAAACCGCTTTTTCCGGTGCCGCAGCCAGCACCGCCTCAGCCATCTCCCCGAGGCTCATCGGTCCAAAACCCTGACTGCGGCCATAGCCCGGCAAATCCACCAGATGCAGACGAAAATGCGGCGCGAGTCGGGCTGCAATGTAACGCCACACCTCTGCGTTCAGTCCCCATCCGTGAAGCAGCACAAGATTGCGATCGCCTTCGCCAAAGGTCTGCCAGTAGAGCCTGTTCATAAGGTAATGTCCGTTTGATTTAACCAATTAGGGAAGTGATTAAGATGGTGTTAAGGATAACAATTCGCGGCCTTTGCTGGCTATGCCAACAGCCGTTACATCTTGCCCGCCACGGTATTTGCAGTTTGTGCGTCAGGAATTTGCCTCCACCGCCGCCGTGCTGCCCGCGTTGCGGCTTACCCAGCGCCAGCCAGGCGTTCGACTGCGGCCGCTGTCTGAACAAGCCGCCACCGTGGGACGCGATGATTTATATCACGGATTATCTGCCGCCACTGAGCGGGCTGGTGATGCGGCTAAAGTTTTCCCGTCAACCGGAGCTGGCCGCCACGCTGGCGCGTCTGCTGCTGCTGCGCTGGCTCGCCCGTTTTCGCGCCGGTGACGTCGTGCGCCCCGACGTGGTGCTCAGTGTACCATTACACCGGGGGCGCTATTTTTCGCGCGGATACAATCAAAGCGAATTACTCGCCCAACCGCTGGCACGCTGGCTGGGCTGTCAGTTCCTCCCTCAGGCCCTGCGTCGTATCCGTTCCACGCCCCCGCAACAACACCTGTCGGAAGCGGCCCGCAAACTGAATTTACGTAAGGCATTCGTCTGCGGCGAAAACCTTCAGGGGAAACACGTCGTCCTGATTGATGATGTGGTGACGACGGGCAGCACGCTGCGCGAAATCAGCAAATTGCTGCGCAATCATGGGGTTGCGTCGTTACAAATCTGGTGTATCTGCCGCACACTGTAACCTTAAGCACACACTGCTAATACCATGGCTACTTGAAGGATGACGGGTAAAAGCAAAGGGCGTATTATAACCAACTGAAGTAGTCAACTATTGAGCAAATACTATGATCCTTATTACCGATGCTGCCCAAGAGCACTTTGCCAAATTGCTGGCAAACCAGGAAGAAGGCACCCAGATCCGCGTATTCGTGATTAACCCCGGTACGCCTACTGCCGAATGCGGTGTCTCCTACTGTCCACCAGATGCGGTGGAAGCGACCGATACCGAACTAAAATTCGAGAAGCTGTCCGCTTACATCGATGAACTCAGCAAGCCGTATCTGGCTGAAGCCGAGATCGACTTTGTTACCGATCAGCTCGGTTCACAGCTGACGCTGAAAGCCCCGAACGCCAAAATGCGTAAAGTGGCCGACGACGCCCCGCTGATGGAACGTGTTGAATATCAGCTGCAGTCGCAAATCAATCCGCAGCTCGCCAGCCACGGCGGCCGTGTGTCATTGATGGAGATCACCGATGACGGCATCGCCATTTTGCAGTTCGGCGGCGGTTGTAACGGCTGTTCTATGATCGATGTCACCCTGAAAGACGGCATTGAAAAAGATCTGCTGAAAAACTTCCCGGAACTGAAAGGCGTTCGCGATCTGACCGAACACCAGCGCGGCGAACATTCGTTCTACTGATCAACCGTTGATCGGACAGAATGCAAAAAGCACCCTTTCATCGGGTGCTTTTTTATGGGTGATTTTATACAGAGAAGTTTTACGGTTAACTCAGGCTTTTCTTCGTCGATCCAAATCCTTTATCAACCGGTTTACCCAGTCGTCGCTGAACATCTCATCCAAAGTGTGAGTCAGTTTTCGCTGCCAGTTTGGATATTCGGTGTTGGTCCCCGGCACGTTCACCGGCGTCGCCATGTCCAGCCAGTCTTCCGGTTGCAGGCCAAGTAAGGCACTGGCACTGTCAGCAAGATACCGCTGCAGGCCTCGGTTGAGCGCAGGCGTCATCGCCATTTTCTCAGCCAGATGCCCGACACTTTTCGCCACGCAGCCATGTCGGTGCAGCGCATCAAGCAGCGCCTGTTTGCTGGCTTCCCGCTCCCCGCGCAGGGCAGCCAGCACGGTCGGGTCAGGGTAAATGCCCAGCGTTTCACCGAGGGTTAAGTCCCCGGCCTCCCAGTAACCGCGCAGCGTGGGTAAATCGTGGGTCGTGACGGTCGCCATCGCCTGCACCACGTAATCCTGCGGCGCACGGTAAACGCCGTTCTTCTCCTGTTCAAAATAGAGCACTTTATAGGAGTAAACGCCGCTGTCATGCAGGCTGGCAATGATCTCTTTTGGTACGGTGCCGAGATCTTCACCAATCACCATGCATTGATGGCGCTGACTCTCCAGCGCCATCACGCCGAGCAGATCGTCGAGCGGATAACGCACGTAGGCTCCCTTGCCCGCATGTTCATGCGCCGGTATCCACCACAGACGCATCAGCCCCATGACGTGATCAATGCGCAGTGCGCCGCACTCCGCCATGTTGGCACGCAGCAAATCGATAAACGGCTGATAGGCACGCTCTTTCATCACATGCGGATCGATGGGTGGAAGACCCCAGTTCTGCCCTTGTGGCCCGAGGATATCCGGCGGTGCGCCGATGGTCGCCTTCAGGCAATAAAGTGCCGTGTCCGACCAGGTTTCTGCGCCCCCTTCTGCCACGCCGACGGCCAGATCCCGGTAGAGCCCGAGCGGCATCCCGAGTGCAACGCTGGTCTGATAGCAGTCAGAAAATTGCACATGCGCCAGCCACTGTAACCACAGATAGAATTCGACTTCTCCGGCATAGCGTTCGCAAAATTCGGCCACGTCCGGGCTTTGAATATCGCGGTAGGGTTCTGGCCAGACCGGCCAACCCCACAGACCTAAATCCAGATCGCGAAGATGGACATGCAGCGCATCAAAGATGCCCTGCTGACGCAGGCTATCGCCGCCAAGATGCACGAAACGGCGAAAATCCCGCTTGCGCTGGCTGGCTTCAGGCACATCGCAAAAAGTGTTCCATGCCAGATTCAGCGCATCGAGTTTTAATTTCATTACCTGCGGATAATCTACATACTCCACGCTACGCGCCTGATGCAGCGCGTCACGGGTGGCGGGTAACTGCCACCAGCGCTGAGCCTCCTCGCTGTGTACAAACTCCTCCACCTGATTGACGTCGATATAGGTGACGTTCAGCCAGCGGCGTGACGACGGGCTGTAAGGGCTGGCACTAAGCGGATTGGCCGGATAAAGCGCGTGAATCGGGTTGAGTCCGACAAAGGCCCCGCCGCGTTTACCGACCTCTTCTACCATCCGTTTAAGGTCACCGAAATCGCCGACGCCCCAGTTATGCTCAGAACGCAGGGTATAAAGTTGCACGGTCGCGCCCCACAACTTTTCCCCCGCCAGCAACTGCGGCGGTTCATAACAGCGGCGCGGCGCAATAATGATGCGGCATCCGCACGTATTTTCACCCCAGTTCAGGGTCAGATGGTGATAACCCACCGGTAAATCCGCGGGTAGCCGGAGCGTTGCCCCCGCAGCCAGCTTCCCTTCCGTCCGGTCGCCGTTTTCTTGCGTCAGTTGCCAGCGGAATGCCTGACCACCCTGCGGCGTAAGCACCACCGGCGCGTCCTGATAAAATACCTTCACGAAAGGCAGCGGCAGGGCCTCTTCCTGTTGAGTCTCCCCGCGCCCCATGGCCGCCAACAGCGCCTGTTTAGTGTCATCGGAAACCGACTGCACCTCGTCACGCATATTAATAAAACTGTCTACAATCCCTGCCTGCTGTACTGCCTGTTCGAGTTGCTTGCCCTCCATGCCTGCTCCTAACGTTTTGCCTGCCAGATGCGCTGCTGATAATCGCGGATAGAACGGTCTGCGCTGAACATTCCGACACGGGCGGTATTGAGTATCGCCCGACGCGTCCATTCATCGGCGTCGCGGTACAATGCATCGACTTTTTTCTGCGCCTCGCAATAGGCTGCGAAGTCGGCCAGCACCAGGTACGGGTCACCGCCCTCTTTGAAGCTGTTGAGCATCAAATCGAAGGCGTGCTTGTCACCGTGACTGAAAAAGCCGCTGGCCAGTTCATCCAGAATGGTTTTCAGGTGCTTATTTTTTTTCACCACGCTTTGCGGTTTATAGCCTTTCTTTTGCAGCGCTTTGACGCCATCAACGTCCAGCCCAAAGATAAAGATGTTCTCGTCACCGACCTGTTCGGCGATTTCGACATTCGCGCCGTCAAGCGTACCGATGGTCAGCGCGCCGTTCAGCGCCAGTTTCATATTGCCGGTTCCTGAGGCTTCTTTCCCGGCGGTAGAAATTTGCTCAGAAACGTCAGCCGCCGGGATCATAAGCTCGGCGACCGAAACCGAATAGTCCGGAATGAACACCACCTTGAGACGATCGCCGACGATCGGATCATTGTTGATCTTCTCCGCGACCTGATTGATCGCATAGATAATATTTTTCGCCAAATAGTACCCGGGCGCGGCTTTGGCCCCGAACAAGAATACGCGCGGCACAATATCCAGTTTCGGGTTATCGCGCAGTTGCCGGTATAGCGAAAGAATATGCAGCAGGTTCAGGTGCTGGCGTTTGTATTCGTGCAGGCGTTTGATCTGCACGTCGAAAATGGCTTCAGGATTAAGCTTTATGCCCATGCGGTGCCAGACATATTCCGCCATCCTGACCTTATTCTCATGCTTGATTTTGCGGTAATGTTTGCAGAATTTTTTGTCTGTAACGCCGCTTTCCAGCCCCTTCAGTAAATCAAGATCGGTCACCCAGCTGTCGGTTTTCAGGCGATCATCAATCAGGGCGGACAGCGCCGGATTACACTGTTTTATCCAGCGCCGTGGCGTGATGCCGTTGGTCACGTTGTGGAATTTCTCCGGCCACAGCTGGTGATATTCAGGAAACAGATCTTTTACCACTAAGTCAGAATGCAACGCGGCGACGCCGTTGACCGCAAAACCGGCCACCACGCACAGGTTTGCCATACGCACTTGTTTGTCGTGATGCACTGCCAGCTTGGCCCAGATGGCTTCATCGCCCGGCCACACTTTGCTGACCTGTTTCTTAAAGTTGGCGTTGATCTGTTTGATTATCTGGAAGTGACGCGGCAGCAGGCTGCGCACCAGTTTTTCATCCCAGGTTTCCAGAGCTTCCGGCATCAGCGTGTGATTGGTGTAAGCAAAAGTGCGGCTGGTAATGTGCCACGCATCTTTCCAGCTCATCTGATGCTCGTCGAGCAGGACGCGAAGCATTTCAGGAATAGCGATAGTCGGGTGGGTATCGTTAAGCTGTATCACCTCGTAGTCCGGTAATTCAGAAATCTTGCGCCCGAGGAAGTGATGGCGGCGCAGAATATCGGCCACCGAACAGGCACACTGGAAATATTGCTGCATCAGGCGCAGGCGTTTACCCGCCTGATGGTTGTCATTCGGGTAAAGCACTTTGGTCAGCTTCGCGGCGTCGATACCCTGCTGTTCCGCTTTGAGAAACTCGCCGTCGTTAAACTTTTCTAAGTCAAAAGGATGCGGATGCGTGGCTTCCCACAGGCGCAGCGGCTGAGTCACGCCGTTGCGGTAACCAAGTACAGGAAGATCCCAGGCTTCACCACGCAGGGTAAATTCCGGTTCCCAGCGCAGCATTCCGTTGTCATTTTTCACCACTTTACCGCCAATACCGACGCTAACGGCCAATGAACTGTTGTGGCGGAACCACGGATAGTCGCTGCGGTGCCAGTCATCCGGCGACTCTTTCTGATGCCCGTCAACAAAGCGCTGACGGAACAGGCCGTACTGATAATTCAGCCCGTAACCAATGGCCGGTTGCCCGACCGACGCCATCGCATCAAGGTAGCACGCAGCCAGTCTGCCCAATCCACCGTTGCCCAGCGCCGGGTCAATTTCTTCTTCTAACAGGTCAGTCAGATTGATATCAAACTGCTCCAGCGCGCTGGCAATTTTTTCATGCCAGCCCAGATTAATCAGATTGTTGCCGGTCAGGCGCCCGACCAAAAACTCCATCGAGATATAATTTACATGTCGCTGAATTTTATGTCGTTTCTTGCTGGCGGGCACCGTATCATTTTGCGGCGGCAGCTGTTCAGCCACGGCGGCACTGATGGCGTGCCACCATTGGTGCCGGGTCATATCCCAGGCGGAGGTGAGTCCAAACGCTTGCCACTGACGGGTTAACGCAGCCAAAAAATCATCATGTTTGAGGGTGGGCTTGGTCATAAGGCAGCTCTTTCCTTTTCGTTAATCAACCGGGAGAAGAAGTCTGTTTTAGCTTTATTTGGGGCTCAAAGCGTGATCTCTGATCACTTATAGGTATAAACCCTATAAGACAAAAAAGCTCATCATGTGTACGTGATGAGCTCGGGAATTTGTCGATATACCCGTTATCTTTCAAGTCGCATCGTTGCTGGCTGCGTCACTCACCCGACAAATCTGCTGTAAGTAGATTTGAACGCTGCTAGCAGCGGCCCCGAAGGAGTTAGGCCCATTAATGGGCCTAATAATCAATTACTTGTGTAAGCTCATCGGGATTCGCTCTCTTGCCGCCGCAATGCAACTTGAAATCTTTTGGGTAAAAATATTAATGATATTGCGCCTACTTCTGCCCGTAATAAGCATCTGGCCCGTGTTTACGGGTGAAATGTTTGCTCAGCAGATAACCGTCCATCGGCGACATCTGGCGGTTCAGAGTGCCGGTGATCCATGCCATTTTCGCCACCTCTTCCAGCACTACCGCGTTGTGTACGGCAAGCTCTGGCGTCATGCCCCAGCAGAAGGGCCCATGCTGCGATACCAGAATCCCCGGCATGTGCAGCGGATCAATGTCACCCAGCGTTTCGGCGATCACCTTGCCGGTTTCCAGTTCATATTGCCCTGTCACTTCTTTCCGGCTTAACGGTCTGGTGCAGGGGATCGCACCTGCGAAATAGTCTGCGTGAGTGGTGCCGAGTGCCGGGATAGAAACGCTAGCCTGCGCCCATGACGTGGCGTAGGTCGAATGAGTATGCACAATGCCGCCCAGCCCGGCGTATCGCATATAAAGCTCAAGATGAGTGGCCGTATCAGACGAAGGTTTGAAGTGCCCCTCCACGACGTCGCCCTGCATGTTCACCACCACCATGTCAGCGGCGCTCATCGCTTCGTACTCCACGCCGCTGGGTTTGATGACCACCAGACCAGAGGCACGATCAATACCGCTGACGTTACCCCACGTGAATGTCACAAGTCCGCGGGCGGGAAGCGCCATATTGGCGGCAAAGACGTGTTGCTTGAGCTGCTCTAACATACGGTTTCCTCCATGTTCAGCCCGGCTTTTTGCATCTTGTCTATCACCCAGGCGCGGGCCTCACGCACATCTTTCAATGGATCAGCGGCGGTTTCGCTCCACATTTCGATAAGATAGGGGCCACGGTAACCGCTGTTGAGTAAGGTGCTGAAGCAGCGTTCGAACTCCACCACGCCGGTGCCGAACGGAACGTTTTTGAATACGCCGGGCTGGGTATCTTTGATATGTACGGCGACGATATGCCCGGCTCCGCTCGCCAGTTCCATCTGCACGTCATTGTCCCAGGCGGAGAGGTTGCCAATATCCGGATAGAGCTGGAACCACGGGTTATTCAGATAGTGGGCGTAGCCCAGCGCCTTGCTGATGGAATTCATCAGCGGATAGTCCATGATTTCCATCGCCAGCGTCACCTGCGCACGGCTGGCCATTTCGACAGATTCCTGTAAACCGTCGCGAAAGCGTTCACGTGTATGGTCGTTGGCGTCCTGGTAATAGACGTCGTAACCTGCCAGCTGAATCACGCGTATACCGAGATCTTGTGCCAACACGATGGCCTTGCGCATAATTTCAAGGCCCTGTGTACGGGTTTTGTCATCTTCCGAACCGAGCGGGAATCGACGATGTGCACTCAGACACATCGACGGAATACGAATACCGGTGCGGGCGACGGCGTCCACCACCGCCATCCGCTGTTCGCGGCTCCAGTCAAGCCGTGCCAGCCGGTTGTCGCTTTCATCAACTGACATTTCGACGAAATCAAACCCCAATTCTTTCGCCTGACTCAGGCGTTCAAACCAGTCTTCACCCGCAGGCAGGGCCTTTTCATAGATCCCAAGCGGCACGGCTTTATGCATCATTGTGCTGTCCTTAGCCCCAGAGCTGGCTGATTGATTTCTTAAACTGACGGGCGGCGTCGACCGGATCTTTGGCATCGCGGATACTGCGACCGGCGATAAATACATGCACCGGAATGTCTTTGAACAGCGGCAAATCTTCCAGCGCCAGACCGCCGGTAATGGTCACTTTGAAGCCCATACCAGACAGGCGTTTGATGGCCATAATGTCAGCATCACTCCATGCGACACCGGCGGCCTGCGCGTCACGACTGCGGTGATAAACCACCTGCTGGATGCCCGCGTCGTGCCACTCTTTGGCTTGTTCCCATGTCCAGTAACCGGTCAGTTCAATCTGCACGTCGCCACCAAACTCTTTCGCCACTTCCAGCGCGCCTTTGGTGGTGTTGATGTCAGCGCAGCAAATCACCGTGACCCAGTCCGCATTAGCTTCAAAGCACATGCGCGACAGGATTTTTCCGGCATCCGCGATTTTGGCATCAGCCAGCACGATTTTTTCCGGGTAGAGCGCTTTCAGGTCACGCACCGCGCGCACCCCTTCAGCAACACATAAAATAGTGCCAACTTCGATGATGTCGACTTCACTGGCAATCAGGCGGGTGGTTTTGTAGGCATCGTCCATCGACTGGTTATCCAGCGCCACCTGCAACATCGGTAATGAATGAGACATAATGAATTCCTTCTCTTTTATTGCGCCGCCGCAGCGGACGTTTGATCGATTAAATCCAGCACCTGCCGGGGCGTGGTGCAGGCGCGCAGGCGGTCAAAATTTTCTTCATCTTCAAACAGGCTTACCACCTGCATGATGCCGACTTCCTGATGGGCGTTGGCATCAACTGCTGCCAGTGTGATCAGAATATCGACCGGATCGTTGTCTTCATGGTTAAACACCAGCGGTTTTTTCAGCGTCACCAGAGCAAATCCTGTCTCGATAACCCCCTCTTCCGGGCGACCATGCGGCATGGCCAGACCGGGCGCGATGACAAAATAGGGACCAAAACGCTCAACGCCATCCAAAATCGCCTGATAGTAACGGGGTTCAACCACGCCGGCGTCCACCAGTAAATCGACACCTATTTTTACCGCTTCTTGCCAGGTTTCTGCTTCCGCGTTCAGGCGGATGGACTGATTTTCAGCTAATGAATCACGCAGTTTCATGGATGCTCCCTATTTCTTCAGATCTTTGGCGAAGTGCGCGTTGATCACTTCCATCACCTTCGGGCCAAAGTCAGCGGCAGAGAGCATATTGCGCACGCCCACGACGTATTTGTTGCCACTGACGGTGATTTCATCTGCCACATGCGTAGAGGCGACGATGATGTCGGCACCACCCAGCTCAGATTTGTACTCGCCGACTGCGCAGCTGTTCATGGTGTGATCCACCCCTTCCTGTGTCAGGAACTGCCCAATTTTCATCTTCATGATCATCGAACTGCCTTGCCCGCAACCGCATACCGCCAGAATTCGTACTGTCATGGGAACCTCGTTGATTAGTGAGAAGTAGATTGATAAAGCGCTTGTTTTTCAGCGTCCTCTTCGGCGCGCAATGTACGCCCCGCAAAGAACATATAAAGCAGTGCAATGACCACGATGACGGCCATAAAGACCATGCCGATGCTGAAGAAACCTTGCATCATCGGCGGCGCGAGAATTGACCAGTCGGCCATACCCATCCAGGCACTCAGGCCGGTCAGTTTGATGGCCCAGACGCAGCCGAAGATTTCGAGCATTCCCATCACCAGGCAGATTTTCAGCGCCGCGCGCCAGCCACCGAAGTGGTTAGCAAAAACGCCGATGGTGGCATTAGAGAAGAACATCGGGATAAAGCCCGGGATAATCATGATGGATGAACCCATCGCAAACAGAATGCCGACAGCAATCAGCTGACCGATGGTGCCCCACATAAAGCCCCAGACCACAGCGTTTGGCGCAAAGCTGTAAATCGCCGCGCAGTCGATCGCCAGAACAGCGCCGGGGATTAAACGTTGGGAGATACCGTTGAAGGCCTCAGTCAGTTCGGCGACAAACATGCGCACGCCCTGAATGATGATAAAAATGGCTACGGCGAACATCAGGCCGGTCTGCAGGATGTAAATGGTCCAGTGTGTTTTTCCGGCCATCTGTTGCAGGGTATCTAGGCCAAACGAGCAGAGAATAATGCCGAAGAAAATAGTCATGACGATGGCAGTCGAAACGATGTTGTCATGGAAAATGTTCAGCCAGCCCGGCAACTTGAGGTCTTCTACGCTCTCTTCTTTTTTACCCAGATATGGCGCGACTTTGTAGGCAATCCACGAGGCAAACTGCTGCTGGTGACCGATGGAGAAACCGCTGTTTTCCGTCACGGCCTGCGTCGGTTTGTACATCATGTTGGAGGTGATACCCCAATAGAGCGAAACCAGAAACGCGGTTGACCATATAGTCGTCCACATCGGGTAGCCCATGATGTAGAAGAACACTGCAATCAGGCCAGCTTGCTGGAACATAATGTGGCCCGTGAGCATGATGGTGCGGATACCGGTGATGCGGTGAAAAACGACGTAAAGGATATTGAGGCCAAGCGCGATAAGTACCGCGTAACCTACCCAGCTATAGGCATCGCCCATGCGCTCAACCGTTGCCATCATTGAGGCGTAGGTGTCAGATATCGCGCCGTTGATGCCGTAAACTACTGACAGTTTGGCGACCACCGGTTTGAAGGTACCGGTCAAAATCCCGGAACCTGCCTGCAGTAACATAAAACCGATAATGGTTTTGATGGTGCCTTTGATGATCACACTCGCGCTTTTCCTGAGCAGGATGTAACCCAACATAGTGACGATACCCAGCAACAGCGGGGCGTTGGTCATCACCTGATTAAAAAATACGGTAAATACGGTGTAGAGGAATTCCATAAAACACTCCGTTAACCTTCGAGAGACCCGCCCAGGCTTCTACCTGATGCATTAGCCACAAACGATGTAGGGACATCCGGACTCTAATGCTCACTGCCAATCAGTAAAAGATTCAATGTGATTATTTGTGAGCACGCTCGCAAGTTATCGTTGAACGTTGCAGTAACTCCTCTTTACCTTCGGATATTTATCGCAATAAATTCATATATATAAAAAATTATTTCATTCATTACTGGCTATTATCAGAATACAATCCATGCAATACATCATCGTCACCAGACTGATTTACCCGCATTTTTCCCATTGTCAGTGGCTTTAATCAGTGATAATTTCCTCACAACAAAATCACATTGAGTCAAAAAATGATTTATTATGATTAAATTCGCACTTCAACACATGACGAGGGAAGACCATGAGTAAAGTAGAAACCATCAGCCGCGAGTCCTGGATCCTCAGCACCTTTCCTGAGTGGGGAACCTGGTTAAACGAGGAGATCGAACAGGAGCGCGTCGCGCCGGGTACCTTCGCCATGTGGTGGCTGGGTTGTACGGGTATCTGGTTGAAATCAGAAGGGGGCGCAAATATTTGTGTCGACTTTTGGTGTGGTGTGGGCAAGCAAAATCACAGCAGCCCGCTGATGAAAACAGGCCACCAGATGCAGCGCATGGCAGGCGTGAAGAAATTGCAACCTAACCTGCGCACCACGCCGTTCGTGCTGGATCCCTTTGCTATCAGAGAGATCGACGCCGTGCTGTCAACGCATGACCACAATGACCACATTGACGTCAACGTAGCGGCAGCCGTGATGCAAAACTGCGCCGCAGACGTGCCGTTTATCGGCCCGCAAACCTGCGTGGATTTATGGATGAGCTGGGGCGTTCCGGCGGAACGCTGCATCGTGATGACGCCAGGGAAAGTCGTGCGGATTAAGGATGTGGAAATTCACGCGCTGGACTCGTTTGATCGCACCGTGCTCATCACCTTGCCAGCAGATCAGAAGGCGGCGGGCGTTCTGCCGGACATGATGGATCAACGCGCGGTGAACTATCTGTTCAAAACACCGGGCGGTAATCTTTACCACAGCGGCGATTCCCACTATTCCAACTACTACGCCAAGCACGGTAATGAATATAAAGTCGACGTGGCGCTCGGCTCCTACGGCGAAAACCCGCGCGGGGTGACCGATAAAATGACCAGTGTGGATATACTGCGTATGGCTGAGTCATTGAAAACACAGGTAGTTATCCCCTTCCACCATGATATCTGGTCTAACTTTCAGGCTGACCCGCAGGAGATCCGCGTGCTGTGGGAGATGAAAAAAGATCGTCTGAAATATGGCTTCAAGCCGTTTATCTGGCAGGTTGGGGGCAAGTTTACTTACCCAAATGACAAAGATAATTTCGAATACCACTATCCGCGCGGTTTCGACGACTGCTTCACCACAGAAACAGATCTGCCTTTCAAATCATTCTTGTAGTGCTAAATATTTTTCCCTAAATCATTCGAGCCGCATCCAGGCGGCAACTGAGTGACAAATCGATCTGGAACCGATTTGAACGGCGCTTGCGCTGGCCCGAAGGGGGAGCCTCAGGGATGAGGCTCATAATCCCCGGGAGCATACACAAGTATGTGACTGGGGTTTACGATGGCAGTCAACGCAGAGGCCGCTTGAAGGATGACGGGAAAATGGTGATTGAATGCTTTAAATGCTCGTCTATAATCACGCGGTAATCATTACCCCCGCGGAGACACCATGACAGAACCACAACGCCATAATGCGATCCTTGAGCTTTTACAGCGTCAGGGCCAGATTTCTGTCTCAGATGTGATCGGCAATTTTGATATTTCGCCCGCTACGGCGCGCCGCGATATCACCAAACTCAATGAGCTGGGCAAGTTGCGTAAAGTGCGCAACGGTGCCGAAGCCGTCACCTCACCGCGCCAGAACTGGACGCCGCTAAACATTCACCAGACGCAAAATCTTAATGAGAAAATGCGTATCGCTCAGGCGGCGGCGCAACTGTGCCAGCCGGGTGAAAGTGTGGTGATTAACTGCGGTTCTACTGCTTTTCTGCTTGGCCGCGAAATGTGCGGTAAAGATATTCAGGTGATCACCAACTATCTGCCGCTGGCCAATTACCTGATTGAGCAGGAGCACGAGAGCGTGGTCATCATGGGCGGTCAGTATAATAAAAGTCAGTCCATTACGCTGGCTCCGCAAGATGGCGACGCCAGTCTGTATGCCGGTCACTGGATGTTCACCAGCGGCGCAGGACTGACCCGCGACGGCCTGTATAAAACCGACATGCTCACCGCAATGGCCGAACAGAAGATGCTGAATTACGTCGGTAAACTGGCGGTACTGGTAGACAGCACGAAAGTCGGCCAGCGCGCCGGCATGCTGTTTAGCCGCACCGGGCAAATCGATGTGCTCATCACCGGGCAGGACGCGGATGCGGCGATCCTCGATCAGCTGCGCGAAAAAGGCGTGAAGGTGATTCTAGTCTGATCGGTTATTTTGGCTTATCCCTGCGGTTTGTCTGGTCTTGGTGGCTGAATTATTCGGTAGAATAGCGTCAGTGATCATTAACGAGGCCAGTCCGCATGGAACAATTTGAAGCAATCAGCGTAGAGCTTGCGCATACCCGCCTGAAATCCGGCGACGCGGTGATGGTCGATATCCGCGACCCACAGAGTTTTGGCGCCGCCCATGCCCCAGGCGCATTCCATCTGAGTAATGAAAGCATGGCAGCTTTCATGCAAACCGCCGATGCCAAAACGCCGGTTATGGTGATGTGCTACCACGGCATCAGCAGCCGCGGTGCCGCGCAATTTTTGATCGGACAGGGCTTCGAGTCGGTCTACAGCGTTGACGGCGGCTTCGAAGCCTGGTCAAAAACCTTCCCTCAGGATGTTGAAGCCTAATTCCAGGCGTTTCTCCCTTTCGTAATATAGATAGCAGACCCCGTGGCGCGACCGGTTGGTTATAACTATTGGTTTGGTCTGCATCTTAAATGTTCTTAAGCCGAATAAGCTGCATCTTTTAAGTATTGGTATAATTTATCTCTGATATTTATAGGATATGAAGATGAAACACCTGGAAAACTCCCGCCCACTGGGCATGCGTACGCTGGCGGTTCACGCCGGCCAGCAACCTGACAAACTCACCGGCGCCATTGCCACGCCAATTACCGCCACCTCGGCTTTTTCCTACGATGATTTCGACAGCGGCGCGCGACGTTTCAGCGGCGAAGAACCGGGCTACTCCTATAGCCGCTTCGCTAACCCGACCGTCGCCGTGGTTGAGCAGAAAATGGCCGCCCTCGAAGGCGGAGAAAGTGCGGTCGCGTGCGCCAGCGGGATGGCAGCCATCAGCGCTGTGCTGTTTGCCCTGCTCTCGCCGGGCGATGAGATAATCCACGTCGGCACGCTGTACGGTGGCACCGAAGGGGTGATCCGCAACCTTTTACCGCGTTATGGCATCAAACCGGTCTTCGTGGCAGACACAAAAGATTTGCAGGCAGCGCTGACGGCACATACCAAGATGGTGTTTGTGGAAACTCCGGCAAACCCGGTACTGGGCATCGCAGATATCGCCGACATTGCGCGCATTGCAAAACAGGCGGGTGCGGTCAGCGTCGTGGATAACACTTTCGCCACCCCTTATCTGACGCGTCCGCTGGATTTGGGCATCGATATTTCCCTGCACTCCGCCACCAAATACATCAGCGGACACGGTGATGCGACCGGCGGCGTAGTCGTTGGCAGCAAAGCACTGATTGACCCGATCCGCACCCTGAGCCTGAAACAATTCGGCGGCTGCTTAAGTCCGTTCGAAGCCGCCCTGCTAACCCGCGGCCTGAAAACCCTGCCACTGCGCGTTGAAGCCAGTTCACTCAGCGCAGCGCACATTGCTGAAGTGCTGGATGCGCACCCGGCAGTATCGCAGGTGTTTTATCCGGGGCTGAAAAGCCATCCGGGCCATGAGATTGCGGCGCGCCAGATGAAACTATTCGGCGGCATTATGGCCATTGAACTTCGCGGCGGCCGCGACGCGGCAAGGACGTTCCTCGATAAGCTGACCATTATTACGCAGGCCGTTTCAGTGGGTGACACCGACTCTCTGGCCTGCCATCCGGCCACCACCACGCACAGTGCGGTATCGCCGGAAGTGCGCCGTCAAAGCGGCATCACTGACGGTCTGGTGCGTATCAGCATCGGCATAGAAGATGTTGAAGATTTAGTGGATGATATTCAGCAGGCACTCGAAGGGCTGTAATTTCCCCTTCCCGTCACTGTTTTAATAAAAAAACCGACCAGGGTTTGCCCGGTCGGTTTTTTTTATGCAGCATACAGCCCGCGCCTCTAACGTTATAATCGATTTTCCGAAAGCTGGCAGATAACGGTGACTCTACCCATATCGTCGAAAAATCAAACTATTACAGGACCAGCATAATAATATGGTACGCATTCTTAGCCTGAACAATCCCCGTCTGGCCCTGGCCTTTGTTGATTACATGGCGACGCAGGGGATAAAACTGCAGGTCAAAAAAGAGAGTCAGGAAGTGCAATTGTGGCTGGACGATGAATCTCGTCTGTCCGAAGTTGAACAGCAGGTCGCACTGTTTTTAGAAGACCCGCTGCATGAGCGTTATCTGGCCGCGAGCTGGCACACCGGCAGCACCGATGCGCACCTGAGCTATCAGCACTACTCTTACTGGCAGCGCATCCGCAGCCAGGCCGGGCCGCTGACTATGGCAGTCATTTTCCTGTGCATCGCGGTCTATATCCTGCAGCAAATTTACGGTGATGAAGTCGTTATGCGCGTGCTGGCATGGCCGATGGACAGCAGTCAGTATGCTGAAATCTGGCGCTGGTTCAGTCCGGCATTGTTGCACTTCTCCCTGTTGCATATCCTGTTCAATCTGCTGTGGTGGTGGTATCTCGGCGGGCCGGTGGAAAAACGCCTCGGCACCGGCAAACTGTTCACTATTACTCTGGTCTCTGCACTGGTCAGCGGCTGGGGTCAGTCGTTATTCAGCGGCATCTGGTTTGGCGGTTTATCCGGCGTGGTTTACGCGCTGATGGGCTACGTCTGGCTGACCGGCGAACTCAAACCTGAACGCGGAATTTCTCTGCCGCGCGGACTAATGGTATTTTCCATTGCCTGGCTGGTGCTGGGCTACTTCAACGTGATGGGCATGGCGATTGCCAATGCCGCGCACGTTTTCGGTCTGGTGCTTGGCCTGCTCATGGCCTTTGTTGACACCCGCACGTCACATAAAAAACAGAATTAGGGGATTTCGGTGAAACAGACACAACGCCATGACGCCATTATTGACCTGGTACGCCAGCAGGGTTACGTCAGTACGGAAGAGCTGGTTGAGCACTTCGCCGTCAGCCCGCAGACGATCCGCCGCGACCTCAACGATCTGGCCGAACAGAACAAAATTCACCGTCATCACGGCGGCGCTGCACTGCCATCGAGCTCGGTCAACGCCGCCTACAACGACCGAAAAATCATGTGGTCGGAAGAGAAAGCCCGTATTGCCCAGCGCGTTGCTGCGCAGATCCCCGATGGGGCGACGCTGTTTATTGATATCGGCACCACGCCGGAAGCCGTGGCTCACGCGCTGCTCAATCATAAGAATCTGCGCGTCGTAACCAATAACCTGAACGTCGCCACGCTGCTGACGGCCAAAGAAGATTTCCGCCTGATCCTGGCCGGGGGTGAAGTACGCACACGCGACGGCGGCATTATGGGCGAAGCCACGCTGGACTTTATCTCTCAGTTTCGCCTCGATTACGGCATTCTGGGCATCAGCGGCATCGACATGGATGGCTCGCTGCTGGAGTTTGACTATCATGAAGTGCGCACCAAACGCGCCATCATTGAGAACTCGCGCTGTGTGATGCTGGTAACGGACCATTCCAAATTTGGCCGTAACGCGATGGTTAACCTCGGTAATATGAGTCTGATCGACTATCTGTTCACCGATCAGCAGCCGCCGGAAAGCGTCATGAAACTCATCGACAAGTACGACGTCCAGCTCGAACTCTGCTAAGCCGCCCTGCCCGCCGGGTGCGTTCCTGAGACGCATCCGGTGCTTTCTTCCGATTCATCCCCACCGCCAAACGAACAATTGCGAAAAACTCCGCGCTTTCCCCTTTCCTTTTGCTTTATTCCTGACCTTTTGCGCAAAATCGACAAAATAATGTTACCTGCATCACGCCTAAATGTTTTTATTTGGTTAACGCTTGGCTTGTTTGATGATTCTCGATTACAATCGTGAGCGAAAACGAACATAAAAGAGCTATTTCGAACATCTGGAGGAAGATGACGTGGAAACCAAAGACTTGATCGTAATCGGTGGCGGTATTAATGGTACCGGCATCGCTGCGGATGCGGCTGGCCGTGGGCTGTCCGTTCTGCTGCTGGAAGCGCAAGACTTGGCCAGCGCAACGTCTTCGGCCAGTTCAAAGCTGATTCACGGTGGTTTGCGCTATCTTGAACACTACGAATTCCGCCTGGTCAGTGAAGCACTGGCCGAACGCGAAGTCCTGCTGCGCCTTGCGCCACACATCGCTTTCCCGATGCGCTTCCGCCTGCCGCACCAGCCACACCTGCGCCCGGCCTGGATGATCCGCATCGGTCTGTTCATGTACGACCATCTGGGTAAACGCACCAGTTTGCCCTCCAGTAAAGGGCTGAAGTTTGGCGCAGATTCCGTGCTGAAACCTGAGCTGACCAAAGGCTTCGAATATTCCGACTGCTGGGTTGATGATGCGCGTTTAGTGGTGCTCAACGCTCAGGAAGTGGAAGAGCGCGGCGGCGAAGTGCGTACCCGCACCCGCGTGACCCGTGCATGGCGTGAAGAGGGACTGTGGATGGTGGAAGCCGAAGAGATTGATACCGGCAAAACCTTCACCTGGCGCGCCAAAGGTTTGGTGAATGCCACCGGCCCGTGGGTCAAACATTTCTTCGACGACGGCCTGAAGCTGAAATCCCCTTACGGTATTCGTCTGATCAAAGGCAGCCACATTGTGGTACCGCGCGCCCACAATCAGCCGCAGGCCTATATTCTGCAGAACGAAGACCACCGCATTGTGTTTGTCATCCCGTGGCTGGATGAGTTCTCCATCATCGGCACCACCGACGTGGAGTATCACGGTGATCCGAAAGATGTAAAAATCGATGACAAAGAGACCAGCTACCTGCTCAAAGTGTACAACGATCACTTTAAGAAGCAGCTGACCACAGAGGATATCGTCTGGAGCTATTCAGGCGTGCGTCCGCTGTGTGACGATGAGTCTGATTCTCCGCAGGCGGTCACCCGTGATTACACGCTGGACGTGCATGATCAGGACGGTAAGGCACCGTTGCTGTCAGTCTTCGGCGGCAAGCTCACCACCTACCGTAAACTGGCCGAACACGCGCTGGAAAAACTGACCAAGTACTACCCGAAAGCCGGTCCGGCCTGGACCAAAAATGCCGTATTGCCGGGTGGGAAACTGGGCGGAGATCGCGAAACTTACGCAGCTAACCTGCGTAACCGCTTCAAATGGCTGCCTGAATCGCTGGCCCGTCGTTATACCCATACTTACGGCAGTCAGACCGAGTTGTTTATCGCTGATGCCACCAGTCTGGAATCACTCGGCGAAGATTTCGGCCACGGTCTGTACGAAGCCGAACTGCGTTATCTGGTGGAAAAAGAGTGGGTTATCGAGCTGGACGACGCCATCTGGCGACGCACCAAACTCGGCATGTGGCTGGATAAAGCCCAGCAACAGCGCGTCGCCGAGTGGCTGGCTACCCATAAGCAGCAAAAGAAACATTTGTCGCTGGCATCTTAAACTTCAGCAGATCAACACAAAACAAAAAGGCACCCACCGGGTGCCTTTTTCATATCGTATCTACTGCTACAACTTAATGGGTTTGATGTTCCAGATCTCGTCGGCGTACTCCTGAATGGTACGGTCAGAGGAGAAATAGCCCATGTTGGCAATATTGAGCAGGGTGCGGCGCGTCCACTCTTCCGGCTCCTTATAAAGCTCGTCAACTTTGTCCTGCATATCAACATAACTGCGGTAATCCGCCAGCACCTGATAGTGGTCACCGAGGTTCACCAGCGTGTCAAACAGGTTGCTGTAGCGCTTTGGCTCACCGGGGCTGAAGACGCCGGTGGCGATTTGGGTCAGCACCTGATGCAGCTCGGCATCCTGTTCGTAGTAAGTGTGCGGGTTATAGCCATCACGTCGCAGCTGCTCGACCTGCGGCGTGGTGTTGCCGAAGATAAAGATATTCTCCTCACCAACGTGTTCGAGCATTTCGACGTTAGCCCCGTCCAGCGTGCCGATGGTCAGCGCACCATTAAGGGCAAATTTCATATTACTGGTACCTGAAGCTTCGGTACCTGCCAGAGAGATCTGCTCGGAGAGGTCAGCAGCCGGAATGATCAGCTGCGCCAGACTGACGCTGTAGTTTGGAATAAACACCACTTTGAGTTTGTCACGCACGCGCGGATCGTTGTTGATCACGCTGGCGACGTCATTGATCAGGCGGATAATCTGCTTGGCGGCATAATAAGCCGATGCCGCTTTACCGGCGAAGATCACCGTGCGCGGCACCCAGCCTGCATCCGGGTCTTCAATAATCCGGTTGTAGCGGGTGATCACATGCAGCACGTTCATCAGCTGGCGTTTGTATTCGTGAATACGCTTGATCTGCACGTCGAACAGGCTTTTAGGGTCAACCACCACATCGAGTTTCTGCGCGATGAAAAGCGCCAGCCGTTTTTTGTTCTCCAGCTTGGCCTTGCGCAGTGCTTCAAGGAAACTCGGGTAGTCAATGTTCTGTTTCAGCTCTTCCAGTTGGCTCAGATCGGTGCGCCAGTTATGACCGATGGCGTCATCCAGCACTTTCGACAGCGGCTTGTTGGCCAGCCCCAACCAACGGCGCGGCGTCACGCCGTTGGTTTTGTTGCAGAAACGGTCCGGATACACTTTGGCAAAATCAGCAAACAGCGACTGCACCATCAGCTCGGAGTGCAACGCCGAGACGCCGTTGACTTTATGACTGGCGATCACCGCCAGCCACGCCATACGCACCTTGCGGCCATGCTCTTCGTCGATAATCGACACGCGTGACAGAATACCGCTGTCATCCGGCACCTTCACCGCCACCTCTTTGAGGAAGTGATCGTTAATCTGGAAGATGATCTCCAGATGACGCGGCAAAATTTTACCGATCATATCCACCGGCCAGGTCTCCAGCGCTTCACTCATCAGCGTGTGGTTGGTGTAGGAGAAAACTTTACTCACCGTATCCCAGGCTTTATCCCAGTCGAATTTATGCTCGTCGATCAGCAGGCGCAGCAACTCAGGAATGGAGAGTACCGGGTGGGTATCATTGAGGTGAATGGCAATCTTATCGGCCAGATTCTCATAGGTATGGTGGGTGACGTAATGGCGGTTGAGTATGTCCTGAACGGTGGCGGAGACCAGGAAATACTCCTGACGCAGGCGCAGTTCACGGCCTGAGTAAGTGGAGTCATCCGGGTAAAGCACCCGCGAAACGTTTTCCGAGTGGTTTTTATCTTCTACCGCCGCAAAGTAATCACCCTGATTAAATTTACCGAGGTTAATTTCATTACTCGCCTGCGCGCCCCAGAGTCGCAGCGTGTTGGTGGCATCGGTGTCAAAACCGGGAATGATCTGGTCGTAGGCGCAGGCAATAACCTCTTCCGTTTCCAGCCAGCGGGTTTTCGCCCCTTCGTGCTGCAGACGCCCGCCGAAACGTACTTTATAGCGGGTGTTATGGCGCTGAAATTCCCACGGGTTACCGTATTCCAGCCAGTAATCCGGTGACTCTTTCTGCTCACCGTTGATAATGTTCTGCGCGAACATGCCGTATTCGTAGCGGATGCCGTAACCACGCCCCGGCAGCGCCAGGGTGGCCAGCGAATCAAGGAAACAGGCCGCCAGACGCCCCAGACCGCCGTTGCCGAGGCCAGGGTCATTCTCTTCACCAATCAGCTCTTCGAGGTCGAAACCCATCTCATCGAGCGCTTGTTTGATGTCATCATAGATGCCCATCGACAGCAGCGCATTCGACAACGTGCGGCCAATCAGAAACTCCATCGACAGATAATAAACCTGCCGCACATCCTGCGAGGTCTGCGCCCGGTTGGAGCGCAACCAGCGTTCTACCATGCGGTCACGCACGGCAAACAGCGTGGCGTTCAGCCAGTCATGCTGTGTGGCAATCGACGGATCTTTGCCGATAATAAACATCAGTTTGTAGGCAATAGAGTGTTTCAGCGCTTCAACACTGACGGTCGGCGAAGTGTAATTAAAAGGTGAAGTCATAGCGTTGCGTTCCCAATCAAATAATGCCGCTTCTCAGTCTTTATGGCAGCAAGCGTTGATAAAGTGACAGATAGGCCTGAGCGGCGACCTGCCAGCCGAAGTCGAGACCCATCGCGTGACGCTGCACGTGGCGCCAGTGTTTTGGCCGGCTCCACAGCACGAAAGCCCGGCGGATAGCACTGGCTAACGATTGCCCGTTCGCCTCTTCAAACACAAATCCGCTGGCGGTGCCGTCGGCCAGATTCTCCAGCGCACAGTCCACCACCGTATCGGCCAGCCCGCCGGTGCGGCGTACCAGCGGCAACGTGCCATATTTCAACCCATAAAGCTGGGTCAGCCCGCAGGGTTCGAAACGGCTCGGCACCATAATGACGTCAGCGCCGCCGATAATGCGGTGTGAGAACGCCTCGTGATAACCAAGTTGTACACCAACCTGCCCCGGATTGTCCGCTGCAGCCGCCAGAAACGCCTGCTGCAAGACGGCATCACCCGCGCCAAGTACCGACAGCTGACCGCCGCGTTCAAGCAGGTCTGGCAGCGCTTCGAGTACCAGATCCAATCCTTTCTGGCTGGTCAGACGGCTCACCACGGCGAACACCAGCCGCGAGTCGTCCACGTCCAGCCCCATTGCCCGTTGTAAATAGGCTTTATTGATCATCTTCGAGCGCAGGTCATTAGCATCATAGCGCGCGGACAGCAATGCATCGTCGCGCGGCTGCCAGATAGCATCGTCCACGCCGTTGAGAATCCCCGTCAGCCGCCCTTCACGTTCACGTTCGAGCAGTAAGGCCTCCATCCCGTAACCAAATTCTGGGCGGGTGATCTCTTTGGCATAGGTCGGGCTGACGGTGGTGATGTGGTCCGAGTAGAACAGCCCGGCTTTCAGGTATGAAATCTGCCCGTAGAACTCCAGACCGTGCATCTGGAAGAACTCAAAGGGGATCTGTAAATGCTGCAAATGGTAGCTGTCGAACAGCCCCTGAAACGCCAGATTGTGGACGGTGAAGACGGTTTTGACCGGAATGTGACGCGCACGCACATAGGCCGATGTCAGCCCGGCGTGCCAGTCGTGTGACTGAATAATGTCCGGCTTCCACATTCCGTCAAAACCATTCCCCAGTTCCGCCGCCATCCAGCTCAACAGGGCAAAACGCAGATGGTTATCAGGATACGCAAAAGACGATTGATCGTGGTACGGGCTGCCGGGACGGTCATACAGCCCCGGCACATCAATGATATAAATTCCCACGCCCTGAAATACGCCGTAGCGCAGCGTCACGTGTCCGGCGAAGGTATCAAGGTGGCCAACAATGTGCGTCTCTCCGATGCCCCGTGTGATATCGGGGAAGGCCGGGATCAGTACGCGTACGTCTGTCCCCCCCGCTATTTGAGCGGCGGGAAGCGCACCCGCGACGTCAGCAAGTCCCCCGGTTTTTAACAGGGGAAACAGCTCTGAACAAACATGTAAAACCTGCATTCGCGCTCCTGAATTATCATCACCACCACGGGATCATTACCGGGATGGTGAGCAAAAATTATCGGGGCAGACGTCAACATTCTCCCTGTTGCACCGCCCCGGATCTCTGGAACTGCCTGATTCTTTTTTTACAATTTCGCTAACATCGCTCTGGTCACCAGGACGACTCCGTCCTCAGAGCGGTAAAAACGTTTGCTGTCTTCGTCGGCGTTTTCGCCGATCACCATGCCTTCGGGAATATGACAGGCGCGGTCGATAACACATTTACGTAAGCGACATGAACGGCCAACGTTGACGTCCGGCAACAGGATGGTCGAATCGATATTGCAGAACGAATTCACCCGTACGCGCGGGAACAGCACGGCATTAAACACCACCGAGCCCGAAACAATGCAGCCACCGGCGACCAGAGAATTCATGGTCATGCCGTGGCTGCCGGAGCGGTCCTGCACAAATTTGGCAGGCGGCAACGGTTCCATATGGGTGCGAATCGGCCATGAGCGGTCGTACATATCCAGTTCCGGGGTCACAGAGGCCAGATCCAGATTGGCTTTCCAGTACGCATCAAGTGTGCCGACATCACGCCAGTAAGGCGGCAACTCTGCATTTTGCGTGACACATGACAGACCGAACGGATGCGCCCAGGCGGCCCCCTCACGGGTGATTTTCGGCAGCAGGTCTTTGCCGAAATCATGGCTGGACTCTTCGCTGGCCACATCCTCTTCAAGCAGCCGGAACAGGTAGTCGGCATTAAAAATGTAGACCCCCATGCTCGCCAGCGCCATGTCCGGCTGACCGGGAATAGAAGGTGGGTTCTGCGGTTTTTCGAGGAAGCTCTTGATTTGATAATCTTCGCCGACGTCCATCACGCCAAATTCACTGGCCTCATTCAGCGGAACCGCGAGACAGGCAACGGTGCATTCGCCGCCCTTTTCGACGTGATCGACCAACATGCGCGAGTAATCCATTTTGTAGATGTGGTCACCGGCGAGGATCACCACGTATTCGGCTTCGTAACGGCGGATGATATCCAGATTTTGATAGACCGCATCGGCGGTGCCCTTGTACCAGTGCTCGGTACCCTGGCGCTGCTGCGCAGGCAGTAAATCCACAAACTCGTTCATCTCTTCGTTGAGGAACGACCAGCCGCGCTGAATGTGCTGAACCAGCGTATGTGACTGATATTGCGTGATCACGCCGATACGTCGGATGCCGGAATTGAGGCAGTTCGACAGGGCGAAATCGATGATGCGGAACTTGCCGCCAAAGTGAACCGCAGGTTTGGCCCGGGTGGCGGTTAAATCCTTAAGACGCGAGCCCCGTCCACCGGCCAGGATCAGCGCGACGGATTTAAGGGGTAACTGTCTTGCCAGCATTACCGGATCTCTGTTTTCTGTTTTGTTCATGGCTGACTCCTTGCATTACTCTGCTGACTTTCCTGTGTGCGTGCGGTGTTGTTATTCATAGCAATGGAGCACGCAGAGGGTTTTTGCTGCGGCACGCCAGGTCAAACCATCCCTGACACGCTGGGGTTCTTCTTCAAAAAGAACTGAATTAAACGGGGCAACCGGCTGCCACCGCCCTGCGGGCAGTTGCACATCGACATCACCCAGCGAGGCATTCAGCACCAATAACCAGCGGCCAGAAAGACGGATTTGCAGCAGTTGCTGCGGTCCGTGCTCCCAGCTGGCGGGCTGCATCGGCTGGCCCTGCGCATCCAGCCATTCGACGTCACTCCCTTCACCGTGCCACCATTGATCCTGCATCAGCGCGGGGATTTTTTTACGCAGCGCCACCAGCGCGGCCACGTAAGCGGTCAGGCTGTCATCGGCGCTGTTCCAGTCGAGCCAGGTCAGCGCGTTGTCCTGACAGTAAGCGTTGTTGTTACCCCATTGGCTGTTGCCGTGTTCATCTCCGGCCAGTAGCATCGGCGTTCCCTGCGACAGCAATAATGTCGCCAGCAGCGCGCGCTGGCTGAGACGCCGCTGGCGCAGCACCTCTTCAGACGCATCAAGCCCCTCTACGCCGTGGTTCTGGCTGTAATTTTCATTGTGGCCGTCACTGTTATTTTCGCCGTTGGCTTCATTATGTTTATCGTTGAAGCTGACGACATCGCGCAGGGTAAAACCGTCGTGCGCCGTGAGCATATTGATGCTGGCGTGAGGTGCACGTACGCCGTGATTAAAGAGATCGGCCGACGCGGCAAAGCGCCCGGCAAACTGCCCGAGAGAGAGATCGCCATGCAGCCAGAATTTACGCATATCATCACGCCACAGATCGCTCCACTCGGCGAAAGGCAGCGGGAAATGACCGAGCTGATAACCGTCCTGGCCGATGTCCCAGGGTTCGGCAATCAGTTTGACACCGGACAGGAGTCCGTCAGCGCGAATAGCGTTGAACAGCGGGGACTCTGCGGTAAACGTCGGCGTTCTTCCCAAAAGCGTGGCGAGGTCAAAACGGAAGCCGTCAACGTGACATTCGCGCACCCAGTAACGCAGGCAGTCGAGCGTCCATTCAACAATCTCCTCATCCACCAGACGTAGCGCGTTGCCACAGCCGGTGAGATTGTCGTCGCTGCCGTCGTCACGCAGCCAATACCAGCTGGGATTATCAATGCCGCGAAAAGAGATGAACGGCCCGTCCACGTCCAGCTCGGCGCTGTGGTTAAACACGACGTCTAGGATCACTTCAATCCCGGCCTGATGCAGCGCTTTCACCGCCGCTTTGAATTCATTTAGCGCTGAAATACCTTTCTGGCGGCTGGCGTAGCTTGGTTCGACCGCGCAGGGTGCCAGCACGTTGTATCCCCAGTAGTTACTCAGCCCCAGGCGTTGCAGGCGCGGTTCGTCGGCGTGATGCTGCACCGGTAATAACTCAATCGCCGTGATGCCCAGATGCTGTAAATATTCGAGCATGACCGGATGCGCCAACCCGGCATAGGTGCCGCGCAGGGCCGCCGGTATGTGCGGATGCTGACGCGTCAGACCGCGCACGTGAGCTTCATAAATCACCGTTTCGCCCCACGGCGTGGCGGGCGGAGCATCATCGCCCCAGTCAAAGGAATCACTGACTACCACCGATTTCGGTGCAGCTACGGCGCTGTCTTTTTCATCCGGTGCATCAATGCCACCGTTCAGCCGCGCGTTGTCGCGCAGATCGCCTGTCAGCGCACGGGCGCTGGGGTCAATCAGCAGTTTTTTCGGGTTGAAGCGCAGCCCCTTCGCGGGCTCAAAAGGGCCATAAACCCGGTAACCATAATGCTGACCGGCTTTCGCGCCAGGCAAAAAACCGTGCCACAGATTGCCGGTGCGGCCTGGCAACGTCAGCCGCTGCTCGCTGCCGGACTCATCAAACAGGCAGAGTTCGATTTTTTCCGCATGGGCTGAAAACAGGCAAAAATTGACGCCCCCGGCCTGTAACTGAGCGCCGTAAGGCACTGGCTGGCCGGTCTCGAGTTTTTTCATCGATCCTCTCGCCTCAGATAGATAGTTGCCAGCGGCGGAATGGTCAGGCTGATGGAGTGCTCACGCTGATGCTGTCCCGAAGGCTGACTGTAAACCTCCCCGTTATTACCAATATTGCCCCCGCGATAAAAGTGCGAATCGGTATTGAGAATTTCGTGATAACGTCCCGCACGCGCGACGCCAATACGGTAGTCATAACGCGGTACCGGCGTGAAGTTACTGACTACAATGATTTCGTCACCGTTGTCGTCGCGGCGGGCGAAGGCGAACACCGAATTCTCATGGTCATCGACCACCAGCCATTCGAAGCCGCGCGGATTGAAGTCCAGCTCATACAGCGGGGTTTGCTGGCGGTAAACCTGATTGAGGTCCCGCACCAGATGCTGAACGCCGCTGTGCCAGCCGTTCGGATCATCCAGCAGATGCCAGTCAAGGCTGTTGTTGAAATCCCACTCGCGCCCCTGCGCAAATTCACAGCCCATAAACATCAGTTTTTTGCCGGGGTGCGCCCACATAAATCCGTAATAGGCGCGCAGGTTGGCAAATTTCTGCCACGCATCGCCGGGCATTCTGTCGAGCAGCGAACCTTTACCATGCACCACTTCGTCATGGGAAAGCGGCAAAATGAAGTTTTCGCTGTAGGCGTAAAGCACGCCGAACGTCATGAGATTGTGGTGGTATTTGCGGTGAACCGGGTCAAGTTGCATGTAATTGAGCGAGTCATGCATCCACCCCAGATTCCATTTGTAATGGAACCCCAGCCCGTTGGCGTCCGGCGGCATGGTAACGCCGGGATAGTCCGTGGACTCTTCGGCCAGCGTCACGGCACCATCGAGTTCACGGCCGATGGTCTGGTTGGTGTATTTCAGAAACGCGATGGCTTCGAGGTTTTCCCGTCCGCCGTAATAATTGGGGATCCACTCGCCCGGTTTACGGCTGTAATCGCGGTAAATCATCGAGGCCACGGCGTCGACCCGCAGACCGTCAATCCCGTAGCGTTCAATCCAGTAGAAGCCGTTGCCCGCCAGGTAATTACGCACTTCGTGGCGGCCATAGTTGTAAATCAGCGTGTTCCAGTCCTGATGGTAGCCTTCGCGCGGGTCGGCATATTCGTACAGCGCGGTGCCGTCGAATTGCGCCAGACCGTGGGCATCGCTCGGGAAGTGGCCCGGCACCCAGTCGAGGATCACATTCAGCCCGGCGTTATGGGCCGCATCAATAAACGCTTTAAACTCCTGTGGTGTACCGTAGCGGCGGGTCGGTGCGTACATACCGAGCGGCTGATAACCCCAGCTGCCGTCGAACGGGTGTTCGTTTATCGGCATCAGTTCGATATGCGTAAAACCCATCCACTTGGCGTAGGAGACCAGTTGTTCAGCCAGTTCGCCGTAGCTCAACCAGAAGTTGTCATCGGTATGGCGGCGCCACGAGCCCAAATGCACTTCATACACCGACACCGGCTGGTTCAGCGCATTGGCTTTTTTACGTTCAGCAGAGAACGGGACTTTTTCGGGAAGATGGCTGACCAGTGAGGCGGTTTCGGGACGCATCTGTGCTTCAAACGCATAAGGGTCTGCGCGCAGCGAGATATTGCCCCGGCAGTCGATCACTTCGAATTTATAGAGCTGGCCTTCGCGCACCGCGGGGATAAACAGCTCCCAGATGCCATTTTCGCGGCGACGCCGCATCGGATGGCGGCGGCCGTCCCAAAAGTTGAATTCGCCGACGACAGAAATACGCGTCGCATTCGGTGCCCATAAGGCAAAACTCACACCTTCTACGCCATCTAGCACCTGCGGATGCGCACCCAGTTTTTCGTAAGGCCGCAAATGTGTGCCTTCTGCCAGCAGCCAGATGTCCAGCTCCTGAAGCAACGTGCCAAACCGGTAAGGGTCGTCAATCAGATGAGTATTCTCACCCCAACGCACTTCGAGGCGGTAACGGAAGGGATTTTTTCGCCGGGGCATCAGCCCGACAAAGAAACCGCGATCGTCATAGCGTCGCAGTTCAGCCACTTTGGTGCCTTTATCGGCATCAATCACCCAGACCTGATCGGCATCCGGCAGCAGTGCGCGCACTTCGATGCCCGCTGCTACAGAATGCATTCCCAACAGCGAAAACGGATCAGCGTAATGGCCGGAAATGAGTTGATTAATAACGTGCTGATCGGGAAGTACTGACATGCATTTCGTCCTATGATTAATTAAATCAATAAGTTCAATGAAATCATTCAGATGCTAAATTATTACTGTCTATTCAGTTTGCTCCTGAAGTTGTTATGACCCTGTGACGAATGTGTCATTTATTTTTGCTTAATCGTGCGCGCCAGCGCGTACGCTCACAATATCCAAATAAGTACTTGTTTGTGCTTCTCAAAAGCGTCTGAGTCATCTACTAAGCATAGACAAAGGTCGTCAAAAGGCGGGGGCAAAAACCGAGGAATTTTTCACGTAATGAAATTCAGCCAAAAGCGCTGGGGAAGGCAGGCAAACAGCATGAAGTACTTGATGAGTGAAATAAAAACGGGACACCGTGCTGGTGTCCCGTTAGGAAGAAATAGGGTTATTTACCCATTGAGTAACCAAAATAAGTGGAGTTGCAGCAAGGCAGCTAGCGAGTGAATTCCGATGAGCTGACATGAGTCAGTGATTCGGGTTCGCGAGCGCAGCTAGCACCGCTGCAACTTCAAGTATGAAGGTTACAGAAGGATGCGCAGCATGCGGCGCAACGGCTCTGCCGCACCCCATAAAAGCTGGTCGCCCACGGTGAATGCGGACAGATATTGCGGGCCCATATTCAGTTTACGCAGACGCCCTACCGGCGTATTCATGGTGCCGGTAACCGCCGCAGGCGTCAGTTCACGCATCGACAGTTCGCGGTCATTCGGAATGACGCGTACCCAATCGTTATGGCTCGCCAGCATCTGTTCGATTTCTGGAATGGAAATATCTTTTTTCAGCTTCAGGGTAAACGCCTGGCTGTGACAGCGCAGTGCACCGATGCGCACGCACAGACCGTCAACCGGGATCACGCTGGACGTGCCCAGGATTTTGTTAGTCTCGGCCTGGCCCTTCCACTCTTCTTTTGTCTGACCGTTGTCGAGCTGTTTGTCGATCCAGGGAATCAGCCCCCCTGCCAGCGGAACGCCAAAGTTGTCGGTCGGTAAAGTGCCGCTGCGGGTCAGCGTGGTGACTTTACGTTCGATATCAAGAATGGCCGAAGCCGGATCCTGCAACTCTTTCGCCACGCTGTTGTGCAGCATGCCCATTTGAGTCAGCAGTTCGCGCATGTGGCGCGCGCCGCCGCCGGAAGCCGCCTGATAGGTCGCCACAGACGCCCACTCGATCAGGTCGTTGGCGAACAGGCCACCGAGGGACATCAGCATCAGGCTGACGGTACAGTTACCACCGGCAAAGGTCTTAATGCCTTTGTCGATACCCTGATGAATCACCTTACTATTGACCGGATCCAGAATAATGATCGCGTCATCTTGCATTCTCAGAGAGGATGCTGCGTCGATCCAGTAGCCTTTCCAACCGATTTGACGCAGCTTTGGATAGATTTCATTGGTATAATCGCCGCCCTGACAGGTGATAATAATGTCCAGCGCACTCAGTGCGTCGAGGTCAAAAGCGTCCTGCAATGTGCCCTGCTGACCGGTAAATGCCGGTGCGGCCTGACCGTGCTGCGAGGTGGAGAAAAATACCGGGCGGATGGCGTCAAAATCGCGTTCTTCAATCATGCGTTGCATGAGTACAGAACCGACCATCCCGCGCCAGCCAACGAAACCTACGTTTTTCATAATTACTGTCCTGCCCTGAGGGTGATAGCTGCGTAAAGTGTGTTTGGTTTTTAGCGCTGACGACCCTGTCAACGCAATGGCCTACCACCTTACAAAATGGTGTAGAAGTGGCAAGTGAATTTAATCGATAGTACGGGCTTTTTTAGCAGCCCGGCTTATAACAGGCGTTTTTAAGAAAGCCGATCTCCGTCCTTTGAGGTAGTCATGACTGAAATGATTTCAGCAACCATCCTGCTGTTTTTAATTATGGATCCGCTGGGTAACTTACCGATCTTCATGTCGGTATTAAAACATCTGGATCCGAAACGCCGCCGCGTGGTGCTGATCCGCGAGATGCTGATCGCACTGATCCTGATGCTGATATTTCTGTTCGCCGGTGAGAAGATCCTCTCCTTCCTCAACCTGCGCACTGAAACCGTCTCGATTTCCGGCGGTATTATCTTGTTCCTGATCGCCATCAAAATGATTTTCCCGTCCGAAGAGAAGAGCAGCAGCGGCTTACCGGCGGGAGAAGAACCTTTCCTGGTACCGATGGCTATCCCGCTGGTGGCTGGCCCGTCGATTCTGGCTACGCTGATGCTGTTGTCGCATCAATATCCGAACCAGATGACCCACCTGACGCTGGCGCTGTTCATCGCCTGGGGACTGTCGATGGGGATTCTGCTGCTGTCGAACCTGTTCCTGCGCCTGCTCGGCGACAAAGGTGTCAGCGCGCTGGAGCGCCTGATGGGGCTGATTCTGGTCATGCTCTCAACCCAGATGTTCCTTGATGGGATCAGGGCGTATTTGAAGATTTAGCCGGTGGTGCTCGTTAGTCATAAACAAAAACGGCGGCCCCAAAGGTCCGCCGTTTTTTATTCATTAACGCTTTGCTTTACTTGAATAAGTAACGCGTTACACCACCATCGACAGCAGCAGACAACCGCCGAGGCCGCACAGGGAGATAATGGTTTCCAGTATTGACCATGACTTGAAGGTTTCGACGATGGTCAGGTTGAAATACTCCTTGAACAACCAGAAGCCGGGGTCGTTAACGTGGGAGAAAATCACGCTGCCGGAACCGACGGCGATAACCATTAACTCTGGGCTGGCGCCGCTGGTGGCAATCAGTGGTGCAACAATACCGCCCGCCGTGATAGCCGCAACCGTCGCAGATCCCAGGGCAATACGCAGTACTGCGGCAATGGACCAGGCCAGCAGGATTGGCGACAAGTTGCTGCCGTTCATGATATTGGCGATATACGGCTCGATGCCGCTGTCGACCAGTACCTGTTTGAACGCCCCGCCACCGCCGATGATGAGCAGCATCATGGCGATGATTTTGATCGACTCAGTGACGGTGGTCATCACCTGATCCATGCTACGCCCACGGTTCAGGCCGAAGGTGAAGATAGCAATCAGCACCGCAATCAGCGTTGCCATCACCGGGTCACCGAAGAATTCGGCGTAAGCCAGAACCGGGTGGCCTTTTGGCAAAATCATTTCGCAAACCGCGCGGAACGCCATCAGAATCACCGGCACCAGAGAGGTGGCGACGCTGACGCCAAAGCTCGGCATCTCTTCTTCGGTGAAGGTTTTCGGATTGAACAGACCTTCAGGAACTGGCTTATCAATCCCTTTCAGGAAGCGGGCAAATACCGGACCAGCAAGGATCACCGTCGGCACGGCCAGCAACGAGCCGTACAGCAGCGTCTTACCCATATCCGCGTGGAAGATGGTAGCAATTGCCGTTGGCCCCGGATGCGGCGGCAGGAAACCGTGGGTGACCGACAGTGCAGCGGCCATCGGCACGCCGACGTACAACAGCGGCAGGCGCGCTGCGGCGGCGATGGTGAAGACCAGCGGCAGCATCAGTACGAAGCCCACTTCGTAGAACAACGCAAAACCGACGATAAAGCCGGTCAGCACAATGGCCCACTGAATATGTTCTTTGCCGAATTTTGCAATCAGCGTTGTAGCAATGCGCTGTGCACCACCGCAGTCCGCCAGCATTTTACCGAGCATGGCACCAAAGCCCATGATCAGCGCCAGGCTACCAAGCGTGCCGCCGACGCCGTTTTTAATCGAGGTGATGACCTTATCCACCGGCATTCCCTGCATGATACCAACCGCCAGAGCGACCAGAATCAACGCGATGAAGCCGTTGAGTTTGAACCGGATCATAAGCAACAGCAGCAGCGCGACGCCAACCGCTACAATGACTAATGGCATATCTTTTCCCCTTATGCTTTATCCCGCGATCAGAGAGAAGATCACGGGGGCATTATTTTTGATTTTCAATGAATTGTAGGAGTTAACAGTGCAACGGGTACAGGCCGCGACCGCTAAATCAGCAGTGCATTCCTTTGTGATATTAGTCACATCTCCATTTGTTACCGGTATCATGATACCGGTAACATGGTAATATTAGGACTCACTCCGCAGTCGAAATTTTCATTTTGGGATAGAGATCAACTTATGGCAGGACAAAGCATCATTCTGATGGGCGTGTCAGGCAGCGGGAAGTCAACTGTCGGCGCGGCATTAGCCCGGGCAATTAACGCTAAATTTATCGACGGTGATGATCTCCATCCCCGCGCCAATATCCAGAAGATGGCCAGTGGTCATCCACTTAACGACGACGACCGCGCGCCGTGGCTCAAACGCCTGAATGACGCCGCCTACAGTCTCTATCACAAGAATGAGACAGGGGTGATCGTCTGCTCTGCGTTGAAACGCCGCTATCGTGATGCGCTGCGTGATGAAAATCAGGGTGTGGTGTTTATCTATCTGAAGGGCAGCATTGATGTGATCTCTGAGCGCCTGAAAGCCCGCGCCGGGCACTTCATGCCCATGGATCTGCTCAAAAGCCAGTTTGATGCACTGGAAGAACCCGGCGAAGACGAACCGGATGTGTTGCGGGTGAACATTGACCACAAATTTGACGGTGTGGTGGATCGCTGCGTGGCGGCATTAGATAAGCACAATCAGTAATCTTTAGCAGGTAACCAGGCCCGTCTAGACGGGCTTCAATCGATTGATGTGTATGGTCAAAAACATCAACTCATCGGTGGTCAATTCGCTCTGGTGATTTTTCGTCACGTAATCATTGATCTTTAACGCGCACTGATAGGACGCTGGCATCGCCTCCTGAATCCCCGCGTAAATACTTTGGTCGTTATGACTGACCGGAGTCCGGTTTAATAACCGCAAAGAGAAGAATTTCAGGTGCGTAATGATGCGCTGATAATCGATAGATTTTTCATCAAATTTAATGCGTAAATCATATTTGATGATATTCAGAATATCTTTAATCATTCCGGCGCTTTGCATCGTACTCTGCATATTATTGTTGGTGGCATTCGCCAGATGCAGAGCCAGAAAACCGGCTTCGTCTTCCGGCAGTTCAATCTGTAACTTCTGATTGATCAGCGCCAGCGCTTCCATGGCGACCGCAAATTCTGCCCGATAAAACTGCTTAATATCCCATAATAGGATGTTCTTTATCTCGAGTCCTTTTTTAACTCTTTCTACCGCAAAACTGATGTGATCACTCAGGGCGAAAAACAGTGTTTCCTGCACGTCGATATTCAGGCGGGATTTCGCCAGCACAATCACCTGCTGGGTGATGAAGAGATATTCCGTGGGTATCGCCGCCGTCAGCTGCGCCAGCACATCGGTCATGCCGCTAGCTTTTTTAACAAACTGACTTTCAATATCCGCAGGGTTAACTTCGTCACCCGCTTGTTTGCCAAAGCCAATGCCCCGGCCAATGGCGACCATTTCCTGCTGATCATCCGTCGTCGCAATAATGGCGTTATTGCTTAATACCTTTATTACTTTCATCAGCGTGGTCTCATGCCGGATAATTCCTTACTTTATTCAGGGCCATAAATATTCACCTGCGATAAAACATAAAGGCGATAACGCATAACACGTTATCACCTTAGCACCGGTCCGGGTGAGTATTGCCGTTAAGGCAATGCGTTGTTTTTTATCACATCGGCATACCAGTAAGAGCTGAGTTTGCGAATACGGCGCAGATCTTTGAGGTCAAATTCGTCGCGGTTGACGTAAATTAAACCATAACGTTTGGAGCAGCCCTGATGGGTGGAAATTAAATCCAGCGCCGACCACGGCGTATAACCGAACACTTCCACACCGTCGGTGATGGCTAACTGCATCTGTTCCAGATGCCGGCGCAAATAGTCGATGCGGTAGTGGTCGTTAATTTCGCCATTTTCATCCAGTTTATCGAATGCGCCCAGACCATTCTCAGTGATCAGCAGCGGCAGATGATAACGGTCATAGATTTCCCTCAGCGTATTACGAAAACCTACCGGGTCGATTTCGGTGCCAAATTCAGTGCGTGGCAAATGGTTATTTGCCGCCCCACGGTGTACGCCATCTTCTCCGGATTTCAGCAGCTTATTTCCGCCGCGGATCACTTCATCCTGACCATCACCGCGGCTGGCCTCCACCGCCTGGGTGGTGTAGTAATTGAAGGCAATAAAGTCCGGTTTTCCGCTGCGCAGGATCTCCATATCCCCCGGCTGAATCTCCGGCGTGTAACCCTTCTCTTCCATATAGCACCATGCCATGACGTTATATTCTCCGCGGGCAGCCATATCCAGATAGAGCCAGTTGCGGATGGCGTTATAATTAAATGCCGCCAGAATATCTTCAGGTTTCGAGGTGGCCGGATAAATAACCGCAATATTTGGTGCCGGACCGATTTTGGCTCCCGGAATTTTATTATGCAGCGACTGCATCACCCTCGCCTGCGCCACCAGCATATTGTGATTTTGCTGATAGAGATTCTTCTTCTGCCCTTCCAGTTTCTCATCCAGTGTGCCGAGCGCCGCGCCCTGTAAAATCATCAGGTTCTGTTCGTTGATGGTTAGCCAATATTTCACTTTGTGGCCGTACTCATCAAACAGAATATCGGCATAACGCGCAAAGGCATCCACCGTTTCGCGGTTATGCCAGCCGCCTTTTTCCTGCAGCGCCTGCGGTAAATCAAAGTGGTACATCGTGACAATCGGCACGATGCCGTGGCTGAGAATTTCATCAATCAGCTTATGGTAGAACGCTATCCCGGCGGGGTTAATATCACCGCTGCCGTTGGGCACAATCCGGGTCCAGGCGATGGAAAAACGATAGGATTTGAGACCCATTTCGGCGAACAGGGCGACATCTTCTTTATAGCGATGATAGTGATCGCTGGCGACGGTGAAGTCGGTGGTACCGGCCGGATATTCACGGCGGGCATCAATCACCGAGGGACCTTTGCCCTCTTCATTCCATGCGCCTTCTACCTGATAGGCGGAGGTGGAAGCGCCCCATAAAAAGTCGGCGGGAAAAGGTTTAAGTTCACGGTAGTTCACGGTGTTCTCCTCTGTGTTGAGACAAATTGGGTCAGGACAGCGTCAGCAGCACATCACCCGCGATGGCATCAGGCTGACGCGTTTTATGGAAACCTTTGTACTGCTCAGAATTGGTGATGATCACCGGCGTGATAGTGTCGTACCCGGCCTGGGCGATGGCCTCTAAATCAAACTCAATCAGCAGGTCGCCCTGCTTAACACACTGATTTTCTTTCACGTGCATGACGTAGTGCTCGCCGTTGAGCTGTACGGTATCCAGCCCGATATGGATCAGCACTTCCGCCCCATTATCAGAGAGAATTTGCAACGCATGGCCGGAGTCAAAGGTCGCAGTAACGATGCCGTTGACTGGCGAATAGACCTGCCCGTTGACCGGCTGAATGGCGATGCCATCGCCGACCACGCCGCTGGAAAAGACTTTGTCATTCACCTCTTCCAGCGCGATGACGCGCCCGGCAACGGGCACCATGATCTGTTCGGCGACGCCGGTGGGCGTTGCCATCACCACGCGGGAAGTTGCGGGTTTCGCTACCGGAGCCGCAGCAGACTCTTCCACCGGGTCGTCAAAACCGACGATATAAGTAAGAACGGCGGCCATCACAAAGGAGATGACGATGCCCAGAATCAGCCCACCAAAGCCCTCGCCGTAAAAGATGGGTAAGGTCAGCAGGCTCGGAATGCCGGTGGAGATCGCCGCACTGTTGGAATAACCGACCACCCCACCGCCCGCGGCGGCGGCAATCACTGCACAGACAAAGGGCTTTTTGAGTTTTAACGTTACGCCGTACACCGCAGGTTCCGTGATACCAAACAGCGCAGTAATAAACGTACTGCCCGCCAACGCCTTCATTTTTTTGTTTTTGGTTTTGAACATCACCCCCAGCACGGCTCCGGCCTGCGCAAATACGGCGGGCACGGTTGACGCTTTCAGCGTGCTGCGCCCCAGCACCGTGATGTCGTTGATGATCACCGGCGTAAAGGCCCAGTGCATCCCGAAGATAACAAACACCTGCCAGAGTGCGGCAAACAGGGCGCTGGCGATAATCGGGTTGTAGCTGAAGACGGCGACGAATACGCCCGCCGCCGCTTCGCTGGTGTAAATCCCCACCGGGCCGAGGGTGATGAGCGTCAGCGGTACCATGATCACCAGCAGCAGGAACGGTGTAATAATGCTGCGCACGGTTTCATGGATGAATTTATCGAACAGCCGCTCGAGGTGGCACATGACATACACCGAGAAGATGATCGGCACGACCGTAGAGGTGTACTTCATCATCACCACCGGAATACCGAAGAACGTCACCTCCACCTGACGGGTGAAGAGGTCAATCATCGACGGATAAATCAGCGCACCAGCAATCGACACGGCCACAAACACGTTGCCCTGAAACTTTCTGGCGGTGGTGATGGCCAGCATGATCGGCAGGAAGTAGAACAAGCTATCGGAGGCGGCCTGCAAAATAATGTAGGTGGATTCGGTTTTCACCATCCAGCCCTGTGAGGTAGCGATATTCAGCAGCCCTTTGAGTACACCGGCGGCGGCCATCGCCCCCAGCAGCGGGGTGAAAATGGCCGAGACGATATCAATCAAATGGCCGACCCGGCTGCCGCTGCGTTTGGCTGGTTTCTGCGCGCTTTTATGGCTGTCTTCCAGCAGTGCCGTAAAATTCCCCAGCTCGCGGTAAACTTCCGCCACCCGGTTACCAATCACCACCTGAAACTGGCCTGAACCGGTCACTGTGGTGATCACTCCGTCCAGATTTTCGATTGCCGCGACATCGGCCTTGTCCTCATCACGCAGTGAAAAACGCAGGCGTGTCGCGCAATGCACCACGGTTTCCACGTTGGCTTCACCGCCGACTAAACGAATGAGTTCTTCTGCCAGGGATTTGATATTCATCGTTTTTATCCTTGTTCCCAAACTGGATTTCCCAGATAACGGCCAAAAAAAAACCTGATTCGAAGGCTGCCGGTAAAGACAGACTTCGAATCAGGTTTCGCTCAGGGTACTGCGCTGATAACGTCCCGAAGCTCGTTTATAACGTTGTGTTCATACTCAAACAAGGCCGGTTATGGCGTTCTGTGACAGGACTCTCAGATACTTCCACCGGGTGAGATAGTAAAGCCGACATCAACCATGCGTGGAAAAACCTCTTCGCCGCGCAGTCTCGCCAGCAGGCGCTCGGCGGTGATCTGCCCCATACGTTCGCGCGGCGTCAGGACGCTGGCGAGCTGCGGCTCCATCGCCTGCCCCATGTTGTGGCCGTGGAAACCGGCGATCGCCATCTGCGAGGGAATATGTAAACCCTGGCGCTGGCACTCAAAAAATGCGCCAGCGGCCAGATCATCGTTGGTGCTGAAAATACTGTCGATCTGCGGCCAGTCTTTTTGCGCCTGTTTAAGCAGCTCGGCCCCCGCCGAATAGCTCGACGAACGGCTGGTCATCACGCTGTAAGGCTCAAGCCCTGACTCACGCATGGCCTGCTCGTAGCCCTGCTGTTTGATCAGCGTTCGCTCATCCTGACGCGCGCCGAAATAGACCACATGACGGTGACCGCGGGCAATAATCTGCTGGGTCATCTGCCGCGCCGCCTCGAAGTTATTGAAGCCGACCGCCAGATCCACACACGGCGATACACTGTCCATCATCTCGACCACAGGAATACCTGCCACTTCGATCATCTTCAGCGTGCGTGCGGTGTGCGTACGTTCGGACAAAATCAGGCCGTCGATATTGTAAGAAAGCAGTGACGTCAGCCGTTGCTCTTCGCGCTCCGGGCTGTAGCCGTAGTGCGCCAGCATGGTCTGGTAGCCGTGAATATCGGTCACGCTTTCGATACCGCGCAACACTTCGGCAAACACCTGGTTGGTCAGCGACGGCAGCAGCACGCCGATGGCGCGGCTTTTGGCGTTGGACAGAATATCGGGGGCGCGGTTGGGGATATAACCCAGTTCATCAAGTACCGCGGAGATTTTCTCCTGCAGCACGGCAGAAACCTGTTCAGGATTACGCAAATAACGGCTGACCGTCATCTTCGTGACGCCCACTTTATCCGCTACGTCCTGAAGTACGGGCCTTTTTTTCTTCATTTTCAATGAATTTCAATGAACTGGGTTAAGGAAGGATGGGGCAGATTTTAGCAAATATTCGTCCTGACGGATAACGCTACCTCAAGGTAATCAGAACGGCGTCACGAGCGTTCCGCGAACGGGAGCCGCACCCGAACCGGCACAAAGCGGCGACGTCAGCAGCGCAATCGCCCGCTGCGCCAGTTTTTCCAACGGATAACTAATGGCTGGCACCACCGACGCCCCCTGCGGCAACGTACTGTCGAGGCTGAACACCATGACGTCGGCGGGCACCTGACGGCCAAACTGTGGCAGTAACCGCAGGGCCTCCTGCGCTAATGCGTCGTCGGGTACCAGCAGTCCATTGAAACTGACGTTCTGATTTAGCAGCCGTTGCAGTGCGTTTTCACCGCTGAACACCAGCTGGCGGTTATAGGGAAGCAAATGGTGCTCGAGCGCCTGATGATAACCCTGCGATATCTGTTCGGCCGCTTCGCCGTCGTGCTGAGTGATCAACGCAATTCTGCGCCGCCCCTGGCTGATCACATACTGGCTGGCGGTTTGCGCCGCGAAGCTGTGATCAAACTGAATGCAGCGCCCGGTATGGCTCTCCAGACAATCTATGGTCACCGCGCTGTGCGGCAAAGGCGGCAACGGAAAACGTGCGCCGATGACAATCACCGCGTCACACAAACCGTTGCCGATCTCATTGAGCGAATGCGCAACGCTAGCCGCATCGCTGGCAAAGCGCAGCAGCAGATATTTCTGGTTCAGCCGCAGCTGCTTTTCCAGCGCGTGAAGATAACCGGTGGTCTGGTTGATATTCTCCGACGCGCAGACCACACCAATGCAGCCGGTAGACTGGTTCGACAGCGACCGGGCAATGACGTTGGGCTTGTAGTTCAGCACTTCCACCGCCCGCATCACGGCCAGGCGGCTCTCCTCTTTAACGCCGCGGCTGCCGCTCAGCACGCGGGAGACGGTGGCTTTCGACACCTGTGCCAGCCGCGAAACGTCATTGATATTCGCCATGTTTGCCCCTGTAGCCTAAATAATTCAAGCTACAGGAAGGCGGCAAGTGCACGAATCCCGATGAGCTTACATAAGTAAGTGATTCGGGTGAATGAACGTAGCCAACGCACCTGTAACTTGAAGTATGACGGGTATTAATTAAAACCGTGATCGGAAGCAACCTTAGCAAACCACTCACCGCTCTTTTTCACGGTGCGTTTTTGCGTTGCCAGATCCAGCTGCACGAAACCGTAGCGGTTTTTGTAAGCATTCATCCACGACCAGCAGTCGATAAACGTCCACATGTGATAGCCGAGACAACCGCTGCCTTCCTGCAACGCACGGTGCAGCCATTTCAGGTGTTCACGCACGAAATCGATGCGGTACTCATCATTGATCTGCCCGTCCTGATCGAAGCGCAATTCGTTTTCCACGCCCATGCCGTTCTCGGAAATAAAGCAGCGCGGGTTGCCATAGTTTTCCCGCAGATTGGTCAGAATATCGTAGATGCCTTTTTCATAAATTTCCCAGCCACGGTGCGGGTTCATCTTGCGTCCCGGCATCTCGTAACTGCTGAAAAACCATTCCGGCATCAGCGGACTTTCCGGGTTCACCAGGCTGTCGCGGCACTGAATGCGGCGCGGCTGGTAGTAGTTAATGCCCAGCAGATCGACCACGCCCTGCTGCAACAATTCGGCGTCACCATGACGGCAATCCGGCAGCTGACCATGCTCACGCAGCAGTTCTACCAGCGCCTGCGGGTATTCACCGCGCAGTGCGGGGTCCAGGAAACTGCGGTTAAACATCAGGTCTGCGATGTTAGCGGCTTTGATATCTGCCGGATGCTGCGAACGCGGGTACGACGGCGTCAGGTTGAGAATAATGCCGATTTCGCCCCCCTGCTGACGTTCGCGGTAGGCTTTCACCGCCAGTGCGTGGGCCAGCATGGTGTGGTAGGCCACGGTCGCGGCGCGCTTGAAATCCACCACGTTCGGGTAGTGGAAGTCATACAGATAGCCACCTTCTACCGGCACCACTGGCTCATTGAAGGTAAACCAGTGCTTAACGCGATCGCCGAACAGGTCGAAACAGGTCGCGGCGAATTCACCGTAGGCCTGCACGACATCGCGGTTTTCCCAGCCGCCCGCGTCCTGCATCACCATCGGCATATCAAAGTGGAACAGGTTAATAAACGGCTGGACGCCCTGCGCCAGCATCTCGTCGATGACCTGGTTATAGAAGGTCACTGCTTGCGCATTGACTTCTCCGCGTCCGGCCGGAATTAAACGCGCCCAGGAGATCGACGTGCGGAAGGTGTTGTGATTGAGCTGTTTCAGCAAGGCGATATCTTCGCGCCAGTGCTGATAGAACGTCGAGGTCTGCTGTGGCCCGACGTTGCCGTGAAAGCGGTTAGGCTCCTGTTCGAACCAGTGATCCCAGATAGTGGCACTTTTGCCAAAGCTCAGATTTTCACCTTCGGTTTGCGGGGCTGAGCTGGCGCTGCCCCACCAGAATTCCTTCGGAAATGCGTATTTCATGGTCATCTTCGCTGTCCTTTAGCTGATTTTATTAACTGTTAACCGGCACGGCATGGCCCGCCGTTTGTGAAGTGGCTTTTTCTTCTTCCTGCTTGAGCAGGGTGCGCTCGTAGGCTTTGAGGAACGGGTAATACATCACCGCCGACAGCACCATACAAAACAGGCACATAATCACCGGGCTGAACGCCCAATTGGCGGCCCAGGACGCCCCGATTGGCGCGGGCGTGGTCCAGGGCGTCAGCGACACCACCTGCGCGACCCAGCCAAGTTTGGTGGCGGTATAGGCAAAGACCGCGTTGAGCATCGGCACAAAAATAAATGGCAGGAAAAACACCGGATTCATGATAATCGGCGCGCCGAACAGAATCGGTTCGTTAATGTTGAACAGGCTCGGCACCACGCCCATTTTGCCGATGGTCCGCAGGTGAATCGCCTTGCTGCGCAACAGTAAAAACGCCAGCGGCAGAGTGGAACCGACACCGCCAATCAGCAGGTAGTGGTCCCAGAATCCTTGCAGATAGATATGCGGCAGCGGTGCCCCGGCGGAGAGCGCACTCTGGTTCAGTGCCAGATTGGTCAGCCAGAACGGGTTCATGATACCGGTGACAATCAGCGCACCGTGGATACCCGCGAACCACAAAATCTGACAGACCAACACCGACAGCAGGATCGCAGGCAGTGAATCCGAGGCCGACACCAGCGGCGCCAGCAGATGCATGATGGCTTCAGGAATGATCATCCCGGTGGCGGACTGCACCAGCAGGTTGAGCGGATGCAGCGTGGCGACGATCACGATCACCGGGATCAGAATTTCAAACGATCGTGCCACGCCGGTCGGCACCTCTTTGGGCAGGCGGATCGTAATGTTGTGGCGCTTTAGAAAGGCGTACACCTCGGTGGTGTAAATCGAGGTGAGAATAGCGGTGAAAATTCCCTCTCCGGAGAAGAACTGCGTCGAAATCTGCTTATCGTGATAGGGCGCAGCCACCAGCAGGAATCCCATAAACGCCAGTAAACCGGTCATGATCGGGTCAAGCTTGTAGTGCTTACCCAAACTGGCACCGATGCCCACCGAGATGAAAAAGGTCATAACGCCCATGCTGAGATACCACGGCAACATCAGCTGCTCGCGGTATTTCAGGGAAAGATTCAGCCAGCCACGGGCAAAGCCGTTGGTGGTATCGGGTGAAAAAGGCGGGAAGATAAACACCAGCATAAACGAGCCGATGATCATAAACGGCAGCGCGGCGATAAAGCCGTCACGGATAGCAATGACATGCCGCTGCTGGCCGACGGTGCCGGCCAGCGGTGTTACCCTGCGCTCTATAAAGTCGACCATCGACTGATAGGCACTCATGCGTGACTTCCTTCCTGCTCAATCAGCGACAGCGCATGGTCCAGCACTTTCTCGCCGCGCTGCATGCCGTAATCCATCATGTCGATGGTAGCAACAGGAATGTTGAACTCAGCCGCTTTGGCCGACAAATCAGCATGCATATACCGAATTTGTGGTCCCAGCAGCACCACCTGGTAGTCGCGGAATTTCTCCTCGAACTCGCTGGCCCCGTAGGCCGCAATCTCTACCTCATCGCCGCGCGCCTGCGCCGCTTCGTTCATCTTGCGAACTAACATACTGGTCGACATTCCCGCCGCGCAACAAAGCATGATTTTTTTCATAGTGCTTCACTCCAGTGATGATGAAAGGGCTACTGAGTTAAATGGATCACACAGGCATTGGAGTCATTTTGGAAACCGGTTTCCATCAGTAAAAAAGGATTGTGAGAGCGCGGTCATAAAATCTGCCGCAGATTGATTCAGGCTGTGAAAAGCGTCACGAAGTTGAATGAATTTTCGGCATTTATTTCATGAAGAGACTATGTCGCGATCGGCATCAGTGAGAAATCCTCACACATTAATGTCGAAAAATCAGCGGTGCACACCGCTTCTAAAATTCATCATTTTCCACCCGTGGCCCGGTGTGCAGAGGTCAAAATTATCGCTGATGCAGGGTGATTAGCCTTGCCCACCAGAGTGTTTATATTGGCGGCTTCTTAACCCTTCTGCACAGGCCCACAGCTCAATGAACATATCCGGCAGACGCAAAACTTATGCAGGACTCTTGCTCATTTTCCTGTTGGGCAGAACCGCCAGTTTTGCCACCTCTTCAGGCAGCGCCAGCGCCGCCGCCCCGGAACGCGCAGATACCGCTTATGTGGTGGCGCCTTACCTCAATCATGAATATGGCTTCAAAACGGTGGGAACTTATCTGGAACGGGTGAGTAATGCGCCGAAAAACCGCGAACATGGCACCTGGGGGTTAATCAGTGGCAGTCACAATTCTGATACAGAAGATACCGCGCACCACGCCTCCAATATTTGGTTTGCGCAGATTGGTAACGATTTCTACGCACACACCGCCCCCGACGGATCCAGCCAGCGCGAAGGCATGATCATTACACTGGGGAATCAGACTATTGATACCAAAGATAACTCTCTGCGACTGATTGGACAGGCGCTCAGCACCGGCAATAGTTCTACTTCTGCCGTCGGCCTGGGAGGGTATTACACAACAACGGCAGCGGGGGGCGGCTATCTGAACGCCACCGGGCAATACACTTATTATCGGGATGATTTTTCGAGCCCACTGAAAACCGAGCAAACCGGCTATGGCATCACATTATCAACAGAAGCCGGCCAGCCTTTTAAACTCAATGCAAACTGGACGATTGAGCAGCAAGGTCAGGTTATCTTCCAGCACCTGCACCTCAATCCATTCAATACCCTGAATACATCGGTTTCCAATGTGGATGAGAACAGCGAACAGGTGCGGGTGGGGCTGAGACTGGCGCATCAACCTGAACAGCAGTCCTCACGCATCACGACTTTTTTGCATTTTGATGCAATTAATAACCTTGGAGATCAATCAGAGATTAAGGTAGGAAATTTTGAAATTGAGCCGGCTCTCACACGAAGTTGGTGGCAAGCCGGTGCCGGATTTGCCGCAGCACTGTCCAAACGGGTGGCTTTTTATAGCGACCTGACTTACCTCAGGGGGTTTGATACTCAAACCCATGGAATTCAGGGGCAGATGGGGCTGGATATCAGCTTTAAATAAGCTGCAAAAAAGACAGTAAAAAGCGACGCCGGGGCGTCGCTTCGCTTTACACAATACCCGCAAAAATCAGACCGGCGGCAGGTCAAACAGCAAAATTTCACTGTCTTCATCGGCATGGACCGACAGCGCGGTTTCATCCCAGATTGCCAGAGCATCACTCGGCCCCGCTTTCTGGCCGTTGATGGATACCGTGCCTTTAACGACCTGGATCCACACGCGGCGTTCTGCCTGAATCTGATAAACGGACTGTTCATCTTTCTTCAGTGCCCAGCGTGACAGTTCCATATCCTGGAACACTTTCAGCGAACCTTCTCGGGCATCCGGAGAAAGCACCAGCTGGCGGCCCTGCGGCGCATCGAACATCCGTTGTTCGTAACGCGGTTCCAGACCTTTTTTGTCCGGAATGATCCAGATTTGATACAGGTGCAATTTCTTATCTTTATTGCCGTTGTATTCAGAGTGCGTCACGCCGGTACCGGCACTCATAATCTGGAATTCACCCGCCTGAATCTGCTCTTTGTTGCCCATGCTGTCCTGATGTTCCACGGTGCCTTCCAGCACGTAGGTCAGGATTTCCATGTCTTTGTGCGGATGCTTGCCAAAACCCTGCCCCGCGTCGATGAAATCTTCATTGATAACCCGCAGTGCGGAGAAGCCCATAAAGTTCGCATCGTAGTAATCGGCGAAAGAAAATGTGTGCCAGCTTTCCAGCCAGCCGTGACTTGCGTGACCGCGTTCTTGTGCTTTGCGTAAGTAGATCATGTTCAACTCTCCTCAATGTTTTCTCTAGTCTAGTCAACGGCTGGGAATAAGAAAGCGTAAAAATCTCACTCCTCTGTTCAAAAAATATGAACAAGCGCAGATAACTAAATTCAAAGGATTTGTTGATGTTTTAAGAAGAAAGAGATGCTGGTTTTTCCCAAAATAATTTGGGCTGGGTGAAGGCGGCAAGCGGGGGAATCCCCGGGAGCATACATCAGTATGTGACTGGGGTGAGCGAGCGCAGCCAACGCACAAGCAGCCCGAAGTATGAAGGGAAAAAAAAAGCCAGCACATAAGGCTGGCTAAATAATACTGGAAGCAATGTGAGCAATGTCGTGCATTCATGGGGACCCGTTTGACCATGGTGTGTGGCCATCCCCGGAACACATGACAATAATAATCATTATCATTCGCACTTGTAAAGGATTTTTTTTCACCACTTAATCGTTTGACTCTTTTTGAAATCCTGATAAATGTGGAGGTTATTCAAACAGTAACCATACTAAGAGGAGTACCGCCATGAGCGAAATAGTCATACGCCACGCAGAAGACCGAGATGCACAGGCGCTACATCAGCTATACGCTCAGGTTCCGCTTTATACCGGCACGCTACACCTCCCTTATTTTCCTGAATCCCTATGGGAAGAACGTCTGGCCGCCAAAACGCCAGGTAAATTCGCACTGGTCGCCTGTATTGATGACAAAATTGTCGGCAATGCGGGCATGATGATCGAACAAAACCTGCGCCGCCGCCACGTTGCCTCTTTCGGCATCGGGGTAGACAGCGCCTTTCAGGGCAGAGGCGTTGGCAGTGCGCTGATCGCTGCCGTGGTTGATCTTTGCGACAACTGGCTGGGCATAAAACGCATCGAGCTGACGGTGTATGCCGACAACGAAGGTGCCATCGCGCTGTACAAAAAGTTCGGTTTTGTCGTTGAAGGTCGCAGCCCGTGCTTCGCGATGCGCAACGGCGAGCTGGTGGATGTGCTGCACATGGGCCGCATAAAGCCAGATAAGATTTAATCCCCGCCAGTATTGCCGCGTCCGGCAGGACGCGGCAACCCCTCCTATACTTAACACTCACTCACTGAATTCTGAAAGACCGAGGAGCGAAGATGAGCAAAGCGATTAAGCCCGAGCAGGCAGCCACCAACCGACATATCGAAGAGTTTCTGACCCAGCTGAATTCCGGTGGCGGCAAGCCCATGGAACAGATGGAACCGAAAGAGGCGCGCGACGTGCTGATTGGTGCGCAAAAGTCCGTTGAGGTGGATCTCAGCGGTATTGAAACCACTGAGAAGACCATTATTGTCGATGAGCATTCACTGAGCCTTTCTATCGTCCGGCCCATCGGCCACAGCAAAAAATTGCCGGTGTTTATGTTCTTCCACGGTGGTGGCTGGATCCTGGGCGACTTCCCGACCCACAAACGCCTGGTCCGCGATTTAGTCGTCGGCAGCGGTGCCGTTGCGGTATTTGTTAACTACACGCCCTCACCCGAAGCGCACTATCCGGTCGCGATTAATCAGGCCTACGCGGCAACAAAATGGGTGGCAGAACACGCCGATGAAATCAACGTAGATGCCTCGCGGCTGGCTGTCGCGGGTAACAGCGTGGGCGGCAATATGGCAGCCGTTGTGGCGCTGATGGCCAAAGAGAAAGGCACGCCACATATCGCCTTCCAGCTTCTGCTCTGGCCGGTGACAGATGCCAATTTTGATACCGAATCCTATCTGACTTACCCCGATGGCTTCTTCCTGTCGCGCAACATGATGAAGTGGTTTTGGGATGCCTATACCACCGATGAGGGGAAGCGCAAAGAGCTGCACGCTTCACCGCTACAGGCCAAACCCGAACAACTTGCGGGGCTGCCGCCTGCACTGATTCAGGTGGCCGAATACGACGTATTGCGCGATGAAGGCGAAGCCTATGGCCGCAAACTGAATGAAGCAGGCGTGGAAGTGACACTCGTCAGATATGACGGACTGATCCACGACTACGGCCTGCTAAACCCGCTCGCCACTATCCCTGCTGTAAAAACCGCCCTCGCCCAGGCCGCCGCCGCGTTAAGGCACTATCTGGAATAAAGCCAGAGTAAAACCAGAGGATTTTGAATTTAAAAGCACCAGCGGGCCGATGACGTGACCGAAAACAACGGCACTCAGGTCAGCAGCCAGGGGAACGGCAACGTGCAGTCCCGCGTCGGTGTCCGCGCTTCTATGAAAACACACAGCGACAAGCAGCAGCCGGTGTTCCAGCCGTACATCGAAGCCAACTGGATCGGCAACAGCCAGAACATGGGTGCAACGATGAACGATGTGAGCATTGAGCAGCGCGGCAGCAAGAATATTGCCGAAGTGCGTGCCGGTGTGGATGGTCAGCTGACTCAGCGCGTTAACCTTTGGGGTAACGTCGGCCAGCAGATGGGCAGCGAAAGCTACCGTGATACCAGTGCGATGATCGGTGTGAAAGTCAGCTTCTGATACTTTCCTATTGAATCAATAAAGTCTGCTTGAAATAAAACGGCCACGCCTTATTTAAATAAATGGCGTTGCCGACTTTATTTATCCCTTACCTTACAAGATAATTATCAATAATAATGGCCTACCCGAACAGCACCTGATTTAGAAGAAAATTCCCGGCCAAACCAAGAACGGTCTCAAAATTGAATATCTACCCTTTCATTTAATCAATATGCTTTGATTATGCAGCAATTGTGGATGTTCTGGCTGATGCCTATTCTCGGTGGCATCATGGGGGGCATTATCTACCGCTTCCTGCTGGAAAATAAGAAAGCCGCATAATAACCGCCGCTTCCCTTTCTAAACCGCGCTCCGGCGCGGTTTTTTTATGCATCGCGCCAGCCTACCCGGCCAGCACTTTATTACGCCCTGAGGTTTTCGCACGGTACAGCGCTTCATCCATGCGTTTGAACAGACTGTCTGAGTCTTCATCCGCCTGATGTTGAGCGACCCCAATACTCACTGTCAGCTGCGGGAGGCTCCGCTGGCTGAGTTGCTGAACGATTTCGCGCAGGGATTCGGCGACGTGCAATGCACCTTGCAGATTAGTCAGAGGCAGCAGGATAACGAATTCCTCACCGCCCCAGCGAAATACCGTATCGCTGTCGCGAATACCTGACTCCAGCGCCCTTGCCAGCGAGATCAGCACTTCGTCACCCTTGTGGTGACCATGCTGATCGTTAATGGCTTTGAAATGATCGGCGTCCACCAGCATCAGGCTAAAATCCTGCTCAAAATATTGGTTTCTGGCATAGGCGCGTTCGACCAGTTGCAAAAACTGACGCCGGTTGCCGAGCCCGGTCAGCGCGTCTCGCAGTGCTGCATGTTCCAGCTCCTGCTCCAGCCGCTTCTGTTCGGTAATGTCATGAATGATACACAGCATCAGCCGCTCACCGTCCAGCTCCACCGGCCCCGCATAGGTCTGTACGTGGCGCAGATTGCCGTCCGCCAGTTTATGAATGAAGTTAAGGGGTTTGTGACCGCCGGGCAGCCGGGCGATCTCATGCATAACCGGCAATATATCGCGGCCCATGACGTTGATTTCCCACGTATGTTTCTGGCACATCGCTTCGCGTGAATAGCCATAAAAACGCGTGGCGGCCAGATTGGCATCCACAATCAGCCCTTCTGCCGCCGGGTTGATGAGCAGCATCGGCGCTGTATTGGTATGAAACAACCGCTCGTAAAAACCCCGTTCATCGCGGCAATACTGCGTAGAACATTGCATATTCTGGCACGGACTGGCCAACGGCATGACCACGCCGGAGGCATTAATCCCTTCGAATATAATTGCCGTACCCTGCGCGCTAAGCTGCGTGAGTGAGAGATGGCAGCTCAGCGGAAACGCGGTGCCCTCGCGCTGAACGGTCCAGATTTCGACAATTTGTTCATCTTTAAGTAAGGCAGGCAGATAGGACTCCAGCGAGTGCTGGGCATGTGCGGAAAACTGGCCGTTTCGTAGCTGCGTTAGCTGGCTGTGGCCCGCTAACTTTTGTGCTGCCGTATTGGCGAAAAAGATTTCCTGGTTGTTTGGCGAGACAACCCAAACCGGGGTGCTCAAAATATTCAACGCGTCGAGTTGGGCTTGCAGCATAGGCGATCCCGATCACTGTTTGGTATATAAAACACAATACAACGATTTCCCCCGAATTAACTGATTTTCTCACGCCGGGCAGTCAGTACAGCACACTTCAGTACATCATGCCTGACGGCGCTTCCACTCCTCCACCACGTCACCCAGATTTTTGGCCGAGCCGTTGCGGATCCAGGCCATAAAATCCCGGTCGAATTTAAAACCTGTCCCGCACTGCTCAACCATAAAACGCCGTACATTTTGGGTATTTTTATAGTTTTCATTAATGGGTGTTGCGGGTGTTAAAGCCGCGTTGTGCCAGTTGAAGGTCATTGGGGGGTTCCTTTAATTCTTTATGACAATTACGCTTACGTTTTTTGGCTCTTTTATCCGAAATAGATACATCAATGAAACGGTACTGTCACGGCCAATAGAAGGGATACTTGTTGATAAACAGTGACGATTTGAACGTAAACTAAGGTCTTGGCGCTGAACGTCGGTCACTGCGACCGATGAGCGTAGGTATACTGGACGGCAATAAGGATCACATCGGGAAAATTCAGTAGTCGGGCTTCACAAAAAAATACTCGCTACTGGTCTTAAAATTCAGAAGTCGTATAATTTATATTAACCTGGAGATACCCGTTGGCAAACCACCCCCGACATCCTCCATGTTGTAAATTATTTTTATTAGATACGCAATATAATTTAAACATTCACAAGCATATATTCCGTACATCAATATTTATTAATGATGCATTATGATACCATTGAAATAAAGACGATCATTATGATACGTATGCTTATGACGAAGCATGGTCCGATTTCCAGTTGAAACCTATCCTTCAGATTACTCGTTGGGTCTGTGTTTTTATATAAAATCCATCAGAATATTATTATTCATGACTTCGTTGATAATTGCATCTCAAGCAGACATTGCACCAGTTGTTCAGGGTAAATGAAGTAGAGGCACTTGGTATCTAGCGGATTTGAATTTTCATTACTGATGATAAAGGCAACGCAAGGGTAGCTAAGGGGGCATTCCTCCATCATCTCTTCCTCGATATCCTGAGGATTGAAAGTCACCCAATCTATATCACTGAGTTGGCGAAAATCGTCGAGGTACATTTTCCTATATTCCATTTCATTATGTATTATTTTCATAACTTCTCCTGTAAGTTCCATATCAAATATGAAAACTTATGTTTCAATTGCCTTTTCACAAAAAAATCACTTTTAGTGCTGCAGGAAAATTGGCTGAAGAATTTATAGTAGCGGCATAGAAGATCCATGTCGCTTAGCCGCGCTTATTTGCGATTTTAGAAAATTTAATATGCTATTAGCATAGTCAGTGGTGATAGGTCTCGCGCGCTGCCGGCATTGCTTGCCTCACGATGAAAATTCATCTATATCAATCAGTGCATGGTTTTGCGCACGCGTTGGTTTGAAACGACGGTTTACACCATCAAACACCTTCATCTTTCTGGCATCATTCCGGGGATATCTACGATTCTGTCCTATTTACCGCATGTCAGTGTTGGATTTCAGTATATCAATGGTTAAAATCGCGTGTATACCCCGAAAAAAACAAGGTGCCAGCCCGGTTGAACTCCTGGCTGACACCTCTTTATTCACTCATAATAAATTATCTATGCAGCCCATGCTGAGAGGCAGCCTGGAAAGCCTTGTTGAAGCGGTGAGTAAAAAAACAGATGACATATAATTGTTCAATATCTTTTTTGCATCCATTAATTAACTCTAATAACTCGGGGAAACCTTCGTTTTTTAAGGAGGATTTGTTATACGTCATATAACATTGTGAATCGGGGATGTCAAAATCAGCCTTTAGCACTTTAATATTAAAACTATCCCCAAACTTCTTAGCAAACCATGCTGGAATAAAACTAATGGCATCAGTGCTTTCTGATATGGCAGTATTAATCATGATCGAATGGCTAAGAAAAATAACCTTTCGCGCATCGAATTGATCGTTTATTTTTGTTTGGATTTTTGTATAACTTCGGTTGAAGCAAGCAGTCCGGTAGATGGTTCATCAACCATATTGCCTTTGTGAATGGTGTGATCCAGGCGCGGATGGTTCTTTCGACAAACCGGAACAACGGGTTCATGAAAGTACTTTGTCGAAGACATCGATGAACTATAATGGGGTTTCGTGCCAAAGATAATGTCAGCTTTTCTGTAAATCAGAAAGTCATCCTCATTTTCAAATGTTGAAATGGAACTTATATGCTCCACTTCCCAAGCGAAATTATGCCGCTCAATGGCAGCCATAATAGCAGGCAACACACGTACTGCTGTATACGCAGTTGAATGAATGACGAATTTCTTTTTAATTGCATCCCCAGAAAGATGGTCTACGCTGTTGAGCAATTGACCAAATGCACCACTCAAATTCTCATGCAGATTCTCTGCTACCGTTGTTACTGTTAATCCATTTCCCTCTCGAACGAACAACGGGTCCGAAAAGTAAGCGCGTAGCTTGGCCAATGACTGACTTACGGCTGAAGCCGAAATACCCAAAATGACTGCCGCCTTCGTTACACTTGAATGTATATAAATAGCTTCGAAGATCGTCAGGAGATTGAGATCAAAGCCTTTCAGTCTCTCTATATTTTCAATCATTGATTTCTTCATTATGTGTCCCTGCATACTAAGAGTGAATGCCATTTTTAAAATTTACGTATAGGAAACAACGGGTATGAATGGATGCGACCTTCCGATGTCACCTTCCTACGTTGATTGTAGCAGGACGCAGCTATTATGCAGTAGCGGGTGATCTGAGAAACCCTCTGGCTTGCAGCTGGATTTTTAACCCCTCTAACCCTCTTACGTTTAGCTGGCGAGTTCTGCTATGAGTTTAAACCTTTCAACCTTATACCATGATTAAATAAAGTACCCGGTGACCCAGGCTGCTGAAACGATGAATATAGACCTTTCGACATTACAACGCTGGTTACGCCAATATCGCGGAGAAGTCAGGGGAGATACTCCCATCGCCACCGCGATTACGTCTGAACAACGGCGAATACAAGAACTTGAGAAACAGGTACGGCAGTTACAAAGCGACAATGACCTGTTAAAAAAGGCTTCGGCCTTCTTCGCCATGGAAATGAACAACGACAAAAAGTCGCGGTGAAACTGAAGAAAGCCGGGGCAAACATCCGGCAAGTATGTCGATGCCTGTCGTTCACACGCAGTGTATTTTACGCCCGGAGCAAGCGGCCAGCTCTCAGAGCAGGTGTTTTGATGCTTCATGCAGCGGCTAAACTCACTGGCAGAAACCCCGACTTCGGCTTCACGAAGAACACGATGGTCTGTTGGTCGGAAAAAATACTAATGAGGAGATCCTCACAGGTTTATAAAGACATTACAAACACCGTGGTTTGCTCATCAATGGAGATGCAGGTTAGGAAGGCATCATTTTTATTGAAAAACTGAACAGTAGCTAACAATTTAAAACCAAGAAGAATCCCATCAAATATAATTAACCCCGATAGAAAGAATAATGTTTCGCGGTAAATTCACTTAAAAAACATCAACATTTACTTTAAAAAGAAAAGGCACTTACAAAGGTCATTAATTCCAATATATAACCAAGAATATTCTTATTTACCGAGGGTTTTCATAATTAAAACCACAAGATAATGATTCACATGCATTAAATGCACCCTGCTAGTTGTTTAATCTGCAAGTGGATGTAAAGACTCATGAATTTGGCTTTAAAAACCAAAATAGGATGAAAATAAGGAAACTAATTCCGTATATTTTCCTTAAATCACCTGGTCGATTTTCAGCTATTTAAATATAATTAAAATCAGATAACATCTATTACAACCGCAGAGATAGCATCGCTGAGGTTATATATTCCAGGCTGTTTACGTTCTCTCTTCCGCTTGTACAAGACTGTATATATTGGAAGGGCAATATTCCTCATAAAATTATATAAGCGTATCTTTTTCCATAAGGACAAAGGTAGGAGCATCATGATGAAAATCAAATTACCAGTTTTAGTATTATTATCTGGCGCAGCATTCATTTCTACTGCTGCAAATGCGGCTGACGGGACAATTAATTTCACGGGTAACATTACTGCCGCAGCATGTACTGTGAGCCCAACCTCTGCATCCCAGAGTGTGGCACTGGGTAACATTTCTGCAACTGGTTTTGCCGCAGCGGGTGATACAGCTTCACCGACTGCTTTTGGCATTACTTTGACAGCTTGTCCGGTCACCGTTTCCTCTGCCAGCGCCAAGTTTGATGGCCCGGGCGATGCAAACAATCCCTCTATTGTTGCGTTGAGCTCCGGCCAGACAGCGACAGGCGTTGGTGTTGCTATTTATGAAAGTGACAGCTCCACGCTGGTCCCGGTAGGTACGCCTTCTGCGGCTAAAACGGTAACGAGCACTGGCCCTAACACGCTTAATTTCATTGCTAAATATATGTCTACCTTGGGTGTCGTGAATACCGGTTCGGCGAATGCAGTGACGACTTTTACCATGATGTATAACTAATTACATAAAAAATTAGATTACAGAAAATATTAATGAGTGTAGTTACAGACTGCGCTCATATTAGAAATGCCAACACCAGGTCTTAATTTGGATGGGTTATCGCCATGATTTTCGATAAAAAAAACGTGAGAACGTCATTAATAACCGCATTGTTGTTTGCAAAAAACAATGCGGGGTTTTTTCAAATAAAATCAAGGGTTATAACTTTCGCTAAAGTCATATTCCTGCTGATGATGAGCTGTGAGATGGCGCAGGCAGGCGTTACGGTTGGGGGAACGCGGTTAGTCTACCAAGGTACCAGTAAAGAAGGCTCAATTTCCGTGAGTAATCCTGATAAAAACACGCCCTATCTTATTCAGTCATGGGTGGATAATTTTCAGGAGACTAACAGTGAGAAAGTCCCCTTTATCATCACGCCCCCCTTGTTCAGGCTTGATGCGGGTCAGGAAAATGTTCTCCGTGTGGTCTATACCGGGAATAACCTCCCACAAGACCGGGAATCGGTTTTTTGGTTAAATATTAAATCCATTCCCTCATCAGCCATGAACCAAGGTAATCAGTTACAGATCACGATAAAAACAAAAATAAAGTTATTTTATCGCCCGGCCAATTTACCGTCCATGCCAGATGTTGCCTATCAGAACCTGAAATTTACTCAGGAGAATGGCCACTTACATGTTCATAACCCAACGCCCTATTATATTTCTTTCTACAGCTTAAGTTTATCAGGCAAAGAAATAAAACAGGCCGGGATGGTCGCACCCGATGGAGACCTCAGCTGGTCAGACCCTGTTAGTGCAGGTGAAAAAGTGTCCTGGACCTCGATTACTGATTTCGGAGGTATCTCAGAGGTTGCTAACGCAACGTTATAAGTGAGTACCTTATTCAAGAATATTGGTAATAGGTTGAGCAAATATATAAACGAGCATGATGCTCACGCAAAGAAAAAAACCATGAATAAAAATAATATTTCGCTTACGATCCCGAGAACAGTGAAGGATAACTCTCTCCGTCGAACACCTTCGCTATTATCTAAAAAACTACCCTTAGTGTTATTCGTTTCATCTCAATTTGCCATATTCTATAGCACCCCGGCGTTTGCTGTAGATTATTTCAACCCCAACGCGCTTGAAACCAATGAGGCAACTAAGGCCAGCATCGACTTGTCTCAATTTTCTAATGTTGGCGGACAAATTCCAGGTACATACTTAGTTGATATTTACCTGAACGATAACAAAATCGACACGAAAAACGTCACCTTTGTAGAAGTTAATGGCAAATTAGAACCGCAATTAACGCTGCAAATGTTAAAAGGTTCTGGTGTCAACGTTGGCGCGTTGCCTCTGTTGCAAAAATTGCAGCCGAATCAGTATGTAGTACCTGTTGGCAACTTCATTCCGGGGGCCACCACTGATTTCAATTTCGCTCAACAAAAATTAAATATCAGTATCCCTCAGGCAATGATGGAAAGCACAGCCAGAGATGAGATTGATCCCGCTCAGTGGGACCAGGGCATACCTGCCTTAATACTCAACTACAATACCAGCGGCTCCGAAAATTTTAATACCAATAACTCGAAGGACAGTGACAGCCAATATCTGAATCTTCGCAGCGGGGCGAATTTCGGCGCATGGCGACTTCGGAATTATTCAAGTTATACACACTCAACAGAAAGTGGAGATAGCTGGGATAGTATTGATACCTATATCCAGCGTGATATTCAGTTTTTGCGTTCCCAGTTAACCATGGGCGATACCGCAACCGCTGGTGACGTTTTTGACAGCATTCAGTTTAAAGGTGTGCAGATGGCATCTGATGACTCGATGCTGCCTGACAGTTTGCGGGGGTTTGCGCCGATCATCCACGGTATTGCACAGAGTAATGCCCAGGTCAGCGTTAAGCAGAACGGCTCTGTGATCTATCAGACTTATGTTCCTCCGGGGGCATTCACCATCAGTGATTTGTACCCAACGTCTTCAAGCGGCGATCTTGAAGTGACCGTTAAAGAGGCCGATGGGAGTGAGCGCAGCTTTACCCAACCCTTCTCTGCGGTACCTATTATGCAACGCGAAGGGCATCTGAAATATGCACTCACAGGGGGTAAGTATCGCTCAAGTATTAATGGCGCCCAGGAGCCCGACTTCGTACAGTCGACCCTGATTTACGGGCTACCTGGCAGCTCAACAGTGTATGGCGGGGTACTGGATTCCGGAAAATACAGTGCTCTGGCTTTGGGGCTCGGCCATGGCTTTGGCAGTTTTGGATCGATTTCAGCGGATGTGACTCAAGCCAAAACAGAGCTTATTGATAACCATGGAACCCTCAGTGGCCAGTCATACCGTTTTCAATATGCCAAGGATATTGAAACCACAGGGACATCATTTACTCTGGCCGGCTACCGCTATTCAACCAGTGGTTATTATGATTTCCAGGAGGCCAACGAATATTTAGCGCCTGGCGATGAGTATTCATCCTATCTTTATAACAAGCGCAGTCGCCTGCAGGTCAATATCAACCAATCGTTAGATAAATATGGAAGCCTATACTTATCGGGTTACCAGCAAGATTACTGGCAAACCTCCGGCCATGAGAGAAATATCAGCGCCGGCTATAATCTGAGTATGAACAGTATCAGCTATACCCTGAGCTATTCTGAAATTCAGTCTGCGTTAAATATGAACAACAGCAATAACCGGTTGGTGGCTTTCAGTGTCCAAATCCCATTAAGTAAATGGTTACCAAATAGTTGGGCTAATTACAGCGTCAATAACAGCCAAAATAGCCATACGCTACAACAAGTAGGAATTAGCGGTACCGCATTAGCCGACAATAACCTTAGCTACAGCGTACAGCAAAGTTACGCGAATCAGGGAGGGGGAAACAGTGGGAATGCCGCCATGGATTATCGTGGCACCTACGGAGAACTCTCGGCCGGCTACAACTATGCCCCAACCTCACGGCAAATAAACTATGGCGTCAACGGTGCCGTCGTTGCACACCCTTATGGCGTAACTCTTTCACAGCCGATGGGAGATACCGCCGTGCTGGTGCGCGCGCCGGGAGCGGCAGGTATTAGCGTAGAAAATAATACCGGCGTCACCACAGATTGGCGGGGATATGCCATTGTCCCTTATGCCAGCACCTACCATAGAAATCGCATTGCGCTCGATACACAGAGTATGGGGGAGAATGTAGATATCGATAATAACATTCAGTTTGTGGTCCCAACGTCTGGCGCGTTAGTTCTGGCAAATTTCAAAACGCGTATTGGCAACAGGGTATTGCTGAATCTGGTCTATCACGCGCAGCCAGTACCGTTTGGCGCGACTGTTGCACTCGTGCAAGCCAATGAAAAGATCCCAAATACCGGGATAGTCGGGCAATCCGGCCAGGTCTATTTAAGCGGTCTGGCGCAAAATGGCACCGTCCAGGTCACCTGGGGGCGAGGTAATAAATCTCAATGTCGGGCACAATTCCGTTTACCCGCACCTTCAGCATTGACGGTTCAAACGTTAACGGCTGTATGCCAATAAATATTAGTGAGGGATGATGTTATGAAATACTTTCTGGCCACCATTATTGGTCTGTTAGCCTGCTATATGTCTCCAGCCTCTGCATATGTATGTACGACGAACACAGCAAATACGACATTGACTATTCCGCCTTTAATTATCCAGCGCGATGCTGCCGTCGGGAGCGTAATTAGTTCTGTAATAACCTCTGGCACGATTACTGCGTATACCTGCACATCAGGCGGAGCCGCAGGAGCAGCAGCAGCAGGTCAAACGAACGGCATTAGAGCCGTTGGAACCTACGTAGGAATTTTAGGTGGTGTTGAAGTATTCAGCACCAACATTCCGGGGGTCGGTTATGCCGTAGGTGGTGCGGGAACCAACACCTGCGGAACGGCGTTTGTTACGGGGGCCTATTTAGTCGGCAATTCTCCGGATACCCATAGCTTGTGTGGTAATAGTGGCCAATGGGGTACACTGACGATGACAGGTACAGTCGAATTCGTTAAGACTGCGGCAATAACAGGGAGTGGCGTATTAAATGCAATGCAAATTGGAAGTTTCGTTCTATATAGTGGCGGTAATACGTTTCAGACTCCAGAGTCATTACTATCGATAAGTTCTGTCCCTGTTACCACCGTAGCCTGTTCGGTAAATAACGCCAATATTCGTGTCACAATGGGAACGATTAATAGCACAGCGTTTAGCGGTGTAGGTTCCTCACCCGCGGCGGCAAGAACGCAAAACTTTACTATTCCGCTGAGCTGTAATCTGGGAACCAGAGTGAATGTGACGCTGACAGGAACCGCGGTCAGTGGCACAACCGGCGTGGTGGCACTTGATTCGGCGGGTACGACAGGTGTTGCATCCGGTGTCGGTGTCCAGATGCTGTATAACAGCGTGCCGGTTACATTAGGGAGTATTATGAACATAGGGACAGCGACCAGCGAGGGCAATTTTAATATTCCGCTGCAGGCCCGTTATTACCAAACAGCGTCAACAATAACGGCGGGAACCGCCAATAGTAGCGCCACCTTCACGCTGGCTTATCAATAATATATATATTTCATAGGCTTGGCTGTAAATGCGCCGGCCATAAATAACCCTGCATACCCGCTACCTCAAGACCCTTGAGCAAAGACTTTTGCTCAAGGGTCTCTATCCCTTCGATAATCACACCAGCAGATACTTCCTTTAACTGCTTAAGCGTGAGAGTGAGTTGGGATGTGCCCTGGTGCTTCCAGAAGAAGTTCTTATCAATTTTTATAAACTCAAATTGCATAGGCCGGCTTCTGAGAGGGACATATTCCTGCTCAAAGGTAAAATCATCCAGCCACAGAACACAGCAGGTAGAGAGTTCCTGAAGGATTCGATGTGGCTGGGGGAGATAAAGTTCGGGAAATTCTTCATGTATCTCGAGCCTGATGAAACTCATTTCTTTTAATTTTTTCTGTAAATACCCTGACGAAACAATATGCTCACCGATATCTAAATCAACATTGAGTGAAACTTTCAATTTTTTATTATGATAAATATGTCTTCTTTTATAAAACAGATCTACCTGCATGTTAAATACATCTATCTTTTCTGGAATGCGTAAATCTGAAAATGACAGGATTTTACCTGTGGAATAATCCTTATGCTTAATATTCCTGATTAAAACTTCAAAACCAAAGACATTACCAGCAGGATTAACAATAGGCTCAAATTTGAAACTGATTTCACCAAAGGATATTGTTTCCATTTTCGTTCCAGAAAATTCTATGGTATTAGGCACATCTGCAGCGATGGGGGGGTGCAGTGTAAGTGATACCGTGATTAACAATGAAAGAGAGTTCATCGTTTACCGGGACCCCGATTTTTTTAAATAAATTACACTTATGCGCACTTACCGTCTTTATGCTTCTTTTTAAAATCAATGAGATCTCTGCCAACGGCAGTCCCGCCATCAACAGTGACAAAACCTGAGACTCCATTTTTGTAATTATCCGCACGGATTTATCACTTTCAATAGGTGCGATCTTAAGGAAAAACATTCTTATTATCAGCCTTTTTAATTCGCCTACCGTTGAATGCTTTGAAAAACAGTTTAAGTTTAATTTTACCAGGCTACATAAGAGTGAGGAATCAAGCGTAGTTGAGAGGAGTGCTGTCCTGTTAGTGTCAACGCTGTTCAAATTCTCCATTAAGTATTTGTAACTTATATAAAAATTTCTATGTGCTGTATCCAGAATTAAATAATCCGAAGAGTTCGGCTGAATTCTGTCTGATGTGTTAGAAAGTATGCAAATTTCCATGGGGAATGGCATACTTAAAATAATAAAATTGAGAGCCAAGATTGTATATTGGCATTCACTGACGATTATAATTCTTGACATAATACCTTACCGCGCTAGGAATGACTAACTTTGATGGTTGCACCATCAGGGTTGCACTGTATCGACACCTTACTCATTTTTAACACTTCTTTGATGTTATGTTATCTCATTTAATTCGATGCCATTAACCTCCCATATAATATTGACCTGATATAATATTAGTTACTTTATAAGTTCAGAACAAATCGTTTGATTCTCGTCATTTAGAATGATTGATTGCTAGCAACTATCAATACAACAAATGTCATCGCTCTCGCTTATCGAAAACCAAGATAATACTTAAAAACTCAATTCATAATAACCATATTAATCATGAAGATAAAAAAGGTTATAAGCAAAAAAAATAAAACATAAGAAAATTCCTATGCGGGCCTTTTTTAAGCCACCCCAATATGATTTTATTTCATCTAAAATAAAATCAGAGTAGTTAATAATGTTGTTTTCGTACTAGTTCAATACCACAACCATGCATTAAACATTTTTAATAAAATTAAAAAAAAACAGTAAAAAAAGCGCAATTTAACCTTATTTTTTATAGTGCTTTATAAGCAACACCCTTTATTCCCGAATAATGGAAGTGGTAAGAAAATGACCAGGCACGCCAAAACGTCCGGAGATCAGGCTTTTCTATGAGCAGCTCATTTATATTTAAGATTTGAAATTATAAGGAGTGAAAACGCAAAATCATCTGCGGGTATACGCTAAAGGTGGAACGATCTGGGGGCGCAAAAAAACGTGAGAAAACTTAGCCTATTGATAGAACGTTCAAACACTTGATACTCATTTTAACTATTAAGAAAACATAACAGATACTCTTATACATAAGATAAAATCCGCATCAGAGTATTAATTACTCAGCCAGACTCTCGATAATAACGATTAATTGTGTATTAAATGTGAGGATTTGAGCGTCATGTGAAATATTTGTAATTTTTGGGGTTCGTAAGGTCTCTTAAAAAATTTCTAACAGAACCAGATCCCTGGTGAGTAAACGCACCGGTGGCACTCAGCGTAGCACCCACCTGAAATTTGTTATGTTATTACAACAGTCAGAGAGTTGACTCTCTGACTTTCGGGTTTAGAGTGATGTTATGTTAAGAAATATTTTAAATCTTGCAGAATTGGCCTTCGTATAATGAACCGTATGACGTATATTGCGATGCCCAAGATAGTCCTGAATTAATCTCGTATCAGCTCCCTCATTGGCGAGGTTATAGCCACAGGCATGGCGAAGCATATGCGGGTGAGGCTCAATATCCATCCCTGCAATTCGCCCGCACTGCTTAATGACATACCAGGCTTGCTTGCGCGATAAGCTGCCTTTCCTTTCGGAAATAAATACTCTGTTGCTATATTTAGAGTATGGATAACTCTCTCTTACAGCTAACCAATTGGAAATGATATCGCACTCATAATCATCAAGCGGGTGGATGGTTGAAAATCCATTTTTTATTCTCTTAACAAAAATTTGCCTGGATGCTATGTCTATATCCGAAACCTCAAGTGATAAAAGCTCACTTATGCGATATCCATGACGGTAGGCCATCATTATCATACAAAAATTTCTAACTCTATGCCGCCCGGTTTTCGTTGCACTCAACAATCCTATAATCTCAGAAGTCGTTAAGTATTTTCTGCTATTCATAATCTCTCTTATTTTTATGTGTGATTTCAGCAGTTAAATCATGAGGCCTTATTCAATCTGTAAATTACAAAAACAATACAAAGCATCATTAAGATTAATTAACAGATTTTAATACCCATGGCGGCATGCCACTGCCTTTAAATAAAAGGAGTGTGACATAACTATGTTTTATTATTTATGGCTGGTGTGTGATATTTGAATCAATATTGGTGAGGGCATGCTCTTATGTCAAGAGGATAATATGGTTTATGTTATTGCAAAATGATTCAATTTCATAGTTATTGTGTTTATTTGTATCATTAGATTTTTCAAATGATACATTTTTTAATTTTTAGTACTATGCCAAGAAAAAATTAAATCGAATCTTATTGGTTTACATCCATTAATTCCAATCATGCACTTTCACTGAGATTGGATCCCTCCCTGAGTTTTGTTTATATTTTGAACAGGAGAGACAGTTATCACCAAATAACTCTCTGCATTGGATTTCCCGGTATTTAGCAAAGATTCTTTTTAATAAGCTTATTGGTAGAGGAATGTGACCCCAACAAGAGATGTGACATTCCCTGCCACAAGCTGGCCAGTGGTTCTGGCATAGGTGGCATTCAAACCAAGACTGACTGGCGAAGGCCCGACTGTCCCGAGTGAAACATGGTTATTCGCGGTAATAATGCCTGAACCATTGGACAACTGGACGCCAATTCCTTGTGCGCCAGAGGATGCTGCGGTATTAAGGAATATGCTCGGGTCTGTACTTAATGTCTGCCCGGTTAAATAATAAGATAAACTTTGGTTTTGAGCACAATGCACTGTTAACGGAATGGCCGTCGTGCCTGGATAATCTGGCAACGTGACGTTGACATTGCGCGAGGATACATCACACCCTCCGGTCGGAATAACCACATTATTACTGGCGTAAATATTCCAAACGAAATTATTAGGGTTCCCGTCAGTAGCAATCTTATACATATTTAACGTTGCGATTAAATCATTACTTGAAATAACAACCCCACCTGCTGCGCCAGTCGCTCTCAGGTAGAGTTGCAGAGCTAACCCCTGGTAAGATGTATTGGTTATCTGATAGGTTGACGAATTTCCCGTTAAAGGAAACGGAAAGCTTGAACCATTCCAGTTTAAAGTCCCTGAAAATGCACTAAGGGCACCACCATAAGCGGAACCACCGGTTAAGGTGACAGAGTCCACAATGACGCCATTCGTAGAGTCATTCTTACAAAGAATTGAGTTAGAGAGATCGACAATAAGGTTTTGCCCGACGCCAATTGAAGGGGTTAAATTGACATAGACATTCGCCGTTCCGGCCCCCAAAATTTGCCCGGTCGCTGGCACCTGGCAGGTAAAAGCATGGGCCAGTGATGAATAGCCCATTACTATGACTATCAGGCCTAAATACTTAAGAAAAACATTCATTATTTTCGTCATGTTAACTCCACGATCAAGAATAGGTATAAGTAACGTTGATCACGGACAGTATAGTTCCCTGGCTCGCATTACCATTTGGCGTAATAGCTCTTACCTGTAAGGTAAAATTGGCTGAAAGTGAAGTCGTATTCACCGGTACAATTTCAGCAGTTCCATTCGACAAGTTAGTTCCGTTAGTATCTTGCAGTTGTAGCGCAATATTCCCTGCTGTTCCCTGATTGGCATAATATTGCCCCGAACTATCGGCGGTGCCAGAAAATGTGGCAGTCACTTGCGACGTTCCCTCAGGGCAGCTGGTCAGACTTAAGGTCGTTGGCGTCCACGCCGATGTAGTCCCCGCGGTGACCAAGTCAAAAGTATAGAGATCCCCCAGATCGACAACCGCATTGGGTGTTGAAACAGTGCAAGGTTGCGCCACTACCTTGCCATTAATTGTAATGGTGACATCGTCAGCATTGGCTATCGGCACCATGAGTAATAAGCCGAGAGAAACTCCGATAATTTTTATATTCATATGCGGCCTATTTAATTACAAAAATTCCAATATGAAGTTTGCTGTGGCATTCACCGTACCCGCCGTTACAGGGCTTTTTGTTGCCATCAAACGTGCATAATAGTGCAAAACATTAGACTGGCCGCCGGTGATATATATCCAGCTAATATCACTTTCTGCTGGATTTATAGCCATCGCATTATTATTTTGGTCCAACAGCTGAACCCCTACTCCATCTGCGGCTCCACCTACGCCGTTGATCATCAAAAGGGTGGGGTTAATACCATCTGCAACGCCGGTAAAACCTAATTTAACGGCAGTGGCATTACTCCCACACTTATCAAAAACAATAGAGAAAGGGACATTCGGCGACACCGCGCCCACTTTATAAAATTGTTTCGTCGCATTATTCATCAGATCAACAGTAAAATTCTGCGACCCGATGGAAACAGTACAGGCGTTATCTCTTACATTACCTGATATCGTAATGGTACTGTTTCCTGCCCGCGAAACATCCATGAAGGTAAAAGATAGAAAAAGCGGGAGCAAACATAAGAGAGTCGATTTTATTTTCATTATTTCCCGCCCTGTCATTTACAATTCGACGTTACAGAATAGAGTGTCTGTTTTTGATTCTCAGACATTATGCGGTAATCAGCCGTGCAACCCTGGTCAGCATTATCCCCCCAGTGAGCTTTTACCTGCCCGGCTGGTGGTAACCCTGTCATATATACCAGCCCGTTATCTGCAATGATCCCTTCAGAATCACCATTATTGAACGAGACTATTGAGCCGAAAGGTAATGGTTTACCTTTATTTTTTAATGTCATTAAAATTTTAAGCCCGACATGTGTTTTGAAATCTGCTCGTACCACGGCACCGTGTGTCGGTATTACCGTGACGACCGCATCATCAAGATCGACATTGTTGGACAATGAGTTAGCATCAAGTGCAACGCGGTTTTCTCTATAATCAGTAGCATAAGGCAGAACAGCGTAGCCTCTCCAGTCGGTACGAACCCCGGTCTGGTTTTCTACCGCTACGTCATTTGCTCCCGGTGCTTTAACTAAAACTATGGTGTCATTTAATGGTTGGCTAAAAGTAATGCCATTCTGATGGGCTATTACGCCGCCACTCAAGCCATAGTAAGTTTGGCTATATCCATTGCTGCGGCTATATCCAATGTTAGAGTTCCCGTAAGTACCACGATAGCTCAGGGCTGCATTTTGTGTATTTTGAGAACTATTTGAATTGGTGCTGTTATAACCTGTTTGTACGCTATAGGTAAGATTATTGTCTTTCAGTAATGTCCCATTAACACCAGCGAGATTGGTTGAGCCGCCTTTAAAATCATCCGACATACTATAAGTGGCATTGGAATGCCTGAATTCTGATTGACTATCTGAACGCAGCCAATGACTAAATGGAATATTAATATTAAATGCCAGCATTTTATCTTGCCCGGGTTGCCAGGCACTTTTTGTCAGGCTATAGCTCATTGTGTAGGTAATATCATTTATTGAGCTACTGTAGCCCGCCTGCAACTGCTCATCTACCGATTCCGTTCTCCAGTAGGATTGTTGACTTCCGGTCAGATACAGATTTGAGTTATTCCCCGTTTGCTGAGTTAGCGTGACCTGCATACTCCCGCGTCGGTTATAGTTCAGATTATAGAAATCGGTATATTGTGGCGTTATTTCTGCCAGCCCATCATCTGTGACGACAGTATAACCATTCATCTTTTTCCAGGTGGTATCTGCCAGGGTATAATACCCCTGAGTAGAATATCTATACCCTAATACCTGAATATTGGTTCCCCAGTCATTGAGTGACTTGTTATAAAGGATCCTGAGAGATTGTCCCTGGTGCTTGCTCTCATCAGCCAAAGTGGAATCTGCCTGAGTGATGTCAAACGACACTGCGCCATAGTCGCCGAGATCTTTAGCCATGCCGACATTTATAGCACGATAATTATTGGTAAGTTGCGTCCCGCCAGTTGCTGTCCATCCTTTCGGAAGTCCCCGCATTAATGTGCTTTGTATAAAATCGGGCATGTCCTGCTGTGTGTTACCACTACGAAACTCACCCGCAATAACCGTATATTTTGCAAAGCCTTCTCGTTGTAAATCAGGTACTGATGCATAGGGAACGGTGAAAACCTGTGAAGTCCCATCGACCTCCTGGACGGTCACTTGTAAGTTGCCACTATTACCAGAAGCGTAAATATCATTAATGGTAAAAGGGCCCGGCGATACGGTTGTTTGGTATACTTCGTACCCGTTCTGTTTGACGGTGACTTTTGCCGTGCCACGGGCAATACCATGGATAACCGGTGAAAAACCTCTTAAACTATCAGGTAGCATATTGTCATCTGAAGCTAATTGCATGCCTCTGAAATTGACGCTATCGAAAATGTCACCTGATGTATATCCGTCACCCATCGTCAGCCGGCTACGCAAGGCGCTAATATCCCGTTCAAGAAAGGTATTAATGTGTTGCCATTTATTTTCACTGACCGTATTTGAACCACCACTGCTATAATTCCATGCGGAATTATCCCGCAGTCGCCAGGCGCCTAAGTTAATACCGCTTTGTAAGTTAGCGTAGGCATAGTTACTTGTACCACCGGTTTGATTGTTTACATTATTTCCCGTGATAGAGTAATTTAAAATTCCCGCATTAATACCATTATCCCATTGCTCAGGTGGAATATAGCCACGAGCGCTATTGCTCATGCTAGCTTGCGGTATATGTATAGAAAGACGTTGGCGTCCTGCGTCAAACTCACTGGAAGCGTCTTTGATCATTTCAGTAAAGGGTACACACTCTTTTGCTGCTAATCGGGACATTCCAGGTATGGCTAACGTATTCACACCCAAAGAGGATAATTGTCCAGATGTCAGGCAAGGCACTAACGCCTTGCCACTTTTACTTAATTTGAATGATACATCCCGGGTTATAACAAACCCTCCATTCATATAGACATCAACCCGGTAGGTTCCAGGCGGCGCTTCTAACCCTGTTTCAAACCCGCTTAAATCGGCCACCTTTGTCGGGTCGTCAGAAAGAAAATGTGGGTTGAAATAAGTTTCAGCACGAAGTGAAATACTGCCAAATATTGCGAAACACACAAATAAATAAGATAACTTCAACTTATGATTTATACTATTTTGATATGCGAATTTCATATAAATACTGCCAATTTTTTATGTAGCATGGCCCCTCCAGTCCATTATAGGACCACCAACACATCCGCTGTTTTATTGCTTTTAAAAAATCATATAACGCTCTAATGAACTACGCCGTTCATGACTTGCGTAATAGCACCATAATCATTGATGGCTCTATATATTACGGTGTTACCTGCATTTATAGGGAATTTGACTTTAGATGACCCCATGGCAGGTACCATAGTATTTTCTAAAGCGAGCTCACCCGCCTTCATCCCGGTAACGGTAATGAAATAAGGGGTCGGATTAGTAATAATCAAGCTCCCGGCGTCACGATTAAAACGTAACTGTAAAGGTGCTTTCTCTGGCGGCATATTCAGCCCAACAGGCCGATAAAACAGTTTGATCCGGCTCGTAATAGCCAGTTGTAATGTATTCGCTTTAATTTGTGATTTTTCTAATGAAGGAATAGCTTTCACATTCATCCAGAACAAACTTTCCCGGTCTTGTGGTAATTGTTTATTCGTTGTATCAATGACTCTAAGGGTGTTTTCTTTTTTCCCATGAATCACAAACAGAGGTGGAGTGATAATAAAATCAGCATCCCTTTTCCCGTCAGCGTTTTCAACCCAGGATTGAATGAGGAAGGTCCCATTTTCATCATTGCTACTTACACCCAAGGTCACTTGCTTTTGGTCTGAAGGATAAATTAATCTCGTGGCACCGAGTGCAACACCAGCTTCTGCAGAGGGGATGCCCCCCATTATTATCAACGTTATTAGTGCAGATTTAATTACTCTAAACATCATATTATCCATCCAGTTAATCGCATACTTTGAGCCGGCATTTGATGGGCTTGTCAAATGTCGGTTTCTTCCATATATCATTTAATATTGGGTTAGCGGCTGCGTTCAGCTTTTTAAACTGGCCATCCCTGGCCTCTACCCTGTCTCCTGGATACTAACTATTACTGATATTGAACTTTAAAGGTCGCATCAGCATCTGCAACGCCTGCGGTAGCAACACCGGTAGCGATGTAGCGGGCCTGGAATGGAATAACGTTGGTACCATTACTGATGGTTCTTGCTTCGCTGAAAGTATTACCGTCCAACACCATTGGGTTACTCGTAGCATCCAGGATCTGGATGCCCACGTTAGTCGCGCCGCCGGCAGCTGAAGTTTGTAATGCAAGAGCAGTATCGTAAATGCTGCTAACAGCCGTACCGCTAAATGCTACCGCTGCTGTACTAGCAATACTTGCGTCACAGTCGTCCAGCTGAATATTAAAGCCTACGGAAGAGCTGGTGTTACCGGCTACAGCCAGTGAAGTTGATTTTACCTGGCCGAGCTGTACTGTCTGGTCAAGAGAACCCGCATCTACTGCACAGGCAGCATTGACAACTTCACCCGTGAAATGAACAGTGCCGCCATTGACTGTAGTTGGTGTAGGTGCTGCATGAGCTGCGCCCATCACAGAAAAAACAGCCAGTAAGCTAGACGCTAATTTTTTAGTAATCATATGTTTTCCTTTGATAAAATCCATTATTAGTCATTTTCCTATGGTGTTGTAAAAGCCCGAGAAATTGACATTTCTCTTACTGATAATCTTCCTGTCTTTTTCTGATTATCAGATTCACCATTTTTAGTTGAGGTTACCCAGAAATATGAGACAGTTGGGACCATTTTGTTTCAAAAGATATAATCCCGCGTAATGGCTTTCTGATGGATTAAATGACCTTTCTATTGGGGAGTATTACAGCGCTATGGTTTAAAGCTCTTCTATAGAAATAGCGTTTTGTTTTTCTATCAAAGTCATTCTTTTTTGGTGGATTTTTAAAACTTTATTCGAGGAGAAAGAAGGTGTGGCCAGGCGCGGGGGAGAATTAAAAACTCAGGATTATCAACAGGATTGTGGTTATTGGCTAAAAAGCATTCCGGATACTCTTGCAAAATTTTGTGTTTCATTCGTAGAATAAGACAGTTTGGTCCCAAGTGTCTTATCGATTCATTACTTTTTCCTATTTATCTCATTGTTTTAATTAAACATTCAATTTTTTCGCTGCTATTATTTTGCATCCTCCCATAAGCCAAAAAACCTGGCCGCATTGCTTGCGGTGTAACGCACCGTATGGCGAATATTCCGATGGCCAAGGTAGTCCTGGATAAGCCTCGTATCAGTCCCTCTTTCTGCTAATTCATATCCGCAGGCGTGCCGCAGCATATGAGGGTGAGTATGAGTGGAGGTTCCCGCCCGCTCTCCGGCTTCACGAATGATTCTCCAGGCTTGGGTCCTCGAGAGGCGTGATCCTCGTTGTGAGATAAAGATAATATCCGGGTCTTCTGCCGGCTTCCAATTTTCCCTGGCATGCTTCCATTCCATAATGGAGTTATGCTCATCTTTCATAAGCGGATGTATGGTTGAAAAACCGTTTTTTAACCTGTGAATATTTATCCTTCCGTCACTCATATTAAGATCACTAAAACGCAATGCTAGCAATTCGCTAATACGTAGCCCATGTCTAAAAGCCAGTAAAATAATGCAGCGATCGCGTATACCGGTTTGTTTATTTTTGACCGCACTAATGAGATCATTTACCTCTGTGAGGGTGAGAAATTTACGATGTGACATAAGCACTCCTTTTCAGTTTATATTAGAAACATTTAATATTTACCATTTATTGATAAGGGTCAGAATCATATAGAATTTTTTGTGGAGAGAAAGTAAAATAATGTCAGCTTGAAATTATCAATGTCAATTTTTGTAAGTCACCATGCTAAGTTTTTATTTTAATAATTCAATAGGTGCATTCTTAAAGATTTTTCATCACCTTAAAGGCTGTTAAAATAAGTACTTTATAAAAAAATTAAAACTGAGAATAATTAAGAGGAAAATATTTTTTTCTGGCAGGTGTTTTTTAGCAAAACATTAATTCACATAATTACCATGCCGGTAAAAACCATTACAATTCAATAAGATATTACCCCCTTATTCACTGAGGGAATCATTGATTTATTGCAATCAAAACAGGGTAATTATTATTAACATACAGAATAAATTTCACATTATTATATCTATATCTATATCTATATCTATATCGAGCGAGCTACAATTCAACGCATATGAATATCCTATTTAGCGTCGCTCAGACCTGTACCAAAAAATATTCAATAACGCGACTTTACCCACATCTGGAATGAATAACCCCATATCCGGAATCATTCGCAAGGGAGTGAAATATACAGAAGTACTCTTGCTAACGACTGTTCCTGGATAAGTTTCCCGACATGCCAATGTATCGAATAACCCTCAATTCTCCAATGAATCATGGATATGCGGATAGTTACGTAGGTAACAAGTTGACCAATCGCTGCACGATTATAATTTCGTATAACCTTTGCTGAACAAAAACGCTGCCGTTGCACAGTTGCAACGTTTATCCCAATCTTTATTGTTCCAAAACACTCATGTGTTGGAACAATAAACTTTGTACACAAGGGTATTTTGGAACAATAAAGTTTGTACACTAATTTGTTTACTGAAACCATGGATTCATTATCTTATTGTTTTTTCAACAGAACATTGTTCAGACGACTACTACTCATGACTTGCTTCCGGTTGACTAGCATACCTTGATGCTAGCCACTTCCGCTTCAGGCTGTGAGTTCAACCGATGGATGCAACACACTGGTTGAACCGCTCTGCGGGTGATTCATAGTCTAGCGTTTTTCTCGGCCTCTCGTTGAGCTGTCTAGCAACACTGTTTAGCCTTTGCTGGCTGTGAACCGATAAGTCAGTTCCTTTTGGAAAATATTGTCTGAGCAATCTGTTCGTATTTTCATTTGAGCCACGTTGCCAGGGAGATTGGGGATCACAGAAATAAACCTGAATGTATGTGGCTACAGTAAACTGGGTGTGGCTGGTCATTACAGCACCCCGATCCCATGTTAATGTTTTATAAAGCTCAACGGGTAATTCCCTAGCTTGTTTGATGAGTGCAGATATAACGGTTATGGTCTTGTTGTCACTGATTTTGGCCAGCATAACAAAGCGGGAATGGTGTTCTACGAAGGTGATGATATAGGAGTTTTTCGAGCCCTGGATCAGGTCACCTTCCCAGTGGCCGGGAATGGCTCTGTCTGCAACATCAGGTGGTCTTTTGCTGATGGGTATCGCATCCGGAATTGAACCTAATCCTTTAAGCGATGACGTTCTGGATCTACGCACTGCTCTTCCGCTTCTGAGGCATTGCTGCAGTTCTTTTTTTAATGCTCCCCGGGTTTGTATAAAAAGCGTTTTATAAATCGTCTCGTGTGACACCTGCATTTCCTGATTATCCGGATAACAGCGTTTAAGCCAACCGGCGATTTGTTCCGGCGACCAGTCCTGATACATCTTCTCTGCAATGATTTTACACAATTCGGGGCATTCAATTAGCTTGCAAGGTTTTGGCCTCAGGACACTGTCCCACGCGTCCTTATCCGCTTTTGCAGCTCGGTAATGTTTTGCACCTCCATGCCTTTTGATCTTGCGGCTAATAGTTGAAGGGGCTCTTGATAATTTGTCAGCGATGTCCCTGATGCTAATTTTGCTACCAGCCCCTGGATATTTCCTCTCTTTCATCAAGTGAAAGAGCTAACAGATGCAGCTTTCTGACAGGAGGGCGATACCCACCAGTTTGGTGAATAGTGGGCATAACAGAAGAGTGATATCTATCGAACATTCTGGCGATGTCATGTAAAGAATCACCTTGCTTATACCTGTCCCAGATAATCGCTTTCTGTTCTGGCGTGTAGTAAATGCGCGTTCTTCGTTTCATGGCAACGTCCCCCCTTCTTTAAGGATAGCGTTGCGTCGCCCCGTTGAACTCACAGCGAAAAGCAGACCTACCGGGCCAGAGTGAAAGCTATCTGTAGCGTACCGTACGTTTTCGTTCCGTTGGCCCTCAAACCCCTAATAGCAGAGGGCTGTGAAATAAGCGGTTGACCGGAAGCCGTTTTGGTTAAATGATCTTGGAAAATCACGCGCGCTGACGTCCATTCCGGGACAGGGAGAATCAATGTTTAATTTTATCATTGCAGGCGAAATTTATGAATTTTTCCAGAAGCAAACGGGCAGTGAATCATTTCCAGTTTCGCGCCTGTTTGAATCCACGTCGGACAGCATAAGAAATAAGTTACTGCCGCTGACAGAAGAATCACTTCAATATTTATCCAGCCTGCCGGTCATATTTATGACCGAGCCGGAAAGAAAAACTGACTATAAAGAGTACTCACTGGTCAGAATAGGAAGCATCAGCAATTTAAAAGTCTTAACGGAAAAGCGCGAAACAAAAATAATATTCGACTTCTCCATTCTGAAGGATTTAGGCAACTGTGAGATCACTTCTGAAAAGGACTATTCCAGCATTCTCGGGCTTGGCGGTTTTGGCCTTCACCGCACGCACTGGTCAGTAAAAAATTTGGCGTTAACCGACGCGCTGAATGCAATGGGGATCGATACTCCGGTACCTCCGCCGCCTCCGGGGAATGTCATTATTCCACATGAAAGCAGCGATGATCAGACGGTAATTACTGACGTAAACGCCTACCTTTCTGAAGTGCTTGATCACCTCTTCACGGAAGATGAGGAAATCTTTTACCGGGGGCATTCCGATTACCGGTATGAGCTGACACCGTCCCTGTACCGCAAGGATGATGAACACGGAAACTACCGCTACCGGCAGCATGAGTCAGAGATGATCACCGAGCTGCTGACGGTTCAACCTTCAGAGTTCATGAACGACAGGTATATGCTGGACAAGCTGGTTCGTATGCAGCATTACGGCCTGCCTACGCGGCTACTGGACGTCACCACAAATCCGCTGATTGCGCTCTACTTTGCCTGTTCGGCCATGAAAAAAGAGAATGACACAGAGATCGACGGGAACGTCATTATCATGACCACCCGGAAAAGCCAGATTAAGTTCTTTGACTCAGACACGGTCAGCTGCATCGCTAATCTGTCACGCCTGTCTGAACCGGTAAAGAAGGTGCTGGATTTCAGCCAGAATAAGTCCAACTTTAACGAGACGGAAGCCTGCGCGCAGCTGCTTCACCTGATCAAGGATGAAAAATCGTACTTCAAGCACGTTATCGAGCCTGACGATTTAAAGCGGCTGATTGTGGTTAAAGGCAGAATGTCCAACGCGCGCATTAACTCGCAGTCGGGGGCGTTCCTGCTGTTCGGCGAGGATGCCGTTCTGCCGGAGACGGGCCACAGTGAAATCAAGATCAAAAAGTTCCGCATCAGGAACAAGGCCGGTCTGATGACTCAGCTGGCGCGGTTCGGGATCAATGAAAGCACGGTGTACCCCGGCATAGAGAGGGCAGCGGGCGAAATCGCCAAAAAGTACGACCTGTCCAAAAGACGCTGATTAGCTTAGTTATCGGGCCTAATGTTGATAACAGAATCCAAATAAAAACCCGCCTATCGCTAAGCGGGTTTTTGTACTAGTTTGAGGTTACAACATTTACAATGAGGTAGATATCCGAAACATTAAGGTTCCAGTCCCCCTGTTCCTGTGCAACCATTGACCCTAAAACAATGACGAGCGCAAAAAAGCATTCTCGAATCATGTTGTCTTCTTTTTCATAAGCACTAGTAGGAGTCAGGCAAACACTAGGTGTTGTGATACATCTCGTGTGCGCTAACGTATATCCCCAAAAAGCCTTTCACGCTGCCGCTACAGTAGTTGGAAAGGCATTTTTTGGGATTGCGCCCATCATAGATGTGGTGTTTTAAATCATCAACCACACAACATGTAGTTTTTTTAAAATTTCCTATTGCAAACGTGTTACCCCCCTAGATTAGAGGGCTTAGAAGGAAATTTATTTTCTACAAATTATCAATATTTTTGCTCAGCTTACTATTTCAGAGAGTGTGATTGATAAAACATCGGCTTTACATGCTCTGTCTAGCGTGATGAAATGACCTTCGTGATACATGTCGTGTGCGTCATTAACTTTTTTAAGTAGACGCACTTGAAGAAACTGGCCGCTAACCAGTTGCTTCGGAAGTATAAAAAAACCGCCTCTTTAGGCGGTTTTTTTATGCATAAAATCTAGGATAGATAGCTGAATTTTTTGAAATAAGGGGCCGAGGTCAATATGGGGCCCGCTTGGAAAACAGACCCCATATTGACCTCGGCACAATAAAATGTAACATTTAGATACATAGCTGCTAAAATTATCTTGTGTGTTTTCGGTGGAGGTATGAGGATCTTGGAAAAGCTTCGGTTTTTAGGACACTCGTCAAATTTACCGTATATAATTATTCTAATAGTTTCAAAGTTTAATTTAAGTCAACCATATAAACTTATAGAATATAACCACGGCAAGTTTAAAATAATTATATCCGTTAGATATGATTTATTTCATTTTCAGCCTATTAACATTACTTTGTATCGCATTTTGAGATGTCAATTAATAAAACACACTTTTGTAAAATAGTTATAAGGAAAACCACTGAGTCTTGCAAATATAACATGAATCACAAAAATAACGTATACGAACTGCAATATCATTAACCATTAGATTAATAAAAAGGAAATTACAATGTATAATGGTACTCCTAGTGAAATAAATGATAATCTAAGAGCATGTCAAAATGAAAGTATTGAAATTGCCTCAAAATACTTCAGATCTAGGTCAGAAGGCTCCTGTCTTTTAAGCCTTCCCACAGGGGCTGGAAAAAGTGGAGTTATCAGCTGCCTTAGTCAATTCAGTAATTATGCAAGAATTTTAATTGTAACAAATAGAAGAGCAGTTTGTGATCAACTTTATAATCAAATCAAAGGTGATTTTTTTAAAAAAATAACAAAACTTGATGACGTTAGTCATTTTACAATAAAGAAAACTTATAATGACATTCCAAAGGATGATTCTTTAGGTATTTACTGTACAACTTTCCATAAAATATTGAACATCAATAGCGATAATTTAGATAAAATACGTGATAAGTTTGATCTTATAATAATTGATGAAGGCCACTCTGAACCATCTCCAGAATGGGGTACTGCAATCAGGAAATTTCAAGCTAAAAAGATAATTGTAACAGCAACACCATATAGAAATGATTTATTCAGCTTTGACATTGATACAGATCACTCATATATATATACATATAAACACGCGATTGAAGAAAATATTATTGCCGCGCCATCATTTGAAAAAATTGATAAGGACTCTTTGATTTTAAAAATCAAAGAATTTTTTAGCAAATACCCAGACACACTATGTATAATCAAATGTGATGATTTCAAAGATATTTGTGAACATTATCAATTAGTTAAATCAGAGTTTAAAACTCTTGCAATCCATAGGCAGTTCGAGTCAAAACCCCTAGACGAAAATGTTTATAATGTTCCTAAGAACCTTCAGGAAAGTGATTATAAAGTATTAGTACATCAACGAATGTTAGATGAAGGCATAGATCTTCCTCATGCCAAGCTATTAATTCTAAGCTATAATGTTCGCAGTGGTAAGGAGTTAGTACAGACGATGGGGCGTGTTGTCAGAACATATAAAGAAAGGAAGCCATTAGTTATTGATTACATTGGATGTTCAAATTTAAAGTTATGGGAAAACTATCTCGAATTTGACGAGTATCTTTCCAATAAATCGTCCCTTAAAAAATTTATAAACACCTTAAACACTGCGTCGCTTGTTGAAAAGTATCTTGAGGCATTTCCCGACATGAGTTACTTTGATTCAAGTTACAAAAAGAAATTTAATTTCAATACATTTGATCCTCAACAATCGTTAAAAATTCCATTAGCTTCAGTTTGCTTTTTTTTAAAAAATGAAGATTTTGATTTAAGAGATTGTCTTGATAAGCTTTATTGGGAATTTACAAGAGAAGGTGCATTATCGAAAATACACACAGAACTCGGAGTTATCACATCAGTTTGTTTTGATAGTTCAAAATTCTTAAAAGACACTTTATTTTTCCAACCTTCACTTGAATTTGTAATTATCAGAGAAGTTGGAGATGTCATTGCTATTTATGATAGCCGAGGAAGAAAATTCAGTAAAAGAGATGATTTGGGAATTAGGCAACCAATAGGTTCTGATAAGTTATTTAAACTAATATCCTTAACCGATAAATCTAAAACAACTCAAGCGAGCACTAGAGCAATTCAAATAAACTCTCAACAGGCCGAGAGTATACTTTATGTTTCTGACAGGCTGGAGTCAACTACCTCAACTCAGGCCAATGGAGGATATGCCGTCACAACAACGATTGGGGCTAACCTACATGATGACCTATCTATAATGTCTTCATATTACTTGGGAGTAGGTTCCGGTCGTGTTAGTGACCAAAAAGAAAGGCAATTCACTTATGAAAGATTTTGTGAATGGATAGACGAAATGAAAATAAACTTTGAATCCTCAAAAAAAGTTTCAAGTTCATTCCTGAATTCATTTGCCCAAACTATAGATGGTATTCCTATCGAGAAGCCAGTCGCATGCATTATAGATTTAAGTTCAATAGATGGCTCACTCGCCATTTCCCATAACGGAAAAACAAAATATCTCGAGAAAGGGTTTCTTTTCAAGAAATACAAGAATGGCATATCTTTTTTTGAAAAATCAATGTTACCTTTTAATTCTAATGCTAACAACCATCATAAAAAAAGATGTTTTAACTCATCAATAAAACACGCGCAGATACTACCTCAAGAAATAGAGCTTTACATTAATGAAGGTGAACTTCGAGTAAATAATAATGGTTTGAGTTTTAGTGTTAATGGAGATATGGTAAAGATTGAAAGCCTCTTAAATAACGAAACCGTCAAACTTATATTTAATGATGGGATTACATATTTAAATGGAAATTTTTATAAATTTCGTATTCCTACAGACGATGCTAATGTGGCTCAAGAATTTTTCTCACGCTTTATAGAAATACCAGAACTTCAATCGGTAGGGTTAACTGAAAAAGATGAAGATGGATTGACCCCCAATCAGTTTGGTAAATCTTCTATTTTTTATTTAATAGATAAATTATCAAATTTAAGAAACCAATCCGTACTACTTAGTGAATTAGGGGAATTCCATCAATATCTACCCAACATTGACCTAATTCTGTGTACCGATATGGATACTGAACCAGCTGACTTCGTTCTTTCATCCCCTGACAAGTTAGTTTACGTGCACGTAAAATGTGGTACAGCAAAGAAACCAGAGTCATCAGCTGGGGCCATTTATGAAGTTGGTAGCCAAGCACTTAAAAACCTTCATTATTTAATTAGTAATAACAGAGAGTTACAATACGCTAATTATACTAGATTAAATAATCCTTGGCCAAGAGCCAAAGGAAATTCGAGTGGAATATCACTAGATAATCGAATTAGGCTTTTTGAAAAAAAATTCGACATTAATAATAACTTGGACTTGGTTTTAAAGAAAATAAATGACAGAAGAGCAAGTGCACTAGTCCGAAAAGAAATTTGGATTGTAGTCGGTAATGGTTTTTCTTTGAGTCATTTCAAATCTCAATTTAATCCATCGGCCGTAAAACGCTCACCAGAGTCAATGCAATCATATCAAATAATAGACTCATGGATATTACAAGCACGAAACCATGGGGTAGATATAAAGTTATTCGTTTCGCCATGAAATGAATAAACATTCGAATGGCATATTTTAATTAGCCTTGGAAATATGCCACTTTATAAATACCCCCCATATATCTTAACGCTAATCACGATCACAGCGTAGTCTAACCAAGAAAGAAAAAGGTACCCCAAGTTTTTTGAGTTACAAACCCCTTGAAATACGGTTTGGTGAGGCTATGGCCATGATCCGTGCCTTAAACAAAATGACGCGTGCAGGGATGCCAAAAAGTGTGCGGATTGCCTGAGGAAGTCAGTGACGGGAGGCTCTTTTATCTAAATCCGATTTATTCAACAAAGCCGCACAGAGCTAGAACTTGAACGATTGGGTATATCACCGTTTCGTCAAAAAAATACCCATAGGTACATTTGAAGTTGTCTACAAAAACTGGCAACGGCTTTAGAGTTTTCCCAGAAAAATCATTCTGATTCATTAGGTTTTAATTCAGCACTATATTGGTGGGGTCAGAGCTGGTCGTAATAATTGATGATATAATTCGTTATGACGCTATTTTCTTCGCTAAATTTAGCGTACCGAAAGTTGGGCATCAACTCCGATTTCAGACTGCGAAAAAATTCTTCCATCGGGCTACCCCAACAATTCCCACGCCGACTCATACATTGCTTGAGTCAGTACCAGCATACTAAGTGACTGAATCCCCAGGTTGTATATTGACTTATCTGGTCTGAATGATACATAACTCACAGCGGTTTACTCAGGACTTCCTAAGCAATCGTTAACGCTTTCCCCGTCAGTGCTGAGTCAGGTGAGAGCGCCATTATCCTACATATTGCTCGCAGGAAAATAAATCAATAACCACCACTAGATAAGCGCAGCGTTTACCGCAAGCGCGTGATGAGTTAGCGTCATCAAATGATGGCATTAATAATTACTCAAAAGTGGAACGTTTTTCCAGAGGAGAAATGTTGTTCGCTGAGCATGATATGCAAACTTAGAGGAAAACATCTCGCCTCATGAGCTTCTGCCCCACTGTTTACAAAACCGAATAATTAACCAGACTCAGATCACATAAGAGACCAATAATATTTCCATGGCTAATTTTTTCTTTGTTTCTTTTTTATCTTGATTTCATGTTGTTTTTCAGAAAAATACACATTTCCTGTATAGTAGTTTGAACTCAAAGTGCGAAACTGTGCAAAAAATGAAATGTTAATTCTAAGTGAGGATGAATGAAAGAATACGCAGTTTTAGTTGGGAATGACATTAATAACATATCTTCTGGCTATTCATGGGCAGAACTATTAGACAACCTTACGGCGCATCTATCAATAAAAATAGATTTCGATAACAAACCATTTCCGCTCGCATATGAAGAAATTTATTTTAAAGCTGCGAAAAACCCAAAATTCACTGAGGGTGATGTAAAAAAATTCGTAGCAAAACACGTAAATAAAATTGAAAAAAACACCATTCATGAGGCAATTGTCAAATTAGAAACAGAGAATATTTTGACTACTAATTATGACCTTTCACTTGAGTCTACTATCTACCAGCACATAAACCAGTTAACCAATAAGGGTTTTATTTCAGAAAGCAAGTATAGTATCTTCCGGCATCATAAAATTGGCAAAAAGAAATTTTGGCATATTCATGGTTCAGCGAATGCTCACATGTCGATAACATTAGGTTATGAACATTACAGTGGCTATTTACAAAATATGCGTAGTTATGTTGTTTCGGGTACAAAAGATACTTATAGAAAGAAAAGCTTCGCTCCTCTAATAAAAAGATTTAAAGAGGGAGATACTGAAATTTATTCATGGATTGATCTATTTTTCACCACCGACATACATATATTTGGCTTATCTCTTGATTTTAATGAAACAGACTTATGGTGGATGCTTACTTATAGAGAGAAATCAAAATACATCAATAAATTAGATGTGAGGAATAAGATTTATTATTATATCCCATCTGAATATGAAGAATCATCAAAAAATAGAATAGACATACTTAAAAGTATTGGTGTAGAAGTTATTGTCTTAAATGGATATAAAGAAAATAAAACAGAATATTATCACAAAGTGATAAAAAAAGTATCTGAAATGTATATTTAGAGCAAAAGATATTTAAATAAAAAAACAAAAAACATCAATAAATTAACAACTGTCAAGCACTCAGAGAAAACATCAGGAAAATAATTTATGATAAATACACCTAAAGATTTAGAAAGCTATATTCAATATGTCCATTCATCACTGCTCAATCTTCAGGACGAAGGGGTCATTGTCAGTCGCGCAACAACTCTTAGAGGGAATTCTACTTCCCATGAATTTGACGTATATTACCAATTTGAAAGGGCTGGTATTGCCCATAAAGTTGCGATTGAATGCAAATTTACGCGCCGACCGGTTGAAAAAGCCGATGTAATGGAATTCCATGCGAAAATTCAAGAGGTGGGCAACCCTCAAGGGGTAATGGTAAGTAAATCCGGTTATCAAAAAGGTGCTATTGAATATGGAAATTTTCATCATATAAAATTACTAAAGCTAGAAGACATTCCCACTTTAAATATCCTAGTCGGAGACAGGGTTAAATCAATTGCATTACCATCAGCCGAGTATATTGGAGCACCATTTTGGGTCTTGATGGAGAAAGAAGGCAATAGTGTATCTGGTGCATATCACAAACTCGCTAACAAACATAAGAACAGAATTGTCATACCTTTATTTTTCTCAAAAAGAGCTGCGGTTAATTATTTAGAACAAAATCCGCACTTAGATACTTTTGTCATTAGAGGACTCCCTCAGCACTGCCTAGATTTCATTATTAAGTTAGGAGAAATGAGTAAGTTATTATTCTTACCTGTAATTACGTCATCGAAAGAAGAGGGTATTAGTGGTCTCATTTCAACACCAGAACAGCTTAAAAAAGAGTTCTTATTATCAGAAATAACTATAGAGGAATACGCAGAAGAACGAGTAAAAAGCTGTAAGATAAAAAATGAGATATCATTTTCAATGATATACAAAGAACTTATGGATAGTAAATGCCTAAATTTACTTAAAAGAAAAAATAAAAAATAAACTCTACAAACACATTCATTATTAGCCCTATTTTACCACAATGGCTTTATAATATAGTTAGGTGCTAGTAGATAGTGGCAATGCCTTACTAATCACCTCACCTCTATATTTAGCAGGAATATCCCCAGGGGTACATAAATGAACTGGCACCCCTAATAATAACACGAGCTCTTCCTGCAAGGCACCTAATTCAAAAAGGGTAACCCCGGGCATGGGATCTACAAGAATATCTAAATCACTATTTTCAACATCCTCGCCTCTAGCAACCGAACCGAAAACCCTAGGGTTAGTAACAGGATATCTGGAAATAATATCAATTATAAATTTTATTTTCAATTTTAAAATTACTGAAGGCTTCATAATTCCCATACCTTTATTAACATGTTTTTAGGACATTTCGATGTCTTAAAAGAAAACATACATTTGGAACAATTGGATTTTTTATTTTTCAGTATATTGATAGAAAAAGAATCGCTGCATCTAAATCCATACTTCACCTCATTCAATAAAGAATGATTTAAAATAAATCTGTTAAACATATCTGGGTAGTTTTTTTCCATATTTTCGAACATGCTTTGAAGTTTAATATAACTATGCCTTTTATGATACCAAAAAAAACGAACTGCAGACCTAAAATACACTAATGTAGAACGTTCTGCATAAGCTGTCTTCTTACTATTAATTATCTCGATAAGATATTTACAGGCCGAGGAATGAAATTCCAACAATAAACAATACATTATAAACCCAGAAAACCCACTAACTTCAGGCAATTTTAAAGCAACACCACTATCCGGCGTAATAATTTGTCTAGACGGTAGATACCGATCATCCTGACGATCTGTACAAATAGATTTTTCACTCCCACACATTATTAACTTAATCTTTTCCACTGCATGTTTAAAGCGCAAGTCATTAAGGATTTCAAGTTTCACTCCATGTTTTTCGCAATTAACACCCTTTAACCAGTTAGATTTAAAATATCCATAGCCGTAAATATTTATGGATTCCTTTAGACACTCCGGGCAGAAAGCCACTGGAATATATACTCTAGGAGAGAGCGAAACCACTGGATTAGATCGAAATATATTGTTTAATAGGTTAATATGAAGAACTGGATTTGAGTAAATTGTTAGTTCAGTCTCGTCCCCCCATGAACGCCTTAGCGCATTCAATAAATCTTCGTCACTTTCATCTTCGAAAAGAAAATGAAGATTCTCTGGTATTAATGGCCTTGCAAACCATCGTCCCAGCTTTCCCACTATGCAGCAGAAGGAGCTATTATCAAAGGTCATTATCTTTCTAAAAATGAAACTATGCAGTGACTCATCAGGATTGATTTTCAACATAAATCATGCTCCTTTACTAAGTAATTTTCCTCGGTAAAATAGCTTCAAGCACACTTTTATCATGAAGATATAACCAATGGTACTCTTTATTACACCCACTCTTTATATCAACTCTACATGACTCCGGTTTTATCTGCCTGAATCTTAGTATCTTTAGTATGCAACGGCGATGCATTGACTCATTATGGCATTTTATACGATACTCTACGAGACCAGGGTGACTTGATATGACTTGCTCAACACTTCCGACACCTATTCCATAACGGATTGCAATATATTTCCGATGAAACCCTAGACGTCCCAAGTAAAGAATCCCTCTAACCAATTGTTCAGTTAACACTCTTGGTTTTGTTACAATATTGATATCATTGAGTGTAGCTAACCTTTTCAAATAACAACGGCTTTTACCTGTTAAGCGATAAATCTTAGCAAGCGAAAAACCTTTTTTAAGTAATTTCAAACATATATCTTCATAAGGATTCTCTCTTTTTGTATTTTTGTTTTTAATTTCTAAGACATCATCTTTTCTCCTATAATAAAGCATAAATTCAGGTGCTCCAAAAAGCCATGTTGAGAATAGCAAATGTCGAAATGGATGATGGTTAGAGTTGCATTCCAAAAGTTGTGATATATATTTATAATCATTAACGCCATGCGGAAGGTTGGCATTTGCATGCGTTTCAAACCCTTTCAAAAAACGATTAAACCCTACCATTAGAGCCTTCATGCGAATTCTTCTATGATAGGAAACAAGTCCATCATCAGATAATTTATCACGATATATCGTAGCTATATCTTTATATTCAATTTTATTACTAATCATCTGTAATAGCTCTGCTGAGAACTTAGCCACCTTGGTTTCCGCAGAAGAAGCAAGGCAAAATCCACCTGATAAATCCGGTAACAATCCACTAGATAGCCGCTGCCTCGCCCCCAGCGAAAATGCCCCAAGAAGTATACCGTGAGAGTGGCATGCTATTATTCCTGGAATCTGATGTGCTCTATGCCAATAACTAACTCCATGTAAAGATAAATCCAACTCAGCACATTTTGGACACCATTTCAAAAAAATAGTATTTCCGCCACCAAAAGAGGGCAACTGACTTTCTCTGATTACTTTGGCACCCTCACTACTCATCATAAGTTGTTCTAACCTAAGAGCATGATTAGGAAGAAAAAACATGAATAAAGGTGCTAAGGTTTGTTGATATAATAGGTCTTCTGCGCAATCCCCTGTTGAATGAGCAAGTTGAATAAGCCCTGCGGTTAGAAAAGGATGAATAGATTTTCTACTATCATCAAATACTTTTCTGTTAAATGATGCACCGCCCTCTCCTGATAAAGTAATTAGGCGCACCAAACGACTAAATAATAATTCATCTGGAAAATGATTTGGTAAAATCATACTCCCACCTATTTAGTAAAATTAACTCATCGAAAAGCATTAAGCGGGTCATCACATAATATTTCAGACTTTTTTAGAAAACACAAAGTTGCGTCACTCTTTGCAGCTCTTTGAAATAAATCAGGGTCCTTAATTTTATTATGAAATTCTTTTTCACTCTGTACTTCCAAAATTTTTTGTGCAAACTCATGATGTTGAGGACGACTGAGATCTCCTGGGATGGAAGAAAAATCCTCTCCTGGCATGGCGTGATGTTCTTTATATATTGGAGGGAATTCCTTTGCTATCCTGCATTCACTATCAGCTATTGATTTTCCGCGGCGAAATTGTGAAATCTTTTCAAAGCGTAGTTCATCTATTGCTGGACGAGAAGCCTTTGTTGCTACGTTAGATGCATGAGACAATAAAGCTTCGGTCACTCTCTCATCTTGGGTACCTATAACCAACCTTTGGGCTTCACGATAAATTCTCACGGCTAAATCCATATTACCTATAGAAAGTTCGTATAATGTATCGCTTAATGCTTTGGTCAGCGGAGTGAAAACATTAGTCCACTGCAAGAGCCATAGCTCTTCGATAAATAACTCCCATACCTCATCATTCTGCATTAGCGTTATATCGAAATAACCACTACTTTCGGCTCTCCTTGCTGCTTTTAATGTTTTACTTAGGAGTTTATTAAAGGGAGGATTCGCACAGAAAAATATTGGAATTCCTAAATTATTAACAAGATTATGAAGAAATCCCAACAAACGATCAGCACCTCCAGTTTTTGCAAGATTAAGATTTTGCATTTCATCAATAACTAATATTCCGAGGAAGCTGGATTTTATTCTCGCTTCAATTTGATCAAGTAAAAGAGCAATCGTAGATGCGGGCCTCGTTGTTGCAATACCTATTTTTCGGTCCAGTTCATATAATATTTTATGGCATAAAGCTCTCACGCTTGAGTCATCAGGGCAATCTACTTTAACCCAGACAACCTGCTTCAATGATAATGATTGGCCTTGATAACAGCTATGTTCAATCGTATCAGGAAAACAACTTAAAACTTGAACTACCATACTGGTTTTACCGACGCCACTCTCACCGATTAAAGTTATTCCACTTCCTTTAGGTTGAAAGAAACCTGTACTTGGAGCAATGGAAGGACGCTTATCATGAGGATAATGTAAATAATTCATAGTTGTTGGAGATAATGGATTTTTCGTTGAATACCCATCTTTAATAGCTATCTCTACCGCTCTGAAACAGTCAAGATAAACTGGGAGTGGCTGTCTTAAATCTTTCAACCTGGTCAAATACTCAACCCGCTCAAATGCATCAAGCCTTGTTTCATCAAATGAATGTGTGGGGTAATAAGCCATTATATCAATAATACATGCATCACTCATTTTAGCAGGCAAAGCTTCGATAAGAGGATTTCCACGATGTTCAGGTAGTATTGCATTTTTATAGTTGGCCTTAGTAATTATCATTCTAAATGCCTCTTTTTCTCTTGAGCAATGAAATTATAGAACTGTTTCTTTCCGAGATTAAAGCCTCCACATTTGGGGCTTCTGGCACCCGCTCCACAATACCTCTATTATCACCAGTAATACGTGAATCTAAAATAGCTTGTTTTCTTCGTTGCTTAACCCCATTTATTCGCTCTCCCTTTGTGACTAATGGAATAGCATTTTTAACCTCATTCTGGGCATTCTCAGTGATATTTTTTCTTCGATTATGTCGTTCAAGAGAATTAACACTTGGTTTATTATGTTTCTTCTCGGCATTCTTCCAATCTTTAAAAAACAGAACATCTGCTAGATGTCTTTCTGTAAAATTAGAAGAAAAATGCATCAAATGGCACCGTGTGAATCCCTCTGCTTCCTGAAAACGGACATATATAAATGACGAGTTATCTTGATCTACCCGCGCTTCCAATTTCCAGCTTTTACTTGAGCGCGCCACCACTTTCCAGTCTTCAAATTCCGGCCTAGAGCACTCATAGTACATTTCGTCATTAAGTCTTATCCCTCGACTCGTCATAGAAACTATTTCAACTGGTAACAACCTTGCTCGAAGTTCTGCTTCATTTGCCTTACATAATGCATGTTTATGTTTTTTTAAATGGATGTTCCAGTAATTTATCGGTGTAGGGGAAATATCATTTTCAATAAGCAATGGCGACTGCCCGGCCAACCCATCAAAAATTGAACTATTGTGGTCAAGGACCGCATCAATAAGCAGCTTTGTCACTTCAGTTAGTGTGAAAGTGGCATCATATCGAGGATCACGGTCACCACGTATATAATGGCGGCCTTTCGTTGAACCCATTAATTCGTGCACAAGTTTTTCATTAAGTATTTGGAATCTATGTTCAACGATACCTTTTAGTTCTGCTCGATATGGAGGAGCAATACTTAGATGGCCAATCAACGGAACTGCGAGTTTTTCTGCTTGATTACAAACAAACTCACCTCGGTCACAAAGCAGACGCTGAGGTATATGACTACAAGGCCACTCTTCCTCTTCTATCTCTATCCCGAACCGATGGCAGTAATCTTTTTTCGATGTAAAACTGTTTACTAAAGCTTGTCGCCCTGCTCGCCAGGAAGCATATTCCATTGAAACATGCAGGCCAACAATCATTCTACTTTCTTTATCTACTACGCAATAAACCGTAGGTCGACCAATCACATAGTTACGTCTAAATTCTGATACAATGTGCACATCAAGAACAGTAGCATCTAGCTCAAAGCAGCTACCAGGCACCTCCGTATGGTCCGTCGCCTTCCCTCGTAATGCCCTTCTATTACGTTCAAAATCCCCTGGAGTAGTTTGTTTACGAATTATCTCATTCTTCGGGACTATTTTTTTTGACCAATAAAGGAAAGCGCGATAAGTTGGGATATTCTGATCTCTTCTCTCATTTTCAGCGTCAATAATCTCTTGTGCAAAAAACTCCTTAAGCATTAGGTCATATATTCTACTAAAAGTAATTTTCCGCCCATTAAGCCCATACTTCTTTAATGCTTTAAGGAATATTTTCTTAAATTCATTACTTGTATTAACTCCCAGAGGAACTGGCATATTCGGTGTCGATAGCTCACTTGGTCTGCCACGTTTTATGGTTCCAGCCACACGTGTTTTACCTGCCCCTCCTGAGTATTTGTAAGCAGGTAGTAAAGAATTTCTTTCTTGCCCAAACCTCCAAAAAAGGTTTAGTAATCGATAAATATTTTGAACATATGTACCATTCTGCCGTGCATGCTCCACCACAAATTTATTTCTTGGGAGTAATGTCACTGCAAGTAAAAAGTCAGGATTGTTAACTAACCCATGAATCAATTTTTCACGTTCATCTCTTAATACCAGATGTTTTTCTGAAATGTGCTCTTCTGCTACCAACTGGTAAAAAGGAAGAGAAAAGGAAGAGCTTTTAGCACATCCATTTTTTATATAATTTGAAAAATTAGAATTAGATACTATAATGGGACGTTCTAATCCTTTATCTTCACGTAGACGGAATAAGACTAGAAGAGTGCCATCAGAAGAATGACCAAGTGCCCGATACTTCCCTTCCTTGATACCATCGATATGGTTAACTTCCCAAATGCTGTTTCGTTCAACTTGCATAATGATGTACCATAAAATTATCTGAAATTTTTATTATTTCTACAATTCCAGTATCAACGATAGATTTATCAATATTTACTTCAATTAGTTTATTTACTATTAATGCTTTTAGCAGAACCAATGCATCGTCATGATCAATATCTATTTTTCTGAAAAAATCATTGCAAAGGTCTTCTAACAAAAACGTACCAATATTAATTAAAGAATGTGCATGATTTAATAAATCTTCCGAAAATATTCGCCCTTGCCTTGATTGTGCTGTAATCCATTGGATATTCTTCGATTGAATCTTATTTTTCTCTGTCATGACAAAAAGTTGGAACCTAATGCCCAGCAATTGCCACCAGACGCGCTCGATATCTAGCTTTTCTGCAACTCTATGATTTTTAATAATATCAATAGGTTTAACGGCTACAGCTTCATACCATGTATCAATTCCATCAGAACATGTCAGCAAAAAATCTGTAGTCATAACGTTAGATATTTGCGATTTAGGAATGACTGGGTGCTTAACACCTAGAAGTTTTGAAATTTTAATTGAAAGATCTAAAGGTAGGAGGGGAAATTGCTCCCTGATATCAATTACTAAGTCACAAAATTCGGCGAGATAGAAAAAACAGCTCTCATGCTCAGAAAGAGTATGGTGCTCTCGATGAGATTTTATGCCTTGAATTTTACCGCTATTACCATGTGAGCTAACATCCTGTACTCGAAGCCAAGGTTTATAGGCGGCACCCTCCCCAAGCCCGTATTTGTTCTTAAGGGCCCTTTGGAAGTCAGCTTGAGTATCTAACTTTCTACGCCTCGCCAAGATGCTTTATCTCCACCAGACTTGATGGATAAATTATAGCTTAGTGTACAAACTTTATTATTCTAAAATTAACTTATGTACAAACTATTTTGTCAGTGTACAAACTTTATTATTCCAGAACAACTCACCAAATCCTGCGCACAAGCCCACGCCGAACTCCACGCCCACTGGAAGTTGTACCCGCCCAGCCAGCCGGTGACGTCGACAACTTCGCCGATAAAGTACAAACCCGGCACTTTGGCGGCGGCCATGGTTTTTGAGGAGATCTCTTTGGTATCGACCCCACCCAGCGTGACTTCTGCGGTGCGGTAGCCTTCAGTACCGTTTGGCTGAACCTGCCAGTTTTGCAGCTGCTCTACCAGTTCCGCCTGCTGCGGCGCGTTCAGTTGCTTGAGTGTGACGTCCGGCAGTTGGCCGAGCGTTTGCAGACACTCTACCAGCCGTTTCGGCAAGTGTATCGCCAGCGTATTTTTCAGGCTTTGATTCGGATGTTGCTGGCGCTGTGAATCTAAGAACCCCGCCAGGTCTACATCAGGGAGTAAGTTAACGCTTACAAACTCACCAGGCTGCCAGTAGCTGGACAGCTGTAAAACGGCCGGGCCGGACATGCCACGATGGGTGAAAAGAATGCTTTCGCGAAATACCGTGCCGTCTTCGGCGGTCAGAACGGAAGGCACAGAGACGCCGGACAGCGTCTGAAGATGGTCGAGCAGGGGTTTATGCAGGGTGAAAGGCACCAGACCGGCGCGGGTGGGCAGGACTTTCAGGCCAAATTGCTCCGCGAGACGGTATCCCCACGGCGAGGCACCCAGACCTGGCATCGATAATCCGCCGCTCGCCACAACAAGTGAGTGAGCACTTACAGTTGAGCCATTCACCTTGATTTCAAAGCCGGTTTCAGTTTTGGTGACGTCGCTAATCTCGCTGCGCAGGCGGATATCCACCCCGCCTTTTGCACACTCGCTTTCCAGCATGGCGACAATTTGCTGCGCCGAGTCGTCACAAAACAGCTGCCCGAGGGTTTTCTCATGCCAGGCAATACCGTGGCGGTCAACCATCTCGATAAAATCCCACTGGGTATAACGCGCCAGTGCGGATTTGCAGAAATGCGGGTTTTGAGAAAGGTAAGCGGCCGGTTCGGCATACAGATTGGTGAAGTTGCAGCGGCCGCCACCGGACATCAGGATTTTGCGGCCAATCTTCTTGCCGTTATCCAGCAATACGACCCGGCGGCCACCCTGTCCGGCCAGCGCCGCGCAAAACAGACCGGCCGCACCTGCACCAACAACCACTACATCAATCTGTTCCACATCGGCCTCACTTTTCTCTCATTTTCAGCTACGTTATATAAATAGCAGGGGCAAAAAATATCACCGATATCCGCTACGGGCGGCGATTGTAAGACGCCAGCTGGCACGAAGCCAGCCGGTAAACGCTAGCTAACATCAGAGTAAGCAAATGTTTCATCACGAATCAGCCAACAACCTATTGATTAAAAAAAGATTAATGATGGATAAGATAAACTGAGAGCAGTTTGTCACCAAAAAAAAGTCATATTTTCCTTTTACCGTCCCCCTGTTCTCGCAGATAATGCGCGGCGTTCATGACCACTAACTGGCGTAACAAATATGCTGCATTTATTTGCCGGGTTAGATATCCATACCGGCTCGTTATTGATTCTCGCGTTACTGTTTGTGCTGTTCTACGAGGCCATCAACGGCTTTCACGACACGGCTAACGCAGTAGCTACTGTCATTTATACCCGCGCAATGCGCTCGCAACTTGCGGTCGTCATGGCTGGGGTGTTCAACTTTCTTGGCGTTATTCTCGGTGGTTTGAGCGTGGCTTACGCCATTGTCCATTTACTACCAACAGATTTATTGCTCAATGTCGGTTCGGCTCACGGTCTGGCTATGGTCTTCTCCATGCTACTGGCCGCCATCATCTGGAACCTGGGAACCTGGTATTTTGGCCTGCCGGCCTCCAGCTCTCATACCCTGATCGGTGCCATTATCGGTGTGGGTCTGACCAATGCTTTAGTCACCCACAGTTCGGTGGTGGATGCCTTAAATATTCCTAAGATGATCGGGATTTTCGCGTCGTTAATCATTTCTCCGCTGGTCGGGATGATTATGGCCGGAACCATGATTTTCGTGCTGCGCCGCTACTGGAGTGGCACCAAAAAGCACGCGCGAATTCACCTGACGCCAGCGGAACGCGAAAAGAAAGACGGCAAGAAGAAGCCGCCATTCTGGACTCGTATCGGTCTGATCCTGTCAGCGATTGGCGTAAGTTTCTCGCACGGTGCAAATGACGGCCAGAAGGGAATCGGCCTGATTATGCTGGTGCTGATTGGTGTGGCACCTGCGGGCTTCGTGCTGAACATGAACGCCACGGGATACGATATTACCCGTACCCGCGACGCCGTAACGCACCTGCAGCAGTTCTACCAGAATCATGATAATGCCCTGCCACACGTGGTCGCGCTGACGCCGCTGGTACAAACGCCAGAAGAGTCCAAAGCAGAAGCGGCGGATACCACGAAGGAAAAAGTGTTCCATTGCGATAGTTCACACGCACTGGACGCCATTGACCGCACGCAGGCATTGCTGGCTAATCTGCAATCCTATAGCGACCTGTCACCGGAGCAACGCAGCCATATGCGTCGCCTGTTGATGTGCGTTGCGGATACCGCAGACAAAGCCGCCAAGCTGGAAGAAACAACCCCGGCTGATAAACGCTTCCTTGGTGACCTGAAAAGCGACATTCTGCAAACCGTAGAATACGCGCCTATCTGGATCATTATTGCCGTCGCACTGGCGCTGGCGCTGGGTACTATGATTGGCTGGAAGCGCGTTGCGACCACCATCGGTGAGAAGATTGGTAAAAAAGGCATGACTTACGCACAAGGCCTGTCGGCGCAGTTAACCGCCGCCGTGTCCATTGGTGTCGCCAGTTATACCGGTATGCCGGTCTCCACGACTCACGTACTGTCCTCTGCGGTTGCCGGTACCATGCTGGTAGACGGCGGCGGCGTACAGAGCAAAACGGTGAAAAGCATCGCCATGGCATGGATCTTAACCCTGCCGGTGTCGATTGTTCTTTCCGGTGTGCTGTACTGGATCGCGCTGAAGTTTATCTAAGCCTGATAAGCTGACGTTAAAAAGGCGGCGGTTCGCAAGAACCCGCCGCCTTTTTATTGCTTCAAGTACGCAGGGTATTTCAGTACCAGATCAACATTGCCATCATGCTGATTAATATGAGTCCCACCAGAGCCGTCGTCAGCACAAACTGGCCGCGCACCCGCTCACAACGGCGGATAAACTCGGGGTCATGATGATCGTAATAACGCTGAGCATAGATATATCGCACTAACCGGATCTGCTTGCTGGGTTGTCCGTGGGCCGTGAAAAAACCACCGCCATCGACGTACTGATACAGCAAGGGATCGCATCCGCGTAATACCACCAGCAATGCCCGTAATGAAGAGTAGTAACGCAGCATATTGACTACGCAGACAAAACATAAAGCCCAAAACAGCGCAACGGGACTGATCATAATTCCCCCTCAAGACGAATTTTCCACGCGCAGTACCGCCTTTAAATAACGCCTGCCCGCGACTTCGTCCTACCGCCTAAGACATCTCACCCCCCGGGTAAACTTGCACCCGCCCACCCTGTCGTCACAAAAAATACCAGAGACGTCTGGCGCACAACGCCGGTCCCTTAATATTCAGTGTAGGAAACGAAATAAAAAAAGGGGGGCGCATCTTCATATTATTTGCGTCTATGGAATTGCATCAGAACCACTTTCCGGAAACGAGGAGACAGTCTTGATTTATCAGGGCGTTTTAGCGCTATACTAAAAGCATGAAACTCGCATGATGCTGATATTGCTATTAACTGACTTATGGAAGGAGTTTTCTTATGTCTTACAAACACATACTTATTGCGGTTGATCTGTCTCCCGAAAGCAAAGTGCTGGTCGAGAAAGCGGTTTCTATGGCGCGCCCGTATAACGCCAAAGTGTCCCTGATCCACGTAGACGTCAATTACTCCGATTTATACACCGGTCTGATTGATGTCAACCTGGGCGACATGCAGAAGCGTATTTCTGAAGAAACCCACCATGCGCTGAATGAGTTGTCACAAAATGCCGGCTATCCTATCTCAGAAACCCTGAGCGGCAGCGGCGATTTAGCCCAGGTGCTGGTTGATGCCATTAATAAATACAGCGTCGATTTAGTGCTGTGCGGCCACCATCAGGACTTCTGGAGCAAGCTGATGTCCTCAGCCCGCCAGTTGATCAACACCGTACATATCGACATGCTGATCGTTCCATTGCGTGACGAAGAAGACGAACCTGCTGCCCAATAATTTCTCTACAGCAGCGATTAAAAGGAGATGCTCTGGTATCTCCTTTTTGTTTCAGGTCAATGAAACCAACTTTAAACATTCATCGCATCAATGATTATCATATACACCCGCAGGAATTTATTTTATAGCTAAGGAAGGTATCACTCAGACCACAAGGAACTGTCAGACGTCATGGCGACTTACGATATCGACACCACAGCCCAGCTCTGCGGCATACACCCGATCACCCTGCGCACGTGGCAGCGCCACGGATTACTCAAACCTCACCGGACACCTCAGGGACAGCGCTTTTACAACGACGACGATCTGTCACGCATTCATGTGATTCTCGACTGGGTTAACCGTGGCGTACCGCTCTCCCAGATCCGCAGCCGGATACAGGGCGATACCGCTGCATGTCCGAACGGCTGGCGTGAAATTCAGGCAGACATTCTTACCCTTCTGGACGCCTGCGACGCCAATAAACTGCGCCGCGTAGTCTGGCGCTGTGGCCGCGAATACCCGTCCGCCAATCTGGTGAATGACGTACTGCGCCCGCTGCGCCGCTTTCTGGCATCCAGTAAACACCCTCTGATGAAACAGCAGCTCGGGCTGCTCGACAGCACCATCATTGAGTACACCGCGTTTATCCTCACCACCTCACGCAAGAAAGGGTTAGCCAGCGTGCTGCTGCTGGCGATGCATATCCGCGATCCGCTCGAAATCTGGCTGGAAGCCATGTCACTGGCCGGGGAAGGCTTACGGGTAGAAGTTATTTCGGCCCCCATCGCTGAGCCGGATCTGTCGCGTTTTAAGATGGAACATTATGTGATTTGGTCAGATAAGCCACTGAGCGAACGTCAGCAGGCGCTGTTTCAGGGCTGGGAAGCGAAAGGTTTACCGGTCATGCTGGTCGGCAATATCACGCAATTACCTGCCGCAGTCGTGAAACCACGGCAGGCAACGCCTGACACCGCTCTGATCGAAAAGCTGATTTACAACGGCGTATAAATATCGAACCGGTGGCTTTTGGTGGGCAGCGCGGCCTGCGCGGGGATTCCGGCCATCGGTGGCGCATAGTCAGGCCGTTTAACCACAATACGCTTGGTCGCCAGACGGCGGGCCGGTTCCAGCAAACCATCCGCGTCGTCATCCGGGCCGACTAACCCCTGGAATACCCGCATCTCTTTTTTCACCAATGCACTTTTCTGCTTATGCGGATACATCGGGTCGAGGTACACCACCTCCGGTTTTGGCGTCAGATCCGCCAGCGCCGTCAGGCTTGATGCGTGCAACAGCGTCATACGTTCACGCAGCCACGGACCGATTTCTGCGTCGCGATATCCACGCTCCAGGCCGTCGTCAAGCAGAGCCGCGACAACCGGGTTACGCTCCAGCATCCGCACATGGCAGCCAAGCGACGCCAGTACAAAAGCATCGCGCCCCAGCCCCGCCGTGGCATCCACCACGTTGGGCCGGTAGCCGCCTTTAATGCCGACCGCTTTCGCCACCGCTTCACCACGACCACCGCCGAATTTACGCCGGTGCGCCATGGTGCCACCGACAAAATCGACATAAATCGCGCCCAGTTTTGGCTCGTCGCGCTTACGCAACTCAAGACGTTCAGCCGTCAGCACCAGCGCCATCACGGCGTCAGACTCTGACGTCAGATTCCAGCGCTGCGCCAGAATAGATAAGGCGCCTGCATCGGCGCCTTCTTCACAAATTAAACAGACACTCACGGGGTGACGTTTCCTCAGGCAGGCTCTTTCGTGCCGCTCTCTTTAATGCCGTAATGACGCAGCATAGCATCCAGCTGAGGTTCACGCCCACGGAAGCGTTTGAACAGCTCCATAGGTTCTTCCGAACCGCCGCGCGACAGAATGTTGTCGAGGAACGACTGGCCGGTCTGACGGTTGAAAATCCCCTCCTCTTCGAAGCGGGAATAGGCATCGGCAGAGAGCACTTCCGCCCACAGATAGCTGTAGTAACCGGCGGCGTAGCCACCTGCGAAAATATGGCTAAACGCATGCGGGAAGCGGCCCCAGGCCGGAGACGGCACTACGGCAACCTGCTTTTTGATTTCCGCGAGAGTCTGCAAGATCTGCGCACCTTTGGCCGGGTCGTACTCGGCGTGCATACGGAAGTCGAACAGGCCGAACTCCAGCTGACGCAGAATAAACAGCGCTGCCTGATAGTTTTTGGCCGCCAGCATTTTATCCAGCATCTCTTTTGGCAGCGGTTCGCCAGTTTCGAAATGGCCGGAGATAAACGCCAGTGCCTCCGGCTCCCAGCACCAGTTTTCCATAAACTGGCTAGGCAGTTCGACGGCATCCCACGGCACGCCGCTGATACCGGCAACGCCTGCAGTGTCGATTTTGGTCAGCATATGGTGCAGACCGTGGCCGAATTCGTGGAACAGCGTCGTGACTTCGTTATGTGTAAACAGCGCAGGCTTGTTGCCGACCGGTCCGTTGAAGTTACAGATCAGGTAGGCCACCGGTTTTTGCACGTCACCGTTGGCTTTACGCAGGCTGCCGGCGCAGTCGTTCATCCAGGCACCGCCGCGCTTGTGTTCACGGGCGTATAAGTCGAGGTAGAAACTGCCGCGCAGTTCACCGGCTTCATCGAACAAATCGAAGAAGCGCACGTCTTTGTGCCAGGTGTCCACGTCTTTACGCTCTTTCGCCGTGATGCCATAAATGCGCTTCACGACCTCGAACAGACCTTCGATCGCGCGCTGTTCCGGGAAGTACGGACGCAACTGTTCGTCACTGATAGAGAACAGATGCTGTTTCTGTTTTTCACCGTAGAAAGGCAGATCCCAGGCTTCCATTTCGTCCACGCCGTAGTGCGTTTTGGCGAAGGCGCGCAGCTGTGCCAGCTCCTGTTCAGCCTGCGGACGGGCACGCTTGGCGAGGTCGTTAAGGAAGTCGATCACCTGCGACGGTTTTTCCGCCATTTTGGTGGCCAGCGACATGTCAGCGAAGGATTTAAAGCCCAGCAGTTCAGCCAGTTCGTGGCGCAGCGCCAGCTCTTCGGCCATCACTTCACTGTTGTCCCACTTGCCGGCATTCGGCCCCTGATCAGACGCGCGGGTGACGAAAGCACGGTACATCTCTTCGCGCAGTTCGCGGTTTTCACCGTAGGTCATCACCGGCAGATAACTTGGAATATCCAGCGTCAGCAGCCAGCCGTCCTGCTCTTTCGATTCAGCCAGCGCTTTGGCGGCGGCCACTGCGCTTTCTGGTAACCCTTTTAAATCATTGACGTCGGTGATCAACTTGCTCCAGCCCATGGTGGCGTCGAGCACGTTATTGCTGTAAGTCGAACCCAATTCAGACAGACGGGCGGAGATTTCGCCGTAGCGTTTTTGCTTCTCAGGCGGCAAACCGATGCCCGACAGCTCGAAGTCGCGCAGTGCGTTATCCACCGCTTTCTTCTGTGCGAGGGTCAGTTTGGCAAAGTTAGCGCCCTCTTTCAGGTCGCGATAGGCCTGATACAGACCGGCGTGCTGGCCGACCCAGGTGCTGAATTCGGAAATAATCGGCAGGCATTGTTCGTAAGCTTCACGCAGCTCAGGGCTGTTTTTCACCGCATTAAGATGCCCGACCGGCGACCAGATACGGCTCAGGCGATCGTCGCTTTCGGCCAGTGGCTGGCAAAGCGTCTCCCAGCTGTACGGCCCGGACTGCGCCACCACTTGTTCAACCGTCTGGCGGCATGCTTCGATAGCAGACTGCATGGCAGGAACGATATGTTCAGGGCGGATCGCAGAAAACGGCGGCAGGGTAAAGGGTTGCAGGAGCGGGTTGGTTGAAGCTGTAGTCATAGGGAGGTCCTGTTGTTGTGTGCATGATGCGCGCGGCGCTGGCCTCGGCTCTTCGCGCAACACACCGTGAATTCGGGTGATGTTCTGTATGACGCAATAACTAACATGAGGTCAAGGCAGGCGGAAATCAAGAGTCCGCAGGGGAGCGGAGTACAACCTTGCGGGATGCATCTGGAAATCGTGCTGTCACTGACACTCAGTACTCTTTTTTCTTCCGCAAGCCGGTTAGGATGTGGCAGGCATTTTATTTCAGACACTCAGGAAGCAAAAATGACGACAGCAAAACGTTGTGGAAAAATCGCAGGCGGTATTGTCGCGCTGATGTTGGCAAGCCAGACGGCATTCGCGCAGGAAACACTGATTTTTGTCCGCCACGGTGAAAAGCCCGCCAGCAGCAGCGGCCAGCTGACCTGCAAAGGGCTGAACCGCGCACTGGCGCTGCCTGGCGTTTTATTGCCGCGTTATGGCAATCCGGACTTCATTTTTGCCGCCGGACCGAAAGAGCAGAAGCTGGGCAATTCGCTGCGTCCGTTGTCCACCATCATGCCGACTGCGGTTCGCCTGAATCTACCCATCAATATTCAATTCCATGCGGATGATGTCGATGGCGTAACCAAAGCGTTGCAGAGCGACAAATACCAGAACGCGCGCGTGTTCGTGGCGTGGGAACATAAGAATCTGGATAAAATCGTCAAACAGATCGTCAAAGATAACGGCGGCGACCCGGCCGAAGTACCGCAATGGCCGGGTAAAGATTTCGACAGTATCTTTATAGTGACGCTGGATAAATCAGGGGCTGCGCCGAAAGTGACCTTTAAAATTGAAACCGAAAATCTCAACGGCGTTTCTGAAACCTGCCCGAACGCGTGACGGTAAGACCTGCCGCCTAAATGTCTGACAAGGCTTTTGCCTTTTTTACATCCAGACGGTTTATACTAAGCCGCATTAAAGGCGTGCCGTTTTTGACGGCCGCCCGCTTCACGCGTCCAGTACAGTATAAAATTTCGGTAACCCACTGATTTTACTGTCTACATTCATTATTCGGAAACGTAAATCCATGCTGAGTTACCGCCACAGCTTTCACGCTGGCAACCATGCCGACGTTCTCAAACACACCGTTCAGAGCCTGATCATCGAATCTCTGAAAGAAAAAGAGAAGCCTTTCCTCTATCTCGACACCCACGCCGGTGCCGGTCGTTACCTGCTGAGCGGCGAACACGCCGAACGCACGGGCGAATATATGGAAGGTATTGCGCGCATCTGGCAGCGTGAAGATCAGCCTGCTGAGCTGGCCCCTTACATGTCGGTGATTAAGCACTTTAACCGTAACGAGAGCCTGCGTTATTACCCTGGTTCTCCGCTCATCGCCCGCCAGCTGCTGCGTGAAGATGACAAACTGCACATGACCGAACTGCATCCGAGCGACTTCCCGCTGCTGCGTAATGAGTTCCAGAAAGACGATCGTGCCAAAGTGCTGCGTGAAGACGGTTATCAGCAGCTGAAGGCTCAGTTGCCGCCGCTCTCGCGTCGCGGCCTGATTCTGATGGACCCGCCGTATGAGCTGAAAACCGATTATCAGGACGTGGTGAAAGGTATTCAGGAAGGTTACAAACGTTTTGCCACCGGCACTTATGCACTGTGGTATCCGGTGGTGATGCGCCAGCAGATCAAAAAAATGCTGCGTGATCTGGAAGCTACCGGCATCCGCCGTATTCTGCAAATCGAGCTGGGCGTGCGCCCGGACAGCGATCAGCGCGGTATGACCGCCTCAGGCATGATCGTGATTAACCCGCCGTGGAAACTGGAACAGCAGATGAAAGCGGTTCTGCCGTGGCTGCTGGAAACGCTGGTGCCATCAGGTACCGGCCACACGACGGTCAAATGGGTCGTACCTGAGTAACTCCTCCCTTCAGAAATTCTATGATGCTCTGCCAGGACCTTTTCAAAAGGTCCTGGCTATCAAACCTATTGCAATCATTGATCCAATCTTTTCCACAACCAGCTAAACTCTTGGGCAATTATTCAGATTAGCAGCGCCGGTATGGCGTTCTTCATTTTTCACAATTCATGGAAAATCCGATGACTAAACATTATGACTATCTGGCAATTGGCGGCGGCAGCGGCGGTATCGCATCAATCAACCGTGCGGCCATGTATGGGCAGAAATGTGCGCTGATCGAAGCGAAAGAGCTCGGCGGCACCTGCGTCAACGTGGGTTGTGTCCCGAAGAAAGTGATGTGGCATGCGGCGCAAATCGCCGAAGCTATCCGTAATTACGGCCCGGATTACGGCTTTGACACCACCGTCAACAGCTTCAACTGGAAAACGCTGGTTGCCAACCGCACCGCATACATCGACCGTATCCATACTTCGTACGACAACGTGCTGGGCAAAAACAACGTCGATGTGATCAAAGGTTTTGCGCGTTTTATTGACGATCATACCGTTGAAGTGAACGGCGAGAAGATCACAGCGGATCACATTCTGATCGCCACCGGCGGGCGCCCGAGCCACCCGAACATTCCGGGTGCGGAATACGGCATCGACTCCGACGGCTTCTTTGACCTGATGGAAATGCCAAAACGCGTTGCGGTTGTCGGTGCAGGTTATATCGCGGTAGAAATTGCCGGTGTGATGAATGCGCTGGGTGCGGAAACTCACCTGTTCGTGCGTAAGCATGCCCCGCTGCGTACTTTCGACCCGTTAATCGTCGAAACCTTGCTGGAAGTGATCAACACCGAAGGCCCGGCACTGCACACGGAATCCATTCCGAAAGAAGTCGTGAAAAATGCCGACGGCAGCCTGACGCTGAAGCTGGAAAATGGCAAAGCGTTTGAAGTCGACAGCCTGGTATGGGCGATTGGCCGCGAACCGGAAACCGACAACTTCAATCTGAAAGCGACCGGTGTCAAAACTAACGCTAAAGGCTACATTGAAGTCGATAAATTCCAGAACACCAGCGTCAAAGGCATCTACGCCGTAGGCGATAACACAGGTGCAGTTGAACTGACGCCTGTAGCCGTGGCCGCAGGCCGTCGCCTGTCCGAACGCTTGTTTAACAACAAGCCAGACGAGCATCTGGACTACAGCAACATCGCCACCGTGGTCTTCAGCCACCCGCCAATCGGTACGGTCGGTCTGACCGAACCGCAGGCCATCGAGCAGTACGGCGCCGACAACGTGAAAGTCTACAAATCTGCGTTCACCGCGATGTATACCGCCGTAACCAGGCACCGCCAGCCGTGCCGCATGAAGCTGGTGTGTGTCGGTAAAGAAGAGAAGATCGTCGGTATTCACGGTATCGGCTATGGCATGGACGAAATGCTGCAAGGCTTCGCGGTCGCGGTCAAAATGGGCGCCACCAAGAAAGACTTCGATAACACCGTGGCCATTCACCCAACGGGTGCTGAAGAGTTCGTTACCATGAGATAAAAAGGTAAAAGTACTCCACTTACACCTGTCATAAAGACGAAAAAACTGGCTATAAAAGCCAGTTTTTTTATGCCTATCATGGTGATAGCTTACATGGGGGTTTAGTGGCGATCATTTTTTCAGTTCTTGCATGATGGCGTAGGTGGCCCTGATGCGGGCATCGTTGGGAAACCACTTGTTGGCCAGCATCACCACGGCAATTTTGCGCGAGGGCACAAACACCGCGTAGGAAGAGAAGCCGTTGGTCGAGCCAGTTTTGTTGTACCAGGTGTCCGCGTTGTCGGGTTCGGGTGGGGTGATTTCGCTCACCGGCAGACCGCCCCGGAGCTTGCCCGCCGCATTGCCGGCGATCAGCTGCTTCAGGTCGGGCGGATAGGGATAACTTTCCCACATCATGTCCTGACTGAACCCGCTGGTGCGGTAATAGCCGGTGTGGGTCGCGTTCAGCGCGTTTTGCCACGCCGGATTGATCGCGGTGACGTGCATGTTGGCATCGAGATAGCGGATCAGATCCAGCGAATTGGATTTCAGCCCGTAGGCTTTCTCATCCAGATGGGCGGATTTGATGCGCACGCCAGAAAGAGATTGTCTACAAAACAGAAAATATGCAGGAGCTGGCCTTCAGCGTATTTGGCCCCAGGAAAGCAGCGCAGATGCAGCCAGAGAGGAGAATCTGATATGCCCATGCCATTGACCCGCTTTAAAAAACTCAGCGCCCGGGAATGGAGCGTGCTCAGAATGCTGGCGCAGGGGGTAATTCCCGCGCTTATCGCGGTACAGCTGGCGATCAGCGTCAAGACGGTGAGCCAGCACACTCATAATATGGCGAAGAAGCTCGGCGTGGAAAACCGCGTCTTGCTGCAAAAAATGCTGGTCACCATTAATTATCAGCGCGACCCCGTTCTGCCCCGCGGGGAGACGGACAACAGGGACGCGAACCGTGCGAATTAATCAACGAAGGTCGGCAATGCTTTGGACACGGGCGCACTTCATTAGCGTGTTTTTTACAGGACTGGCCCTTGCCCTCTGTTACTCTTATATCTTCGTGCCAGAATTTCCAGCCGGATGAAAATAGAGTTCGCTCATGATGGCGTTGTGTCCCGGACGGCGATGGGATTGATCAAGCAGGCCCGCTGAAGCGGGCCTTACTATTTACGGTAAATTACTGTAAAGCTTCAAGAATGCGGTAAGCGGCTTCGACACGCGCAGGGTTAGGGTAGTTTTTATTGGCCAGCATCACGATACCCAGGTTCTTTTCGGGAATGAACGCCACGTAGCTGCCAAATCCGCCGGTTGAGCCTGTTTTATTTACCCATGAGGCCTTTAATGCGGGCGTTGGCGGATTAATTTCTGCCGCACTCAGCGGTGCCAGTGCGACTTTATTATCGCTACCACCGACCACCGTTGTTGCGTTCACCGGCCAGTTCAGCATCTCCCAGCCCAGCCCCTGATACATGTCACCCACTTGCCAGTATCGCGACTGGGCAAGCAAAATCCCCTTTTGCAGCGAGGCATCTTTTACTTCTGCAGGCGTCATGTTGGCCTGCACCCAGCTTGCCATATCCTCTATTGAGGATTTCACGCCGTAGGCTTCCGCATCCAGCATACCTGGATTAACGTGAACGGCTTTCCCACCACGATAGCCCCACGCATAGTGCTTTTCTTCAGGTTGTGGCATGTGTATCCAGGTATGCGCGAGTTTCAATGGCTGGAACACGCGTTTGCTCATCGCCTCTTCAAAGCTCATGCCTGAAGGTTTAACCGCCAGTTTGCCAAACAGCCCAATACTGGCGTTCGAATAAAGACGCTTGGTGCCCGGTCCCCACTGCGGTTGCCAGGTTTGATAGTAATTCTGTAACGACGCCTCATCGGTCACATTATCTGGTACCTGAAGCGGTAAACCACCGGCGGTATAGGTTGCCAGGTTAAGCAAACTTATCCCTTCCCATTGCTTCCCGGACAGCGCGGGCCAGTATTTGCTCACCGGATCGCTCAGCTTAATTTCACCCCGGGCAATAGCATCGCCGCCCAGTACGCCGGTGAAGGTTTTACTGACAGAACCGAGCTCAAATAAGGTCTGTTGCGTGACGGGCTGTTTGCCTGCCACATCTGCCATCCCCCAGATAAAGTAGTAGGGCTGGCCCTGATAAATCACCGCCACCGCCATGCCCGGAATGGCCTGTTCTTTCATCAACGGAGTCACTGTGCGATTAACAATATCGGCTATCTGTTTTTCCGTTTGCGCTCCTGCCAGCGCGGAACTTGACGCAACGAGCAGCAGCGCACAGGAAAGGGTCTTAAGCATCATGGCTATCTTCCATAATAAGAGTTGAAGGGATGTCGTGCTTAATTTGATGGATTTGACTGCGAGCGGCAAACGATAAAAATTAGCCTCTGCCTGAAGTTTTTCTAATGGATATTACGATGACCGCATCTGTATCCGGCTTAATCTGCGTCGTACCCTCCAATATAATAAGGTAGCACATTCTTATTTCCCTTCCAGATGATAAATACGCTATTTCATCATCTAAGACCCAGACGTTATGAGTTTCGGTAACGAAGATGTCCAGCGATTCACCCCGGACAGACTCAGACATGTATATGTACAACAAATCCGTACTCCTGACTCGTACATCACCTCCAGGTTACGCTTCCAATGAGCTATTTTTACTGCTGTCGAAAGGGTGCTGCTTGTCGAATAAAAACTCTGAAAAAAAAACTCATATACGCCCGTAGGCCTTGCCAAGCAAGGGTTTCCTGCTTTTCTGATGCTGATGCCTGTATGGGTACTTCCCAAAAAGGTTGAGCGTCATGGATGTAAGAATAATGAGTCTGATGATAGCAACATGCTGCGTTTCTGCTATCTGCAGCTAGGGCTGGCTATTGCACGACTAATGACCTGGAAACATCGCCAGAGGGAGGCTACGTCCTGCTAAGCAAAATGGCACTGGAAATGATGAACACATCAGGAAAAAGGCTGAGCCAATGCATTACTATATAGTTGATTTATTTGTATTTATATTAATAACAGCGAGAGTGTAAATCGACGTTAAATTTGCAGGTGTTGGAATAAGGGATTCCGGGATCCACAGCATTGAAAAATAACCTCATAATAGATGTTCTCAGTAAGACAAAACCAGAGAGTAATCTCACTGGCTTAATGATTTGCTTAATACCGATGTTAGCCATTCTAATATCTCACCCCCTTCTAATTCACCATGTTTATTGTATGATGTGCATCACAGTATTGACGGAATCAATTCCACTTTACTATTAACCGTGTGATCAGCAAGCAATCTCATTCAAACATGATTTCTTTCTCTAAGCACTTAATCTCATTTCATTTTTAATTCTCAATAAAAATTAACCGGTAATAAAAAGGAAATTTTGATGTCTATTAATAAATTAATGACTGGTGCAGCACTTATTCTGACTGGTTTAAGCACTTCCGCAATGGCCGCCACCGATGGCAAGATCAATTTTGAAGGCAATGTCGTTGACACCCCGTGCGTTGTAGCATCCAAAAGTGTCAATCAGACCGTGACATTAAATAACGTAAAATCGAGCAGCTTTACTGCTGTAGGTAATACCTCCGCGCCGGTTGGGTTCACCATCTCGCTGGAGCAGTGTACACCTGGCACGATTAAAACGGCTACTGCCGCATTCTCGGGCTTAGCTGACGCAAAAGACAATACATTGGTCTCTGTGGGTACTGCATCAGGTTCAGCAACTGGCATAGGTATTGAGATTCTTGATGCAGCGAAAGGTACCACCGTCGCAATGAACGGAGCTGGTACTGATTTCGGATTGATAAATGGAAATACGGACCTGAATTTCCAGGCGCGTTACAAATCAACGAATGCCACTGTCGGAGTGGGTCCTGCGAATGGTTCTGCCGATTTCGCGATCACCTACAAATAATCCACCTGATGGCGTGGCTAATAGTAGCTACGCTATTTCCCTTCTCACTCAGATAAAGGTTAATCATGTTAAATAAAAAACAATGTATTTCTGCTCTGTTATTACTGGCGGCATCCGGCAGCGCTTTGGCGTCTGATGGTATTGTGTTGGGCGCAACCCGCGTAGTTTATAATAGTGACAGCCGTGAAACTTCGCTTACGGTACATAATGACAGTGATAAACAATTTTTCCTGGTACAGTCTTGGGTGGATGATGCAAAAGGGAATAAAAGTGTGCCGTTTGCCATTACTCCTCCGCTGTTTCGTCTGAACGCCAAGAAAGATAATATGCTGCGTATTGTGAAGACCGGTGGCGAATTGCCTAACGACCACGAATCAGTCTATTGGTTGAATGTGAAGGCCATTCCGCCTGCACCTGAAGCTGGGCAAGGTCAGAACGTTCTGCAACTGGCCATTAAAACCCGTATTAAACTGTTCTACCGCCCAACTGGCTTAGCCGGTAAAGCGGGCGAAGCACCGGCCGCGCTGCAATGGTCAGTGCAGGGTAATGACTTAGTGGCTAAAAACCCAACACCTTATTCTGTCACGCTCAATACCTTATCAATTGGCGGCAAAGAAATTAAGAACGTCAATCTGGTGATGCCAAAAAGTGAAGAGCATTACAAATTACCTGCCGGCAGTGGAAAAGGTAATTCTGTTAGTTACACCGCAATCAATGATTATGGTGGTATTGATAAAGAGATAACAACCAAGACAAATTAATGACATTGTTTACTATGTCTGGCAATTAGTTTCAGTAAGCACACCTAATTTTTGATGATCACATAAAATCTGCGAAAAAATGAATTACAAAAATTTCAAACTGAAAAATAATAAGCCAATATTTTATGTAAGCATATTGTCTTTACTCATCATGTCAAATATCAGCTTTGCTGAGAATGGCTTTAACCCGGCATTCATTGAACAAGACGGCCAGGGAAATAACGTCGCGGATTTGTCTGCGTTTAGCTCCACCAGTGGTGGCCAGTTACCAGGGAAATATATTGTTGATATTTATGTCAACACTCAGCCTGTCGATCATCAGGAAGTGACCTTTTATTCTGACAAAGAAGGGGAGGATAAGAACGGTACTGGGTTATTACCTTGTATCACCCTGGAGCAACTTAAGAAATATGGATTAAAGACTGAAGCTATTCCGGCACTAAATAAAAAAGCAGTCACTGATAGCAAGGATGCACCGACAGAGGATAAAAATGCGTGTATCGACTTTACGCACATGATTCCCTCTTCCAGTGCAGCTTTTGATTTTAACCGCCAGCGGCTGGAGCTGAGCTTCCCGCAGGCTGTACTGTCACAATCAGTACGAGGATATGTTGATCCGTCATTATGGGACAACGGCATTCCGGCTTTCTTGTTGAATTACAATTTCACCGGCGCCAACGCGGAAAATACCTCTGGCAACCAGAACATCAAAGATAACGACTATTACCTCAGCCTGCGTAATGGTTTCAACCTGGGAGCATGGCGTTACCGCAACTACACCACCTGGAGTGATAACAACGGTGAAAAAAGCTGGGAGAACGTCAATAACTACCTGCAGCGCAGCATTATTTCGCTCAAATCTCAGCTGACGCTGGGCGACGGTTACTCAACCGGAGATGTGTTTGACAGCGTGCAATATCGCGGTGCGCAGATCGCTTCGGACGATTCCATGCTGCCAGACAGTATGCAAGGTTTTGCGCCCGTGGTGCGCGGCATTGCTAAATCCAATGCGCAAGTCACCATCTCGCAGAATGGTTACACCATTTATCAGAGCTATGTTGCACCGGGCGCGTTTGAAATCACTGACCTCTACCCCAGCTCCGGCAGCGGAGATTTAACGGTAGAAATCAAAGAAGAAGACGGCAGCATTCAGAAGTTTGTGCAACCGTACTCTTCGGTGCCGATTTTGCAGCGTGAAGGGCACACCAAATACAGCGTGACCGCAGGGCAATTCCGCAGCGGCTACGGTACGGATACCCCGGACTTCGGGCAGTTGACGTTAATTCGCGGCTTTGGCGGCGGTGTTACGCTGTACGGCGGGCTTCAGAGCAGTGAAAAATATCAGTCGCTGGCTTTTGGTGTGGGTCAAAACATCGGTGACTGGGGCGCAATTTCTGTTGATGTCACTCAGGCCAAAACTCAGCTGCCTGACGAAACCGATACCGGCCAGTCTTACCGTTTTCTGTATGCCAAGTCATTTGCCGGTTCGGGTACCGACTTCCGTTTACTGGGCTACCGCTACTCCACCAGCGGGTTTTACACCATGCAGGAATCGGTCGACCTCAACAGTAATGACTCCGACACCAACGATTTTGAGATAAACAGCCATAAACGCAGCCAGGTAGAAGGCTCCGTCACCCAGTCATTGCCTGAGGGCTGGGGTGCATTTTATTTTTCGGCCAGCATACAGAATTACTGGGGCACTGACGGCGATCAGCAAACCTTACAGTGGGGGTATAACAACGCCTGGCAGGGGATCAGCTATAGCCTGAGTTACAGCAATAACTTTACTCCGGATGAGCCTTCAGACCGGCAGATTGCGTTCAACGTGTCAGTCCCACTTGACCGCTGGGTAAAAGGGGCATCGGCGACGTACAACACCAACCGGGGCAGCAATGGCAGCGTCAGCCAGCAGGCAGGGGTCAACGGCTCATTGGATGACAACAAACTCAATTACAACGTCAGCCAGGGTACCGACAATCAGGGCCGCGGCAACAGCGGCAATGCCAGCCTGAACTACACCGGCAGCCACGGCAACAGCAATGCGGCTTACAGCTACGGTCAGGATTCCCGCCGCGTGAACTACGGGCTGGGAGGCGGCATGGTCATTCACGGTGGCGGCGTGACGCTGTCCCAGCCGCTGGGTGAAACCATCGCGCTGGTGGCCGCACCGGGTGCGGCAGATGTTGGCGTAATGAACAACACCGGTCTCACCACCGATTCACGCGGTTATGCCGTTGTGCCTTATGCCAGCGCCTACCGGCGTAACAGTATAGGGCTGAATACCACCACCCTCGGGCCTAACGTGGATTTAGCAGAGAGCGCCAAAGACGTTATTCCCACCCGCGGAGCCGTGGTGCGGGCTGACTTTAACGCCCGCGTCGGTTACCGGGTAATGATGACCTTAAAACGCCCGGACGCCAGCGTGGTGCCTTTTGGTACCACCGTCAGCCTGGTCAGTGAAGAAAACAAGAAAGCGCCGGAAACCGGAATTGTTGGCGAAATGGGGGCGACGTATTTAAGTGGTCTGCCAGAAAAAGGGCAACTGATTGCCCAGTGGGGTAAAGACGCGACGCAACAGTGCCACGTCAATTATCAGTTAACCGCGCAGGCGTTAAAAGAAACCCTGCCAACGATTTCCGCCAATTGTATTTAGGTACCGAATAATAGGAGTTATTCTGATGAATAAAAGAATAAGCTGGCTATGTATAATACTCTGTGCTTTCGTATTTTTTAACGTAGCACAGGTGAAAGCTGACTCGGATATTTATATAAGCCCGGGCACAATAAACCTGCCTACTACAAGCAATAAAGTGATAATTGACGCCGAAAAATATGTATATACCGGAAGTCCGTCAATTGGTTCCGACGCTGCTGGTGGATATATGAAAAACAGGTCCGACTCTTGCTCGGTTACAGTGCGAGGCTATTGCGGAATTTCACTGGTAGGAGGTATAGCTGCAGTATTAGGAGTAAGACATAATGGGGTTGCCCGTTGGGGTACTCCGAGTCAACTTGGATTTCTTGCGAAAAATGATGTCATCGTAATACAAATCCTCACATCTGAAGCAGGTGAAAAACTAAAAGATATCCAGGGCAGCTGGAAATTTCCTGATTTCCAACTTGGGGCAATTTATGACATAAATAATAACAATATAGTTTCAAATATATATTTAACGTCATTGACCTTAGTTATTACTAAAGAAACATGCGCAGTAACTACGTCACATGATATGGCCTTTTACTGGACAGATTTAACGCCCAATGAAATAAGTAACGGTAATGCCCAGATAAAAAATGCTCCCATTAGTCTGTCATGTAATAACAGCAATGTTGGACCTTTACAGGTGACGATTACTTCTAGTCAGGGCGCGAATAGTGTTGCTAACGGTGTCATCAATACCGATCTGCTAAATCTGGGGATCAAACTGACCTGGGCCAGCAACGGGCTGCCGGTAGCCCTTGAGACACCTATTGATTTTCCTGCAGCCACGAGTTCTACAGAAGACCTGAGCATCAATGCCCAACCGGTGCAGACAGGCAGCGGCACAGTTGGCGCCGGGGATTTCTCCACGGCGGTGACCATGAACATTGAATATCGCTAAGGGGAATACGATGAAAATAATAAAACCTCTGTTACTCGCGGGTCTGTTATTCAGCAGTTACAGCTTTGCCCTCAGCGAACAGGTCATGATGCACTACAGCGGCACAGTGGTTATTCCGCCCTGTATCGTCTCCACACCCTCTTTGTCGGTTGATTTTGGCGATATCATGGCGAGCACTCTCGCTAATTCGGGATCGGCTACGGGCTGGAAAATGACCACCGTGCGATTAAGCAATTGCACGAACGTAACTGATATCGCGATTTTGATCAATGCAACGATGTCCACGGCCAATGCGGATTACATTGCCTCAACCGGAACGGCGCAACATGTTGCTGTGAATGCTACCGTTGGCCCCGCGGGTACGACGGTTAAAGATGGACTTACCCTTGCGGGTATCAATATGGCAGGGCAGTCTGACTATTCGACAGATTTCTATTTGCAGGTAATCAATGACGGCACAGGTTCTGCAACAGCAGGTTCGGTGCAATCAGCCATTACATTAACCTATGCGTTTAAATAACGTATTCAAAGTAACTTCAGTAAAAGGCCTTCAGTAATGAAAAATATTTCTTCAATTACCGCTGCGGCATTATTAATTCCTGCAATGTTTATAACATCTGCTAACGCAGCCGACACTACTGTCATTAATATTAAAGCAAATATTGTGGCGACCTCCTGTCTGGTGACAACCACCGTGCTGAATATTGACCTCGGTAATATACAGGGAGGCATTATCCAAAATGCCGGGAGTTCAACCCCATGGTCAGGCGAGAACGTTATTGATTTGACCGGCTGCCCACTAGGAACGACCTCTGTCGACGCCAAATTTACCGGTAAAACTGCACCCAATGATACTAACGGTTATAAAAATACCGGAGGTGACGACGCCGTCAGCGTGCAACTGGGGGACGGGGCGAGTACGCCAAAATATTTCTCCAATAATACAATTATCAATCAGCCTATTGCCAACAATGGAGCCCAGATAAAACTTCATGCCAGACTATATACCAGTGGCGTTGCCAAACCGGGCGCAGTTAATTCGACGGTGAATGTCGAGTTCAGTTATAAATAGCACTTCGGGGGGATAAGCATGTTTCACTTTAAAATACTTTCCTGTCACGGTGTGGCCACTGCACTGACGCTGGTCTTACTCTATTCACCACTGGTTACCGCGGCGGATACAGTGGTGAATGTCACGGCGAATATTCTGGCCTCCTCCTGTGATATCGCTGCGGGTTCGGTGGATCAAAACGTGGACTTAGGCAAAGGCCGTCTCGCAGACTTAACTCATGCGAAAGATGCCACGCCCTGGACCTCTTTCTCCGTTGAGCTAACCCACTGCCCGACCTCCGCGTCGACAGTGACAGCCACAATGAGCGGCACACCCGTTCAGAGCGCACCGGAATATTATCTGAATACCGGCACTGCAACCGATATTGCGATCGAAGTGATGGATGAAGCAGGTCAGACGCCGTTAGGCAACGGCGCTACACTGAATATACCCGTGGATGCGCAGCGCAATGCGGTATTCAGTCTGAAGGGACGAATGATCTCGCTAACGGGAAAACCGACATCAGGGACGGTTGCCGGCGTGATGGACCTCAGTTTTACCCTGAAGTAATCAAAGAGCAAACAGGCGCCTGATGCGGGTTGCCTAAACCGATCATCAGCTATACCGCAGTAAATTCTTTTGCTAAAA
>CAUQMS010000011.1:0-142669 GCA_963519305.1 uncultured Enterobacterales bacterium
TTTCGCTGATGCTGGTGCTGATTGGCCTGGCGACGCTGAAGGTGCGGTAATTATGGCTGACTATCTGGGTAAAAAAGTCGTCATTATCGGGTTGGGGCTGACCGGTCTCTCCTGTGTTGATTTCTTTATGGCGCGTGGCGTAACGCCGCGCGTTATTGATACCCGCGTCAGCCCGCCGGGTCTGGATAAACTGGCAGACAGCGTCGAGCGTCATCTGGGTTCCCTGAATGAAGCCTGGTTGCTGGATGCCGATCTGATCGTTGCCAGTCCGGGTATGGCGCTGGCGACCCCGGCACTGAGCGCCGCCATCGAAGCCGGTGTAGAAGTAGTCGGCGATATCGAGCTGTTTTGCCGCGAAGTGCAGACACCAATTGTGGCGATCACGGGTTCAAACGGCAAAAGCACCGTCACCACGCTGGTTGGCGAGATGGGAAAAGCCGCAGGCTGGAAGGTTGGCGTCGGCGGCAATATCGGTTTGCCAGTCCTGACTATGCTCGACCAGGAGTATCAGTTGTTCGTGCTTGAGCTGTCCAGTTTCCAGCTCGAAACGACCCACAGCCTGCGTGCAGCCGCGGCAACCATTTTGAACGTGACGGAAGATCATATGGATCGATATCCGTTCGGGTTGCAGCAATATCGTGCCGCTAAATTGAAAGTCTATGAGAACGCCAAGCTCTGCGTGGTTAATGCTGATGATGCCCTGACCATGCCGGTGCGCGGCGCGGATAAACGCTGTGTCAGCTTCGGCGCAGATGTCGGCGATTATCACCTGACGCGCCAGCAAAATGACATCTGGCTGCGTGTGCGTGGTGAGAAAGTATTGAATACCAAAGAGATGCCGCTAACCGGACGCCACAACTACACCAATGCACTTGCTGCACTGGCATTGGCAGACGCAGTGGGCATTCCTCAGTCATCAAGTTTGCAAGCACTAACTCACTTCAGCGGGCTGGCGCACCGCTATCAGACTGCGTGGCAACATAACGGCGTGCGCTGGATAAACGACTCAAAAGCCACCAACGTGGGCAGCACTGAAGCCGCGCTTAACGGGATTCAGGTAGACGGCACGCTGCATCTGCTGTTGGGCGGAGATGGTAAATCTGCCGATTTCTCACCGCTGGCGCGCTATCTGCAAGGCGACAATATCCGGATTTACTGTTTCGGCCGAGATGGTGCTGAGCTGGCGGAACTGCGTCCCGAGGTTTCCTCGACGTTTGAAACCATGGAACAAGCCATGCGTGATATCAGCGGGCGTGTGGCGGCAGGCGACCTGGTGTTGCTCTCTCCGGCGTGTGCGAGCCTCGACCAGTTTCGTAATTTTGAACAGCGCGGCGATATTTTCGCAGCATTGGCTAAGGAGCTTGGCTGATGCGGATTCCGGGACTGGGCTTAGTCAGCAAATTCAACGACTGGGTGATGGGCGTTAAAGATAATGACTCTGTCACGCTGGTTCTTTACGACCGGACCTTGCTCTGGCTGACTTTCGGTCTGGCCATTATCGGTTTTGTGATGGTGACTTCGGCCTCCATGCCGATCGGTCAGCGTCTGGCGGATGACCCTTTCCTGTTCGCCAAGCGTGATGCGATTTACCTCGGGCTGGCGTTTGGTTTGTCACTGGTGACACTGCGTGTCCCGATGAGCGTTTGGCAGCGTTACAGCAACGTGCTGTTGCTGATTTCCATCGTGATGTTGCTGGTGGTGCTGGTGGTGGGTAGCTCGGTGAACGGGGCATCTCGCTGGATCTCTTTCGGGCCGCTGCGTATTCAGCCTGCTGAGTTTTCCAAGCTGTCGCTGTTTTGTTATCTGGCAAGCTATCTGGTGCGTAAGGTCGAAGAGGTGCGTAGCAACTTCTGGGGCTTCTGTAAGCCGATGGGAGTGATGGTTATTCTGGCGGTTCTGCTGCTGGCTCAGCCTGACCTCGGCACCGTGGTTGTACTGTTTATTACTACGCTGGCCATGCTGTTTTTAGCCGGAGCGAAAATGTGGCAATTCCTGGCGATCATCGGGTCTGGCGTTTTCGCTGTGGTGCTGCTGGTTTTGGCAGAACCTTACCGTATGCGCCGCGTAACCTCGTTCTGGAATCCATGGGCCGATCCGTTCGGCAGCGGCTACCAGTTAACCCAATCACTGATGGCGTTTGGCCGCGGTGAGTTTTGGGGGCAGGGCCTTGGAAACTCGGTGCAGAAGCTGGAGTATTTACCCGAAGCACATACCGACTTTATCTTCTCCATTTTAGGTGAGGAGTTGGGGTATTTCGGTGTGGTTTTAGCGTTGTTAATGGTATTCTTCGTCGCTTTTCGTGCCATGTCCATCGGCCGGCGTGCGCTGGAGATTGATCAGCGCTTTTCCGGCTTTCTGGCCTGCTCGATCGGCGTGTGGTTTAGCTTCCAGGCCTTGGTTAACGTTGGCGCAGCCGCCGGGATGTTACCAACCAAAGGTCTGACGCTTCCGCTGATCAGTTACGGTGGTTCGAGCCTGATTATTATGTCGACAGCAATCGTTCTGCTGCTGCGAGTTGATTTCGAAACGCGTCTGGCTAAAGCCCAGGCGTTTGTAAGGAGTGCCCGATGATTGGCGAGACCAAGCGTTTAATGGTGATGGCTGGCGGCACCGGCGGGCATGTGTTCCCCGGTCTGGCTGTTGCACATCATCTGATGGCGCAAGGCTGGGAAGTGCGCTGGTTAGGCACGGCCGACAGAATGGAAGCTGACCTGGTGCCTAAAAATGGCATCGAAATTGATTTTATTCAGATCTCCGGTTTACGTGGGAAAGGTCTGAAAGCACAACTCACAGCACCGCTTCGCATATATCATGCGTGGCGCCAGGCGAAAACTATCATGCGTCGCTTCCAGCCGGATGTGGTGCTGGGGATGGGCGGTTATGTTTCCGGTCCGGGCGGTCTGGCCGCGTGGTCATGCGGTATTCCCGTGGTGCTGCACGAACAAAATGGTATTGCCGGGTTGACCAACCGCTGGTTGTCACGCATTGCCAAAACCGTATTGCAGGCTTTTCCAGGTGCCTTCCCGAATGCGCAGGTAGTGGGAAATCCGGTTCGTACCGACGTCTTAGCCTTGCCGCTGCCAGAAGTGCGCTTCGCTGACCGTCAGGGGCCGATTCGCGTTTTAGTGATTGGTGGCAGTCAGGGGGCGCGGGTACTCAATCAGAGCATGCCTGAGCTGGCCGCGCTGATGGGCGACAAAATTACCCTGTGGCATCAGGTTGGTAAAGGTGCGCTGGAATCAGTGAATCAGGCTTACGCCAGTGCCGGTCAGACACAGCATAAAGTGACCGAATTTATCGATGACATGGCCGAAGCCTATGCGTGGGCTGACGTAGTCGTTTGCCGCTCAGGGGCTTTGACGGTCAGTGAGATCGCCGCAGCCGGGCTGCCCGCGATTTTCGTGCCTTTTCAGCATAAAGACCGCCAGCAGTACTGGAATGCATTGCCGCTGGAAAAAGCGGGTGCAGCCAAAATTATCGAACAGGTGAATTTCAGTGCCGCCGCCGTTGCTGACGCGATGGCGGGTTGGGACCGAATGCATCTGCTGGACATGGCACGTGCCGCACGCGCGGTAGCCATTCCTGACGCGACAGAGCGTGTGGCGGCGGAAGTCGTCAAAGCCAGTAAAAAATGAATATGAACGGGCCGCAATGATCGCGGTCCGAGCCGTATGTAACGGATCAATCAGTAACTGAAAATAGTGAAGAAAAACGTGAATACACAACAATTGGCGAAACTACGTACCTTCGTGCCCGAGATGCATCGCGTCCGGCACATTCACTTTGTTGGCATTGGTGGTGCCGGCATGGGTGGTATCGCCGAAGTGTTGGCAAATGAAGGCTATCAGATTAGCGGTTCCGATTTGGCACCGAACGCCGTAACACAGCAACTGACCGCTCTGGGTGCGCAGATTTATTTCAATCACCGCCCGGAGAATGTGCTGGATGCCAGCGTTGTTGTCGTATCGACAGCCATCTCTGCCGATAATCCGGAAATCGTCGCGGCGCGCGAAGCGCGCATTCCGGTTATCCGCCGCGCTGAGATGTTGGCCGAACTGATGCGTTTTCGTCACGGCATCGCCGTGGCAGGTACGCACGGTAAAACCACGACCACCGCGATGGTCACCAGTATTTATGCCGAAGCGGGTCTGGATCCGACCTTTGTGAACGGTGGACTGGTTAAGGCAGCCGGTACGCACGCGCGACTCGGATCGAGCCGGTTCCTGATTGCTGAAGCCGATGAAAGCGATGCGTCCTTCCTGCATTTGCAGCCGATGGTGGCGATTGTGACCAACATCGAAGCGGATCACATGGATACCTATCAGGGTGATTTCGAGATCCTGAAGCAGACCTTTATTAACTTCCTGCACAACCTGCCATTCTATGGCCGTGCGGTGATGTGTATTGATGATCCGGTGATCCGTGAATTGCTACCGCGCGTCGGCCGCCACATCACCACCTACGGTTTTAGCGATGACGCCGATGTTGTTATCGAAAGTTACCATCAGGATGGCGCACAGGGGCACTTCACCATTCGCCGTCAGGATAAGCCACTGATAAGTGTCACGCTGAACGCACCGGGCCGCCATAATGCGCTCAATGCGGCGGCAGCGGTTGCGGTTGCCACGGATGCCGGTATTGAAGACGACGCTATCCTGCGCGCTCTGGCGGGTTTCCAGGGCACTGGACGCCGGTTTGATTTCCTCGGTGAATACTCGCTGGAGAATGTGAATGCGAAGCCGGGTAGCGCCATGCTGGTTGACGACTACGGCCACCACCCAACCGAAGTTGACGCCACCATTAAAGCGGCGCGTGCGGGCTGGCCGGATAAACGTCTGGTGATGGTTTTCCAGCCGCACCGCTATAGCCGTACGCGGGATTTATACGATGACTTCGCTAACGTGCTTTCACAGGTCGACGTGCTGATCATGTTAGACGTGTATCCGGCAGGCGAAGCGCCAATCCCGGGCGCTGACAGCCGTTCACTGTGTCGCACCATTCGTGCACGCGGTAAATTGGATCCGATTTTAGTTTCAGACATTGACGCCGTGCCGGAAAGTCTGGCACCGATCCTCGAAGGTGGGGATCTGATTATGGTTCAGGGCGCCGGTAACATCGGCAAAGTGGCCCGCAAATTGGCTGATCAGAAATTACAGCCAGTGAAAAAAGGTGAAGAACATCATGTCTGAGAAAGTCGCAGTATTATTTGGCGGTACTTCCGCAGAGCGCGATGTGTCATTAAATTCTGGCGCTGCTGTACTGGCGGGCCTGAGAGAATCAGGTATTGACGCACATGCCGTTGATACCAAAACCTTCGCGGTCACCCGGCTGAAAGAAGAAGGTTTCGACAAAGTCTTTATTGCGTTACATGGCCGCGGTGGCGAAGACGGCACCTTGCAGGGCACGCTCGAACATCTTGGCCTGCCTTATACCGGCAGCGGTGTAATGGCTTCGGCGCTGGCAATGGATAAATTTCGCACCAAACTGGTGTGGCAGGCACTGGGATTACCGATTGCGCCTTTCGTCTTAGTGAATAAAAAACAGCTTGGCGAAGTAGGGCAGGGCGCTTTGGCACAGAAGATTTCTTCACTGGGCCTGCCGCTGATTGTTAAGCCAAGCCGTGAAGGGTCCAGCGTCGGTATGAGCAAAGTGAACACGGCTGAAGAGTTGATCCCTGCGCTGCAGGAAGGTTTGCTTCATGACGACAACGTGCTGATTGAACAGTGGTTGAGTGGCCCTGAATACGCAGTAGCCGTGTTGGGGGATCAGGTATTGCCTTCAATCCGTATTCAGCCAGCCGGTACCTTTTATGACTATCAGGCAAAGTATCTGTCTGATGAAACACAGTATTTCTGTCCGAGCGGATTAAGTGTCGATCAGGAACAGGCGCTTTCAGAACTGGTGCTACAGGCCTATCGCGCACTCGACTGTAACGGTTGGGGCCGAATTGATGTCATGCAAGACAGCAACGGTGGCTTCAACCTGCTTGAGGCGAATACTTCGCCGGGCATGACCAGCCATAGTCTGGTGCCAATGGCAGCAAAGCAGTTCGGGTTAAGTTTCCCGCAGCTGGTCGCTCGCATTCTGGAGCTGGCCGACTGATATGTCTCAAGCGGCCCTGAATGCACGAGAGCGTGAGACGACCGAAAAAAACGGTCGTCGCAGTAATGGCAGCCAGCTGGCAGGCGTCATTTTCCTGCTGATGGTGCTGGGAACCATTTTATGGAGTGTTTGGGCAGTGATTGGCTGGATGCAGGATGCAAACCGATTGCCGCTGTCCCAACTGGTGGTCACGGGTGAGCGTCACTACACCACCAACGATGATATTCGTCAGGCTATTCTGGCTTTAGGTTCGCCGGGTACGTTCATGACGCAGGATGTAAACGTCATTCAGCAGCAGATTGAGCGTTTACCCTGGATAAAACAGGTCAGCGTACGCAAGCAATGGCCGAACGAGTTGAAGATCCATTTGGTGGAGTATGTGCCGGTCGCACATTGGAATGATTTGCATATGGTCGATGCGGACGGCAAATCATTCAGCATACCTGCCGAGCGAGTAGTCAAACAGAAGATGCCGTTGCTTTATGGTCCGGAAGGCAGCGAACAGGATGTTTTGCAAGGTTTTCAAACGATGAACCAAACGCTTTCTGCCGCCAGGTTTACGTTGAAGGCTGTGGCAATGAGTGCACGTCACTCTTGGCAAGTCACTCTGGATAGCGATATCCGTCTGGAACTGGGGAGAGATGATCGAATGGGGCGTTTACAACGTTTTATCGAGCTTTATCCGAAACTCCAGCAACAGGCCGAAGCCGATAAAAAGCGCATCAGTTATGTCGATTTACGTTACGACACCGGTGCGTCAGTTGGCTGGGCACCAGAGTTTATCGATCAGCAAAACAGTAATCAGCAACAGAATCAGGCACAGGCTAAACAACAATGATCAAGTCGACGGACAGAAAACTGGTAGTTGGGCTGGAGATCGGTACGGCGAAGGTCGCCGCATTGGTAGGGGAAGTTCTGCCCGATGGCATGGTCAATATTATTGGCGTGGGAAGTTGCCCATCACGTGGCATGGATAAAGGCGGCGTGAATGATCTTGAATCCGTGGTGAAATGCGTACAGCGCGCCATTGATCAGGCAGAATTGATGGCGGATTGCCAAATTTCCTCTGTTTACCTTGCTTTGTCTGGTAAACATATCAGTTGTCAGAATGAAATAGGGATGGTTCCTATTTCAGAAGAGGAAGTAACACAGGAAGATGTAGAGAACGTGGTGCATACCGCTAAATCGGTCCGCGTTCGTGATGAACACCGTGTACTGCACGTGATTCCTCAGGAATACGCCATCGACTATCAGGAAGGGATTAAGAACCCTGTTGGTCTTTCCGGTGTACGTATGCAGGCAAAGGTCCATTTGATCACCTGTCATAACGACATGGCGAAGAACATTGTTAAAGCCGTTGAACGTTGCGGACTGAAAGTTGACCAGCTTATTTTTGCTGGCCTGGCAGCAAGTTACGCGGTTTTGACTGAAGATGAGCGTGAATTAGGCGTATGTGTCGTCGATATTGGCGGGGGCACCATGGATATCGCTGTTTATACCGGCGGAGCGCTGCGCCATACTAAAGTTATTCCTTATGCGGGTAACGTTGTGACCAGTGATATCGCCTATGCATTCGGTACGCCACCGACAGATGCGGAAGCTATTAAAGTACGCCACGGTTGTGCGCTGGGTTCGATGGTCGGTAAAGACGAAAACGTCGAAGTGCCAAGCGTGGGCGGACGTCCGCCACGCAGTCTGCAACGTCAGACTTTGGCCGAGGTCATTGAACCACGTTACACCGAACTGCTGAATTTAGTGAATGATGAGATTTTGCAATTGCAGGAGCAGTTACGTCAGCAAGGCGTAAAACATCATCTGGCCGCCGGGATCGTTTTGACAGGTGGCGCAGCACAAATTGATGGTCTGGCAGCCTGTGCGCAGCGGGTATTCCATACCCAGGTGCGTATCGGACAACCGCTGAACATCACCGGGCTGACAGATTATGCGCAGGAACCTTACTACTCAACTGCTGTAGGGCTGCTGCACTATGGAAAAGAGTCTCACCTGAGTGGTGAGGCAGAAGTGGAAAAACGCGCCTCAGTGGGCAACTGGTTCAAACGAATCAGCGGCTGGTTGAGAAAAGAGTTTTAATGTTTTAACAACGGGATCATGCTGTCACTTATTGTGATCCCGAAGCGACAGGCACAAAACGGAGAGAAACTATGTTTGAACCTATGGAACTGACCAACGACGCGGTGATTAAAGTCATCGGCGTCGGCGGTGGCGGTGGTAATGCCGTCGAGCACATGGTGCGCGAGCGCATCGAAGGTGTTGAATTCTTCGCCGTTAATACCGACGCCCAGGCGTTACGTAAAACGGCTGTAGGCCAGACTATCCAGATTGGTAGCGGTATTACCAAAGGTCTGGGTGCTGGTGCGAACCCGGAAGTGGGTCGCAATTCTGCAGAAGAAGACCGTGAAGCTCTGCGCGCTGCACTTGAAGGCGCAGATATGGTCTTTATCGCAGCGGGCATGGGTGGCGGTACCGGTACCGGTGCAGCGCCAGTGGTTGCTGAAGTTGCAAAAGATTTGGGTATTCTGACCGTAGCTGTCGTGACTAAGCCTTTCAACTTCGAAGGCAAAAAGCGTATGGCGTTTGCGGAGCAGGGTATCGCTGAGTTGTCCAAACATGTTGACTCCTTGATCACTATTCCTAATGACAAGTTGTTGAAAGTGTTGGGTCGTGGCATCTCTCTGCTGGACGCCTTCGGTGCGGCCAACGACGTTCTCAAGGGCGCCGTGCAGGGTATTGCAGAACTGATCACCCGTCCTGGCCTGATGAACGTCGACTTCGCTGACGTGCGTACCGTGATGTCCGAAATGGGTTATGCCATGATGGGCTCTGGTGTTGCATGTGGTGAAGACCGTGCGGAAGAAGCTGCCGAAATGGCGATTTCCAGCCCACTGTTGGAAGATATCGATTTGTCCGGCGCCCGTGGCGTTCTGGTCAACATCACCGCGGGTTTCGATTTGCGTTTGGACGAGTTTGAGACAGTGGGTAACACCATTCGTGCTTTTGCTTCAGACAACGCAACCGTGGTTATCGGTACGTCGCTTGACCCGGAAATGAATGACGAACTGCGTGTCACCGTAGTGGCAACAGGCATTGGCATGGACAAACGTCCAGAGATTACTCTGGTCACTAACAAGCCAGCCAGCCAGCCAGTGATGGATCATCGTTATCAGCAGCACGGGCTGTCACCTCTGCCGCAGGAAACTAAGCCCGCAGCGAAGGTGGTTAATGATCCGAACACGCAATCAAACAAAGAACCCGACTATCTGGACATTCCAGCCTTCCTGCGTAAGCAGGCAGACTAGTCTGAATTGTGGGATCTCCGCTCTTTGTGCTAAACTGTCCCGCCGACCTTAATGTACTATTGCTAGGTCGGTAGGATAGATGGATAACATTGCGAGATAAAAACGATGATCAAACAACGTACATTAAAACGTATCGTTCAGGCGACGGGCGTCGGTTTACACACCGGCAAGAAAGTCACCCTGACTCTGCGTCCTGCACCGGCCAATACCGGGGTCATCTATCGTCGCACTGACTTGAATCCACCGGTCGATTTCCCGGCAGATGCCAAATCCGTGCGTGATACCATGCTCTGTACTTGCCTGGTCAATGAGCATGACGTACGTATTTCTACGGTAGAGCACCTTAATGCGGCTCTGGCTGGCTTAGGCATCGATAACATCGTTATCGAAGTTGATGCGCCAGAAGTGCCTATTATGGACGGTAGCGCAGCACCTTTCGTCTATCTGTTGATGGATGCAGGGATTGAAGAACTGAATTGTGCCAAGAAGTTCTTGCGCATCAAGGAAACAGTTCGTGTTGAAGACGGTGACAAGTGGGCTGAGTTTAAACCATTCAATGGTTTCTCTCTGGACTTCACTATCGACTTCAATCACCCGGCGATTGATGCCAGTTCGCAGCGTTACAAGATGAATTTCTCTGCCGAAGCATTTGTTCGCCAAATCAGCCGCGCACGTACTTTCGGTTTTATGCGTGATATTGAGTATCTGCAGTCACGCGGTTTGTGCCTCGGTGGCAGCTTTGATTGCGCGATTGTTGTGGATGATTACCGTGTGCTTAACGAAGATGGCCTGCGTTTTGAAGATGAATTTGTTCGTCACAAAATGCTGGATGCTATCGGCGACCTGTTCATGTGTGGGCATAACATTATTGGTGCGTTTACCGCATTCAAATCTGGTCATGCGTTGAACAACAAGTTATTGCAAGCGGTACTGGCTAAGCAGGAAGCCTGGGAATTAGTCACCTTCCAGGATGAAGCTGAAGTGCCTTTGGCATTCAAAGCCCCTTCCACAGTACTTGCATAATCGGTACTAGTATCATTTATTACGACTGGTTGGTTTGGCACTCTCTCCGGCCAACCCAGCCAGTCGTTCTAATGCCTTCCTAAGTTTCTCAGGGCTTCGGCTCGCAACTATCATCAATTCCTCTGCACTTTGTGCACTCAGCTGTCTGAAGGGTTTCTCTCCAGAAGCCGCTGCGCTTGCCTGATCCTTAAACTGCGATCCATTTTCCACTTTCACCATCAGTGAAGGATTAATCCTGATGTCGATTGACGACAATGATGGTAGAATTTGCGCTCGAAGTGCAGAGAGGAGCGCGGGTTGCTCGTAGCGTAACCGCATCATCCAACTGGCGTTTGCTATCTCCAGTACTAAAACACCTTGTCGATAATTACCGACGCGACACCATGGTTTCATGGGCGCAGGTAACAAACCCTTCACGGCGCGGTTGAGTTTTAATAATGCCGCAGCGCGTTGCTGAACCAGTCGCAACGGGCTTTTATCCGCTGAAGAGGCATCATCGAACAGGATATCTAATAATTGTGGGCGACTATCGCGCATGACCGGCTCCGGCGGATTGTAAACTTGTGATTGGTATTCTAAATCGTTGGCGACAATTTGGCAGAAGGTATTTTTGGCCGCATCTCCTATTGGGGATGGTCGCGGCGAGCCTCGGCGTGTCCACAAACCTGACGCAAACGGATCTGGCAGCAGTACCGAATACGTCCTCAAGTTTAAACCGGCTAAACATCGGGAGTACAGGGCTGACGAATCTCGCTCTGCTCCAGGCACACCGTCGCCCTGCTTTTGGCGTAGATTACTGGCAACAGCATGCGCTTCGTACCGTAATTCGCCACCTTTCTTTTGCTCTGGCCCCGCAAGTTTCTTATACCGCCGCGCCGGAAGTCATTATTCAGGAAGCTGAGCCGCTTCATGTACAGCAGTTGGCGCTGCTGGTGACCCTTAACGCTTTATTGACGCATGAGTCAAAACCGCCGGTCATCATTCGTCAGACCAGACAACCTCTTATTCTCTCAACTCACCAGCATCAACCCGGTCTTTGGCTGGCTCAGGTGCAAGGCATTCGTGCCGGTCCAATATCTTTGAGTTAATAACCCTCTGATTTCACAGTTTTTTACTTTGTGGTTCTATCAATAAATCAACAAAACAGTGGCCGCATCACGTGGTCTCAAAGAGACACTAAGCATTATGTTAATTAAATTATTGACCAAAGTTTTTGGTAGCCGTAACGATCGTACCCTGCGCCGTATGCGCAAAGTGGTTGACCTCATTAACCGCCTGGAGCCTGAAATCCAGCAACTGACTGATGATCAGTTAAGAGCGAAGACGGATGAATTCCGCGCGCGTCTGGCAAAAGGTGAAATTCTTGAGAGTCTTATTCCGGAAGCGTTCGCCGTTGTTCGTGAGTCCAGTAAGCGTGTCTTTGGTATGCGCCATTTTGACGTGCAGCTGTTAGGCGGCATGGTGCTCAACGAGCGCTGTATCGCGGAAATGCGTACGGGTGAAGGTAAAACCCTCACGGCGACCCTGCCTGCTTACCTGAACGCCCTTAGCGGAAAAGGTGTGCACGTTGTTACCGTCAACGACTATCTGGCTCAGCGCGATGCCGAAAACAACCGTGGCTTGTTTGAGTTCCTTGGCCTGACCATTGGTATCAACTTACCGAACATGCCAGCGCCGGCAAAGCGCGCTGCTTATGCCGCAGATATTACTTACGGCACCAACAACGAATACGGTTTTGACTACCTACGTGACAACATGGCGTTCAGCCCTGAAGAGCGCGTACAGCGTAAACTGAACTACGCTCTGGTCGATGAAGTTGACTCCATCCTCATCGATGAAGCCCGTACACCGCTGATCATTTCTGGTCCTGCGGAAGACAGCTCCGAGATGTATGTGCGCGTTAACAAATTGATCCCGCAGCTGATTCGTCAGGAAAAAGAGGACTCAGACAGCTTCCAGGGTGAAGGTCACTTCTCCGTGGATGAAAAAGCGCGTCAGGTTCACCTGACCGAACGCGGTCTGGTGTTGATTGAAGAGATGCTGATGGAAGCGGGCATTATGGACGATGGCGAATCGCTCTACTCGCCGTCAAACATTATGCTGATGCACCATGTTACCGCTGCTCTGCGTGCCCACGTGCTGTTCACCCGTGACGTTGACTACATCGTCAAAGACGGCGAAGTCATTATTGTTGATGAACACACCGGCCGTACCATGCAGGGACGTCGCTGGTCAGATGGCTTGCATCAGGCCGTTGAAGCCAAAGAAGGCGTTGATATTCAGAACGAAAACCAGACGCTGGCATCGATCACCTTCCAGAACTATTTCCGTCTGTACGAAAAACTGGCCGGTATGACCGGTACCGCAGACACCGAAGCGTTCGAATTCAGCTCTATCTACAAGCTCGATACCATTGTTGTGCCAACCAACCGTCCAATGGTGCGTAAAGACTTACCGGATCTGGTCTACATGACAGAAATGGAAAAAATTGGCGCAATCATCGAAGACATCCGTGAGCGTACTGCCAATGGTCAGCCCGTGTTGGTTGGTACAATTTCGATTGAAAAATCTGAAGTGGTTTCACGTGAACTTGATAAAGCCGGTATCGCCCACAGCGTATTGAACGCCAAGTTCCACGCCAAAGAAGCGGAAATCGTTTCTCAGGCGGGTCAGCCAAGTGCGGTGACCATCGCAACTAACATGGCTGGTCGTGGTACCGATATCGTATTAGGTGGCAGCTGGCAGGTTGAGATCGAAAACCTCGGCGAAGCAGTGACCGATGAGCAGAAAGCTGAGATTAAAGCGGCCTGGCAGATCCGTCACGACGCCGTTCTGGCCTCAGGTGGTTTGCATATTATCGGTACTGAACGTCATGAATCACGTCGTATCGATAACCAGCTTCGCGGTCGTGCCGGTCGTCAGGGGGATGCGGGTTCTTCCCGATTCTACTTGTCTATGGAAGATGCCCTGATGCGTATTTTCGCTTCAGACCGCGTTACCAGCATGATGCGTAAACTGGGTATGAAACCAGGCGAAGCCATTGAGCATCCTTGGGTCACTAAAGCGATTGCTAACGCACAGCGTAAAGTGGAGAGCCGTAACTTTGATATTCGTAAGCAACTGCTTGAATATGATGATGTTGCCAGCGACCAGCGTCGTGCCATTTACAGTCAGCGTAATGAACTGCTCGACGTCTCTGATGTGAGCGAAACCATCCGCAGCATTCGTGAAGATGTGTTCAAAACTACGATCGATAGCTATATCCCGCCACAGTCTCTGGAAGAAATGTGGGATGTCGAAGGTCTGCAACAGCGTCTGAAGAATGACTTTGAGCTGGAGATGCCGATTGCAGAGTGGCTGGACAAAGAGCCAGAATTGCATGAAGAAACTCTGCGTGAGCGTATTTTGCAAAACGCGATGGACTCCTATGCCCGTAAAGAAGAAGTGGTTGGCATTGAAATGATGCGTAACTTTGAAAAAGGCGTGATGTTGCAAACGCTGGACTCATTGTGGAAAGAGCATCTGGCAGCCATGGATTACCTGCGTCAGGGTATTCATTTACGCGGCTATGCGCAGAAAGATCCAAAGCAAGAGTACAAACGCGAATCTTTCGCCATGTTTGCCTCTATGCTCGAATCACTGAAATATGAAGTGGTTAGCGTTCTGAGCAAGGTTCAGGTACGTATGCCTGAGGAAGTGGAAGCGATGGAAGAGCAGCGCCGCGAAGAAGCCGAGCGTCTGGCCCGTCAGCAACACCTCAGCCATCAAGACCAAACCTCTTTTGAAGTTGAAGAAGCAGAGCGTCTGGCTTCAAGTTCACAAGGTGACCGTAAAGTAGGGCGCAATGATCCCTGCCCATGTGGTTCCGGTAAAAAATACAAACAGTGCCACGGCCGCTTGCAAAAGTAAGTTTGTAGCCTCAGTGAGTCTATAGAATGAAAGGGCGGTGAATCACCGCCCTTTGCTTTTTCTCCAATCAGTAACGTTTTAGGATGGATATCATGACGCTGAAAAAACTGACGATTTCGGTGGGTATTATTCGTAATTCGCAGAAAGAAATTTTCATTACGCAACGCGATGTTTCATCACACATGGCGGGTTTTTGGGAGTTTCCGGGCGGTAAAGTTGAGGAAGGCGAAACGCCTTCTCAGGCTGTGATCCGTGAACTGCAGGAAGAGACGGGTATTGTAGCCGAACAGCCGGTACTGATTAAAAGTCTGGAGCACATCTTCCCGGATCGGGTTATTACACTGCATTTCCATTTGATCGAAAAATGGCAGGGCGAGCCCTATGGCAAAGAGGGGCAACCGATGCGCTGGATACCGCAAGCCGGGCTGAAAGCGGAGGAGTTCCCTCCTGCTAATGAGTCGATAGTAAAAGCGTTAATCAGTGGTGAAATTTAATCCCGTCGACCGGCTGCTGATTCCGTATTAAAAAAGGGCCTAAGGCCCTTTTTTAATGTCTTCAGACTCACTGCGTAATCAACGGAGATCTTCTTCACTCCAGTCATCCAGATCGTTGATCTCACCTTTGCTCGGAATGCGCTTCTCTTCATCAGCCCATTCACCCAGGTCAATCAGTTGGCAGCGTTTGCAGCAAAAAGGCCGATAAGGGCTTTGAGTGCCCCAGACCACAGATTTGCCGCAGGTCGGGCAGTTCACAACAGTAATTTCGGGATCCATATCTACTCCTAACAGCAGGCAAGTTCAAAAGTCAGTCTGGCCGGAACCTGGCCCTTTTCACTATCGAGCGGTAAAAAGCGGATAGCGTAGCGCGTCTTATGACCAGAAACTTGCGGATAAAGCTGATTGTCCAATGAAATACGCATCCTTAATAAGTCAGCACCTTCCGCGTTTTCCTGGAAGAATCCATTAAGGCTGATTTGATTGCGAAATATACCTGACTGGCGGATGAGGCCTAGTACCAGCGTCAATGCGTTGTGTAACGGAGCCAATGTTTCCAGCCAGCCCTGCACATCCTTATCGCGCTGAGTTTGCTGCAAATGCAGCCAGATGTGCAGTGTCGGCAGATCAAAACTACAGCAGCCACCAGGAATACTCAGACGCTGGCGAACCAGTGCCATCAGGCGATCTTCCCGCAAAGCCTGGCCGATACGTGGCGCTTTCATTAAAACAGCGGCGGCCTGTTTGAGGTCGCCACGTAGTGAATCGATGCGTGAGGTATCAACACCGGGCACATCTTCCCATTGGGCCAGTTTTTGTTGCTGACGTTCAAGCTCTTTCAGTAAATCTGTTCGTACTTCACCGCGTTCCAATACATCCAGTAAATCGGAGGCCGTGCGGAAAAAAATCAGGGCGGAAGAAATTGAAATGATCTGAGTATTTGTATGCATCTGCTGCAATAAAAACTCAATACGCAGCCATGTGCGCATTTTTTCATTTAAAGGATGTTCAAAGAGAACGGTAGTTACTACATCACTCATTCTTGTCAATATCCTGTCGGGTCGCTGAGGCCGCTAATTCCAGATAACGGCTATGTAATGAAGCCACACGCGGTTCGATCGTCTCGGCACCACCGTTGTTGTCAATAATGTCATCTGCACACGCTAAACGCTGTTGGCGGCTTACCTGAGCGCGGAGAATTTGTTCTGCTTGCTGACGGCTCACGCCGTCTCGTTGCATGGTTCTCGCCAGTTGGATTTGTTCATCAACATCAACCACCAACACGCGATTGGCCTGATTTTGTAACCCATTTTCAATCAGTAATGGCACAACCCAGAGTACATACGGGGTGGTGGCTGCGCCAATCAGTTGCCGGGTTTTGACATGAATCAAAGGATGCAGAAGCTGATTAACCCACTGTTTAGCCAAGGGATCATTGAAGATATATTCGCGCAAAACTGTGCGATTTAGCGAGCCATCAGGTTGAATAATGTGTTTGCCGAAACGAACGGCCAGTTCATGTAATGCGGGCTGACCGGGTTCAACAACCTGACGGGCAATGACATCAGCATCGACAATACTGACATTGCGGCGGGCAAAGCTTTCGGCCACAGTGCTTTTGCCACTGCCGATACCGCCGGTCAACGCAACGACATAACTCATTGGCTTACTCAATAAAATAAGATGGGGTAAATGATAAAGAGATTATGAGTAAGTGCAAGCCATGCTCATCCCGCTTTTGGAGTGAAATGCCGCAAAAGTGGTACAGAAGAAGAGTCTAATTAAAGTTATGAAAGCAGTCTTGCCGTTATGGTTTTCATGCGTATGATAAAACCACTGGAAGGGTGCCAAACAACTTGGTTTAACACCCAGCGACACGTAGCCACGATTTATCGCAAAACCCAGGACAAGATCTCATGCGCATTGAAGAAGATTTGAAATTAGGTTTCAAAGACGTTTTGATTCGACCAAAACGTTCGACCCTCAAAAGCCGTTCCGAAGTTGAGCTGGAGCGCACCTTCACCTTCAAGCACCCCGGTTTTAAATGGTCTGGAACACCCATCATTGCGGCAAACATGGATACCGTCGGGACTTTCCGTATGGCCGAAGCGCTGGCTTCATTTGATGTACTGACCGCCGTTCACAAACATTACAGTGTCGAGCAATGGAAGACCTTTGTAGGGGGCTCCACTGAATCTGTTCTGCGCCATGTGATGGTCTCCACGGGTACTTCCGAAGCAGATTTCGTCAAAATGAACCAAATTCTGGCCCTTTCTCCACAGCTGAAATTTGTGTGTCTTGATGTTGCCAATGGCTATTCCGAGCATTTTGTATCGTTTTTGAAACGTGTTCGCGAAGCGTGTCCGGATAAAGTCATCTGTGCCGGTAATGTGGTGACGGGTGAAATGGTCGAAGAGCTGATCCTTTCGGGCGCCGATATTGTCAAAGTAGGTATCGGCCCTGGTTCTGTGTGTACGACACGCGTTAAAACCGGCGTCGGTTACCCGCAGCTTTCTGCAGTTATTGAGTGTGCCGATGCAGCACATGGACTTGGCGGGCAAATTGTCAGTGACGGTGGTTGCGCAGTGCCGGGCGATGTGGCCAAAGCCTTTGGCGGTGGCGCAGATTTCGTGATGCTGGGCGGTATGCTGGCTGCACATGACGAATGTGAAGGCACCGTCGTTGAGCAAGACGGCGACAAATTCATGCTGTTCTACGGTATGAGTTCTGAATCAGCCATGAAACGCCATGTGGGTGGAGTTGCAGAGTACCGTGCAGCCGAAGGTAAAACCGTGAAACTGCCACTGCGTGGCCCGGTTGAGAATACCGTACGTGATATTCTCGGTGGATTACGCTCCGCTTGCACCTACGTTGGTGCTGAGCGCCTGAAAGAGTTAACCAAGCGCACAACATTTATTCGTGTTGCTGAGCAGGAGAACCGTCTGTTCGGTTCTAATTAATTCTCTATTTTAGCGGCGGTATTACACCGCCGCCTGTTTTTCCCAGATATGCCATTACCCCATAACAGATCCCAGCTGAAATATGGGCAAATACATAGCAATAACCAACCCGCCAACTAGCACTCCCATCACCACCATCAATATCGGTTCGATAGATTGTGACATCGTGTCAGCCAGTTCATTCGCCTGTTGATTATGCCAGTGAGCCAGCTTGAGCAAAATATCATCCAGTGAGCCGGACTCTTCGCCAATGCGGATTAGCTGCTGGCAGAGAGACGGAAATAAGGGAGATTGCCCAATCGCGGTATGCAGCGGAATTCCAAGTGCCAGCTGTTCCCTGATGCCCGTCACGGCGTGCTGGAAAAGCAAATTTGTTGATGCTGCTGCCGCAGCATCAAGGCCGGTGAGGAGTGTCATTCCTGCCTGTTGGGTCATGGCGAGCGTCTGGAATATCTGGCTCAGACAACTGTCTGCAACCAATTCTCTTAATAACGGAACATGTAACAGAATGCTCTGCTCGCGCCACCTCCATCGTTGCTGCGGATGATAAGCTTTAATGTAGATAACGCACAATGCTGCAAGGAACCCGGTGAATATCGGCCCATAGCTGACTAATACTTTCGAAGCCATCATCAGCATTTCAGTGAACCAGGGCAGCGTGGCATCGAAAGATCCATATATTTTTGCGAACTCTGGAAGCACCATTGTCAGCATCAGAACCGTCACAATTATCGCAATAGAAATAACGATCAAAGGATAGCGGAGCGCCTTTTTTACTTTTACGCGCAATGCGGCTTGCTGTTCCTGCTGGGTGGCCAGTTGCAGGCAGCAGCGGTCAAGCTGGCCCGTTATCTCCCCGATGGAAATAATGTTGCGATAAATCTGCGGAAACACGTCTGAAAAGGTAGTTAACATGTCCGACAGTGGTTTTCCTTCTTTTACTCCACGGGCAATATCTTGCAAAATACAGCGCCAGGGCGCTTTTGAATGCTCAACTGCCAGCAACATCAGGCTGTTGACCAGAGGAAGACCTGCCTGCAGGAGAGTGGCCAGTTGCCTTATCAGCGCGATGCGGTCTGCGCTTTTCCAGTAAGCCGCACGCAGCCGACATTGCTTTTTAACAGCAACCGGCTGTAGGGATTGGGAAAAAAGCTGCTGATGTACAGAGGATTCATTACCCCCCAGCAGCTCTCCGGTTTGTAATTTCCCCAACGCATCAACAGCCTGCCAATGGTAGAGGCTGACAACATGCAGGATTGGGCGGTTCTGGCTCATGCTTCAATGCCTTCACCCGCCACACGATACAGTTCTTCAAGCGTAGTCAGACCCTGCTCAACCAGAACGAGTCCTGCCTCCAGCAGTGTTTTATTGCCTTGCTCATGGGCAATTTTATTAAGTTCAGATACGCCTGCGCCTGCAACTAATGCCTGTTGTAAACGTGGGGTAATGGTCAGGATCTCATAAATTCCTGTCCGTCCGTAATAGCCTGAGAAGCAGCGACTGCAACCCACGGCCAACCAAAGTGGCACGAGTTCTGCCTGACTATTTTCTGTACCCTCAACAACGGGGGAATGGGGTTTGCGGCAGTGAGGGCAGAGTTTACGGACTAACCGCTGAGCGATGACCAGACGCAAACTGGCAGCAATGTGATAACCCTCAATCCCCATTTGCGCCAAACGATTTAGGGTTTCGCAGGTTGAGTTAGTGTGCAGTGTAGACAAAACGAGATGCCCGGTTTGTGCTGCTTTGATAGCAATTTCGGCTGTTTCTTTATCGCGTATTTCACCGACCATAATGACATCAGGGTCTTGCCTGAGCAGCGCCCTGAGTACTCTGGCAAAGTTGAGATCAGTTTTGCTGTTCACTTGAGTTTGGTTGATTCCGGCTACCGGGATCTCAACCGGATCTTCCACGCTGCAAATATTACGTTCAATGGCATTCAGATGGCGCAATCCGCTGTAGAGCGTCACTGTTTTCCCACTGCCAGTCGGTCCCGTGACGAGAATCAGTCCCTGAGGGCTTTTGAGTGCAGTGAGATAATGGCTAAGGTCTTCACTGCGAAAACCGAGCTGGCTCATGCTTAAATCTTGCTGGGTCATGTGCAAGATGCGCAGCACGATTTTTTCACCGTGCAAAACCGGCAGTGACGCAATGCGCATCGAGTAGCGCTGGTTTTGAAACGTGATCAGTAACTGTCCGTCCTGCGGTAAGCGCCGTTCAGCCACGTTGAGTTGCCCCATGATTTTAAGCCGGGCGCACAAACTGGCTGTCATTGAAAACTCCGGGCCAGGAACCTCCTGCAACACCCCATCAATACGCAGACGAATACGCAGGCTATGTTCCCCCGGTTCGAAATGAACATCTGAAGCCCGACGTAATATCGCCATGCGCAGAGTCTGGTTGAGGAAATTTACAACCGGCGCATCACTGTTGTCATCCAGCACATTGGTCTGTGAAATTTTCAACGCATCTTCATCGGCTGAGTTATGTGTGGGTTTTTCCAGAGCCTGTTCGAAACGGGCCTGAGGCCAGCGTTCGATTTTCACCTTAAGCCCGCAGGCGAATTGCAGTGCTTTGCTGAGCGCTTCTGTATCTCCTTCATCCTCATGGCAAGCGACATGCAAGAGAGTATCGTCCTGATGAAGTACAACGGCTTTATAGCGCTGGCACAGGGCATCGAGCGTTGTATCAGATGTAGGTTTTGCTGCATGACGAAAAGGGGACGTATTGAAAAGGGAGTCACTCATTTAGTGCCTCCGGTGCCTTCAAAACGGAAAACACTTTCACAGGCTTCTTTCATGCCGTTATCCTGCGAGTTGGTACAGCTTCTTCCCCAGACGATCCCACCTGAGGCGCTGTCTACGCTGGGGGTCATTACAACGCTCAAGCCATTGAGGGCCTGTTGTCCGGTCAGGGTAATAACGCCTGCTGCAACCTGAACCTGGCTGACATAGCGTGTTGTAGTAGCAGCAGGAATTCCCTGGCTGGCAGCGTTACATGACGTCAATGCACCTTGGTCAATGACACAGAGCTCGACGCCTGTTTTGTACGGCACCATAGTTTGCAGCATGTCAGTCATCGCAGCTTTTTGGATATAACTTTGATAGGCAGGAATGCCAATGGCGCTGAGGATGGCGATGATGGCAATTACCACCATTAGTTCGATTAGCGTAAATCCAGCTTGTTTCACATGATGATGTCGATTTTTCACGTTCATTTCCCGGTCCTTGGTGTTGGCTTAGTGAGGCTTTCGAACTGCAAATTATCTGCTTCAAAAATCCTGCGCTACCGCCAGAAACGAAATTTCCATGAAGTCTCGGAATATCAAAATGCAAACCTGTAATGCGTCGCAAAATTTGCGGCGTGTCTCGCAGGTGGGAAGAATAGGGCGAAAAGGCTCTGGTAGAGTCAGCGGATGCGTGAGAGGGTGTTTAGCAATACAGGAGCAAGCGAATTGAGATGAAGAAGCCCCTGGCGGACAAAGCAAGGGGCTGAAAAATGGAGAAAATTAGTGGAATCGCATTGAAAGATCCATGGCGCGAATATGCTTGGTTAATGCGCCGACAGAAATGTAGTCAACGCCGGTTTTAGCAAATGTGCGCAGGGTCTGTTCGGTGACATTACCTGAGACTTCCAGCAACGCTTTGCCTGCCGTAAGCGCAACCCCATCGTTCATCATCGGGACGGTGAAGTTATCCAGCATCACGATATCTGCGCCAGCATCCAATGCCTGTTGCAGCTCGTCGAGCGTTTCGACTTCAACTTCGACAGGGACATCGGCATGAATTTGCTGGGCACGTTCTACTGCGGCTTTGATCGAACCGCAGGCAATAATGTGATTTTCTTTTATCAGAAATGCATCCGCAAGGCCTAGGCGATGATTACTGCCGCCGCCGCAGAGTACGGCATATTTCAACGCGGTTCTCAGACCCGGCAACGTCTTACGGGTATCAAGCAGGCGGGTTTGGGTGCCGGCCAGAAGTTTGACGTAATGATTCACTTCGGTCGCGACGCCAGACAGCGTTTGCACAAAGTTTAGTGCAGTCCGTTCGCCTGTCAGCAGCAGGCGCGCAGGACCAGATAATTCGCAAAGAGGTTGGTTTTCGACGAGCGTATCGCCGTCTTTAATCTTCCAGACAATGGTAACCTTGTCGCCGCCAAGCTGGCGAAAGACTTCATCCAGCCACTTTTGGCCGCAGAAAATCCCTGCTTCGCGGGTGATGATAGTCGCGTTAGCCAGTGTATTTTCAGGTAAAAGTTGTGCCGTGAGATCATTATTTGCATTGGCCTCGCCGCCGAGGTCTTCACCTAACGCCTGAGCAACGGATGCGGGGATATCATTCTGAATACGTTCGAGTAACTGAGCGCGGCGACTTTCAGGGCTGTAGCTGCGGGTCGTCATACAAATACTCCGAAATGGCGGGTAAAAGGGAGAAAAAAGCATGCTACCCTGTTGCTGAGATAAGTACCACCAAAGCACATCATTGAGGTCATTGATGCAGTTAGAATATGGCTGGATTACCGAAGCCCGGCGGGTAGTTTCACCTCACTGCGATCGCCGCCCCGAAGATGAAACACCCTCACTGTTGGTGATTCACAACATCAGCTTGCCGCCTGGTCAGTTTGGTGGTCCTTATATTGATCAACTCTTTACCGGCACGCTTAACCCTGATGATGACCCCTATTTTGCAGAAATTAAGCACCTGCGTGTCGCCGCGCATTGTCTTATCCGCCGCGATGGCGAAATTGTGCAGTACGTGCCCTTTGATAAACGGGCCTGGCATGCAGGGGTGTCGCTCTGGCAGGGAAGGGAGCGCTGTAATGACTTTTCCATCGGGATTGAGCTGGAAGGGACGGACTTCGTCCCTTTCACGTCCGCGCAATACGTGAGTCTTGCCGCTGTCAGTCAGTTGTTAACTGAGCATTATGCTATCGGTTTTGATGCTATCACCGGACACAGTGACATCGCCCCCGGTCGCAAAACAGATCCGGGGCCTGAATTTGACTGGAAGCATTATTTGTCTTTATTAAAGCAACATCAGGTTAACGAAAGCGCCGGAGATTGACGTAGACTGTCCTGCGATGGATACGCCGTTTTATACTCCGTGTCGTGCAAAAGAGAGAGTAATTACTGATGACGTTATTTACTTTGTTGCTGGTGCTTGCGTGGGAACGCCTGTTTAAGTTGGGTGAGCACTGGCAGTTAGATCATCGTTTTGAAGGGATTTTCCGCCGCGGGCGCAATACTACGCTCACTAAAACGCTGGCGATTGCCATCGTCTGGATGGTTCTGCTGTTTGTGGTGTTGCGTGCAGTGCAGGGCCTCTTTTTTGGGGTGCCGTCATTGCTGCTGTGGGTGGTTATCTGCCTGTTCTGCATCGGTGCAGGGATAAAGCGCAAGCATTACCGCGCCTATTTGAAATCAGCCCGTCAGGGGGATGTTAATGCCTGTTCGGAAATGGCCGAGGAACTGGCGCTGATCCACGGGCTGCCGGAGGATTGCACGGAGGAAGTGCGCCTACGTGAACTCCAAAACGCATTGCTATGGATTAACTTCCGCTATTATCTGGCACCATTATTTTGGTTTGTGGTTTTTGGCCCTTATGGCCCGGTGGCCCTGGGGGGCTATGCGGTCCTGCGCGGTTATCAAACCTGGCTGGCGCGGCATATGACGCCACTAAAACGCTCGCAATCTGGTGTAGATGCGTTGTTGCATGTCCTTGATTGGATCCCGGTCCGGCTTGCAGGTGTTGCCTATGCGCTGTTTGGTCACGGTGAGAAAGCGCTTCCAGCCTGGTTCGCTTCTCTGGGAGATATTCACACTTCGCAGTATCAGGTTCTGACCCGCCTGGCGCAGTTTTCACTGGCCAGGGATCCGCATATGGATCCGGTTCAGACTCCCCGCGCCGCCGTTGCACTGGCGCGCAAGGTCACCATGATTATTCTGGTCGTCGTTGCTGCACTGACAATTTACGGGACGTTGATCTGACCCTGCGATGAGCCAAAGAAAAAGCCCGGCATGTTTTCACTGCCGGGCTTTTTTTATGCTTTATGTTGCTGTCTGGTCAGCGGCTGGTTATCTGCCGGTGGCTCACCAAATATCGGCATGCCGTTTTTATCCCATTCGAGGGCTTTTATGCGGGTATGCCGGTTTGGGTCATACAGCGGATCGCCTTCAATCTCGGTATAGTTTCTGGCGTGATAGACCAGCACATCCTGCCCGTTTTCATCGCGGGTGAAACTGTTGTGTCCCGGTCCAAACTGGCGGTTATCCGTTTGCGTGGTAAATACCGGTTTTGGTGATTTATGCCACTGTACAGGGTCGGTGATGTTGCAGTTAATATCCGCCCACAGCAGGCCAATACAGTAATTTTCATCGGTAGCGCTGGCCGAATAGCTGATGAAAATCTTATCGTTATGCGTGATAACCGCCGGACCTTCATTGACCCAAAAACCCCGAATTTCCCACTCAAGTTCCGGTTTGCTGAGCATCACCGGTGTCGTTTTCAGCGTCCAGGGGTTTTCCATTTCAGCCAGATATAGGTTGGAGTTACCACGGATTGTCGGATCTTTTTGCGCCCACAAATAGTAGCATTTTCCCTGATGCGTAAAGTGCGTGGCGTCTAAAGAGAAACTGTCGAATTGCGTGGTAATACGCCCTTTCTCTGTCCATTTGCCCGTTAGGGGATTGGCGTCGGTACATTCAAGTACGTACATGCGGTGCTGGAAGAGTCCATCGACAATCTCCTGCGACGGCGCGGCGGCGAAGTAGATGTACCATTTGTCGTCGATAAAGTGCAGTTCAGGTGCCCAGATCAGGGCGCTCATCGGGCCGGTTTCTGGTTTGCGCCACACTGTCTTGGCTTGTGCCCGGGCCAGCCCGGTTAGGGTCGAAGCCCTACGAATTTCCAGCCGGTCATATTCAGGCACAGAGGCAATGAAGTAATAGTCTCCGTCGCTGTGCAGCCAGATATGCGGGTCAGCCCTTTGTTCAATCAAAGGGTTCGGGTAAAGGGGCTTACTCATGCTTTAACTCCTTGTTGCTGAAAGGAACCGCGCTGTCAGCATTTTTAGCATCATGGTATTCATTCAGTTCGCGGTAATTACGGCGGCGGATTTCCAAATCGGCCTGAATGTTTTGCATAGTTTTGCGATCCAGCTTCAGTAAACGCACAACGCCTGCGGTGATGAGATAACCCACGCCGGGGATCACGGTAAATAACAGCACGATGCCGTTGATAGCGTGATCGCTCTGGCGTGCAGCACCTGCGTCGTATCCGTAGCCTGAAAGCAGGAAGCCCACCATCGCGCCCGCCACTGCCAGTCCGCATTTCAGGAAGAACAGGTTACCCGAGAAGCTGATGCCGGTAATACGTTTGCCGGTTTTCCATTCGCCGTAATCATCCACATCGGCCATCAGCGACCAGTGCAGCGGGGAAGGGAGCTGGTGGAGGATATTAAGTACAAAATAGGCCACCAAAATCAGCGTCGTGGCGTGCGGATCGAGGAAATAGAATCCGCAGGAGAAAATGGTCAGCACGATGTTGGTCCAGAAGAACACTTTCAGTTTGCAGTATTTATCGGTCAGGGGCTTAGCCAGTGCACTGCCAATCATCATACCGACCACGCCGAGGCTGATAAACATACTGGCGAACGAGGTGGATTTTTCCATCACCCAGGTGACGTAATACATGGTCGCCGCCATGCGGATAAAACCGGGGCAGACATTGCAGAAGGTCAGCAAAAGAATGCGCACCCACTGATCGTTTTTCCATACGTCTTTGAGGTCCGACTTCAGTGCATGTTTGGACGGTACAGCAGGCTGGATACGCTCTTTCACGAAGCTGAAACAGAAGAGGAACATGAACAAGGCAATGATCGCCATCACGCCCATCGACATCTGATAGCCCTTGGCTTTATCCGCGCCGCCGAACCAGTCGGCCATCGGCAGTAATGTCGAAGAGAGAATCAGCGTCGCAATGCCTACCATAAAGAAGCGATAGGACTGGCAGGCCACACGTTCGTGCGGGTCCGCGGTGATAACGCCTCCCAGTGAGCAGTAGGGGATGTTGATCGCCGTGTAGGTCAGCGACATCAGGAAGTAAGTGACGAACGCATAGATAACCTTGCTGTTATAGCTCCAGTCTGGCGTGGTAAACATCAGCACGCTAAAGAGCACATAAGGTACGCAGACCCATAGCAGATAGGGACGAAAACGGCCCCAGCGGGTCGTGGTTCTGTCGGCAATCGCTCCCATAATCGGGTCCGTCACGGCGTCAATAACGCGTACGGAGAGCAGCAAAATACCGACCAGTGCGGGAGCCAGACCAAAAACATCGGTATAAAAATAGTTGAGGAACAGCATGATGGCGCCGCCAATCATGTTGCAACCTGCGTCCCCCATACCATAGGCAACCTTCTCTTTAAATGACAGCGCGCCTTCCTTCATGGACATTCTCTCCGTAAACCTTGAGTAACTGCTGGATGAGAATGAGTATTGTCTGGTCTGGTGGGGATGTGTCAGGAGGTAAGAGGTGTAGAGATGGACAAATTGGTCACGCAGAGCAAACTGTGACGCAGATAACAAAGCGCCCCGGCAAGTGACCTTAACCGGGGCGCTTTCTCTTTTTAAACGATCTGTTTTTTAAAAATCAGTAGTTTTACGCGTTAACGGATTTTCCGCTCTGCTGATTTTTAATCCAGTAACCGACGCCGAGGATCAGAATCCAGACCGGGATCAGCCAGACGGAGATCGCCATGCCCGGTGTGATCGCCATAATCACCAGGATCCCCGCCATGAACAGCAGGCAGAGATAATTACCGAACGGGTACAGTAGCGCTTTGAACTTGGTGTCCACGCCTTCACGACGCATCGCCTGACGGAATTTAATATGCGCAAGACTGATCATCGCCCAGTTGATCACCAGCGCAGAAACCACCAGCGCCATCAGCAGACCAAAGGCTTCACCCGGCATCAGGTAGTTAATGAGCACGCAGAGTGCGGTGGTAGCAGCCGAAACCAGGATTGAGGTCACCGGAACGCCACGTTTATCCACTTTCAACAGGGATTTTGGTGCATTGCCTTGCTGAGCCAGGCCAAACAACATACGGCTATTACAGTAAACGCAGCTGTTATAAACCGACAGCGCCGCTGTCAGGATCACCACATTCAGTGCGTTGGCGACCAGCGCATCGCCCAGTTCATGGAAAATCAGCACAAACGGGCTGGTATCTGGCCCGACGCGGGTCCACGGCATCAGTGACAGCAACACGGCCAGGGAGCCCACATAGAAAATCAGGATGCGGTAGATAACCTGATTCGTAGCTTTAGGAATACTGACTTCCGGGTTATCTGCTTCAGCGGCAGTAATGCCGACCAACTCAAGACCCCCGAAGGAGAACATGATGATCGCCATCATCATGACCAGTCCGGTCATGCCATGTGGCAGGAATCCTCCCTGTTCCCACAGGTTGCGGACCGTGGCTTGCGGTCCTGCGGTATCGCTAAACAGCAGCCAGCCGCCGAACAGAATCATCGCCACTACGGCCACAACCTTGATGATCGCAAACCAGAACTCCATCTCCCCAAACACTTTTACATTGGTGAGGTTGATGGCGTTAATTAGTACGAAGAACACGGCAGCAGAAGCCCAGGTCGGGATTTCCGGATACCAGAATTGAATATATTTACCGACAGCGGTCAATTCCGCCATGGCGACCAGGACGTACAGCACCCAGTAGTTCCAGCCAGAGGCAAAACCGGCAAATCCACCCCAGTATTTATAGGCAAAATGGCTGAAAGAACCGGCAACCGGCTCTGCAACGACCATTTCACCCAGCTGGCGCATAATTAAAAAGGCAATAAATCCAGCAATCGCATAGCCGAGAATAATCCCCGGTCCTGCGGACTGTATAACGGAAGCACTGCCCAGAAACAGGCCAGTTCCGACGGCACCGCCCAGCGCAATCAGCTGAATGTGACGGTTTTTGAGTCCGCGCTTCAGCTCATCGCCATGTTGTTGATCATCCATTTACGGATCCTCTGTCGTTTGGGTAAACCCCATACAAATCTGCAGCTTAAGCAAGTTGTAAGGCGATGATTACAGTTTTTGTATCTATTTATTTACGGCTGCAATGCGACAAAAAAACAGCATGAGCTACCGCTGACGCAAGAATAGTGATATGCGGGCAAGTTTGCACCTGCTTTATGCATTAACTGAATAACGAATAAGCAAAAGTGGCGAGAAATTGTCTGAGATCTAAAAAATGTGATCTAAAGCTGGGTAAAAATTTGAAATGATAAAAGTTTGTTAAAATGTGCGGGGCTTGCTCATTTCCTGGGGGGCGATATGGACACAAGGTGAATACTTTGTTACTTTACGGCCACGTTTTTTAAATTGGTATTACCAATTTACTCCGCGCACTCACAGATACGCTACTCGCAGAGAACAGCTCACATGGCTTACAGCAAAATTCGACAGCCTAAGTTATCAGATGTGATCGAGCAGCAACTTGAGTTCCTGATCCTTGAAGGGACCCTGCGCCCGGGCGAGAAGTTACCCCCTGAGCGCGAACTGGCGAAGCAATTTGACGTTTCGCGTCCCTCTTTGAGAGAAGCAATCCAAAGTCTTGAAGGCAAAGGCCTGCTCCTTCGCCGCCAGGGTGGTGGCACATTTGTGCAGAGCAATCTCTGGCAAAGCGTGAGTGATCCGCTGGCTGAACTGCTCGCCGACCATCCTGAGTCACAATTTGATCTCCTTGAAACACGTCACGCTCTTGAAGGCATTGGTGCCTATTATGCCGCGCTCAGGGGAACGGACGATGATTTACAACGCATCCGCGACTGCCACCTGCTGATTCAGGTAGCGCAGGAGAGCGGCGATTTGGACGCTGAAGCAGACGCCGTTATGCAGTATCAGGTCGCTGTAACAGAAGCCGCGCACAATGTGGTGCTGCTGCATCTGCTCCGCTGTATGGGACCGATGCTGGAGAAAAACGTCCGACAGAATTTTGAATTGCTCTATGCTCGCCGGGAAATGCTGGCGGTGGTGAGCAAGCATCGCGCCGGGATCTTCGAGGCGATTGTGGCACGCGAACCAGAAAAAGCGCGTGAAGCATCACACCGTCACCTGGCGTTTATTGAAGAAGTCATGCTGGATGTCAGCCGCGAGCGCAGTCGTCGCGACCGGTCATTACGTCGTCTCCAGCAACGCAAGGAAGAAAATTAGTCCACCAGGGCTATGTTGAGTTCTTATTTTGAGAACTGCGGCAACTAAACTGATGGGCCTGTCTTCGTGCGCTTTATAGCATGAAGATCCTGCACCAGAGCGCAGGAAGACAGGCTCCAGATAAACCAACGTATTAGATACAGATAAGGAAAAGCACCATGTCAGAACGTGTAAATAATGACGTGGATCCGATCGAAACTCGCGACTGGCTACAAGCGATCGAATCGGTCATCCGTGAAGAGGGTGTTGAGCGTGCGCAGTTCCTGATTGATCAGGTTCTGAGTGAAGCACGTAAAGGCGGCGTAAGTGTCGCAGCTGGCGCAGCCAGCCGTAATTATGTCAACACCATCGCTGTTGAAGACGAACCTGAGTATCCGGGTAACCTGGAGCTGGAACGCAATATCCGTACTGCTATCCGCTGGAACGCGATCATGACCGTTCTGCGTGCATCCAAGAAAGATCTGGATCTGGGCGGCCACATGTCATCCTTCCAGTCTTCTGCTGCCATTTATGAAGTGTGCTTTAACCACTTCTTCCGTGCGCGCAACGATAAAGATGGCGGCGATCTGGTGTACTTCCAGGGCCACATCTCTCCGGGTGTGTATGCGCGTGCTTTCCTTGAAGGCCGCCTGACCGAAGACCAGATGAACAATTTCCGTCAGGAAGTTCACGGTAAAGGTCTGTCCTCTTATCCGCACCCTAAACTGATGCCTGAATTCTGGCAGTTCCCAACTGTTTCTATGGGACTGGGTCCAATCGGAGCTATCTATCAGGCTAAGTTCCTGAAATATCTTGATCACCGCGGTCTGAAAGACACCACGGCGCAGCGCGTTTATGCGTTCCTTGGCGACGGTGAAATGGACGAACCAGAATCCAAAGGTGCGATCACCATCGCCACCCGTGAGAAACTGGACAACCTGTGCTTCATCATTAACTGTAACTTACAGCGCCTTGATGGCCCGGTTACCGGTAATGGCAAAATCATTAATGAACTGGAAGGCATCTTCGCAGGCGCCGGCTGGAACGTGATCAAAGTGATTTGGGGCAACCGTTGGGATGAATTGCTGCGTAAAGATACCAGCGGCAAACTGATCCAGCTGATGAACGAAACTGTTGATGGCGACTACCAGACCTTCAAGTCGCGCGATGGCAAATATGTTCGTGAACACTTCTTCGGTCGTTATCCGGAAACCGCGGCGCTGGTCAAAGACATGACTGACGACCAAATCTGGGCGCTGAACCGTGGTGGCCATGATCCGAAGAAAGTCTTCGCTGCACTGAACAAAGCACAGAACACCAAAGGTCAGCCGACCGTCATCCTTGCGCATACCATCAAAGGTTATGGCATGGGCGAAGCGGCCGAAGGCAAGAACATTGCCCACCAGGTGAAGAAAATGAACATGGATGGCGTGCGCTATATCCGTGATCGTTTCAGCGTACCGGTTACCGATGAAAATCTGGAAAAACTGCCGTACATCACGCTGGAAAAAGAATCTGCCGAGTACAAATACCTGCATGAGCGTCGTGCTGCCCTGAAAGGCTACCTGCCGACTCGTCTGCCAAACTTCACTCAGAAGCTGGAAATGCCGAAACTGGAAGACTTCTCACAACTGCTTGAAGAGCAGAAGAAAGAGATCTCTACCACTATCGCATTCGTCCGTGCCCTGAACGTGATGCTGAAAAATGACTCCATCAAAGACCGTCTGGTGCCTATCATCGCCGATGAAGCGCGTACTTTCGGCATGGAAGGTCTGTTCCGTCAGATTGGTATTTATAGCCCGAACGGCCAGCAATACACCCCGCAGGACCGTGAGCAGGTTGCTTACTATAAAGAAGACGAGAAAGGTCAGATTTTGCAGGAAGGTATCAACGAACTGGGCGCCGCGTCTTCATGGCTGGCCGCAGCGACTTCCTACAGCACCAATGACCTGCCAATGATCCCGTTCTACATCTACTACTCCATGTTCGGTTTCCAGCGTATTGGTGACCTGTGCTGGGCGGCGGGTGACCAACAGGCGCGTGGCTTCCTGGTCGGTGGTACTTCTGGTCGTACAACGCTTAACGGCGAAGGTTTGCAGCACGAAGATGGTCACAGCCACATTCAGTCGCTGACTATCCCTAACTGTATTTCTTATGATCCGGCGTATGCCTACGAAGTGGCAGTCATCATGCATGACGGTCTGGTACGTATGTACGGTGAAGCACAAGAAAACATCTATTACTACATCACGACGCTGAACGAAAACTACCACATGCCAGCCATGCCAGAAGGCGCGGAAGAAGGCATCCGTAAAGGTATCTACAAGTTAGAAACCGTTGAAGGTAGCAAAGGTAAAGTGCAGCTGATGAGCTCCGGTTCAATTCTGCGTCACGTACGTGAAGCCGCTCAGATCCTGTCCAAAGATTACGGCGTAGGCTCTGACGTTTACAGCGTAACCTCGTTCACCGAACTGGCCCGTGATGGTCAGGACTGCGAGCGCTGGAACATGCTGCACCCGGCAGAAACTCCACGCGTACCTTACGTGGCTCAGGTGATGAACGATGCGCCGGTTGTTGCTTCAACCGACTACATGAAATTGTTCGCCGAGCAGATCCGTAACTTCGTTCCTGCCAGCGATTTCCGTGTTCTGGGCACCGACGGTTTCGGCCGTTCAGACAGCCGCGAAAACCTGCGTCACCACTTCGAAATTGATGCTTCCTACGTCGTGGTTGCAGCGCTGGGCGAACTGGCCAAACGTGGCGAGATCGATGTGAAAGTAGTGGCTGAAGCCATTACCAAATTCGGCATCGATGCTGACAAAGTTAACCCGCGTCTGGCATAAGAGGTAAAGACAGATGGCTATTGAAATTAACGTACCGGACATCGGTGCAGATGCAGTGGAAGTCACCGAAATTATGGTGAAGGTGGGCGATAAGGTTGAAGTTGAACAATCGCTGATCACCGTTGAAGGCGACAAAGCTTCTATGGAAGTGCCTTCTCCACAGGCAGGCGTTGTAAAAGAGATCAAAGTGGCGGTGGGCGATACCATCGAAACCGGCAAACTGATCATGATTTTTGATTCCGCCGACGGTGCTGCTGATGCAGCACCTGCGAAACAAGAAGCGAAAGCAGACGCTAAAGCAGAAGAAAAACCTGCTGCAACCGCATCCGCTTCCAGCGAAAGCAAAGAAGTTAACGTGCCGGATATCGGTGGTGACGAAGTCGAAGTCACCGAGATCATGGTCAAAGTGGGCGACACTGTCACCGCTGAGCAGTCTCTGATCACCGTTGAAGGCGATAAAGCGTCAATGGAAGTTCCGGCTCCGTTCGCGGGCGTCGTGAAAGAGATCAAAATCGCTGCGGGCGACAAAATCAGCACCGGCTCTCTGATCATGGTATTCGACGTGGCAGGCTCTGGTGCTGCTGCTCCGGCGAAAGAAGACGCTAAAGCAGAAGCCGCTCCGGCGGCTCCAGCGGCCTCCGGCAGCAAAGAAGTTAACGTGCCTGATATTGGCGGCGACGAAGTAGAAGTCACCGAGATCATGGTCAAAGTGGGCGACAAAGTCACTGCTGAGCAATCCTTGATCACCGTTGAAGGCGATAAAGCGTCAATGGAAGTTCCGGCTCCGTTCGCAGGTACCGTGAAAGAGATCAAGATCGCTGCGGGCGACAAAGTCAGCACCGGCTCCCTGATCATGGTCTTCGAAGTGGAAGGCGCTGCTCCGGCTCCAGCCGCTAAGAAAGAAGACGCTGCTGCACCTGCTAAACAGGAACAGAAAGTGGCCGCGCCTGCTGCTCCAGCCTCAGGTAAAGGCGACTTTGCTGAGAACGATGCTTACGTTCACGCCACGCCGGTTATCCGTCGTCTGGCCCGTGAATTCGGCGTCAACCTGGCGAAAGTCAAAGGGACGGGCCGGAAAGGTCGTATTCTGCGCGAAGACGTTCAGGCTTACGTGAAGGACGCGGTTAAACGTGCTGAAGCCGCTCCGGCTGCTGCCACTGGCGGCGGTATTCCGGGCATGCTGCCTTGGCCGAAAGTTGACTTCAGCAAGTTTGGTGAAATCGAAGAAGTGGAACTGGGCCGTATCCAGAAAATCTCTGGTGCTAACCTGAGCCGTAACTGGGTCATGATCCCGCACGTTACCCACTTCGACAAAACCGATATTACCGAGCTGGAAGCCTTCCGCAAACAGCAGAACGACGAAGCGGCTAAACGCAAGCTGGACGTGAAGTTCACCCCTGTGGTGTTCATCATGAAAGCTGTTGCTGCGGCGCTTGAGCAAATGCCACGCTTCAACAGTTCCCTGTCCGAAGATGGTCAGAAACTGACGCTGAAAAAATACATCAACGTCGGTGTTGCGGTTGATACGCCAAACGGTCTGGTTGTTCCTGTCTTCAAAGACGTGAACAAGAAAGGTATCGCTGAACTGTCCCGTGAACTGATGGCAATCTCCAAGAAAGCGCGTGACGGTAAGCTGACTGCCGCTGAAATGCAGGGCGGTTGCTTCACTATCTCCAGCCTTGGCGGTATCGGGACGACCCACTTCGCGCCAATCGTGAATGCGCCTGAAGTGGCCATCCTTGGTGTTTCCAAGTCCGCGATGGAACCTGTCTGGAACGGTAAAGAGTTTGTACCGCGTCTGATGATGCCAATGTCGCTCTCCTTCGACCACCGTGTCATTGACGGTGCAGATGGTGCGCGCTTTATCACCATCATCAACAACGTACTGTCTGACATTCGCCGTCTGGTGATGTAAGCCAAAAAGCCGGCCAAACGGCCGGCTTTTTTCTGGTAATCTCTTCATGCTGTTTGAGATTGTCAGGTGCCAATACAAATCGTTTGCCGTTTGTTGTTTCAAATTTGTTAACAATTTTGTAAACTGCGGGCGGATAGAACGACCCGGTGGATGATGGGCGTTACGACACAAAAATGACGTCAGACCCGCCGGAAATAAATTAAGAGGTCATGATGAGTACTGAAATTAAAACTCAGGTCGTGGTACTTGGGGCAGGCCCTGCAGGTTACTCTGCTGCTTTTCGTTGCGCTGATTTAGGTCTTGAAACCATTCTGGTTGAGCGTTATTCCACCCTCGGTGGCGTATGCCTGAATGTCGGCTGTATCCCTTCCAAAGCCCTGTTGCACGTGGCGAAAGTCATCTCCGAAGCGAAAGCTCTGGAAGAGCACGGTATTATTTTCGGTGAGCCGAAAACTGACATCGACAAAGTGCGTGTCTGGAAAGAAAAAGTCATCAACCAGCTGACCGGTGGTCTGGCAGGTATGGCGAAAGGCCGTAAAGTCAAAGTTGTCACCGGTCAGGGCAAATTTACGGGCGCGAATACTCTGGTTGTTGAAGGCGAAAATGGTCCAACGACCATCACTTTCGACAATGCCATCATTGCGGCGGGTTCCCGTCCAATCAAACTGCCATTCATTCCACATGATGACCCACGCGTTTGGGACTCAACGGATGCGCTGGAGCTGAAAAGCGTCCCTGAGCGTCTGCTGGTCATGGGCGGCGGCATCATCGGTCTGGAAATGGGCACCGTTTACCATGCGCTCGGTTCTAAAATCGACGTTGTGGAAATGTTTGACCAGGTGATCCCTGCCGCTGACAAAGACGTTGTTAAAGTCTTTACCAAAAAAATCAGCAAGCAATTCAACCTGATGCTGGAAACCAAAGTCACCGCGGTTGAAGCCAAAGAAGACGGCATCTATGTGACAATGGAAGGCAAAAAAGCGCCAGCTGAACCACAGCGTTACGACGCGGTGCTGGTGGCTATCGGCCGTGTTCCTAACGGTAAATTGCTGGAAGCCGGTGCGGCAGGCGTTGAAGTTGACGACCGTGGTTTTATCCACGTCGACAAACAGATGCGTACCAACGTGCCAAACATCTTTGCTATCGGCGACATCGTAGGCCAGCCAATGCTGGCACACAAAGGTGTGCATGAAGGCCACGTGGCGGCTGAAGTGATCTCCGGTAAGAAGCACTACTTCGACCCGAAAGTCATTCCATCAATTGCCTACACTGAGCCAGAAGTTGCCTGGGTTGGCCTGACTGAGAAAGAAGCGAAAGAAAAAGGCATCAGCTACGAAACCGCCACCTTCCCGTGGGCAGCTTCAGGCCGTGCTATTGCTTCCGACTGTGCAGACGGTATGACCAAACTGATCTTCGACAAAGAAACTCACCGCGTTATCGGTGGTGCGATTGTCGGTACCAACGGCGGTGAGCTGTTGGGTGAAATCGGTCTGGCTATCGAAATGGGTTGTGATGCAGAAGATATCGCGCTGACCATCCATGCTCACCCGACTCTGCATGAGTCCGTGGGTCTGGCAGCAGAGATCTACGAAGGCAGCATTACCGACCTGCCGAACCCTAAAGCGAAAAAGAAATAATTCTCACGGGATGCTTTTTGTGAGTAAGTCAGACAGAACGACTCTGGCTCCCTTTATCGGGGCATAAAAAAAGCAATCTGAGCCACCTCTTAAAGAGGTGGCTCTTTACGACTGAGAAAATTGCGTAAAAATTCGAAAATAAAAAGTATTTTTTACAAATGACATTTCCATGTGATTTGTTAACGATTTTTAGTCGTCATACTTCAGGTTGTTAGGGGGAAATTGCTTGCCACTTGCCCACAACTCGAATTATTTTGAGTAGGTATTTTACGCAAAGGCTGTTTTTCTCAAATTTATAATTTAAATTGAATCTAAGTCAAAATAATAGGTCATATCAGTTCGGCCATCGACAGGTCTTTCAGAAGAAAAAATAGCCCGAATTCCTTCTGGTGAGAGGGCCGTACCACTCCATAAAGCAATGTCATCGTAAATAATAGCGTTACCTTGATCCTTATACTCACCTAATGAATCCTGGGCAAAAGTAATACGTTCCCCATTATTGGCTAAAAATGCAGAACTATGGGAATGAAATGTTTTTGTCATGAGTTCTCCACCTGAGACACCAAAATACATATGATAATCGTCATTATCATATGTGAATGCGATATAAACCCATTCATCATGTGGAACAAGGTCAAACTCAGCCGTTACTTTGGTAGCTCCGCGGTCAGGGGAAGGAACAAAGTCAAAAACAGTTTTATTTGTCCGGGCATCACTGAAAATTGATACACCAGGCTCATTGAACGATCCAGAAGGCATGCTTTGGAGGTAAATTAATTCCCCCTGTGTTGGGCCAATAACTTTGCACCAGAAACTAACCGTCAGCTGTGAGCGGCTATTCATTTTCTTTTCTGCTTCAACTGACAGATGTGCATATTGCCCTTTGTTAGGATTAAGAAGTATTGCATTGTTAAATTTACCTGGAACTAATGATTCTTCGGTAGTGTTAACTAATATAAGGTCGTTTGACATGATAATCCCCTTAGGTTTGAACGATAGTTAGCTGTATGCGAGCATCGCTTAAAGCATGTAGCGGGATAAATTATGAGATGTTTTTTACTTCATGTACTAATAACATCACATAAAATATTATTTTTATGAAATAATTATATTGTGAAGGTTTTTAGATAGACGTTTACCTATAACATTGATTATATAAAAAATCTAAATCATCATTAATATGATTATTATCGACCAAACGAGTGGGTTTTATATTTATACCCCCGAGCCTCCTCATATCCAGGTAACAAGAATGTCATTTTATTCCCTTTTTAAACCAGGTCTATTATGCTCTGTCACTGGATGGACAGCCGATCCGTCTGCGCTCAACGATTCAGCAAAGATTTAATGTTGCTTTTATGTGAACGAATTAACAAGCAGGTGAAACCCTGCTATGCTGCCCAAGCCGCAAAGGGCCACTGTGCTTAGGTTCAGGACGTGTCAGCTTTACCTATCAAGTTGGCAAAGAAACAAGCATACCCGCAGTGTCCCGACTCGTCAGACCGTTTGAAAGCCCCTGTCCCTACAGGCATGACGTCAGTTTGATGATGGAAGCCAGGCATAATAAATGACAATGAGAGCGAGGAGAAAGTCGTGCTAGAAGAATACCGTAAGCACGTAGCCGAGCGTGCTGCTGAGGGCATCGTCCCCAAGCCACTTGATGCTGCACAGATGGCAGCGCTGGTCGAGTCCCTGAAGAATCCGCCAAAAGGCGAAGAAGACACTCTGTTAGACCTGCTGATTAATCGTGTTCCGCCAGGCGTTGATGAAGCCGCCTATGTTAAAGCCGGGTTCCTGGCTGCCGTCGTTAAAGGCGAAACCACCTCCCCGTTGGTTACCCGTGAAAAAGCCGTTGAACTGCTGGGCACCATGCAGGGTGGCTACAATATTCATCCGCTGATCGACGCGCTGGATGATGAGACACTGGCTCCTATCGCCGCAAAAGCGCTGTCCCATACCTTGCTGATGTTCGATAACTTCTACGATGTGGAAGAGAAGGCGCACGCAGGTAACGAACACGCGAAAAAAATTCTACAGTCGTGGGCTGATGCCGAATGGTATCTGTCACGTTCACCGCTGGCCGAAAAAATCACCGTGACCGTTTTCAAGGTGACCGGCGAAACGAACACCGATGATTTGTCTCCTGCTCAGGATGCCTGGTCCCGTCCGGATATTCCTCTGCATGCGCTGGCGATGCTGAAAAACGAACGCGAAGGCATTGTGCCTGACGCGCCGGGCAGCGTGGGTCCAATCAAACAAATTAACGAACTGAACAAAAAAGGCTTCCCGCTGGCGTATGTCGGTGATGTGGTCGGTACTGGTTCTTCGCGCAAATCCGCCACCAACTCGGTGCTGTGGTTCATGGGCGACGACATCCCACACGTGCCGAACAAGCGCGGTGGCGGTGTGGTTCTGGGCAGCAAAATTGCGCCAATCTTCTTTAACACCATGGAAGATGCCGGTGCACTGCCAATCGAAGTGGACGTTTCTGACCTGAATATGGGCGATGTGGTCGACATCTTCCCGTACCTTGGCGAAGTGCGTAACCACGAGACCGGTGCTGTTGTGACCACCTTCGAGCTGAAAACCGACGTGCTTCTCGACGAAGTGCGCGCCGGTGGCCGTATTCCGCTGATCATTGGCCGTGGTTTAACTACCAAAGCCCGTGAATCGCTGAAACTGCCTCAGAGCGACGTGTTCCGCATTGCCAAGCCGGTTGCTGCCAGCAACAAAGGCTACTCGCTGGCACAGAAAATGGTGGGCCGCGCTTGTGGTGTTGCCGGTATTCGCCCTGGCGAATACTGCGAACCTAAAATGGCGTCCGTGGGTTCTCAGGACACCACCGGCCCGATGACCCGCGATGAGTTGAAAGATCTGGCTTGTCTGGGTTTCTCGGCTGATCTGGTGATGCAATCATTCTGTCATACCGCGGCTTATCCTAAGCCGGTTGACGTGACCACTCACCATACGCTGCCGGACTTCATCATGAACCGCGGCGGTGTGTCACTGCGTCCTGGCGACGGTATCATCCACTCGTGGCTGAACCGTATGCTATTGCCTGACACCGTCGGCACCGGCGGTGACTCCCATACCCGTTTCCCAATCGGGATTTCATTCCCGGCGGGTTCGGGGCTGGTAGCCTTCGCGGCAGCGACCGGCGTGATGCCTCTTGATATGCCAGAGTCCGTACTGGTACGTTTCAAAGGCAAAATGCAGCCGGGGATCACCCTGCGTGATCTGGTTCATGCCATTCCTTATTACGCGATTAAAGAAGGTCATCTGACCGTTGAGAAGAAGGGTAAGAAAAACCTCTTCTCTGGCCGTATTCTGGAAATCGAAGGTCTGCCGGAACTGAAAGTGGAACAGGCGTTTGAACTGGCGGATGCGTCCGCAGAGCGTTCAGCGGCCGGTTGCACCATCAAACTGGATCAGGCACCGATCAAAGAGTACCTCAGCTCCAACATCGTGCTGCTGAAGTGGATGATCTCTGAAGGTTATGGCGATCGCCGTACCATTGAGCGCCGCATCAAAGGCATGGAAGAGTGGCTGGCGAACCCAAGTCTGCTCGAAGCTGACGCTGACGCCGAGTACGCGGCCGTGATCGAAATCGATCTGGCTGACATCAAGGAGCCAATCCTCTGTGCGCCGAACGATCCGGACGATGCACGCCTGCTCTCTGACGTGCAGAACAGCAAAATCGATGAAGTCTTTATCGGTTCATGTATGACCAACATTGGTCACTTCCGGGCGGCCGGTAAGTTGCTCGACAGCCACAAAGGCGCGTTGCCAACCCGTCTGTGGGTTGCGCCACCGACCAAAATGGATGCTGCCCAGTTGACCGAAGAGGGCTACTACAGCATCTTCGGTAAGAGCGGTGCGCGGGTTGAAATTCCGGGTTGTTCACTGTGTATGGGTAACCAGGCGCGTGTTGCTGACGGCGCGACGGTGGTTTCCACCTCAACCCGTAACTTCCCGAACCGTCTGGGTAATGGCGCTAACGTCTATCTGGCCTCAGCTGAACTGGCTGCGGTAGCGTCCCTGTTGGGCCGTTTACCTACGCCAGCGGAGTATCTGGGCTACATGGAACAGGTCGACAAGACGGCAGTGGATACTTACCGCTACCTGAACTTCGACAAGCTGAGCGAATACACCGACAAAGCTGACGGCGTGATCTTCCAGACCGCCGTCTAAATCGTTATATTTGCGCCAGTGATGAAAGGGAACCTCGGTTCCCTTTTTTTCGCTCTATTCTTTTCCCTATATTTATTAATACCCCACGTTGTTATTATTACTTAACTACTCATTAAGTAGAGCATTTTAGTCCGATGGGTTAAATTTCGCGCATTCTGCGAAGTCGCTGACCCGTGCTCAAGGCTGTTTCGCAAGGTTTTTTCTATCAAATCTTTTGAGACAAATACTTTATGCGTATCTCCAAACCTCTATGCCTGTTGCAAATAGGCGTACAGTTCTTCTATTCCTCGCTTTGCGTCTACAGCTTTTCCTTTGAGGCAATAGCCGACACCAAACCGCCTCATAACGTGACGGAAAACCCGATCGCTCACTCCTCTGCACCCGCTAAAGAGGGCGACTCTGCGGTAAAATCCGCGGATACCGGCGGCGATCTTGCCGGCATGGCTGTTCAGGCCGGCGGCATGTTGCAAAATGGTGCCCTCAAAGATCAGCTGGTGTCGGGGGCGACGGGCAAAGCGGCGCAGGGTGTGGAGTAGTGGCTTAATCAGTTTGGAACCGCGCGCGTAAAAGTTTCCGCCGACAATAACTTCTCCCTGGAAGAGGCCGAGTTAGATGTATTACTGCCTCTCTACGATGATAAAAAAGCGAATTTAATTTTCACCCAATTGGGCTCCCGCCGGGTTGACGACCGCAACATTATCAATACCGGCGTGGGTTACCGCCATTTTTCTCCCAAATGGATGTGGGGAGCGAATACTTTTTATGATCGTCAGATTTCTGAGAACCATCACCAGCGGTTTGGCGTGGGAGGGGAACTCGGCTGGGACTATTTGAAAATATCCGCCAATGGCTATATGCGGCTGTCCGACTGGATGGCCTCGTCGCGTTATGAGGATTATGACGAACGCGCGGCCAACGGGTTTGATATCCGCACGGAAGGCTAGCTGCCCGCCTGGCCTCAGCTGGGCGCCAGCATCATGTACGAGCAATATTTTGGTGAGAACGTCGACCTGTTCAATGATGACACCAACCGGCAGAAAGACCCGTATGCGGTCACGGTCGGTGTCAACTATACGCCGTTTACGCTGGTCACCGCCGGCATCAGCCAGAAGATGGGCAAGGGCGATACTCAGGATACGCAGTTCAATCTCAGCTTCAGCTACTCGCCTTCCGTCGGGCTGGATAAACAGCTGGATCCCGGCCAGGTGGCGCTGCGCCGCTCTCTGCAGGGCAGCCGCCAGGATCTGGTTAACCGCAACAACACCATCGTGCTGGATTACCGTAAGCAGGATCTGATATCACTGGGTTTACCGGAAAAAATGGAAGGCGCTGAAGGCGTGACCTTACCGGTTTCTGCGACCATCAACAGCAAATATGGCGTGGACCGCATCGACTGGCAGGCTGACAGCCTGACCCAACACGGCGGGAAAATCACCCGCGACGCGCGCTCAGGTCAGTACAGTATGACGCTGCCGGATTACCAGTACGGCGGCGCCAGTAACCATTACGTGGTCACCGGCAAGGCCTATGATGCGAAAGGCAACGACTCGAATAACAGCCAGATGAACGTTTACGTTAACGGGTTTGATGCCTCAACCTGGCAGACCACGACCACCGCTGGCCGGGCCACGCTGCCGGCAGACGGTATCAGTACCTCAACGATCGCGGTGAATCTGGTAGCCTCTGACCAGCAGCCTGTCACCGGTATGGCGGGCCAGCTCGCCGCGACGGTTAAACTGACGCCAGCCGGGATGCAAAAGGGCGTCCTGTCCGCGGCACCGGTGCAAAATGCGACGGTCTCAGGCTTTACCGAGGCGTCACCGGGCGTTTACACCGGTACATTTACCAGCGGCAACGTCGCCGGGGCGGCGGACATCGTGCCCGTTATCAACGGCACGACGACGCTGTCAGGCACCCGCATTATGTTGCAGGGCCTGAACGTGGCGCCCGCACTCAGCACGCTGACGGCGTCTAAAACCAACGCACTGGCCAACGGGACCGATACGGTTCAGCTCACGGCCAAAGTGACCACGCCTGATGGCGCACCTTATCAGGGCGTGACCGTTTTCTGGGACGCCGACAACGCTGCCGCGCAGCTTTCAGGTGCCCAGAGTATCAGTGATGAAAATGGCGTGGCCACGATAACGGTCAGCAGTCTCAGCGTCATCAATACCGCCGTGTCGGCCCGGATTGAGCAGGGAGGGACGCTGAAAAGCGAGGCGCTGAGTTTTGGTGCCGACACTTCTTCTGCACAGGTTATTAGCCTCAGTGCGGATAAACTGCAGGCCCTTGCCAGCAATACGGACAACGTCACGCTGGTAGCGACCGTCCGTAATGCGCAAAACCAACCACTCACCGGTGCTAAAGTTGACTGGACGGTCGAGCAGGGCACAGCGACGTTGAATGCGCAGCAAAGTACAACGGATGAACAGGGGAATGCGCAAATTACGCTGGCATCCAGCGTTGCGGGGGATGTCGTAGTGTCTGCCCGCGCCGGCACGACGGAAGCCAAAAACTCTGATGCGATAAGCTTTGTCGCCGACAGCGCCAGTATGAATATCACCACCCTGACGCTGGATAAAACCCAGGCGCTGGCTAATGGTTCTGACGCGGTGACCTATACGGCCACGGTGACCGATGCCAACGGCAATAAAGTACAGGGCGCGCCGGTAAACTGGAGCAGCGATAAGGCGACGGCCCAGCTCTCGGCCAGCCTTGTCAGCACAGACGCGCAGGGGCAGGCGACGATCCGCGTGATCACAACTACGGCCAGCGACGTGGTTATCTCCGCCCAGTTGCCGGCCGGTACCGCTAAGGCGGCCGACGCCGCGACCTTTATTGCGGATGCCAGTACGGCAAAACTCAGTACCGTCACGGCAGATAAGACGCAGGCGCTGGCCAACGGCACCGACGTCATCACGCTGAGCACCACGGTGACCGATGCCAGCGGTAATCCGCTCAGCAATGCTGACGTGAGCTGGAGCGCTACCCCGACGGCGGGGACGCCGTCTTCAGACAGCACGAAGACGGATGCGCAGGGGCTGACCACCATCCGCCTGACGTCCTCCAGCGTGACGGACTACAGCGTGACGGCCTCAGTCAACGGCACTCAGGCGACGTCGCCGACGCAGACGTTTAGCGCCGATGCGTTCACGGCGCACCTGACCAGCCTGGTCGCCGATAAAACCGCCGCAGTGGTGGCGGGGAAAGATAGGGTCAACCTGAGCGCGACGGTGCTGGATGCGAATAATCATCCGGTGCAGGGCGTGACGGTCAGTTGGAGCAGCGATAACAGCAGCGGCACGTTCACGCCGGTGTCGGGTGTGACCGGAGTCGACGGTATTGCGGTCGCACAATTTATCGGCACCAAAGCCCAGACCACGGTCATTACCGCGACCATGGGCAGTGGCAGCAAAACCCAGTCGCTTGAGATGATTGCAGACAACAGCACCGCCAGGTTCGGCACCGTCACGGCCAGTAAAACTCAGGCGCTGGCCAACGGCACCGACGTGGTGATCTGGACGGCCACCGTGGAGGACGCCAACCAGAACCCGATTAACAATATGGCGGTGAACTGGAGCAGCGATAACGTCAGCGTTACGCCAGCAAACGGCAGTACATCAACGAATGCCAGCGGCGTGGCGACGGTGACGGCGACGTCAACCCAAACAGCGGATGCCGTCATGACGGCGGCACTGACCACGCCAGCTCTGAGCAGCAGCGCCAGTAAAGTGAGCTTTATTGCGGATGCCAGTACGGCAAAACTCAGTGCCGTCACGGCAGATAAGACGCAGGCGCTGGCCAACGGCACCGACGTCATCACGCTGAGCACCACGGTGACCGATGCCAGCGGTAATCCGCTCAGCAATGCTGACGTGAGCTGGAGCGCTACCCCGACGGCGGGGACGCCGTCTTCAGACAGCACGAAGACGGATGCGCAGGGGCTGACCACCATCCGCCTGACGTCCTCCAGCGTGACGGCCTCAGTCAACGGCACTCAGGCGACGTCGCCGACGCTGACGTTTAGCGCCGATGCGTTCACGGCGCACCTGACCAGCCTGGTCGCCGATAAAACCGCCGCAGTGGTGGCGGGGAAAGATAGGGTCAACCTGAGCGCGACGGTGCTGGATGCGAATAATCATCCGGTGCAGGGCGTGACGGTCAGTTGGAGCAGCGATAACAGCAGCGGCACGTTCACGCCGGTGTCGGGTGTGACCGGAGTCGACGGTATTGCGGTCGCACAATTTATCGGCACCAAAGCCCAGACCACGGTCATTACCGCGACCATGGGCAGTGGCAGCAAAACCCAGTCGCTTGAGATGATTGCAGACAACAGCACCGCCAGGTTCGGCACCGTCACGGCCAGTAAAACTCAGGCGCTGGCCAACGGCACCGACGTGGTGATCTGGACGGCCACCGTGGAGGACGCCAACCAGAACCCGATTAACAATATGGCGGTGAACTGGAGCAGCGATAACGTCAGCGTTACGCCAGCAAACAGCAGCACATCAACGAATGCCAGCGGCGTGGCGACGGTGACGGCGACGTCAACCCAAACGGCGGATGCCGTCATGACGGCGGCACTGACTACACCAGCTCTGAGCAGCAGCGCCAGTAAAGTGAGCTTTATTGCGGATGTCAGTACGGCACAGCTGAGTACGGTGACCACGGATAAAACGCAGGCTCTGGCGAACGGAACCGAGGCAGCCACGCTTGCGACCACGGTCACGGATGCCCAGGGTAACCCGCTGGAGGATGTGGATGTAAACTGGAGCGTGAGCCCGGTTACCGGCACCTTATCGTCGACGTCGACAAAAACCACGGCGCAGGGCATGACTACCGTGACGCTGAGCTCGCTGACGGTGGGTAATGATACCGTCACGGCCTCTGTTAACGGCAAAACGGCGTCGTCCCCGGCGATTGCATTTATTGCTGATGCGGCCACGGCGAAGATTGCCACGCTGACGGCGGATAAAACCACAGCGGTTGTTGCGGGTGTGGATACCGTGGCGCTGCAGGCGACGGTTCTGGATGCGAACAATCACCCGGTGGCGAATATTCCGGTGACCTGGAGCAGCGATAACGCGGCGGGTATTTTGGCGGCGGTGTCGGGCGTGACGGATATCAACGGGGTGGCCAGCGCCACGCTGAGCTCAACGCTGGCGCAGAACACTGTGGTCACGGCCAGCGCGGGGAGCAGCCAGAAAACGCTGCCGGTGGAGATAATTGCCGATGCGGCCAGCGCGCAGGTGACGATGGCGGCGGATAAAACGCAGGCGGTGGCGAATGGCACAGAAGCGGTGACCTGGACGGCGACGGTGAAAGATACCAATAGTAATCCGGTTAAGGCGGTCAGCGTTGACTGGAGCGGCGATAATGCCAGCGTGACGCTGGCGGGCAGCACCAGCCAGACCACGGCGGCAGGCACGGCGACCGTGACCGGGACATCGCTGAAAACGGGCAGCGAGATTGTGACGGCGACGCTCACTCAGCAGCAGCGTGCGGCAAGCGCGGCGGCGGTCAGTTATATTGCCGACGTCAGCACCGCCGACATTGCATCGCTGACGGTGGATCGGCCAACGGCGTCCGCTAACGGGAGCGATAAGGCGGCATTTACCGCCACCGTGAAAGATGCGCAGGGCAACCTTGTCACCAATGCTGCGGTGAATTGGGCGACCACGCTGAATACCCTGGCGGACATAACCAGTCAGACTAACGCGTCCGGCGTCGCGACGATGACACTGTCCGGTACAGCAAGCGGTGATGCAACCGTGACGGCGAGCGTGGGCGGGAAGTCAAAATCGGCCATGACGAAGTTTGTTAGTCAGATTAACAGCGACTGGAACATCACGGGAGCATCAGGCAAATTTAGCACCAACTTTATTACAGGCTATGGGTACATGGGATTTGTCGCCGTGGCGCCTACCGGAGGACCGACGTCATTAGTGTATGTAGAAAATGGAGTGACACCGCTGACCACGCCAATGACCGATGAGCAGGGGCAGCAAGTCACCGTAAACTTTGGCGGGCAGCGGACGACGTATTGTTCGACACATACTTTTAATACGTATGCAGGATGTTCAGGCGGGGGAGACGTAAGAGCAGATTTACTTTATTCCGCCAGCGATAACCCAGGTCTACCTGCCGGTGTTTATCATGGAACGATTCATTTTGCAGGTCAGGACAGAGATGCCAGCGGTGTAAATTCATTTAATTATGAAGTCAGCGTCAGCCTGACGGTGCCGTAATCTCATTATTCGTTTTACAAGCTTAAAGGCGGGAGAAATCCCGCCTTTTTTACTGGTATCATGAGTGAGTTTTTTAGGGCTTGTGATGATTTTTGAGGACTCACCATGGACTACGATTTTTTGCGCGACATCACCGGAGAGGTCAAAGTGCGTTTTTCAATGGGCCATGAAGTGGTTGGACATTGGATTAACGAGGAAGTGAAGGGCGATTTCAGCGTGCTCGACAAGGTTGAAGCAGCCATAGCGGATGTGAAAGGCAGCGAGCGTCAGTGGGAACTGATCGGCCACGAATACACCCTGCTGCTCGGCGATGACGAAGTGATGCTCCGCGCCAATCAACTGGGCTTCGAAGGCGATGAAATGGAAGAGGGCCTGAGCTACTACGACGAAGAGAGCCTGGCTTTTTGCGGCGTAGAGGACTTTCTGCAAGTCCTCGCGAAATACCGCACCTTCGTGACTACCTATAAATAACCTGCTATTTACCGCGTGATGCCGTCCAGCACAGCAGCGACCCGGCCACTACCATGCCCACGCCGGGCCAGAAGCTGGCGCCCGGTAACGTATTGAGCCACAAACCGGCAATAAAAATAGCGGACAGCGGGGTAAAATACGACAGCGCCGCGACCAATGTAGCATTGCCTTTTTTCATCGCGATATCCCAGCACTGATATGAAATGGCCGTGACGGCACCCATCGCCAGTAGCTCGGTCATTGCACGCCACGTCATACTGATACGGGGGGATGAATAGGTGAAATAGAGCGCCCACAGCACTGCGCCGGTTGCCAGCAGGAACAGCGGCAACACGCCAGTGCCTTTACTGAATATCCGCACCAGATTGGAATAGAGCGCCCACGCAATTGCCGCGCCAAAGGCCAGCCCGTAGGCCACCGGATTACTGTGCACATTGCGCATCAGCTGATGTACATCCAGCCCGTGACCTCCGCTTATCGCCCACAGCACACCGGCAAACGCTAGTGCGGCGCCGGGCCACATCCACCAGCGTACTTTTAATTTCAATAGCGGCACCGCAAACAGCAGCGTCAGGCTCGGCCATAAATAGTTAATCAGCCCGAGTTCCAGCGTCTGCTGACGGCTGTGTGCCAAACCAATGGCCAGCGAAAATGCCACCATATAAAACACAAACAGCAAACCGCAGAGAATGATATAGGCAGGGGATTGGCCGCGCAGCGTGGGCTTACCGCTGGCCATCCACACCATAATGCCGCTGACCGTATAAATAGAGGCCGCCGCGCCGAAAGGCCCGAGCGCTTCCGCCAGACTGCGGGTGAGCGCCACGCTCATGCTCCACAGCAAAATGGCTATAACACCAAACAGTGTTGCAAAACGATCCATTGGAAAGGTAAGCCTCTAAAGAAGAAGGCTTTAAAGATAAGCGATTGTTCCGATGAATTACACCGGAACAATCTCGTTATAAGCATGCATCAGAAATAAAAACCAAACTCCAGGCCGAGCGTTGAAGTGGTGGTAGCGGGCTGATAATAACCCACGTCACGTCCGTTCAGTTGACCCTGTTTCTCATCTGACTTGCCGTATTTCTGATGGATGTAGGACGCTTTAATAAACAGGTCTTTATTGATATTCCAGGTCAGGCTGGTAAAGGGGGACAGGCGCGATTTCGGTTGCAGCCAGACACCTCCCTGATTGCTGTGCGTCCAGGTCGCGATGGGGTACAGCGCACCGCCTTCAAGACTGAGCCGGGAATCCGTCGTCATTTGCCAGTTAGCCCCCAGCGCCGCTTTGGCGTAGGGCTGCAATGATACTTCCAGCGCGCTGTATTGCTGTGTGCGGTTTTCAGAAGCGATATAGACATCGTCTGAGCGGATATTTCGCAACCAGACCTGACCGCCTGCGCTGCCTTTGGCGTCGATTGAGAGGCTGTCCGACGCGCGGTAACGGTATCCGCGCGTGATATCTGCACTGTAACCGGTGTAGTAGGTTTTGCCCTTCAGCGAGCCATCAGGCACGTTGGCATTATCATCCAGGGTGCTGCCTCTATAGCTGACAATGCCAAACATCATGCTCATGTCCCAGGCTTTAAGTAAGCCTGATGGGGCATCAAGGAAGTTATTAGCGCCGAAGTTTACCCGCAGGCGGGGGCCATGCTCTGCAACATATTTGCCGTCCATGTTATCGACGGACTCATCCCATTTATAATATTCCGCCCCATAACTGACATAGTGGCGCGTTCCGTCGGTATTATTGCTGAACAAATTTTCCCCGGCCCAGGAAACCCCGGAAGCCAATAAAGAACTCGCGGCCAGCAGACTGGATACGGTCTTTAATTTACAGATAGTCATTTTATTATTTCTGTGTGCAGGTGATTAGGAGTGGTGATTTTAAAAACAGCGGCGGGATGTTAACGCAAGATAAGAGAGATAAAGAAGGCTCTATTCATTTTCTGTTCAAATAAGATCAATGGGAAAGTAATAAGTAAAATTAAAGGGCGTTTGTCAGATCTATTTAAGTTAACGCGTATTATTTGTTCTGATAATTTGCCTTATTACGCAGATCATTTTCCGATCAATTTGAGTTAAGGTTTTACAAAATGAGGCTCAGGGTGATTTTTTTGATGAAAGTCCTGAGTTCGGCAAGAATTAAACGTAGCTCCTTTTGTCACTAAGTCAAATTAAAGAAAGCCGAGCACCTTCATGCCCGGCCTTTCAGCGATGTTTATTTCGCGTGAAATTTACACCGACGGCAAATTGCGTCCGTAATAAATTTCCTGCATCTCTTTGTACAACAGATCGGTGATCTCTTTATGTTCTGCTGCACTCAGTTCATCCGGCTTAGCATTAAACAGGTAATGTTTGAGATCGAACTCTTTGAGCATCATTTTGGTGTGGAAAATATTTTCCTGATACACATTTACATCCATCATGTCATACAGCGCTTTCATATCCTTCGACATGAAATTCTGAATCGAATTAATCGAGTGATCGATGTAATGTTTGACGCCATTCACGTCGCGGGTGAAGCCGCGCACACGGTAGTCAATGGTGACAATGTCTGATTCCAGCTGGTGAATTAAGTAGTTCAGTGCTTTGAGGGGGGAAATCACCCCACAGGTTGAGACTTCGATATCAGCGCGGAACGTACAAAGACCGCCTTCGGGGTGGCTCTCCGGATAGGTATGAACACATATATGGCTCTTATCCAGGTGAGCGACTACCGAGTTCGGCAACGGGCCAGGATGTTCAGTCGTATCCACATCGCGAGGATCCATCGGCTCTTCGCTCACTAAAATCGTGACACTGGCGCCCTGCGGTTCGTAATCTTGTCGTGCCACGTTGAGTACGTTCGCACCAATGATCGAGCAAGTTTCGGTGAGAATCTCCGTTAAACGGTTGGCGTTATATTCTTTGTCAATGTAGGCGATATAGCCGTCACGATCGTCAGCCGTCTTGGCATAACAGATATCGTAGATACAAAAACTCAGGCTTTTGGTCAGGTTATTGAAGCCATGCAGTTTCAGCTTTTGCAATTTAGTTCACCCCCTTATGGATGCAGTATCAGCGCGTGGCCGACAGGGCATTCAGTAAATACTGTGGCAGGGCAAAGCTGCCGTGATGGATGGCCGGATTGTAATAACGGCAAGTGATACCCGCAGCATCGAAACGCGCCTGCAAGGTGTCGCTGTTAATCTGGCGATATTCCGGGCTGTTGGTCGCCCAGGCAAAAGTCATGATGCCGCCGTAATAGGTCGGGATCGCGGCCTGATAGAAACTGACGTCACTGAAATAGTGGCTCAGCTTGGTATGGCTGTTGACCGCTTCATCCTGCTGGAGGAAGCAGACGCCATTTTGCGCGACGAAAATTCCGCCCGGTTTCAGGCAGCGTGCGCAGCCTTCGTAAAACGCCGACGTAAACAGGCTTTCGCCGGGACCGATAGGATCGGTGCAGTCGGAGATGATCACGTCAAAGGTGTCAGGGGTCTGATTGACGAAGTTGACGCCATCTTCGATCACCAGCTTAAAGCGGGCGTCGTCATAGGATCCGGCGCTGTGGTTGGGCAGATACTGGCGGCAAAATTCCACGACGCCGGCATCAATTTCCACCATCGTCACCGATTCCACGCCTTTATGACGGCACACTTCGCGCAACATTCCACCGTCGCCACCGCCGATGATCAGCACTTTTTTGGCCTGACCATGCGCCAGCAGCGGCACGTGGGTCAGCATCTCGTGATAAATGAATTCATCACGTTCAGTGGTTTGCACCACGCCGTCGAGGGCCATCACGCGCCCGAGTGCGGCGTTCTCAAAGATCACCAGATCCTGATGTTCAGTTTTGTCACGGTACAGCTCTTTTTCGACACTGAAATACTGACCAAAATGGGCGTGCAGTGTCTCAAACCACATTTCTTTCTGTAACAGCTTTTGTGAGTGATCCTGGGACATGTTGCGATCTTCTCCTGAGTATTCACAGCCTTGAAAAATGGGGCAACATAATAGCCAACATTACCCTGCTATGCACGGTTGAATTTCATCCAGAGGGTGTTGTTTGAAAGCCGGAGTTAGCTGGGGTTAAGTATAGCTGAGGGAATAAATTGGGGAGTGAGACCCGGCGTGGGGCATTGTCCTCGCCGGGAAAACGGCAATCAGTTCGAGTAGGCCAGCAGGCTCAGGGAGTCGCGTGCCAGAGATTTGCACTTGGTCGGCGTGGCGACCGCAATACCGCTCAGGTCACGGTAGCTGTCTTCGCCCATGGCCTGCATATTGAAGCTATTGTAATTAGTGAGATCCCAGCGGTTCTGCTGTGCGAAGAACACAATGGCGCGTTTGATTTGTGCGTTGGGTAACTGGTCATAGCCACAGTTATTTTTCAGATAAACGAAAACCGCGGTCAGATCCGCTAAATCTTCGGCTTCAGATTCACTTAATGCCTGGCTGGCAGAGGAGAAACCGAGCAGGGTCAGCAACAGCAAAGTCAGCGTAGTTCTTTTCATTGCATTGTTCTTTTAATAGGAAAAAGGGGCTCTTAGAGAATCAAAAGACGTTAACATATTTGCCCTGAGTCACACTAAATTTCTTTTATCCGCTCAGCGGCTTGACCTTACCCTTGGTGGAGGGTTTAGGCTGACGCTCTTACACTGCCCGCCAACCGCCAAAAGGATCTGAACATGCATCGTCGCGACTTTATCAAATGGACCACCCTGATGGGCGCAGCCACTACGTTGCCCGGTTGGAGCCGTCTGGCGTTTGCCGCCGATCGTCCGGTTTTGCCGGTTCCGCCGATCCTCAGGGCGAATTTTGACGGCAGCTATAGCCTCAATTTACAGCGCGGGCAGAGCCAGTTTTTACCCGGCGTCAATACTGAAACCTGGGGTGTGAACGGTAATCTGCTTGGGCCAGCGCTGCGCATAAAGCGTGGTGAACCCGTGAAGGTCACGATTAATAACCATCTTGATGTCGCGAGTACGGTGCACTGGCACGGGCTGGAAATCCCTGGCGATATCGACGGGGGTCCGCAGGGCGTGATTGCCCCCGGTGCCAGCCGCACCGTAGAGTTTCAGCTCGATCAGCCGGCATCGACTTGCTGGTTCCATCCCCATCCGCATCAGACCAGCGGCTATCAGGTCGCAATGGGGCTGGCGGGACTGGTGCTGATTGAAGATGCCGAGAGCAACAAATTGCAACTTCCCACCCGCTGGGGCGTTGATGATATTCCTCTGATCTTTCAGGATAAACGTCTCAACGACGCGGGACAAATCGATTACCAGATGGATGTCATGACCGCCGCCATTGGCTGGTTTGGCAACCACATGCTGACTAACGGTGCCGTTTACCCGCAGCACGGCGTGTCGCGCGGTTGGGTGCGTCTGCGCCTGCTGAACGGCTGCAACGCCCGTTCGCTCAATATTGCTACCAGCGACGGGCGCCCGCTCTATGTGATCGCCAGCGACGGCGGTTTCCTCGCTGAACCGGTAAAAGTCACAGAACTCCCTATGCTGATGGGCGAACGCTTCGAAGTGCTGGTGGAGTGCCAGGGAACTCAGCCTTTTGACCTCGTCACCTTGCCGGTCAAACAGATGGGCATGACGCTGGCACCGTTTGACCAGCCACTGCCGGTGCTGCGTATTCAGCCGACGCTGACGCTGGGCGCACCGTCAATACCGGACACGTTGGTGAAAATGCCGGAACTGGTTTCCGCCGATGGCCTGCCGGCCCGCTGGCTGCAACTGTCGATGGATCCGCAGCTTGACCAGCAGGGTATGGCAGCATTGATGGAACGCTATGGTCATGAGGCGATGGCGGGAATGAGTATGAGCCACGGCGATGCAGGGAAAGGCAATGACATGGCGTCAATGCCGGGGGTGTCCCACGACTCTCATGGCGGCATGGCCGGAATGGATATGTCGAAAAGCGCCGGTAAATTTGATTTCATGAGCGGCAATAAAATCAACGGCAGAGCCTATGATATGCATACGCCTGCGTTTGACGTCAAACAGGGCCAGTACGAGAAGTGGACCCTTTCAGGGGAGGGTGACATGATGCTGCATCCTTTCCATATCCACGGCACACAGTTCCGTATCCTTTCTGAAAATGGTCAACCGGTAGCTGCGCATCGCTCGGGCTGGAAAGATATCGTTCGGGTTGAAGGCGCGCGCAGTGAAGTGCTGGTGCGTTTCAACCATCTGGCGGACAAACAGCAGGCCTATATGGCCCACTGCCACCTGCTGGAGCACGAAGACACCGGCATGATGCTGGGCTTTACCGTGTCGGCCTGAGCCGGTCGAAAATCAACGTAATCACCTCATTCTCAGGAGAGAAGAAGATGAACAAATCGCTGCTGGATTTTGCACGCGAAACGCTGGAAATCGAAATTGAAGAAGCACAGCGCTTGCTGACCCGTCTGGATGACAATTTTGTCCGCGCCTGCCAGCTGCTGCTGAATTGCACCGGTAAAGCCGTGGTGTCGGGGATGGGAAAATCCGGGCACATTGGTAAAAAAATCGCCGCCTCGCTCGCCAGTACCGGCACACCGGCCTTCTTTGTGCATCCGGCCGAAGCGCTGCACGGTGACTTAGGCATGATTGGTAGTCAGGACGTGCTGATTTTCATCTCCTATTCTGGCCGTGCCAAAGAGTTGGAAATGCTGCTGCCGCTGTTGGCAGAAAATAACACCAAACTTATCGCCATCACCGGCGGTAAGAACTCTCCGCTGGCCCATGCCGCCGATGCTGTCATTGACGTCAGCGTTGAGCGCGAAGCCTGCCCGATGGGGCTGGCACCGACCTCGAGTGCTGTGAATACGCTGATGATGGGCGATGCGCTGGCGATGGCGCTGATGCGTCACCGTGGCTTTGGTGCGGAAGATTTTGCCCGTTCCCATCCCGGTGGCAGTCTGGGCGCCCGTTTGCTTACGCGGGTGCATCACCTGATGCGCACCGGCGACCGCCTGCCGGTGATTGATGTCGATGATAACGTAATGAACGCGATGCTGGAACTGAGCCGTACAGGCCTTGGTCTGATTGCCGTGTGTGACGCTGAGCGCCACGTGGCGGGTGTCTTTACCGACGGCGACCTGCGCCGCTGGCTGGTGAAAGGGCACAGCCTGAATGAGCCGCTCAACAATGCCATGACGCGGCCCGGATATCTGCTGCCAGCCCAGTGGCGCGCCGGTGAAGCGCTTGAGGCTTTGCATCAGCAAAACATCAGTGCGGCCCCGGTCGTGGACAGCGATGGCGTGCTGGTCGGGGCGATAAATCTGCATGATTTACATCAGGCAGGGATTGGTTGACGCACCGGCGTTACCCATTACCGGGTTCTTTGTTATAATCCTTTCCGCTTCAAGGTCGCCATTACCCGGTTTAATGGCGATAAATATCTCAAATTCAGGTGGTTAGGCTTTATATGAAACACAGAGTAGACGTCATGATTTCCGAGCAGGAAGTCAAAACCCGCATCGCCGAATTAGGCCGTGAAATCACCGAGCACTACCGCGACAGCGGCAGCGACATGGTGCTGGTCGGGCTGCTGCGCGGCTCATTCATGTTTATGGCTGACCTGTGTCGCACCATTGACGTCTCCCACGAAGTGGATTTCATGACCGCGTCCAGCTACGGCAACGGCATGTCCACCACCCGTGATGTCAAAATTCTCAAAGATCTCGACGAAGATATCCGTGGCAAAGATGTGCTGATCGTTGAAGATATCATCGACTCCGGCAACACCCTGAGCAAAGTGCGTGAACTGCTGCAACTGCGCGGTCCGAAATCACTGGCTATCTGTACGCTGTTGGATAAACCTCAGCGCCGTGAAGTGGACGTGAAAGTCGAATACGTGGGTTTCGCCATTCCTGACGAGTTCGTTGTCGGTTACGGCATCGACTATGCCCAGCGTTACCGTCATCTGCCGTATGTCGGTAAAGTGGTCATGCTCGACGAGTGATCAGTCGCCGTCTTCCCGCGCTATGACAGAGCGGACCGCCTGAAAAAAGGCACAAAAAAAGGCACGTCATGTGCCTGGAAAATCGTTTCAATCAACTGAAATAAAAGGATTTATTCCGCTGTGTTTATGGGGATGCAGCGTCACGCCGTTTGACGACAGACTCCCGTCGGAATGGCTGATATTTCCCGTCATCGTCCCGTCCTGTTTAACCTCCAGCGAGCCGGTTTCCGGCTCGTATTGCATCACCGCACCGTCTGAAAACTGGATGTGATAAGCCTGCGCGGAGACAGAGGGCGCGGGAAAGTCGTCGCTGTAGATAGCGGGCAGCACAAAGGCGGTATCGAGCTCGCCGCCGAGTGACAGGATTAATACCTGTTCGCCGATCGAAGGAGCCCACCACGTGCGCGCAGCACCGGCGCGGGGCGCCAGCCAATGCAGCCAGTCAGTGACCAGCTCGCCGGTCTGCACGCGGCATAGCGCCAGCTCAGTATCAATTTCAGATACCACGCCAGTTCGGATGAGGTCGCGCACCGCGCGGGCAAGTTCTGCGAAGGTTTCGGGTGTATTCATGAGGGGAAGGATGCAGCCGGAGGGATCCGGCGCCAACGTGCGGACGTAGGACTATCGGTGGTACAACAGAAGTTTAGTGGGGCGAATAGTTATATAGCGGAAACTATGACATGTTGTGAAATCCGATACCCAGGGGTTAGTTTCGGGAGGATTCCAATGCATTACAAATTAGTGCCAAAGGCCCATTCATCATTTCAGTTTTGACAATACCCTCTTCATGGCAGCAACTGATGGAAAACGCGAAACCGTGTAAATAATCTGCCAGTAAATCCAGGCCGTCTTTTTCGGTTTTTTTGGATAGAGCTAAAGGAGAAACAATGATTTTATAGCGTTCAGTAAATATTTCAGCTGGGCCGTGTGATGTCATGCTCAGCATAGTTTGTAGGAGTCCGCTGTACTCGCGTAATATTTCAATATAACTGACACATAAGTGTTTTAACTCGTTTTGCCAGTCCGAGCGCTCTTGAGGCAGATAGATCTCCACCACAAGTGATGTGGTTAGTGCCTCTAACAATGAATTCTTGTTTTTGAAGTAGTGATAGATCGCCATGGGATCCACGTTTAATTGCGTTGCTAATGAACGGATGCTGGGGACTTTCCCATTCTCTTTCATCAAACATTTAGCTGTTTCTAGAATCCGATCAGCATTTAACTGTGACAACTTCCCTAATGGTCGGCCGCGTTTTTTTTCATTGACATCCATCTGATATCTCCAATAAAATCAATTTAATTCTACGGTGTAGATTTTATTGTAAACCATATTTTAGCTTGACTCAACCACGACTAATTTGAGGAGATATTCATGGCAAACATCGTATTCATTGCAACCAGTCTGGATGGCTATATTGCAGATAAACAAGGGAAGCTCGACTGGCTTTATTCAATACCAAATCCAGATAATGCCGATACTGGTTTTTTCGCTTTAGTCGAGCGAATTGACGCGTTGGTGATGGGTCGTAATACCCTTGATGCTGTACTGAGTTTTGACTGCGATTGGCCTTATAAAAAGCCAGTGTTTGTGTTGAGCAATACCATGACGAAAGTGCCGCAAGGCTATGAGGAAAAAGTATTCTTAGTCAAAGGTGAATTGAAAGATATTATCGCGGAACTGAATGCTAAGGGATTTAATGATCTCTACATCGACGGTGGTGCAACAATTCAAAGCTTCCTCAATAAAGATCTAATTGATCAAATGGTTATCACTCGCTTTCCTATCTTACTTGGTGGAGGCATACCTTTATTTAGTGAACTAAAACAGCCATTGAACTTCAAAGTGATAAAAAATGAAGTAGTACTAGAGACCTTGGTTAAAACCACTTACGTGCGAGAGAAATAATATCTATTTTTGTATCTATAAATGATCTTCATAACAAATCCGAGGCCGTTTATTAATACTGAAAAGGCCCGATTTTCAACATTCAGTCCTTCTCCGCACGTGCCAATTCAGGTCAACAGGAACTAGCTTAGGCGGTCCCTTTTACGTACAACATTATTGTCCGCTTAGCCACGCATTCACCGGCACCAGTAACATATTCATGTCACCGGTGTAGTCGGTGAACCGCGCCAATACTGGCGTGGCACGGCGATTAATAATTTTTTTGGAAAAATGCGAATCCTGGCAGCATAAATGTACATTTACTCACCGACATTGAATACTTATAATGACCATATGGATTGAGTGGGTATTGACAAGGAGCGGTTATGTACTATAGCAATGAAGTCATTAGTTATCTTCAGGCCAATAAAATCCTCGCACTAAAACTCGACCACGCATTTACGAGCGTCGAAAAGGCTGTATCAAATCAGATTGAAACGATAGGAGGCGGTGTAAAACGCGGGTTGTATTACACCTCCTGTTTTACTGATGAATATCAAGACGTCTGTCAGCAACAAAAGACCGAAGACATTCGATTCTCTAAAGGGGTTTATCACCTTCTTCGACATACTGATGTTGTATATGAAATGCTTAAAATATATTTTGAAGATGTATTCAAATACAAAACCTCCGAGCAGATAGAGCGTATAAAACAAATGCTCATGGCAGTGAATGTCCACATTGCTACAAGCTCACTCACTAACGTAGGATTTGCATTAGCGACAGCATCGTCCGTCGCCGTCGGCATGAACCTAAATCTTGAAATCAGCGCACTAGCAGGGCGCAGGGCGGGCGGTGTTGTAGGGGGAGTTGGTATATATGGCATAGTCCAGAAAGCAGCAGATAGCGCACATCGACTTCACTTTACTTACCCTGCTTACTACTCCGCGCTATATGCCCAAGAGCTTGAAATGATGTACTTCCTGATAGAACCATTGTTTGATAGGGCCGGTGCGTTTAAAGCGCAATGGGCTTCGGATGGTGGTATTGCCGACATCATCACTAAGATGATTCGGTGAAATATGATGAATTTTATCAGAAGATTTTTTAAAAGATTGTTCAAGTCATTATTTTCGATGTACGGCCCCGCAGTATTAACACTCATATTTGCAGTTATTCTGGTGCATTTTTTCCCTGATGGCCCTCTATGGCCTGTACCTTTATTTTTCGTGTTCGTAATAGTTATTTTTTATCGCTATGTGAAATGGTAATTATCTGAAAAATAGCATTATTTGAAATTAATTTATAAGGAAATTATATGTCAACCCCGGCACATTTATGGCTCGAAGATGAAAACGGCTCTCCAATTGTCGGTAGTTGTTTGATGCCAATGCGTTTAGGCTCCATCGAACTAAAATCGTTTTCCCACGGAGTGACCATCCCTGTTGATGCCAATTTGGGCAAGCTCACCGGAACGCGAATTCACCGCCCTATCGTTATAGTGAAAGAATTTGACCAGACAACGCCCGTTTTGTACCGCGCCGTATGTGAAGGCCGCACTCTGAAAAAAGCAACGATCAAGATGTACCGCATTCTGGAGTCAGGCATCGAATCTGAATACTTCAATATCATGTTTGAAAACGTCAAAATCACTACGATTTCACCGTACCTTTCCCCCAATGGACTCAGCAGCACTCATCTGGAAACCCTCGAATTGCGTTATGAGGCGATCACTTGGAAGTACACGGATGGAAACATTATCTACCGCGACACATGGAATGATCGTTGGGTAGCCTGATATCCTTAACGTCCACATAGTGTCCACACGATAGACGTTTAAGCCTGCTTACAGTGGTGGTTAACTCACTGAGTTAGTTGCAAGTCACGGTAATGCCCTGAAAAAAAGGCACAAAAAAAGGCACATAATGTGCCTTTTGCTTTTTAATCTTTTGTACAGTTACTGCGGATTGCCATGCAGCAGGGCGGAGACACCCTGGCGGTAACGTTGTTCCAGCGTTTCGCGGTTGGTGGAGGTCACTTCAAGATCGCGCAGACGCCCGTCCTGAATACCGTACACCCAGCCGTGCAGGGAGACTTTCTGCCCGCGCTTCCACGCCGACTGCATCACCGTTGAGTGACCGAGGTTGTAAATTTGCTCAACCACATTCAGTTCACACAACTTGTTCAGACGCTGGTCCGGAGAGAGTTCGCCAAGCAGCGAGCTGTGTTTGTACCAGATATCACGAATGTGTAGCAGCCAGTTGTTGATAAGCCCGAGTTCCGGATTTTCAACTGCCGCCTGCACGCCGCCGCAACCGTAGTGACCACAGATGATCACGTGCTCGACTTGCAGTACGTCGATGGCATATTGCACAACGGACAGGCAGTTGAGGTCGGTGTGAATCACCAGATTGGCCACGTTACGGTGCACAAACAGCTCACCAGGCTCGAGGCCGGTCAGTTGCTCGGCAGGAACGCGGCTGTCAGAACAACCAATCCACAGGAAGCGGGGTTTTTGCGATTCGGAGAGACGCGCGAAGAAACCCGGGTCTTCCTCCACCATGGTTTTCGACCAAAGGGCGTTATTACTTTTAAGTGTTTCAATCTCGTTCATGGAAGTTAATAGCCTGTAACCAACTAACAGCGATGGGTTAATATAGGGCAACGCAACGCTTTTTAAAACCGATTCAGCATCTTCAATGATGATCAAATCTTAACGCCAGAATTTATAACAAGGTTCTCTACACAAGGTAAGCTCCACTTATGACATACGCATTAGAACTGGAGAAGTTAACCAAGACCTACGCCGGTGGGGTGCAGGCTTTGCGCGGCATCGACCTGAAAGTGGAAGCAGGGGATTTTTACGCCCTGCTCGGCCCAAACGGTGCCGGGAAATCCACCACCATTGGCATCATCAGCTCACTGGTGAACAAGTCAGCAGGCAAGGTGCAGGTATTTGGTTACGACATTGATAAGGATATTGTTAACGCCAAGCGCCAGCTCGGGCTGGTGCCACAAGAGTTCAACTTCAACCCCTTTGAAACCGTCATGCAGGTGGTGGTGAACCAGGCTGGATATTACGGCGTTCCGCGTCCGCTGGCGTTGCAACGCGCCGAAAAATACCTCACGCAGCTGGATTTATGGGGCAAGCGCAACGAGCGTTCGCGCATGCTTTCCGGTGGGATGAAACGCCGTCTGATGATCGCCCGTGCGCTGATGCACGAGCCAAAGCTACTGATCCTCGACGAACCGACCGCAGGCGTGGATATCGAGCTGCGCCGCTCCATGTGGGGCTTCCTCAAAGAGCTAAACGTGCAGGGCACCACTATCATCCTGACCACGCACTATCTGGAAGAAGCGGAAATGCTGTGCCGTAATATCGGCATCATTCAGGGCGGCCTGCTGGTGGAGAACACCAGTATGAAAGAGCTGCTCTCCAAGCTGAAATCCGAAACCTTTATTCTTGATTTAGCACCGAAAAGTGCACTGCCGCAGTTGGAGGGGTATCGCAGTCATCTGACGGATACGTCCACGCTGGAAGTAGAAGTGATGCGCGAGCAGGGTTTGAATTCCCTGTTCAGCCAGCTGAGCAATCAGGGCGTGCAGGTGTTGAGTATGCGTAACAAAGCTAACCGTCTGGAAGAGCTGTTTGTCACCCTGGTGAACGGCAGTGAGGAAACGAAATAATGTCGCAACTGTATTGGGTGGCACTCAAAAGTATCTGGATGAAAGAGATTAACCGGTTTGGACGTATCTGGATCCAGACGCTGGTTCCGCCTGTCATCACCATGACGCTCTACTTCATCATTTTCGGTAACCTGATTGGTTCGCAGATCGGCAGTATGCACGGCTTCACGTACATGCAGTTTATCGTGCCGGGCCTTATCATGATGGCGGTGATCACCAACTCCTACGCCAACGTGGCATCGTCGTTCTTCAGCGCCAAGTTCCAGCGTAATATTGAAGAGCTGCTGGTAGCACCGGTACCGACGCACGTCGTTATCGCCGGGTACGTCGGCGGTGGCGTGGCGCGCGGGATTTGTGTGGGGATCCTGGTCACGGCGATTTCGTTGTTCTTCGTACCGCTGGTGATCCACTCCTGGTGGGTGATCGCGCTGACGCTGTTGCTGACGGCGATCCTGTTCTCACTGGGCGGTCTCCTGAATGCAGTATTCGCGACCACCTTTGATGACATAAGCCTGATCCCGACCTTTGTGTTAACGCCGCTGACCTATCTGGGCGGGGTGTTTTACTCGCTCTCCCTGTTGCCACCCATCTGGCAGGCGGTCTCCAAGCTGAACCCGATTGTCTACATGATCAGTGGTTTCCGCTACGGATTTCTGGGGATTTCAGACGTACCGCTGGTGTTTACCATGAGCGTGCTGGTGGCGTTTATCGCGGTGTTCTACCTGCTGGCGTGGTACTTGATCGAGCGCGGGCGCGGTTTGAGAAGCTAATCCCCTTCATCCTTCGAGCTGTCTCTGCGTTGGCTGCTTTCATGAACCCCGGTCACATACTTGTGTGTGCTCCCGGGGATTCACTCAATTGCCGCCTTGATGCAACTCGAATGATTTTGGGGATTCGGATTCCTTATGACTCTTTATGAGTTAAATCGGGAATCAAGCCACCTGAACCGGCACGGCTTTCGCGGTGCGTTTCAGCTGATTTTCACCTTCAAAATAGGCCACTTTCGGCTGATGCTTACGGGCTTCGGCGTCTGAAATTTGCACGTAAGAGCAAATGATCAGCAAATCGCCGACGCAGGCACAACGCGCCGCTGCGCCGTTGACCGAAATAATACGCGAACCGCGTTCCGCAGCGATGGCGTAGGTAGAAAAACGCTGACCGTTATCAACGTTATAAATATCGATGGCTTCGTATTCTAAAATTCCTGAGGCGTCGAGGAAATCCTGATCGATGGCGCAGGAGCCTTCATAGTGCAAATCCGCCTGGGTCACATGCACCCGGTGCAGTTTGCCTTGTAACATTGTGCGTACCATTTCTTCTGCCCTTACTGACGTAAAAAGTCTGAGAACTTGCCGGGCCGGATACTCGTCATCTGAACTCCGGCCGGCCAACATCTTTGCCCATTTGACCTGCGCTGTCTACTGCGTCAGATCAACCTGCTGGTTATCGATCAGGCGCGCTTTACCCAGCCAGGCCGCCATCAGGATCACCGCAGACGTGCTGTCTACGCTCAACTCCTGCAAGGTTTTGGCGTCGCGTATAAACAGCTCGTCCGGCGTAAAACCGGCGTCACGCAGTTTCTGTGCCGTCTCTTGCAGCATCTCTTCGGTATGACGCTCGCCCAGGCTCAGCCGCTCCGCCAGCTGATTCATAATTTTGGCCAGCTGCGGCGCCGTTTTACGCTCATCATGCGTCAGATAACCATTACGTGAGCTCAGCGCCAGACCGTCTTTCGCACGTACTGTCGGTACGCCAACAATCTCGAGGTCATAACCCATATCTTCGACCATCGTGCGGATCAGGGCCAGTTGCTGGAAATCTTTCTGGCCGAAACAGGCCACATCGGGCTGCACCAGATTGAACAATTTGCTGACGATGGTGGAGACGCCGCGGAAATGTCCCGGACGGCTGGCCCCTTCCAGAATGGCGGAGATCACCGGCACATCGACCTGCGTTTGCGTCGCCAGCCCTTTCGGATACATATCAGCAGGAGAGGGGGCGAACACCAAATCCACACCGCGTTTGTTCAGCTTCTCGCAATCTTCCTGCAGTGTGCGCGGGTAACGTTCGAGATCGTCCGGGCGCTCAAACTGCATCGGATTGACAAAAATACTGACAATCACTACATCAGCGCTGGCTTTGGCCTCTTCGACCAGCGTCATGTGGCCTTCGTGCAAATTGCCCATGGTGGGCACCAGCGCAATGCGTTGATTGTTCTGGCGGTAAAAGCGAATTTCACGGCGCAGCAGCGGAACGTTTTCAATAATAAGCACGTGGATAACCTTTCTTATTTAAAGCTGTGTTCTTCGCCCGGATAAATTCCCTGAGCAACCTGATCGACATAAAGACGCACGGCGCTGCGGATATCGCCAGCTTCGCTAAGGAAATCTTTAACGAATTTTGCCGTATGGCCGCTGGTAATGCCCAGTGCATCCTGCATCACTAAAATTTGGCCGTCGGTGACGTTACCGGCACCGATGCCAATCACCGGAATCGACAACTCTTCTGTGACGCGGCGGGCCAATTCGACCGGGACGCACTCCAGTACCAGCAGCTGCAATCCGGCTTCTTCCAGCGCCAATGCGTCTTTGACTAACAGATTAGCGGCCACTTCATCCCGGCCCTGAACTTTATACCCGCCGAAAATGTTTACGGACTGCGGCGTCAGGCCCAGATGGCCGCACACTGGTACGGCACGCTCGGTGAGCATTCTCACCGTGTCGCACAGCCAGCTTCCGCCCTCCAGTTTTACCATGTTGGCACCGGCGCGCATCAGCACCGCGGCACTGGCAAATGCTTGCTCAGGCGTGGCGTACGTCATAAACGGCAGGTCAGCCAGCAGCAACGCCAGCGGTGCACCACGGCGCACCGCGCGGGTGTGGTAGGCAATCTCTTCAACGGTGACCGGCAGGGTGGAATCATTGCCCTGCATGACCATACCGAGCGAGTCTCCGACCAGCATCACGTTGATGCCCTGCTCGGCGAACAGCTGGGCAAAGCTGGAATCGTAGGCGGTGAGGGTCGCGAACTTATGGTTGTCTTCTTTCCACTGGCGTAACTGACTCAGGGTGGTAGCTTTCATGGGATCTTCCTGTGAACAATTCATACGGTGAATATCTTGCAAACATTCTACTGTATGACCTGTTAAGCAGGTAGTGAAGTTCCGAACATCTTAAGAACCGCTTAATAAGCCTGGCGTATAATAGGGACATGGAAGATCTGATGATATTGAGGGGAATATGCGCATTCTGCTGATAGAAGACGATAAGATGATCGGCGACGGTATCCGCGCCGGGCTGGGAAAGCTGGGCTTTACGCTCGACTGGTTCACCGACGGACTGGTCGGCAAAGCGGCGCTCGACAGCGCACCTTATGACGCTGTGATCCTCGATCTCAGCCTGCCCGGCATGGACGGTATGCAGCTGCTTAAAGAGTGGCGTCAGGCTGGAAAAGATACGCCGGTGCTGATCCTCACCGCCCGTGATGCCCTTGAACAGCGGGTAGGCGGGTTACAGGCCGGAGCCGACGATTATCTGTGTAAGCCGTTTGCGCTGGTGGAAGTAGCAGCACGTTTGCAGGCGCTGATCCGCCGCCGCCACGGGCAAATCACGCCAAAAATAACCCACGGCATTCTGGAGTTCGACCCGGCGCTGCGCAGCGTGGCGATCAATGGCCAACCGGTGGTGCTGACCCCGCGTGAAATCACGGTGCTGGAGCTGTTTCTCAACAATAAAGGCCGGGTATTGCCGCGTCCGCTGATTCAGGAAAAACTCTATAACTGGGATGATGAAGTCAGCAGCAACGCCGTCGAAGTGCATATTCACCATCTGCGCAAAAAGCTGGGCAACGGTTTTATCCGCACCGTTCACGGCGTCGGTTATACGCTGGGGGACGCCGTGACAGAAGCGACAGATAACGCGGCCGGAGAAAGTGTGTGAAGCAACGTTTCAGAAATCTCAGCCTGCGTCTGCGCCTGATCCTGCTGTTTGGCATGTTGGCGCTGGTCACCTGGCTGGTGGCGTCGGCCGTGGCCTGGCATCAGACCCGACACAACATCAACGAAGTCTTTGATACGCAACAGATGCTGTTCGCTAAGCGTCTGGCCGCCACCGGCGTGGGCGATATTTTGCTGCAAAATCATGAAGTGCGCCTGCCCGAGACTAAAAAACTGGTGCGTAAAGGTGAGCGCGGGCACACCGACGATGATGCCCTGACGTTCGCCATCTTTGATCTGCAAGGAAAAATGCTGCTTAACGACGGCGAAAATGGCAGGAAGATCCGCTTTGATAAAAATACTCAGGGTTTTACGGACAGTGAAATCAATAACGATGACGATAAATGGCGTCTGCTGTGGCTGACCACCGCCGACGGGCGTTTTCGCATCGCCGTCGGTCAGGAATATGATTACCGCAACGATATGGCCTGGAATCTGGTCTCGGGGCAACTGCTGCCGTGGCTGGGCTGTTTGCCGATATTGCTGCTGGCGATGATGGTGATGATTGGTCTGGAACTGCGCCCGCTGCGCCGCGTGGCCGATGACCTCCACCGGCGCGCGCCAGAGGATGCTTCGCCTATCTCGACCGACCGGGTGCCCTGCGAGGTGCTGCCGCTGGTGGAATCCCTTAATTCACTCTTCACCCGCACCGGCGACATGCTGGTGCGCGAGCGGCGTTTTACCTCGGATGCCGCCCATGAGTTGCGCAGTCCGCTGGCCGCGCTGCGGGTGCAAACCGAAGTGGTGCAGCTTTCCGGTGAAGACACAGAAATGCGTGAACATGCGCTGCAAAACCTGACCACCAGTATTGACCGTGCCACACGACTGGTCGATCAGCTTCTTACACTCTCGAGGCTGGAGTCTTTCGGCAGTCTCGATGAGCTGGAACAAATTGACTGGGCAGGGCTGATTTCGCAAACCTTAGGCGCGCAGGATGCTGCCGCCCACGCTAAAGGCATCGCGTTGCGGTTTGAACAGACCGGCACACCGGCCGCGATGGAAGGGCAATCTCTGTTGTTGTCGCTGATGCTGCGAAATCTGGTAGACAACGCGGTGCGTTATTCACCGGCAGGTTCGGTCGTGACCGTACGCCTGAGCGGGCAGGGGATTGACGTTGAAGATCAGGGGGCGGGGATTTCAGAGGAACATCTGGCAAGGCTCGGCGAGCGTTTTTACCGTCCGCCGGGTCAGGAGCAGACCGGCAGCGGGCTGGGAGTCTCCATTGTGAAGCGGATCGCGCAACTGCACGGGCTTCGTGTGGTTTATCGTAACAGGGCGGAAGGGGGATTGCAGGTAGAAGTTCGGGCGGAATAAGGCGTGCGTTACCAGCGTTCCAGACCATTGCGCGGGACGCGGGTCAGGATTTTCTGTAAGGATTCGCCATCGGGGAACACCAGTTCCGCAGCAATGTCCGCCAGCGGGTAAAGCATGAACTCGCGGTTCTTCATATCATAATGCGGCACAGTCAACCGTTCGGTGGCGATCACCTGATTACCGTACAGCAGCATATCTAAATCCAGCGTACGCGGCCCCCAGCGTTCGGCCTTACGTACCCGCCCCTGATTCTGTTCAATCGCCTGAGTCGCGTCGAGCAGCTCTTCTGCGGGCAACTGGGTATCAAGGGCAACCACGGCGTTGAGAAAATCGGGCTGATTTTTCGGACCGAGCGGTTTACTGCGGTAAAACGGGGAACAGACCACCAGTCTGGTGCGGGGCATGTGCGCCAGAGCTTCCAGCGCACAGTTGACCTGGTCTACAGGCTTAGCAAGATTGCTGCCGAGCGCAATGTAGACCCGGATCATTGACCGCTTTCCTTACGAGGTGCCCGTTTGCGCGGACGACGCGTGCGGGTGCGGCGTGGTGCGACGTCATCGCCCAGCGTACCCAACATGTTTTTCTGCGACGCCGGTGTGGCTTCCTGGAACTCGCTCCACCATTCGGTGAGGCTTTGCAGTTCGCGGTGCTGTTCCACTTCTGCACGCAGCGCCAGTAAATCAAAGGCGGCGCGGAACTTAGGATGTTCCATCAGCTTGTGCGCCCGTTTACCCTGACGGCGGGACAGACGTAGTTGCAGCGCCCAGATGTCGCGCACCAGCGTCGTAATACGTTTCGGGATGGCCAGTGAACGGCACTGCTCGTCGAGTACGTCGTTCATCGCCAGCGAGAATGCATCGTAATAGGTCAGACCGCCTTCCTGCGCAAGCTTTTGCGCATGTTCAATCACCGGATACCACAGCATGGCGGCGAACAGGAATGCCGGATTGACGCGCTGATCGTTTTGCAGACGGAAGTCAGTGTTTTTCAGCACCTGAAGCAGAATGCGTTCCATCGGGCTGTCGCCCTGCTCGGTGAACTGGCTGGCAATCAGCGGGAACAGCGGCTGGAATAACTGGTATTCGCACAGTTTCAGGTAGGTCTGATGGCCATAACCGGACTGCAATAATTTCAGCGACTCTTCGAACAGACGGGCCGGCGGGATCTCTTGTAACAGCGTCGCCAGACGCGGGATCGGCTCTGCCGTTTCCGGACTGATTTTCATGTCCAGTTTTGCGGCAAAACGCACAGCGCGTAGCATCCGCACCGGATCTTCGCGGTAGCGGGTTTCCGGGTCGCCAATCAGACGGATAATGCCGTTTTCCAGATCACGCAGACCACCGGTGTAATCACGCACGGTGAAATCCGCCACGCCGTAGTACAGGCTATTGATGGTGAAATCGCGGCGCTGGGCATCATCTTCGATGGTGCCGAAAATGTTGTCGCGCAGCAGCATCCCGTTAACGGCCTGCTGGGAGGAGTTCTTGTCTTCTGGCTCTTCTTCCAGCTGTTCGTGGTGACCACGGAAGGTAGCGACTTCAATGATTTCCGGCCCGAACATGACGTGTGCCAGGCGGAAACGACGACCGACCAGACGGCAATTGCGGAACAGTTTGCGAACCTGATCCGGCGTGGCGTTGGTGGTGATGTCGAAATCTTTGGGTTTCTTTTCCAGCAGTAAATCACGCACGCCGCCGCCGACCAGATAGGCTTCATAGCCAGACTTATTCAGACGGTAGAGGACTTTCAGGGCGTTTTCGCTGATATCACGACGGGAAATATTGTGCTCGTCGCGAGGAATAATGGTGATGGCACGCGTCTCACCGGCGTAGTCAAATGACGCTCGCGGTTTGGACGGATGCTCAGTGACATAGCGCTCAATGATAGGCTGGCGTTCGCCACGTGGCGACTCGCTGGCCGGGCGGCGGTTGGCGCTATTTGCACTGTTACGCGGGCCGGTGCCTTGTGGTGAGCCATTGCTGCGGCGGTCACCCCGATCGCTGCGGTGAGCGTTTTCATCCCGGCGGCCACGGTTATCACGGCTGCCGCTGCGTTCGCGGCGTGGGGCTGGGGCCGTTTTCACGTTGCCTTCAGCCACGGGCGTTGTATCGCGACGGGTTTTATCTTCATGAAGGGGGGCCTGTTCCGGCACCGCGGATTCTTCACGAATGACTTTGTCTTCACGAACTAGCACCTTACGGCAAAAATTGGCTACTCGGGTAAAAATGGGACACCTCGATAGTGACTGATAAAAATGACGCGACGCAAAAACAGCGGCTAATCATAGCTCACACTGACTACTTTGAGAATGCCGAACTCAAATCTGCCGGAGCTTTCGCATTCCGGCGCGGCATCTGCGCTGGCGTCCAGTGTTCTGTCGCCCAGTGTAATAATAAATCTAATGGCAGATCCTGCCAGTTTTCTGGCACCGGTTGACCTAAAAATTGTAACGCTTTCAACAAGACCGGACGGGGATCCCCTGCGGGCAACGCGGGAGCATGATTCTGTTTTGAGAGTTTATCTCCGTTAGCGTTTACCGCCAGCGGCAGATGCAAATAACCCGGCTGCGGGTAGCCTAAATGCTGATAAAGCGATATTTGCCGCACGGTGGGCTCAATTAAATCCGCACCGCGCACAATATGGTTCACGCCCTGATAGTGATCATCCACCACGACCGCCAGATTATAAGCGAACAGTCCGTCACGGCGGCGCACGATAAAATCCTCTTCGGCAAGTGCGGCAGTGGCGTGAAGTTGCCCCTGAAAATCATCGTCAAACGCATAAACCGGGCGCGTCTGGCGCAAACGGATAGCGGCGTTTTCTGGCCCGAGGGCTAAATCACGACAGTGCCCGTCGTAGCTGCCACCCAGTTGAGCGATTCGCTGACGGGTACAGGTGCAGTAATAGCTCAAACCCTGCTGGCGTAATATCTCCAGCGCGGCGCGGTAAGCATCATGACGCGTAGACTGCCAGACAATCTCGCCATCCCAGTGCAGCCCGAAGCGCTCCAGCGTCGCCAGAATGCTGTCGGCGGAGCCGGGGATCTCGCGTGGAGGATCAAGGTCGTCAATGCGCACCAGCCAGCGGCCCTGCAGAGAACGGGCATGCAGATAGCTGCCGAGGGCGGCAATCAGGGAACCAAAATGGAGAACGCCGGAGGGCGAGGGGGCAAAGCGGCCAACGTAGCGCGGCGCAGTATGGGAATCAGACATAGGACAGGAACATCTTCTATAAAGGGAACGCGGTGCATGCATGACGCACCGCGTGGGACCCGAGACTTAGCCCGCCATCTGCTTTTCGCGGATTTCAGCCAATGTCTTACAGTCAATGCACAAATCGGCGGTAGGACGTGCTTCGAGGCGGCGGATGCCGATCTCAACGCCACAGGAATCGCAGTAACCGAAATCCTCGTCTTCCACTTTTTTCAGTGTTTTTTCAATCTTTTTAATCAGCTTACGTTCGCGGTCGCGGTTACGCAGTTCAAGGCTGAATTCTTCTTCCTGAGCGGCACGGTCTACCGGATCTGGGAAGTTTGCAGCTTCGTCCTGCATATGCGTAACGGTACGGTCAACTTCATCCCTGAGCTGATTACGCCACGCTTCAAGAATCTTTTTGAAGTGGGTCAGCTGAGCGCTGTTCATGTACTCTTCGCCTGGCTTCTCTTGGTATGGTTCTACCCCAGCGATGGCGAGAATGCTCAAGGACGATGTCTTACGGGGTTGCCCTTCTTGCATGATGCTTCTCCTACATAAAACGCACTATACCCATCATCCTTTATGTTACTGCTGCGTTAGCCGCTACGCGGTAATCCAAATGATGCTGAGTATTTCGATCCCCAAAAGGGGGAAAAAATCAGGCCGCTATAAATACCAGAAGGTAACGAGGTAAGCAATTATTCCTCGCAGGTACTTGACAGCACTGTGAGGAAAAGCGTATTCGCGTACCCTTTTTATATAGCTGCCGATGGCTGTTATAACAGGGGTTATCCGACAAACTGGCGGTTAGCCAGAGGTAAACGTTCTGCGAGGCGGACACCCTCTGCAGAAAATTTGGCACCGTAACACATCACTTCGACACCGCTTTGTTGTACCTGCGTCAGCAATTCTGCGTAACGCGGATCAATATGGTGTGCCGGAGAGACGCTTTCAATGCCTGAATGCAATACAGCGAAAAAAAGCACGGCTCGCTGTCCCTGTTCCGCCATCGCTTGCAGCTCGCGTAAATGCTTCTGGCCACGCAGGGTCACTGCGTCGGGGAAGAAGCCGCATCCATGTTGCAGCAAGGTGACAGATTTCACTTCAATATAGCAGTCAGAACGATTGTCCGCCTGTAACATAAGGTCAATACGACTGTTCTCGGCGCCGTATTTAACTTCAGCCGTCAACTTACTGTAAGCGGATAATTCTGGAATTGCGTCAGCCTCCAGCGCTTCCCGCACCACCTGGTTGGCCCGCAACGTGTTTACGCAAATCCAGTCTCCTGCCTGCGTTTGGGTCAGCTCCCAACTGTGGGCATACTTGCGTTTCGGGTTATCTGACGTTGAATACCACACGGTATCGCCCGGCGTGGCGCAGCCGGTCATGGCGCCGGTGTTGGCGCAATGCAGCGTCAGCTCACGGCCCTCGGGTGTCACGACATCGGCCAGAAAACGTTTGTAACGTTTGATAAGGGTCGCGGGTTGCAGCGGGGGATCAAAGTGCATGAGAGTTCCTGATTCCGGTTAGGCAAGCGGTGCTGGCAGCGCCCAGCTTTGCAATAGCGAGTAGCGGGTGCGACCACGCTCATAAATGGACTGATATAACCCAAACTCTTTAGCGTGCAGCGTCCAGTCTGGCGTGGCGGGCGGAATGGCCACCGGCCGCGTCGCTGCGCGAAAGAGTGAAATATGCGGGTGAAACGGCAGGGTATTTTGATAGCAGCCATTGCGTGCGGCGTGTGAACGCAGGACGTCGGCCAGTTGCAGCAGCGCACGCGGTGCGCGGCGGGTGCCGAGCCAGACGACACCCGCGCCAGGCCAGTGTCCGGCATCGTCGATCTGCATGCTGAACCCTTTGGCCTCGATTCTTCCCGCTACGCTGCGCAAAGCGGCTTCTTTCGGTGCGCTGACTTCCCCAAGAAACGCCAGCGTCAGGTGCAGGTTGGCGGCGGCAATAGGGCGTCCGGTATCGGCAGGAAAGGTGTCGGCCCGCCACTGGATCATCTGTTTTTGTAATTCAGGCGGCAGTGATAAAGCAAAAAACAGGCGACGTTGAGCTGACATTTCGGGTTCCCTGGCGGCATAAACAGGCACAGATGCTACAATGCTGGCGCTTTAAATCAAATCATATGGGGTTTTTCATTGTCTTCTTCTTTGCCGGTCAGTGCCGTACTTGAACCGCTATTAGCCGCATTACGCACGGCGCCGCAGGTGTTATTGCTGGCACCGACCGGTGCGGGGAAATCAACCTGGTTGCCGTTGCAGTTGCTGCAACAGGCCGCTTTGCCCGGCAAAATCTTGCTGCTCGAGCCGCGCCGTCTGGCAGCGAAAAATGTGGCGTTCCGTCTGGCGCAGCAGTTGGGCGAAACGCCCGGCCAGACTGTCGGCTACCGGATGCGTGCGGAAAGCAAAACCAGCGCTGTCACAAGGCTTGAAGTGGTCACCGAAGGCATTCTGACCCGCATGGTGCAAGCTGATCCGGAGCTTAGCGGCGTATCGCTGGTGATCCTCGATGAATTCCACGAGCGCAGCCTGCAGGCCGATCTGGCGCTGGCGCTGCTGCTCGATGTGCAAAATGCCCTGCGCGATGACCTCAAATTACTGATCATGTCGGCCACGCTCGACAACGTGCGCCTTGCACCGCTGTTGCCGGATGCACCGGTGATTATCTCCGAAGGCCGCAGTTTCCCCGTTGAACGCAATTATCTTTCCCTCGCCAGCCATGAACGGCTTGATGACGGCGTGGCGCGCATCGTTAGCCGCCTGATGAGCGAGCACGAGGGCTCGATGCTGCTGTTTCTGCCGGGCGCAGGGGAGATCACCCGCGTGCACAACCTGCTGGCGGGCAAAGTGGCGAATGATGTGGATCTCTGCCCGCTGTACGGTGCGTTGTCGCTGGAACAACAGCAGAAAGCCATTCAGCCCGCCGCCGCAGGTCGCCGTAAAATCGTGCTGGCGACCAACATTGCTGAAACCAGTCTGACTATCGAAGGTATCCGTCTGGTGGTGGACAGCGGGCTGGAGCGCAGCGCGCAATTTGATCCGCGCAGCGGACTGACACGCCTCATCACCCAGCGCATTAGTCAGGCGTCGATGACCCAGCGCGCAGGCCGCGCCGGGCGTCTGGAGCCGGGTCTGTGCTGGCATCTGTTTGCCAAAGAGCAGGCGGAACGCGCCAGTGCGCAGGCTGAAGCGGAAATTTTACAAAGTGACCTCAGCAGTTTCTGGCTGGAGTTATTGCAGTGGGGTTGTCAGGATGCCGCGCAACTTGCCTGGCTGGACGCGCCGCCCGCTCCGGCGCTGGCGGCAGCCAAAGCGCTGCTACATTCTCTGGGCGCGACGGATAAGCAGGGCAAACTGACCGCCACGGGCCAGCGTATGGGTAAACTCGGCTGCGACCCGCGTCTGGCCGCGATGTTGATTGCCGCCGATGCACAGGGCGCTGATGCACTCGCCACTGCCGCACTGCTGGCCGCGATGCTCGAAGAGCCGCCGCGCGGTGGCGTGCCGGATATCGACTACTGGCTCAGCCGCCCGCAGGGAAACTGGCAGCGTCGTGCCAGTCAACTGGCGCAGCGGGTTTCCGGCAAGAAAGGTCAGGTCGATGCTTCCCTTGCGCCGTGGCTGCTGGCGTCCGCGTTCAGTGACCGCATCGCCCAGCGTCGTGGCGCTGACGGGCGCTATCTGCTGGCCAATGGCCTCGGCGCTTCCCTGCCGCAGGATGACGCCTTAACCCGCGCCGCCTGGCTGGTGGCACCGCAGCTGTTGCAGGGTAATAACAGCCCGGATGCACGCATTTTACTGGCAGTGACGCTGGATGCGGCGCAACTGGCAGATCGCTTGCCGCAGATAGTCAAAGAACAAACCGCAGTCGAATGGGACGAAGAAAAGGGCACACTGCGCGCATGGCGGCGCTGGCAGGTCGGGCGGCTGGTGCTCAAAGCCAATCCGCAGGCCAAGCCGGATGATGCCGAATTACAACAGGCGCTGATCGACTGGATCCGCAATCAGGGATTACAGGCCCTGACGTGGTCGGTTGCCGCAGAGCAGTTGCGCTTACGGCTGACCTGCGCGGCGAAATGGCTGCCCGACGCGGGCTGGCCCGCAATGGATGATGACAGCCTGCTCGACGGGCTGGAGCAGTGGCTGCTGCCTTCGCTGGGCGGTGTGCGCTCGCTCAAAGCGCTGCAACAGGTAGACCTGCACGATGCACTTTCGCGCCTGTTGGACTGGAATCAACGTCAGCGTCTGGACAGCGCATTACCGACACATTACAGCGTTCCTACTGGCAGCCGTCTGCCAATCCGCTATCATGCTGACCAGCCACCGGTCCTCTCCGTGCGGATGCAGGAGATGTTTGGTGAGGAACGCAGCCCGATGCTGGCCGAAGGCCGCGTCCCCGTGGTGCTGGAGCTGCTCTCACCGGCGCAGCGCCCGTTACAAATCACCGCCGATTTAGCGGCGTTCTGGCAGGGTACCTATCGCGAGGTGCAAAAAGAGATGAAAGGCCGCTATCCTAAGCACCCGTGGCCGGATAACCCCGCGAACGCATTACCGACGCGCCGTACAAAAAAATATCAGTGACCAGAAGGCCCTAATTTTCAGACCTTTCTTCTGGTCAGTACACGAACCAAGGCAGAGAGTAGGCCGCAATTTATGAACACAGCAGGTTTTATGGAGAATTGTCATGTCTGACGATGATCGCGAGCCGATTGGCCGTAAAGGCAAACCCGCAGGGCGCAAGCCTTCGCGCTCCCGTCCCGTTCATCATCGTCGGGATGACGATGATGAAGAATTTGATGACGACTATGAAGATGATCACGAAACGGATGATGACGAAGAAGAACAAGCTAACCACCGGGGGTCGCGCATGACGCGTAAAGCTGCACCGCGCAAAGCCGCGAAATCAGGCAAAGGTGGCAAACCGCGCAGCAGAAAACGCTGGTGGTTCTGGCTCCTGTTCAAACTGTTTATTATTTTTGCCATCCTGATGGGGATTTACGGTTTCTACCTCAACACAGAAATCCGTGGCCGCATTGACGGCAAAGTCTGGCAGTTACCGGCGGCGGTCTATGGCCGTCAGGTGAACCTTGAGCCGGACATGCCGTACAGCAAAAAAGAGATGGTTAACCTGCTGGAAGGGACGCAATACCGTCAGGTCACGCGCATCACCCGTCCGGGCGAGTTTACCGTCGCGGCCAACAGTATCGATTTGCTGCGCCGTCCGTTTGATTTCCCGGATGGCAAAGAGGGGCAGATCAACGCCCGTCTGATCTTCGCCAATGACCATCTGGACGAGATCAAAAATCTGGATAACAACCGCGACTTCGGGCTGTTCCGCCTCGATCCGCGTTTGATCACCATGTTGCAGTCGCCAAACGGTGAACAGCGCCTGTTTGTGCCGCGCGCCGGTTTCCCGGACCTGCTGGTGGACACGCTACTGGCGACCGAAGACCGTCATTTCTATGAGCACGACGGCATCAACTTCTGGGCGATTGGCCGTGCGGTATTGGCTAACCTGAGTGCCGGTCATGCGGTGCAGGGCGGCAGTACGCTGACGCAGCAGCTGGTGAAAAACCTGTTCCTGACCAACGAGCGCTCCCTCACCCGTAAAGCACGCGAAGCCTATATGGCAATTCTGGTTGATGCGAATTACAGCAAAGACCGCATTCTGGAACTCTATCTGAACGAAGTGTATCTCGGCCAGAGCGGGTCTGATCAGATCCGCGGTTTCCCGCTGGCGAGCCTGTATTATTTTGGCCGCCCGGTGGATGAACTGAGTCTGGATCAGCAGGCGCTGCTGGTGGGCATGGTGAAAGGGGCGTCGCTGTATAACCCGTGGCGTAACCCGAAACTGGCGCTGGAACGCCGTAATTTAGTGCTGCGTTTGCTGGTCAATCAGAAGGTTATCGATCAGGAACTGTATGACATGCTCAGCGCACGTCCGCTCGGCGTTCAGCCGAAGGGCGGGGTGATTTCACCACAGCCTGCATTTATGCAGATGGTGCGTAACGAGCTGCAGGCTAAACTCGGCGACAAAGTGCAGGATATGTCCGGCGTGAAAATCTTCACCACGCTGGATCCTATCTCACAGGATTCTGCTGAAAAAGCGGTAGAAGAGGGCATTCCGCTGCTGCGTAAGAAAAGCGGCCTGAATGACATCGAAACGGCGATGGTGATTGTTGACCGCTACACCGGCGAAGTACGGGCGATGGTCGGCGGTGCGGAAACGCAGTTCGCTGGCTTCAACCGTGCGATGCAGGCGCGCCGTCAGGTGGGTTCTCTCGCGAAACCGGCGACTTATCTGACCGCACTTTCTCAGCCGGACAAATACCGTCTGAATACGGTGCTGGCTGACCAGCCGCTGACCATCAAACTGGCTAACGGCCAGACCTGGTCACCGAAAAACGATGACCACCAGTTCCGTGGTCAGGTGTTGCTGGTCGATGCGCTGGCGCGTTCCATGAACGTTCCGACTGTCAATCTGGGTATGGCGGTCGGGCTGGATAACATCACCAAACAGCTAATTAATCTCGGCGTGCCGAAAGAGTCGCTGAACCAGCTGCCGTCGATGCTGCTCGGGGCGATTGCCCTGACGCCGATGGAAGTGGCACAGGAGTACCAGACCATCGCCAGCGGCGGCAATAAAGCGCCATTGTCTGCGGTGCGTTCAGTGATTGCCGAAGATGGCACGGTGCTCTATCAGAGCTTCCCGCAGGCGGTGCGCGTTATTCCGGCGCAGGCATCCTATCTGACCATGTATGCCATGCAGCAGGTCGTGTCCGAAGGGACTTCGCGCGCGCTGGCGAACAAATTCCCGAACCTGCATCTGGCGGCGAAAACCGGTACCTCGAACGAACTGCGTGACAGCTGGTTCGCGGGTATTGATGGCAATCAGGTGGCGATCACCTGGGTAGGACGCGACAACAATGGTCCGTCTAAACTTTGGGGTTCTACCGGCGCGCTGGTGCTGTACAGCCGCTATCTGGAAAATGAGATGCCGCAGCCGCTGAATTTGCAGGTGCCGGAAGGCATCAGCGTGATGAATATCGACGGCAGCGGGAACTTCGTCTGTAACGGCGGTGGTTCGCGCAGTATTCCGGTCTGGACTGACTCGCCGGATAGCCTGTGTAAGGCATCGCAGGCGGCAGTACAGCAGCAGCAACAACAGCAACAGCAATCTCAGCAGGATGATGGCAAAGGGGTTGCGGGCTGGATCAAAGACATGTTCGGTTCAGGCCAGTAATTTCAGCCAGACATGAAAGTGACAGAAGGGCGCGACAGGGTTCGCGCCCTTTTTTTACCTCTGACTTGCCTTACGGACGCCCATAAAAAAGCCAGCGCTATTGCGCTGGCTTTAAGGTCAAGTGACGGTGGTTATTAAGCGTTGGTAGCCGGTTTTCCGCTGTCTTTGTCCTGAAGATTTTCCATCATACGGCGGATCGGGATGATCAGCAGCGTCAGCACGGCGGCGCAGATCAGTAGCGCAATTGAACAGCGCGCAAACAGCGTCGGCAGCATGTCCAGCTGATCGGCTTTTACATGACCGCCAATCAAACCGGCCGCCAGATTACCCAGCGCACTGGCGCAGAACCACAGGCCCATCATCTGACCACGCATTCTTGCCGGTGCCAGCAGGGTCATGGTCGCCAGCCCGATTGGGCTAAGGCACAGTTCACCCAGCGTCAGCATCAGAATACTGCTCACCAGCCACCACGGGGAGACACCCGCGCCGCCGTTGCTCAGTACGTTCTGTGCAGCCAGCATCATCAGCCCAAAACCCGCTGCCGCAAACAGAATACCGATAACAAACTTAGTGATGCTGCTCAGGTGCACTTTGTTACGCGCCAGCGCGGGCCATGCCCAGCTAAAGATCGGCGCCAGCAAAATAATAAACAGGGCGTTAACAGACTGGAACCACACCGCCGGGATCTCAAAGCCGCCAATCATGCGTTGGGTATAGTCGTTGGCAAACAAATTGAATGAGGTCGGTTTCTGTTCGAATGCCGACCAGAAGAAGGCAGCAGACACCAGCAGGATGAAACAGACCAGCAGGCGCGCGCGCTCTTTGCGGCTCAGCCCGGCAAACACAAACAGGTAGATGAAGTATAGCGTTACCGAGGCTGCAATCACGTAGACCAGCATACTGGCGACGGCCAGCGGGTTAATCACGATAATGCCCTGAGCAATCAGGGTGACGATCACCGCGACACCGATGGCCAGTGCAATCAGCCACGCGCCGACGCCGTTTTTCTTCGCAACAGGGCTGTTCCAGGTGGAGTCCAGACCGACTTCGCGGTCATAGCGTTTCATCGCCGGTACGGCAAAGGCGCGGAAGATCACCAGCGCCACCAGCATGCCGATACCGCCAATGCCGAAGCCCCAGTGCCAGCCGTGGGAACGGATCAACCAGCCGGAGATCAGCGGGGCGATAAACGAACCCATGTTGATGCCCATATAGAACAGCGAAAAACCGCCGTCACGGCGATTGTCACCCTTCTTATACAGGGTCCCGACCATGACCGAGATACAGGTTTTAAACAGACCGGAACCCAGCACGATAAACATCAGGCCGATAAAGAACAGGTTGTCGCCCATAAAGGCGGACAGTGCGATCGACAGGTGGCCAAGGGCGATCAGAAGCGAACCGTACCAGACGGCTTTTTGCTGACCAAGCCAGTTATCCGCCAGCCAGCCGCCCGGCAGGGCCGCCAGATACATGCTGCCGGCGAAAATCCCGACAATTGCCGAGGCATTTTCGCGCGCCAACCCCATGCCGCCGTCGTAGACTGCCGCGGACATAAACAGGATCAGTAATGGGCGAATGCCGTAAAACGAAAACCGTTCCCACATTTCGGTAAAGAACAGAGATCTGAGTGGATAAGGATGGCCGAGAAAGGTCCGGCTTTCTTGTTTGCTAACAGAGGATTGCATAATTCTTCCCAATGTAATGTGCTGCATTTAATGCAACTTTTATTGTGTGATATATGTGTATCTGTCTTGTCGGCGATTTTCCATTTCAGCCTTCATAATCCCTCTCTTTTCCTGGTCAATCTGAAGACGTCAGAGGTCCGGTTCAACGCGGGAGAGGGGGCGTACTGTATTTTGTTTTGGCTGTATCCTCAACGTTGTTCTCTTATTTGCCTCGGGTTGTTAAATAATATGGCTCATATTCTTCACAACCCGTTTCGAACATATATCCATCATATTTACCCATGATTCACATGGGGTTATTTTTTATTCACTCACAGCTTACCGGGTCTAAATAGACTTGCGGAAGGCTATAAGATGCGCATATTATGCGACGTTCATAATAATAATTATCGTTTACATTCCCATTCAAACATCTCCAGAGAATAACAAATGGCACTTCAGCGCTCTCTTTCACTGATTTCATCAAAGGGAACTTTTCAGCGTGGCACACTGGCGTTAACTATCGCCGCTGCACTGGGTTCTTATGCTTTTCAGGCTAATGCCACCACCACGGCTAAAGACGACACCATCGTGGTAACCGGTACGACGTCTGCCGATGTGGCGCCGGAATCTGCCTGGGGCCCGGCACCGACTATCGCCGCCAAGCACAGCGCCACCGGCACCAAAACCGACACGCCTATCGTTAAGACTCCGCAGTCAATTTCAGTAGTAACGCGTGAAGAGATGGACATGAAACAGCCGTCCACGGTGAAAGAAGCGCTGGGTTATACGCCCGGCGTGTACGCCAGCCGCGGCAGTTCCTCCGTTTATGACGCTGTCGCGATTCGTGGTTTCACTTCGGTGAATACCAACCAGTATCTCGACGGTATCAAACTGCAGGGTGACAACTACTCTGAAGTGTCGATGGATCCGTACTTCCTCGAACGTGTAGAAGTGCTGCGTGGCCCGTCTTCAGTGCTCTACGGCAAAAGTAACCCGGGCGGCGTAGTGACGATGGTCAGCAAGCGCCCGACCACTGAGCCGCTGAAAGAAGTCCAGTTCAAAATGGGGTCAGACAACCTCTATCAGACCGGTTTTGATTTCAGCGATGCAATCGACGACGCAGGTGTTTACTCCTACCGTCTGACCGGCGTGGCGCGCAGTCAGGACTCCCAGCAGGTGATGTCGAAAGAGCAGCGTTATGCCATCGCACCTTCATTCAGCTGGCGCCCGGATGACAAAACTAACTTTACCTTCCTGAGCAATTTCCAGAACGATCCGAACACCGGTTTTTACGGCTGGCTGCCGCGTGAAGGCACCGTTGTACCTTACATTGATGCCAACGGTAACTCGCATAAACTCCCTACAGATTTCAATGATGGGGAGCAGTCCAACAAGCTGTCCCGTAATCTGAAAATGGTCGGCTACAGCTTCGATCATGAGTTTAACGACACCTGGACCGTGCGCCAGAACCTGCGTTATACCAAACTGGATACCGATTTTTCTGGTGTTTACGGCACCGGTTATGCGGGTAACGGCGTCCTGAACCGCGCTTATGTGCAGTCAAAAGAGAGCCTGAACAACTTTGATGTCGATACGCAGGCGCAGGCTAAATTTGCCACCGGCCCGGTTGACCACACGTTACTGACCGGTGTGGACTACATGCGTATGAGCAATGACGTAGATTCTTATTACGGCACGGCAAATCCGCTGAGCATGAATAACCCGCAGTACGGCAATGCCGATGTGGCGCTGAACTTCCCGTATCAGGTTCTGGATCGTCAGGAACAGACGGGCCTGTACGCGCAGGATCAGGCGGAATGGAATCAGTGGATCCTGACTCTGGGCGGACGTTACGACTTCTCTAAAAACTCGGTTCTGACGCGCAGTAGCAATGTGACCGATGAAGTGAATAACGATAAGTTCACCTGGCGTGGTGGTCTGAACTACCTGTTCAACAACGGTATTTCCCCTTACTTCAGCTACAGCGAATCCTTTGAACCCAACGTAGGTGCTACCCTTGGCGGGCAGGCGTTTGTCCCTTCAATCGGTAAACAGTACGAAGCGGGTGTTAAGTACATTCCGAACGATCGCCCGATCAGCCTTACCGCTGCGGTGTATCAGCTGACCAAAACCAATAACCTGACCGTCGATCCGAATAACATCAATTTCCAGGTGCAGTCGGGTGAAATTCGTTCTCGCGGTGTTGAGCTGGAAGCCAAGGCAGCGGTTAACGCCAACATTAACGTCACGGCGTCTTACACCTATACCAATGCGGTCTACACGCAGGACACCAGTTACGAAGGCAAACGTCCGACAGAAGTGCCGCGCAATATGGCGTCACTGTGGGCGGATTACACCTTCCACGAAACGGCGCTGAGCGGCCTGACTGTCGGATCCGGTGTGCGTTACGTCGGTGACAGCTCAAGCTTCTACACCACCGGTGACAAAACTAACGATACGTTCGACGTTGCGGCTTACACGCTGGTTGATGCGACCGTGAAATATGATCTGAGCCGCTTCGGCATGCCGGGCTCTTCAGTCGGGGTGAACATCAACAACCTGCTGGACCGCGAGTATGTTGCCAGCTGCTACCGCGATTATGCCTGCTATTGGGGTTCCGATCGCCAGGTTGTCGCCACTGCGACTTTCCGTTTCTGATAGTCTGAAGTGACAGCAGGAAAGTGGGCACGAAATTTCGTGCCCTTTTCCGTTTCTTTATCCAACGTAAAGAACCTCTAACCGGATGTCTGAGAATCTTATGTCAAACAACGCCATGCCAGAGTCGTCCACGCATCCGCATGCGCAGGACAGCACCTTCAGCTTGCAGCAGGTGAGTTTTACCGTGCCGGGGAGAACGTTGCTGGCTCCGCTTTCACTGACCTTTCCAAAAGGTAAAGTGTGCGGCCTGATTGGTCATAACGGTTCCGGTAAATCGACGCTACTGAAAATGTTGGGCCGCCATCAGCCTGCGTCGTCGGGGCAAATTCTGCTCAACGACACGCCGCTGACGCAGTGGGACAGTAAAGCCTTTGCCCGTCAGGTGGCTTATCTGCCGCAGCAATTGCCCGCCGCCGAAGGGATGACGGTGCAGGAACTGGTGGCGATAGGGCGTTACCCGTGGCACGGCGCGCTGGGGCGTTTCAAACATCAGGATAAAGAAAAAGTGGAAGAGGCGATCGCGCTGGTGGGGCTGAAGCCTTTCGCGCATCGTCTGGTTGACAGCCTGTCAGGCGGCGAGCGCCAGCGCGCATGGCTGGCGATGATGGTGGCACAGGACAGCCGCTGTCTGCTGCTCGACGAACCGACCTCCGCGCTGGACATCGCCCATCAGGTGGATGTGCTGGCGCTGATCCACCGGCTCAGTCAGGAAAAAGGGCTGACGGTGATCGCCGTGCTGCATGACCTGAATATGGCAGCCCGCTATTGCGACTATCTGATGGCGCTGCGTGGCGGAGAGATGATTGCTCAGGGCACACCGCAGGAGATGATGCGCGGCGACGTTCTGGAGCAGGTTTATGGGATCCCAATGGGGATCCTTCCGCATCCGGCCGGTGGTGCGCCGGTGAGCTTTGTGTATTGATATGTCTGAGATTTTCCTGAGTTCCGGTTTAACGCGTCGTCGCCTTTTGCAGGCGCTGGCGCTCTCTCCATTGCTGGCTTCATTGCCTTCATTCGCGGCTTCCCGTCCCGATCTGCAAAAAATTATTGCCCTCGAATGGCTGCCTGCCGAACTGCTGATCGCGTTGGGAGTGATGCCGATGGGGGTGGCGGATATCCACAATTACAATTTGTGGGTGGATGAGCCCAGGCTTCCCGCCAGCGTCATTGACGTGGGCCAGAGAATGGAGCCGAACATGGAGCTGCTGCAACAGCTTCAACCCTCACTGTTGCTGGTATCTGAAGGTTACGGCCCGAAGGTCAGCCAGCTGGCGCCGATTGCGCCAGTGTTGGGCATGACGGCCAATGATGGCAGCGCAGAGCCGCTGAAACGCGCCATCAGTTCGTTGTATAAACTGGCCGATTATCTCGGTTTGCAGGAGCGTGCCGCACAGCATGTGCAGGCTTATCACGACTTGCTGGACCAGACCCGGCAGAATCTGCACCCCGTCGCACAGCAGCCGATTTTACTCTTCTCTTTGCTCGATACCCGCCACGCACTGGTGTTCGGCAAGGGCAGTCTGTTTCAGGAAGTGATGAAAGACCTCGGGCTGAGCAATGCCTGGCAGGGCGAAGACAGTTTCTGGGGCAGCGTGACGGTCGGCATTGAGCGACTGGCGTCGGTAAAAAACGCCCGCGCACTCTGTTTCAGCCACGGCGATGCCGACATTTTTGCCAAAGTTTCCCGCACGCCGCTCTGGCAGGCGCTGCCGTTTGTGCGTGAAAAACAACTCAGCGTGGTGCCAGCCGTATGGTTCTACGGTTCCACCTTCAGTGCGATGCGTTTTTGCCGCATTCTTAATGAACAGCTCGGGAGCGCGAAATGAACCGTCGCTCACTGAGTCAGACCTTTATTCTGTTAACCCTGCTGACGCTGGTCAGTGCAGTGCTCACCGTTTATAACCTGCGTCAGCAACTGCCCTATGGACTGTGGCGGGAAGCGTTGTGGCAGCCGGACATCCATGACGTCAATCAGATGCTGTTCCATTACAGCCAGCTTCCGCGCGTAGCCGTTGCGCTGCTGGCCGGAGCCGGTCTGGGGCTGGTCGGTCTGCTGTTTCAGCAGGTATTGCGTAATCCGCTGGCGGAACCGGCCACGCTCGGTGTCTCCGCCGGGGCACAGCTCGGGCTGACCGTCGCCACACTGTGGGCGCTGCCGGGCGGGGAAATCACCCAGCAGTTCGCGGCAATGGCAGGCGCGGTAGTTATTGGCCTGCTGGTGTTTGGCATCGCCTGGGGCAAACGCATGTCGCCGGTGACGCTGATCCTCGCCGGGCTGGTGCTCGGCTTATACTGCGCCGCCGTGAACAGCCTGTTTGGTTTGTTCAATTATCAGAGCTTGCAAAGCCTGTATATGTGGAGCACCGGTTCGCTTAATCAGCAGGACTGGAGCATCGCGAATTTCCTGCTGCCACGGCTGATCATCGTCTGGCTACTGGCGTTTCTTCTGCAACGTCCGATGACCCTGCTGGGCCTGGACGACGGTGTGGCGAAAAACGTAGGACTGGGGCTCAACACGGCGCGGCTGACCGTGCTGACGATAGCCATTCTGATGAGTGCGCAGCTGGTTAACGCCGTCGGCATCATCGGGTTTATTGGCCTGTTTGCGCCGCTGCTGGCGAAAATGCTGGGTGCGCGCCGCCTGCCATCGCGGCTGATTCTGGCGCCGTTGATTGGTGCACTGCTGTTGTGGCTGACGGATCAGATCATGCAGTATCTGACGCAAGTATGGATGGAGATCTCAACCGGTGCCGCCACGGCGCTGGTCGGTGCGCCGCTGCTGTTGTGGCTGCTGCCGCGTCTGCGTAACAGCATGGCACCGCCGCCGATGAATCAGGGTGATAAGGTGCCCAATGAGCGTCATCATTTGGTCCGCTGGGTTTCATTAGCGCTGCTGTTGTTGCTGGCAGGTATTGCGGTGGCGCTGATGGCCGGGCGTGATTCGCACGGCTGGAACTGGGCAACGGGCGCGCAGCTTGACGCACTCTTGCAGTGGCGAACGCCCCGTATGCTGGCCGCGCTGGCGGCGGGTGTCATGCTGGCGTCGTCGGGGGTGTTGATTCAAAAACTGACCGGCAACGCGATGGCGAGCCCTGAGGTGCTGGGCATCAGCTCCGGTGCGGCCTTCGGCGTGGTACTGATGCTGTTTATCGTACCGGGCGATGCTTTTGTCTGGCTGCTGCCCGCAGGCAGCGCGGGTGCCGCGGCCACGCTGCTGGTGATCATGGTTTCTTCCGGACTGCGGCGTTTCTCAGCAGAACGTATGCTGCTGGCCGGTATCGCGTTGAGTACGGCGTTCAGCACGTTGGTGTCGCTGCTGCTGGCCAGCGGCGATCCGCGTATGGGAGGGCTGCTGACCTGGCTTTCCGGTTCGACCTATTCGGTGACGATGGATCAGGCCTGGCGCACGGCGGCCATTGCCGTCGTGTTGCTGATGCTGGTGCCGTTGTGTCGCCGCTGGGTGACTATTTTGCCGCTTGGCAGCGTGACCGCGAAATCAGTTGGTATGGCGTTAACGCCGAGCCGCATGGCGATCCTGCTGCTGGCGGCCGTCATGACCGCTGCCGCGACCCTGACAATCGGCCCGTTGAGTTTTGTCGGTCTGATGGCACCGCATATGGCGCGGATGCTGGGTTTTCGCCGGGCGATGCCGCAGTGGATGGTCGCCAGTATTTTAGGCGGACTGCTGATGGTCTTTGCTGACTGGTGCGGGCGCATGGTGATCTTCCCGGATCAAATCCCGGCAGGGCTTCTTGCGACCTTTATCGGCGCACCGTACTTTGTTTATCTGCTGAGAAAGCAGGGCAGGTAGTGCCTATCTGAGCATGCAAAAAGGGGCCAAATGGCCCCTTTATTTTAAACGCGGTGGTTAACTCAAAGCTTCGCGAAGCAACGACGCGCAGCGTCGATGGTGCGCTGGATATCTTCCTGTGTGTGGGCCAGCGACATGAAACCGGCTTCGAACGCGGACGGTGCCAGATACACTCCCTCTTCCAGCATCAGGTGGAAGAACTTTTTGAAGCGTTCGACGTTGCACTGCATCACATCCTGATAGCAGGTGACGGTTTCGGCGTCGGTGAAGAACAGGCCGAACATGCCGCCAACGTGGTTGACGACAAACGGGATATTCTCTTTTTGCGCTGCGTGAACCAAACCTTCCGCCAGACGGGTAGTGAGGTCAGTCAGGGTCTGGTGTACACCGGGCTGCGCCACCTGCGTCAGGCAGGCAATACCCGCCGCCATCGCGATCGGGTTGCCGGACAGCGTACCAGCCTGATAGACCGGGCCAGTGGGCGCCAGCGCTTCCATCACTTCACGACGTCCGCCGAAAGCACCCACTGGCATACCGCCGCCGATGATTTTGCCTAAACAGGTGAGGTCAGGCATCACATCGTAATACTCCTGAGCCCCACCCAGTGCGACGCGAAAACCGGTCATGACTTCATCGATGATCAACAGTGCGCCGAATTCATCACACAGTGCGCGCAGACCTGGCAGGAACTCCGGCAATGGCGGCACGCAGTTCATATTGCCTGCAACTGGCTCAACGATGATGCAGGCAATCTCCTCTGGGAATTGCTCGAATGCCGCACGAACGGAATCCAGATCATTATAGGTACAGGTGAGGGTGTGTTTGGCGAAATCAGCCGGAACCCCCGGCGAGTTTGGCTGGCCCAGGGTCAGCGCACCTGAACCGGCTTTCACCAGCAGGCAGTCGGCATGGCCGTGATAGCAGCCTTCGAACTTGATGATTTTATCGCGATGAGTGAAGCCACGGGCCAGACGAATGGCGCTCATGGTGGCTTCGGTACCGGAGTTCACCATGCGTACCATATCCATACTTGGCACAAGATCGGTGACCAGTTCGGCCATTTTGACTTCCATTTCGGTCGGCGCGCCAAAGCTCAGGCCGCGCTGGGCCGCTTCGATCACCGCGTTGCGGATCTCCGGGTTGTTATGGCCCAGAACCATCGGGCCCCATGAGCCAACATAATCGATATAGGCTTTGCCATCGGCATCAAACAAGAAAGCGCCATCGGCACGTTCAATGAATAAAGGGATGCCGCCCACGCCGGAGAATGCGCGTACCGGCGAATTCACCCCGCCTGGGATCAGCGCTTGCGCCTGCGAAAACAGACTTTCTGACTTACTCATATACGGCTCCTGGATTGTGCTGCTCACAGCAGATCATTGTGCGAAAAAAGAAACGAACGATCCCTCTATTCTAGAGAAGTGAGCGGCGTTATGAAATCGTTACGCAAGATCGGCAGGCCATTACGCTTTCCGGATCGCGGATTTGTATGATTAAATTGCCACTTCTTCCCGATACTCTCTCTTTCTGATAAGCGAATGATGAGCGAACAACAGACCGAATCTGAAGCGATGCGCGGGCCGCATAAACGCAGCGAAATTTTACGTCAGTTCCTGCGGCGCGATAAAACCCCAGTGGCGATTTTAATCGTGGCGGCTATCGTCGGCACAGTGGCGGGCCTGCTGGGTGTGGCCTTTGAGAAGGCCGTAGACTGGGTTCAGCATGTGCGTCTGTCCGGTCTGGGCTTTTTCAGCGATTATGGGCTCCTGCTGTGGCCGCTGACCTTTGTGGTGTCGGCGGGGCTTGCGATGTTTGGCTACTATCTGGTGCACCGATTTGCCCCCGAAGCCAGCGGATCAGGTATCCCTGAAATTGAGGGCGCGCTGGAGGAATTACGCCCGGTGCGCTGGTGGCGGGTGATCCCGGTTAAATTCTTCGGCGGCATGGGCACGCTGGGCGCAGGCATGGTGCTGGGGCGCGAAGGGCCAACCGTGCAGATGGGCGCTAACATCGGCAAAATGATGGTGGATATTTTCCGCCTGCGCAGCGCCGAGGCACGCCACTCATTACTGGCGACCGGCGCGGCCGCGGGCCTTTCTGCGGCGTTCAATGCACCGCTGGCCGGAATTTTGTTTATCATCGAAGAGATGCGTCTGCAGTTTCGCTACAGCCTGATCTCAATTAAAGCGGTGTTTATCGGCGTGATTATGTCCAGCATCGTGTTCCGTATTTTCAACGGCGAAGGGGCAGTGATTGAAGTCGGCAAACTGGCTAACGCACCGCTCAATACGCTGTGGCTCTATCTGGTTTTAGGCATGGTATTTGGCGTGGTCGGTGTCGGGTTCAATGCGCTGATTTTCCGCACGCAAGATATGTTCGCCCGCGTCCACGGCGGCAATTTACGCAAGGTGCTGATCATTGGCGGCCTGCTCGGCGGTATGTGCGGCATTCTGGGGCTGATTCAGCCTGAAGCAGCGGGGGGCGGTTTCGCGTTGATTCCGCTGGCCGCGGCCGGAAAATATACCCTCGGCATGTTGCTGTTTATCTTTATTGTCCGCGTGATCACCACGCTGCTCTGTTTTGCCTCCGGCGCACCGGGTGGGATTTTCGCCCCGATGCTGGCGCTGGGGACGTTACTCGGCACCGCCTTTGGCAACGCCAGTCTGGCCATGTTCCCGCAGTACGGCATCGAACCCGCGACCTTTGCCATTGCCGGAATGGGCGCGCTGTTTGCCGCCAGCGTACGCGCACCTCTTACGGGTATCGTACTGGTGCTGGAAATGACGGATAACTATCAGCTGATTTTGCCGATGATTATTACCTGCCTTGGTGCCACGCTGCTGGCGCAGTTTCTCGGTGGAAAACCCTTATATTCCGCTATCCTGACGCGCACCCTGCAACGCCAGGAGCGTGAGAATGCGGCCAGAGCAGACGCGGAACCGGCGGGCGAGAGCATAAATAGGCAGGACGGCAGCGGTAAAACCGCTCATAATTGAAGTATTGATTCAGGTACTACATAATCAGTTCATTATTCAGACAGCCAGTCCGGCGGCCTGAACAGAAAACGGATTGGGAGTGAGAAAATGAGTGAAGCAACAATGAGTGACCCGACCGAAGTAGAAACCAGCGCACTGCCGCTGCAATTTACCGACGCGGCTGCCCGTAAAGTCAAAGTCCTGATCTCCGATGAAGAGAACCCGGACATGAAACTGCGTGTTTACATTACCGGCGGCGGTTGCAGTGGCTTCCAGTATGGTTTCACCTTCGATGACAAGATCAACGACGGCGACATGACCATTGAAAAATCCGGCGTTGCCCTCGTGGTTGACCCGATGAGCCTGCAATATCTGGTAGGCGGTTCGGTGGATTACACCGAAGGTCTGGAAGGTTCGCGCTTTATCGTCACTAACCCGAATGCAAAAACTACCTGTGGTTGTGGATCCTCGTTCAGCATTTAGTGATCGTCTGACACAAGCACACAAAAAAAGCCCGTCTGCCTTTCAATGGCACACGGGCTTTTTCTTTTTGGCGTTTACCACTCAACCGTTACTAATTTGCTTCCCACTGAAACGCCCGGAACGTCTGCCAGCTGGCTTTCGCTGATATGAGGCTGGCTGAAGCTTTGCTGTGCACAACTGACTGAAGGTTGGCTGCCTGTCACGCTGACTGCGCAGGTCGGCATAATGGTCAGACTGATGTCGATTTCTCCGCTGCTCGTTCCTGCAAAAGCAGTGAGCGGACTCAGGGCAATAAGCGCACTGAGCAAAAGGTGTTTCATAAATTGTTTCCTGGTGTCGTCAGGTAATGCAAAAAAAGCTAAGAATTAAAAACAGTTATCGGATCCTCACCACGGCTTCTTTAATAAATTTCCATAAATGCAAACTTCCGGCCTGTAGTGGGGTCATTCTGTTCAGAGGCTCAGAAAGGCTTCTGTTTTCAGCGTACTCTTTGAATTACCAGAAAATAATCACATCAAGAAAACAGGTTATCTGATGTAATTTCAGGACGGGATAATAACAGAAGTCAGGGGGGCTGAACTTGATTTTGTGCAATAAATCATCAAATCAGAAAAGGCCTACAAGAATTCAGCAGAAAGGGCAGGACGCCGGTAGTGCAGGAATTAGCGCGTGGGCAAGGCGTGCAGCTGCGTGCAGAGCTGTGAGGCGGCCAGCATAATGCGCGGTCCGGCGCGGCTAAACCAGTCGGCGTCGACGGTCACGACCGGGACATTCAGGGCCGGTTGCCAGAAAGCCATTACGGTCTCTTTTTGTTGTTTTCCCCCACTGATGACAATAGCCTGTGGCTGACGGGATAAAACCTGCTCCCGGCTGACCTGAGGCCAGGGCGCACGGCTGTCGGCGAAGATATTTTCAGCACCGCACAGCGATACAATTTCACTTTGCAACGTTTTTGAAGCGGCGGTGAACAGCGGTTGGGTGCCGAACTGAATAAAGACTGGCAGCGGATTCGCACGGGCATATTGCTTCTTCAGGCTGTTGCGCTCCTGAAGGATCTGCAATGCTGCCTGTTTCGCGGCTTGCGGATCAGGACTGTAAGCCGCCAGCTGCTCCAGTGCACCGGCCACCTGTTCGATAGTTTCAGGATCAAGATACAACACCGGGATCCCGAGCGACGCTATCTGATCCAGCGGACGCTGCGGGTTGCCGCCCCGCCACGCCAGCAAGAGATCCGGTTTCAATGCCAGCACGCGCTCGACATTCACCCCTTGCCAGCTGGCAACCTGCTCGAGTTTCTTCGCCTGCGGCGGGAAATCAGAATAGGCGCTGACGCCTACCAGCTGCTTACCCAGCCCGGCGGCGTAAGCCAGTTCAGTCAGATTCGGAGCCAAACTCACAACGCGTTGTGCCGGTTGCGCTATGGCTGCCAGCGGCAGCCATAAACAGAACAACCAGCCTGAAACACGAGGGATCATGCGTTGTCGCCGTTCGCCAGCGACTGCAACATGGCGTCAATCATCAGCGTTGACTGCTCGGCGGCCACCACCAGGAACTCTTCGAAGCTCAGGTGAGACTCGCTGTCAGCCACGTCAGAAATAGCGCGCACAACCACGAATGGCGTACCAAACAGATGGCACACATGGCCGATGGCCGCCGCTTCCATTTCCACCGCCGCAACGGTCGGGAAGGTTGCACGGATACGCGCCAGCGGAGCTGCACCGTTGATAAAGGCATCACCGCTGCACACCAGGCCGCGTACGGCATTCAGATCCAGCTGGCGAATACAGGTTTCAGCCAGTTCGATCAGCGTAGGATCCGCAGTGAAAGCCGCAGGGCAACCCGCCATCTGGCCGGGTTCATAACCGAACGCGGTGACGTCAGCATCGTGATAACGCACTTCTTCGGACACCACGATATCGCCCACTTTCAGGGTTTTCGCCAGACCGCCCGCCGAACCGGTGTTGATCACCACGTCCGGTTTGCATAATTCCAGCAGCAAAGTCGTGCCCATCGCCGCAGAGACTTTACCGATGCCTGATTTCAGCAGCGCCACGTCAATGCCATGCAGCTGGCCGGTATAGATTTCGCATCCTGCGCGTTCGATGGTTTTACGGTTGATGATTTTTTCGCGCAGCAGGGTAACTTCCTGTTCCATTGCGCCAATGATGCCAACTTTCATAGTTTTACTCGCAGATTGAGGAGGGAATTGACTGTTTTATAACAAGTCGGATACGCGATAGTCTATCATGGCTATTAACAAGTGATCATGCGTTGGGTTGCTGGCGGGAAGCCAGAAGAGTGCCTCGGTGGCTGAAAAGGGTAGGGAACATGTCCGGGATCGATTTTAAGAACAAATTCAATTTCCAGCGTCCTTTCAGTCCTGCGATTGAGGCGCGTGATGAATATGACGTGATACGCCAGTTTGAAAGCGACCGTGGGCGCATTATCAACTCGGCGGCGATCCGCCGGCTGCAACAGAAAACCCAGGTTTTCCCGCTGGAGAAAAATGCCGCGGTGCGCAGCCGCCTGACCCATTCTCTGGAAGTTCAGCAGGTCGGGCGTCATATTGCCAAAGAAATTTTACACCGCCTGCGCAAGCAGGGAAAACTCGATGTGCTCGGTTTAACCGATTTCACGGATCCCTTCGAAAGCGTGGTCGAAATGGCCTGCCTGATGCACGACATCGGCAATCCGCCGTTCGGTCATTTTGGCGAGTCGGCGATCAACAACTGGTTCGCCAGACGTATGGATATCTCCAGCTGCGGGCCGGTGCCGCAAAGTACCGACAGCTGCACGTTCAATTTCCTGCGCCTGCTGGAAGGAGAGGATCAGCTCAACCTGGTGCGCAGTAAAATCCGTCATGATTTATGTCATTTTGACGGCAATGCGCAGGCCATTCGGCTGGTCTTTACCTTACTGAAACTTAACCTGACGTTCTCGCAAACCGCCTGCATTCTGAAATATACCCGTCCGGCCTACTGGGCCGCACCGCTGCCGGAAAATCATGCTTATCTGATGAAGAAACCGGGCTTTTATCTGGCGGAAGAGCCGTTCATCGAACGCTTGCGCGAAGAGCTGGATATGGGCGAGTTCAGCCGTTTCCCGCTGACTTACATTATGGAAGCCGCGGATGACATCTCTTACTGCATTGCCGATCTGGAGGATGCCGTAGAGAAGAATATTTTCAGCGTGGAGCAGCTGTTTGAGCACCTGGAGCGCGAGTGGGGCGAAGGGATAAAAGGCGACTGGTTCGAAAAAGTGGTGCGCACGGCCTATCAGAAAATGAATAAGGCTAAAACGTTTCGCAATCCGGTGGATTATTTCTTCATGGAACTGCGGGTTCAAACTGTTAAACATCTGGTTCCGCACGCCGCCATTCGTTTCATTGATAATCTGCCGGCCATATTTGAGGGTAGCTTTAATGAGGCGCTACTTGAGGATGTGAGTCAGGCTAATAGATTGTTAAAAATATATAAAAGCGTGGCGTTTAAGCATGTGTTTAATCATCACGAAGTTGAAGAGCTGGAATTACAAGGCTACCGGGTCATTAGCGGACTTCTGGATATTTATAGCCCGATTCTTGATATGCCATTACAGGAATTCCGCCAACTGGTCAGCGACGATACGCACCGCCAGTATCCGATTGAAACCCGTCTCTTTCACAAGTTATCCGCCAAGCACCGTCTGGCCTATAACGAAGCTGTCGCAAGACTTAGTCAGCAACCTGAAAATCAGCAGAAAATTGGTGAGTTTTATTACCGTGCCCGCATGATTCAGGATTATATCAGTGGCATGACAGATCTTTACGCTTACGATGAATACCGTCGCCTGATGGCGGCCGAATAATATATCCGCCACCATTTTCGGGCGGTTTTTTGCCAGCATTACCCGCCTGTCTTGGGCCGCCGCGCGGCAACGCGAATTATTTTTGGGCGTGCACTTGAATAGCCATCAACAAGACAGATATTTAATCCATGACGTCATTTGGTTAAAAAGTAGGCTTTTGTAAATAACCACAATAATTTTTTACCATTGTGATTTCGACCAAAATGAACTTCGCGTTTTTAATAATATCTCAGTACCACGACTACCAAGCAAGGTAACCGGCTACGGTTGCCACGTATAATTTTAAGAACTCATTAAAGAGATTACGACTGATGAAAAAATCTACTCTATTCCTAAGCGCATTAGCGTTAAGTATTGGACTGGCTGTGGCCCCGGTTTCATCGGCGTTTGCCGCAGAAACGGCCTCTTCAAGCACAACTCAAGTTCCAAGTCTGGCGCCTATGCTGGAAAAAGTGATGCCTTCTGTGGTCAGTGTGAACGTTGAAGGCAGCGCAGAAGTGAAAACGCCACGCATGGGCCAGCAGTTCCAGCAGTTCTTCGGCCAGAATTCGCCGCTGTGTCAGGACGGTTCGCCGTTCCAGGGCTCACCGGTCTGTCAGGGTCAGGGACAAGAAGGCTCACCGCAGGCACCTCAGCAGCAGAAAGAAGATTTCCGTGCGCTGGGTTCCGGTGTGATCATCGATGCCGATAAAGGCTATGTGGTGACCAACAACCACGTGGTGGATAACGCCACTAAAATCACCGTACAGCTTAACGACGGCCGCAAATTTGAAGCGAAAGTGATCGGTAAAGATCCGCGCTCAGATATCGCGGTTATCCAGCTGATTGACGCGAAAAACCTGACGGCGATTAAAATCGCGGACTCCGAGCAGCTGCGCGTCGGTGACTACACGGTGGCTATCGGTAACCCATATGGTCTGGGCGAAACCGCAACGTCCGGTATCGTTTCTGCACTGGGACGTAGTGGCCTGAACATTGAAAACTACGAAAACTTTATCCAGACTGACGCCGCCATTAACCGTGGTAACTCCGGTGGTGCGCTGGTGAACCTTAACGGTGAGCTGATCGGTCTGAACACCGCGATCCTCGCGCCGGACGGCGGTAACATCGGTATCGGCTTTGCGATCCCAAGTAACATGGTGAAAAACCTGTCCAAGCAGATGATCGAATTCGGTCAGGTGAAACGCGGTGAACTGGGCATTTTGGGTACTGAGCTGAACTCTGAGCTGGCGAAAGCCATGAAGGTTGACGCACAACGCGGTGCCTTTATCAGTCAGGTGATGCCGAAGTCTGCGGCGGAAAAAGCCGGTATTAAAGCGGGTGATGTGATCCTGAGCATGAACGGTAAACCGATCAGCAGCTTCGCGTCCTTCCGTGCCGATATTGGTACGCTGCCAATTGGGACCAAAGTGACTCTGGGCCTGCTGCGCGATGGCAAACCGGTGAACGTTGATGTCACCATTGAGCAGAGCACGCAGACCGCGAAAGTCGATTCCGGCAATATTTATACCGGTATCGAAGGCGCGGAACTGAGCAACGGCCAGGCTGGCGATCAGAAAGGCGTGAAAGTGGATTCAGTGAAACCGGGCAGTGCTGCGGCACGCGTTGGCTTGAAAAAAGATGACGTGATCCTCGGTGTGAACCAGCAGAAGGTCACGAATCTGGGCGAACTGCGCAAAATCCTCGACAGCAAACCTTCCGTGCTGGCGCTGGATGTGCAACGCGGTGACACGTCGATCTACCTGTTAGCCCAGTAATGTTGGCGGCTTCGCCGCGATTCACTAAGGCACGCTTCGGCGTGCCTTTTTTATGCAAAAATATCGCTTCCGCCGCACACAGAAACCAGCAGCAGACTGACTGCTTTTGTGATGCAGACTATGATTAAGAATAGGTACTGTCGATGACAATGCTGAACTTGTTGAAACAGGAGCTATATGAAAATAGTGATCGCACCGGACTCATACAAAGAAAGTTTGTCTGCTTTGGACGTGGCAAAAGCCATTGAAAGTGGGTTTCGCGAAATATTCCCAGACGCCGAGTACGTAAAACTGCCGGTTGCCGATGGCGGAGAAGGCACGGTTGAAGCGATGGTAGCGGCGACCGGCGGCCGCGTGGTGAAGGTTAACGTCACCGGCCCGCTCGGGGATCCTCTGGAGGCATTTTTCGGCTTGTCCGGGGATGAGACCGTGGCCTTTATCGAAATGGCGGCTGCCAGCGGGCTGGAAAGTGTACCCGGCGGCAAACGTAATCCTCTCAAAACCACCTCTTTCGGCACCGGTGAACTGATCCTTGCCGCGCTGGACTGCGGTGTGAAGCACTGCATTATTGGTATCGGCGGGAGTGCGACAAACGACGGCGGAGCCGGCATGGTGCAGGCGCTCGGCGCAACACTGCTGACCAAAGAAGGTGAACAGATTGGCTATGGCGGCGGTGAGCTGGCGAAACTCGACAGCATTGATATCAGCGGGCTGGATCCGCGCATTAAAAACTGCCGCTTTGAGGTAGCCTGCGATGTGACCAATCCGCTGACCGGCAAGCACGGGGCTTCGGCAGTGTTTGGCCCGCAAAAAGGGGCGACGCCGGAGATGGTGGGGCAGCTCGACGGTTATCTCCGCCACTATGCAGACGTGATCCGCCGTGACCTGAATATTGATGTCGATAATATTCCGGGCGGCGGCGCGGCGGGGGGCATGGGCGCGGCGCTGCATGCTTTTTGCAAGGCAGACCTGCGCCAGGGGATTGAAATCGTCACCGAAGCGCTCGGTCTGGATGCGCTGGTCAAAGACGCGACGCTGGTGATCACCGGCGAAGGGCGCATCGACAGCCAGAGCATTAACGGCAAGGTACCCATTGGCGTGGCGCGGGTCGCCAAGCGTTATAACAAACCGGTGATTGGTATCGGCGGCAGCCTGACGAAAGATGTCGAGGTGGTGTTTGATCACGGTCTGGACGCGGTGTTCAGCGTGCTATACAGCATCTGCACGCTGGAGGAGGCGCTGGAGAACGCGACCGACAATTTGCGCAAGACGGCACGGAATATCGCGGCCACCATCAGGCTGGCGCAAAATTTGTAGTCAGTGCTTTGGCGCGGCAGAACCGGCACCGGAATAAATCTGTGCCGGTTTTTTATTTGCTATCTGCACCTTTACCCCGGCTTGTCTGCTGCGTTAGGTTTGGGTATTGAACATGTGACGACGCTGATAATGGAAACCTTTTATGTCCAAGCCTGATTTCTCCGAGCCTTATGATTTTTCTGAACTCTATGATTTATCCTCGCTGTATGACTTTTCCACTCAGCCCGTGAATACGCAGACCAAAGGTCTGGGCGTTCTGCCGGAGGAGCCCTGCATGGCGGATATCGGCGAACAGGGCTGGAACATTCTGCGTGAAGAGGTCAGCCTGCCGGTGGCGGTGTTGCTGGAAGAGCGCATCGAACATAATCTGTCGTGGATGCGTGAATTCATCAGCCGCTATAAGCTGAAGCTGGCCCCGCACGGAAAAACCACCATGAGCCCGGAGCTGTATCAGTTACAGCTGGACTACGGTGCCTGGGGGATCACGCTGGCGACCGCGCCGCAGGTCAATGCCGCGTTCCAGCATGGCGTGCGGCGGGTGATCATGGCAAACCAGCTGACCGGCAAAGCCAATATGGCGATTATCGCCGGGCTGCTGGCCCGCGACAGTGAGTTTGATTTCACCTGTATTGTGGACTCTGCCGCTAACGTGGATGCGCTGGGCGACTATTTCGCCGCGTGTGGCAAAACGCTGCGCGTGCTGCTGGAATATGGCGTGATGGGAGGGCGCACCGGCGTGCGCAATGCTGAACAGGAACAACAGGTGTTGGAGGCTATCCGGCGCTGGCCGACGTCTATCCAACTGGTGGGAGTGGAAATTTACGAAGGGGTCATTGACGAAGAAGCGCCGATCCGCGCTTTCCTACAACACGTCATGAACCGTACAGAGGCACTGGCACAGGCTGGTCAGTTTGCTGAGCCGACGGTGATCCTCACCGGTGCAGGCTCGGCGTGGTATGACGTGGTGGCCGAAGAGTTCAGCCGAAGCGACAGATATTTGGATGAGGCACAACGTTTCACTCTCGAGGTTATCCTGCGTTCCGGTTGCTACCTGACGCACGACGCCGGGATATATGAGAAAGCGAATCAGCGCATTCAGGAGCAAAATCCGGTGGCCCGCGAAATGAACAGCAGCCTGCAGCCGGCGTTGCAGGTGTGGGCCTATGTACAATCTTTGCCGGAGCCGGGCAGGGCAATTATCGGGCTTGGAAAGCGGGATGCCGGAGGCGACGCAGGTTTCCCGGTAGCCGCCGGGCATTTCCGTCCTGCTACTGCACATTCGGCGGGATATACCACGGTGGTTCCAGCTGATAAGCGCTGGGAAATAACCAAGATGATGGATCAACACGCTTTTGTGTCACTGCCGCAGGATGCCGATATTCAGGTGGGTGACATGCTGTTATTTGATATTTCACACCCTTGCCTGACTTTTGATAAATGGCGTCAGCTGCTGCGGGTGAACGAACAGTGGGACGTGACCGGTGCGGTGACCACCTGGTTCTGAACCGTTCAATAATGTCTGTAAAAAAGCCCGGCCCTTTATACGCAATGAAGGGCCGGGCTTTTTACTGGGCATTTTTTACATCATGTCGCGTTAACGAGTGGTCAGTTGCCCGGCCGTCAGCGCTTTTTCAGCTTCCAGCTGAGCCGCCTGATGCTCTTCTTTATATTTCAGGCGGTCCCAGGCGCGGAAGAATGGATAGTAAATCACCAGCGAAATCGCCAGATTCACCACCTGTATCACCGTGCCGGAGATATGTCCGCCGGTCGCCAGATAGCCACTGATAAATATAGGTGTGGTAAACGGCAGCGCGATGCCAACCGGCGGCGTCACCAGCCCGGTTGCCATCGCGGTATAGGTGACAATAACCAGCACCACCGGCGTCAGGATAAACGGAATAGCGAAATAAGGGTTCATCACCAGCGGAATACCAAATACCATCGGTTCGCTGATGTTAAACAGGCAGCCCGGAGCGGCGATTTTACCCAACTGTTTCATCTGTGCGCTGCGGGCGCGGATCAGCATGAAGATCACCAGCCCGAGCAGTGCACCGGTGCCGCCGGGGGCAATCCATAAATCATAGAACTGTTGGGTAATAATGTGTGGAACCGGCTGACCGGCCTGAAACGCGGTCAGGTTTTCTGACATGTTTGACAGCCACACCGGCTGGATAAACACCAGCACGATGGCGTCGCCGTGCAGCCCCACCATCCACAGTAAACCTATCAGGATCACCGAGAAGATCATGCCCGGTAACGTGCCGCCGATGTGGTGCATCGGAATGCCGATAATGGTAGCGATCATATTATTGATGTTGCCAAACGGCGTGGCTTCCACGCCCAGACGCAGCGCCAGCACCACGGCCATCACCGCAAACCCCGGGATCAGCGCCAGGAAGGATTTCGCCACCGCCGGCGGTACGCCTGCGGGCATATTAATGACGAAATTGCGGTCATGGACAAACCGGTAGATTTCAGTCGACAGAATGGCAATCACAATCGCCACAAACAGTCCCTGACTGCCGATAAAGTTCATCGGCAACACGCCTTTGATGATCTGTTCAGTAGCCCCGTTCAGCGGCTGGAACAGCGTGTTTTGAGGAATGGTCATGATGAAGGCCACCAGCGAAACGGCACCGGTAGTCAGCGGATCGAGCGTTTTATATTTCTCGGCCAGACGGTAGGCAATACCAAAGCTGGAGATGATCGCCATGATGTCGTAGGTGGCTTTGACCGGATAGAGCAGTTTTTCGCGCCACGCGGCCCCAAATACTTCGCCCATCATGTTGGCGTAGCTCGGAATGGGCAGGTAGGCGAAAATCAGAAAAAAGGAGCCAATCAGCATAAAGGGCATATTAAGGATGATGCCGTCGCGTACCGACAGGACGTGTTTTTGCGAGGCAATCTTTAAAGCAAAAGGCAAAACATAGCGTTCGAGCAGGACATTCGGTTTAGACACTACACACCCCCTGAGCGGATGATTTCCGCACTGTTTTTATTAACGGCTATTTTTGTTTATGGCTGGTTACGTGAATCAACAAACTGAACTAAAAAGTCGGGCGTAAAGGTAAAGCAGTCATGCAGCCGCGACGGGTTATGCAGCGGCGGAGGGCAGACGGCGATAAAGCTCAATCATGTCGATGGCTAAATCCTGAATAACCATCGCATTCATCAGGTGGTCCTGCGCATGGACCGTGATCAGATTGACCGGAATTTTACCGCAGCCTTCATCCATCCCAATCAGTTCGGTCTGCATGCCGTGGGCATGTGAAACGGCCTGACGTGATTCGACCATCGCCTGCTCGGCCGCTGCAAAATCGCCGCGCCGGGCCTGCTGCAATGCCATCATGGCGTGGCTGCGTGCGCTTCCTGCATGTACCAGCAATTCCATAATCGTATTTTCCAGATCCATGCGTTGCCTCTCTTTCTCAAATCGATGACGGTTGGCTGGCGCTCCCTTTTTACTGACCTGTCGGGTGCCAGTATCGGGAAGATAGCGACTATTTCACACCAGAAAAATAAAAAGAGAGCGCTCTCATTTTTGAATTTAAAAAAATCAGCTGACGCGAAAAAAAGTTTCCTGCACAAAAAGGGATGGCGGAAAACTGCGCAACTGATGGGATAGAGTTAAACCAAAGTGATCGGGGGTTGTAAATACCTCCCGATCATAGGATTTTTATATGAGGATAAAATAATGCTTAAATTCAATCAGTTAATGTTATCGCAATGCAAAACTATTTTCCGTAAGTGAGATCTCAAGCAAACCTGCAGCGCAGGGAACTCAGCTTCTCAGGTGCAATTGCGCCGCACGGGTAACATTTTCTATTTCATCCAGTAACTCAAGCCACTCTGGCTCCAGCTCATTTGCCGGTACGTTTTTACGCAGCTGCTGCTCAATGTAAAAACAGAGCTGTTTCAGGCGGGGCACGCCGCTATAGCTGCAACTGCCGTGCAATTTGTGGATCAGGGAAAGAATGTCCGGATCGGATTCGCCCTGCGCGACCGCATTCACGCGTTCACTGACCTGCGGCAGGAAATCTACCAGCATTTGCAGCAGGTCACGGGCCAGCGACTCTTTATTGGCCGACTGACGAAGGGCCAGCTGCCAGTCCAGCGTGCTGGCGGGCTGATAGTCAGCCACCTGATTAAGCGGCGACTCCTGCGGAGTGTGGTGCGAATAATGGCGTGCCAGCACGCGTTTAAGCATACTTTCGTCAATCGGCTTTGCCAGATAATCATCCATGCCTACTTTCAGCAATTGCTCACGTTCGCCGCTCAGCGAGTGGGCGGTGACGGCGACAATCGGCGTTTGGGCGTGGCGCGGCATCTGGTGGATAATTTCACTGGCACGGATACCGTCGATATCCGGCATCTGAATATCCATCAGAATGATATCCAGATCGTTGTTACGTGCCATGTCGATGGCTTCTTCGCCGCTGTGGCAGAGCAGAGTGGTCTCCACCAGCTCCTCCAGCAGCGTACCAATCAGCTTCAGATTTGCCGGGTTATCATCCACCGCCATGGCCGTCAGCGGTAAGCGTGAGGTTCTCGGATCCGTTGCTAATACCACCGTGGCCGGGCGTTCATCCAGTAGCATCGGCAAAAGCCGCAGGCTGGAAACAGGCTTGATCAGGCAGGCCTGAACGCCGCGCGTTTTCAGCGTTTCTGCATCGACCTGAAACTCACTCGGCAGCGCCAGCAGCAGGCGGTCAGTCATGCTCAGCACTTTTTGCAGTCGTACGTCGTAATCCGATAAGCGGTGATCCAGTTTGACCGGAATACTGCACAGCATCAGGTCGTAATGCGCATCGGGCAGCGCCTGAATGGTGGTGCGGTGGACGACATCCAGTGGCGTGGATTGCAGAATTTCCAGCGTGGCCTTAGCCGCCGCCGGGTTGGATTCCACATACGCCATGCGCTTGCCTTCGAGGCAGGACATGGACACCGGAGTAATGTGGCGGTTGTCGTTTAGCTCCAGCGTGATGTGGAACCAGAACGTCGAGCCACGGTTGATCTGGCTGTAGAAGCTGATATCGCCGCCCATCTCCTTGACCAGCCGTTGAGTGATCACCAGCCCGAGCCCGGTTCCGCCGTGACGGCGCGAAATACTGGCATCAGCCTGACGGAAAGCCTGAAACAGTTGCGACTGCTGGCGCTCAGAAATACCGATCCCGGTGTCATGGATTTGTACTTCCAGCTCGACCTGCAAATTGTTTTGCGAGCGCACTTCCACATTGATATCAATGTTACCATTTTCGGTGAATTTAATGGCATTTCCCAGTAAATTGGTCACCACTTGCTGCAGGCGCATCGGGTCGCCGAGCACGCTTTCCGGCACGTTATTATGTACGTTAAGGGTCAGTTCCAGCCCTTTGTCATGGGCGGTGTGCGCCAGCAAAATCACCACTTCGTCGAGCATTTCACGCAGTGAGAACGGAATGTGTTCGAGCACGAGCTTACCGGCTTCCAGTTTCGAGAAGTCGAGCACGTCATTGATGATGGTCAGCAAGTTATTTGCAGAACGTTCAATGGTTTGCAGATAGTCTGCCTGAGTCGGCGACAACGGTGTTTTCAGCGTCTGGCGGGTAAAACCAATCACGCCGTTGAGGGGGGTACGCAGTTCGTGGGACATATTGGCGAGGAATTCAGATTTAATACGTGCGGCTTCCTGTGCACGTTTTTTGGCTAAATCCAGCTCGACGTTCTGGATCTCCATCTGCTCGAGGGTTTCGCGCAGATCTGAGGTGGCTTGATCGATATTCTGCTGCACCTCTTCATGGTAAGCCGTCAGCGACATTGCCATCGAGTTGATGCCGTTTTTCAGCATACTGAGCTCGCCAAGCATATTGCCTTCGACGCGGCTGTCGAGCTGACCGCGGCGGATACGGTCAACGGTATTGACCATATTGCGAATAGGACCGGTCACGTCACGCATTAGCCGATAGGCAAACAGGGTGGCAATCCCGAGGCAAAGCAGCAGCAACATCGTTGAGACAAAGGCTTCCTGATATTGCTGTAAACGCACTGAACTCAGATCAAGTTCGATGGCGATGTACCCCAGATTACGCGCTGACGGATCGTTGGAGGCGTCGTCATCGGGCGTATTGTGGTTCTCTGCCAGAATTGGAGTACGCAAAATCAGCGAGTCACCGACGCGGTTTTGGGTCAGTTCACGCGGGATTTTACTCAGCGATGGTACCTGTAATATGCCGCCTTCGCGCAGCGAATTGGAGGTGACGAACAGTTTATTGTCCGCATCGAAGACACTGATGGCCCGCACAATTTCAGAGTGATTACGGTGCAGACGGCTGATCAGCTTTGTCACCGGGTCGCGCTCCCGGAAGGTCATCCCGTACTCACTGGCCACCGCGAGTGGCTCGATAATACTGGAACCGGCATCGATCAACTGTTTTTGCAGCTCGTTATAACGATGCACCACAAAGAAGGTGCTGAGCAGCAAACCAATCATCAAAGTGGGTGCCAAAATTAAGATCATCATCCGTGCGCGGAGGCTATATTTGGTCATGAGGTTCCAATGTGGGAGAATCAGTGGCTGACGTAAGCTTAATGAACCAGCGTGCAATCGACAAATAATAGCCAGATTCTACTCCCAGAACGGTTGTGTGACGACCCGGAAAACAGCGGGGAATCAGAAGGTGTTGCCACGCTGGGGGCGAATGGGCAAGATAATGCCCTTCGCATATCGAAGACTTTTTTATCAACCCGTCTGCCGCCCGACTGGCAGCAGAATTGTAGGGAGAGGGTATGGTTGCGGTAAGAAGTGCACATTTGAACACGGCAGGCGAGTTTGCGCTCGACGACTGGATCACCAGTTTGGGCCTCTCCAGCACGCAATCATGTGAGCGTTTAGCCGAAACCTGGCGCTACTGCGAACAACAGACTCAGGGCCATCCTGATGCCTCGCTGCTTTTGTGGCGCGGGTTGGAGATGGTGGAGATCCTCTCAACCCTTAGTATGGACAACGACAGTATGCGCGCTGCGCTGCTGTTCCCGCTGGTTGACGTCGGCATTATCGACGAAGAGACGCTCACCCTACAGTTTGGTAAGGGCATCACCGATCTGGTCCATGGCGTGCGTGATATGGACGCCATCCGCCAGCTGAAAGCCACGCAAAATGATTCGATGGCCTCCGAGCAGGTCGACAACGTGCGCCGCATGTTGCTGGCGATGGTAGAGGATTTCCGCTGCGTGGTGCTTAAACTCGCCGAGCGAATTGCCCACCTGCGTGAAGTGAAAGATGCGCCGGAAGAAGAGCGCGTTCTGGCCGCCAAAGAGTGCAACAATATTTATGCGCCGCTGGCAAACCGCTTAGGTATTGGCCAGCTTAAGTGGGAACTGGAAGATTTCAGTTTCCGCTATCTGCATCCTGATGAATACAAACGCATCGCCAAGCTGCTGCATGAGCGTCGTATCGACCGTGAGCAGTACATTGACGATTTCGTCTCCACCGTGCGCGGTGCGATGGCAGAAGAGGGCATCAAAGTTGATGTCTATGGTCGTCCGAAACACATCTACAGCATCTGGCGCAAGATGCAGAAAAAAGCGCTGTCGTTTGACGAACTGTTCGACGTGCGCGCAGTGCGCATCGTGGTCGAACGTTTACAGGACTGCTACGCCGCACTGGGGATTGTGCATACCCATTTCCGCCATCTGCCGGATGAATTCGACGACTACGTCGCTAACCCGAAACCTAACGGTTATCAGTCGATTCACACCGTGGTACTCGGACCACGCGGTAAAACGCTGGAAGTGCAAATCCGTACCCGTCAGATGCATGAAGACGCCGAACTGGGCGTCGCCGCGCACTGGAAATATAAAGAGGGCACGGCGGTCGCCGGTGGTCGCAGTGGTGGTTACGAAGGTCGTATTGCCTGGCTGCGTAAGCTGATTGCCTGGCAGGAAGAGATGGCCGATTCGGGCGAAATGCTTGACGAAGTACGCAGTCAGGTCTTCGACGACCGGGTTTACGTGTTTACCCCGAAAGGCGATGTGATCGACCTGCCGATGGGCTCGACGCCGCTCGACTTCGCCTACCACATTCACAGCGATGTCGGACATCGCTGTATCGGGGCCAAAATCGGTGGGCGCATTGTGCCGTTCACCTATCAGTTGCGCATGGGCGATCAGATTGAAATCATCACCCAGAAGCATCCGAACCCAAGCCGTGACTGGCTGAACCCGAACCTCGGCTATGTCACCACCAGCCGCGGGCGTTCGAAGATCCACAACTGGTTCCGTAAACAGGATCGCGACAAAAACATCCTTGCCGGTAAGCAGATCCTCGACGACGAGCTGGACAAGCTGGAAATCAGCCTCAAGGATGCTGAGAAACTGCTGCTGCCGCGCTACAACGTGAATTCGCTGGACGAAGTTCTGGCTGCGATTGGCAATGGCGATATCCGCCTTAATCAGATGGTCAACTTCCTGCAATCTCAGTTGAAAAAACCGAGTGCAGAGGAGCTGGACAAAGAAGCGCTGCGCCAACTGACGCAAAAGACCACACCGGCACCGCAGCGTAACAGCGGGAAAGACAATGGCCGCGTGGTGGTCGAAGGCGTAGGCAATCTGATGCATCACATTGCGCGCTGCTGTCAGCCGATACCGGGCGACGAGATTGTCGGGTATATCACGCAGGGCCGTGGGATCTCTATTCACCGGGCCGACTGTGATCAGCTGGAAGATTTGCGACTGAATGCGCCGGAGCGCGTAGTGGATGCCGTATGGGGCGAAAGCTACTCCAGTGGTTATTCGCTGGTCGTACGTGTGGTGGCGAACGACCGCAGCGGCCTGCTGCGCGATATCACCACTATTCTCGCCAACGAAAAGGTCAACGTACTGGGCGTTGCCAGCCGCAGCGACACCAAACAGCAACTGGCGACCATTGATATGGATATCGAAATCTACAACCCGCAGGTGCTTGGCCGTGTGATTGCCAAGCTCAACCAGCTGCCGGACGTGATAGACGCCAAACGTCTGCATGGCAGCTAAGCATCATCAGTTTGTAAGGCCCGCCAGTCGGGCCTTTCTTATTATTGCCTTATCAAAACTTTCAAAAAACGGATCCACCCATGACTGAATCAGCCCTGCAACGTTTGCTCAATATCATGAAAACCCTGCGCGATCCGGTTGCCGGATGCCCATGGGACAAAGAGCAAACCTTCGCTACTATCGCGCCGTATACGCTGGAAGAGACCTACGAAGTGCTGGACGCTATTGCGCGCAATGACTATGACGATGTGCGCGATGAACTGGGCGACCTGCTGTTTCAGGTGGTGTTTTACGCCCAGATGGGCAGCGAGCAGGGGCTGTTTGAATTTGACGATATCTGTCATGCCATCTCCGACAAGTTAGAGCGCCGTCATCCGCAAATTTTCGGCGGTGAAGCGGCCTGGTCAAAAGAGGCCAGCAGCAAAGAGGTGCTGGTAAAATGGGAAGCGCGCAAAGCGCTGGAGCGGGCGGATAAATCCCTGCATTCGGCGCTGGACGATATTCCGTCGGCACTTCCTGCCCTGATGAAAGCGCATAAAATTCAGAAACGCTGCGCCAACGTGGGTTTTGACTGGACTACCCTCGGGCCGGTTTTGGATAAAGTCTACGAAGAGATCGACGAAGTGATGTTTGAAGCCAAACAGGCGGTGGTCAATGAAGATAAGCTGGGTGAGGAGATTGGTGATCTGCTGTTTGCGACGGTTAATCTTTCCCGCCATCTGGGCCACAAAGCTGAAGATGCGCTGCAGGCGGCCAACCGTAAATTCGAGCGCCGTTTCCGTCAGGTGGAGCAGATTATCCGTGACCGGGGGCTGAGCATGGAACAGGCGACCCTCGAGCAGATGGAAGAAGCCTGGCAGCAGGTAAAGCAGGGCGAAGCCGTAAAAGCCCCGCTCTGACTTTGATCGCCGACAATATCTGCAAGGGCTGAAACGGTTAAGCTCAGTACCGATAACCAGCTTAAAGCCTGAGAGAAAAGAGTAAAGTCCAACAAATTGATATCTAAGATGTTTTAGTGAGTCATGCAGGCAAGACAGAACGTTTCTTTCGCTAACATATTGTTTTTGAAAGAATGAGAGAATGATGCTGGCAGGGTTAACCCTTCTGAACTGACGGTAAGGAAAACGATGATGAACAGCAAAACCTTTATTTGTGGCGCACACAAGGTTCCGGTATACTGTTTTCCCGTCTTGGTTACTCCATCATCTTTAAACCTAACCTCTCAGGTTCAGCATGACAACTAATTATATTTTTGTGACCGGCGGGGTCGTATCCTCTCTGGGTAAAGGCATTGCCGCAGCCTCTCTGGCGGCTATTCTCGAAGCCCGTGGCCTCAACGTGACCATGATGAAACTGGACCCGTATATCAACGTGGATCCCGGTACTATGAGCCCGACCCAACACGGCGAAGTCTTCGTTACCGAAGATGGCGCTGAAACGGATCTGGACCTTGGTCACTACGAGCGCTTCATTCGCACCAAAATGACCCGCCGCAATAACTTCACTACCGGGCGTATCTACTCCGACGTGCTGCGTAAAGAGCGCCGCGGCGACTATCTCGGCGCAACCATTCAGGTTATCCCGCACATCACCAATAACATCAAAGAACGCATCATCGAAGGCGGCGAAGGCCATGATGTTGTGCTGGTGGAAATTGGCGGTACCGTAGGTGATATCGAATCCCTGCCGTTCTTGGAAGCGATTCGCCAGATGGCGGTTGATGTGGGCCGTGAGCACACGCTGTATATGCACCTGACGCTGGTGCCGTATATGGCGGCTGCCGGTGAAGTAAAAACCAAACCAACCCAGCACTCGGTGAAAGAGCTGCTGTCGATTGGTATCCAGCCAGACGTGTTGATTTGCCGTTCGGACCGTGCCGTACCGGCCAACGAACGCGCCAAAATCGCGCTGTTCTGTAACGTGCCGGAAAAAGCCGTTATCTCGCTTAAAGATGTTGATTCCATTTATAAAATCCCGGCCCTATTGAAATCTCAGGGTCTGGACGACTATATTTGTAAGCGCTTTAATCTGACCCCGCCGGAAGCCAATCTGAGCGAGTGGGAACAGGTTGTGTACGAAGAAGCTAATCCGGGTGGCGAAGTCACTATCGGAATGGTGGGTAAATACATTGAGCTGCCAGACGCTTATAAGTCTGTGATTGAAGCACTCAAACACGGCGGGCTGAAAAATCGCCTGACGGTGAACATCAAACTTATCGACTCTCAGGATGTCGAAACGCGTGGTGTAGAAGTGCTGAAAGGGCTGGACGCGATCCTTATCCCAGGTGGCTTCGGCTACCGTGGTGTGGAAGGCAAAGTGACGACCGCCCGCTATGCGCGTGAAAACAACATCCCATATCTCGGTATTTGTCTGGGGATGCAGGTGGCATTGATGGAGTTTGCCCGCAACGTCGTGGGTATGGAAAATGCCAACTCAACCGAATTTGTGCCAGACTGTAAGTTCCCGGTTGTGGCACTGATCACCGAATGGCGCGATGAGGACGGGAACGTAGAAGTCCGTTCTGAAGAGAGTGATTTAGGCGGCACCATGCGTGTGGGCGGACAGCAATGTCACCTGACCGACGGTAGCCTGGTTCGCGAGATGTACGGCGAGCCAACAATAGTTGAACGCCATCGTCACCGCTACGAAGTAAATAATATGCTGCTTAAACCTATCGAAGCCGCAGGTTTACGCGTTGCAGGACGCTCTGGCGATAAGCAACTGGTGGAAATTATTGAGTTGCCGAACCATCCATGGTTTGTGGCTTGCCAGTTCCACCCGGAATTTACGTCAACGCCGCGTGATGGTCATCCGTTGTTTGCAGGCTTTGTGAAGGCTGCCGGTGAGTATCAAAAGCGTCAGGTAAAATAAATATAGGGGAAGCAACATGCCGCTAATGCGATCTGCTGCTTGTCTGAAGCTTTAGTTAACTTGTACTGAGGAAATCTTAATGTCTAAAATCGTTAAAGTTATCGGCCGTGAAATCATCGACTCCCGTGGTAACCCGACTGTAGAAGCTGAAGTTCATCTGGAAGGCGGTTTCGTTGGTCTGGCAGCTGCACCATCAGGCGCATCTACAGGTTCCCGTGAAGCACTGGAACTGCGTGACGGTGATAAATCCCGTTTTCTGGGTAAAGGCGTACTGAAAGCCGTTGCTGCAGTCAATGGCCCGATTGCTCAGGCTGTAACCGGTAAAGATGCGAAAGACCAGGCTAACATCGACAAGATCATGATCGATCTTGATGGTACTGAGAACAAATCTAAGTTCGGTGCCAACGCGATTCTGGCTGTTTCCCTGGCTGCTGCTAAAGCGGCTGCTGCTTCTAAAGGTCTGCCACTGTACGCTCACATCGCAGAACTGAACGGCACCCCAGGCAAATATTCTATGCCACTGCCAATGATGAACATCATCAACGGCGGCGAACACGCTGATAACAACGTTGATATTCAAGAGTTCATGATTCAGCCTGTTGGCGCGAAAACTCTGAAAGAAGCCATCCGTATGGGTTCTGAAGTGTTCCACACCCTGGCTAAAGTTCTGAAATCTAAAGGCATGGGTACTGCTGTTGGTGACGAAGGTGGCTATGCGCCAAACCTGGGTTCTAACGCAGAAGCTCTGGCTGTTATCGCTGAAGCAGTAGCAGCAGCAGGTTACGAGCTGGGTAAAGACATTACTCTGGCGATGGACTGTGCAGCATCAGAATTCTACAAAGACGGCAAATACGTTCTGGCCGGCGAAGGCAACAAAGCCTTCACTTCTGAAGAGTTCACTCACTTCCTGGAAGATCTGACCAAACAGTACCCAATCGTCTCTATCGAAGACGGTCTGGACGAATCTGATTGGGATGGTTTCGCATACCAGACTAAAGTTCTGGGCGACAAAATCCAGCTGGTAGGTGACGATCTGTTCGTAACCAACACCAAAATCCTGAAAGAAGGTATCGACAAAGGTATCGTTAACTCCATCTTGATCAAATTCAACCAGATCGGTTCACTGACCGAAACTCTGGCTGCGATCAAAATGGCGAAAGATGCTGGCTACACTGCCGTTATCTCTCACCGTTCAGGCGAAACCGAAGATGCAACGATTGCCGACCTGGCAGTAGGTACTGCAGCGGGCCAGATCAAAACCGGTTCTATGAGCCGTTCTGACCGTGTTGCTAAGTACAACCAGCTGATTCGTATCGAAGAAGCACTGGCTGCACAGGGTACACCTGCTCCGTTCAACGGTCTGAAAGAAGTTAAAGGCCAGTAATTACTGAGCTGTTAACGCTTTCTGAAAAACCCGCTCCGGCGGGTTTTTTTATGTCTGTCATTGGGGGGCTGAAAACGGCGGTCGCGCAGTCTGCCATACTCATTTACAGCACAGGTTTGGCCTGACAGCGCTTATCTGTGATAATGCGCGCTGATTTTTTAGAGATGACTGAGATAACCATGCAGTACCCGATTAATGAAATGTTCGAAACCCTGCAAGGGGAAGGCTATTTTACCGGCGTGCCGGCCATTTTTGTGCGCCTGCAGGGCTGCCCTGTCGGTTGTAGCTGGTGCGATACTAAACATACCTGGGACAAAATTGCCGATCGGGAAGTCGACGTGCAGCGGATCTTGGTAAAAACCAAAGAGAGCGATGCCTGGGGCAACGCGACTGCTGAACAGTTACTGCAAATTATTGAACAACAGGGCTATACCGCGCTTCACGTGGTGATCACCGGCGGTGAGCCGTGTATCTATGACCTGCAGCCTTTGACGTCATTATTAGAATTGAACGGTTTTAGTTGCCAGATTGAAACCAGCGGAACACACGAAGTACGCTGTTCGGTCAATACCTGGGTGACGGTATCGCCGAAAGTGAATATGCGGGGCGGCTATGACATTCTGCCGCAGGCGCTGAAACGTGCGGATGAAGTGAAACATCCGGTAGCCCGTCAGCGCGACATTGATGCGCTCGAAGTGTTACTCGCCACGCTGACCGATGAGAAGTCACGCATCATCGCATTACAGCCCATCAGCCAAAAAGAAGAAGCCACCAAATTATGCATTGCGACCTGCATTGCAAAAAATTGGCGGTTATCAATGCAGACCCATAAGTACCTTAATATCGCCTGATACCCTTCATCCTTCGCGTTTTCTCTGCGTTGGCTGCTCTTGTTCGCCTGGATACACCAAAGGCAGGCGCCTCCAGGGCGACATGAATGATTTTGGGTATCGGTTGATCAGCCTTTATAAACGCAGCCCGCGGTACAGGTTTCTTTTACGCGCACGGCGCTAAGTAATGGCAGTTTCGGCTTCATCTCATTCCAGATCCACTCGGCCAGCACTTCGCTGGTCGGGTTTTCTAATCCCGGAATGTCGTTCAGATTATAGTGATCCAGACGATCCAAAGTCGGATTGAACGCGGCCTTCAGATCGGCAAAATCCATCACCCAACCGGTATGGGGATCCACTTCACCGGTAATTTCAATACGCACGGTGAAAGAGTGACCGTGCAGACGGCCGCATTTGTGGCCTGCTGGCACATTCGGTAAATGGTGCGCGGCTTCGAACTGGAAATCTTTAAACAGTGTGGTGGTCATAGCGCTTTCTCATTGCTCAAAAAACGCGGCATAGTAGCGGATATCGGCCCTTCACGCCACGAATACCCTTCATTCTTACGTCGCAGGGGCGTTGGCTGCCTTCACTCACCCAGGTCACTTAGTTTACGAAGCTCCTTGGGATTATGAGCCTTGATAAGGCCCACCCTTCGGGCCAGCGTAAGCGCTGTTCAAATTGGCCTATGACTAATTTGTCGTTCAGTTGCCGCCTACCTGCAACGCGAATGATTTTGGGTATATCAAGAAGCCTTAAGCTGTACAAGGCGTTACCAACCACTGCTTTACTCAGCCCGTTTCACTGGCTTAAAGTGAGCCCAGTGAGACTAACCTCTTGAGTGAATAATGATTACTGTGCTGCGATGGGCCATATTATCAGTGCTTTTCTCTGCGGGCGTCAGTGCAGAAACCCTGCCGCCGACGGTTGCGCCTAAAACGGCAGCAGCCAACGTAGATGTGAAAGCCACCAAAACCACTATTTCTGGTCAATCTGCTGCCCTGACTTTCCCTCCGGGATCCGGGAGTTTCCGTATTCCTCTGGCGCAAGGGAAGAAGAGTCTGGAAGTTTTTAGCTATCAGCCAGTGGGGGCAGATGCCACAACACCGATTGTGATCGTCATGACCGGCGTTGATCGTAATGCGGCAACCTATCGAAATGACTGGATGACGGTCGCAGATCAATACCATCTTCGGGTGATCGTTCCACGTTTTAGCGAGCAGGACTTCCCCGGTGCGGCAGGCTATAACCTTGGCAATCTGGTGGATGCCAAAACCCATCGTAAATTACCCGCTTCCCAATGGGCGTTTACCCTTGTGGATACGGTGTTCAGCCAGCTACAGAAACAGGGTGTTACCCGCCAGCAGCAATATTATCTTTTCGGCAACAGTGCCGGCTGTCAGTTTGTTCATCGGATGCTGACCCTGTTACCGCAGCCGCAGGTGAAAGCGGCGGTCTGCGCGGCGGCAGGCTGGTGGACTTTACCAGATACCGACCAGCGCTGGCCTTATGGTTTACGCGAATCACCGGTGCCCGTGAGTCAGCAGCAGCTGGCCAGTTACTTTGCCAAGCCGATGCTGATTGCCGTCGGTAGCGAAGACGATGACCCGGAAAACCATCTGTTGCGCCGTTCCAAGCAGGCGATGGCGCAGGGCAGTAACCGTCTGGAGCGTGCCGAAAGCTACTTCACCACCTCCCAGCAGCGCGCCGAGCAGAACAACACGCCGTTCAACTGGCACTTTATGGATCTGCCGGATATCGGCCACAGCGGCAGTAAGATGTCGGTGTTTGCCGCCGGGCAGTTTGCCTGGTTTGAACAGCACGGTGAGTTCCATCTTTGAGCCTGCTGAAAAATATTTTTGCCCCCGCTGCGGCGGGGTTTTTCTTTGTATAACAGACAGTTTTGAATGAATGACCGGACGTGGATTTTTTAATAACCATTTCAGTAAGATAAAAATTCATTCTTACCACTTTTGATGGTTATTCCTATCTCTAAAACCACTTAGTCATTTTGGTTATTTATTATTTCCATCACTTCTTTAATTGTTATCATCCGGCTGGTTAACCTTACAAACTCTCCAGGCCTGTTTTGGCCGGACAGACGACTGGCTTTTGCATAAGGGAATTCGTACCGCGATGACGACTCAGGCTCCTCCAACTTCTATGCTTCCTCTGACGGCGGAGCAACTGGCCCGCCTCCAATCGACGATTGGTGAATACTCACCCACGCAACTGGCCTGGCTTTCCGGTTATTTCTGGGGAATGGTTAACCAGCAGCCGGGTTCCGTTGCTGCCAGTGCGCCAGCGGTAGCCGCCGCGGCGATCACCCTGATCTCTGCCTCTCAGACCGGCAATGCGCGCCGGTTAGCGGAGCAACTGCGTGACGATCTGGTGGCCGCGAAACTGAACGTCAATCTGATCAATGCCAGAGATTACAAATTCAAGCAAATCGGCCAGGAAAAACTGCTGCTGATTGTCGCATCCACGCAGGGTGAGGGCGAACAGGCGGAAGAAGCGGTCGCACTGCATAAATTCCTGCAGTCCAAAAAAGCCCCACAGATGAAAGAGACCGCATTTGCGGTATTTGCGCTGGGCGATACCTCTTACGAATTCTTCTGTCAGGCGGGCAAAGACTTTGATAACCGGCTTGGTGAACTCGGTGCAGAGCGCCTGCTCGACCGCGTGGACGCCGACGTTGAGTATCACGTGCAGGCTGAAGCCTGGCGTAAGCAGATTGTCGAGGTGCTTAAACAGCGCGTCCCTGCTGATACCACCGGACAGCCGGTTGCGACGCTGGCCGGTGCGGTCAATCAAATTGACAGCAGCCCCTATACTAAAGAGCAGCCACTGACCGCGCTGCTCTCCGTGAACCAGAAAATTACCGGCCGCGATTCAGACAAAGACGTACGCCATATCGAGATTGATCTGGGCGATTCCGGCCTGCGTTACCAGCCGGGAGACGCCCTCGGCGTCTGGTTTGAAAATTGCCCGGCGCTGGTGCAGGAACTGGTCGAACTGCTGTGGTTGAAAGGCGATGAGCTGGTCGAAGTGAACAGTAAAACGCTCACGCTGAGCGACGCATTACAACGCCACATTGAGCTGACGCAAAACACCACGCCAATTGTCGAGAAATATGCCGCGCTGTGCCGCGATGAGAAACTGACCGCGCTGCTGGCCGACAAACCTGCTTTGCAGCACTTTGCCCAAACAACGCCGTTTGTTGACATGGTGCGTCAGGCACCGACCGAACTGGACGCGCAGCAGCTGATTGATCTGCTGCGTCCGCTGACGCCGCGTCTCTATTCCATTGCGTCATCGCAGGCAGAAGCCGAATCAGAAGTGCATATCACCGTAGGTGCCGTGCGCTATGACATTGATGGCCGCGCCCGCAGCGGTGGTGCGTCAGGATATCTGGCTGACCGTCTGGAAGAGGACGGAGAGGTACGGGTGTTTATCGAACATAACGATAACTTCCGTCTGCCCTCTAATCCGGAAGCACCCGTGATTATGATTGGTCCGGGAACCGGCATCGCGCCGTTCCGCGCCTTTATGCAGCAGCGCGAAAACGACGGTGCCGGCGGGAAGAACTGGCTGTTCTTCGGCAACCCGCACTTTACCGATGATTTCTTGTATCAGGTGGAGTGGCAGCGCTACGTCAAAGAGGGTCTGCTGACACATATCTCTCTCGCCTGGTCACGCGATCAGGCAGAAAAAGTCTACGTTCAGGACAAGCTGCGCGAAAGTCGAGCAGAAGTCTGGCAGTGGTTGCAGGAAGGTGCGCACATTTATGTGTGTGGTGATGCTAACCGCATGGCGAAAGATGTCGAGCAGGCGCTGCTGGAAATCATTGCAGAACAGGGCTCGATGGATCTGGAAACCGCCGACGAATTCTTAAGCGAATTACGTCAGGATCGCCGCTATCAGCGCGACGTTTACTAATACCCTGCATCCTTCAAATTGCAGGGGTGTTGGCTTCCTTTAGTCACCCGAATCACTTACTTGTGTAAGCTCATCGGGGTTCCTTCAGTTGTCGTCTACCTGCAACTCGAATGATTTTGGGTATAAAGTTATAAGCGAGAAATGATGAGCAATAAATTGTGGAGTGAACTGAATCCTGGTCCCGGCCCGTTAGTGGTTGATGCCCCGCTGACCGATGCCGAGCGCCTGAAAAAGGAGAGCAATTTCCTGCGCGGCACCATCACTGAAGATCTGAACGATGGCCTGACCGGCGGCTTCAACGGCGACAACTTCCTGTTGATCCGTTTCCACGGCATGTACCAGCAGGACGACCGTGATATCCGCGCCGAACGCGCCGAGCAGAAGCTGGAGCCACGTCATGCCATGATGCTGCGCTGTCGTTTGCCGGGCGGGGTGATGACACCTACGCAGTGGCTGGGCATCGACAAATTTGCCGATGACAGCACGATCTACGGCAGTATCCGTATTACCAACCGTCAGACGTTCCAGTTCCACGGTATTCTGAAGCCGAACGTCAAACCGGTGCATCAGCTGCTGAACAAACTCGGGCTGGACGCGCTGGCGACCGCCAACGACGTGAACCGTAACGTCTTGTGTACGTCCAACCCGGTGGAATCTGAGCTGCACCGTGAAGCCTATGAGTGGGCGAAGAAACTTTCCGAACACCTTCTGCCGCGCACCCGTGCTTATGCCGAAGTGTGGCTGGATCAGGAAAAAGTTGAGACGACCGACGAGGAGCCGATCCTCGGGGCAACCTACCTGCCACGTAAATTCAAAACTACCGTGGTGATCCCGCCGCAAAACGATGTGGACTTGCACGCCAACGATCTGAACTTTGTGGCGATCGCGGATAACGGCAAACTGGTGGGCTTCAACGTGTTGGTCGGCGGTGGACTTTCTATCGCCCACGGCGACAAAGCGACGTACGCCCGTACCGCCAGCGAACTGGGTTTCATTCCGCTGGAGAACACGCTGGCCGTGGCCGAAGCGGTGGTGACCACTCAGCGTGATTGGGGCAACCGTACCAATCGTAAAAATGCCAAAACCAAATATACGCTGGAGCGCGTTGGCGTTCCGGTATTCAAAGCCGAGGTGGAAAAGCGCGCAGGCATTCAGTTTGCCGACGTGCGTCCTTACGAATTTACCGGCCGCGGCGACCGCATCGGCTGGGTGAAGGGCATCGACAAACAGTGGCATCTGACGCTGTTTATCGAAAATGGCCGTATTCTGGACTACCCCGGCAAACCGCTGAAAACCGGTTTGGCAGAAATCGCTAAGATCCACAAAGGGGATTTCAGGCTTACTGCTAATCAGAACCTGATCGTCGCCGGCGTGGCTGAGAAAGACAAAGACGCCATCGAAACGCTGGCCCGCCGTCATGGCCTGATCGACGACAGCGTCACCGAACAGCGCAAAAACTCAATGGCCTGTGTCTCGTATCCGACCTGTCCGCTGGCGATGGCCGAAGCCGAACGCTTCCTGCCTGAATTTGTGACCAAGGTTGAAGGCATCATGCACGGGCACGGCGTGGGCGATGATCATATCGTTCTGCGCGTGACCGGTTGTCCGAACGGTTGCGGCCGTGCGCTGCTGGCAGAAATTGGCTTAGTGGGTAAAGCGATGAACCGCTACAACCTGCACCTGGGCGGTAATCGTGCCGGAACGCGCATTCCACGCATGTATCGCGAAAACATTTCTGATACCGAGATCCTGAGTATTATCGACGAACTGGTTGGGCGCTGGGCTAAAGAGCGCGAAACAGATGAAGGTTTCGGCGACTATGTGATCCGCGCCGGGATCGTACGTCCGGTTCTCGATCCGGCCCGCGACTTTTATGACTAGCAGTACGACCGCAACCTGAGGGAGGGAGCGTCTATGAGTTTACTTACTCTGGCTGAACTGAACGAGATGCCGAAATCCGGACAGGCGCTGGCGCTGGGTGAAGTTAACGGCCAGTTGGAAAAGTTGTCCGCGCAGGAACGTGTCAGCTGGGCGCTGGAGAATTTGCCGGGCGAGTTTGCTCTCTCATCCAGTTTTGGTATTCAGGCGGCGGTGTGTCTGCATCTGGTGACACGGCAGAAAGCCGATATCCCGGTGATCCTCACCGATACCGGTTATCTGTTTCCAGAAACCTACCAGTTTATCGACCAGCTTACTGAACAACTGAACCTCAACCTTCAGGTGTTCCGCGCGGCACAAACGCCTGCGTGGCAGGAAGCGCGCTACGGCAAACTGTGGGAGCAGGGCGTCGAAGGGATTGAGCGCTACAACGACATCAACAAAGTCGAACCGATGAACCGCGCGCTGAAAACGCTCGGTGCCAACACCTGGTTTGCGGGGCTACGGCGTGAACAGTCAGGCAGCCGTGCCCATCTGCCGGTGCTGGCGGTGCAGCGTGGGGTATTTAAAATCCTGCCGATCATCGACTGGGATAACCGGCAGATCTTCCAGTATCTTAAAGAGAATGGGCTGAGCTATCACCCGCTTTGGGATCAGGGTTATCTCTCGGTCGGAGATACTCACACCACCAAAAAGTGGGAAGAGGGCATGAGCGAAGAAGAAACCAGATTTTTTGGTCTTAAACGCGAGTGCGGCCTGCACGAATAATAGCCTATCTTATTTGCCATTTTTCTTACCGTTGTAAACCAGCGAGCAGTGCTCGAACTCCTCACGTACTACGTGTACGCTCCGGGTTCTCCGCGCTGTTCGTGTCCAAACTGTCTGCAACGATAACGGCTATTGGCCCGGCGAAATGAGGAATTTTATTGAGCGGGTTTCGCCAGTTCTTTAAGTAACGGTAAAAGAATCTTCACACTCTCTTTCGCGCGTTTATCAATGCGCCCGGGCAGGACGCGATCCAGATATTGCAGGTTATCTAACTGCCCCTGATGGCGCGAAGTCCCTTGCGGGAAATGCGCGCTGACGGCGCGCTGCTGTGCCCCTTCTTTCTTGCCAAGGGCATAATTGGTGGCGCTTACCATCAGCAGCGGAATATGCGCGTCGTCCAGCGCCTGCATTCCGCTACAGCAATCTTTCCCTGCATAACTTTCGGCGGCGATACCGTAACGGTGCGCCAGTTTCACGGCGCGGTCGCGGGTCAGCTTGGTGACGGCGGCTGAGGTGTTTTTGCCGCTTTTGAAATAGAGCTTATCGCCGACAATCAACGAATCGAGATTTACCACCAGCAGCGTATTTTTCTTCTCTTCCGGCGACATGCGCTCGACATAATCTTCAGCCCCCTGCGCACCGGTTTCCTCCGCACTCAGCGCCACAAAGCGCAAGCTGTAGTGGGTCTTCACTTTGCTGAGCTGCTCGGCCACCTCCAGCATCACCCCGACGCCTGACGCATTGTCATCAACACCCTGCAGAGTCAGGCCCCCGAGATTGTGGTCGGAGTCTGCATCGCTTTGCGGCAGGTAGGTGTCGAAATGCGCCATGACGATAATCTGTTGCGGTACTTCGCCGGTTCGGGCAGCAATGACCGACGTCGCATGGACATTGTGCCAGCTCTGTTTGCCGTCTTTGCTGCTGTAGATATAGCGGGTGTCGAAACCGCGCAGATCACTCTGGTAACCCAGTTTGGCGAAATATTGATTCAGATACTCTGCGGCGAGAAGTTCGCCGGGACTGCCTGCCATGCGCCCCGGAAAATAGGTGGCGATATGACGAATTTGTTCCGCGGCGATCGTGCCGGGGGCTGGCGCCTCTGCCGGACGCGCAGCAGCATGAGCAAAACTGCAGCCAAAAACCATCGCCAGCAGCGTGAGTTTCATGCGTGAAGTGGAAAACATAGCCGAAAAATCCTTATCAGTGGGTCAGGAAGACCGAAAGACTCTTTACTTGATGTGGCGTAGGCCGCGTATGGCGGTCTCAATTGGGCGCTAGTATGCGATTGTGCAGCTAAATTGACAATTTCCCGTTATCTCAAAGGGCTCTTTTTGTTGCTGATATCCATAACGTTAATCGCGGGTTTTAGCGCCTATATTCCATTCTGGAACTATTCATTCCATTTCGTCATTTCAGTTCAATTATTACCAGCACGTATAGTCGTGTGAATTCTCTTCGCTATTAAATAAGGCCGTTGTGGACTATCTACCCCTTTTTGCTGACCTCAGACAACGCCCTGTACTGGTTGTCGGCGGCGGCGAAGTCGCAGCACGCAAAATTGATCTTCTTCTGCGTGCTGGCGCAGCAGTCCGCATCGTCGCGCAATCACTCTCTCCTGAACTTGAACAACGTCGTCAGGCCTCGCAGGTGAAATGGCTGGCAGAACGCTTTGTGCCACAACAGCTGGATGACGTTTTTCTGGTGATTGCCGCCACGGATGATGTAGTGCTCAACGCTGAAGTCATTGAGCAGGCGAACCAGCGTCACTTGCTGGCGAACGTTGTGGACGATCAGCCGAAGTGTTCGTTTATCTTCCCGTCGATTGTCGACCGTTCACCGATTGTGGTGGCGATCTCCTCCAGCGGTACCGCGCCGGTACTGGCGCGTCTGCTGCGGGAAAAGCTGGAAACGCTGCTGCCGTCGAGTCTTGGCAAAATGGCGGAGATTGCCGGAGGCTGGCGTGAACGTGTGAAGCAACGGTTTACGTCGATGAGATCCCGGCGCCGTTTCTGGGAGCTGGCCTTCGATGGCAGCTTTGCTTCGCTGGTCACTGCGGGACAGATTCCACAAGCTGAGCAGGTATTGCAGCAACAGTTAGATAACCTGGAATCCGTAGCGCAAAACGGTGAAGTGACGCTGGTAGGTGCCGGTCCGGGTGATGCCGGATTACTCACCTTGCGCGGTTTGCAGGTGATGCAGCAGGCGGACGTGGTGCTGTATGACTTCCTGGTGAGCGAAGAGGTGTTAGATCTGGTACGCCGCGACGCCGACAAAATTTGTGTAGGTAAACGTGCCGGTAGCCATTCGATGGCGCAGGACGATATTAACCACCTGCTGGTGAAATTGGCCCGGCAGGGCAAAAAAGTGGTGCGTCTTAAAGGCGGTGACCCGTTTATTTTTGGTCGCGGTGGTGAAGAGTTACAGGCGGTGAAAGCGGCGGGCATACCTTTTCAGGTGGTCCCCGGCGTGACCGCTGCAGCGGGTGCAACGGCCTATGCCGGGATCCCACTTACGCATCGTGACTATGCACAGAGCGTGACGTTTATTACCGGTCATCTGCGCCAGGATGGCAGCAGTTTGCAGTGGGAGACGCTGGCGAAAGGGCATCAGACATTGGCGATTTATATGGGGACCGTGAAGGCGGCGGACATCAGCCAGCAGCTGATCGCGCATGGCCGTGCGGCCTCTACGCCGGTGGCTGTTATCGGACGTGGCACCCGCGCAGACCAACAGGTACTTACGGGTACTTTGGATAATCTTGAACACTTAGCTCAACAGGCGCCGGCGCCGGCGCTACTGGTGATCGGTGAGGTGGTGGCACTTCACTCTCAACTTGCCTGGTTTGGGCATCATCCACAAACTGACGGTGCTCAACGCCCGTCGGTCGTGAATTTGGCTTAAGGATCTGTTATGGACGAAAAACGACTCACACATTTGCGGCAGCTGGAGGCGGAGAGCATCCATATCATCCGTGAAGTCGCGGCTGAATTCGCCAACCCGGTGATGATGTATTCCATCGGTAAAGATTCGTCGGTGATGCTGCATCTGGCGCGCAAGGCCTTTTTCCCCGGCACGCTGCCTTTCCCGCTGCTGCATGTCGACACCGGCTGGAAATTCCGCGAAATGTACGATTTCCGCGATCGCACAGCGAAGAACTACGGTTTTGAACTGCTGGTGCACAAGAATCCGGAAGGCGTTGCCATGGGTATTAACCCGTTTGTACACGGCAGCGCCAAGCATACCGACATCATGAAGACCGAAGGCCTGAAACAGGCGCTGAACAAATATGGCTTTGATGCTGCCTTTGGTGGCGCACGACGTGACGAAGAAAAATCCCGTGCCAAAGAGCGTATTTACTCATTCCGTGACCGCTTCCACCGCTGGGACCCGAAAAATCAGCGACCGGAGCTGTGGCATAACTACAACGGCCAGATCAACAAAGGCGAAAGTATCCGCGTGTTCCCGCTCTCCAACTGGACTGAGCTGGATATCTGGCAGTACATCTATCTGGAAAATATCGAGATTGTTCCGCTCTATCTGGCCGCACCGCGTCCGGTACTGGAGCGTGACGGTATGTTGCTGATGGTGGATGACGATCGCATCGACCTGCAACCGGGCGAAGTGATTGAACAAAAAATGGTGCGTTTCCGTACCCTCGGCTGCTGGCCGTTGACCGGCGCCGTGGAGTCAGAAGCGCAGACGCTTCCTGAGATCATCGAAGAGATGCTGGTATCGACCACCAGTGAGCGGCAGGGGCGGGCAATTGACCGCGACCAGGCCGGTTCGATGGAACTGAAAAAACGTCAGGGCTATTTCTGAGGAGCGACCCAAAATGAACAATGCGATTGCACAACAAATTGAAGAACAGGGCGGCGTAGAAGCCTATCTGCACTCCCAGCAGCACAAAAGCCTGCTGCGTTTTCTGACCTGTGGCAGCGTCGATGACGGTAAAAGTACCCTGATTGGTCGCCTGCTGCATGACACCCGTCAGATTTATGAAGATCAGCTCTCTTCACTGCATAACGACAGCAAGCGTCATGGTACTCAGGGCGAAAAACTCGATCTGGCATTGCTGGTGGATGGCCTGCAAGCCGAGCGCGAGCAGGGCATCACCATTGACGTGGCGTACCGCTATTTCTCTACCGAGAAGCGCAAATTTATTATCGCCGACACACCGGGACACGAGCAGTACACCCGCAATATGGCCACCGGCGCCTCGACCTGCGATCTGGCGATTTTGCTGATTGATGCGCGCAAAGGTGTGCTTGATCAAACCCGCCGCCACAGCTTCATCGCTACCCTGTTAGGGATCCGTCATCTGGTCGTTGCGGTTAACAAGATGGATCTGGTGGATTACAGCGAAAGCGTATTCGAGCAGTTTAAGGCCGATTATCTGGATTTCGCTCAGCAACTGCCGACTGATCTGGATATCAAGTTCGTCCCGCTCTCTGCCCTTGAAGGTGACAACGTGGCGAGTCAGAGCGACAAAATGGGCTGGTATACAGGGCCGACGCTGCTTGACGTGCTGGAGACAGTGAACGTCATCAATATCCGTGAACAGCAGCCGATGCGCTTCCCGGTACAGTATGTTAACCGGCCAAATCTCGATTTCCGTGGCTACGCCGGTACGCTGGCATCCGGGTCGATACGCGTCGGGCAAAAAATCAAAGTGCTGCCTTCTGGCGTTGAATCGACCATTGCACGCATCGTCACTTTTGACGGTGATCTGCAGGAAGCCTGGGCGGGCGAAGCGATCACGCTGGTGCTGGCCGATGAGCGCGACATCAGCCGGGGTGATCTGCTGGTGGATGCCGCTGAAACTATCAAAGCGGTACAAAATGCCAAAGTTGATATCGTCTGGATGGCTGAGCAGCCGCTGAGCGTCGGGCAGAGTTATGACATCAAGATTGGTGGTAAGAAAGCCCGCGCCCGCGTAGAAAATATTGAGTATCAGGTAGAGATTAACTCACTCACCCAACGCATCGTCGAGAGCTTGCCGCTTAATGGTATTGGTCTGGTTGAGCTGACCTTTGATGAGCCGCTGGTGCTGGATAATTACCAACATAATGCCGTGACCGGTGGGATGATCTTTATCGATCGCCTGACCAACGTTACCGTTGGTGCCGGGCTGGTGCGTGAAGCGCTGGAAAGCGTCTATCAGGAGCCGGGAGCCTTCAGTGCGTTTGAGCTGGAACTGAACGGTCTTATCCGTCGCCACTTCCCACACTGGGGCGCGCGTGACCTGTTAGGTGGTAAATAGTCATGGCATTGCAGGACGCGAAGTTAAAAGACGAGAACATTGTCTGGCATCCTCATGCGGTAACGCATGAGGATCGTGAACGGCAACATGGCCATAAAGGTGCTGTGCTGTGGTTTACCGGATTGTCTGGTTCCGGGAAGTCTACCGTAGCCGGTGCGCTGGAGCAGGCCCTGCACGCGCTAGGTGTCAGTACTTACTTGCTCGATGGCGATAATGTCCGCCACGGTTTGTGTCGTGATTTAGGTTTTAGCGATGATGACCGCCGTGAAAACATCCGCCGCGTCGGGGAAGTCGCTAAACTGATGGTCGACGCCGGTCTGGTGGTGCTGACGGCGTTTATCTCTCCGCATCGCGCTGAGCGGGATATGGTGCGGGAACTGCTCGGTAAGGATCAGTTCATCGAGGTCTTTGTCGATACGCCACTGGCGATTTGCGAAACGCGTGATCCGAAAGGATTATACAAAAAGGCCCGTGCGGGAGAGCTTAAAAACTTTACCGGTATTGATTCTGATTATCAGTCTCCGCAAGCCCCGGACGTACATCTTGATGGTGAACAATTGGTAACACATTTGGTTGCGCAATTGTTAGATGTACTGCGTCACCACGCTATTATCAATCCCTGAATGTTACCGGCCAAACGTCAGAGAACGTGCCGGTTTACACTGTTACAACGGGGATCGCGCTATGCAGGCATTACTTCACAGAATCGTCAACCGGATCCGGATAGACAGCCCAGCGGCTGCGTCCGACGATCTGGTCTATGACGAAGAAGATCCTTCGTACTCTTTTTTCGGCGGATGCAGCGGCTTTGTATTCTATTGGCTGGCATTTACCATTCCTTTCCTTATTTTTGGCTCTAACACCCTGTTTTTTCTCCTCTATACCTGGCCGTTCTTTCTGGCGCTAATGCCGGTTGCCGTATTAATTGGCATTGCATTCTGTATGTTGTTCAGAGGTAACTGGTGGCAAACGCTGCTGGCGACGGGTGTTGTCGTTATTGGCATGTTCTGGACCGTCTTCTCTTTCCTGTCTGGCTGGTAAACTCCCGACCAATTTCTCGGCAATTTCTTATCTCTATGTAAACCATTGTGTCATTCTCACCCATAAATATGGCCTTAACTCTGAATCTCACCGGCAATTTCCGCGACAGTGTGGAGTCCAGCTGAAAGTTGTGGGATGATTGACCGGCTTTTTTAGGGGGCGGGGATGGGCAAACTAACACTGCTATTATTGGTTTTGCTTGGCTGGTTACAGTATTCACTGTGGCTGGGTAAGAATGGTATTCACGATTATGTTCGTGTGAATGATGACGTTGAGGTACAGCAGGCCAACAACGGCAAACTCAAGTCACGAAATGATCAACTCTTCGCAGAAATCGATGATCTGACCGGCGGTCAGGAAGCCATCGAAGAACGCGCACGTAATGAACTGGGTATGATTAAACCCGGTGAGACTTTCTATCGCCTGGTGCCTGACCAGTCAAAGCGTAATGCGGGTATCAATACTTCGCAAAACAACCTAAAACAATAGCTATGAGCCACATCACAGCTTCCCCTCCTGAGATTATTGCTGTTCTGCCCGCTGCCGGTATCGGCAGCCGTATGCAGACAGAATGTCCTAAGCAGTATCTTTCTATTGGCGGCATGACACTGATCGAACATTCGATCCGTGCGTTGCTGCAAAGCCCGCAGGTCAAAAAAATTGTGGTATCGCTCAGCCCGCATGATGTGCAGTTTACACGGTTGCCAGTCGCAGCTGATCCGCGTATTCAGGTGGTTATCGGGGGCAGCCAGCGGGCCGACTCGGTGATGGCCGGCCTCGAGCAGGCAGGCTCTCACGGTTGGGTGCTGGTACACGATGCCGCCCGGCCTTGCCTGCATATCGATGATCTGAACCGTCTGCTGGCAATCTCCGCATTTACCGACGTCGGCGGTATTCTTGCCGCACCGGTACGCGATACCATGAAACGCGGTGAACCCGGCATGGGGGCTATCGCCCATACGGTTGATCGTGAAGAGCTGTGGCATGCGCTGACGCCGCAATTTTTCCCGCTGGCGCTGTTGAAAGCCTGTCTGCGCCGCGCGCTGGACGAAGGTGCAACGGTCACCGATGAAGCTTCCGCGATGGAATACTGCGGTTTTCATCCTTTGCTGGTTGCCGGACGTTCGGACAATATTAAAGTCACGAGGCCAGAAGATTTGGCCCTGGCAGAATTCTATCTAACCCAGTTGTATCAAAAGGAGAACGCATAATGCGTATCGGCCACGGTTTTGACGTGCATAAATTCGGCGGCGAAGGCCCATTGGTGATCGGCGGCGTGCGTATTCCTTATCCGCAAGGTTTGCTGGCCCATTCTGACGGCGACGTGGCCCTGCATGCGGCGACTGACGCGCTGCTTGGCGCAGCGGGCATGGGGGACATCGGTAAATTGTTCCCGGATACCGATCCGGCTTTCAAAGGTGCGGACAGCCGCGAACTGTTGCGTGAAGCTTACCGTCGCATTCTTGCCAAAGGTTATTCGCTGGGCAACCTCGATATCACTATTATTGCTCAGGCCCCAAAAATGGCGCCGCACATCCCGCAAATGCGCGTATTCCTGGCAGAAGATCTGCAATGTCATATGGATGAGGTAAACGTCAAAGCCACGACAACTGAACAGCTGGGTTTCACAGGTCGTGGCGAAGGTATTGCCTGCGAAGCCGTCGTCCTGTTAATCAAGGACTGACGCAGTGGAAAATAATCCGATGGATATGTCCCGCCTGACCTGGCTTTACGGTGAACCGCTTTCAACCGGCAAACTGAAAGCCAATCCGGAAGATTTCATCGTCGAGGAAGATCTCGGCTTTGAGCCTGACGGGGAAGGTGAACATTTGCTGGTGCGTATTCGTAAAAACGGCTGTAACACCCAGTTTGTGGCCGAACAGCTGGCACGTTTTGCGGGTATCCATCCGCGCTCGGTTAGTTATGCCGGGCTGAAAGATCGTCACGCGGTCACCGAACAGTGGTTTTGCCTGCATCTGCCGGGCAAAGAGGATCCGGATCTCAGCCAGTTCGCGCTGGAGGGTTGTGAAGTGATCCGCGCTGTCCGTCATCTGAAGAAAATGCGTATCGGTACCCTGAAAGGCAACGCTTTTACGCTGGTGCTGCGTCAGTTGAGCGATCTCGCGGATATTGAATCGCGTTTGCAAAAGATCCTGACACATGGCGTGCCCAACTATTTTGGCGAACAGCGTTTTGGTCGCGGCGGTAATAATCTGGTGCAGGCCCGTAAGTGGGCGAATAACGACATTCGAGTTAAAGAGCGCCCTAAGCGCAGTTTTTATCTCTCAGCCAGCCGTAGCGCCATGTTTAACGTTATTGCCAGCCAGCGTATTGCCGATGATACTCACCGTCAGGTCATGCTGGGTGACGCCCTGCAACTGAGCGGACGGGGAAGCTGGTTTGTGGCGACGCAGGCGGAGTTTGACACTCTCCAGCCGCGTGTTGATAGTAATGAGCTGCTGGTTACTGCGCCTTTGCCGGGCGATGGCCCCCTCGGTACAACGGATGCCGCTGAAGCTTTCGAGCAAGGCTGTCTGACGCAGTGCACCGAGCTGTTATCACTGGTTAAGCGTGAACGGGTCGATCCGGCCCGGCGTTCGGTCATGCTTCAGCCTTCAGACATGAGCTGGAAAAGTTGGGATGAGGTCACACTGGAGCTGAAATTCTGGCTTCCTGCCGGCAGTTTTGCGACCAGTGTGGTACGGGAACTGATGCGCCAGGAAAATATTGATGCGGATATTACTGAGTAACGATGACGGCGTTCTGGCGCCGGGGATCCAGACGCTGGCTACTGCATTGCGGGAGTTTGCCGATGTGAAACTGGTAGCGCCCGACCGAAACCGCAGCGGAGCATCTAATGCCCTGACGCTGGATGGCCCCTTACGTATTCAGTCCTATCCTAACGGCGACACTGCGGTGATTCACGGAACGCCAACCGACTGCGTGTATCTCGGTGTGAATTCGCTGATGCGACCGCGCCCGGACATCGTGGTGTCGGGTATCAATGCCGGCCCGAACCTTGGCGATGATGTTATTTATTCAGGTACGGTGGCTGCGGCCATGGAGGGACGCCATCTTGGGTATCCGGCGCTGGCTGTCTCTCTCGATGGTCATCAGCATTATGATACTGCTGCGGCCATTACCTGCCGGATTTTACGTGCGCTGGCGACTGAGCCAATGCGTACGGGTAAAATCCTCAATATCAATGTTCCTGATTTGCCACTTTCTGAAATTAAAGGTATCCGGGTTACCCGCTGCGGTAGCCGTCATCCTGCCGAACAAGTATTTTGCCAGCAGGATCCGCGTGGTCAGGATCTGTATTGGATTGGCCCGCCGGGTGACAAATTTGATATCGCGCCAGACACGGATTTTGCCGCAGTCGCGCAAGGATATGTCTCCGTCACACCACTTCAGGTCGATTTAACCGCTTATGCGGCTCAGGACGTGGTGAACGCGTGGTTAGCTAAAGCCGGGGTCAACAGGCATGGTGAATAAACCGATGTATAACTTGCTGGAACAACTGCGCCAGCAAGGCATTCAGGATGAAAACTTGCTGCACGCCATGGAAAAGGTGCCACGTGAGCGCTTTGTCGATGAAGCGTTTCAACACAAGGCCTATGAAAATACCGCATTGCCTATTGGCTCCGGACAGACGATTTCGCAGCCGTACACCGTCGCGCGTATGACGGAACTGCTTTGCCTTACACCGGCTTCGCGAGTGCTGGAAATCGGCACGGGATCAGGGTACCAGACCGCCATTCTCGCGCACCTGGTCGAACATGTCTTTTCCGTTGAGCGCATCAAAGGCCTGCAGTGGCAGGCCAAGCGCCGTCTGAAACAGCTGGATTTGCACAACGTCTCCACCCGTCATGGCGACGGTTGGGAAGGCTGGCCATCTCGCGGTCCGTTTGATGCGATCATTGTGACGGCTGCCCCACCGGAAATTCCTCAGGATCTGCTTTCGCAACTGGACGAAGGCGGGGTGATGATCTTGCCGGTCGGGGAGCAAAATCAAATCCTTCAGCGTATTACGCGCCGCGCCAATGATTTTGTCGTGGAGAACATCGAAGCGGTGAGATTCGTACCATTAGTTAAAGGCGAATTGGCCTGAATCTGGTCTGCAAACCGTACGGTTCAGGGCTAAATCCTTAAAATTTAAATATGACTGTTATATGGTGCTGTACTGGCGATGTTGATAGCATCCCCTACAGTTTTTTACTGTCGCCATCTGGCGGGCTGCGGCTCAGCCCAGATGTGTTGCCCGCTTACACTGTGCCAGTTGGCATTCAGACCGCATGTGGCGGCGTGTGAGCGGTGAATAGATAGAATCTGAGATTGCCGTAACGGGGGAAATATGAGCACGGGAAGCCCAATGAAAACCTTAAGCCGCATTGCGGTATGTACATTTGTCAGCGCCTGGATGGTGGGATGTACGAATAACGCCTCAACTTCGGCCCCAATTAGCAGCGTTAACGGCGGTGGAGGGGGTCAGACTATTCCTAATTCCACTCCTGTGAATGCCACTGCAAGCCCTGAAGGGCACATTGTTTATAACCGCAGTTACAACTCTATTCCTAAGGGCAGTTACAGCGGAAGTACCTATGAAGTGAAGCGCGGAGATACGCTTTTTTATATCGCCTGGATCACCGGCAATGACTTCCGGGACCTTGCTGCGCGTAACAATATCGCGGCTCCGTATAATCTGAATGTCGGTCAGACCGTGCAGATTAACAACGTCTCTTCCAATGCCAGCACGGGTGGAATGTTAGCCGCGACGGACGCCACAAATGGCGGTGTTCCGAAAGCGCCGTCTGTAGGATTAATCCAAGGTACGGTGGTTGCATCTCAACCAACTACCACGTATTCTGATTCTTCGGGTAAACAGAATGTAGGTAAAATGTTGCCTTCATCAGGTGTAGCTTCCACCACAGCACCTGTTGCCGTAGCCAGTACTCCTGTCACCAGCACGACGAATAATGGCGGTCCGGTTTCCACATGGAAATGGCCGACTGACGGGAAAATTATCGATAATTTCTCAGCTTCTGAAGGGGGAAATAAGGGGATCGATATCGCTGGTTCGCGCGGACAATCTGTCGTCGCCACCGCCTCGGGGCGTGTAGTGTACGCAGGTAATGCTCTTCGCGGTTACGGTAATCTAATCATCATCAAACACAATGATGATTACCTGTCCGCCTATGCTCATAACGATTCAATGCTGGTCCGGGAACAACAAGAAGTGCAGGCGGGACAGAAAATAGCAACCATGGGTAGCACCGGAACCAGTTCAGTTAGATTGCATTTTGAAATTCGTTACAAGGGGAAATCCGTAAACCCGCTGCGTTATCTTCCGCAGCGATAACTCGGGCAGAGTCTTGATTCTGCCCTCGGGACCACGGGTAGGAGCAGCTTATGAGTCAGAATACGCTGAAAGTTAACGAGTTACATGATGATGTAGATTTCGATGAGAACAGCGCTGAAGCCTTTGACGAGAAAAACTCAGTCGAAGAGACTGCGGATAACGACACCACTGAAGCTGATGCTGAAGAAGAGTTGTTGTCGCAGGCTGTAAGCCAAAGAGTGCTGGACGCAACTCAACTGTACCTCGGTGAGATCGGTTACTCTCCTCTGCTGACCGCAGAAGAAGAGGTTTATTTTGCACGCCGTGCGCTGCGGGGAGATGTTCCATCTCGCCGCCGTATGATCGAAAGTAACCTGCGTTTAGTGGTTAAAATCGCCCGCCGCTACAGTAATCGCGGACTGGCACTGCTGGATTTGATCGAAGAAGGGAATCTTGGTCTTATTCGTGCGGTTGAGAAATTTGACCCTGAGCGTGGTTTCCGTTTTTCAACTTACGCTACATGGTGGATTCGTCAGACGATTGAACGGGCGATCATGAACCAAACCCGTACTATCCGACTGCCAATACACATCGTCAAAGAGTTGAACGTTTACCTGCGTACTGCACGTGAACTTGCGCATAAACTGGACCATGAGCCGAGTGCTGAAGAGATTGCAGAGCAACTCGACAAACCGGTACATGACGTCAGCCGTATGTTGCGCCTGAATGAGCGTATTACGTCAGTAGATACCCCGTTAGGTGGTGACTCTGAAAAAGCGCTGTTAGACATTCTGGCCGATGAAAAAGAAAACGGCCCCGAAGACACCACTCAAGACGACGATATGAAACAGAGTATCGTTAAGTGGTTATTCGAGTTGAACGCAAAACAACGTGAAGTTCTGGCGCGTCGCTTTGGCCTGTTAGGTTATGAAGCTGCAACGCTGGAAGATGTGGGCCGTGAAATCGGTCTGACACGTGAACGTGTTCGTCAGATTCAGGTTGAAGGGTTGCGCCGCCTGCGCGAGATTTTGCAGGCACAGGGACTGAGTATTGAAGCCCTGTTTCGCGAGTAATTTGCCCGCTTAGCAACGCAACAAACTGAACGGATACAGGACTCAGACAGTCTGTATCTAAGGTTATCCAATTAAAACGGTGGGTTATCCCCACCGTTTTTTTATGCCTTTTATTCGTCTTCCTTGCCGCTACGGCAAAATGTTGGATAACGCGTAGAGATCAGACCATATCCTTCAATCGGTATATCCACTCGAGTGCCTGACGCGGTGAGAGTGAGTCGGCATCCAGCGCCTCAAGAGCCTCCACCGCAGGCGATACTTCTTCTGTCAGCAGTGCCAGTTGCGGGCCATCCACTTTACTGGCTGCCGCGCTGTTGGAGAGGGTTTCCAGCTCTTTCAGTTTCTGTCGTGCCCGTTTGATCACGTCACGCGGCACGCCCGCCAGCGCCGCAACGGCCAGACCATAACTTTTACTGGCTGCACCCTCCTGTACGCTGTGCATAAAGGCGATGGTATCCCCGTGCTCAATGGCATCGAGGTGGACATTTACCGCGCCTTCCATTTTTTCCGGCAGGGTGGTCAGTTCGAAATAGTGCGTGGCAAACAGCGTCATGGCTTTAATGCGGTTGGTCAGGCTTTCCGCACAGGCCCAGGCGAGAGACAGCCCGTCATAGGTTGAGGTACCACGGCCGATTTCATCCATCAGGACCAGACTATTTTCTGTGGCATTGTGCAAAATATTAGCTGTTTCAGTCATTTCCACCATAAAGGTTGAACGGCCGGACGCCAGGTCATCTGCCGCCCCTACGCGGGTGAAAATGCGGTCCACCGGGCCAATGACGGCCTGATCGGCCGGAACGTAGCAACCAATATGCGCCATCAGTACAATCAGTGCAGCCTGACGCATATAGGTGCTTTTACCGCCCATGTTCGGGCCGGTAATGATCAACATGCGGCGATGTGGAGACATGGCGAGCGGGTTGGAGATAAAGGGTTCGCTCAGCACCTGCTCAACCACCGGATGGCGGCCACCGGTGATGTGAATTCCGGGTTTATCGCTTAATGTCGGGCACGCGTAGTTCAGTGTGTATGCCCGCTCAGCCAGATTACTCAGCACGTCCAGCTCCGCCAGCGCGCTCGCACTTTGTTGCAGCGCATCAAGATGCGGCATCAGCAGATCAAACAGCTCTTCGTATAACGCTTTTTCCAGCGAAAGTGCTTTGCCTTTCGACGTCAGCACTTTGTCTTCATATTCCTTAAGTTCTGGAATAATGTAGCGTTCAGCATTTTTCAGGGTCTGGCGGCGGACATAGTGAATAGGTACTGAGTGACTCTGTCCGCGGCTGACCTGAATGAAGTAACCGTGCACGCCGTTAAAACCGACCTTAAGCGTATCGAGCCCCAGCTTTTCACGTTCGCGGATCTCCAACTGGTCGAGATAATCGGTCGCGCCGTCGGCCAGTGCACGCCATTCATCCAGTTCAGCGTTATAGCCCGGCGCTATGACACCGCCATCACGTACCAATACCGGTGGGGCTTCGACCACGGCATGTTCCAGCAAAGTGACCAGTTCATTGAATTCACCGCAGTTTTTCAGCAGCGTCTGAATATGGTCAGTCCCGAGCGGCTGTAACAGGGCGCGGATTTCCGGCAGTTGCTGCAACGCGTGGCGCATACGGGCCAAATCCCGCGGACGTGCACTGCGCAGTGCCAGGCGGGCCAGGATACGTTCCAGATCGCCAACCTGACGCAAAACCGGCTGCAAATCAGCACTTAGATCCTGCAACGATCCCAGCGCCAGCTGGCGATGATTCAGCACTTTTACATCGCGCGTTGGCATGTGGATCCAGCGCTTGAGCATGCGGCTGCCCATCGGGGTTACGGCGTGATCGAGGATCGCCGCCAGCGTATTTTCAACGCCACCGGACAGGTTTTGTGTCAGTTCCAGATTACGGCGGGTGGCGGCATCCATAATGATGCCGTCTTGCAGACGCTCCATGGTCACGCCACGGATGTGCGGCAGGGCGGTGCGTTGCGTATCTTTCACATACTGCAGCAGGCATCCCGCGGCGCGTAGCGCCTGCGGTGCCTGCTCTACGCCGAAACCACTCAGGTCGCGGGTGCCAAATTGCAGATTGAGCTGCTGCTTAGCGGTCTCCAGCTCAAACTCCCACATCGGACGGCGGCGCAGGCCGCGTCGGGAAGAAATAAGCTGCATGGCTTCAAAACTCTCAGGGTAAAGCAGCTCTGCCGGATTGGTCCGCTGGATCTCAGCGGCCATGGTCTCCAGATCTTCGGGCTGCGCCACGCGAAAACGGCCGGAGCTGATATCCAGCGTAGCGTATCCAAAGCCGCGCGCGTCCTGCCAGACAGCCGCCAGTAAGTTGTCATGTCGCTCATTGAGCAGGGCTTCATCACTGACGGTGCCGGGCGTAACAATGCGCACGACTTTACGCTCCACCGGGCCTTTACTGAGGGCCGGATCCCCAATTTGTTCGCAAATGGCGACCGACTCACCCAGTTGTACGAGTTTCGCTAAATAACCTTCGACGGCATGGTAAGGCACACCCGCCATAGGGATTGGTTCACCGGCAGAAGCCCCACGCTTGGTTAGGGAGATATCCAACAGTTGCGAGGCGCGTCTGGCGTCGTCATAGAACAGTTCGTAGAAATCCCCCATGCGGTAAAACATCAGGATTTCAGGGTTCTCCGCCTTCAGGCGCAGATACTGCTGCATCATCGGGGTGTGGGCGTCAGTGACTACATTATTGCTCATAGATATGTTCTTATAATCCATTGATTTTAAATTAATTGTGATTTTTTATTGTTGTCATTCGTTATCACGTTGTATCACTCAGAATCGCACAGGCTTATGTCAGAGGCCGTGGATTTTTACCCCGCTATACTAGCCCAGCCGGCAAGAGGCTGTCACAGGTAAAAATTCGAGACTTGCCGCAAAGCCGGAATGTAATTCATCTCCATATTCCAGTTTGTTCACGCAGGGCAATGCTTTAACATAGCCGTCACTTATTTCTTGCATGGCTATATGGATATCCGATGCGTCATTTGGCTGCCATTCTTCCTGTTATTACTCTGCTAGCTGCCTGCAGTAGCAAACCTGCGCCAGCTCCGGAAGGCCCACGGAACCCATTCTCCGGTGGGACCCGCACCGCCACGGTGGCGAGCGGTGGGTTTATCCTGCAACCCGAGCATGCCGGCCAGTTGCAAAGTGGCGACTTTGCCTACGATGCTGGCATGAATCAGTTCGTTGACAAGATGGTCCGCGAGCATGGTTTTGACCGCCAGCAACTGCATGACGTATTAGCTCAGACCAAGCGTCTGGGATTTGTACTGCGATTGATGGATCAGCAAGCACCCACCGCCGGGCCGCCATCTGGTCCTAACGGGGCATGGTTACGCTATCGCGCCAAGTTCATCACGCCAGATAATGTGCAAAACGGCGTGGTTTTCTGGAATCAGTATCAGGATGCCCTAAAGCGCGCAGAACAGGTTTACGGTGTACCGCCGGAGATTATCGTCGGTATTATTGGTGTGGAAACCCGCTGGGGACGCGTAATGGGGAAAACCCGCATCATTGATGCGCTGGCAACACTTTCATTCGCCTACCCGCGCCGTGCCGATTATTTCCAGGGCGAGTTAGAAACCTTCCTGCTGATGTGCCGTCAGGAACAGGATGATCCGCTTAGCCTGCGTGGCTCTTTTGCCGGTGCAATGGGCTATGGCCAGTTCATGCCATCTTCCTATAAAGACTATGCGGTGGACTTCAATGGTGACGGACATGCCAATTTATGGGATCCGGTGGATGCGATTGGCAGCGTGGCTAACTATTTCAAAGCGCACGGCTGGACCAAAGGCGCACCGGTTGCAGTACCGGCGACCGGTCAGGCACCGTTGCTTGAGAATGGCTTTAAGACCAAATATCCGCTGTTTACACTGAAGGCTGCTGGCCTGAGCCCCCTGGGTTCGCTGGGTAATTATCAGGAAGCCAGCCTGCTGAGACTGGATATGGGGCACAATTTCCAGTACTGGTACGGGCTGCCGAATTTCTACACCATCACCCGTTATAACCACAGCACACACTATGCGATGGCGGTGTGGCAGTTGGGTGAAGCCGTCAGTAAGGCAAGACAGGGAAACTGAATTACCAGAACAGCGTCATGAGAAGGGCCACATTGTGTGGCCCTTTTGTTTTTTGAATGACACGGATCCCAGCCATAAGAAAGTCCTATAACTGATTAATAATTATTCAAAAATTTCGTGACACTGTTCACATAACGATCAGATTCGGCATGTTAGGTTAATTTGCCCTTAGTTAGGATTAATTACTCAGCCGGCACGTTTCCCCGCCGGACTTCGACAATGCAGGTTCGCCTCCGGAGTTAGCGATGAACGGGATAGACTATTTTGTCATGGCGCTTTATGCGCTGATGATTGTAATGATCACGCTGTGGGCAATGCGAAAAGTAGGCAGTACCAAGGATTTCTTTGCCGCTGGCGGTAAGATGCCGTGGTGGTTGTCGGGTATTTCACATCATATGTCTGGCTACAGTGCGGCGGTGTTCGTGGCCTATGCCGCCGTGGCCTATAAATACGGCATTACTATCTATTTCTGGTGGGCTTTCCCCATCTCCATTGCGGTATTCGTCGGGTCAATCATTTTCGCTCCGCGCTGGGCACGTCTACGTATCCATATGAATATTGAATCACCGATGGAGTACCTCGCCACCCGCTATAACGTTCCGACGCAGCAAATTCTGGCCTGGAGCGGCGTCTTGCTCAAGACCTTTGACGTTGGGGCAAAATGGGCGGCGATCGCCATTATTATTAATGTGTTTACCGGGTTGGATCCGATCGTCGGTATCGGTATTTCTGGCGTCTTGTGTCTGTTTTATACTGTGCTGGGGGGGTTATGGGCGGATGCCTGTAATGATTTCGGCCAGTTTATTGTGCAGTTTATTGCCGCCATCGTGATGGTGGTCGCCGTCGCTTTCCACCTCGGTGGGTTTAGCGAATTGCTGACCATTTGGGACAAACTGCCCACCGGTCATACGGATATTGTTGCCGGGCCTTATTCGATGGGCTTCATTCTGGCCTATTTTGTGATTTATACCCTCAGCTACAACGGAGGAACATGGAATCTGGCGCAGCGGTTTATTGCCTCTCCTCGCGGGAAAGATGCACGTAAAGCGGCACTGCTATCATCGGCGTTGTATTTGATCTGGCCATTAATTCTGTTTTATCCGATGTGGGCAGCTCCGGTTCTCTTCCCCAATATTGCCGACCCGTCGCAGTCTTATTCGATTATGGCGATGCAACTTCTGCCAAATGGTCTGATCGGTCTGGTGCTGGTGGCTATGTTTACCCATACATTATCGATGACCTCCTCTGACTCCAATGCCATCACCGCAGTGGTGACCCGCGACATTCTGCCCGTGCTGTTTCCGCGCCGCTTCGGCCATGGGCAGTCTTCGCTGCTGGTGGCGAGGATCACGGTGGTGCTGTTTATTCTGACCACATTACTTATTGCGATAAATGCCAACCGTTTCGGAGGTGTGCTGTCGTTATTGATCATCTGGTTCGGCGGCCTGGTGGGACCCATTTCGATTCCTATGCTGCTCGGGCTGCTTCCCTGGTTTCGCAAATGCGGCGCCACGGCGGCGATCACTTCGTGGGCGGTGGGGGTTACGGCCTTCTTCCTGGTGAAGTTCGTGATCCCTGACATGAGTACCACTGAAATCGTCGCCATTCCCGTGTTGCTGTCGCTGGCGGTGTATACGCTGGGCGGATGGTTGCGCCGCAGCCCGGTGAGTGCGGAGGTTGATATTTTGCTGAATGCACTGAATCAGGACCAGACCGAAGCGCCACCGTTGCCGAAAGTGAAACCGGCCTATCAAACTGAATCCCGATAACCCACAGGATGTTATGAGATGAGATCACCCTGCTTTACCCAACAGGTCGAACAGCTGAATATTGAGGTTTTCCCTAACCGCGTGGCGATGGGGGAATCAGCCGCCGCCGATGCAGCAAAGCACCTGCGTCAATTGCTGAAACAGCAGCAGCAGGTGCGGATCATCTTTGCTGCCGCACCGTCACAGAATGAGTTTCTGGCCGCACTGAGTCAGGCTGAGGATATCGACTGGTCCAGAGTGGTGGCTTTTCATATGGATGAATATATCAGCCTGCCTGCCGGTTCGCAGGCGCTGTTCAGCTATTACCTGAAACAGCATCTGTTCGACATCGTTCATCCCGCAGAAGTACACCTCATTCCTTCCTCGGGAGAGCCTGAAAAGTTGTGTCGTGAATATGCTCATTTGTTGCAACAGGCACCTGTCGATATGGTTTGTCTGGGGATCGGAGAAAACGGTCATCTGGCTTTTAACGACCCGCCGGTGGCGGATTTTAACGATCCGTACGTGATGAAAATTGTCGAGCTGGATGCAGTTTGCCGCCAGCAGCAGGTTAACGATGGTTGCTTCCCGTCACTGCTGACGGTACCCACTCATGCCCTCACGCTGACTATCCCGACACTGCTGGCTGCTGGACGGCTGTTTTGCATGGTTCCGGGTAAAAATAAACGTCAGGCTATTGCGGGTGTTTTGTCTCAGCCCACGTCGATTTCCTGCCCGGCAACGGTGTTGCGGGGCCATCCTGCCTGCACGCTCTATACGGATGTCGATGCTTATGGCGAGGTGCCCCATGGCTGATGTCACCCTGCGGGGCAGAGACTATCGCAATAACCAGCCTGTTGAGATCCTTGCAAGCGAGGGGATCATCCGTCATATCCGGTCCTTGCCGGCAGATGATGCATTACCGCTGATTGCGCCGGGGTTGGTCGATTTGCAGGTTAATGGTTACGGCGGTATCGACTTCAACAGCTACCCCTTTGCTGAAGAGGCCGCAGAGCAAGTAGCCCGTCTGTTATGGCAACAGGGTGTCACCACGTTTATGCCCACTGTGATCACTAACGGCGACAATGAAATTGAGCAGATGGTACAGACCCTTGCCAGCGCCTGCCGGCAGTTCCCTCTGGTTGAACAGTGCATCGCTGGGATCCATCTGGAAGGTCCTTTTTTGTCTGCGCAAGACGGCCCGCGTGGTGCGCATAAGCTCGATTATATTAAAGGCCCTGATTGGGCGCTGTTCCAGCGTTGGCAGCATGCAGCAGGGGGCAGGATCCGTCTCATCACTTTGTCACCAGAATGGCCACAAGCTGATGGATTCATTCGCCAATGTTGCCAGCAACAGGTGGTGGTTTCCATCGGGCATACCTCCGCCAGCGCAGAGCAGATTGCCTCTGCGGTTCGCGCTGGTGCAGGAATGTCTACCCATTTGGGTAACGGCGCGCACTTGACGCTGCCGCGGCATCCTAACTATATCTGGGAGCAATTAGCGCAGGATGATCTGTGGTGCGCGATGATTGCCGATGGTGAGCACTTGCCAATGTCGGTGCTTAAAGTCTTTATCCGCGCAAAAGGTGACCATGCGATGCTGGTCAGTGATGTGACCAGCCATGCCGGTATGCCGCCGGGGCGTTATCAGTCGCACATCGGCGGAAGTGTGGTACTGAGCCCGACGGGGCGGTTGTCTATGGCAGACAATCCGGCGCTGCTGGCAGGGTCAGTCCAGGGGCTGCTACATGGGGTCAATACGTTGATTAAGAATGCGATAGTTCCGCGTGCTGAGGCGCTGGAGATGGCTTCGGTTCGCCCTGCAACGCGTCTGAATTTACCGGTGAAATTTGGGCTGACTGTGGGGGCGCCTCTTGATGCCGTCCTGTTGCAGCCTGCTGCCGATGAGTCGCTGGTTCCTCTGGCAACCTATAAAAATGGCGTGAGGGTATGGAGTGGGGAATAGGTTGACGGGCTGATCCGGCGTCATGTAATAATGCGGGCGTCATGGTCAACCACGATGGAAAATCACAGTATGAAAGACTCAGGCAAGGGACCCGCGCTGTTGCGCCAGTACAATGAAAAACGGGTACTGGCTTATCTGCGCCATCAGCGAACCAGCTCTCGTCTGGATATTTCGCGCGCACTAGCTTTGAGTAAAAATACTATCTCACTGATTGTAGATGACCTGCTGGCACTGGGCTACATGGAAGAACAGGGCGTGGTGCAATCTAACAGTATTGGCCGGCCTAAAATTCATATTGCGCTAAAACCCGCGGCTATCATGGCTGCGGGGATCATGATTGAACGCAACCGTTTGCACTGGATGGTGTGTAACTACTTCTGCGAAATCATTGAAGAACAAACACTGACTCTCGACACTTCAACACCTCAGGATGTGCTGAGTGAAATTGCCCGCAACTGTCAGCGGTTACAGCAAAGCTATCCTGAACTGGTGGGGATCGGCGTGGGTTTTCCGGGCATTATCGATCAAAACGCTGGCATTCTGCATGTCTCTTCTCATCTTGGATGGGGCGAGGTGGATCTGCTTGCGGCGTTGACTCCTGCCGTTTCAATGCCGGTAAATGTGTGGAATAACGTCAAAGCGACAGCATTAATTGCACGTCAGGGGGAGACGCCGGACGAAAATGAGTCCTGTTTCTATCTGCGTATTGCCGAGGGAATTGGCGGCGCTTTACTGACCGGACAAGGTGTTTATTCCGGGGGCAGCTGGACGGCGGGTGAAGTTGGGCATTTGGCCGTCTTAGCACAGGGGCCAGCGTGCTCCTGCGGACAGCAGGGTTGTCTTGAGTCATTAATCAGTTTATCCGCTATTAATGTGCAACTTAGCCATCGCCAGCCCGGGCTCAGTTGGGATAACCGGCAGCAGTCGCCTGAACAGGTGAATGAAGTCATGACGAATGCCGGGGAACTGCTCGGTAAGGCGGTGAGTCAGATTATCCATCTGGTGAACCCACAGACCTTGCTGATCGACAGTCCTTACAATCTTTCTCCTTTGTTTATTGAACATACTCTGGCCGCAGCGCGGCAATTTACTCTGCCGTTCCCCTTCAGCCGTACCCACTTCACCTTCATCACTGAGCGCTTCAAGCCAGCTCAGGGATTGGCATTAGCCATGATTCAGCGCTTCGAGCAGGTTTCACTGGCCTGACTCAAAGTTATTTCGAACCGATGAGTTTCACTCCTGAATGCATCTCGCAAAAAATGTGTGCGGGCTGATCTGTACGGGGCATAAGTGATAATATCGTTTTATGACTTCCATGCCCGACAGGATTATTTATGAGCGAACATCAGTTACACCAGTTAAGTGTGTCGTTGGGTAATAAGCTGAAAGAAAAGGGAATATGGATTACCTGTGCGGAGTCTTGCACCGGGGGTTGGGTGGCAAAAGCGATCACGGATATTGCGGGCAGTTCGGCCTGGTTTGACCGCGGCTACGTGACTTACAGTAATGCTGCGAAACATGAACTGCTCGGTGTCGCCGAGGCAACATTGAACGAATTTGGCGCGGTAAGCGAAGAAACCGTTCGTGAAATGGCACAAGGTGCGTTGCATGCCGCAGGCGCTAATCTGGCGCTGTCGATAAGTGGAATAGCAGGCCCGGATGGCGGATCCGCCGCCAAGCCGGTCGGTACCGTATGGTTTGGTTTTGCTGACCGCGAAGGGCGAATCCTGGCCTTAAAACGACAATTTACCGGCGACCGTGAGTCTGTTCGTCTGCAAGCTGCTGTTTTCTCATTACAAACAGCGCTAAGTGAGTTTCTTGAAAAATAGGCTTGATACTGTATGAGCATACAGTATAATTAGCTTCAATTACCTGTACACCAATTACATTCAGTGACGTGAGTGAGGTCATTCACTTAACGTCAGACGAAGGAGCAAAAATGGCTATTGATGAGAATAAGCAAAAGGCGTTAGCTGCAGCACTGGGCCAGATTGAAAAGCAATTCGGTAAAGGCTCCATCATGCGTCTCGGTGAAGATCGCTCTATGGACGTTGAAACGATCTCTACCGGCTCTTTGTCTCTGGATATCGCGTTGGGTGCCGGCGGTTTGCCGATGGGCCGTATCGTTGAGATCTATGGCCCGGAATCATCCGGTAAAACCACGCTGACTCTGCAGGTTATTGCTGCGGCACAACGCGAAGGTAAAACTTGTGCGTTTATCGATGCCGAACACGCACTGGATCCGATTTATGCCAAAAAACTTGGCGTTGATATCGACAACTTGCTCTGCTCGCAGCCGGATACGGGTGAGCAGGCCTTAGAAATCTGTGATGCATTGACCCGTTCCGGCGCGGTTGATGTGATCATTGTTGACTCCGTTGCAGCCTTGACGCCAAAAGCCGAAATCGAAGGCGAAATTGGTGACTCTCATATGGGCCTTGCGGCACGTATGATGAGCCAGGCAATGCGTAAGCTGGCTGGTAACCTGAAAAACGCCAACACCCTGCTGATCTTCATCAACCAGATCCGTATGAAAATTGGTGTGATGTTCGGTAACCCGGAAACCACAACCGGTGGTAACGCACTGAAGTTTTATGCGTCAGTCCGTCTTGATATCCGTCGTATTGGCGCAATCAAAGATGGCGATGTGGTTGTAGGTAGCGAAACGCGCGTGAAAGTGGTTAAAAACAAAATCGCTGCGCCGTTCAAGCAAGCCGAATTCCAGATCATGTACGGTGAAGGTATCAACATTAACGGTGAACTGGTTGATCTGGGCGTTAAGCACAAATTGATCGAGAAAGCCGGTGCATGGTACAGCTACAACGGTGAAAAAATTGGTCAGGGTAAAGCTAACTCTTGCAATTACCTGAAAGAAAACCCGAAAGTTGCCGCTGAGATCGACAAAAAGCTGCGTGATATGCTGCTCAACGGCGGCACTGGTGAAATCAGCGCGACGGCTACTGTTGAAGATCTGGGTGACAGCGTTGAAACCAGCGAAGAGTTTTAATTTCGCCAGATCCTGAACCTGTCGTTCTGGAGTCTATGCGGTCTACAAAACGCCAGCCTGAATCTCAGGCTGGCGTTTTGCTCATATAAGGTGACCAAAATGTCGGATGACAACGCGGTAAATCTTGAAAACTTCCCCAAGAGTGACGAAACGAAAGATCACTCCTCGCTTTTTGCGCCAGCCAAAGAGAGTGAAGCCGGAAAAATCAATGCGTTGATTAGCCGGGCTATGCGGCTGTTATCTCAGCGAGATCATGGCGAAATGGAACTCCGACGGAAACTACAAACTCCGCCCGTCGCCTTCAGTAAACCTTCCTATTCTAAGCCTGCAAAACCCAGTGCCCGCAAATCCACTCTCTCTTTCTCAAAAGAGTGGCAGGAAGAGGAGGTGCAGAAAAAAACTGAGCGTCAAATTCCCGAAGATATTTCCCCAGAACATGTTCAGGCCGTCATTGATTACTGCTACCAGCACAACTGGCTGGATGATGCTAAGTTCGCAGATCGTTATATTTCAGGGCGCAGTAACAAAGGCTACGGCGCACAACGCATTCGCTCAGAGTTGCAGCAAAAAGGCGTAGATAAAGAGATCATCGCGACTGCATTAGAAAACACCGACGTCGACTGGTGTGCCATTGCCCACGATCTTGCTGTGCGAAAATTCGATGAGCCGTTGCCCACTGACTGGAAAGAAAAATCAAAAGTCATGCGCTATTTGCTCTATCGGGGCTTCTTTAACGAAGAAATCCAGTCCATTTATCGCGATTTTGATGATTGACCGCATACGGGATTTTACTTCCCTGCGAAGAAAATTTATCTTATCCACACTTTTTGTTCGCGGGATGTTCTGTCTGATGCTGAATTCGGCACTTACCCCGCCCGCGAACCGTTCTTCAAGCCAGATTCCGGGACATTTATGAGCAAGAGCACCGCTGAGATCCGACAAGCGTTTCTCGATTTCTTCCACAGTAAGGGGCACAGCATTGTTTCAAGCAGTTCGCTTGTCCCGACTAACGATCCGACACTGTTGTTTACCAATGCCGGGATGAACCAATTTAAAGATGTTTTCCTGGGTCTGGATAAGCGCGACTACAACCGCGCGACCACGTCTCAACGTTGTGTCCGCGCAGGCGGTAAACATAACGATCTGGAAAATGTGGGTTATACCGCACGTCACCATACCTTCTTTGAAATGCTGGGTAACTTCAGTTTTGGCGACTACTTTAAGCATGATGCCATTAACTATGCCTGGGAATTGCTGACTGGTGAGAACTGGTTCAACCTACCAAAAGAGAAGCTGTGGGTTACGGTTTATGAAACCGATGACGAAGCCTTCAACATTTGGGAAAAAGAAGTCGGCGTGCCTAAAGAACGCATTATCCGCATCGGCGACAATAAAGGCGGAGCTTTTGCGTCAGACAACTTCTGGCAAATGGGAGATACCGGTCCTTGCGGTCCATGTACCGAAATATTCTACGATCATGGCGACCACATCTGGGGCGGCCCTCCGGGCTCAGCTGAAGAAGATGGCGACCGCTATATCGAGATCTGGAATATAGTCTTCATGCAGTTCAACCGTCAGTCTGACGGTACGATGCTCCCGCTGCCTAAGCCGTCGGTTGATACCGGGATGGGCCTGGAGCGCATCACCGCGGTGATGCAACATGTAAACTCCAACTACGATATCGATCTGTTTAAGAAACTGATCGCCGCGGTGGCCGAGGTGACCGGCGCGACCGATTTGAACAACAAATCGCTGCGGGTTATTGCTGACCATATTCGCTCCTGCGCATTCTTGATCTCCGACGGCGTGATCCCATCGAATGAAAACCGGGGTTATGTACTGCGCCGCATCATTCGTCGTGCGATCCGTCACGGCAATATGTTGGGTGCGAAAGACACGTTCTTCTACAAACTGGTTTCTCCGCTGATTGACGTGATGGGCCCGGCAGCAGAAGAGCTGAAACAGCAGCAGGCGATGGTTGAGCAGTTGCTGAAAACTGAAGAAGAGCAGTTTGCGCGCACGCTTGAGCGCGGTCTGGCTTTGTTAGACGACGAGTTGTCTTCGCTGAAAGGCGACACGCTCGACGGCGAAATCGCTTTCCGTCTGTATGACACCTTTGGTTTCCCGCTGGATTTAACCGCGGACGTTTGTCGCGAACGTAACCTCAAGGTAGATGAAGCCGGGTTTGAAAAAGCCATGGAAATTCAGCGCCGTCGTGCGCGTGAATCCAGTGGTTTTAGCGCAGACTACAACAGTATGGTTCGCGTTGATGGCGTTACCCAGTTCTCCGGTTATGAACACCTGGACCGCCATTCAAAAGTGGTGGCTTTGTTTATCGACGGGCAACCGGTTGAATCAATCAACGCGGGTGATAACGCCATTGTCGTGCTGGATGACACTCCGTTCTACGGTGAGTCGGGTGGACAGGTTGGCGATAAAGGTGAACTGAAAACGGCATCTGGTGTCTTTACAGTATCTGATACACAGAAATACGGCAAAGCGATTGGCCATCAGGGCTCGCTGAGTGCAGGCAAACTGAGCATCGGCGATGCCGTTGACGCTGTCGTTGATGCCGCCCGCCGTGAACGCATCCGCCTGAATCACTCGGCCACGCATTTACTGCATGCCGCACTGCGCCAGGTATTGGGCAAGCATGTGGCTCAGAAAGGTTCTCTGGTTAATGACCACTACCTGCGTTTCGACTTCTCGCATTTTGAAGCTATGAAGCCGCAGGAGATTCGTCAGGTTGAAGATCTGGTGAATGCACAAATCCGCCGTAACTTACCAATTCAGACCAAGATCATGGCGCTGGATGACGCAAAAGAGCAGGGCGCAATGGCGCTGTTCGGCGAGAAGTACGATGACAGCGTGCGTGTACTTTCGATGGGTGACTTCTCGACGGAGCTTTGCGGTGGCACACATGCCAGCCGTACGGGTGACATTGGTCTGTTCCGCATTCAGAGCGAATCAGGCACTGCTGCGGGTATCCGTCGTATCGAAGGTATCACGGGCGAAAATGCTATCGCAGCACTGCATCAGCAGAGTGATTTGTTGCAAGACGTGGCGCATTTAGTCAAAAGTGACGTGAACAGTGTTACGGATAAAATCCGTACGCTCATCGAACGCTCACGTTTACTGGAAAAAGAACTTCAGCAGGTGAAAGATCAGCAAGCTGCGCAGGAAAGTGCTTCACTCTCCAGCCAGACCAAAGATGTAAAAGGCGTTAAATTGCTGGTAAGTCAACTGGATAACGTTGAACCAAAAATGCTGCGTACCATGGTTGATGATCTTAAAAACCAGCTGGGCTCGGCCATTATTGTTTTGGCGACGATTGCCGATGATAAAGTCAGTCTGATCGTTGGTGTGACCAAAGATCTGACAGGCCGAGTTAAAGCAGGTGAGCTGATTGCTCCTATCGCCCAGCAGGTTGGCGGTAAAGGCGGTGGCCGTCCTGATATGGCACAGGCAGGGGGGAGCGATGTTCAGGCCCTTCCGGCTGCTCTTGCCAGTGTAGAGGCTTGGGTAAACGATAAGCTGTAATAAGAAATAAATCACTACACAAAGAAACGCCATAATGTATTGTACAGTATGGCGTTTTCACTATCGCAGGTGGGGTAGGTTAGGCCAGAAAAGCCACAAAGCTCTTGTTTTCAACTAAGCTTAAAGTATTGATGGCTGATGTCGCAGGCTCGTTACACTTAATGTGGGGGTCATGGCTTACGTTTTACCCGCGGTTAATAGATAATGGCCGGGAAACTGAGAGACCCGACTCTTTTAATTCTTCAAGGAGCAAAGAATGCTTATTCTAACTCGCCGAGTTGGTGAAACCCTCATGATTGGCGATGAGGTAACTGTTACCGTTTTAGGCGTTAAAGGTAACCAGGTGCGCATTGGTGTGAATGCGCCCAAAGAGGTCTCTGTGCATCGTGAAGAGATCTACCAGCGTATTCAGGCTGAGAAGTCTCAACAAACGAGTTTCTGATTTACCAGGCGTCTCGTTAATAACGAGGCGCTGATCCCTCCTTTTGTGCATATTTTCTTTTTCCCTCTCTGCTTTGCCCTCTGTTTTTCTCCTTTTTCCACCAAACGAAACTTCCTTTGCTGATGGCTATCTCTAGAAAAAATAGTGTTTTTTACCGTTTATACCTCACTATTTGCCGTGAAACTGCTCATGTTGCGCGTGAATTGTCCAAACAGGACGATGTTGGGAAAAAAGGGTTTGACTTATAAGTGCGGGAAAGTAATATGTGCGCCACGCAGTGCCGATGAGCTTAAACAAAGTTAGTCAGCACAACTCGAAAGAGGCGTATGGTGAGGTGGCCGAGAGGCTGAAGGCGCTCCCCTGCTAAGGGAGTATGC
>CAUQMS010000012.1:0-140726 GCA_963519305.1 uncultured Enterobacterales bacterium
AAGGATTTAAGGATTTAAGGATTTAAGGATTTAAGGATTTAAGGATTTAAGGATTTAAGGATTCTATAAAAGTGATGAGAATTTTTATCGCTGATTGGTGCTCTTAATGTGGCCTTAAGTGTTTATCGTTAGGGTGAGCCTAACTTTTTTTACTGAGCTCATCATGCGCACGAAATACGCTTCCCCTCAAATTTTCCTTCACTGGTTGATTTTTTTCCTGGTGGTAGGTACCTACGCTTCAATGCTGCTGAAAGGCGCGGTGCCTAAAGGGACCCCAGGCCGTGAGTATTTTAATCTCGTCCATTACAGCTTGGGTTTTAGCGTACTGGTGCTGATGATTGTACGCCTGCTGGTAAAAGCCATGTATGTCACACCGGCTATTGAGCCGCCCGAACCGCGCTGGCAGCATCTGGCGGCCCACGCTGCCCATGGCTTAATTTACCTGATGTTTATCAGCTTGCCGGTGCTGGGGGTGTTATCGATGTACTACAGCGGAAATCATTGGTTATTATTTGGCATGAATATGCCGCAGAGCGTGGTGCCGGATATTGCCCTGCAAAAGCAGCTTAAGGGCTTGCATGAGCTTATCGCAAACACGGGATACTATCTGATTGGGCTGCATGCTGCTGCCGCACTGTTTCATCATTATGTGTTGCGGGATAATGCGCTGGTACGGATGATGCCGGGGAAATCAAAACGGGGTTCTGACGCAACTTACCGAAAATAACGGGCACCCCAGAGGGCAAACAAGCAACAATGTGCTTTTCGCCGTCTGACCTCACAAAAATCATGGGAACTATGGTCAATCTGTGCGCAACGGCGGGGCTAAACTTCAATAATGCAACAGTGTTTGTTATATTATTGCCTATTGACGTTCATCGTTCTGGCATTTTCAACCGCCAGCTTACCCTAAGAACTTCGTCTCTCAGGACAATGACATGTTAGATTTTCGCTTTCCGACAGCAATGCAAATGGTACTCAGCGTCGCCGTGGCCGAAAAGGTCGGCATACGCTCCACCAGTGCGGTTCTTGCCGCCAGTCTGGAAGCTAACCCGAGTTTTATTCGCAAGCTGATGGTCCCGCTGACCCGCAGCGGCATTATTGTATCGACGCTGGGCCGAACCGGCTCTATCCATCTTGGCCGTCCGGCTAATGAAATTACCCTGCGTGATATTTACACCGCTGTAATTGATGATAAGCGCATCTGGGCAGCCCGTCCGGAAGTACCGGCACGTTGTCTGGTGAGTGCTAATGCCTGCTGGTATTTCAAATCGGTAGTGAGTGAAGCGGAAGAGGCGTCGCTGGAAGTGCTGGCGCGTCACACCGTGGCAGATGCGCTGGCGCAGTTCGAGTGTAACGACAAACGCGTTTGCACCGGTGAAGTCCGGGAAGCTACGGCAGACAAATAATTCAGCGCTTTGTTTTTGGGTATAATTAATCCATTCAGGTATAAAAAAAGGTCGGGTATAAAACCCCGACCTTTTTGCTTTCTGGCGAACTGTCAGACAGTCACGGCGTCAGCACGTACTTTGCGTGTTACCAGACGTCGCAGCGCCACGTAAAACACCGGCGTCAGGAACAGACCAAACAGTGTCACACCCAACATGCCGGAGAACACGGTGATACCCGTGACACCGCGTACTTCGGCGCCCGCACCATGCCCTAAGATCAGCGGGATAGTTCCGGCGATAAAGGCAATTGACGTCATAACGATTGGCCGCAGACGCAAGCGGCAGGCTTCCAGCGCTGCTTCAACAATGCCTTTACCCTGCATCTCCAGTTCGCGGGCGAACTCGACAATCAGGATGGCATTCTTACAGGCAAGACCCATCAGCACCACTAACCCGACCTGCACGAAGACGTTATTATCCCCGCCGGTCAGCCACACACCGAACAGGGCGGAGAGCATGGTCATTGGTACAATCAGGATCACCGCCAGCGGCAGCGTCCAGCTTTCATACAGCGCGGCCAGTACCAGGAAGGCCAGCAGTATGGCCACCGGGAAGACAATCAGCGCCGCATGTCCCTGGGTAGATTGCTGATAACTCAGGTCCGTCCATTGAATATTCATGCCGTTGGGCAGCAGCTTCTGCGCCAGCCCGGCGACTTCAGTCATCGCTTCGGTTGAAGAGAGCACGCGTGGATCGGCATCGCCGATAATGTCCGCCGCCGGATAACCGTTGTAGCGGATAACCGGATCCGGCCCGTAGGTGGTGATGATGTTGACCATACTGCCGATCGGCACCATTTCACCTTTATCATTACGGGTACGCAGGTTGGCGATGTCCTCGACGCTCTGACGGTAAGGGCCGTCAGCCTGCGCCATCACTTTCCAGGTGCGGCCATAGCGGTTGAAATCATTAATGTATGACGAACCGAGATAGGTCTGCAGCGTGCTGAACAGTTCGTCCAGTGACACGCCCTGAGCTTTCGCTTTATCGCGGTCAATTTTCGCGTCCAGCTGCGGCACGTTAGCCTGATAAGAGGAGATGGGGAAGCCCATGCCCGGCGTCTGCATAATGGCGCCCGACATCGTGTTGATGGCCGTTTGCAATGCGCCGTAACCGAGCCCTGCGCGGTCCTGAATATAGAGCGAATAGCCCGAACCCTGACCTAAACCGAGGATCGGTGGCGGCATAATCGAGAACGCAAACCCTTCCTGTAGCTGCGAAATCTTAGCGTTGATTTCCGCATTGATCGACGCAGCAGTGCGAGTACGTTCATTCAGCGGTTTCAGCGCGAAGAACACCGTGCCGGTATTTGGCGTATTGGTGAACTGCAAGGCGTTCAGGCCGGGGAAGGCGATGGCATCGCTGACGCCGTCCACGCCCAGCCCGATGGCGCTCATTTTGCGGATCATGGCATCCGTTCGTTCCAGCGACGCGCCTTCCGGCATTTTTACGCCACCGATCAGATAGAGTTTATCCTGGGTCGGAATGAAACCGCCCGGCACCGCTTTAAACATAAAGGCAGCGGCGCACAGCAGCACCACGTAGACCATAAACACTGCGCCACGGCGGCTCAGTGCGCGGGAAACCGCATGCTGATAACGCTCTGAGCTCTTATTGAAGAAGCGGTTGAACGGACGGAACAGCCAGCCGAACAGCCGGTCGATGATGCGGGTCGGGATATCTTTCTTCGCGCCGTGGGGTTTCAGTAACAGCGCCGCCAGTGCAGGGGAGAGCGTCAGGGAGTTGATGGCCGAGATAACAGTAGAAATGGCAATCGTCACCGCAAACTGCTTATAGAACTGACCGGTCACGCCTGACAGGAACGCCATCGGCACGAACACGGCGCACAGCACCAGCGCGATGGCGATAATCGGCCCCGAAACTTCCCGCATGGCCTGATGCGCCGCCGCCAGCGGACTCAGCCCTTCTTCGATATTTCGCTCGACGTTCTCCACCACCACAATGGCATCATCCACCACGATCCCTATCGCCAGCACCAGTCCAAACAGGCTCAACGTATTGAGCGAGAAACCAAGCAGATAGAGCACGCTGAACGTCCCGACGATGGAAATCGGCACGGCCAGCAGGGGGATGATTGACGCCCGCCAGGTTTGCAGGAACAGAATAACCACCAGCACCACCAGCAATACGGCTTCCAGCAGGGTATGGACTACCGCGCTGATAGAATCACGCACAAATACCGTCGGGTCATAAGGCGCTTTCCACGTCATGCCATCCGGAAAGCGGGTAGCCAGTTCGCCCATCTTGGCGCGGACGGCGTCAGACAGGTCGATGGCGTTAGAACCGGGTGCCTGGAAGATACCAATCCCCACCGCGTCTTTATTATTGAGCTGTGAACGCAGCGCGTAGCTGCCTGAACCCATTTCGATGCGTGCCACGTCGCGTAAACGCACAATGGTGCCGTCATCGCTGGTTTTCAGGATGATATTGCCGAACTCCTCCTCATTTTGCAGGCGGCCCTGCGCGTTGATAGAGAGCAGATAGTCACTTTTAGTCGGCATCGGTTCCGCGCCTAGCTGACCGGCAGAAACCTGCACGTTCTGCTCACGCATGGCCGCGACCACATCCGAGGCGGTCAGGCCGCGGGAAGCGACTTTATTCGGATCCAGCCAGACACGCATGGCGTATTCGCCGGCACCAAAAATCTGGACCTGTCCGACGCCCGGCAGACGCGCCAGCTCATCTTTGACTTTCAGCGTGGCGTAGTTGCTCAGATAGAGTGAATCATACTTGCCGGAAGGGGAAACCAGATGCACCACCAGCGTCAGGGTAGGGGACTGCTTCTGCGTGGTGATCCCCTGCCGGATGACATCCTCAGGCAGCCTTGCCTGCGCCTGTGACACGCGGTTTTGCACCTGAACCTGCGCCTGATCCGGGTCAGTGCCCGGACGGAACGTCACGGTGGTCACGAGCACGCCGTCGGAACCTGCAACGGATTTCATGTACATCATGTTTTCGACGCCGTTGATCGACTCTTCCAGCGGCGTTGCCACGGTTTCAGCGATCACTTTCGGGTTGGCACCCGGATAGACGGCGCGCACCTGCACGCTCGGCGGAACCACGTTCGGATATTCACTGACCGGCAGCAGCGGAATAGAGATCACACCACCAACGAAAATCAGTATCGACAGCACCGCCGCAAAAATGGGCCTGTCGATGAAAAAGCGGGAAAAGTCCATGAGTCAGGATCCTGTGAGGCTTATTGGGAAACGGTTGGCGCGGCGTTAGCAGCAATCATCGCAACAGGTTTGGCGTCAACCGGCATCCCCGGCATAAACACTTTCTGTACACCGTCGATAATCACTTTATCGCCACTGACTAAGCCTTTTTGCACAATGCGCAGACCGGCGTACTGGCGGCCTACAACCACATCACGACGCTGGGCTTTGCCCTCTTTATCCACCACGTAAACGTATTTACGGTCCTGATCGGTGAGTATCGCGCGGTCGTTAATCAGCGTGGCGTTGAACTGCGGGCTGCCCGGCATCTGGACGCGGGCAAACAGCCCCGGGGTAAAGCGGCGATCGCCGTTGTCGAGCACCGCACGCATGCGGATAGTGCCGGTGCCTGAGTTCAGCTGGTTGTCGGTGAAATCGACATAACCGGTGTGCGGATATCCTTCTTCGCCTGCCAGCGCGACTTTAACCGGCAGTTTGGTGCCCGGATCGGCAATGTGCTGACCGTTGCGCGCCAGTGTCTGATAGCGCAGGAAGGTTTCCTCATCGACATCAAAGTAGACGTACACCTTGTCCTGGGACACCAGTGTAGTCAGCACACTGGCGCTGTCCCCGGCGGTGACCAGATTACCGGCAGTTATCATCGCGCGGCTGGCGCGGCCATCGATCGGGGCAGTGACCTGAGTGAAGTCCAGATTGAGCTGCGCCATATCCAGCTGGGCCTGCGCGGCCAGTACGTCGGACTGCGCCTGTGACGCCGCAGATTTACGCTGCTCCCAGATTTCCGTTGAAACTGCCTGAGTTCCAATCAGTTTCTCAGTACGCCCTGACTCGCTGCGGGTCAGGCTGGCCTGATTGCGGGCGCGCACTAACTCGGCCTGCGCCTGCTCGCGGGCGGCGCGGTAAGTACGGTCATCAATGGTGAACAGCACCTGACCCTTTTTCACTTCCTGACCTTCGGTGTAATTCACTTTGTCGATATAACCGGAAACCCGCGGGCGCAGCTGTACGCTCTGCACCGCTTCAATCCGGCCATTAAAATCGTCCCACTGACTGATGGGCTGAACCACTACGTCCGCGACGCTGACCGCCGGTGCCGGAGGGGGGGCATTCTGTGCCACACTTTTGTCGCAGCCGCTAAGCAGGGCGACTAACAGCGACACGGCTGAAAGTTGCAGCGCCATAAGGGAACCGCGACGGCCCCGTTGAACCAGGGAATTTTGCAGGTTTAGCATTATTTTTATTTCCAGTGAGTAAACCTTCCGAGGCAATACACCCGTTCCTGTCATCCGGGTAACGTCCTTTGCCTGAAGGGTTTTTGTCCGAATTGCGTCGTTCACTGACACAACTTTGCTGCGAGAAAAATGAGGAAGTGCTAAATTTAAGGTATCAATGAAAGATACATTAATTCGGAGGGATTGTAGGGAGCGGCTTATCAAAGTGCAAGAATTACTGTTGCACTTTATGTGCTCTTTTTCAGGGAGTGGCGTGGTGAGGAAAATGACTCTACACTGAGATAAGTTTAATGCAACAATAATACTTGCATTTAGAGGCGGATCCCGTCAGGCTAAAAACAGAACAAGACAACTACCCCACATCACTTACGTTGCTGCAAGGCGGGAGAGAGACCATGAAAACGGCTGATTTTATTCACGATTTAACTGATTGGATCGACAAAAACCTCGAAGAGCGGCTGGATATCAACACCGTCGCCGAGCGGGCAGGGTACTCTAAATGGTATCTGCAACGGATGTTTAAAGAACACACCGGCTCTGCGCTGGGTGAATATATCCGTGCAAAAAAACTGAATATTTCGGCTGAAAGACTGGCCAACAGCGGCGAGCCTATCGTCAATGTGGCGATTTCACTGGGGTTCGACTCCCAGCAGTCCTTTAACCGTAGCTTCAAACGTCAGTTTGGACAGACTCCGGGTGACTGGCGCAAAACCCTGCACAGTCAGCCGGAACGCAGTGCCTGCATGTGCAGCTAACAGTTCAGACCCTCGTGTAGCAACGCCCGGCCTCTCCGACCGGGCGTGTTCGTTTTATATCATCACCCTCAATACCACGCAGACAGCTCTCTGCACTGAAGCCCTTCAAATTCGTTGTATCCCCTTGCTGACCTTTGCCGTGAAGTGATCACGGTCATCCGTGACCGGGCCGGGTTCAGCCTTTTATTGCCTGCAAAATGCCGCCGAGCTGCTGTTTCTGCTGCGGGCTGATTTCGCGTCCAGCGCAATAGCCGGTGTTGCGGATGATGACCTCGTTGAGGGCCACCAGCCAGTCGTAGATATAGAACGCGGTATTATTGGCAGGTGCCAGCGTCAGTTTGGTCAGGCGCTGGGTGGTGCTCCAGGTTTTCACCGGCTTGGCGAAGATTTTATGCCCGCGGTTGATACGGCTGTCCGGGCGCTGCGACTCGTCAATATTGAGAAAGCCCAGCCAGGCGACAAAATCGCCCATCACCGTTAACGCGCGTGAAACCTGACGATCGGCCTGGCTTTCGGCGCTGGTGCTGCTCAATGGCGTCTCTTCAAGAATCGCGATCAGTTTGCCCGCCACATCCATACGAATACCAGCGGTGATCATCTCTTCGACCAACATCTCAACGCCCGGTTTGCCAATACCGAGCAGGTCTACCAGCGGCGCGTTGTCGGGCAAGCTGCGCAAATGGTTGACCCAGTGGTGCTGGGCTTTACGGGCGAAATCCGTTTCTGCTGCGACGGGCAGGGTAACGTCTTCGGTCACCACGTCTTCTGACGGGTCTTCGCTAAACAGATCAATGCTGATGCCGATACCAAAGGTTTCAATGACCGGCGGCGCGGTTGTCCCTGTTTTATGTAACGCGGCCACGGGCTGCGCGTTGAACGGTTGCAGATAGAGACGGCGAAGTTCTTCGCGTGCAGGCAGCAGGCGTTCCAGCAGCTCACCGTGAACACCGGCGCGAGTTTGCAGCGCTTTTAACAAACTTTCTGCGATGCGCTGTTTCTGCGGGAGTTCCTCATCGGCGGGGGACTGATGCCAGCTCCCCAGCAGATTTTCTGCCAGTTCGCGGCGGACTCCATCCCGCTGTTCCGTCAGACGGGCGCGCTTATTTTGCGCCGTCACTTCCGCAGTTAACCACGTTGCCATACGTTCGATGCCGCGTTTGTCCATCGCCAGCATGGTGCCCCATGCGTCTCCCGGCGTACCCACATAGCGCTGCACGGCTTCGTCGAAATGTTCGCCGTGGGTGATGCGCTGATCAAACGGCGTCAGCGCCCAGATAAGGCCGGGTTTGCGGCGGCTGCGCACCTGCGCATTCTCGCCCTGCGTCTGTTTTACCCAGTGATCCAGCGCCTTGCCGACCCGCTTCACTGACTCCCGGCTTCCCGCCGCCGTACAGACCATCAGCAAATTGACCTGCTGGCTGTCGGTGTAGCGTTCCAGCAGGCAGGCATTTTTAGCCTGTAGCAGGGCAGGCGAGAGCAGGCTGTGCGGACGGCTCAGGGTCTGGGTATCGATATCGGCAGGGAAAGTCAGCAGATCGACTTGTTCGAACAGCGCTTCCTGCGGCGCAGACATCAGCGGCACCAGCAGTTCCACGCTGAGCAGCGCCAGATCCGCCAGGGCTATCTCAAACGGTGTGCCTGCTTTACCGTTTTCCAGCGGACACACCATGACAGTTTGACCGTGACTTTCTGTTTCGAATTCACCACTTAACGTAAGCGGACTCATGATCCCGTCGGCGGGCAGAAGATGGTCGTCAACCAGCACGCTGAGCGGCGCGAGAAGCTGCGCTGCACAGCCTGACTGTTGCAGTGCATGGGCAAAGTGACGGTAGAAAGCCGTGGTATGGGCAGCCTCACCCCACAGCACCGAGAACAGACGTGCACGGTCGTCCACGCTCAGACAGGGCGCAAGATCGACAGCAGCTGGCCAGAAATGCAGGGCGCGCGGTTTGTCCGCTTTGGCATCAAAGCGCGCCATCGCGTCCCACAGGGCCACCACGTCGTCACCGGTCAGGCCGTCAACCGCGTGCGGCTGGCGGTGCATCGACAGGCTGTGAAGGTGGGTGAGGATCTGCTGTTGGTCCCACGGAACCGGGTCATGGGCTGCACTCAGGGCCGCGATTTTGATCAGCTCCGCTTCGCTGAGCAGCGTCAGCTGCACCGGCCACTGCGGGTCAATGATATCGGCCTGACGGCTGAAACGCGTGATCACACCGCTGGCCTGATCGCCCGGATTAATATGGCTGACATAATCCAGAATGTGGTTGCCGAGCAGCGTCTCGATACGGCCATTCTCTCCGGCCAGCAGGGCGTTCATCAGGTGAGACTTCCCGGCCTGCGACTGACCATAAAGGCCGATTCCGGGATTGTGGGATTCTGAGATGCTGAGATTGTTGGCTTTATGCCGCTGGCGGCGAAGCTTCAGTAACAACCGGTCGGCTTCCATATGCAAACGCGGCGAATGCTGACGGTTTTCATCTATCCAGGACATCGCCTGACTGATGCCCGCCACGATGGACTGAAACTCACCGGTCAGTGGTTGATTTTTTATCGAATTCATTTTTTAAATACGCTCCCACTGTCGATCCAGTAATGGGTGGCACCTGAACCGCTGGCCGCTAAGGTATTGAGTTTCAATCGTAAATGTTCCGGTGGAATAGGGGTGCCGTCCTGCAACGTGGCTTCGGCAATTTCAACTTTTTCAGGGCTGTCTGACGTTCCCTCTTTGCTGACTTTGAGTTTCAGCGTCAGCACGTTGTCACCGGCAATGCGCCGCGCCAGTTTGTGGTCACTGATAGAGAGCGTATAGAGCGGCGACGCGGGCCAGCGGTCATTGTCCAGCTGGCGGAAACCCAGACACAGCGGGCCGCGCATCTGGAAACTGACCTGCTGGCTGAGCTGGAAATCGGGCTGGTCGAGGTCGATATCGCTGTAATAGACGTTTTCCGCCGTCAGAGCATTATTGCTGTCGAGCATCCCCAGATAGCGGATGGTCGAGTAGGGCTGAAAATCACCGGCCTTGAAGTAGAAACTGTTCAGGCGCAGGTCGAGGGAGAGCAGGCACAGCATCGCCCCCACGGCCGCGGTGGATTTCGGGTTCTCAATACGGCCCAGTTTGTTAAACGGATACCAGTCGCTGGTGTGGTAGCCATCGAGCGACAAAATGCGGTTGGCGGGCAGCGGCTGTAACAACCGGAACAGCGCCTGGATGCCGGGGAAGCGCGAAGGGCGGCCGGTCAGCAACAGCACATCGCAGGCGTAAAGTGCCACCACTTCACATAACGAGCGCAGCTGCTGGGTAATGTGCATACGCGGCGATAAAAACTCAGCGTGCAGTTTGCTCAGGTTGAGGATCAGCGGCACCTGTAAAAGGTCAAACGGTGCGGCGTCACTGCGCAGTTCGCGCTGCACTTCGCTGTTGATGTGATCCAGCACTTTTTGCGTCGGCGACTGGCCTATCATCGCGCCAAAGCGGGTTTCAATTTCGGCACCGGCATCCAGCGGGTCAAAGGTTTCATACGTTTCGAGGATCGCCCGTCCGACCGGCATAAATATTTGCAGCGTCACCTGCTGGCGCAGAATCGACAAACCGTCCATGCGGCCTTCGTGGCCGAACAGTTTGTCCATCAGCGGTTCCGGATTGGCAATGCCGGCTTTTTTCAGCGCGCCCTGCAAGGCGGGCAGCACGTAGAGCTGGATCACGTCGAGCAGGATATCATCCCCCGCGACTTTGAAGCCTTCACGGAACAGCAAACGCGGCAGGATTTTGACGTTATTGCCTACGCCGTCGTCCAGCCAGTACTGGGTAATGGCTAAATCCGTGGTGCCGCCGCCGATATCAATGGAGGCGATACGCAAGGTTTTTCCGGCACTTTCTCCGTCGGCCAGTTCTTTGTCCGGCCGCGCCATGCTGGCGAAAAAGGCTTCGGTCTTACCGGCGAAATTCACCTGGGATTCGTTATAGAGATAGACCATCTGACCGCAGGTGGCTTCGTCCCACTCCATTTGTACTTTAGGTACCGGCACCCGGCTTCCTGCCTGTTGTTGCGGTGTGCTGAATGCTTCATCGGCCGGGTGCCAGCCCATGGCTTTCCACACCACGCCGATGGCCTCAATCATCCTGCGGCGGAAGATTTCGCGCTCGGGTTTGGGCATCGCCGAGGGCAGGGTCAGAATGATGTTACGCAGCTGACGCGGCGCGGTGGAATGGATCATCTTCATGCGCTGGGCAGCGCTGTTGATCTGCATCAGCGCCTGCGCCAGCAGTTCAGAGAGCATAAAGGTCATCACCGAGCTGCGGCTGTAGTGCGGCGAAAACACCGGCAGGCGCTCGTCGGCAGGCATCGTAAACAGCGGCTGGCCTTCATCATTGAAGAGGAAGGTTTGCGGCAAGGCGGTAGCCGGTGGCTCCTGCGCGCAACGGTGCGTACTCTGGCTAAAACGCCAGCCCGGCGCGTAACTCTCTTCGTCCCACAAATAACGCCGCGGGCTGGAGAGGCCGGTGGAGCCTTCGGTTCCCTGACGCACCAGCGCCATGCGGCTGGCTTCGCGCCCGACGCGCACAATTGACGGCCAGATAAAGGCGTCGTCGCGACCGCTTTCAACCGAGAAATTCTGCTTACCGAAGGCGGCTTCGGCAAACTCGATGCGGCTTTCGAACAGTTCGTTATAGAGCTTATGCGGTTCGTTGAGGTCACGGATTTGCAGCTCATACGTCTGCTTCAGCCCGTTGCTTTCGTCCGGACTCTCTTCTACCAGAATCCCGCAAGTGTGCGAGTTACCAACGTCGAGGATCAAGTCCACGTTGATGGCCGGTTCCTGCAAGGTGCTGGCGCTGATCTTGATCTCCGGCACCGCTAACTGCGTGCCCAGCATGTCGAGCAGATTCAGGTAGTGGGCCTGATACTCGAATTCGCGCAGCGCGGTTTTGATGTCGCGCGGGTGGCGGTTTTCGCAGTGGCTGGCCTGCTGGCTGAAGACTTCGCGCAACCAGCCATCGACCCAGGTGAGATCAAGGAAGTCGCTCAGTTCGTCGTTATAAAAGGCCAGAGCAAAACTAACGCCGGTTTTGATGTCGTTTTCATTGGGGGCCAGCAGTTCGTTGTCCTGACCTTCGCCATAAACCTGGGTGTCGAACGCCAGGCTGATGCGGTGGGTATGTCCTTCCTGGTCCGGCTTATCCAGCGCCAGAATCTGCATGCGTGCCCAGTTGTCCGGGCCGCCGGAGAAATTACGCGGTGGCGTGAAGCGCAGGAACGGCAGTGGTAGCCACACTTTTTCCAGCAGTTTCAGCGACTGTTCCAGCGAGAAGCTGGACTCCGGGCGCACCACTTCCACCTGCATCCCCGGCACCGGCAGGGAATATTTGCCGGTCAGCGGGTCGTGGTCGAGGCGCAGCAGCGGGCCGTTGGCGCTTTTGCGCACAAATTTATAGGGCAGATCGGCATCGATGTGCGGCGTTAACGCAAAGTCGAGGAACTGAATACCGCTGTTCTGAATCAGCGTAATGCGTTGTTTATAGTCGGTGATCGTCGCCAGCATCGGTTATTTACTCTCACGCTTCATGGTCATCGGGAAGACCGTGTTGCCGTCGTAGCGGCCCTTACAATCTGCGGGTCCGGTCAGGGACTGGGTACAGACGATCTCCGGCATCTGGTAGCGGGAGCCGTCGCTGCATTTGGCTTTAAACCGGCTGTTGATCACCAGATTGCCGGAGCTCATCAGCCCGGCGCTGATATCCGCCTTACAGCTCATGCCGTCGCCATATTGGATACGCGCCGTGCCTTTACCGTTTTTAATCTGATACTTCAGGCTCGGTGGTTTGCCGGTGACCGGGGTTTTGATGTCCAGCATCACCCGCCACGTACCGTTGAGGAATCGGGTCGAGCCGACTTTGACTGCATCCGGCGGCATGGTCAGGGCATTCTTGTCTTCAGGTGTGGCCGCTGCTGGCTGGGGTTCGGCGATTGCCGGGGCTGGCGTTGCCGCGACAGGTGCTGCGACAGGCGCTGCGGGCTCCTGCACCACGGCTGGCGGAGCCACGACCGGTTCCGGCGCGATGACCGGTGGCGCAATGACGGCCGCCGGTTTTTCTTCTGCAATGGTCGGCGTGGCGGGCAGGGCACGTTTTTCTGCAACAACCGGCGCTGTCGGTTTTTCCGCGACAGGTTTGGCATCCGGTGCCAGTGCGCCGCTGAACTGCATCACCAGCGTTGCCAGCAGGGCGGCTCCGGGAATTAACCACCAGAAACGCAACAGACTTTTGGCCGAAGACGGTTGTGCAACGGGAGCGGCAATGGCGGTATCGGGTTCGGATGCTGGCGCTGCTTTAGGCGTGGAGACCGGTACTGCTTTCGCAGCCGTCGCCACCGGCAGATCCACCAGCGAATATTCAGGGGGCGCCACCGGCGGACGCAGGCAGTCCAGCGCATCGGCACGGAATTTTTTATCCAGATGCACGAAGCCCCAGAAGGTCAGAACCGGTTTGCCGTCCACCAGATAGACGTGATTCTGGTCGGGAAACTGAATGGCTTTGGCGAGCAGGGCACCAAACAGCTGCTGGCCGGGTTTATCCGACTTCAGCGCCTTCTGACAAAGGGAGTGAACAACGACGCGGCACTGTTCGAGCTGCGTCACGGCAGAGGCGCGTTCTTTGTCGGTGGCGGCCAGCCATGAGGTCACTTTGCCCGCGACGGGCGAATACCAGTCAATGCGGTCGCCCGCTTCATCAGGCTGAGGTATGGCTAATACGTTGGCGACGGCGTGCTGATTGCGAAGGCGCAGCGTTTCCCGTAACTGCAGGGCTGAGGCATAAACCGGCTGGCCGTTTTCCCCCAAAGCCAGAATTTCGTCCAAACTTCCACTGCGTAAAAATGATTTTGCCACGCAAAAATAGTCCCATATTGGAGGAGCCAGAGCCGATGTCAGCGGCAGAAAATAATGCACTATCGGCGATTGTGGTGATTTTACCGTCAGCCGCTGGCAATCAAACGCAGGAATAAGGGGGTAAAGCGGGGCTTGTTTGACTTAGTGCATCATCAGGCGCAGACCTCGCCGACGCTGGCAGGGGCAAAGATCTGGCTGCCCAGCGTCTGAGCTTTAGCCAGCCGGGCGTTAATCCCGGCCGGTTCCGCTGAAAACAGCCGTTCTGACGTCACGACCGGAGAACCTTATTAACGAAGGTGTTACAACCTAAATATGACCTGATGAAGATCGCGCTGGCTCACCATCGATTTGGCTGGATCCATCCTTTTGGAAACGGTAATGGCAGGACCGTCAGGCTTCTTACCTACGCGTTGCTCATCAAATATGGGTTTAACGTACAAACGGGTGGGAGAGTGCTAAATCCGACAGCCGCTTTTTGTCACGACCGGGAACGTTATTACGCGATGCTCTCTGAAGCCGATACAGGAACACCAGCAGGATTAGAGGCGTGGTGTCTGTACGTCTTGTCCGGAATTTCTTATGAACTCCGAAAAGTTGACCCGTTAACTAAACACGCCTTTCTTAGCAGCAAAATTTTATTTCCAGCGCTCGATTATTCCGCTCAGAGAGGGCTTATCAATGAAATGGCACATAAAGTCCTTAAAAAACCGTTTCGTCAGGCACGGTGAAAGCTGCTGATTTAAAACAGGTCCTTCATGAAATGAAGGCAGCTCAGATCACTTATCAGATTGGTAAATTAGTCGACAGGGGGCTTTTACAACCTGTAGAACAGGGTGCAAGAAGTTACACGGCCAAATTCTCCAATTCTTATCTGATTCGTGGTGTGATTCAAACACTACGAAAAGAGGGGTTTATTCCTGATTTTTAACTCCCGCGCGCGCTCTTTCTCCGATTTGAACTACCCTTTTCCTATCACGCAATTGTCGAAAATAATGTTACTCAATCCATGTTAACCGGAGGCGTCCATGAGTTTTTTGGGGTGGACAGCGGCGGTGGGTGGACTGCTGTTGCTGATGTCACTGGCATCGGGCTGGATCCACCGCAGCCCGGTGACCTCATTTGGTTTATATCTCGCGGCGGGCGTTGCCTGCGGTCCCTGGGCACTGGATCTGCTGCATATCGATATCGTGGCGCATTCAGAACTGACCGGTCGGCTGACCGAGATCGCTATGGCCGCCTCGCTGTTTATCACTGGCCTGAAACTGCGGATTCCTTTTCGTAATCACGGCTGGCGTATGGGCGTGCGGCTGGCGTTTCCCGGCATGCTGCTGACCGTGGCGGGTGTCACGGTGGTGGCGCACTATCTCACCGGTCTTTCCTGGCCAATGGCGCTGGCGTTTGGGGCGATTGTGGCACCGACCGATCCGGTGCTCGCCAGTTTGATTTCCGTCAATGATGCCAGCGACGACGATAATCTGCGCGTCTCGCTCTCGAGTGAGGCGGGCATGAATGACGGTTCGGCGCTGCCGATCCTCATGCTGGCCCTGCTGCTGATGAACTTCACCGAACCGCTCACGTACCTGCAAATAGGTCATTGGGCGCTGGTGGATGTGCTGTGGGCACTGCTTGGTGGACTGGGGATTGGCTACGGGCTGGGGCGTCTGATTGGGCTGCTGGCTACCCGGCTGCGTCATGCACAGGGCGATATTGCGCCGAGTGATTTTATCGCTCTCTCGCTGATTGCCCTGAGCTACGCCGCCGCGCAGAGTCTGGATGCCTCAGGGTTTTTAGCTGCCTTTGCTGCCGGTGTCGGTTTGCGCAGCGCGGAGTTACGCATTGTTAATCTGCATCCGCCGGAGAATATGGCCGACGATTTGCGCTACCGTCCCGCTGAGGAGCTGGTGAATCCGCACAGCCGCCACTCATTTGGCGAGGGCGGCCCGGCAAAATCGATGGGGCTGGTGGTCGGGGATGCTCTTTCATTCGGCGATACCATTGAGCGTCTGTTTGCGGCCGCCATTATTGTGTTGTTGGGGATTACGTTATCCCAGCACTGGGAACCGACAGGATTACTCATCGCCGCGATACTGTTTATCGTTATCCGTCCGGCGTCGGTGTATATCGCCACTATGGGCGGGCATGCACCGCGCGCCCGCCGTCTGATGATTGGCTGGCTCGGGATCCGCGGTATCGGCAGTATCAACTATATTGCTTATGCCTATACCCACGGCATGGCGGGTGCGGAAGCTGCCCGGATGGCGGACATTGCGTTTACGGTTATTGTGACCAGCGTATTAGTGCACGGTTTAACGGTGACGCCGCTGCTTAACTGGCGACAGAGGCGACAGGCGTTGCATGCCGAGCGCGAAAAAGAGAAGTGACCGGAGGCTGCGCGCCCTGACGCTGTACAGCAGCGGGAAGAGGCGGGGGAATAATCGGGCGCAGCACTCCGCGCCCGACTGGCTTAACTTACTTACCGATTTCAGACATCACTTTCACGTCGGTTTGGGCGATCTGACGCTCTTTCCCCCAGGCATCTTTGTACTTAATCAGGCCGGTATCTTTGTCCACTTTCGGTTTACCTTCGCTGACGATGGTCCGCCCGTCGTTGGTCTGAATAGCATAGTTACTGGAACAGCCCGCCAGCAGGGCTGAGAGAACAAGTGCTGATGCTAAAAGATAACTTCTTTTCATAACCTACTCCTTGTCGTTAAGCCTGATTAAGGTTTAGCACAGGATCAAAATTGGACCAGTAAATCGATGCATTTACGCGACGAAATGCGAATTTCGGCCCTGAGTATCTCTTTTTTACCGTCAGCTGGCCGACCTGCTGGACAGGACGCTTGACGTATAGGAAATTGAAACAATTTCAGCTCCGGAATGAGTTGGCTAAAATTTATCCACCATTCGATTCGTATGCTCCTGGGACAGTCAGCGCTCCACAGACTGGTGATGATTTGTGATTTTTCAGGTCATTTTTCAGGCTGTCAGAGTGCGCAAGGCGGATCTTCCCTGCCTCAGGCCGGGATGTACCTCATCAGGCTGATATCCCGTGCGTGGATTTTCAGCCCCTGCGCATTCAGCCCCGCCACCGCGCGACGGTAGACCATATGGCCGCCACATAGGATGCATTCGAACGGGTCATGTCGCAGGTGCTGCTTACTCATCTGCGCGTAGCAAACCTTTGGCACCGGCTCCGGTTTTTCCACCTCCAGCGCCCGGTACACCTGCGGCAGCTTTTCTCCGCACACCCGGTTAGCCAGAAAACCAAAGGAAGGTAACATGCTGTTTTTTAAGATGTTGCCTATTTAACCAACAACGCAACTTTTGCCAACTTCATGTCACTCATGCGACAGAGCCGGCTGAACGGAGCACTTAAACTTGACTAGGAGGGGGTTGTTGTAAACCTGTACTACAGAGGATATAGTATGTGTACGGATTTATTCCGTACGCGGGTGGGCTCTCATTGAGTTCATTGGTTATTTTTTAAGTCTTAGTTACTCTCAGAGGAGTGCGGTATGTCTGCCCTGAAAAAACAACGAATCGACCTTAGACTAAACGATGAAGATAAAAGTATGATCGAGGAAGCTGCGGCAATGACGAATCAGTCTGTCACACAGTTTATGTTAAGTAGTGCCTCAGAACGAGCCGCCGAAGTTATTGAGCAACATCGTCGACTGATACTCAACGAGGAATCGTGGAGGCTCGTGATGAATGCAATCAGCAATCCAGCTATGCCTAATGAAAGGTTGAAACAAGCAGCAAAACGTCTACAGAGCATGGAGTAGAAAGTGGACGAGCTGACAATAGAGATTCTTAGTGAGGACGTTGAATACAATCTTGCCGAATTTGACTGCGGTGAAGCTTCTTTGAATGTGTTTTTAAGTGATCATTTAAGACGCCAACATGATGGGAAGATTTTACGTGGTTATGTTCTTCGAACCCGAGAGAACGTCCCGAAAGTATTAGGCTACTACACGTTATCGGGCAGTTGCTTTGAAAGAGCAACGCTGCCGTCTAAGACACAGCAGAAGAAAGTGCCTTACCATAATGTTCCCAGTGTCACCCTTGGCCGTTTAGCGATAGATAAATCGCTTCACAAACAAGGCTATGGCTCTATGCTGGTTACGCACGCTATGCGTGTAGTTTATCGAGCATCTTTAGCTGTCGGTGTGCATGGGCTCTTTGTCGAAGCACTTAATGATAAGGCTAAGAATTTCTATATTAGCCTGGGTTTCACCGCGTTAGTGGGTGAGAATGATAACGCTTTGTTTTATCCGACTAAATCTATTGAGAAACTGTTTCCCGAAGGCTGATCATTAAACGAGGTCCAGGGAGGAACCCTGTTTGAAAACCTTTAGCGCCTTTGTTAAATCAATCGGATTTTTGGCGGTGATCAGGATCAGATCACAACATTTCGGACCCTGAAGCGGTCTCCTGTGGCAAAACAAAAATTACTCACATCGACCTGCAGCGAAAATATCTCGCCTTCGGCGAAATGACTATTTTGCACCCAGCTTACGAGCGCCAAATCTTACGCATGGTTGGGACGCACGCCGCAGCGGCACCACGCAGTTTGGTGGTGCGCTACGAGCTCATCTGTTCCAACAGCTCTCAGGCCAAAGGCCGCTTTGAACGGTCCAACCTGACGCTGCAGGATCGGCTGGTTAAGGTGTTCGCTCATTATCTACCAAACCATAAGTATGTATGGAGTGATTGATTTATTGCTTACTTTGTAAAACCCACTGATCATTATCACTATACGTGAATACGACATTCCCACTTTTTGATGTAGGCAGCTCGACTTTTATAATCGGGACCCACATATTTCCTGTCGTATTATTATAGAAATCCTCCTGATCATACTGTGCTGTAGTTAACACTGAACTACTTCCTGACAGATAAAAAAAAGCCTCTATAGGTAATGTATCTTGCATGCCTTGAGCCCAGGTAGCTAACCGCAATTCATTTTGAGTCGTGAAGGATTCACTGGCAATTTTGGCCATGCTAAGAATAGATTGATAGAAACCGTCTGCTGTATCGTACTGACTATTGTCTGCAGTCACGAATCCACATTGATAGCTATGACTGTTCTTACCTTCTGTGTAGTGGTTATACCACTCTGTCGCAGTAAAAATTCCCTGAGTTTGGCATTCTACACTTTGCGTAGGATATGATGGACTTGCTCCGCAGCCTTTATCTACGCGATCGTTCGTTGCGGCATCAATAGGGAATGAGCACATCACATCAATATCACTATCCTTATCCTCAGGCGTATATTCTCGTGGGTAAAAAATGAATCCATTAACATAATTATAGGCAAGACTGCTATATTTTGAGTCTGCTCTTAAATAAGAGAAAGAAACGCCGTGACCTGCCCCCAAGATTAGATACAACGCTCACTTAGTAATGTCGGATCCTTCACTCTCATAATTACCCTTTCTCCAGGCCGCCGCAAATTCAGACGGCGTCTGATAATTCAGCGCGGAGTGCGGGCGGCACTCATTATAATCCTGACGCCATTCACTGATGGTTTTCCTGGCATGACTGACGTCACTGAACCAGTGTTCATTCAGGCATTCATCGCGAAAGCGTCCGTTAAAACTCTCAATAAATCCGTTCTGTGTCGGCTTGCCGGGCTGGATAAGCCGCAGCTCCACGCCATGCTCAAAGGCCCATTGATCGAGCGTGCGGCAGGTAAATTCCGGGCCCTGATCAGTTCTTATCGTCGCCGGATAGCCGCGAAACAGCGCAATGCTGTTCAGAATACGCGTGACCTGTACGCCTGAAATCCCAAAGGCAACAGTGACCGTCAGGCATTCCTTCGTGAAGTCGTCCACGCAGGTAAGGCACTTGATCCTGCGCCCGGTGGCCAATGCGTCCATGACGAAATCCATCGACCAGGTCAGATTGGGCGCCGATGGACGGAGCAGCGGCAGACGTTCTGTTGCCAGCCCTTTACGACGTCTTCTGCGTTTTACGCCCAGGCCACTGAGGTGATAAAGCCGGTACACGCGCTTATGATTAACATGAAGCCCTTCACGGCGCAGCAACTGGCAAATACGACGGTAGCCAAAACGCCTGCGCTCCAGTGCCAGCTCAGTGATGCGCCCTGATAAATGTGCATCTGCAGCCGGACGCTGAGCCTCATAGCGGCAGGTCGACAGGGATAAACCTGTGAGTCTGCAGGCACGACGTTGCGACAGACCGGTCGCATCACACATCAACACCACTGCTTCCCGCTTCTGGTCTGTCGTCAGTACTTTCGCCCCAGAGCCACCTGAAGCGCCTCCTTATCCAGCATGGCTTCGGCAAGCAGCTTCTTGAGTCTGGCGTTCTCTTCCTCAAGCGACTTCAGGCGCTTAACTTCAGGCACCTCCATACCGCCATACTTCTTACGCCAGATGTAAAACGTGGCATCGGAAATGGCATGCTTGCGGCAGAGTTCACGGGCGGGTACCCCAGCTTCGGCTTCGCGGAGAATACTGATGATCTGTTCGTCGGAAAAACGCTTCTTCATGGGGATGTCCTCATGTGGCTTATGAAGACATTACTAATATCGGGGTGTACTAATCAACGGGGAGCAGGTCAACCGGGATCATCATTGTCCCAATTACCATTACCAGTCACATTCGACGGATTCAAAACAACATAATTGGATACATCATTTTCACTTTGAACATACAAAGGAAGATAAGGTTTTGTATCAATGAAGGAATGAGAATACTGTTTAGCTGTCTCACCTTGGTAGTACCAATATGCACTAATTGAGTCGTGAGTCTCTCCGTCAAAGACAACAATAGTCCCCACCTGAGATTGACAAGAGGCATGGATACTACTGCGGGAACCCATTACTTGTAATACAGTTTTTACGCCTCTCACTGTAACTTGAGTTGAGGCACTGCTTTCGTTATCCAAGGTTGCCCATACAGTAATGGTTTCCTCCGAAGTGCTGGTCAACGACGTTGTTGCCTTGCCGTTACCGTCGGTCACCGACTGCGACACCGACAGGTTCCCGCCCTCTGACGCGCTCCACTTCACCGTTATGCCGCTCAGCGCAGCGCCGCTGACGCTGTCCGAGACCACCGCCGTCAGTGTTGATGCCGTTTCCCCGTCCGCCACTATCGAGGTCGGGTCGGCATTGAGCGACGTAATGCTGGGGCTAGATGCCTCGCCGTTGAGCGTCACCTTCCAGGTGCCGTCCCCCTGCTTCACCGGTGCCTCAAAGGCCCAGCCCTCCGGGAAACCGGTGGTGCTAACAATCGAGACGCCGCCGTTGACGTATTCCAGCACCATACTGCCCGTGCCGCTCCACGCCACGGTGCCGTCGGCAGTTTCATAATCACCGTACGGGCAACTGGCGATTGTTGAGCTGCCAGATATCGTCGACACAAACCCTAACACACCGGGCAGGCCTGGCAGGCTCAGCGTGGTGACGCTGGTTTCGCTTCCCCCCACGAGCGTCGTCGATGCCACTGTGTTTGGCGTAGGCTGACTGGCATCAATCTCCAGCCTGACCATCGTCACCACTGAGGGATCAATCCCCAGGTACTGCAGGGGATATTGTGCCTGTGGATACAAGACAGTGAGGTCCGGCGTCCTTGAGGCGGTGATGAGGCTTTCAATATGATTAAGATAACTGAGCGAATTATCCGCGGGGTTGACCTCACTCCAGAGATAAGTCTGCATGCCGGACTGGGCAGCGGACAGGTATAACCAATTATTTGCGGCGAGGGCTATGTTTCCCGCATCACCGTGTTTCACGTTGAGCGAGTTTAAGCCGCCATATTGCTTGGCGGTATATAAAATCAGGCTGGATGTTACCTCAGGATATGCTGTGTGTTTTAACATGAAAAATCCTTTCTCTGCAGTGGGTTTTATTTTTGATTTAGGCTAAATGAAGTAAAACTCAGAATTCCAACGACATAAAATTTGCTGATTAAAGGAGTGATTGGATAAAGTTCATACTCTCCATTATTTAATCGCTATTAGATGTGTCACCTGAGTTTTTACTGTTAAATGATAATAACAAATGCTGTTAAGTGGACTGTCTAATAAAAAGAAACCATTGGCTTTTTTTTGCTCATAAATTAACGTTTATTGATGCATTGGTTAATAATAACCAGATGGAGAGTTCTTAATATAAAAACCTCAGAGTTTTACTACTGATTATAGTAAATATTTAGTCAGCATCCAGAAGCACTCTTCCATAGATAATGATTTTTTTGAGCGTTTGACTTCGCTGGAGTTATAAAGAACTCTGTCAGCCTGCTCATTATTATTAATATCTTTACTTGGTTTGGATATATATAGAATTCTATTTCTTGAACAACCTGTGCAGCGCGTGTCGTGGCCCATGGCACAAACCTTTAATGCCCAGCACAACATTGCGGTGACCGATGTGGAACAGTGGCTGCGCCAGAGCCAGCAGCAGGCGGTTGCGCTGGCTTAAGCCATTTTTTCCCGCGGTTTCATTAATTGTATCTATACTCTCTCGGGGTCAGAAAAAGCCCACAACGGAACATGCGCAAAAGATGTTCGGAGGTTGTGGGCTCAGGCACCTTTACCTGGCGGCTATGCTTTGATAACAAAACCGCCAAACCGGTAACTGTTTTGCAGTGCTATGGCTTATTTATGACATCACCCGTGGCTTTCCGGTTCTGCTGGAAAAAGGTGTGCTCCGAGGAATTGATATGAAGTTTGAAGGCATTTCTAAAGGATTTTTTATACTGATCCTTTTTATTGTGACCGTGGCGTTTCTGGATGTACTGGGGCCTTATTACTCCTCCGTACTGTGGGCCGTGATACTGGCGGTGATTTTCCACCCGCTGAAAAACCGGCTTAAGCAGTACATTGGCGAAAAGAACGGGCTGGCCTCGTTTCTGACCGTGCTGGTGATCTGTCTGATTGTATTTACGCCGCTTGCGATCATCGGCTCGTCGCTGGCGATTGAAATCAACATGCTCTACACCAAGTTGCAGGGGAACGACACCCAGCTGCCTGCGATACTGGCGGACGTGATGCAGCACCTTCCGGCGTGGGCCCGGCAGTTCCTGACGGAGCACAATCTCGACAATACGGCTGAGATCCAACAGAAACTGTCCGGCGTGGCGCTGAAAGGCGGCCAGTATCTGGCAGGCAGCGTGTTTGTGATCGGCAAAAGCACCTTCAGCTTCACCGTCGGTTTCGCCATCATGTTGTATCTGTTGTTTTTCCTGCTTAAAGACGGGGCGTATCTGGTCAACCTGACCATGCAATCCCTGCCGTTATCGAAGGACATCAAACACCATCTGTTTGTGAAATTTGCCGCCGTTTCCCGTGCTACCGTTAAGGGCACCGTGGTTGTGGCAATCGTTCAGGGTTTCCTCGGAGGGTTGGCGTTTTACTTCACGGGCATTGAAGGCAGCCTGCTGTGGGGCGCGCTGATGGCGTTTCTGTCCATCATCCCGGCCGTGGGCTCTGCCATTATCTGGGTACCGGCCGCCATCTATTTCTTCGGTGCCGGTATGTTGTGGAAAGGGATCTTCCTGGTGGCGTTCTTTGTGGTCATTATCGGGCTGGTGGATAACATTCTGCGCCCGCTGCTGGTCGGCAAAGACACCAAGATGCCGGATTACCTGATCCTGATCTCAACCCTGGGGGGGATGGAAATTTATGGTATCAACGGCTTCGTTATTGGTCCGCTGATTGCAGCCCTGTTCATCGCCTGCTGGAACATCTTCTCTGGCCGCGAAAATCAGGGAACGATGGACGAGATTGACGAAGAGTTTATCGAAGAAGGGAAGAATCACCCGGACGCTTAACGGGGTGACGTCGTTCCCAATGTCTGACACTAAGGCTCCCTAATCCGGAGCCTTTTGTTTGCCCGGCAGCGTAAATACGATAACGTAAAAGAGTAGAGATGTCGGGCTGGCGAACGGAGCGGAAGACGATCATGAGACGAATCAGCAGGGGATCATGGGGCGCGGCGGGCGTGCTTATTCTGAGCGCCTGCTCACCTTTGCCCCTGACTCAGGCGGTGTCGCAGTTTGCCACGGCTTTGAATCAGGCGCCGGTCGGGGCGAGTATTTCGCTGTCCTCTCTGCAACAGCTGGACCCTCAGCTGCTGCGCCCGGCCTCGCTCTATCCGCAGCTGGGCGATATGCCACTGCCGGTTCTGACCGCGCTTTATCAATATCGCCAACACTGTTCCGGTTCACTTGATGGTGTACCTGCCGCATTTGCTCAATTCGAGCAGGCGTTATGCCAGAACACGCCGCTGCCCGCAGGCTGGTTTGCGGCGCATCCGGTTTCCCCATCAGGCGGCAGTACCGCCTGGTATTATCTGCAACGCCATCCTGAGGATGCCACCACTCTGCAATCCTTACTTCACGTGCGCGAAAGGCCGCGGGCGCTCGGCGGCATTGGCCAGCTCTCTGACGACAATCTTGATGCACTGGCCAACGGGCAGACCTGGCTGTTGCAGGATGGCAACTTATGGCGACAGCATCAGCAACAGTGGCTGCGCTATGCGCCGCAGATCTGGCAACCGTTGGCACAAAAGGCGGGCATAACGCTGGTGACTGCGACAGGGCAGTGCGATATTTCACTGGGTACCCTGTGCGCCAATCCTGTGAACGGTTATGCCCGCTGGTGGCGCTCTTTGCTGGGAATTGCTGCGCTGCTGACCGCGCTGGCGCTGGGCTGGGGAGCCTGGCAGCGGCGGCGTCTGCAACAGCGGCAGCGCTTTATTGTACAGATGCTGACGCACGAACTGCGCACGCCCATTGCCCAGCTCGGCAATGTGGTGGAGCATTTTCGTCGTGACTTCGATGACCTGCCACCGCAGGCGCAGTCCGGTTTTGGCGCGCTGGCCGACAGCGTACAGCGGATGCGCCAAATGGCCGACGCCAGCCAGCATTACCTCAGCGGCGACGGCAGCCGTGACGTCCTCGAAATGCCCAAGACGGTCTGGCTGAGTGAGTGGCTGGAGCATATTGCGCAACCCTATCCCGGTCTCCTGTTTTGTCTCGAGGCCGACCGGCAGGTGGCGCTGCCGCTCTACTGGACCAGTCTGTGTCTGAATAATTTGCTGGATAACGCCTTTCGTCATGGCCGTGCGCCGGTACGTCTGCACGTCGGCTGGCGCAAAGGAAAACTGACCCTGCGCGTCAGTGACACTGGCCAGCTTGCCGCAGGCCGTTCCCCGCAGGCGGGAATGGGACTGGGGCTGACCATCGTTGAGCGCGTGATGCTGCGGCTGAATGGCAGGCTGACACAGAGCGGTCCACCGACGACTTTTACCCTGGAGCTGCCTTGTGATAGCCAAAAATAATATTTCACTGTTGCTGATAGAGGATGACCCGGCGCTGGGGCAGGGGTTGCAGTCATTTTTGCAGCAGGAAGGTTTTACCTGCAAGTGGTTGCGTGACGTCAGCCAGGTGGACAGCCTGTGGGTTCAGGCCGATCTGGTGATCCTCGACCGGCAACTCCCTGACGGCGACAGCCTGCGATTTTTACCGCAGTGGCTGGCGAAAAAAGCACTGCCGGTGATCGTATTGACCGCCCGCGTTGAGGTCGATGACCGCGTCGCCGGGCTGGAAGCCGGTGCGCGGGATTACCTCACCAAACCTTTTGCGCACGTCGAACTGCTGGCGCGTATCCGGGCTCAGTTACGCACGCTTGGCGAAGGCCAGCTGGAGGCCGGTGAACTGCGGCTGTTTCCCGCCCGCCAGGCGGTGTTATGGCAGGGGAGCGAAGTGGGACTGACCGCCACCGAATTTGGCCTGCTGGCGATGCTGGTGCAGATGAGCGGACGGGTCTTTACCCGTGACGAACTGCTCAATCAGGTCTGGGGCTATCAGCATTTCCCTTCCACCCGCACGGTGGACACCCACATTTTGCAACTGAGGCAAAAGCTGACCGGTATCGCCATCAGCAGCATACGCGGCGTGGGTTACCGGCTGGACAAACCCTCATGATGCGCTATTTTACCGGATCGCTCTTACTGCTGATCAGCGTGTCAGGCCGGGCAGTCATACTGCCTTCCACACCGCTCGAACCGGTCTACAACGCCCTGTTCAGCCAGCAAAACAGTCTGGCGTGGCAGCAGCTGATCAACCTGTGGCCGCAGATGACCAGCGCCACCCAGCGCGGCGCATGGCAGCAGGCGCTGGAGGCGGTGATCTCCGGCCAGTGCGGCAATGATTTGCCGGTGCCTGTCCCCGGCTGGCTGGATCACCCAACGCTGGTGTTAGTCCAGCGTGATATTCCTCTCAACCGTATCTACCGCGTGCAGTTGAGTGGTAACAGCCCGCGTCATGATGTGCAGGTCTCGCTGACTCTGCCTGATGGTAAAGAGATCATGAATGGCGCTGAAACCGAATATGGCACCGACGGGCAGTTTCGGCTGGAAAGTCAGGATATTGGCGAAGCGCTGCCAGCCGGGGTTTACCATCTGACAGTGCGTTCAGGCAATGACGTCTGGCAGCAGCCGCTGGCGTTACAGGGCAGCGGCGGGCTGAACTGGATCCGGCGTCAGGGGCAGCAAATTCACCTGCAACCGCCGGTGACGGCGCCTGCCTGTCCGGCCCCTTGGCTGGAACAGACACTGCTAAAACGCAGCGACTATACGCAGGTATGGTGGCAGAAAAATGATCATCTGCACCTTCAGCCCTGGCCGCCGCGCAATAACGCCGCTGAGTTGTGGGCCAATGTCTCGGTGGTCCGGGTTGAAGCCCGGGGCGGCCTGACCCTGCGTATCGAACACCGGCTGGCGGGGCCGCTGCTCACCCTGCAAAACTGACTTCGCGCGCATCCTGACATTGCTCTGACAAACTCCCGGCGACAGGCGGCAATAATGACGCCCTCAACTCACTGATAAGAGCGACGTTATGCCCCTGAAAACCCTGTCTGAACAACTCTGTCTGGCCGCCTTGCTGCTCGGGATATTAAGCAGCCCGGTGCGCGCGGGCGATGAAATCGCCTTCTGGAATACGCCCCAGTATGGCGGCAACAGCTTTAACCGTTTACCGCCGGAGCAGCCCTACTTCAATGCGCTGCGCGGCTATGGCGCCAGCTGGGTGCGGCTCTCCTATGACAAATGGCAACCGGCGCAGCGGGATTTTCTGCTTGGGAATGCCGACCACTATCAGGGGCTGGTCCCGCAGGATCTGGCGACGCTGCAAGCCACACTGGATCGGGCGCAGGCCGCCGGGCTGAAAGTGGTTATCACGCCGCTTTCCCTGCCCGGAATGCGCTGGTCGCAAAACAACGGCGGCAAATTTGACGACCGACTGTGGCAGGACAAAGCTTACTGGCAGCAAAGTGCGGCGTTCTGGCGTGACCTGGCGAAGGTGCTGAAAGACCACCCCGCCGTGGCGGCCTATAACCTGATTAACGAACCGGCACCGGAGAAAATGGGCGGGCTGCCAGAACATTCAAGTCTGGCCGACATGCAGCACTGGTATCAGCAACAAAAGGGTTCGGCGCGGGACTTACCGGCGTTCTACCAGATGCTGATCAAGGCGATTCGTGAAGTCGATCCGCTGACGCCGATTATGGTCGATGGCGGCTGGTATGGCGCGGCCGACGGTTTCAGCTACTGGCCCCAGCAGCTTGCCGATCGGCGCGTGCTCTACAGTTTTCATATGTATGAACCTTATGCCGCCACCAGCGGGCCAAATTTAAAACGCGCCAAACCCTACCAGTACCCTGGCATCGTGCCGTTCGGGCAGGGCAAAGAGATGTGGAATGCACAACGGGTGGCGGCCTATCTGCAACAGCCGTTCGACTGGGCTAAAAAGAATCAGATTCCGGCTAACCGGATGGTGGCGGGGGAGTTTGGTTGTATCCGCGTGCTCAGCGGTTGCCGTCAATATCTGGAAGATGTTCTGAACGTGCTGGATAAAAAACAGGCGCACTGGGCGTTCTACAGTTTCCGCGAAGACAGCTGGGATGCGATGGATTACGAACTCGGCAAAAGCAAAGTACCGTGGTCCTACTGGCAGGCGATGGATCAGAAAAAGCCCGATACCTTGCAGCGCCACAATACGCCGGAGTTCGCGCCGATAAGCCAGCGGTTGGGTAAGAACAGGACGACAGATCAGAAAACGAACTGACGTTCTGCTTAATGAAAACGAAATAGTCCGCAGCCAGGCGGCGGGCTAATCAGCACATCAGCGGCCGACCCGTGCCTGCATGGCGGCCGGATAGCGTTCTCCGACGATTTTCACCGTTTCAAGCGCCTGCGTGATCTTATGTAAATCATCCTGACTGAGGGTCATTTGTGCGGCGCCCAGGTTCTCTTCCAGACGGTGCAGTTTCGTGGTGCCAGGAATAGGCACGATCCACGGTTTTTGGGCCAGCAGCCAGGCCAGTGCAATTTGCGCGGAGGTCACGGCTTTCTCTTTGGACAGATCCGCCAGCAGCGTCACCAGCTTTTCATTCGCTTCCCGCGCTTCGGCGGCAAAACGTGGCACTTTGCTGCGAAAATCATCCTCGCCAAAGGGGGTATTGGCGTTTATCGCTCCGGTCAAAAAGCCTTTGCCTAACGGGCTGAATGGCACAAACCCAATGCCCAGTTCTTCCAGCAGCGGCAAAATCTCCTGCTCAGGTTCGCGCCACCACATAGAGTATTCACTTTGCAGTGCCGCAACAGGCTGAACGGCATGTGCCCGGCGAATCGTTTGTGCACTGGCCTCTGAAAGCCCGAAGTGCTTGACCTTTCCTTCGGCGATCAATGCTTTCACGGTGCCTGCGACGTCTTCAATCGGCACATCAGGATCGACGCGGTGCTGATAAAGCAGGTCGATAACGTCCGTTTTGAGCCGTCGCAGCGAACCTTCCACCGCGGCACGGATATGCTCCGGGCGGCTGTTTAAAATCTGCTGCTTATTATCTTCGCCAAAGGTGAAACCGAATTTGGTGGCGATAACCACCCGATCGCGAAACGGTTTTAAGGCTTCGCCGACCACCTCTTCATTCAGGTACGGGCCGTACACTTCGGCGGTATCGAAAAAGGTCACGCCGCGCTCAACGGCAGCACGAATTAATTCTACGGCCTGACGGGTATCTGTCGCCGGGCCGTAGCCATAGCTGAGTCCCATACAACCCAGACCCAGCGCCGATACTTCAAGCCCGGAGTTACCGAGATAACGTTTTGGCATGTTGTTGTTCAGTTTTACGGTTTGCACGTTGTCATCCTTCTTCTTTTTGCGTCTGAAAAGCATAACGCAGAGTGATTCATCAGATTAGAGGGTGTAAATGCATAGACGTTATGAGCAGGGTTCATGAGTTGTTTTAATTTTATTGATATACCCCTGTTCCGGATGTCAGAGTAAAAGCTGCGCGTTTGACCCTAACCGGGAAACCAGACCTCACAGGAGATAGCCATGACAGATAAAACCTCCGCGCAGTGCCACTGTGGTGCTGTCGTTTTCAATGCTGAACTGACCGACGGGTTCAATACCGTTTTGCGCTGTAACTGCTCCTTTTGCCGTATGCGCGGGGCCGTGGTGGTCACGGCGCGGGGCATTGATATCCTGAAGGGAAAAGAGAAACTCACCGAGTACCGGTTTAGCAGCCAGGAAGCCGCCCATTACTTCTGCTCGGAGTGCGGCATTTATACGTTCCACCAGCGCCGCTCTGACCCCACGTTGTACGGAGTGAACGTCGCCTGTATCGAAGGCGTATCGCCCTTTGATTTTGCCTCGGTCAAGGTCTCGGATGGAATGAATCATCCGAAAGACGGTGGGGCAGGCGGTGTGGCGGGATATGTATCCTACAAACCCGCGTAGTTTTCAGCCGAAAGCCCTGCTGATTCTCCCGCTGATACTCAAAATCATCGTCATCACGCAGGAAGAAGCATACAATCCGGTGACATAAACAGTAGGAAGAAAAATGATGACACGCACCGTTGAGAAAATTGAGTCCGATTTAATTAAGGCCCGCAAAGAGCGGGATTCCTGGAAAGGCAACCGTAACAGCGGCAACAACGTGGAAATGGTCAAAAAGTACATTGCCTCGTTGGAGAAAGAGCTCGCTGAAGCCACCAAACCTGAAGCGAATAAAGCATAATTCCCGCCTGGCTGTCGCCTTAACCACAGAGGCAGCCAGCATCCCACTACCCAATTCCTCCACCATCCTTATGTTTTATTCTGAAAAGCTCATGTTTTTTTCTTGGTAGCCAATAAAAACCTTCGCGCATAACGTGATGGGTTTGATGGGCAAGAGAAGGGAATACCGTGGCTGGGAATAATCAACGACGCTTGAAAACGCTGGTTGGGGCAGGAAGTTATCTTTATGCCGCTAATGACCTGAAACCCCTGGCGGGCATACAGCGCGCAGTTGAACTGGCGCGCAAGGCGGAAGCGGCGAAAATCACCGGGCTGTTTACCGCCGACCTGTTGCAGGCCGATCCAGCTGGTCTTGCGGGCAGCACCGGCAGTCAGGATCCGCTGATCACGCTGGCCGCACTGAGCCAGGTGACGTCACATATCGGGCTGGTTGCCACCGTCTCCACCACCTACCAACACCCTTATAATCTGGCCCGGCTGGTGGCTACGCTGGATCACGTCAGCGGCGGGCGTGCGGCCTGGAATGCAGTAACCTCTTCAGTCGGCGAGGAAAATTTCGGCGATGTAACGCTGCCCGATCCGGCCCAGCGCTATGCGCGTGCCACCGAATTTATTCAGGTGCTGAATGCGCTGCTGGACGCCAATGACCCTTCCGCCGTGCAGCGGACAGCCTCCGGCGGCACAAAGATTGACCCGCAGAAGCTGCACCCCATCCACTATCACGGTGACTTTTTCCGCGTGCAGGGGCCGCTGAATGTGCCGGTGCCGCCGCAGGGCCGGCCGGTGCAATTTCAGGCCGGGCAGTCAGAAGAGGGCATCACGCTGGGCGCGCGCTATGCGGAAGTGATTTATACCTCGCAGCCGACCTTTGAGGATGCCGTGGCCTTTGTCCAACAGCTGCATCAGCGGGCGCGTGGCTTTGGCCGGGCGGAGAACTTGCCGCTGGTGATGAACTCGTTCCACTCGGTGATTGGCGAAAACGACGCCGATGTGGCCCGCAGGCTGCGTGAAAAACATGAACGCATTGATTATCAGCAGGGGCGGCTGAAGCTGGCCGATATGCTGGGCGGTGAGGTGGATCTGCGCGATCTGCCGCTGGATAAACCCTTGCCCGCAGCGCTGCTGCCCGATGTGTCGCAGGTCAACCGCCGTCGCGGGCGGGCTGAGATCTTCCGCCGTTTTGCCGGACAGGGGCTGACGCTGCGTGAACTGATCATTCAGGCGCAGGAGACCGGCCACTGGTTTACCGCCGGGACGCCGGAACAGCTGGCGGACGCCATCGAACAGCGCTACCGCGCCGGGGTGCTGGACGTGATTTCCCTCCACGGACTGGGGCAGCCCGATCAGGAAGACTTATTGGTAAATGGTTTACTGCCAGAACTGCGTAAGCGCGGGCTAGTAGATGAGGATTATCAGGGAGATACTTTCCGGGATAACCTTGGCCTGCCGCCTCTGGCTTTGGCTTCTTTACAATGAACATAATTTGCAAATATTGACCTGTCATGGCGCGTCGCGTTTAGTGGTAAAGTCGCGCGATATCACTCAGCCTGCCATTGCAGAGAGTGTAACCATGAAGGGAATACCATGAGCAAAATCATTATCGCCGGGCTTTTAGCCACCCTGCTTGCCGGGTGTGCAACTCAATCTCCTTGCGTTCCGGTGTACGACTCAGAAGGGCGTCTGGTCCACACCAATACCTGCATGAAAGGCACCACGCAGGATAACTGGGATACCGCAGGCGCCGTCGCCGGTGGCGTGGCCGCCGTGGCTGCCGTCACGCTCGGGATTGTCGCGCTGACCCGTTAAGCATCAGATATCGTTGTCATAAATCAGGCCGGTGGTGTTAATACCCACCGGCTTTTTTGCGCCTGACATCAGCGGATGCCGCCTGCCACTAAAGAAGCCCGGCTGATATCACCAATCGTCTTCGCGCCGGTCAGGGTCATCGCCACGCGCATCTCTTTTTCGATCAACGTCAGCAGATTCACCACCCCGGCTTCACCGGCGGCAGCCAGCGCGTAAACAAAAGCGCGGCCAAGCAGCACGCTGTCGGCGCCGAGTGCAATCATCCGTACGACGTCCAGCCCGGTGCGGATACCGGAATCCGCCAGAATAGTGATATCGCCTTTCACCGCATCGGCGATGGCGGGCAGCGCGTGGGCGGTTGAGAGCACGCCGTCCAGCTGACGTCCGCCGTGGTTGGACACCACAATGCCGTCCGCACCAAACTTCACTGCGTCTTTGGCGTCTTCCGGGTCCAGAATGCCTTTGATGATCATCGGGCCTTTCCAGAACTCGCGGATCCACTCTAAATCTTTCCATGAAATCGACGGGTCGAAGTTGGTCCCCAGCCAGCCGATATAATCTTCCAGCGTGGTCGGCTTGCCGCGGTACGCCGACACATTGCCGAGGTCATGCGGTTTGCCATTCAGGCCGACGTCCCACGCCCACTGCGGATGCGTCACCGCCTGCAACATGCGGCGCGCGGCGGCATTGGGCCCGCTCATGCCGGAGTGTGCATCGCGGTAACGTGCGCCAGGCACCGGCATATCAACGGTAAAGACCAGTGTTTTGACGCCCGCTGCCTGCGCGCGCTCCAGCGCATTGCGCATAAAGCCCCGGTCTTTCAGCACGTACAGCTGAAACCACATCGGCCGGCTGATGGCCGGTGCGACTTCTTCAATCGGGCAGACCGAAACGGTGGAGAGCGTAAACGGAATGCCTTTTTTCTCCGCCGCCCGCGCCGCCTGCACTTCACCGCGTCTGGCGTACATCCCGGTCAGACCGACCGGCGCGAGGATCACCGGCATCGCCAGCTCCTCGCCAAACAGCGTGGTGGCGGTGCTCAGCTCAGACATATTTTTCAAAATGCGCTGACGCAGGGCGATATCAGCCAGATCGGCGGTATTACGGCGCAGCGTGTGCTCGTTGTACGCGCCGCCGTCGATGTAGTGGAACAGGAAGGGCGGCAGCCTGCGCTGCGCTGCCGCACGGTAATCGGTCGAAGCAGAAATAATCATCTTGATTCAGCGTCCCTTTTGATTTCAGTGGTGTGGGTCTGGCGCTTAACGCGCTCTCTGACGTAAACCATAGACCAGTACCACCGCAAAACAAATCATAGGCAGGGAATAGGAAACGGCGGTGGTGTAGTGATCGGCCAGCGCGCCCATCAGGTACGGCATGATGGCCCCGCCGACAATCGCCATGATCATCACCGAACTGGCGCGTTTGGTCTGTTTGCCCATGTTCTTGACGCCCATAGCAAAAATGGTCGGGAACATGATCGACATAAAGAAGAACACCGCCACCAGTGCGACCACCGAGACGTTATCAATCCCTGCCACCACTACGCCACACAGCACAATGTTTATCAGGGCGTAGACCACCAGCAGCGTTGCCGGGCGTACATGGCCCATCAGCCAGGTGCTGAAGAAGCGCCCGATCATAAAGCTGATCATACCGATGGAGAGCAGGTAAGAGGCATTCTGATTCGACAGCGTATGCCAGTGCTCCGTGGTGTAGTTGATGAAGAACGCACCGACGCCAACCTGCGCCGCCACATAGAAGAATTGCGCGATCACGCCGCCGGTGAAGTGTGCGTGCTGCCACAATCCTTTCTCCACGCCGCCCGCGACGTCACTGCTCTGCTCGCGGATATCCGGCAGACGGGTACGGCCAAACAGCAGGGCGATCAGCAGCACCAGTACGGCGATGGCAACATAGGTGATTTTCACCGATGCCAGCCCCTCTGCCGTGGTGCCCTGTGTCGCGCTAAAGAACAGCGAACCGCCAATGATTGGCCCGACAAACTGCCCAAGCCCGTTGAATGACTGGGCGAGATTCAGGCGGCGTTCGGCTCCGGCCGGTTCACCCAGCACGGTGGCGTAAGGGTTAGCCGCGGTTTCCAGACAGCCCAGACCGAGGGCGATCACAAACAGCGCGAACAGGAATAAGGCAAAACTGCCTGCCGCGGCTGCCGGAACGAACAGCAGTGCGCCCAGCGCATAAAGGCATAAACCGACCAGGATCCCGGCCTTATAGCCATAGCGGTCCATAAAGAAACCGGCGGGCAGGGCGATGATGAAATACGCGCCGAAGTAGGCCGCCTGTAACAGACCCGACTGGGCTTTATTGACGTGCAGCACTTCCTGAAAATGTTTATTCAGCACATCCAGCAGGCCATAGGATAATCCCCACAGGAAAAACAGCGTGGTGACTAACATAAACGCCAGCCGCAGGCCGGACGTCGCTTTCTGCCCGGCGTAAGCCGGTACGGCAGTTTTGTTCGCAAGCATGTTCTATTCCTCAGTATCTGTTGCAGGGTTTGTTTCAGCGCAAAGCGGCTGGTTTTTTATGTCAGATAACGTGAAAAACAATGTCCTGAGTGACGCCCCTTTTCAGGGCTGTTCAGCCAGTGAAAAAATCCGTTTCATTTCCACCCACTTCTCTCCGTCGGGTGTCCAGGGCGTCGGGCGCTGATATTTCCACATCAGGGCTTCCCACTCGCCGACTTTAGGGTTCTCCAGACTGCGCCGTTCAAACAGCCCGCCGTCGAAATCGTCCGTGGTTTCCATCACCATCATCAGGCGGTTGCCCAGCCGGTAGATCTCCATGTCCTCAATACCGTACCCGCGCAGATGTGCGGCGATCTCCGGCCAGATCCGGCGGTGATGTTGCTGATACTCTTCGATAAGCGCCGGGTCATCGACCAGATCCAGCGCCTGACAGAAGCGGCGGCTCATGTTAATGCCCGGTCAAGGTGGGTGTAGCCGCCGTCAACCGACAGCCACTGTCCGGTGGTGTGCGAGGCGCGCGACGAGAGCAGGAAGACCACGGTGTTAGCAATCTCCTGCGGCGTGGTCATGCGCTGCCCCAGTGGGATATGTGAGGTGATCTGTTTGAGCTTCTCTTCGGGGTGGTCGAAACTTTTTATCCAGCGCTCGTACAGGGGCGTCATCACTTCCGCCGGGATCACCGCATTAACGCGGATACCGTCTTTAAGCAGGGCGGCCGCCCATTCGCGGGTTAATCCGAGCACACCGCCTTTGGCCGAGGCATAGCCGCTGGTATTGCCTTGTCCGGTCAGCGCGGTTTTTGAACTGATATTGACAATGGCTCCCCGGCTGGTGCGCAGGGCGTCGAGACTCAGATGTGCCATCATGTAGTAATGGATCAGGTTCTGTTCGAGCGAGCGGACAAAGGCTTCACGCCCGGCGTCCAGCCCCACGCTGTCATTGGCACCGGCGTTATTCACCAGCCCGTCGAGGCGTCCGTACTGTTTCAGGGTCTGGCTGACGGCCGCCGTACAGCTGGCCTCATCGCGCAGTTCGGTCAGGATAAAACGGGCCTGCGGCTGATGCTGATGCAGCTGATGCATCAGTTCATTGGACGGTTCGGTATTGCTGATGATCACCGGAATAGCACCTTCTTCCGCCAGCGTCATTGAGATGGCCGCCCCGATCCCGGAGCCGCCGCCGGTGACCATCACCACGTTATTTTGCAGATGCAGATTCATTGCTCGTTTCCTGTAGTCGGTAAACCGTGCAGGCATTGCCGCCGTAAATGGCTGCCTGCTCGTCAGAACTGAGGGTGGCCGTGGCCTGTTCGCACAGCGTCCAGGGGTTTTCGTCATGCCCGGCCAGCAGACAGACCGGCCAGTCGGAGCCAAACATCAGCCGTTCGCTGCCAAAGGCTTCCAGCACCACCTCAAAATAGGGCAGCAGATCGTGAAGCGTGACGCCTGCCGGTCGCGGTTCGGTCAGCAGTCCGGAGATTTTGCAACTGACGTGGGGCAGTGCCGCCAGCGGGGCAATCTGTTGCGCCCAGTGCGCTGCGCCCTGGCTGAGATCCGGCTTGCCAAAGTGATCCAGTACCAGCGCGTGCCGGTCATGGCGCGCGGCAAACTGCGCGGCGTCCGCCAGATGGCGGTGCGTCACCAGCATTTCGTAGACATAACCCTGTTGCTGAATATGCCGGACACCGGCATTGACGGCAGAGTCGGCCAGCCAGTGCGCGGGTGACGGCTCGTCCTGCACCTGATGACGTAACCCCCGCAGCAGCGGATGGGCCAGCGTCTCCAGTTGCCGGGCAAGCTGCGGCGACGCCAGATCCACCCAGCCGGTCACGGCGCGGACAAACTCTGTTTGCTCCGCGAGATTCAGCAGCCACTGCGTCTCGGCGATGTCAGAACAGGCCTGAACCAGAATGCTGCTCTGCATATTGTGACGTTGTAACGTCGGCAGCAGCTGTTCCGGCAGAAAATCGGCTTTCAGCATCGCCATGTCGTCGCTTATCCAGCGGTACTCCTGCGGCCTGTAGCGCCAGAAATGCTGGTGGCTGTCGATGCGCATCATTCAGGTTCTCCGGCAGTATTTGTCGTCATCACTTCAGGCCCGATGGCGATATTTTTCGATCGAAGCCGGATACATCTCGATAGAGAAACCGGGTGCCTGCGGCGGCATGTAGGCTGCGCCGCGAATGTCGCAAGGGTGCACAAAGTGTTCGTGAAGATGGTCAACGTACTCAATCACGCGGCCCTCATGAGTCCCGGCGATACACAGATAGTCGATCATCGATAAGTGTTGAACGTACTCACACAGGCCGACGCCACCGGCGTGCGGGCAGACCGGCAGGTTGTATTTGGCGGCCATCAGCATCACGGCCAGCACTTCGTTGACACCGCCCATGCGGCAGGCGTCAATCTGTACCACGTCGATGGCTTCGCGCATGATGAACTGCTTGAACATGATGCGGTTCTGGCACATCTCGCCGGTGGCGACTTTGACCGGTGCCACGGCCTGACGGATTTTGCGGTGGCCTTCGATGTCATCCGGGCTGGTGGGCTCTTCGATAAACCAGGGCTTGGCGAAGGCGAGGGCGTTGATCCACGGAATGGCGTCGTTGGTTTCCCACACCTGATTGGCGTCAATCATCAGTTTGCGGTCGGGGCCGATCACCTCGCGGGCGATGCGCACCCGGCGGATATCGTCTTGCAGATCGCGGCCAACTTTAAGTTTCAGGTAATCGAAACCGGCGTCGACCGCTTCCTGACACAGGCGGCGCAGTTTGTCGTCCGGGTAACCGAGCCAGCCTGCCGAGGTGGTGTAGCACGGATACCCTTCGGCCAGCAGTTTCGCCCGGCGCTGCGCTTTGTTGTCGCTGCGCTGTGACAGCAACGTCAGGGCTTCCTGCGGCGTAATGCAGTCGGTGATGTAGCGGAAATCGACACAGCGCACCAATTCCTCCGGTGACATATCGGACACCAGCTGCCACAGCGGTTTGCCCGCGGATTTGCTCCATAAATCCCACACGGCGTTGACCACCGCGCCGGTCGCCAGATGAATGGCACCTTTGTCCGGGCCAATCCAGCGCAGCTGACTGTCGCTGGTAAATTCGCGCCAGAATTTACCCATATCGGCGGTGATGCCTGCTAAGTCACGCCCGACCACCAGATGCTCCAGCGCGTGAATCGCCGCGCAGCAAATCTCATTCCCGCGGCCAATGGTGAACGTCAGGCCGTGGCCGCTGAGCGCCGGGTTATCGGTGTCTAAAATCACGTAAGCCGCCGAATAATCGGGGTCCGGGTTCATGGCGTCTGAGCCATCGAGGGCCAGTGACGTCGGGAAGCGCACATCTTCAACACGCAATGCAGTGATCGTTGTCATCGCTAGGATTCCATCAGTAAAATTATGGGGTTACGCCTGAACCGTCTTCTGACGCTGCTCGCCCAGACCTTCGATACCCAGTCGCATGACCTGTCCGGCTTGCAGATAAACCGGCGGTTTTTGCCCGAGGCCCACGCCCGGCGGGGTGCCGGTGGAGATAATGTCGCCCGGTTGCAGGCTCATAAAACGGCTCAGGTAGCTGATGATCTCCGGCACTTTGAAAATCATGGTGCGGGTGTTGCCGTTCTGATAGCGCTTGCCGTCCACCTCCAGCCACAGATTCAGCTGATGCGGGTCAGGAATTTCATCGGCCGTTACCAGCCACGGCCCGGTTGGCCCGAAGGTGTCACAGCCTTTGCCTTTGTCCCAGGTGCCACCGCGCTCAATCTGGAATTCACGTTCGGAAACGTCATTGATCACGCAGTAACCGGCCACGTGCGACAGGGCGTCGGCTTCGCTGATATACCGGCCGCCTTTGCCAATCACCACGCCTAGCTCCACTTCCCAGTCGGTTTTCACCGAGTCGCGCGGGATCTCCACGTCGTCATTCGGCCCGACAATCGCGCTGGTCCATTTGCTGAAAATCACCGGTTCTTTGGGAATGTCTGCGCCGGTTTCGGCGGCGTGATCGGCATAATTGAGACCGATGCAGATAAATTTACCGATCTTACCCACGCAGGCGCCAAGACGGGGTTCACCGCTGACGAAAGGCAGGCTGGCGGTATCGAGCTGGCGCAGCTTGTCCAACATGTCAGGCTGCAAAAATTCACCGCTGATATCGCCGACGTGCGCCGAGAGGTCGCGCAGTTTGCCGTGACTGTCGAGCAGGCCGGGGCGTTCTTTACCTGCCGGGCCGTAACGTAATAATTTCATGTCAACATCCTTCTCTGGAGAGGTGAGGCTGAGGGGCCGAAGGTTAGTTGCTCCAGCCACCATCAATAATTTGCACCGTGCCGGTGGTGTAAGCGCTGGCGTCGGAGGCCAGATAGAGCGCCAGCTGGGCGATCTCTTCGGTTTTACCGATGCGGCCAATCGGCTGGCGGGCCACGAAGGCTTTATAAACCTCTTCTTCGCTGCGACCTTCGGCTTCGGCCTGCGCGGCGATGCGCTGACGCAGCGACGGTGATTCGACCGTGCCGGGGCAGATGGCGTTACAGCGAATGCCGCGGGTGACGTAATCGGCGGCCACCGAGCGGGTCAGGCCGATGACGGCGGCTTTGGAGGCGCTGTAAGCAAAGCGGTTCGGCACGCCTTTGATGCTCGAGGCAACCGATGACATATTGATAATGGAACCGCTGTTACGTTCGAGCATGGCGGGCAAAAATGCGCGGATGGTGTGGAACATAGCGGTGACGTTGAGATCAAGCGCAAACTGCCATTCGCGCTCGCTGCACGTCAGGATATCGCCGCTGTGCACCACGCCTGCGCAGTTGAACAGCACGTCCAGCGGGCCAATCTCTTTGGCAACGGCCTGAATTGCCTGCGGATCGGTGACGTCCAGCGTGCGCGGCCGGATACCGGCAATGCCGTGCAGCTTATCGATGTTAATGTCGGTGGCGATCACGTCGGCACCGTGGCTGGCGAACAGGGTGGCGGTATTAAACCCGATCCCTTGTCCGGCGGCGGTGATCAGCACTTTTTTCCCCGTCAGGTTCATAGCTACTCCCGGTAAAACAGATTATTTAGGTCTAATGGTCAGGCCATTGACTGCGAAAAAAAACGCGTTAAGTGAGGTTCTTTTGCTAAGATGTTCAGCAGACTTCCACTTAAAACGCTTTTTCATTTAACTAATTTTTTACATGCCTAAAACAAATCAGCAAGATTTTTGTCCCATAAATGCTAGCTGAATCACTTAATTGAAAAAGAGCTCAGGTGTCCGATGCCGATTAAAAAATTAGAAAATCCCAGAATATACAGGCAGATAGCTGACCAACTGAAAACCCTTATCGACAATAAAGAATTTCCGCCCGGCAGTCGCTTACCGGCCGAGCGCGAACTCGCCAGCCAGCTGCAGGTCAGCCGGGCATCGGTGCGTGAAGCGCTGATTGCGCTGGAGGTGATCGGACTGGTCGACGTGCGCGTCGGCAACGGGGTGATTGTCTGCGAACCGCCGGTATCACAGGCGGCCCCCTCGCAGGAGCCGGTAATGGCGCGGGCAGGGCGTAATCAGTGGGCCGACGTGGATGACGAGCTGAATATTGAGCTGGATTTCACCGCCGAGCTGCCGCCGTTCTCGTTGCTGCAAACCCGGCGGCTGATTGAACCGGAAACCGCCGCGCTGGCTGCGCGTCACGCGTCCGATGAAGAACTTGCGGCGATCAGACAGGCATATGAGCAGAACTGCCGCGATAACCGGCAAGGCTCGGCGACGCACCCCGGTGATCGCCTGTTTCATATCCGCATCGCGCAGGCCAGTGGCAATCCCGCCTACGCATTTATCATCGCGCACCTGCTGGGCCACCGTTACGGCACCATGTTCCGTGGCCTGCAACTGCACTACACCCCGCAGGACATGCCGCACCGATCTGAAGTGGAACATCTGGCGATCCTCACGGCGCTTGAGGCCCGGGATACCCGCGCGGCGAAAAAAGCCATGAAAGAGCATCTGGATGCGGTGATCGCCATTTTCGGGCGTGGCTGAGTGAATCCCTTTACCCCGGAGCGGGCCTATGCGCAGTGATCCTCCTTTTATTCAGCCCGGTGAGCGCGTCGTGATTTTCGATGGCACCTGCAAGTTGTGCATCGGCTGGGTGAATTTCCTGATCCGCCATGACCGCCACCGCACCGTCCGTATGGTGCCGGTGCAGTCGGAAAAGGGCCAGGCGCTGTTTGCCTGGTCGGGGCTGGATGCGGATAAAATCAATACCATCGTGCTTATCGATAGCGGTGAGGTACTCCTGCGTTCCGAAGCCATCTTCCGCGCCATGAGCGGGCTGCCGCTGCCGTGGCGCTGGCTGGGCGTGCTGCGAATTTTCCCGCAATCGTTCCGCGACATGTGCTACAACCGCATTGCGGTTAACCGCTACCGGTTGTTCGGGCGTTATGATGCTGTGCAAAAACTGGATGCCGACCACAGTCAGCGTTTTTTGGATTAGGGATTGCAGGAGAGCGGGATGGCAGGTTATCAACCACCTTTCAACATAACAGCAGAAATACTGAACCTTGTGGTTGAGGTGGGGGAGCTATTTTATCGCCTTTATGTTGGAAAAACTGAGGCTGGCATTAAGGGAAGGCATTGACGCGCAACTGCCGCAAGTGAATGTGATGCCGGTAGAAATGCCGGTAGAAATGCCGGTAGAAATGCCGGTACAAAATGCCGTAAATCTGTCAGTGACAGGCAGCAAGATCCTTGCAGCCGTTGAAGCCACGCCGTCAATCACGATCGCTCAGCTGGCGCAGGCTCTGGGGATCAATCCCCGCACCGTTGAATGCAACATTAAGACGTTGCAGGAGAATGGCAGGCTGCACCGTGAGGGTTCCACCAAAAGCGGTATCTGGCGCGTATTGTGATAAAATATCCTTAATGATCAATGGCTGTTGATGAGGCGCTATGAATACCCCGGTTACCCGCACGACCCGAGAAATGAAAAAACACAATGTGGTGCTGGTGGTCAATGCGTTGAAAGCGCTGAATTCTGCCACCAAGGCGGATCTCTCGGCGCAGACCGGGCTGAGCGTCGCCACCTGTGGCACGGTTCTCAACGACCTCTGCCTGACCGGAGAAGTGCTGGCGCTGACGCTGGATGCCTCAAGCGGCGGGCGTCCGGCTCAGCGTTATGCGTATAACCCGGATTTCTTCTCGGTACTCAGCCTGTATGTGGAGGGAAATAACGCGTCTGCCCGCATCGCAGCACTCATCACCTCCGCCACCGGCGAGGCGCTCGAACAGCTCGAGACTCCCTGTCAGCCCTTCGCGCTGGAACATTTTTTCGACACCCTCAGCGATATCGTGACGCGCTATCCCAACCTGCAGGCGACGGGCATTGGCCTGCCGGGCGTGATCGTGGAGGGCGTGGTGGCTTCCTGTGATATCACGCTGTTCGAGCATCTGCCGCTGGTGCAGATATTGCAGGAAAAATTCGGGCTGTTTGTGCAGGTAGGCAATGATATGAACTACACGGCCTACGGTTTTTACCGCAGTAACTGGCCGCAGGAAACAGGGCCGGTGGCCTATCTGTTGCAGCCCGAGGGCGAATGCACCGGTTGCGGCATGGTGATCAATGGACGTGTGTTACAGGGGGCCAGCCATTTTGCCGGTGAGGTGTCGCACCTTCCGCTGGCGCAGCAATCTGACGGGCAGATAACAGAGCGGCTGGGGGATATTATTATCACGCTGGTAGCGGTCATTAACCCGGTGACGGTGGCGCTCTCCGGGCCGCAGCTGAAAGCGCAGGATCTGGCTGCCATCCGCCGCCACTGCCAGAATCACATTCCCGAGCAACACTTGCCAGCCCTGATTTACCGCCCCTCGATTGAGCAGGATTATCTGCAAGGCATCGCTGAACTGACGCTCGAAAGCTATAACTTCCATCTCACCTTTGAACTTTGATCCCCCGCGTATTTCTGCTTTCTGACGCTTGACTTCATTTCCGGCTGCTCTGTATAGTCACAACTTATTAAAAGTCTTTTAATAAGTAATTCCGGTTCTGCCCGGATGACTATTTTCGCCACAGGAACCCTGTTTATGTCACTGAGCCTCACCCACACCCTGACCGACTCGAAAGGCAAACGCATCGCCACCCGCGCCATTTTCTTCGTTACCGGGCTGGCGATGGGGCTTTGGGCGGCGCTGGTGCCTTACGCCCAATTGCGTACCGGCGCGGCGGCGGGGGATCTGGGCTTACTGTTGCTTTGCCTCGGCGGTGGTTCACTGCTGGCCATGCTGGGCTCCGGACGGCTGATCGGCCATTTCGGCTGCCGGGCCATTATCCTGTCGGCCGTCGCGCTGTTCTGTCTGCTGTTTCCGGCGCTGGCTACCGTCAGTGATATCCGCTGGCTGGCGGCAGCGCTGTTTTTGTTTGGCATGGGGATCGGGCTCGCCGATGTGGCGATGAATGTGCAGGGATCTCTGATCGAACAGGTGTCGGCCAGGCCGCTGATGTCCGGCTTTCATTGTCTTTACAGCGTGGGTGGCATCGCCGGTGCGGGGGGCGGTTCGCTGTTGCTCGGGGCCGGTTTGTCACCGCTGGCCAGCACCTTTTCAGCCATTGTGCTGGTGGTTGTCATTACCGGCATCTCTTTCACTGAGCTGCTGCCGTTTGGTAACCATGAGTCTGGCCCGGCCAAACCCGCGACCAAAGCACGGCCTAATTTCCGGCTGATCCTGATGGCCGCGATGGCGATGATTTGCTTTATGGCCGAAGGCGCGGTGCTGGACTGGGGCGGGGTCTTCCTGACGCAAGATCGGGGTCTGGCAGTGGAGCACGCCGGATGGGGCTTCGCGGTATTTGCCATCACCATGTCATTGATGCGTCTGACCGGGGATGCGGTGGTCAGTGCGCTCGGCCGCCAGCGGGTACTGATTTTGGGCAGCATTTTGGGCATCACTGGTTATCTGATTGTGGTGGCGCTGCCGGGCTGGAACCTCTCGCTGCTGGGCTTCGCGCTGGTGGGGGCCGGGGCGGCCAATATCGTGCCGGTGCTCATCACCCTCGCAGGGCAGGAGAAGGTGATGCCGGTCAATATGTCGGTGGCGATGGTAGCGACATTGGGTTATCTCGGGGTGCTCGGGGGGCCGGCGATCATCGGGTATATCGCGCATCTCTCCAGTCTCGCGGTGGCATTTTCTGCGGTGGCTATCCTGTTTCTGATCATCACGCTGGGCGCGTTTAAGCTGAAATATTAACGATTTAAACTGAGTGGCATATTGCCAGCCGGCGCTCCGGCGCTGGCATTTTTTTACCCTTCAACTCTCTCATTGTCTTTCTAAGGAGTCACGATGACCGTAAAACTCATTGCCGTGGATATGGATGGCACCTTTCTCGACACCCGCAGTGACTATAACCGTGCGCGCTTTGCCACCCAGTACGCCGAGTTGCAGCGTCGTGGCATCAAATTCGTGGTGGCCAGCGGCAATCAGTATTATCAGCTGAAAACCTTCTTCGATGCGCTCGACCCGGACATCGCCTACGTGGCCGAAAATGGCGCTTATGTGGTGGATAAACAGCAGGAAATCTACTGCGCGCACATGCCCGCAGAGCAGACCGCGCAGGTGCTGGAATTTATCAGCGGCATCGATGATATCGAAGTGACGGTGTGCGGCAAGAATGGCGCCTACATGCTTGAAAAGTTCGGCGAGGGCTTTTTTAAAAAGATGAGCCGTTACTATTTCCGCCTGAACCGGGTGGGGTCTTATGCCGACGTTAAGGAACCCATTTTCAAATTTGCACTGGAAGTGCCGGTTGAGAAGCTGGCAGCGCTGATGGTGCGGGTGGACGAAAATATTGGCGGGATGGTGAAGCCGGTATCGAGCGGTCATGGCTCGGTGGATCTGGTGATCCCCGGCAACCATAAAGCCAACGGGCTGAAGAAAATCCAGCAGATATACGGCATTGAAGACAGTGACGTGGTGGCCTTCGGCGACGGCGGCAACGATCTAGAGATGCTGCAACACGCCGGATTTGGTTTCGCCATGCAAAACGCCCAGCCTGCCGTACTGGTTGCCGCCCGTTACCGGGCGGGCCTGCATCATGAGGAGGGCGTGTTACAGATTATTGACGATTGCCTGGAAGGGCGCGCGCCGTTCGTCAGGACTTAAAACGGTTTGGTCGGCAGGTATTTACCATCGAGAGTGATCACGGCGCGTTCGCCACCGTCCGGGTCCTGGACTTTTTTGATATCCAGTTTGAAGTTGATGGCGCTGATAATGCCGTCGCCGAACTGCTCATGCACCAGCGCTTTCAGTGTGGAGCCGTAGATTTGTACCATCTCGTAGAAGCGGTAGATGGTCGGGTCGGTCGGAACGCCGCCGGGAATGCTGCCGCGCAGCGGGATAGTCTGGAGCAGGCGCACCGCGTCTTCATCCAGTTCTAGTTTGGCGGCTACTGCTCTGGCGGCCGTTTCCGGCAACGGATGCTGCCCCAGCAGGGCGGCGGTCACGAAGGCCAGGCTCAGGCCGGTGCCTTCGGTGATCGCTTCAAAGGTCAGGTTCTTGCGGATTTTGGCATCCATGATGATGTCGGTGAGATGCTGGCGTGAAGTTTGGGTATGCAGTGACTGAGTCATAAAAATTCCTTCATATTATCAATTAATTAAAGTGTCAGAGGCAGGTGGCGGCGGGTGTGGCCGTGACCTGTGGGTTGGCAGCCAGCGGGACAAAACGGCGCGTGTTACCGTCAAGGGCATCAACGCCGCCGCTGGCAATGTCATACACCCAGCCGTGCAATTTGAGTTTTCCCTGTTCAAGCGCCAGGGCAACGGACGGGTGAGTTTTGATGTTGGTCAGCTGTGCAATCACATTCTCGCGCACCACGGCATTCACGCGGTCCTGCCCGGTGGCGTACTCATTGGCCTGCGTGATACTGCGGGCAGCACCGGCATAGCGCAGCCAGCTGGCGACGGTGGGCATGTGATCCAGACACTGACAGGTGGCGATGGCGGTCATCGCGCCGCAGTCGGAATGGCCGCAAATCACGATATCTTCGACGCCGAGGGCCGCGACGGCATACTCCACCGAGGCACTGACGCCGCCCGGCTCAGGGCCGAATGAGGGGACGATGTTGCCCGCATTGCGGATAACAAACAGATCGCCGGGCTCGCGCTGGGTCAGCAGTTCCGGTACCAGGCGGCTGTCGGAACAGGAGATAAACAGCGTGCGCGGGTTCTGGCGGGTCGCCAGTTGTTTAAATAAATCGCTGCGCTCGACAAAGGCCTCGCGCTGGAATTTCAAAATCCCGTCAATAATTTCCTTCATATTCATTTCCACTCATGATGTTTCGATGGGCAGATGATGAACGTTACTGGCTATAGGGTCTAAGACCCATTTATAATGGAGTCCATTGGTTTTACTTATAGTGAGGTGTTTGTGCTACTGCGACACATCCGTTACTTTCTGGCCGTGGCTGAGCAGGGGAATTTCACCCGTGCGGCTGAGATGTTGCATGTCTCCCAGCCGACGCTCTCGCAGCAAATTAAACAACTTGAAGCCTCGCTGAACGCGCAGTTGTTCGACCGCTCCGGCCGGACGGTGACACTGACGGATGCAGGTGTTGCCTGGAAGCATTATGCCGAGCGGGCGTTGCAGGACTTGCAGGCCGGCGCGAGGGCGATTCATGATGCGGAAGATTTACAGCAGGGAACGCTGCGTCTGGCGATGACGCCGACCTTTACGTCTTACCTGACCGCGCCCGTGGTGGGCGAGTTTTACCGGCGCTATCCGGGGATCCGCCTGGAGCTCTGCGAAATGACGCAGGATAAAATCGAGGTGTTGCTGGCGCAGGACCAGCTGGATCTGGGCATTGCGTTTGAGCCGGTACAGTCGGCGGAGATTGCCTCTACACGGCTGTTTGAGGAGACGCTGAATCTGATGGTGGGGGAAGGACATCCGCTGGCCGGCAGGCGAGAAAAGCTGGATCCGGAGGCGTTTGCGCGTCAGCCGCTGGTCTTACTCAACGGGGATTTCGCGACGAGGCAGTTTATCGATCTGTTTTATCAGCGGATTTCGGTACGTCCGCAGGTGGTGATGCAAGCCAGCACCATCAGCGCGATTATCGACATGGTACGTTGCGGGCAGCTGGCGACAATCCTGCCGCAGGCTATCGCCAGCGCTGACCGGCAGCTGCACCCGCTTCAGCTGGAGACACCCATCAGCGTGCGGCAGGCAGTGCTGTTACAGCGTAAAGACGCTTACCGCAGTGCGGCTGCGCGCGCCTTTGTTGAGTTACTGAGTCATTACGCCACCGGCTTGCACACTACTTCCCCGGAAACCAATTCCCTGTAAACCAATTCCCCGGAAACAAAAAGTACCCCGCCACAATCACCAGTGCGATAAAGAACAGCCGGACCACCAGTCTGACGCGCGAAGCAGGGCGCAGACCGGACTGCGCATTTTTGCGCGGAGACCGCGTTTTTCGCGGCGGTTGCGCGAAGAAACGGTTAACAATCGTCAGGTTCTGCTCCAGCTTCGCACGGTTCTGCGCATCCACGCTGAAGTCGGCATCGTGAGCCGCGGCGTTACGTAAATGAGTGATATGGCGCAGCGCGGCGCGGACTTCCGGCGTCAGCTGGCCATCCACCGACAGGGCCAGCTGTTTCAGGCCCTGTCCCTGTGCGCCCAGCCCTTTCAGGGCTTTCTCAATGACGGCACCCTGTTTTATCAGTGTGCCTCGCAGTGCTTCCTGACTCATCAGCGGTAAACCGGCAGCAGATTGAGGCTGGAGAAAATATGCACCGCGGCATTCAGCACGCCGAACAGCAGCACCAGCACAATCATTTTATTGCCGCCCCACACCCGGTAACGCGGGCTGCCAAAGCGCTGACGCGAGGCCCGCGCCATCAGTGCCGGGACGATCACCGCCCAGACGGTCGCGGCCAGACCGGCAAAACCAATGGCGTAAATGAAGCCGTCGGGGTAGATCACGCCACCGATGATCGGCGGGATGAACGTCACGAGTGCGGTTTTGAAACGCCCGGTCCGGCTGTCGTCGAACTTAAACAGGTCGGCCAGATAGTCAAACAGGCCAAGCGTCACACCGAGGAAGGAACAGGCAACCGCGAAATTGGAGAAAACGGTCAGCAGCAGGTCCAGCCCGGCGCTGTTGAGGATCTGGCTCAGCGACTGCACCAGCACGTCAATATTGCCGCCGCGCTGCGCGATGCCAATAAACGCCGGGCGCGGGATATTGCCCATCGTCCCCAGCATCCAGATCACATACAGCCCAAGCGCCATCAGGGTACCGAGCAGCAGGCATTTTTTAATCACCTGCGGATTTTTTCCGTAATACTTCATCAGGCTCGGCACGTTGCCGTGGTAACCGAACGAGGCCAGACAAAAAGGCAGCGTCGCCAGCACATAGGGCGCGTAGCTTGGGTTAAGTTCCACGCTGTTAAGCAGGTTAACGGGTTTGATGTGCCACAGCAGGCTGCCAAACGTGAGGAAAAAGGCGATGATCTTCGCGCCCAGCACGATGGCCGTCATGCGGCTCACCGCGCGGGTGCTCAGCCAGACGATAAAGGCCACGGCCAGCGCCGTCAGCAGGCCACCGAGACGCGGTGAGAAATCAACCGACATTTCCCGCATCGTATGCTGCAACACCGAGCCGCTGGCCGAGATGTAGGCATACGTCAGGATATAGAGCACGAAAGCGATAGTGATGCCGTTGAGCATATTCCAGCCGTTGCCCAGCAGGTCACGGGTGACGGTGTTAAAACTGGATCCGATCGGGTAGTTCAGGTTGGCTTCCAGAATCATCAGCCCCGAATACAGCATACAAAACCAGGTGAAGACCAGCGCCGCCACGGACCAGAAAAACCAGGCGCCCGACATCACCACGGGTAGGGAGAACATCCCTGCGCCAATGATGGTTCCCCCGATAATCATCGCGCCACCCAGCACAGAGCGGTGTGGAGCCTTTACTTCAAGCGTCGCCATAGTGCGGATCCTCGCGTGGCTTCATACCCGTCATACTTCGCATTGCATGTGCGTTCAGCCTGGTCACATCGTTAGCTATGCTTCCAGGATTCTCTTACTTGCCGCCTTCCTGCAACGCGAATTATTTAGAGTAAAATCATGATAGGCCTGTGAAACAGGCTAAATTATAGCTTGCCGGTACCCTGCATTTATCCTGCGGGTCTGGTCTTAAGCGCGGCAATATAGTGCATATGAGTGAGGATGTATACGTTTGACTAGTTCGCTAGTACATGGAAAGCGAATTATCCTGTCAGATGATATGATTTGCGCAGGCATTCCTGTTGTGAACAGAGCTGCTGTTCACCTTTCTTTTAATTGACGGATCTTTTAACCATGAATAAAGCCCTCCTTTGCCTCTTCGCCCTGGCCGTACTTGCCCTTACCGCCTGTCAGAAACACGCTGATACGGCCAAAAACGCCGAAAGCATTCAGCAGCCGGACACCTGTCGTGCAGCCTCTTTTCATTACCTGATCGGTAAACCTGCATCTACGCTCGATGGGATGCGTTTTGCACAACCGATGCGCCACATTACGCCAGATACCGCTGTGACCATGGACTACCACGCCGGGCGGCTGAATGTGGAATCCAACGACAAAGGCGTGATCACCCGTCTGTATTGCGCGTGATCAGTCCCGCCGCAGGCTGTTCTGCAGCGGCCACAAGGCCAGCGTGGCGGCGTCGGTCAGCGCCTGCGGGCTGACACCGTCGCGGGCCTGCACCGATAAACCGTGCAGAAAAGTGGCGTAGAAATGCCCGAGGCGCAGCGGATCGGCCTCTGCGGCCAGTTCCCTCTGTGCGGCAGCCTGAATAAAACGGTCAATAATTCCCTGTGTGCGCTGCTGGCGTTGTTGCGCCAGCCATTCGCGCAGGCTGTCGTTGTCTTCGCTCAGCCCTCCGGCCGCAGAAACCACCATACAGCCCAGCGGCTGGATATTGCGGGTATAAAGCGCGATCGCCGCCGAAAACAGGGCGCTGACAGCCGCAAGAATATTCGCCTGCTGCAGGGCTGCAACCGCAAAACCCCCTTCGTTGTCGGCATAATTACCGACAGCTTCCCTGAACAGCTGCTCTTTTGAGCCAAAGGCGTGGTAGATCCGCGCCGACGCGATGCCCATTTCAGCCACCAGATCCGCCATTGATGTGCCTTCATAGCCGTGACGCCAAAATAAATTTCGGGCGGCGATCAGCGCTGCCTCGCGATCAAATTCTCTGGGACGGCCTGCCATGCATGCTCCGGTAACAAGTTAAGTAAAATCTGAATCCATTTTTCCACATAAATCAGGGGAGTGACACCTGCTTTCGCCGGGTTGAACCTTAACGCTTTGTGCACTGCACGAAAAATCCATTTGCAATATCTTCGGCTTGCTCCTATTGTTTGTCAATCAACAAACAATAGGAGCAAGCATGAAAACCATCAAAGGCCCCAGTCTTCACCTCGCACAATTTAGCGACGACGTTTTTCCGTTTAACCGCCTCGATACCCTCGCGGCCTGGGCGGCGGGTAACGGCTTTGCCGCGCTGCAAATCCCGGCGTGGGACAGCCGTCTGCTGGACCTCAAGCTGGCGGCCGAAAGCCAGACCTACTGTGATGAACTCACCGGCATGCTGGCCTCGCACGGACTGGTCATCAGTGAACTGACCACCCATATTTTTGGTCAACTGATGGCGGTTCACCCGGCTTACGATGCACTGTGTGATGGTTTTGCACCTGAGCATTTACGCGGTAATTCTGCCGCGAGAACGCAATGGGCCAACGCGCAGTTGCTGCTGGCCGCGAAGGCCTCAGCACGGCTGGGACTGACGGAGATGGGGACGTTTTCGGGGTCGCTGGCGTGGCCCTACATTTTTCCGTTCCCGCAACGACCTGCGGGGTTAGTGGAAACGGCGTTTGACGAGCTGTCACGCCGCTGGTTACCGGTGCTGGATGCCTGCGATGAGCAGGGCATTAATCTGTGTTTTGAAATCCACCCGGGTGAAGATTTGCACGACGGCATTACGTTTGAAATGTTCCTCGAACGCACCCGCAATCACCCACGTTGCAAAATGCTGTTTGACCCGAGCCATTTCGTGCTGCAACAGCTTAACTATCTGGAATATCTGGATATCTACCAAGAGTTTATCCGCATGTTCCATGTCAAAGATGCGGAGTTTAACCCGACCGGCCGACAGGGGATGTACGGCGGTTATCAGTCATGGAATGACCGCGCGGGGCGTTTTCGTTCCACCGGTGACGGACAGGTCGATTTCAAAAGCATTTTCTCGAAACTGACTCAGAACGGCTATCCGGGCTGGGCGACGCTGGAGTGGGAGTGCTGTCTGAAAAATAAAGAGGATGGCGCGCGTGAAGGCGCGGCGTTTATCCGGGATCACATCATACAGGTGACCGCTAACGTCTTTGACGATTTTGCCGCCGCGCCGGTCAGCCAGACACAAATCAATCAGCTTCTGGGTATTCGCTGAACCACTTTTACAGGGAAAAATCATGCAATTGTCATCTGAACAACATCATCATTCACTTTTGGTCCGCGGGCGCAGGCTGCACTGTGTGTCACAGGGCCACGGCGCACCGGTTCTGTTAATTCCGGGCTGGCCGCAGACCTGGTATACCTGGCGATACGTCATGGAGGCGCTGGCGGCGGCGGGGTATCAGGCCATTGCCTTTGACCCGCCGGGCACCGGTGACTCTCAGGCGCCTGAGGGTGGCTACGATACCGGAAATATCGCCGCTATCCTGCACGAGGCGATGACGCAGTTGGGCCATCTGCATTATCCGGTGATCGGCCACGATATTGGTATGTGGGTGGGTTATGCACTCGCCAGTGACTTTCCGCAGGCGGTGGAGAAACTGATTTTAACCGAAGCGGTGATCCCGGGGCTGGCACCCGCGCCGCCGATATTTGTCGCACCACAGGAGAACATCTTCCTCTGGCATTTCATGTTTAATCAGCTGGCCGATCTGCCGGAAGCGCTGACCGAAGGACGCGAAGAGCGCTATCTCAGTTTTATCTTCGACAAGTGGTCATGGCACCGCTCGCGGGTGGCCAGCGAGGTGTATATCCGCGCTTACTCTGCGCCGGGAAAACTCCATGCCGGGTTCAACTATTACCGCGCCATCCCTGAAACCGTGCGGCAAAATCAGCAACGGGCGCTTACGCCGCTGACCATGCCGGTGCTGGCGATTGGTGCTGAACATGCCACCGCTGATGCGCCGTTCCTGACCTTACAGCCGGTCGCAACCGATCTTCACAGCGCCATGGTGGCTGACTGCGGGCACTTTATTACCGAGGAGTGCCCCGAAGCCTTCTGCGATCTGCTGCTGCCATTCCTGTTGCAGGAGGCGTCCCGTGCCGCTTGATACCGCTATCGCACGCTTTCTGGCCGACAGTCCGGCTGCGGATGCCTCACTAACTCTCGCGCAATTGCGCGAGTTAACCGACTCTTCACTTATCTGGCAGCAGGGCGAGCCGGTGTCACACGGATATGATCAGGCCTTTACGCTGCCCGCAGCGGACGGTTACCCGATCCCCGTCCGGGTCTATATTCCCGCCGGTCTGGAGAATTGCACTCAGCGCCCGGCGATGGTGTTTGCCCACGGTGGCGGCTGGTGCCTGGGATCGCCCGAAGCCTGGGAAACGCCATGCCGCAAACTGGCCGAAGCCACGGGCTGCGTGATGTTCTCCGTGGGCTACCGTCTGGCGCCGGAGCATAAATTTCCGTTGCCGCTGGAAGATGTATACAGCGCACTGTGTGGCATCACGCAGCAGGCAGACCAACTGGGGCTGGACCCGCAACGCATCAGCGTCGGCGGTGACAGTGCCGGAGGCAATCTGGCGGCGGCGGTCTGCCTGCTGGCAAGAGACCGCGCGGGTCCGATGATAGCTCATCAGCTTTTACTCTATCCGGCGCTGGATGTGACGCTGGATACTCCGTCGAGCCATACGTACGGTCAGGGTTTCGGGCTGACCCGCGAGGTGATGCACTTTTGCTGGCAGAGCTATTTGCGTGACGACGCCGATGCGACGAACCCGTATGCGTCACCGGCAGCGGCGGTTTCACTGGCCGGTTTACCCCCGGCGACGATACTGGTGTGTGAGTATGATCCGCTGCGTGATGAAGGAGTGCATTATGCTCAAAGGCTGGAGGAGCGGGGGGTGGAAGTGCGTTTCGCGCAGCTTCACGGGATGATCCACGGCTGTATGCATATGACCGGTATCACCCATGCGGCGGAAGGACTGTTTGCGCAGTGCCAGTTGACCCGGCAACCCGGCCAGGTATGACCCATCTCCCGCTGGCGGATTTTATGGCCAGTCAAGGTGACTCCCGTTGTCCTCGTACCGCCTGCCTGGTTTGAGAGTGAAACGTTCATTGCTGGTGGCGCAGTGCGTCCACCAGCAATGAGAACGCCGTTGTATGCTGTTTACGGCTTGGATAATAAAGATAATAGCCGGGAAAAGCGGGACACCAGTCCTGTAACACGCTGACAAGGTTACCCTGTTGAATGTCGTCGGCCACCGAATCTTCGGGCACAAATAACAGCCCCAGACCGTTCCTGGCGGCGTCAATTCTCTGGCGCAGGCTGTTGAAGATCAGCTGTCCTTCAACGCGTACGTTGATCTCCCGCCCCTCTTTCTCGAATTCCCACGCATACAAGCCACCGAGCGTGGGCAGGCGCATATTGATACAGCGGTGGTTTTGCAGATCGGAAGGGGTTTGCGGCACCCCGTATTGGGCAAAATACTCCGGCGTAGCGACCACCGCCATGCGCATTTCAGGGCCGATTCGTGCCGCCACCATATCTTTAGCCAGCTGCTCTCCCAGACGAATTCCGGCGTCAAAACGGCCGCTGACAATGTCGGTCAGGGCGTTATCGACAGAGATTTCAACGTTGATATCCGGGTACTTTTCAAGGAAAGGTTTCAGCTTGGGCCAGAGTACCGAATCAACGGCGTGCTCTGGCACATTGATACGAATATTGCCCACCGGGCGGTCGCGCAGTTCACTGAGTGCTTCGAGTTCGGCTTCCAGTTCTGCCAGACGCGGACCCAGCGTGTTGACCAGTTTCTCACCGGTTTCAGTGGTCGAGACGCTGCGGGTGGTGCGGGTCAGCAGACGCAGTTCCAGCCGCTCTTCCAGCCCGCGGATCGCGTGACTGAGCGCCGATTGCGAAACACCCAGCTTTGCAGCGGCGCGGGTAAAGCTTCGCTCCTTTGCGACGGCGAGGAAAAAAATCAGATCGTTTATATTTTCTCTTAACATTCCGTCCCCCGGACGATGCAGTCAAACCTGCTCCGAATTCTAGCGCTATTCTCCAGAGGAACCGAGGGAGATTTCCCGCACTATTGATGAGTACAGCTCATAGGTCCTAGCGGGTTTTACCCTATGGTTATGTGTCACAAATCGGGGTAATTTACCTCTATCGCAGGTTAACTCTGAGGAAAACATGAAAATTATTCACAGCGGTACCCAACCTTCCAAAGCCGGTCCGGCAGAGTATTTCACCGGCACCGTCCGCATTGACTCGCCGTTCAGCGGCACGGAACCGGCCCGCGTAGGCGGAGCTATCGTGACTTTTGAGCCGGGTGCCCGAACTGCATGGCACACCCATCCTCTGGGGCAGACGCTGATCGTGACGCAGGGGCGTGGCTGGATACAAAAAGAGGGCGGGGCCATTGAAGAGATCAATCAGGGCGATATCGTCTGGATCCCTGAAGGGGTGAAGCACTGGCACGGTGCGACGTCCCAAACCGCCATGACGCACATTGCGATTAATGAATCACTGAACGGCAGCCCGGTGACATGGCTTGAACACGTTACCGACGCGCAATATCAGAAATAACCTCAATAACTGTTCTCATCGAGGTAAGTGATAGCCATTGTGCTTATCACTTACCTCATTTTTTTGATGAAATCTCATTATCAGCATTATTATCCCTGCCTTTATGCCTGCCATTCTATTGCGCTAGCCGCATTACCGATTAAAAGCAAAGAGTAAAAAACGTAGATACATCACAAATTGAATGTAAAAAAATTAAAGAGTAATCATTTCCACCCTTATTATACTGTATTGGCTGATCTTATTCTAATATGACTATAGATATTAATATTCTGTAGTGGAAATTGGCGGGAATTTAGCTATAACTTTCTAGTGCCAGTGAATCGCTCATCGCGTTAGAAACTCAATAATATAATCAGATATTTATTTATTTCTTTCGCCTTGGATGAGGATTTTCTTAGACTTGCAAATTCTTTCTCCCCTTTGAGTTGGGAGCGCTATCTTACGACTTTAAAAATTAAACCTCATGGAAACAATATCTTTAATATAGGGTGAATACATTATGCTATGCGTACAAGGCGACATAAGTACACAGACCTGCAAGCGTGAACTGAAGGACTATCCTTTAAATAAACTCTATATTGCCTTAAAAATAATCCTACTTTCCTCTTCCATGGGAATGCCTGCCGCTTTTGCTGTGGATCTCCCCTCTACAGCGGCGGGCTGCCTCGACGGCGTGACCGAATGTAAAGTCACCAGCGCGCAGGGTACTGACTTTACCGTCACCAGTAATATCACCTCAACCACCAACGGGGTGTCGACTGATTCTACGGTCGTGAACAGCACTTTTACCGTAAATTCTGGCGTGTCTGTTATCGCGGGCACTGGCTCGGCAGGCTTCGGGATATCGGGTGGTAGCGGGAATACCCTGACCAATAATGGCACCATTCAGGGTGGGTATGGGGTTAACTTTTCCAATGTTCTTAATGCGACGCTGGTTAATAACGGAACCATCAGCAGCAACGGAACGTTCAACGCGCTGGGAGGGTTTGGGACAGGCTTTACGCTGACCAATAATGAAGGAGCCACGCTGACGGCCTCACATACCGTTGTTGCGGGAAGTGCATCAGGAGGTGGTGCAACCATTAATAATGCCGGTGCCATTACGCCCGCTGATGGAACCAGTGGGGTGGCGATCCAATTATTTGGCGATAATAATACGATTAATCTTAACACCGGTTCGGCTATTACCGGGGGTATGCAATTAGCTACTGACCAGACCAACAATGTACTGAATTTATTGGGGGGGAGTCAGGCCGTTGGTGTTTTCAGTAATGATGTGAATAGTAATTCCATTAATTTTCTTAATATAAATGCAGTGGGTAAAGAGTGGGATATTACCGGGACATTGCCGGTCTCCAATGCCATTACTCTTAGCAATGGCAACGTGGTGGTGACGGGAAGCCTGAGTAATACCGGTACAGGCAGTACCACACTGGATGCCGGGACGTCATTGCAGATTGGTAATGGTGGCACTACCGGGGTGGTAAACGATAATATTATTAATAATTCCGTCCTGATTTTTAACCGCAGCGATGAAACGACTTTTACCGACAATATTAGCGGCACCGGCATTGTGATGCAGGCGGGGACCGGTATGACTAATTTGGCGGGCAGCGGCACCTGGAGCGGTGGCACCCAGGTCACTGCCGGTACGTTAAACGGCGTTTCTGCCAGTGATGCGCTGGGCAGTGGCCCGGTCAGTGTGACCAGCGGCGCCATTTTGCAGTTGGGCGATACGTCCACTTTTACGGATTACAACTTCTCGGGCAATGCGCTAACGCTGGATGCTTCCACGCTGCTTATGAAAGGCACGCAGACCACGGCGCTCGGCGGGGACGTGACCTATCATTTTGACGCGCTGACTGCACCGATTTCTCTGTCGAACTCGACGTTAGAGTTTGACCAGACCGCCGGTGCCAGTGTGCATTTTGCTGGCGACATCGACGCCACCAACACCAGTTCCCTGAACTATGTCGCTGACAACGGCAACCATGCGCTGTCGATGGACGGCAACCTGACGGGCTCTGGCACCTTCGGTATTTATATGACGGAGAATACGCCCGGCTCGCTGAACTTGTCGTTTAACGGCGCGGCAAACAACTATACCGGCACCGTGGGGATGAGCGGTGATGCCTACAGCGTGGATGTTAACACCCTGCTCGGGCAGGCGGCGTGGTCGATCACCGGGGCACAGACGCTGAATTTTAATGGCAATAACAAACATATTGCCACAGCCCTCAGTACCGATGCGGGCAGTACCGTGAATATCACGGATGCCGACACCACGCTGCAAATCGGTACCGGGACGGTCAATGGTGTGATTGGCGGCGACGGCAGCCTGGTGAAAACCAGCACCGGTATTTTGTCGCTCAATGGCGTGAATACTTATACAGGTAGCACCACGCTGGAGGGGGGAATGGTCAACCTCGGCGTGGCTAACGCCATTGCTACCAGCAGCTCCGTCACGCTCAACAGCAATACCACGCTGGCACTGAAGAATCTCGACCAGCTGTTGCAGGATCTCAGTGGTGCGGGCACGGTCACGCTCGGCTCAGGAACCCTCACAGCACAGAGTAACACCGACACCACCTACAGCGGCGAAGTGAGCGGTACCGGTGGCCTGACCAAAACGGGCACCGGCGTGCTGACGCTCTCCGGCACCGGTAATTCCGTGGGCGCAACGGACGTCAGTGCCGGGACCTAACATCTGGCGCAAAATGGCATATTTAACACCACCACCTTGAACGTGGACAGCGGCGCGACTGCCAGACTGGATGCCAACGCGCAGGCTGGCGCCAGCGGCAGTGCGGTGATCGACGGCACGCTGGATGTCACCTTAGGCGGTACGACGCCGCTGCTGGCTGCCGCTGACGCTACCCTCAACACCACCAGTTCGGTGCTGAATATTGCTGGCTACAGTAGCGGCCCGGTGGCGAAAGCCAGCGATCTTGACGGCACGCGTACGGTGATTATCCATACCACTAATGGCATCACCGGTGATTTCAGCGCTGTGCAGGGCGTCGGTGCCGGGGGGGCGAATTACATCGTTAATGACGCGAAAAAATCCACCGACGGTAACGACTACAGCGTAGGCAGTTCACTGGCGTGGAACGCCACTGCGCCACTCTCTTCCGGCACTTTTATCCTGGGCAACGCCGTTGACGCATTTAATGTTGACGTGGTATTGGCCGATCAGGCCGCCAACGGCCTGGCGTGGGATGGTCAATCCCTGACGAAACTGGGAGCAGGCGCACTGACCCTGTCGTCGGCCAATACCTACACTGGCGCGACGCGTATTTTGGCGGGCACGTTACAAGCCGGTATTGTGAATGCTTTTGCTGACAGTACGTCGGTGATCGTCGGGCCGGGTGCCACTTTTGACCTGAACAATTTTAATCAGCAGGTGCAGAACATCAGCGCTGACGGTGATATCTCCCTCGGCAGTGCCACGCTGACGATTGAGGACAGCGTGAACGGCGGCCTGAACGGGGTCATCAGCGGCACAGGCGGTTTAGTGAAAGAGGGCGCGGGAACGCTGACGCTCAGCGGTAACAGCACTTATACCGGCGGAACTCAACTGAATGGCGGGCAAATATCGGTAGTGACCGATGCCGCACTCGGTGCCGTGACCAGCGGCGTAACCATGATAACAACGCCATTTTGCAGGTGGGCACTGCCGAATTTGCCCATAACATTACGCTGGGCAGCGGCGGCGGAACGGTGATTGGCACGGCTGGCATGAACGCCAGCGGAAAGATTGACGGCAGCGGACACTTGACGACGCAGGGGATCATTGATTTAACCAGCGATAACACCTACAGCGGCGGTACCACCATTAATGCCCATTCCACGCTGTCACTGGGGCGCGATACCACGGCGGGCAGTGTGCAGGGCGACATTATTGATAATGGCGTGCTGGCGTTTAGCCGCCGCAATGATATGACTCTTGACGGCATCATCAGCGGCAACGGCCGGGTGGATGCGCTGGGCATCGGCACGACGACGTTAACCGGTGTCAACAGTTATACCGGCGGCACTAATGTGGGGTTGGGCACCCTGCATCTGACTGGCAGCGGCACGCTCGGCAGCGGGGCCGTCGCCATTTCCACACCGGGGACCTTGCACATTGATGCGCCTGCTGGCGGCAGCTACACCTTTAACAATGCGCTGTCCGGTAACGGCACTTTACAAGCCAACCTCGCGGCCACGACCGACACCTTTGCGCTCGGCGCGGCGGCGGGCAATGCTTTTAGTGGCAAGGTTCAACTCGGGCAGGGGCAGTTCTCTCTTTCCGGGGATAACACCAACGCGCTGACTAACGCCACGCTGCAACTCGACACCGGCAACACCACTACGGTGGCGGCGGCCGATCAGAACATCGGCAATCTGACCCTTAACGGCGGCACCCTGGCGTGGAGTGGCCAGACCCCGCCGCAAACGCCAGCAGGCAAAGTGAACGTGACTGACCTGACGCTGACCAGCGGCACGGTGCAGGTGGATGTCCCGCAAACCAGCGGTATTCCTAACCCGGTACCCACGCCGGGGCTGAATCTGCTGGCTCAGGATGACGGCGATATCCAGACCCGGTTGGTCGCCGCCAGCGGCACCGTGACCGGCAATGCGGGCTCTCTGGCACTGGTGGACAGCGGCGGGCAGGCGGTAAATAACCCGCATATGCTGGCGATCACTGAAGGCGGCACGACGGTGGCGAACGGCAGCTATGATTTCCTGCTCTCCACTGGCAGCAATAACGACGGGTTGTATCTTGGCTATGGCCTGAAGGGACTGGATCTGCTGAGTGGCCAGACGTTACATCTGGCCCCGGACAGCGGTGCGGCCTCAAACAGCGCGGTGCTCAATGCTCAGCTGACCGGCAGCGGCAATCTGGACGTCAACGGCAGCGCGTCCGCCGCGCAGACCCTCACTATTAACAACGTTAGCAACAGCTATACCGGTACGACCACGGTCAGCGGCGGTACGCTGGTGGTGGGCAGCGACAATGCGCTGGGGGCGACGTCAACCCTGATTCTGGCGGACTCTACCGGGATTGATCTCAACGGCAAAACCCAGACTATCGGCAGCCTGAGCGCCGCCGCCGGATCAACGCTGAACGTCAACGGTGGTAACCTGACCCTCAGCCAGGGCGGCCAGAGCGACGGCAGCCTGACAGGAGCAGGCACTCTGACGTTAAACGACGGCACCACCACGATAAACGGAGCTAACGGCGGGCTGAGTGCAACGGTGATCCTCGCAAACACCGCGCAGGCGTTGCTCAGTGACGTGGCGGGGTTGGGTAGCGGCGCGGTGAACCTCAACGGGGCGGGGACGGCGCTGCAACTGAATGGCGTTTCCGGCACACTGGCGAATGCACTCAGCGGCAGCGGCGACACTCACCTGCAGGGTAACGCGGCGGTGGCACTGTCTGGCAACAGCGCTGGCTTCGGCGGTCGCTTCACGCTGGACAGCGGCAGCACGCTGACGGCCAGCGTGGCGCAAAACCTCGGCACAGCGACAATCAACAACAGCGGCGCACTGGTGCTCAACAACGGGACTGACTGGACGTTCACTAACGTGGTAAACGGCAGCGGCACACTGGCGAAAACAGGCAGCGGTACTCTTTCCATCGCCAGCGCTAATGGCTTTACCCGTGGCACTACGGTTGGTGCGGGTACGCTCTCGCTGACTAACGCGCAGGGACTTGGCAGCGGCGCGGCGACGGTCACCGGGCCGGGCACGCTGGCGCTGAATCTCAGCAACAGCCAATTCAGCAACGCGGTGGATAACGCCGGTTTGCTGACCGTAAGCGGGGATGCAAACCAGCTCAGCGGGGCTATCAGCGGCAGCGGCACCAACCGGATCACCGCCACAAACCTGTCGCTGACCGGCGATAACAGCGGTTTCAGCGGGATGTGGGATCTGGTTTCTGGCAGTTCTGCTACCGTTTCGGCGGCACAAAACCTCGGCACCGGTAGCGCCGGGCTCAATGGCACGCTGAATGTGGCACCTGCCGGTGGTGACTTTGCCTTCAACAATGCGCTGACCGGGCAAGGCGTGCTGAATGTGGCGATGAACACCGCCGCGGACCGCTTCTCCTTCGGCGCCGGCAGTGGCAGTGCCTACGCCGGGCTGGTCAGCCTGGGACAGGGGACCTTTACGCTATCCGGCGCGCAAACTCAGGCGCTGACCAACGCCACGCTGCAAATTCAGTCCGCCAGTCAGACGGTGGGCATTGGCACACAGAACGTCGGCAATGTGATCCTTAACGGTGGCAGCAGCACTTTTGATGTACTGACCCACAGCCTGATCCAAACCAACCAACTCGCGTTAAACGGTGGCGAAGTGCGGGTCAATGGCCTGAATACGTTGCCGGATCCTGCCAATGCGCAGGGTGAACCCCTGTTGCAGCAGGATGACGCCATCGGTGATCCGCTGATCCTGTCACAGGGCAATACCGGCTCGTCGGCCAACATGACCCTGACGGATGGAGCAGGTAACGCACTGGCACCGGTCACGGCAGACGTGACTCAACGGGGCAGAGTGGTGGGGATTGGTAGCTATGGCTACGGCCTGACTGGCAGTAACTTGCAGGGTCAGAACGGGTTGTTCCTCTATTCCGGCCTGCTCAAACTGGACCTCCTTGCGGGGCAACAGGTCGCGTTGATTCAGGATGCCAGCGCACCGCTCGGCGGCCACGAGATGCATGCGCTGATCACCGGCGCTGGGGGGCTGCTGGTGGATGTAGTGGATACCGTGACGCTTAATAATCCGCTTAACGATTATGCCGGGCAGACCACGGTAAACAACGGTACGCTGCGCCTTGGGTTTAACCACACGTTGGGGAATACGTCGTCGCTGGATCTGCTGGGTACCAGCTAGGTGGATCTCAACGGCAACACCCAGAGCGTCGGCGCGCTCAACAGTGCCGCAGGCACGATCGTGAATCTGAACGGCGGTAATCTGACCATCACCGACAGCCAGCGTGCCGCCGGTGACACCCGCGGCGGGACCGTCAGCGGGCGGCTGGTCGGCAGCGGTACGCTGGTGGTTGACCCAAGCGTGCTGACGGTGGACGGCGCAAACCCGGATCTTTCGGCCAGCACATTGGTGACCGGCGGTTCTGAAGTCCGCCTGAATAACGTTCAGGGGCTGGGCACCGGCAGCATTACGCTGGACGGTAGCAACGATTTGCTGACCTTCGATACCTTCAATGGTCAGACCGCCAGCGGAGCGCTGAACAACACCTTGCTCGGGGCAGGCTCTGTCCGGCTTGACAGCAGCGAAGCGATCACTCTGGCGGCGGATAACAGCACCTTCAGCGGTAACTTCACTATCGGCAGCGCTGCCACGCTGATCGCGACGGAGTCGCAAAACCTCGGCACGGCGACCGTCACTGACAACGGCATGTTGCAGATTAATAACAGCACGGATATGACCCTCGCCAACAGCGTTTCCGGCAGCGGAGGGTTGGTGAAATCTGGCAGCGGTACGCTGACGGTCTTCCAGCCAGCCTATTCGGGTACCACTGCCGTCAACAGCGGTACGCTGATTGTGGGTGACGGCACGCAGTCCGGTGCCAGACTGGGCACTGAAGGTGCCGGTGTGGTGACCGTGGCGTCAGGGGCGACGCTTGGCGGCAACGGCACCATCAGCGGCGACGTCAATAACAGCGGTAAGTTGGCGTCACTCAACAGCCTTCCCGCCTACAGCTCGGCGGCGGCCAGCGTTCTCAATCTCAGCGGCAATCTGACCAACAGTGGATTGCTGCAACTGGCGGGGGCGTCCATTGGCAATACGTTGTCGGTCAGCGGCAACTATATCGGTGGCGGCGTGCTGGCGTTGCAAACGGTACTGGGCGGGGATAATTCGGCCACTGATAAACTGGTGGTGGCAGGAAATACTGCTGGCACCACGCAGGTGACGGTGAAAAATGCGGGCGGTAGCGGCGCGCAGACTAACGCCGGGATCCAGGTGGTGGATGTCGGCGGGCAATCGGACGGCGTATTCAACCTCAATGGCCGCGCGGTAGCAGGGGCGTATGAATATCATCTGGTGAAAAACAGCAGCAACGGCGACTGGTACCTGCAATCTCAGGGCAGCACGCCAACGCCGCCGGAACCCCCGGTTCCGCCAGTCCCGCCCACGCCGGGGACGAACTATCGCCCTGAGCCTGGCGCTTATCTGGCGAACCAGCGTGCGGCGCAAAATATGTTCCTGCAAACGCTCTACGATCGTTCCGGAGCCGCACGCAACCAAACGGATACCGACATGGCCAAAGGCTGGGTGCGTCTGGGCGGTGACTATACTAAACAGAAAAGCGACGGTGGTCTGTTTGATGAGAAAACCCACACCACGCTGGTTCAGCTGGGGAGCGATTTGTATCAGCTCGACGGTGCGAATGGTGACCAGGTCAACGCCGGTGTCATGGGCGGCTACGGTCACTCCACCAGTACGGTCAGCGTGCAAAACAGCGGCTATCAGGCCAAAGGGCAGGTTAATGGTTACAGCGTGGGGGCGTACGGCACCTGGTATGCGCAGGCAGATCGCGTCAGCGGTGCGTATGTGGACAGCTGGATCCAGCACGCCTGGTACAAAAACGATGTGAACGGCGACGACCTGCCGCAGGAGTCTTACAACAGTCAGGGCACCGATGTGTCATTTGAAACCGGCTATGGTTATGCGGTGAAACAATCTGATGCAGTTCGCTGGATGGTGACTCCGCAGGCGCAGTTGATTTACAGCCACTATGCTACATCCGGCCACACCGAGCAGAACGGCACCGATGTCAGTGCCAACGGTGATGACGGTATCAGAACGCGTGTGGGTGTGCGTCTGACGCGCCAAAACACGCAGGTGCAAAACAGTGCGCAACCGTTTGTGGAAGTGAACTGGTACAACGGCAAACCGGCGTCAGACAGCGTGGACTTCAATCAAGTACGCTTTGAAAACGCCACTTCGGCCAACCGTTATGAAGTCAAAACGGGTGTGACGGGGAATATCAGCCAAAACTGGCAAACCTGGGGACAGGTCAGCAGCACCTGGGGCGACAACAGCTATCAGGGGTATCAGGGGATGGTGGGCGTGAAATACCAGTGGTAAGACGTGGCGAGTTGGGTGAAAAAAACCGGGAACTGACGTTTCCGGTTTTTTTGTTTAGCTTAAGGCCAGGGGGTCAGCACCTCGTGGCCTTCTTTGGTCACCAGCACCATGTGTTCCCACTGCGCGGACAACGAATGATCTTTCGTCACCACCGTCCAGCCATCTTTTAAGAGTTTCGAATGGCGCTGACCGGCGTTGATCATCGGCTCGATAGTAAATAGCATCCCCTCTTCAAGCACCAGACCTTTGCCCGGCTGACCGTAATGCAGCACCTGCGGATCTTCGTGATAACCCTGGCCGATCCCGTGACCGCAATACTCGCGTACCACGCTAAAACCTTTCCCTTCCGCGACGCTGGCGATAGCAAAGCCGACGTCACCCAATGTGGCACCGGGGCGGACCACGGCGATACCCGCATTCATGGCTTCAAGCGTCGTCTCGACCAGACGGCGGGCCAGAATCGAAGGTTCACCGGCATAAAACATACGGCTGGTGTCGCCGTACCAGCCATCTTTGATCAGCGCGACGTCAACGTTTACGATGTCGCCTTTCTTGAGCACTTTATCCGACGGAATACCGTGGCAGATCACATGATTAACGGAGATACAGGTGGTCTTTTCATATCCGTCATACCCGATGTTCGCCGGGATCGCCTGGAGTTCGTTGACGATAAAGTCGTGGCAGAGCTGATCAAGGGTGTCAGTGGTGACGCCGGGCTGGACGTGCGGTTCAATCATCTGCAAAACGCGGGCGGCAAGCCCTCCGGCGATGCGTGCTTTGGCGATACCTTCCGCCGGTTTGATAAAGGTGTTGTCAGTCATTGCTGGTTTTCCTTGCGGTGACGCCATCGTTGAGCAGGGTTTTAATACCGTCGAAACGCTCTGTAGATTCTGCGCTGGCGCGGACCAGCAGCTGGCAGATGTCGCGGTGTGAAAGGTCAGGATGCATCTCCATCAGCATACCTACTTTCATCCAGTGTTCGGCCTGGGCGTTCATCGAACGGGTGAAGGCCAGACTGGCAATGCGCAGATTCTCATGCATCATTTCGGATATTTTTATTATGCCCATCTCGGGTTCCTGCGGTATATGGTTTATATATGTTTTGTATATTAACCATAGCATACCCGAGCGACAGCCTGACTGACAACCCCCTGCCTGTTTATCCGTTTTATCCGCCGGCAACCCGGCTGTACTGGCGCGGTGAGCTGCCGAGCGTACGCTTAAACGCGGTACTGAAGGCACTTTCTGACTCATAGCCCAGCGACAGCGCCACCGCAGAGACCGGATCACTGCCGGTGGTCAGCCGGTCAGCGGCCAGCAGCATACGCCAGCGCGTCAGGTATTCCAGCGGCGAACTGCCGACGGCCTGTTTGAACTTCAGCGAAAATACCGAGCGCGACATGCCTGCCCGTTCCGCCAGACTCAGTACCGTCCAGCGGCGTGCCGGGTCCTTGTGCATCGCGTTAATGGCTTTGGAAAGCTGCTTATCCGCCAGCGCCGCGAACCAGCCGCTGTCGCTGCTTTCTGACGCACTGGCCATATGCATACGCAGGGCCTGCACCAGCATCATGTGCGCCAGATGTTGGGCGATCAGCAGGCCGCCCGGCTGCGGTTCACGTAACTCCTGCATCATGCTCTCGACCGCCCAGCGCAGCATGGCCTGATCCGGCGCTTTCGATATATGCACAATCGGCGGCAACATGCCGAGCAGGGTGGCGACGTTATGGCCACTGACCGCAAAACGGCTGCCGACCAGCGAGAAACTGCCGCCGCCGTTATAGGTCACCACGCCGCCCTCGCTTGAATCGGAGAACACCGCCGTGGCATCGGCGGCTGGCAGGCTCAGGTCACTGGCGAGCCGGAAAGGCCGTCCGCTGGGCAGAACAAAACAGTCTCCGGTTTTTAAATGCACCGCGGCGGGTACGGCGTCGACCGCCAGCCAGCACTCACCCGAGACAATCACGTTGCATTTTATGCACTGATGATGCTCAGGAAAATGCAGTGCCCAGCTTCCGCCCGCCTCAAAGCCTGCGGACATATAGCTCTGAGCTTTAAGCAGCGATAATACATCTGAAAGGGGATCCATCGGCGACTCCGGACGATTGCAAAGATAATGCGGACATTAGCGCATAGATCGTCTTTTCATCAACCCCTATATTGATTCACAGCGGGCTGCCTTTGCGCCCATCTTCAACCAGTGAACGACAGGGGAAATCCAGATGCGTGTATTCGTGACAGGGGCTACAGGTTTTATTGGTACTGCCATCGTGAAAGAGTTGCTGGCCGCCGGTCATCAGGTGACGGGGCTGGCGCGTTCGGAGACTTCTGCACAATGGCTGACCGCCGCGGGGGCGCAGGTCCACCGGGGCGATATTGAGGATATCGACAGTTTGCACCGGGGGGCCGCCGCCGCTGACGGGGTGATCCACGCGGCGTTTAATCACGACTTTTCGAAATTTCAGCAAAATTGTGACAACGACTGGCGGGCGATTGAGGCGCTGGGGTCCGCGCTGGCAGGTTCAGAGCGGCCGCTGGTGATCACGTCCGGGACGGCGCTGTTGACTCCGGGCTATCCGGTGACGGAACAGGAGCCGCTGCCGGTGAATTATTCAAACCCGCGTATGGCGTCAGAACTGGCGGCTGCGGCGGTTGCTGCCACAGGTGTGCGGGTTTCGGTGGTACGTCTGCCGCCTTCCGTGCATGGCGCAGGCGATCACGGCTTTGTGCCGATGCTGATTGCGCTGGCGCGTGAGAAAGGCGAGGCGGCGTTTGTCGCAGACGGCGCCAACCGCTGGCCTGCGGTGCATCGCGTTGATGCCGCCCGTCTGTTCCGGCTGGTGCTCGAGCAGGGCGCACAGCGGGCCAATTATCATGGCAATGCGGAAGAGGGGGTGGCGTTTCGTGATATTGCCGGGGCTATCGGCAGACATCTCAACCTGCCTGTTGTCAGCAAAACGCCGGAGCAGGCTGCCGGGTATTTCGGCTGGTTCGCGCATTTTGCCGCCATTGATAACCCGACCTCCAGCCAGCAGACGCGCGACCTTCTGGACTGGCATCCGCAGCAGCCTGGCCTGTTAGACGATCTGGATAACGCGGGCTATTTCTCCGGTCCGCTGGCGTAAACATCGCCAATGTACCGCCAGTTGCTTCGGACATCCGGGTGGTCTGGTTTCTAAATGTGTCAGAGTCAACTATGTTGAATACCCAATGGGCGGTCAATGTATGAGGAAAACAATGAAACCAGTTATCAGTATGATCACTCTGGGCGTGCGGGATTTACAGGTCGCGAGGGCGTTTTATCAGCAAGGGCTGGGGCTTCCGCGTCTGAAGTTTGAGTCCGAAGGCGTATGTTTCTTCCAGCTTGCAGGCGCCTGGCTGTCGCTCTTCCCTCTGGAAGAACTGGCTAAAGACGCGGGCGTTGACCCGGCGGGCAGCGGTTTTCGGGCCATGTCACTGGCGCAAAATGTGGCCAGTGAAGCCGAGGTTGACGAGGTGCTGGCACTTGCGGTCAAAGCCGGTGGCACGCGGGTGAAAGCGGGGCAGAAAGTGTTCTGGGGGGGATATTCAGGCTATTTCGCCGATCCTGACGGACATCTTTGGGAAATCGCGTTCAATCCCTTTATGCAGGTTGGCCCGCAGGTGTGATGGCGGTCATTGCACGTAATAAAAACCGTCTGCTTTTAGCAGACGGTGAGAGGGGCTGAGAAATACGTTTTTACTTCTTCTCGACGGCGGCCTGAATGGCATCCGCCAGCGTACTCACGTACTTTTCTGTGGTTTTCAATTGGTACTCAACGCCGTTACCGTCGTTGGTATCGGACAGTGTGGCTTTCAGCAACTCCAGCGCGGCCTGTACAGCCAGTAAACGGCGCTTCTCTTCGCTGGTGGCGTTACCGTCTGAACCAAAATAATTATCCAACATCGCAATCTCCTTATTAATCATTCAGCTTCCGAAGTGATCATAGTACAGGGCCCGGCTCTGAAAGTATAAATATTGCCTCAACGTGCGGGGCAATCAGCGCTTTAACGTCACTTGCCCGTCAGGGTATGATTTCTGCCAACCTATGTTATTGAGGAGTGAGTGATGTTAGTTCCACAAGTGGGCGTCGGTGTGCTGATTTTCCGCGACGGGAAGTTACTGCTCGGGCGCAGAAAAGGCAGCCACGGTGCCGGATGTTGGTCCGCGCCGGGTGGACATCTTGAGTTTGGTGAAACGCCTGAGGCGTGTGCACGTCGTGAAGTGTTGGAGGAAACCGGCCTGTCGCTTGGTCATATTGTCCGCGGGCCATGGGGCAACGATATTTTCACCCGTGAGCAGAAGCATTACGTCACGCTGTTTTGCATCACGCAACTTGCTGTGGGGGAAGAAGAACCGGAAAACCGCGAACCCGAAAAGTGTGAAGGGTGGCAATGGTTTGAGTGGCATGACCTTCCGCAGCCGCTTTTCCTGCCGTTGAAAAACCTGATTGATGCCTTGGGGCCACAGGCGGACAGCCGGACTCTCACTGCGTGGGGTGGGGTATAGTCACGTGCGTTATCGGTATCTATAAATAAGATTCTCCCCGGCTTTCTTATTATTACTGAACATAAAAACATGTGCTTAAAAACAGTGTTGACACCCTGCTAAGAACGAGTAGATTAGAACTCAGCACCGGCGCAAACGGCAATGAAAAGTCTACTAGCACGGTGGTTTAAATAACTGTAAATACAGTTATAAGTTCAGCAGTCAATAGAGTGCGATAAAGGCCATGAAGTATTGTAGTGTGGGGGAATCGATATCGGAATAGTTATACAAGCCGGTTCGATGACGCTCTAAGGCCACGTAGTAACTCTGTATAATCGCATGCTGGGAACGTAACGCGATGATGTAAGGTCTTGTTGTTAGTAGTTATGTTCGCGATTTGGGTACGTAAGTATGAAATCGAGAATGTCGCGACGAAAGTAAGGCAACGCATCAAAGAGTATATATCGCGAGGGTGATGTACCTCACATAACCAAATTATATTTTGAAATGGTTACGTGAACTAAACAGGATTGTCATCTCATTCAATCATTTATCGGAGGACAAGAGTATAGAGCATTAGCAATATATCCTGTGAGAAAATGTACATCTATTGAAGCAGTATTTAGTGTAGTTCTAAGTAACTAAGTTGATTAATGTTAAATATTAAGTCTGTAGTACCTTAAAAGCCCTGGCAATCTCGCCGGGGCTTTTATTTTTGGGGGTTGTCAGAGGCAATTTTGCAGGCTGCTATCCCCTCAACGTATCCTCCTCAGACTAGCTTTTGTTGATAATGCAGGAGAAAAGGGGTGTGTCGCTTTGAATGAAAAGATAGGAAGACGCATTCTGCCGTTTCAGTTGGATCGTCATTCCACGGTCGCTATAAAGAAAGAAATCTGGGGTGAGTGTGTTTAACAAGGCGACGCTCTCTTTATCATCAAACTTATTCGCTGAAACCATGATGATCGATTTACCCTCCTTCCAGTAGTAAAAGGTGAGCTCCTTGCTGATTTTAGCTATCTCCTGACCATTTCTCTTAAATACGCCCGAAGCGACAAGTGTCCCCGTACCCCCGTCAAAGCGATAATACATCAAGGTTGCATAGTTGTTATTGTCCTTTGAGATCACGATTTCTGCCTGGCATGAGAAATGTTCCTGTTGGTACATCGTGTATCCCAAATACGTCAATGGGGAAAGAGCGGCTACGGCGAGGAGGGTATACCGGAGCATGTTTTTAATGGTCATCATTGGTTGGCTCCAGATAAATATAACTTATGCACTGGGCATTATTATTTTCTGCCGGTTGATCGCACATAAGTATGGTGGTCCCTTCCGGAAGCCGGTTGATCGTTAAATAGGCATACTTATCATTTGTGCAGGTGACTCCGCCCAGATTTGAAAAACCAGTAAATGCACGTATAGCGACCTCTTTATCATAATAAGAAGAACTTAAGGTGCAGCCGTTCACTTTCCCTATCTGCCTGTAGTCGGTAAAGAAGGAGTTTTCTGGTTTCTGTTGCCAATAAATTGCCACGCAAAGGATGCAAAAAACGAACGCGGCAAGATAATAATATTGGGACTTAATTTTTACGGACCGGGTTTGCGGGTCATTTTGAGGCTTTGACGGAACAGAAACTCTACTTTGTTCGGGTTCAGGTTTTGCCTTTAAGGGTAACGCAGCCACTGACTCTTGATTAATCTGTTCCTGAGGTAACTCTTCAGTCAGCGGCGATGACTCATATAAAACGGCCTCGCCGATGAATTTTACCCCAATTTTGGGAATGGTCTGGACGACGTCTTCCTCTATTCCGGCTGATTTAAGGCATTTGCGCACAATAGCAATATTCTGATAGAGCGCATTGGCACTGACAAACGCCCCGTTTTTTCCCCATATGTGCTCGAAAAGGAATTTTTGACTGAGCACTTCCCCCTTATTTTGCAGCAAAAGCAGCAGGCACTGGCTGGCAGGAGTATGCAGCGTGACCTTAATGGCATCTGAGTCTGTGGAAAACAAGCAGGTGGCATCAGAATCAAAGATCACGTGACCGTTGATCAGGTATTTCATGTTCATTTTGGCATCTGTTCAGTTAAGGGATCCCTTAAAGTGTATACCATCAGCGGGGGGGCGTAGAAGTTAGAGAATGAAACAGATGAAAAAACCTAATTAAGATTTATTTTCTTCAAAATCAGTGTATTGGAATCGTTCTTTTTCTGTACTGTTACACACAAAAACCCATTCCCTCAATGTCTCACTTGCCTCTTATTAAGCATAATTCAAAATACATCACTTTCCCCTTTGCCCGGCCCACCCTAATCTACCTCTTAACTTCACTGCGGCTGAATGTTTCCCCCGAAGTGAATGGTTTGTGATGCTAACAACATGCCAACTAACCACGCACACTCCTAAGTGGGTATGCGTGGCGATAAGGAGTATTAAATGAGATGTTTAGATAAATTCAACGAGAAATCCTAAGATATACCACAGAGTAAACATGATGTTAGCTATGGCATTAGCATAATGCTCTCGAAAACCGTTATTTTTTGGTTTTTTGCAGTGAGTTCTGTAAGTCGTGCTAATTTTGATTCTTAACACCACTTACTAAGCATTTATTAGTCATTAATCCTGTGTTTTGAAAAATTACCGGGATAAGTAGCAAGAAGGTATCGGGCGAGAACCGTCATCAGAGATAGTCTGACGTGTATTGTAAGATCCTAGTGGAATCATATAATCAGCCCCATTAATGATATGGGTAATATATGCCTGCTAAATACATGGATGCTGGCCTTAGTTTGTGTTTTCGACTAACAGGTAAAGTAAATGGACTATAAACTGTACGGCTTTTTAATTGGTAAAGACATTCACTTTGATATAGGCAGCAAAAGGCTTTATCGCTTTTCCGTTGACTGTACCGAGAGAAATCTTATGTTTGGCTCGGTTTTTTTTAACGACACCATGATGCAACTGTTTCTTTATCTGTTGAGCCATGCCCGTACGCAAAAAGTCACCAAAGATGAATTGCTGAGTAAAATTTGGGAAGAGAATAATCTGAGTCCATCGACGCAACGTCTGTGGCAGGTTCTCAATAAGCTCAACAAGAAACTGACGATGGTGGGACTTCCTGAAGATTTCATCCAGAGTGCTAAAGGGACGGGTTATATCATCAATTACTCGGAGATTACGCCTCTTTATTGTGAGAGTAATAAATAATCCAATGAAATCTGCTGATATTCGATAGTTATGTAAATTAATTGTTCTAAAATTTAATATATAAAACTGTAAAGCAGGAAATGCAGGTTTCTGCTTATGCAATATATTGGCAACATTAATAACAATTAAGAAAATGTTTTTCTGAAAAGAAAAGCATGGAGCTGCTTTACGTCTGAATATTTCCGCTGAGAATATTCCTAATAAGTCATCAATATCTTATTAAATTAGATAGGAGCGGCAGGGTTACTCATTCATTAATTACGAGTTTTTTATGAAAAATATGACACCAGGAATTTATTCGCGCACGCCGCTTATATCTGCAACCCGTGCTATCTCACGAACCACATTATTGCCGTTGTTAATGTTGGGATCACTGTTCACGTTCAGCCAGTTTGCCGCAGCGGATGTTCAGGTTAAAACCGAAAGTTCTGCCCCGGAGGCCTCCGCGCAAGCTGCCGACCCCGCTGCCCGTCAGGCTGCATATGTCGCTGTGTTTAAAGACGCGGTAGCGAATGATCTGACGGGTTACCCACAGGTTGCCCGTAAAGGCTATGACCTGCTACAGGGCACGGAGTTAGAAGCACTGAGTGCAACGCCGTCAGCGATCAATATGGCCGTGCTGACTCAGTTTGACGCCGCAAAAACCGCGTTTAGCAAGATTGCGGCCGCGAAAAATACTCAGGAAGCGCAATACGCCAACCTGTGGCAAATGTGGCTGACTGCCCGCACCTGGACAGGTTCTCCTGCCGCATTACAAAAGCAGCTGGCTAAGACCACTGCGAAATATCACTTCACTTATCCACGCTATCAGGCCATTGCCAATCTTTATGCCGGTAAAGGTACCTCTGAAGCCATTTTCTCTGCCGTTGAATCGATGCCCGAAACGAGCCTTCTTGCCAAAGGAGACGCGTATACCGAAGCCACGTTTTTCACCGGCGGCTATTTGCAGTATGTCGCACACAACAATAACGCAGCTCTGAAGTTATATGAGCGCGAAAAAGTCCATTTGAATAACACCTCACTGGAAAAACCTTTGATTGATACGGCCGCAGCAACCCTGCTGGCTTCAAACCACAAGCTTTAACGTTGAACCTGGCAGGATGCCAGGAAGGGAATAAAAATGAACAAGATATATCGTTTAGTATGGAGCTCCACACAAAAAGCCTGGGTTGTTGCGGGTGAATTTGCAGGAGCACGAGGGAAAGGAACAAGCTCTCTGCGTTTAGCAAAACGTGTGGGTGGCTTGTCCGGCTTTGTTGCTGCGGCGCTGATCGCATTTCCCGCCGATGCATGGGTGGCCGGAGGCGGTACCAGTAGTACGGCGTTAGATAACAATAATGCAACCAACACCTCAATCAACGGTGGCGTAGCCACAGGTTCTGGCAACGCCACGGCGATTGGCCCGACGGCTACGTCAACCGGCTCCAGTTCAACAGCCATTGGTCAGTTAGCCAATGCCACAGCGGTAGACAGCATCGCGCTGGGGCATTCAGCCAGCTCCACCATTGTGAATGGTATTGCTATTGGTTCTGGCGCAAAAGCCAGCGGTGGTAACGGAGCGATGGCTATCGGTGCTCAGGCCGCTGCATCTTCTGATGGTGCGATCGCCTTCGGTTCCAATGCGGTTGCAACGAATACAAATTCCACGGCCATTGGTCGTAGTTCTGTCGCTAATGGATACAGTTCCGTATCTATCGGTGATATGGCGAACACAACTCCAGACCATAGTACTGCGATTGGCGGCGGGGCGGCAGTCACAGGTCTGGAAGGTACATCCATTGGCTGGTATGCCAACACGGCGGGTACTCAATCACAGGCATTGGGTTACTACGCGAATGCAGCGGGTGCACTTTCCACCGCAGTAGGTCCTAAAGCCAGCACGCTCGGTGATTACAGTGTAGCCATGGGTTCAACGGCAACGACCACCGGTAACTACGGTATTGCTGTAGGTGCTGCAGCAACGTCTGCCGCCAACTCGCTGGCTATCGGTAAGGCTGCTAAAGCGACAGGTTCTGAAGCCATTGTGCTCGGTGAAAATGCAGCAACAGCAGTAGATCGTTCTATTGTTATTGGTACCAGTGCAGGTATCGGTGGCGTTGCCAGCGCAAGTCCGGTCGGTGGCGCTACCACGGGGAATATTGCCATTGGTAGTACAGCAGGGCAAAACGTCAAAGACGATGGCGTGAATATGGGCGGGGCAAACGTCGGTATTGGTACTTCGGCAGGTAATAATGTGACCGGCCGTGGCAACCAGGCCATCGGTAAAAGCGCGGGTAACACCGTGGTAGGTAACGATAACTTTGCAACGGGTTTTGGCGCGGGTAGCAATGTATCAGGTAGCTGGAACGTTGCTCAGGGCATCAACGCCGGGACCAATGTCACCGGCAACAATAACCTTGTTTATGGTTCAAGTGCTGGACAGAACGTCACCGGTGGCGACAACATCGCTATTGGCCAGGGGGCAGGTAACAGCATTACGACCAGTGGGACGCTGGCAATGGGGTGGCATGCTAACGCCAGCCAGAATAATGCCGCCGCTCTGGGCGCTGGCTCTGTGGCTACGGCGGCAGATGCCATCGCACTGGGGAGTCATTCTAATGCCAGCCGTGTAGGTATGAACGGTGGCAAGGAGCTGTTTAGTAATACGGCAGTTGCCTCTGCTCTCGGGGCTGTTTCCGTGGGTGAGGCGGGCTCAGAGCGCCAAATCACTAACGTTGCGGGTGGTACGCAGTCCACTGACGCCGTCAACGTGCGTCAGCTTCAGGCCGTTTCCGACAGCAGCGTGCATTACGACGACAACCCGGATGGCACGGTTAATTACAACAGCGTCACCATGGGTGGCCCAATTTACAACACTACAACCCATACTGGTGGCACGAAAATCACCAACGTGGCGGACGGTACAGATCCAAGTGATGCGGTTAACTTCTCGCAGCTGACCAACACCAACAACAACATCAACAACATCTATGCGACAGGTACCAAGTACTTCCACGCCAATTCCACTGGTGCAGATTCGCAGGCGCTGGGTCAGGATGCGATTGCTATTGGTGTAGGGACAGTGGCTGCAGGCAAGAACTCGGTTGCCATGGGTGTTAATGCCGGCTCGAATAGCACTGCTGCGAATAGTCTCATGTTTGGCACTGGCGCAGGCGCCAATTCTAGTGGCACCTATGGCATTTATTTGGGACAAAACGCGGGTGCAAACTCGAGTGGTCAGGGCAATCAGGCCATAGGGACTGAGACGGGTAAAAACGTGACCGGTAACCAAAACGTGGCAATTGGTGATTACTCGGGTAATGGTGCTACCGGTAATAACAACATTACTATTGGTACGACCAGAGGCAGTGCTTCTTCCACGCCTGTCGTGGGGGCTGTAAGCCAGACAATTGTGATGGGGCAGGGCGCGCAAAGTTTAGGAAATGGGGGCATTGCACTTGGCACTTTGGCACAGACTAAAGCGGATAATGGCGTTGCTTTGGGGCTCTATTCGTCTGCAACGAACAAAAATGATGTGGCACTGGGCTACTACTCAGTGACGGCTGCCACAGTAGCTACAGCCGGCTCCAATATTGCCGGCACAGACTATGCATTTGCAGGTAGTGCTCCAACCAGTACTGTCAGTGTGGGTCGGGTGGGGAGTGAGCGCACCATTACCAATGTTGCAGCTGGCCGTATCAGCAATACGAGTACTGATGCTATTAACGGTTCTCAGCTTGCAGCCAGTAATCAGGCGATCAATAACCTTGATGCCCAGGCAGTGCAATACGACACCAATGCTGACGGTTCTGTGAACTACAACAGCGTCACTATGGGCGGCGACACCTACAACAGCACCACGCACACCGGTGGCACAAAAATCACCAACGTGGCCGATGGTTCTGCACCAAGTGATGCGGTTAACTTCTCGCAGCTGACCAATACTAACAACAACATCAACAACATCTACAACACCGGTACCAAGTATTTCCACGCCAATTCAACCGGCGCGGATTCACAGGCGCTGGGTACAGATGCCATTGCCGTGGGTGTAAATTCCAAGGCTGATGCTGCTTCAACTAATGCCATCGCCATGGGTAACGGCGCGTCGGCAACGTCGGCTAAAGGCAGTGTTGTGATTGGTACTAATGCGAAGGCAACATATAATGGATTAAATGGCGATCAGGTCGTCATTGGTACTAATGCTAATGTGACCGGTGTTAATGGTATAGCTCTTGGGTCTGCTGCTAATGTTAGTGGTTCATCTTCAATTGCCATCGGCCCTTCAGCAACTGCAACGGGTGATGTAAGTACAGCGACCGGCTACCAGGCGTCTGCCAGCGGTTTCATGTCCAACGCTTCCGGTTATCGCGCAAAAGCGTCGGGTGCCAACTCAATGGCATTGGGTGCCAATGCGACAGCCTCCACGGACAACAGTGTAGCCCTCGGCGCAGGTTCCACCACTTCAGCAGCCGCATTGACCAACCCGGTATTTGTACCTAAGGGTGCTAACGCTGCGGATATGAAAGGTACTGCGTCTGGCGAAGTTTCTGTGGGTTCTGCGGGGAGTGAACGCCGTATTACTAACGTGGCGGCCGGTGCTGCACTAACCGATGCCGTTAACGTTTCACAGCTGAAATCCGTAGCGGACGAAGCTGTGCAGTACGATAAAAACGGTGATAGTACCGTTAACTACAACAGCATGACGCTGGGCGGCACCACCTACAACAACACCACGCATACCGGTGGCACAAAAATCACCAACGTGGCCGATGGTTCTGCACCAAGTGATGCAGTCAACTTCTCGCAGCTGACCAACACCAACAACAACATCAACAACATCTATGCGACAGGCACCAAGTACTTCCACGCCAACTCTACGGGGACAGATTCTTCTGCAACCGGTACAGATGCAGTGGCGATTGGTATGGGTGCGGTAGCAGACGTTGCACGCAGTGTTGCACTGGGTGACGGTGCTACTACGCTGGCTGCCGTTGGTACCGCAGGCGCCAAAATCCTTGGTGTTGACTACGCGTTTGCTGGCACTGCGCCGGTAGGTACTGTCAGCATTGGTAGCAAAGGTTCTGAACGTACTCTGACTAACCTGGCAGCAGGCAGTCTGAGTGCCACCAGCACCGACGGCGTGAACGGTTCACAGTTGTTCGCGACCAATACGGCGCTGAATAGCGTGACCAGCAGCGTGACTAACCTTGATGCGGGCTCGGTCAAATATGACAAGTTCGTTGACGGTACGGTTAACTACAACAACATCACTCTGGGTGGCAACACCTATGACAACAGCACGCACACCGGTGGGACTAAAATCACCAACGTGGCTGACGGTTCTGACCCAAGTGATGCGGTTAACTTGTCACAGCTGACCACCACCAACAACAATGTGACCACTCTGGGTGACCAGGTCGATAACATCTATAACACGGGTACCAAGTACTTCCACGCTAACTCTACGGGTACAGATTCTTCTGCAACCGGTACAGATGCAGTGGCGATTGGTATGGGTGCGGTAGCGGATGTTGCACGCAGTATTGCACTGGGTGACGGCGCGAAAACCGAAGCCGCAGTAGCCACCACCGGCACAAGCATTGCCGGGACGGACTACGCGTTTGCAGGTACCGCACCGGTAGGCACCGTGAGCATTGGCGATGCAGGTTCTGAACGCACTCTGACTAATCTGGCAGCAGGTAGCCTGAGCGCCACCAGCACCGACGGCGTGAACGGTTCTCAACTGTTCGCGACCAACAGCGCCATCAGTACTCTGGATGCGGGCTCGGTTAAATACGACACCAACGTTGATGGCTCTGTGAACTACAACAACATCACGTTGGGTGGCGATACTTACAACAGCACCACACACACCGGTGGGACCAAAATCATCAACGTGGCTGATGGTTCTGACCCAAGCGATGCGGTTAACTTCTCACAGCTGACCACCACCAATAATAATGTGACCAACCTGGGCGATGAAGTTAACAACATCTACGCAACAGGTACTAAGTACTTCCACGCCAACTCTACGGGGACAGATTCTTCTGCAACCGGTACAGATGCAGTGGCGATTGGTATGGGTGCAGTCGCAGACGTTGCACGTAGCGTTGCTCTTGGCGATGGTTCCAAAACGCAGGCAGCAGAAAGCACCTCAGGTACCACATTACTGGGTGTTGATTACGCCTTTGCGGGGACTTCACCGGTGGGCACCGTGAGTATTGGTGATGCAGGTTCAGAACGCACGCTGACCAATCTGGCAGCAGGCCGCCTGAGTGAAACCAGCACCGACGGCGTGAACGGATCACAGCTGTTCGCGACCAACACGGCGCTCAACTCCGTGACCAGCAGTGTGACCAACCTCGATGCAGGCACTGTGCATTACGACAAATACGTTGATGGTACGGTGAATTACAACAGCGTCACGATGGGCGGCGATGCCTACGACAACAGCACGCACACCGGTGGGACTAAAATCACCAACATTGCTGATGGTTCGGATCCAAGTGATGCAGTCAACTTCTCTCAGCTTGCTACCACTAACAACAACATAGACAACATTTACAACACCGGCACCAAGTACTTCCACGCCAACTCAACCGGTACAGATTCGTCTGCGACAGGTATTGATGCGGTCGCGATTGGTATGAGTGCGGTAGCAGACGTTGCACGCAGTGTTGCATTGGGTGATGGCGCAAAAACCGAGCTGGCTGTAGCTACAACAGGCACTACTATCCGCGGTACCGACTATGCATTTGCTGGCGTTGCTCCGGTAGGCACCGTCAGTATTGGTAGTGTGGGCGATGAACGTACGTTGACCAACATGGCAGCGGGCCGTCTGAGCGCAGACAGTACCGATGGTGTGAACGGTTCTCAACTGTTTGCTTCTAATCAGGCTATCGACAGTCTGGATCTCAGCTTTAACGACCTGGATAACCACGCCGTTAAATATGACACCAACATCGACGGTACTGTGAACTACAACAACATCACGTTGGGGGGCGACACCTACAACAGCACCACCCACACCGGCGGTACGAAAATTACCAACGTGGCGGATGGTACTGATCCAAGTGATGCGGTTAACTTCTCGCAGTTGACTGAAACTAACAGCAGCATTAACAACATCTATAACACCGGCACCAAGTACTTCCACGCTAACTCTACCGGTGCTGATTCGTCTGCCACAGGTCTTGATGCGGTTGCAATTGGTATGGGTGCAGTCGCCGATGTTGCACGTAGTGTTGCACTGGGTGATGGCGCGACTACAGATGAAGTGGTTGCGACTGCGGGTACTACCCTTCGTGGTACCGACTATGCGTTTGCAGGCGCTGCGCCTATTGGCACTGTCAGTATTGGTTCTGTAGGTCTGGAACGTACGCTGACCAACATGGCGGCGGGCCGTCTGAGCGCAGACAGCACCGACGGCGTGAACGGTTCTCAACTGTTTGCTACCAATCAGGCACTCAATAGCCTGGACATCAGCTTCACCGATCTCGATAACCACGCGGTGAAATACGATACCAACGTTGACGGCACGGTGAACTACAACAGCGTGACTATGGGTGGCGATACCTATAACAGCACCACACACACCGGTGGTACGAAAATTACCAACGTTGCTGATGGTTCTGCTCCAAGTGATGCGGTTAACTTCTCTCAGCTGACTGAAACCAACAACAGCATTAACAACATCTATAGCAACGGTACCAAGTACTTCCACGCTAACTCAACCGGTGCAGATTCGTCTGCAATGGGCGCTGACGCGGTGGCGATTGGTCAGAGTGCAGCTGCCAGCGCGATGAACTCCATCGCTATCGGTAATGGCGCTGAAGCCAGTACGGACAACAGCGTTGCACTGGGTAATGGCGCGAAAACGCAGGCGGCAGTAGGCACCAGCGGCATCACCCTCCAGGGCCAGAACTACGCCTTCGCAGGTACGGCTCCAGTGGGTACGGTCAGCGTCGGTGATGTTGGTGAGGAACGTACTATCACCAACGTGGCGGCGGGCCAGGTTACGGCCACCAGCACCGATGCGGTGAACGGTTCTCAGTTGTACGCGGTAGCGGATGCGGTCAACAACATCAGCGGTGACATCACCAATCTGGACAACCGTTCAGTGAAATATGACACCAACGTTGACGGTACTACCAACTACAACAAGATCACGCTGGCCGGTGACTCAACCACGATCACTAACGTTGCAGCAGGTACTCAGGACAGTGATGCGGTGAACTTCGCGCAACTGGAAGTGGTGTCTACTCAGGTGACGAATATCTCCAACGGTACTGATGGTATGTTCCAGGTGAATAACACCAGTGACCTGCCTAAACCAACACCAACCGGTAAAGACTCTACCGCCGGTGGCGCGGGTGCGGTGGCGTCCGGTGATAACAGCGTGGCGTTGGGTTCTAACTCAAGCGCAACAGCCTCTAACTCTGTCGCTCTGGGTTCAAACTCCGTTGCTGACCGTGACAACACCGTGTCCATGGGCTCTGCGGGTCATGAACGCCAGATAACCAACGTCGCCGCGGGCACCAGCGGTACCGATGCGGTTAACGTTAACCAGTTGAAATCAGGCATTGCTGATGCGAATCAGTACACCGATAACAAATTCGGTGACCTGAAAAACCTGGTTGACGGCAACAAAGACAAGCTGAGCGCCGGTATTGCGGGTGCGATGGCGATGGCGAGCCTGCCACAACCTTATGCACCAGGCGCAAGCATGGTGAGCATGGGTGGCGGTACTTATCAGAACCAGTCAGCGGTAGCGTTGGGCGTTTCTGCCATCTCCGATAACGGCAAGTGGGTAACCAAACTGTCTGGTACGACCAACAGCCAGGGGGACCTGGGCGCAGCAGTCGGCGTGGGCTACCAGTGGTAAACCTCGCTCATTATTGATGAAGAAAGATATTACCCCCGGCATGACGCCGGGGGTAACAACACAAATTTCGCAGTAAAGGATGGATTTTTAATGAACACTAAACAAGCAGGTCTGGCAGCACTCGTGGGCGGTTTGTTGTTACTTTCCGGTTGCACTCACTCCACCAGTAACGTGGACGCTCAGGGCATGACGGACAAACCGGTCTTCCCGGAAATGTCTTCTGCGGTAAGAGCCGAAGGCAGCTTCGTCAATCTTGATAACCTGAAACAGGTCCGCAAAGGTGACACCAAGGCGCAGCTGTATGAGCTGATTGGTACTCCGCACTTTTATGAAGGGACTTTCCGGGTGAAAGAGTGGAACTACATCTTCCACTTCACCAAAGCGGATAACAGCGTGCTGACCTGTCAGTACAAGGTGCTGTTCGACAATCATATGCAGGCGCAGAGCTTCTACTTCCTGCCGGAAAACTGCCTGTCTTTGCTGAACGTGAAAAAAGAAGCGCCAGCATTACCTGCGGCAGTTGCGCATCAGGAATTCACTGCGGAAAGTCTGTTTGCGTTCGCCAGTGCCTCACTGAGCCCGGAAGGCGTTTCTCAGGTACAAAATATGGCAAAAGGACTTAAAGCGGCCAATCTCGGTGACCGTAAAGTAGTGGTTTCGGCTTATACCGACCGCATTGGCAAACCGGCTGACAACCTGCGCTTATCTCAAGCCCGTGCAGAATCGGTTAAGCAACTGCTGGTGGCCGGGGGAATTCCTGCGGCTAACATCGTTACCCGTGGTTTAGGTGACAGTGAACCGCGCGTCCAGTGCGCCGGCAGCAAATCCCCAGCGGTGATCAAGTGTCTGGCGCCAAACCGCCGGATGGTTGTTGACGTCGTTAACGCACACTAAGAGCTCATTCCAATGCGTATAAATTCCACTTTAATCAGGACCGCCCTCGGCAGTCTTATTGGCCTGGTTTGTTGTCAGGCTATTTCAGCACCGGCGGATTTGAATGTTAAATCCATAAGCGTTCCGGCTTACAGTCTGATCACGGATGCCTTAATCGCAGCCACGCCGACGGTGAAAGGTCAGCGCAATGATGCGGTAATGCAACTGGTCTGCGACCTGGCGCGCGGCACGAAAAACCAGCAACAAGTCAATGACGTGCTGAAACAAAACAACGTTGAAGTGCAAAATATACCCACCACAGGCAATGGGCTTTCATTGTTAGTCAATAATAATGCCGCCATGCAGAGCACCGCCTGTGCGGCATATATTGCTACTTCACTTTTCTCTCCGGTCAATAACGACGTGTTATTCGACGTGGTGAAAGACGCGAAAGACAAAACTAAAGAAACCGCCACGCTCAATACTGAGAAGTTTGCACAGGAGATGCGTCTGCGAATGTCTATTTCACAGGCTACTGCGCAAATGTATGCGGTGATCGCAGCGAATCTCAGTAAAGATAATAATCTGAGCTGGGCCGACCAACAAAACGACGTAGTGCGAATTGTGGCCAGTTATGCCCCGCAATATTTTCAGTCGCTCAGGAATATTTACACTGGCACCAAAGCGACCTATACGCCGGTCAGTATCGATGCCAAAAGCTATAACGTTACTGACAGTAGTGGTCACGAGTTGATGCAGAACCCACAGGGTCCGGTCTTAATGTACCGTGGCGTTGTGTGGCTGGGTAACGGCAAGATTTTGGGTAAAGAGTACTTTGTTGATGTGCGGGTTATGGGTACCCCTGCGCCGGTCAAAATGGCGAAAAAGAAACGCTAGGCCGTGAGAGTTCGCCTTAAGCCAGTAGTCAGTTAATTAAGATTTTTTACTAGGTAAAACAGGTGATTGTGTGAGACCGCTCCGCAGCATTTCGGCATGAGCTGGGGACAATACACGTCACCTGATTTCTTATTAAGTATAATTCAAAAGACTTCACTAACGGTCTGGCGTAGACCGCCTTAATCTATGTCTCAACGCAACAGGGAGAGGACGTTATATAGACGATATGGAATGTCAGGTTCGCAGTATTCACTAACGCAATATTGACTTCCCGGACGGTTTTTTACCGGGTTGTCGAAATAATCTATTGTGGCATTAGGTATATTCTCTGGTGCTACAAATTATTATGACGGGTAATTATTCCGAATGCCGGACATTTACCCTTGTTAAATAAATACGCTTAGTATATATCCGTCGTGGTATTTAAGCCCGGCAAGTCGTTTCACGGAATAAACTTCACAATCTCCATTAAGGAATATTTAAATGAAAAAGACATTACTCTCTTTAGCTGTAATCGGCTGCGGCCTGTTATCTTCTGGTGCTTTTGCGTCTGACGGTACCATTAATATTAATGGTCAGGTTAACAATGTTTCCTGCTCTATTAATGTGAATGGCCAGACCGGCGGCGACTATGAAATGACACTGCCGACGGTGTCTGAATTGTCATTGAAAAAAGGCAGCACAGCGGGCGCTAAATTGCTGGCTATTCAGGTAGCGGGTTGTACATCTGCGGGCGGTTCACTGCCTGCCGGCGTGCGCGCGGCGTTTGAAAACACCAACGTTAACCCTGACACCGGTAACTTGTTAAATACCACAGCACCAGGTGGGGCAACATTGGGCGCGACCAACGTTGAAATTCAGCTGACCAATAGCCAGAAGATGCCTATTAACCTGATTACCAACGTTAATAACGTCATGACGCCTATTGATGCAAATGGTGCTTCTACCATGAATTACTACGTGCAGTACATCGCTCCTTCTGCTGATGCCATCTCAGGTAAAGTCACTACCTCAGCGGTTTACTCTCTCGATTACCAGTAATACTACGGTTTTCGGAAAACCTAATACGGAAGGGTTTCCCTTCCGTTCATCAAGAGCTTTCACTATGAAAAAGACCTCCCGTATTTTAACTCTCGGTGTTTTATCCCTCATGCTATTTGGCGCGACGAATATCGCCCGGGCCAGCGTTGTGGTTTCCGGCACCCGACTCATCTACCCGGCTAATCAGCATGATGTCTCTATTCAGCTCACCAACAACGATCCGAAACCGGCGCTGGTGCAATCCTGGATTGACAGTGGCGACATCCATCAGGACCCAAGCCTGAGTACGGCTCCGTTCGTCGTGACGCCGCCGATCACTCGCGTTGAAGCCGGGAAAAAGCAGTTGGTACGTCTTACTTTGCTTAACTCAGGTGCGGTGCCAACCGATCGCGAATCCGTGTACTGGTACAACATGCTGGATATTCCGGCACAGTCCAAAGATAAGGCCGATAAAAACAGCGTTCAGGTGGCTTTACGTACCCGAATTAAAGTGTTCTACCGCCCTGAAGGTTTGAAAGGCGCACCGGCTGATGCCGCAACAGGGCTGACCTGGCAGGGCGTGAAAACGGCACAAGGTTATGCACTGCGTGCCACTAACCCGGCGCCCTACAACGTCTCCATGACCAGCGTGAAGTTAACCGCAGACGGCAAGACTTATGTTGACGATCTGGGTGGCATGATTGCGCCGAAATCCAGCAAAGAGTTCCCTCTCAAAGGGCTAAGCAATATGCCGTCAGCGAAGTCAGCAGTCTCTTACGACTGGGTCAATGATTACGGCAGCACCGTCAAGTCAAAATCTACCGTCAGTGATATTCGGTAAGGCTCACATACGTATTGAATGCTTTTAAATGAAGTTTTTAAGTCCAGGGAAATGCGGGCGTGAACGCCACTGCTGAGGACTTAGAAATAGAGGTGAAAGGAAATTCTTGTGAATAAAAAATTATTTAAACATTCGGCATTACACCGCGCCCTATTTAGCGAGAAGCACCTTCATTTTTATTTAAGCGTTTTCTTTGCCTCTTTGCTGGGTTGTGCCATGGCGCCGGTGGCATATGCCGCAGACACTACGGCCGACACCCAGGATGTCACCTTCAACGCGGGTTTCTTTAAAGGGGGAGATAAGTCCATTGATATCAGCCGCTTTCAGAAAGAGGGTAGCCTGCAGCCAGGTGAGTATCAGCTGGATGTGATCGTCAACGATAAGTTTATTGGCCGCAGTAAAGTGCGTATCACGCAGGATGCGGGCAAAAGCAACGTATGTTTTCGTGGCAAAGATGTCACGGCCTGGGGACTTAACCTCAGCAAATTGAGCGATACCCAGAAAACCACCGCCACGCTGGCCGGTGACTGCGTCGATATCGTTCAGTTGCTGCCGGGGGCTCAGGTTAATATCGACCAGAGTGAGCTCTCCGCTCACCTGAGTATTCCGCAAATTTATGTTAACACCCGTTCGGGCGGCTATATTTCGCCTGAATACTGGGAAAGCGGCATTAACGCTGGATTTGTCAGCTATAACGCCAACGCCTATCAGTCGACGTCCCCGGATGGAACGACCAATAAAAACCTGTATGTCGGGCTGAATACCGGGCTGAATCTGCTGGGCTGGAACCTGCGTCATAACGGATCGTTCAACGCCTCTGAAACCCAGGGCAATGATCAAAGCCAGAGCAGTCACAGCTACACCAGTATCAGTACCTACGCGCAACATGATGTCGCGGGTCTGGAAGCGATGGCGACGGTCGGGCAGTTTTATACCCCTGGCGACCTGTTCGACAGCATTCCTTTTACCGGTGTGCAGATAGGCAGCGACGAACGTATGATGCCGGACTCTGAAAAAGGCTTCGCTCCGGAAATTCGCGGTACCGCGGAAACCAACGCCAAAATTACCGTTCGTCAGGGTGAGCAGGTGGTATATGAAACCACCGTGGCCCCCGGGCCTTTTGCCATTAACGATCTCTCCAATACCGGCTACTCGGGTGACCTAAACGTCACTATTACAGAAGCCGATGGCCGCACCAAAAGCTTTGTGGTGCCTTATGCCTCGGTAAACCAGTTATTACGTCCCGGCATTTCGCGTTTCAGCGCCACGGCGGGGACCTATCGTGACACCACGTCGCACGCCAACGGCGAAGGTTACGACCAGCCGAAATTTATCCAGAGCACCTACCGTCGTGGCGTCAGCAACAAAGTGACGTTATACACCGGCGGCATACTCTCCGATGACTATCTCTCCGGTCTGGCGGGGCTGGCATTAAATACCTCTGTGGGGGCTTTTGCGTTTGATGTCACTAACTCATACGCGAAAAATCTGCCGGCTGAAGTCCAGGGTATCGACAGCACCATGAACGGGCAAAGTTACCGTGTCACCTACAGCAAGCGCCTTGATACCACCAATACCGATCTGGCGTTGGCGGCGTACCGTTTTTCCAACTCCGATTATCTGACGCTGCAAAACGTCGCGCAGTTGAAGGGCAACGTCCACGACACCCTCTATCGTCCGCGCGAACGTCTGCAAATGAACATCAGCCAGCCGGTCGGTGACTGGGGCAACGTCTATCTGAGCGGCATTACGGAAACCTCATGGGAGGACAGCGGTCGTTCAACCACCTATCAGGCGGGTTACGGCACCGGCTTCAGCTGGGGGACGATTAACGTCTCGCTCGGCCGGACCTACTCCGACGGTGTGTATGACGACCAGTTGGCACTGATGTTCAGTATTCCGCTGGGACGCAGTCACTCAATGACGCTGACTAATACCATGAACTATCAGGATTCAAGCCGTTACAGTGCACAAACCAACCTGAGTGGTACGGCAGGCGATCGTAATCAGGTCAGCTACAACGGCTTTGCCGGTCACAGTGTTAGCAACGGTGATTCAAGTGAACAGTACGGTGGCAGCCTGAACTACAACGGTGCGCTCTCTAATGTGGGCACCTCAGTGTCTGGCGGTGGCGGTTACAACCAGTATTCACTCTCAGCCCGTGGCACCGTCATCGGCTACGCCGGTGGGGTCGCTATGACGGCCTCGCAGGGGGAAACCATGGCGATTATCGAAGCCAAAGGGGCCAATGGCGCCGAGGTGATCGGTGGCTCCGGCAGTACCGTCGGCTGGTGGGGAAATTCGGTGATCACCTCGTTGACGCCGTATCAGAACAATAGCGTATTGATTGACCCGCATGGCGCCTCGTCCGACGTTGAGCTGCAAAGCTCCTCCGCCAATACCGTGCCACGTTATGGCTCCATTACCCGCCTTAAGTTTGACACCGTGGTAGGCAAACCGGTTCTGGTCCGTGGCCTGCTCAGCAGCGGCAAGCCGGTACCTTTCGGTGCTGATGTGTTGGATAAGCAAAATGCTCTGGTCTCGATGGTTGGACAGGGCGGGCAGATCCTGCTGCGAGGCCTGTCGGATCAAGGATCATTACAGGTCAAATGGGGCGATAAGGCCGGGGAAAGCTGCACACTCACTTACTCGGTCAGCCAGAAAAGCAATACTGCCACGACAGGCTACCGTCAGATTGACGCCCCTTGTCATTAAGCGAAGCGAGAAAAATGAAAATCATGCATAAAACAGTGTTCGGTCAATGGGGGCGCCTGATCACCGGACTGATGGCGCTCTGTCTGGCCAGTCAGGCGATGGCCGGAATTACCATCGTCAGAACGCGGGTAGTCTATCCGCTGAGCCAGACTGACGTTAGCCTGCAGCTTAATAATGACAGCCCTGCGCCTTCACTTTCACAAGCCTGGGTTGATGAGGGGGACCCGAACAGCACACCGGCTGACAGCAAAGCCCCGTTCTTTATCACTCCGGCGATTTTTCGCATGGAACCTAACGCATCGCAGATGCTGCGCATTGTGTACACCGGGCAATCCTTGCCTGATAACCACGAATCGCTGTTCTGGCTTAACGTGCTGGATGTGCCACCCAATGCAAAAGAGGTGACCAACCGGCTGCAGTTTGCTTTTCGCACCCGCATTAAGCTGTTTGTGCGACCAGCAGGTTTAAAGGGCAGCGTGGAAGAGGCCTCCGCACAACTGCGTTGGAAGGTAGCTTCCTCGCAAAAAACCGGGGAGCGAGCAATGGAAGTGACCAATTCATCGCCATACTACATCTCGTTAAGTGAATTCGAGGTACAGAGTCATGGCCAGCTTCTGAAGAACGAACGCGGCGGTATGATTGCGCCGTTTTCCACCGCAGTATTGCAAGTAGCGGGAGGGGGGGGCCTGCAATCAGGTGCGAAGGTGAATTACAAAGCCATCGGTGATTTGGGTGAAGCCTTGCCAGGTACGGCGACGCTAAATTAAATCGCTATTTGATTAGCTTCTCTATTAAGGCACTTAATATGTTTAGATATATGAAATGGGTATACGGTTTAATCATTGTGGTTCTGTTATCTGCGACCGCTTTATTCAGCGCATCAACCTTTGCATCTTCAACCTGTAATTTCTTGAACTCTAATAACACACTAGCCGCAGGAGCAATGTCTGTACCGGCTAATGCAACGCCAAATACTGCAGTTAAGACGGTTCAGACGTCTTTTACATTTCAATGCAGACAAACCGCGGTCACTGATACGTATGCATATTCAACCCATATGATGTTTCAGTCAGGAAGTGCGCTGGTTTCCGGATACAATGATATTTATAAAACAAACATAGACGGTCTAGGCGTTCGTTATACCGTCAGTGCCCCAACCTGCACTAACGCCGCTGCGGTTCATATCACAGGGACCGGAAATACTGAGTTTGACTGCCCCTTTAATACAGGAACAACTTATATTCCGGCCCCGATGACAGTGACCACCGATTTTGTAGTTACAGGCACCTTGCCTGCGAGTGCAACCTTAACGTCCGTCTCGGTGCTCAATCTCGCTTTTACCGAATCAGACATTCCTGGCGGCGGACCATGGAGAACGACTCCATTAACCGGCGCTGCTTCTGGTTCAATTACCGCGGCCACCTGTTCAGTCAACCAGAAAATGGTCGGTGTCACGCTGGATCCGGTGGAAATAGCCGATCTTTCCAGCCGCGTAGGCCTCACCGCAGCGCCAAAATCCTTTAATTTATCCCTCACCTGTCCAGCAGGGATTAAAGCTTTTGTGACGTTGACGGATAACACCAATATCGCCAACCGCACCACCACGCTCGGGCTGACCGCCGATTCAAGTGCTAAAGGCGTGGGTATCCAGATACTCAACAGCAGCGATATACCGGTTGCCTTTGGGCCGGACTCTGCGGTGGCAGGCAACACCAATCAGTTTCTGTTGGGGACCTCTGCAGGCGGGGCAACTCAGTATCCGTTTAAAGCGCAGTACATCAGTACCGGTAGTATCCGGGCGGGGAGCGTTAATGCCATCGCGACCTTTACATTTTCCTACCAGTAAAAACATAATTAAGATTTAAGTTTAAATAAAACAATGCATTACAATATGGAGTTTCGTTAGGGGTTCACTGCGTATGGTCTGCATAGAGGTTTCTAATTAAGTATAATTCAAAAGACTTCACTTTTTATTTGGGTGTCTACCCCTTAATCTCTGCTCAGTGGCGTACATCTGCAACACTATGTACGCACCTCAGAAAAATATGGGGTAAAGCATCACCCTACCGCCTGGGAGAGCCCATGGTAACAGGGAGTAGTGCTTACAGAGTTAGATGCCGGGGAATTATAAAATGGTTAAAAAGAACATGGAGTTAGGAATTTGTGCAGTAGAATATTCTAAGGAAGCGCGTTTTTTTGATTTTTTAAGATGAGTTATAAGAGTAGTGCGCGTTGCAATATTTAACACCAGGTTAAATGTGAAAATAAGTGTAAAACATTGAAAAATAGGCTCAGGTCAGGATAAGTGGTTATCAACAGTCTACTTTGAGACGTTATCCTTGATAGTGATGCGTGTATTGTAAAATATAAAGGGAAACATATAATAAACCGCATTATATATATGGATATTATATGTTTATTCAAAGGATTTCAGGCGGCAGATTGTTCCCACGCGCTTAAATAAACCGATGCTGTAATATCCTGTCAAAGAGAGTCAAGAGGCAACCATGTGTATCTATATTATTACGGACGATAGCTATTTCTTTACCGGACTAAAAGGCATTATGGTTCAGGCCATCAGTGATGAATTTATTAATCTGAAGTCCGACAGTGTATTCGCTTCCTTTAAAGTTAAAGAAATAGAGAGCGGAGATGTCTTTGTGATCGCTTCTGATTCTTTCACGCTTAATCTCTCGCTGCTGCTGTATTTGAAAGACGCGCCAGCCACGTTATTGTTGGGTGATAATAAAGCCAATGAAGCATTAAACAATAACTTGCCATCGGCGGTAATTAGAAATAACGCGACGGCTGGGGATATTCTGACACTGATAATCCACGAACGTAGACAGTACCGTAACGTCATGTTCCCTGAAATGACCGAACGTGAGCGCGCTGTGCTGCTCTACACCTTAAAAGGGATCCCTGTGAAATCCATCAGCAGCATGATGGAAATATCGATTAAAACGATTTATGCGCACCGTAAAAATGGTTTTTCTAAAGTTGGCGCCAGAAACATTATGGATTTTAGTCGGATGGAAAACATCTGTGCCGCAAGAACACCGATGGTCGCGGAATATTTCCCGATGCTTTGAATACACTACATGCAGGAAATATTACAATCTCTTAATCAATGTGAAAGCAATGATTCGTAATGGTGAAAGAGGATGGGTTGTATGTCGGCTATGGCCTGACGCAGATCGACGCTCTCGAGGGTCAGTCAGTTATTCTGGACAACAGCCAGGCACAAAGTAATGTACTGGGCACGATTCTTTCCGGCAGCGGCGGTTTCATCATCGACGGCGCCGATGATGTGCGCATCGGTAACGCGGCCAGCGATTATACCGGCGCAACCCTCGGCGGTTATGGCAGCGTGATTAACGCCGGTACGCTGGCGGTGGGTAAGGCGCTGACCGGCAACGGCCACGATGACTTCAGCAACAGGCATGTGAAATAACGCCGGATCGATATTTTTCAAAGCATGGTCATGCATCTTTACTGCCCATAGTGATCTGCTGCCCTTGTTCATTAACGACCTTTTCGCCGTCCTCTTTGGTGAACGCCCCCAGCTGACGGTCTGGTAAAATCTCCAGCACCACTTCAGAAGGGCGGCACAGCCGGGTGCCCAGCGGGGTGACGACGATGGGCCGGTTAATCAGGATCGGATGTGCCAGCATGGCGTCCAGTAGCGCATCATCCGTGAACCTGTCTTCTGCCAGCCCCAGCTGTTGATAGGGTTCCACGTTTTTACGCAGCAGCTCCCGCACGCTTAACCCCATACCAGTAACCAGTTTCACCAGTTCCCCGCGTGAGGGCGGCGTTTCAAGATACAAAATCACGGCAGGTTCAACGCCGCTGTTGCGGATCAGTGCCAGCGTATTGCGCGATGTGCCGCAGGCCGGATTGTGATAAATCGTGACATCAGTCATTGCGGTCTCCTTCTCTATTGAGTGGCTTCACACCACGTTAAACGACAGGCGGATCACCAGGGCTACCAGCGTGACAAACAGCACCGGCAGGGTCATCACAATGCCCACGCGGAAGTAGTAACCCCAGGTGATGGTGATATTTTTTTGTGCCAGCACGTGCAGCCAGAGCAGCGTTGCCAGGCTGCCAATCGGCGTAATTTTCGGGCCGAGATCGCTGCCGATAATATTGGCGTAAATCATAGCTTCTTTGACAACGCCCTCAGCCGTACTGGCATCAATGGACAGCGCGCCAATCAGTACCGTCGGCATATTGTTCATCACGGATGACAGTATTGCGGTGAGGAACCCGGTGCCCAGCGTCGCCGCCCATATTCCCTGTGAGGCGAACGTATTGAGCACGCCTGACAGGCGTTCCGTCAGCCCGGCATTACGCAGGCCATACACCACCAGATACATGCCGAGCGAGAAAATCACAATTTGCCACGGCGCTTGTTTTAGCACGGTGACGGTGTCGATAACCTGTGCGCGCCGGGCGACCAGCCACAGGATCAGCGCCCCGGCGGCGGCCACCAGACTGACCGGCACGCCAAGCGGCTCGAGGGCAAAAAAGCCAATCAGCAGCAGGGCCAGCACCAGCCAGCCGGTTTTAAAGGTTTTGACATCATGAATCGCCTCACGCGGTAATTTCAGTTTCGCCACGTCATAGGTTTTGGGAATGTCTTTGCGAAAAAACAGATGCAGCATGGCGAGCGTCGCCAGAATGGCGGCGATATCCACCGGCACCATTACCGAGGCATAGTCATGGAAGCCGAGATGGAAAAAGTCGGCAGAGACGATATTCACCAGATTGGAGACGATCAGCGGCAAACTGGCGGTGTCAGCAATAAAGCCGGCCGCCATCACGAACGCCAGCGTCGCGCCGCGGCTGAAACCCAGCGCCAGCAGCATGGCAATTACAATCGGGGTCAGGATCAGCGCCGCACCGTCGTTGGCAAACAGCGCTGCCACGCAGGCACCGAGCAGAATAATGTAGGTGAACAGCCAGCGACCTTTGCCGTTGCCCCAGCGGGCCACGTGCAGCGCGGCCCATTCGAAAAAGCCCGATTTATCCAGCAACAGGCTGATGATGATCACCGCAATAAAGGTGGCGGTCGCGTTCCAGACAATATTCCACACCACCGGAATATCCCCAATATGTACCGCGCCGGTGATTAGCGCCAGCGCCGCGCCCAGCATGGCGCTCCAGCCAATACCTAATCCTCCGGGCTGCCAGATAACCAGTATCAGCGTCAGAATAAAAATCGCCCCTGCCAGCCACATGATGCTCTCCAAAGTAATATATATATATGTTTAATCGAATATGTAACGGTAAATTTTTTTAGCGGATCACGGGCAGATAGCCTTGCCCTGCGCCAGACGCTGAGCAATCTGAGTCAGCCGCTCCGGCTGGCTGTCAGCGGCCTGCCCAATGATATTCGCGGCCCACGCGGGCATGTGCGGCGAAAGGCGATAGTGGATCCATTTACCTGCCCGGCGGTCCAGCAATAAGCCTGTTTCACGTAGCATAGCCAGATGCCGTGAGGTCTTGGGCTGCGATTCAGCAATCGCGACAGTGATATCACATACGCACAATTCACCCGCCTCACGCAGCAGCAGCACAATGCCCAGACGGGTTTCGTCGGACAATATTTTGAACAGTTGAAGAGGGGTTAGCTGTGACATACGGTCTCCGTTATAGAATTTCCGATAGTAACCGATAGCCGTATACTGTCAATAACATATTCGGTTAAATGAATGTATTTGAGATGGTGTGGTTAAGTTTTACAACCCGTCACCTGCGGATAAGTACGGCAAACCAGCATCAATTTTTTCTTCGGTTCAAAGCCGTGGTCAATCATGCAGCGCTTCAAGCTGCGACAGGCTGCGTCTATACTGCCTGCATCTTTGGGAAGATCAACTGAGAATAATAATCATGACGGAAATGGAAAAAGCCCTGGCAGGGCTGCTCTACGATGCCAATTACGACCCGCTGATCCTTGAACAACGACAGGTCGCCAAGCGCGCACTGTTTGAATACAACCATATGCATCCGGACGACATTTCGGAGCGCGTCGACCTGATGAAAAACCTGCTGGCGAAAACCGGTGAATCGCTGGTGATCGAATCACCGTTCCACTGCGATTACGGTTTTAATATTGAGATTGGGGAGAACTTCTATTCGAACGTTAATCTGGTGATCCTCGACGGCGCGAAAGTCACCATTGGCGACAATGCCTTTATTGCGCCCAACGTCGGTCTGTACACGGCCGGTCATCCGGTGGATCACGAACGCCGCAATCAGGGGCTGGAATATGCGCTGCCGATCACCATCGGCAATAACGTCTGGATCGGCGCGGGCGTCAGCGTATTGCCGGGCGTCACCATTGGTGATAACTGCGTGATCGCCGCAGGCAGCATCGTTAACCGCGATATCCCGGCCAACTCCATTGCGGCAGGTAACCCGTGCAAAGTCATTCGCCCGATTAACGACAGTGACCGCCAGAAGTTCAGCGTCTGACGTCAATGAAACGGCTGCGCCTCTTTCATCAGCCAGTCGCGGAACAGTTTCATCGACGGCGTCATGGGCTTTGATTTCAGATGGGTGAGCCAGTAACTCCCCTGGCTGATGGTGGTGTCAAACGGGCAGACCAGCAGGCCGCCATCAAGCTCACGGGCGAACATTTTGGCCGGAGCCAGAGCCACGCCGCCGGTATGAATGGCGGTTTCAATCATCAGGCGCGAGGAGTCAAAGATCGCGCCGTTGATCCTTTCAGGCACCACGCCAGCGGCGGTGAACCAGTTATCCCATTCGTCGGCACGATAAGACCGTAGTAGATTTTCTTTAAACAGATCGGCCGGGCAGGTAAGGCGCTGAGCCGTCGCCGGGGTACATAACACGGTTAGTGGTGCATCAAACAACGTTTCATTGTGCGTGGAGGGCCACAGCCCGGCGCCAAAACGGATGGCAAAATCCAGCCCCTCGGCGGCCAGATTCACCACGTTATTGTTGGTACGCAGCCGCAGTTCAACGATCGGATGCTCCAGGCGGAACTGTTCAAGGCGGGGCAGAAGCCAGCCAACGGCAAAAGTGCCGACAGCCGCCACGGTCAGCACTTCATGATACTGACCGCCTTCGAACTGCCTGAAAACATTCTCAATATGCCCGAAGGCGTCGGTCAGTACGGCAAACAGCGCCCGCGATTCATCGGTCATTTCCAGACCGCGCGGTAATCGCTTAAACAGCACCATGCCCAGACGATCTTCCAGAATACGCACCTGCTGACTGACTGCGGCCTGGGTGACATACAGCTCCATCGCCGCCCGGGTAAAACTCAGGTGTCTGGCCGAGGCTTCGAAAGCGCGCAAGGCATTTAGAGGAAGATTGGATCGCATAGTATTTACCCATTAGATTTTCTTTAGGCTAGAGGAAATTCTTCTCGCTTGTCAATACCGGGTGAATGGCCGAAAATCCGGCCCATCAGAAAGGGAAATTCGCTAAATTCTGGATCTTCCCGACGTTCTGTGACGATTAACTTCCCTCAGAAATAAGAGATGACATGCTCATAAATACTTTTCGTAAAACGGCCCTGATGGCCGCGGCCGTAATGCCATTAATGTTTGGCAGTGCGCCTGTGTTTGCCCAAACGTCTGCTAATGCGGCAGCCATTAAACAGAAACTGGCTGAGCTGGAAAAAAGTTCCGGCGGGCGTCTCGGTGTCGCGCTGATCAATACGGCGGATAATTCGCAGATTGTGTATCGCGGCGAAGAGCGTTTCCCGATGTGCAGCACCAGTAAAGTGATGGCGGTATCAGCGGTGTTAAAACAGAGCGAAACGAACAAGGCATTGCTGAATAAGCGGGTTGAGATTAAAAAATCCGATCTGGTTAATTACAATCCGATTGCGGAAAAGCACCTCGATACCGGCATGACGCTGGGTGAACTCGGTGCCGCGGCCATCCAGTACAGTGATAATACGGCCATGAACAAGCTGATCGCCGAACTTGGCGGACCAGCAGGGGTGACGAAGTTCGCCCGTTCTGTCGGCGATGCGACGTTCCGCCTTGACCGCACTGAGCCCACCCTCAATACCGCGATCCCGGGGGACAAACGTGACACAACGTCCCCTCTGGCGATGGCAAAAAGCCTGCAAAATCTGGCGCTGGGTAAGGCTCTGGGTGAACCGCAGCGCGCGCAGCTGGTGGAGTGGCTGAAGGGCAATACAACGGGCGGCGAGAGTATCCGCGCAGGTCTGCCAGCGACGTGGGTGGTGGGCGATAAAACTGGCAGCGGTGACTACGGCACCACCAACGATATCGCGGTGATCTGGCCTGAAAACCATGCCCCGCTGGTGCTGGTGACCTACTTCACCCAGCCACATCAGGATGCCAAAGCCCGCAAAGATGTGTTAGCGGCAGCGGCTAAAATTGTGGCAGCAGGTCTGTAATTTTTAAGGCATGGGGCGCAGGCCCCATTTGCTTTATGCGTCGGATCCCCTCTGCTATTTCTCTGATTCACTCAATAGATTTTCTTGCGCAAAGCGCTCCTTTTACGTTCTACCGTTAACCTCTTCATCCACGTCTCTTTGTTTGTTCAATAAATTATTTGCGAACGAACGTTCTCAAAACTTGAACGTCTGTCCAGCATTTGACATGATGCACGGCTTACTCCCTTTTCCGCTGGTTACTCTCGTGGTTTATCTGTGTAAAGAAGATCGTAAAGCCGCCATTTTGCAGGCGGCGGCGCGCGTGGCGCTGGAGGAAGGTCTGGCGGCGACCACCGTGCGCCGGGTTGCCAGCGAAGCGGACACCGCCGCAGGACAGGTGCATCATCATTTTTCCAGCGCCGCCGCGCTGCGGGCTGACGCCTACGGGCTGGTGATGCGCAACCTGCAGCAATCGCTGGCGGCCAGCAGCGCTTGTCTGACGCCGCTCGAACGTATTCAGCTTTACCTTATCGATGCTAAAGACGAGGAGTACATCCGGGCTATCCGTCTGTGGCGCGAAGCCATGTTATTAACCGAACAGGACGAATTAATGCGAACTGCTTTCGCCAGTTCGTTGTCTGACTGGCACTACCTCGTGAGGCAGGTGATTGATGACGGTCGCCGGAGCGGGGACTTTGTGACCGGAGAGTGCGCGGACGACATCGCCTGGCGGCTGATTGGCCTGAGCAGCAGCCTCGACGGTATGGCGCGCCTCGCGTCTCTGGGCCTCACGGATCAGCGGGTGGCGCATAATCTTAACCGCGCCATCACTCTCGAGTTACGCCAACCTTCAACGTTTGACGCCTTTCCGGCACAAGGAACCGCCTGATGTTCACCACCTATTTGTACCTTAGTATTGCCATTGTGGCCGAAGTGATCGCCACCAGCAGTCTCAAAAGTTCTGAAGGTTTTACCCGGCTCGGGCCGAGCCTGCTCTGTATCGCCGGTTATGGTCTGGCCATTTTCCTGCTGTCACTGACGCTGCGCACCTTGCCGACTGGCATCGCGTACGCGATCTGGTCCGGCGTCGGGATTGTGTTGGTGTCGGCGATTGGCTGGGTGTATTACGGGCAGAAGCTCGACACCCCGGCCATCATCGGTCTGAGCCTGATCATTGCAGGCGTGATTGTGGTGAACGTCTTTTCAAAATCGATTGCACATTAAGTCGCGGGGCGGGTGGCCACAATTTTCGCGCTAGCGGCGCGGATCCCCGCTTAATCATCAGGACAGTCTGGAGTTCATTTTGTACAACATAGATAAACCCGATTTTCATGACGAGCTCATCAAGGAGCTGTTGTACTGGATTGAAGTGAATCTGAACGATCGTCTGACTATGGAAAGTGCGTCAAAGAAAACCGGTTATTCGCCGTGGTATCTGCAGCGGTTGTTCAAGAGTAAAACGGGTTATGCTTTGGGCAAATATATCCGCGACCGTCGCCTGACGATGGCGGCAATTGCCCTGCGCCTGACTAATATGCCGATCCTGGATATCTCGCTTTATTACTCTTACGACTCGCAACAAACCTTTACGCGGTCGTTCAAAAAGAACTTTGCTGAGACGCCAGCGGTGTTTCGCCGTAACCGTGAATGGAACATGGGAGGGGTAACAGCTCCCTTGCTGCTGGATGATTTTCCCCAGCCGGCCTATGAAATTGTTGAGTTGCCGGAGATGGCGTTTGTCGGCCAGACCACGCGGCATACCTATCCTATTGAAGAGTTATTTAACCCGAAAAACCACGTTCACCGCGACGCACTGCATAGCTACCTGAAAGAGCCAGAGTCGTTGCAGGGGGAAGTGTGGGGGCTGTCGGATTGTGGCCCCGGCGAGGAGAAAACCTCGGTCATGGAAATGGTCTATACCGTGGGGCGCGAAAAAGGGGTGGGGCATCACGATGATCAGCCCGCCACATTGACCGTTCCGGCCGGGCGTTACCTGAAGATCGACTATCCGCACGAACTCGGGCGTCTGAACAACTACATTCTTTATGTCTACTCGGTGTTTTTACCGACGCTGGGTCTGCAGTTTCGCATCAGCCATGACCTGGAAAAATATTCGCAGGTCACGGCGCGTAACGGCATTACCTGCGAATATTATATTCCGGTGGTGTGAGGGCCGTTATTTCATCACGGCCTTTATCAGGCGTTGTGCGCCCGTCGTGGCAGGCAGCACTATCGCGTTAACTCAGTTAAATACCATACCACCGTCGATCAGCAGCGACTGACCGGTCATGTAATCGGAATCAGGCCCGGCGAGGTAGGAGACGCAACCCGCCACATCCTCCGGCTCGGAGAGACGTTTCAGGGTGATGTTTTTGGCAAATTCAGCCGTGCCGTAACCGACCGGTTTACCGGCGGCCTGAGAAACCTGACGATCAATCTCTTCCCACATCGGCGTTTTCACAATGCCGGGGCAGTAAGCGTTCACCGTGATGCCAAGCGGGGCCAAATCGCGGGCCGCGGTTTGTGTCAGGCCGCGCACGGCGAATTTGCTGGAGCTGTAAATTGCCAGTTCCGGGTTACCCACATGCCCGGCCTGCGAGCAGGCATTGATGATTTTGCCGCCGTGATTGAGCGATTTAAAGGCTTTGATAGCGGCCTGAATACCCCAGATAACGCCTTTCACGTTGATGTTGTACACGCGGTCCACAATCTCCGGCGTGATGTCTTCAATCAGCGTGGTCGGCGCAATACCTGCGTTATTGACGATCACGTCAAATCCGCCCAGCTGGTTTTTCGCCGCGTCGACCGCAGCAAAGACCTGATCGCGGTCTGAGACATCGGCCAGTTGCGCGATAGCCCGGCCGCCAGCCTGGTTAATCTCCTGTGCCACGCTGTTGGCAGTTTCTGCGTTAAAATCCACTACCGCTACGGCGAAACCGTCTTTTGCCAGTCTCAGCGCAATAGCTCTGCCGATCCCTTGTCCTGCACCTGTTACTAATGCCACTTTTCCATGATCAGACATACTGCTTATCCTCTCTGTATGAGTTTCAGGGGGTTCCCGCAAACAGGCGGATCTCTGACCCGCTGAATGCTGCCGGGAAGCTAAGATTATTCTTACCCCCCTAAAGGAGTAGGCGCAAATGTTAGCCACGGGAAGTAATTGTTTTGAAAAGGCGCGAAGGGGAAAAGTGTAAAGCTGAGCGTGCAGTCACGGTGCAGAAGGAAAAATGCCCGTTTGGCTTTAAACCCATAACATTACTGTGGTTAAATATGTCGCAACCTGGTCCGTTTGTGGCGGGCGAGAATCTAACAAACGCCGCGCTGGTAATATCAGAACGGGCTGTGACTGAAAAGCGTGACGTGAAAGAAATATGCCTTCGCGCACCCAAATAGTTTACTTTCGTGATGATGAAATTTAATTCACTATATACCTCCCAAGACATATTAAAATCAGGAACGAAAATGTTAGAAATTTTCGATGTCAGCCACAGCGAGCTTACTGGCATAAGGTCTGAGGACCTGTACAAACTGAGAAAGAAAACCTTTAAAGATCGCCTGAATTGGGCGGTTAAGTGCAGCAATGACATGGAATTCGACGAGTACGATAATAAAGATACGCGCTATCTGCTGGGTATTTATGATGACCAGCTGATTTGCAGCGTCCGTTTTATCGACTTGCACCTGCCTAATATGATCACCCACACTTTCCATGCGCTATTTGATGACGTGGAGCTTCCAGCAGGGCGCTACATTGAATCGAGCCGTTTTTTTGTCGATAAAGCCCGTGCCAAATCGCTGCTGGGCAGTCGTTATCCGATAAGCTATGTGCTCTTTCTGTCGACGATTAATTACTCCCGCCATTATGCCCATACGGGAATTTATACGATCGTCAGCCGTGCCATGCTGACTATCATCAGGCGAACAGGATGGGACGTTGAGGTGGTCAAAGAAGCATACGTCAGCGAAAAAGAGCGTATCTATCTGCTGCGTTTGGGGACGGAACAGGAAGACCAGGCGAACATGGCCCGGCCTATTGAGGAGTTCCTGGAGGGGTCTGGCGCGGATTTGCGCGCCTGGCCAATGTCATTGCCCGCTATGACAGAACGGGCTTAATCAGTTCAAGTTCAACGCCAAGCCTGATTGCCTGTTTGGCGTTAATCACTCCCAGCTTTTTCACCACGTTTCCCATGTGGTATTTCACCGTTCTGGTGGTAATACCCGTGATCAGTGCTACCTCCTGATAGGTTTTCCCCATACTGGCCCAGTGCAGGACCTCATTCTCGCGCGGCGATAAAATGGTTTTGCCTGCGGTAATAATGCCCATTCGTGCTGAAACGCCTGGCGCGTTCTGGTTAAGCATCAGCATTTTTTCATGGGCTTCAATCAACAGCATTTGTAGCTTGTCGAGGTCACGGGCGACGTTGGCTTCCAGCGTTTTCTCAGCATGGTTGTCCATCATCAGCGACAGCATCGCCAGATTATTCAACGGGTCGTGGACCACAAAGGTGAATCCATTGACGATGTTATGCTTTTTGGACAGTGAGAAGAGTTTGGATGATTTGAGGTCAGACAGGACGGTGATATTTTCATCCCATGAGAAAGGCGAACAGCGTCTGAAGGCCGTCAGTACGACGGGGTCAATATGCTGGTAATTATTCCCGACATAGAGATCAATCCATTCATTCGGATAACTGGAAATAATAAAAATATCAGCCGGATTCTTTTTATTGATGACCATATAGGTATATTTGGGGCTGCCATAGACCTCAAGCTTCCTGTTGATATAATCGCGGAGCGTTTCTATTTTTTTGTCATCATTTTTCAAACCAGAAAACATTCGCCGTCTCCCAACGCCAACCGCTGCGTCCTTTTACGTCCAAAAGTACAGTGCCTGATTGCACCTTAGTACAACTACCGGACTGTGAAAGCATCCGTATAATATTAAAAACAGTAACATATTAGCAAAAAACCTGCCCCTCTGGGTCAGGTGGCTACATTAGCCAACACCAGGGAAATACCCGCGTTAATAGTAAAAAAATGCTACAGAAGTGCATTTGCTTACGCAAGTGCAACTTCTGTAGTGACAATCAGCTTCACTCCTTTGCTTTCCGGCATTCTCCAGACAGTTCTCCTTTATTTATTAATCAGCCAGTCTGTGATTATCCGCTCAGAAAATAAACGCCGCTCCTTATTTATCCCTTCATTTTATCCGTCATCGGATCCGTCATTTTTCTTACTGTCAGGGTAGGGTAAATGTTTTCACTTTGGCGACCATCAGGTGGTGTAATAGTTGTATGGCCTCGTTGTCGGGATGACTTCTTTGCAGTACCGAGATGCCTAACCGGCCGGGGGAAGGCAGGCTGTCAGTGACCTGTAACGTGGGGGGCAACCCTATCCGGGTGCGTACTGTGACGCCAAGCCCCGCCTGTACACCGGCCCAGATACCGCTCAGGCTGTGGCAGGTAAAGGCAATGCGCCAGGGAAGTCCGGCCTGATCCAGCGCCGATATGGCGCGGGAACGCAGTAAACAGGGGGCATCGAACATCACCAGCGGCAGCGGCTCGCCGCGCATCTGAAACGAGGAGATCTCCCGGCTCTCGTGATGGATCCATTCCAGCTGACACTGGCCGATAAGCTGGCTGCCAGGCACGTCCTGCTCCGGTTGCCACAGCAGCGCCAGATCCAGCTTTTTCTGCGCCATGCCGTTTAGCAGCGCCTGATTCCGGTCGACCTGAGCCGAGAGGCGCAATCCCGGATGCTGCTGACTAAACTTGCCGAGGATCTCCGGCATTATGGACTCGCCAAAATCTTCCTGCATCCCGAGCCGGACTTCACCCTGAAGTAATTCGCCTTTGATGGCCCGCTGAGCTTCGTCATTAAGCGCCAGCAGGCGGCGGGCGTAGCTTATCAATATCTCACCGCCGGGGGTCAGCACTAAGTGGCGGCCGCTTTTTACCACCAGCGTTGCGCCACACTGCTGCTCAAGTTTTTTTAGCTGGGCACTGACCGCCGAGGTTGACCGGCACAGGCGTTGCGCCGCCAGAGCGAAGCTGCCTGACTCAATGCCCATGACAAAACTGCGCAGTGCATCGGTGTCGAGAGAGATCGGAAGTTTATCCATTATCATCCTAATATTCGGGATTATTGGTTGTGAATATTTTGATTTTCCGCATCGTAGCATTACACCAGAATAGTTGCTCCCCCACTGGAGAAAATACTATGTCTGCTTCCCTTGATCGTGACTCCCTTGCCCTGATTGCGCCCAAACTTGCCCAACTGACTCAGGAAGTGTTGTTTGGTGATATCTGGGGGCGCACCGAACTCTCCCCGCGAGAGCGCAGCCTGATCACCCTCGCAGCCCTGACGGCGCTGGGCCGCGTGCAGCAGCTTCCCTGGCATATCGGTTTTGCCAGACAAAACGGATTAACGACGGTGGAAATCACCGAAGTGTTCACGCATCTGGCTTTTTATGCGGGCTGGCCTGCGGCTGTTTCCGCCATTGGCTGTCTGGGCGAGGGAGAACTCTGATGCCGCTGACCCGAATTACCCTGCGTCAGGGATACAGTGACGCGGTATTAGGCCAAATATCAGACCTGTTGCATCAGACGCTGGTCGGCGAATTCGCGGTACCGCCGGATGACCGCTTTCAAATCATCGAGACCCTGCCCGACGCACAGCGTAGCTTTGACCGCCACTATCTGAGCGGGACGCGTAGCGAGGATTTTATGCTGTTCCATATTGTGGCGGGCAAGCCACGGACTTCGCAGCAGAAGCAAAATTTCTACCACGTACTTAGCGAACGGCTGCATACCTTGCTGGGCATTCATCCCGACGATGTGATGGTGGTGATTCAATTTAACAGCGCTGAAGAGTGGAGTTTCAGCCGCGGGGAGATGTACAGGCCGGGCGGGTAAGGTCAGCCGCAATAAAAGCATCTCGCTGCCAGCCACCATTGGACGCTAAAGCCGCTTTCCATTAGGGTGATAAAAGAACAGCGAAGGAGACGCTTTAATGAATGATTTTAATCAGAATGGCCCTGCGCCTGAAAATTCGCACCCTATGGAGGGTTTCCCTCAGGTTTGTTTCATCAAAAACACGGTAAATAACCCGAACATTATTATCGGGGACTATACCTATTACGACGATCCCGATGGTTCAGAAAACTTCGAGCGCAACGTGCTGTACCACTTTCCGTTTATCGGCGACAAGCTGGTGATTGGTAAATTCTGTGCGCTGGCCCGTGGCGTGAAATTCATCATGAACGGGGCCAACCATAAGATGTCCGGCGTCTCGACCTATCCGTTTTGGATCTTCGGTAACGGCTGGGAAAAATCATTACCGCCGATGGAAGAGTTGCCCTACAAAGGCGACACGGTGGTGGGTAACGATGTGTGGATTGGCTACGACGTCCTGATCATGCCCGGCGTGAAAATCGGCAACGGGGCAATCATCTCTTCGCGCTCAGTAGTGACTGCCGACGTTGCGGCGTACAGCGTCGTTGGGGGAAATCCAGCGAAACTGATTAAAAACCGTTTCGCCCCGGACGCTGTCGGCCGTCTGGAAAGCATCGCCTGGTGGGACTGGCCGGTGGAGCGCATCACCCGCCATATGGCGTTGATTGTTTCGGGCGATGTTGAGGCGCTTGAGCAGGCGGCTGAATAAGCCTAAGACGCCCCGTTGCAGGGGCGTTCTTTTCCCTGTTAGCGCAATTATTTCACCGCGGTCAGTTCCCGTTTTTCACTCAAAGCTTTCGCAGCAAATTGATTTTGCGGTTCGCGCAGGCCGAGGTTTTCCCGCAGCGTATTGCCTTCATATTCTGTGCGGTACAAACCGCGCTGTTGCAGCAGCGGGATCACCTGTTCGACAAAATCGTCGAACGCCGTCGGCGTGCCACCGCGCACGATAAAACCGTCGGTTGCGCCGCTGGTAAACCAGTGCTCCAGCCCGTCGGCCACGTCGGCTGGCGTACCCAGGAAAGTCGGGCGTGGCGTGGCGGCTTCCAGCGCGACCTGGCGCAGCGTTAAGCCGCGCGCCTGTGCGTCACGTTTGATCTCATCGGTAGTGCTGCGAAAACTGTTCTGCCCGAGTTCGCCGATGTCCGGGAAGGGCGCATCGGGGTCATGCTGGCTGAAATCATAGTGTTCGAAATAGCGGCCAAGATATTCCAGCGCTTTATCCAGCGTAACCAGTTGGGCGGTTTGCTGATATTTCTGCTCGGCATCCGTGACGCTGTCACCAACAATCAGGCTGATCCCCTGAAAAATGCGGATGTCATCGGCTCCGCGGCCATTTTCCACCAGCTGACGTTTCACGTCCTGATAAAACTCGCGTGCCAGCTCCGGCGTGGCCTGGCGGGTATAGATGGCGTCAGCGGCTTGGGCGGCAAATGCTTTGCCCTGATCGGATGCCCCGGCCTGAAACACCACCGGCTGCCCCTGCGGCGAACGCCCGACGTTCAGCGGCCCCTGAACTGAAAAATATTTCCCCTGATGATTCAGGGTATGCAGTTTTTCCGGCGCAAAGAACTGGCCGTCGGCTTTGTTGCGCACAAAGGCGTCGTCTTCCCAGGAGTCCCACAGGCCTTTCACCACGCTGACATATTCGCTGGCGATGCGGTAACGCTCGTCGTGTTCCGGGTGTTTGTCCCGTGAGAAGTTTTTCGCCGAGCCTTCCAGCGGCGAGGTCACCACGTTCCAGCCTGCACGGCCACCGCTAAGATGATCCAGGCTGGCAAACTGGCGCGCCACGGTAAAGGGTTCGCTGTAGGAAGTGGAAAGCGTTGCCACCAGGCCAATTTTTTTCGTCACCAGCGCCAGCGCAGAGAGCAGGGTGATGGGTTCGAAGCGGTTGAGAAAGTGCGGGATCGATTTCTCATTGATATACAAACCATCGGCCACGAACAGGAAATCAAATTTTCCCTGCTCGGCTTTTTGCGCCAGCTGCTGGCAGAACTGGATATTAATACTGGCGTCAGCCACTGCGTCCGGGTGGCGCCACGCCGACATATTCCCCGATGCGCCCTGAATGATGGCCCCTAAACGCAGTTGTCTTTTGTTACTCATGATTGGCTCGCTTCTTATTATCTTGAGGATGTCTGATTCAGGCCGCCTGACCGGGGAGAACCGGCAGGGCGTCCAGCAATTGTTGGGTCCAGCGGTGCTGCGGATGGGTAAACACCCGCCCGACGTCGCCGCTTTCGACTACAGCACCGTCTTTCATCACCAGCACCCGATCGGCCAGATGGTGAATAACGCCGAGGTCGTGGGAAATAAACAACAGCGCGGTGCGGTGCTCCGCCTGCATATCGGCCAGCAGGTCCAGTACCTGCGCCTGCACCGAGACATCCAGCGCGCTGACCGGTTCATCCGCCACCAAGAGGGCCGGGTTAGGCGCAAAGGCGCGGGCAATCGCCACCCGCTGTCGCTGTCCGCCGGAGAGCTCACGCGGGTAGCGTTGCAGGAAACTGGCACCGAGGCGCACTTCGTCCAGCAGTTGCAGCACGCGGCTGCGCCGTTCTGTACCGAATATCCCGGCAGCATCCAGACTCTCGCCGATGATTTTTTCCACCGTGTAGCGCGGGTCGAAAGAGCTGAGCGGATCCTGCGCGATAAGCTGAATCCGGCTGCGGCGCAGGCGGCGCTGGTTTTCCGCCACTCGGCTCCATGGCTGGCCTTCAATCTGAATCAGGCCGCTGTCGGGCTCGGTCAGCCCGAGCACCATGCGCGCCACAGTGGTTTTGCCCGAGCCTGACTCGCCGACAATCCCCAGCGTTTCACCCGCCGCCAGCCGGAAACTGACGTCACGCACCACCTGATGCTCGCCGTAATGTTTGTTCAGCCCGAGTGCTTGTAACAGTGGTTCACTGGTATCGATCTGTTTGGCGGGCAGCGGTTGTGGCGCAGGGGATGAGAGGCGAAAGCCTTTGGTTTGCGGTGTCGGCACCGCCTGCAACAGCTGACGGGTCCAGGGATGTTCCGGAGCCTGCAACAGCCGCCGCGCCGGGCCCTGTTCCACCACGATGCCGTCTTTCATTACCATGACAAAATCGGCCAGTTGCCCAACCACCGACAGGTCATGGCTGATCAGTAACAGCGCCTGACCATCGTCGCGGCGACGTTGCAGCAGATCGAGAATTTGTTTTTGCACCGTCATGTCTAATGCGGTCGTGGGTTCATCGGCGATCAGCAGTTCGGGTTTACCGGCCAGCGCGGTCGCAATCAACGCGCGCTGACGCAGCCCGCCGGAAAGCTGATGCGGGTAGAGTTCCAGCCGACGATGGGCTTCCGGCATACCGACCGAGGCCAGCAGCTGTAAACTGCGCTGGCGCAAATCCGTGTTGCCATCACGCGGGTTGGCCCGCAGGGCATCACCGAGCTGCTGACCAATGCGCCGCAATGGATCGAGCGACACCAGAGCATCCTGCAAAACGTAACCCATCTTCTTTCCACGAATGGCGCGCCAGTCGCGCTGAGTGGCCTGCAACATGTCGCGGCCATCAATCATAAAGCGGTCGGCAGTCAGCACGGCGTTTTCATCCTGTAAGCCAATCAGCGAGCGTGCGGTGACGGTTTTGCCCGAACCGGACTCCCCGACCAGCGCCAGTGACTGACCGCGTTGCAGTTGTAAATTCAGGCCACTGACCACGGTTTTCAGCCCCTGCGGCGAAGGGAAGCGCACGGTGAGGTTACGGATATCAATAAACAGTTCGCGGTTCATGCTTTTTTCCCTTCGAAACGTGCCTGCCAGTGGCGGCCAATGGTGTTGACTGCCACTACGGTGAGGGTAATTGCCACGCCAGGCCAGACGCCTATCCACCAGGCATTACGCAGATAGTTACGGCCTTCGGCCAGCATCAGCCCCCATTCGGCGGTAGGTGGTTGCGGCCCCATGCCGAGAAAACTCAGCCCGGCGGTGCCGATAATGGCGGTGCCAAGACCCAGCGTCGCCAGCACGGGTACGTGGGCAATCGCGTGCGGCAGGACGTGCCGCCAGACCAGTACCCGGCGGGTCAGCCCGAAGGTGCGTGCCTGTTCGACATAGCCCGATGACATCACCAAAAAGGTTTGAGCACGAACCACGCGGGCAAAGCGCGGAATAGAGGCCACGCCCAGCGCGAAGATTAAATTGACGGTGCCGGGGCCGGTGAATGCAATCAGCATCAGCGCCAGCAGCAAGTCGGGAAACGCCGAGACCACGTCCACGGCGCGGCTGATGAACTCATCTAACGCACCGCGCGCCAGACCGGCCAGCAACCCGAGCAGGCTGCCGACGGTGACCGCCAGCGCCATCGCCGCGATACTGATCAGCAACGAATAGCGGCTGCCGTAAATCAGTCTTGTCAGTACGTCCCGCCCTAGCTGGTCCGTTCCCAGCCAGTGTGCGGCAGAGGGCGGTAACTGAGCGTTCACCGGATCCGCCATCAGCGGGTCGTAAGGACTTAGCAGCGCGGGAAACAGTATGGCCAGCAGCACCAGCAGCAGAAAAACACCGGAGATCAGCAAACCGGCGGGCGGCAGCGTGCGGCGGCGAAGCAGGGGAAGGGTCAGGCTCATGATGTGCCTCCGTGGGAAGCGGGCTGGTCGCGCAGGCGAGGGTCAATCAGCAGATAGAGAATATCCACCAGCGTGCTCATCACCACGTAAACCAGCGCAGAGAAAATCGCCACCGCCAGTACTACCGGCAGATCTTTACCGAGTACCGCATCGACGGTGATTTTGCCTAAGCCGGGGCGACCAAAGACCTGTTCGGTGATCACCGCACCGCTCAGCAGTCCGCCAATCAGCCAGCCGGTAAGCGTCACGGCGGGCAGCGCAGCATGGCGCAGCGCGTGGCGTAAACGGATGGTCAGGTTGCCAATCCCCCAGGCGCGCAGCGTCAGGGCGAAAGGCTCATTGAGGGCATCTTCCAGCCCGCGCCGCAGCACCTGCGCCACCACCGCGCCCTGAGCCAGACCGAGGGAAAGCGCAGGCAATACCAGGGCGGAAAAGTTGCGGTCACCGGCCACGGGAAACCAGCGCAGGGTGAAGCTGAATACAAACAGCAGCACGATGCCGAGCCAGAACGACGGCGTTGACGCCAGCAGCAGCTCGAAGAAACCGGCGATGCGCCTGCCGGTGCGGCGGTTGGCGGTCAGGACCGCCATCGCCACGGCAAAAATCAGGCTGACGACCAGCGCTGCGCCGGTCAGTTTCAGCGTCGGCCACAGCTGCGACAGCACCAGCGAACTGACATCCGTATTGAGCATATAGGAGCGGCCAAAATCCCCGTGCAGCACCCGCCATAAGTAGTGCAGATATTGTAGCCACAGTGGCTGATCCAGCCCCCATTCTGCACGGATCGCCGCCTCGATGGCCGGCGTGCGTACCTGCTCCCCGACCAGCAAACTGACGATATCGCCGGGGGCCAGATAGACGCTGATAAACGACAGACTGACCGCCGCCCACAGCACCAGCGCCCCGCTGCCGACGCGGCGCAGCACGCGCCACAACAGCGGCGCACGCCAGTTCAGGTGACTGCGCCAGCGCCGGGGCGTGGCGAGTGAACTTTCTACGGTCATCGGAGGGCTCCTTTTTCAGTCGGATAAATTAGTGATCACTGAGCCAGACGTCATACGCATTTTCCGGCATCTGCTTGAAGGGCCGGAATCCTAGACCGTGCACGTAAGCGGCAGCGGCAATCTGGTCTTCAGGCTCATACAGCGGGATAGCCAGCGCCTGTTGCAGGATGGCGAAATTCTGCAACTGGGCGTAGAAACCTTTGCGCTTTTCGGTGTCCAGCGTCTGCGATGCGCCCTGTAACCACGGGGTGATTTCCGGCGCGGCCGTGCGGCTGTAGTTAATCGCACCGCCGCCTTTGACCGGCAGGTAGTGGTTTTCGATGTCGATGCCGTCGGTGTCGGTATTTGAGTTAGCAATCGAGCCGAACAGGCCGGTATTGCGTACGTCGGTGTAGGTGCCGGAATCGACATAGCGGATTTTCAGCTCCACACCGAGACGCTGACGGGCCTGCGCCTGTAATGCCTGCAGCAGGACGTCGCGTTGATCGCGCACCGTGGCCTGTGCCTGAATGATCTCAATGCTCAGACGCTTACCGTCTTTGCTGCGAAAGCCGTCTGTATCACGCGTTTTCCAGCCCGCTTCGTCGAGCAGCTGGTTGGCCAGCGTCGGGTTATTGCCGTATTTGCCGTCGAGGCTGTTGTCATACAGCGGGTCAACCGGCGACGTAATGCCCCAGACGCGCGTGCGTTCGCCACGGTAGATGGACTGCAAAATTGGCCCGACGTCCAGCCCCTGTAACAGCGATTGTCGTACCCTGAGCTCCTGGGTCGGCCCGTAGGTGACGTTCAAAAACAGCGAATAGGGCGTGCCGGTATTGAGGGCGTGCTGGTAAGTGAAGTCTTTATTGTCTTTGAACTCACCGGCGTCATTGCCGGAAATCCCTTCAATCACATCAACCTGACCGGAGAGCAGCGCGCCGGTGCGCACAGACGATTCCGGCAGGAAGCGGTAGGTCACGCTATCGAGATACGCCGGTCCCTGATGCGCCGCATTGGCCGAGGCCCAGTGGTAATTCGGGTTTTTGACAAATTCCGCCTGCTGGCCTTTCTCATACTTTTTAAGAATGAAAGGTCCGGTGCCTGCCAGTTCCGGTCCACCGGCTTTTAACTGCGGTGAACTCCATGCCGCGGGCGACAACAGTTTCAGGCCTGCGGCGAAGGAGAGGAACGGTGCATAAACCTGTTTAAGCGTGACGGTGACAGTGTGGTCGTCCGGCGTGCCGACATGGTCGATACGGCTGGCGATGGCACACAGGCTGGAACCTGCGCAGTAGGCCGGATCCCGGGCATGGCGGAAGTTTTCGGCCACGGCATTGGCGTCGAGCTTTTTGCCGTCAGAGAAAGTGACGTCCTGACGCAGGGTAAACGTGTAGGTTTTTCCGTCGTCGGACAGGGTGTAACCCTGTGCCAGCCACGGAATATAAGAGCCGTCCGGTTTGCGCGCCAGCAGGGATTCATAGGCCACGCGCAGGATCAGTTCCGCTTTCGACTGGCCGTTAAGCTGCGGGTTAAAGGTGTTGGGTTCGGTTTCGACGCCCCAGGTCAGCGCGCCGCCGCTGCGGGGTTGGCCGGTGGAGGCGAAAGCGTGGTGGCTGACGGCCAGCGCCAACAGAGAGAGACTGGCGAGACCAGTGCTAAAGGTTATGCGGTTCATTATTTCCCCGGAGATCCATCAGATTCAAACGTCATCAGACGTAAAGTTTGGCTTCAGGCACGGTACGCACGAACTCTTTCTGCGCCTGTGCTTCATACAACGGTTGGTTAAGAATTTTGCGTAAATAAACCAGTTCAACGCCGAGCGGATTGACCGCGGTGTGGAAAGGCTCGTAGCCGCGACGCTGATAGAGCGCCGTCAGCCACGGATGCCGGATAGCGGTGGCGAGATAGACCGCCGGGACTTTCAGGGTGTCGCGCAGAAAGTTGTCTTCGACATAACTCATGATCTGCGCGCCAAACCCCTGTCCTTTGGCGCTTTCGCTGACTGCAAACCAGTGAACAAACGGCCAGGGCGCAAACTCTTTACCGGACGGTGTCCACGGAAAGCGGGTAGTCAGCGTGGCGGTCAGTCCCTGTTCGGTCTCCAGCACATAAGTGGTTTCGCGGCGGATCACTTCGCGGACTTCTTCCACCGAAGCACGCGTAATGGTGAAGTGAATATTCAGTTTGAGCAGCGGGGCGTAGGCCTGTTGCAGCAGCGCGTGCAGTTCAGCGGCTTCGTCTTCGCGCGCCAGCCGGATCTGTTGGCTCATCGGGTTCTCCTCAGGCCAGTACGCGGCTTTCGGCCGCCAGCAGTTCGAGCGATTTCAGCCGCGCCTGTGCCTGGGCCAGCGGGGTATCAATCACAAACTCTTCCACGCCGTAGCGCGCCTGTAATTCCTCAAGCTTGTGGTGGACCTGCTCTGCGGTGCCGGTCAGCACGGACGACGTGCGTTCTTCAATCTGATGGGAGGTGGCGGTGGACTGGCGGATATAGGCCTCGGCCTGCGCATGGCTGCCGACGGTAACGCTCTGGCCGTCGCTGCCGGTTACGCGAAACTGCTGGCGGTCAGCCGCCAGTTTTTCGGCCTGTGCGGCGGTTTCAGCCACAATCACTGACACGGCCAGCAGCCCGCGACGCCCGGAGCTGTCATGGGTATAGGCTGACAGCGCTCGGCCAATTTCCGCCGGATCACCATTGAGGTGTGCGGCAAACACGAAGTTCCAGTTCAGGCTGGCGGCCAGACGGGCGCTCTGTTCGCTGGCACCGAGCAAAAAGCGGCTCGCCGGTTGTTCCGGCAATGGCGTGGCAAACAGCGTATCGCCCTGAAGGTCAGAGGGTTGCGCGGAAAGCCAGCCGTCAAGTTGTTGCAGCTGCGCCGCAAAATCGCCTTTCAGCGTGGGATCAACCGCGTATTGCAAAGCACGTGTGGAGAGCGGCAGGCCGCCGGGTGCTTTGCCGACGCCTAAATCTACCCGCCCCGGTGCCAGCGATGCCAGCAGGTTGAAGTTTTCGGCCACTTTGTAGGGGCTGTAATGTTGCAGCATCACACCGCCGGAGCCAACGCGGATGCGTTTGGTGTGCGCGAGGATCCAGGCGATCACCACTTCCGGCGACGAGATCGCCAGCTTGTCGGTGTTGTGATGTTCGGCCAGCCAGAAGCGGTGATAGCCCCAGCGTTCGGCCTTCTGCGCCAGTTCCAGCGTGCGTTTCAGCGCACCGCTGGCGTTTTCATCTTCGTCGATGGGGCTTTTTTCCAGCAGACTTAATCGGTAACTCATAATATTCCTGTCCTTTTGTTCCCGGCAGTTCGTTATGGGTTCGATTATTAAAGGCAGGTTACAAAGTTGTAAAACAACAATAGTTGCTATTCAGTTGCGCGAAATGAGATAGGGAAAGCGGGCGGGTGGTGGCGGCGGTTTCTGCCGGAACGGATTTAAGGTAAGGTTTGCCCCATAACAATGACGTTCACCTTCAGGCCAAATATGACAACGGATAATCCCGGCGAACTTTTCCGCCAAAAACTGGTGGCGCTCGCGCTGACGCTGAATATTGACCCGCACGTGGCGGACAATCAGGTGTTGGATCGCGTGGCACTCAGCTTTCGCAAACTGCTCAACTTTATGGCGCAGGACAGTGAGCTGACTCAGCGGGCGTTTGACGGGCAGGCGAAAAACGCGCTGGTGAGTGTTATCGCCGGGAACCTTGCGGCGTGTCAGGAAGGGGAATTGTTCAGAAAGGATATTTCAGCCCAATGGCTAGCCCGCTGCTTTGTCGGCATGCTGGATCAGATGCGCGAAGAACCGGCCGATCCGGCCCTGCGCCATCAGCAAAGCATCGCCTGCGCGAAAATTCTCTGTGAAGGGATGTGGCCGGGTGCGGCGGATGCGCGAGGTTAAAACCCGAATAAAAAGCCACGATGCGTTTCCGGCACCGTGGCTTTTTAAGGCGTGAAAGACTTAACGGCTGAGCGATTTAAACTGGCGCGTTGTTTCCGTTAACGCCACTTCAGTCGGCAGACGTTCCATCGAACTTGCGCCGTAGAAACCATCCACCAGCGGGCAGTTTTTCATGATGTACTCCGCGTCCTGCGGCGATGAAATCGGCCCGCCGTGACACAGTACAATCACATCTTCCCGCACGCCTTTGGCGGCTTTCGCCCATTCGTTGATCATTGGCACGCAGTCTTCGAGCTTCAGCGCGGTTCCGGCACCGATATTCCCGCCGGTGGTCAGGCCCATGTGTGGCACGATGATATCTGCACCGGCTTCAGTCATGGCGATGGCATCGGCGGCGCTGAATACGTAAGGCGTGGTCAGCATGTCTTTCTGATGGGCGAGGCGGATCATATCGACTTCCATCCCGTATCCCATGCCGGTCTCTTCCAGATTAGCGCGGAAGTTGCCGTCAATCAGCCCGACCGTCGGGAAGTTTTGCACACCGGCAAAACCCAGCGCCTTCAGGTCATCGAGGAACTTATCAAACTGGCAGAACGGGTCAGTGCCGTTGACCCCCGCCAGTACCGGGGTATGTTTCACCACCGGTATCACTTCTTTGGCCATATCGACCACAATTTCATTGGCGTTGCCGTAGGCCAGTAAACCGGCCAGCGATCCGCGCCCGGCCATGCGGTAACGGCCTGAGTTGTAGATGACGATCAGGTCAATTCCACCGGCTTCTTCGCACTTGGCGGAGAGCCCGGTCCCCGCGCCGCCGCCGATTATCGGCTCACGGCGGGCGATCATCTCACGAAATTTCGTCAATAACGCCTGACGTTCAAATTTAGCCATGATGGTTTCCCTTAATGTTGGGCAATATCTTTAAACAGTCGGACTGCGGTAGCGGCAAACTCTGGATCATTAATGTTGCAGCTCAGTCTGACTACACGCCGCTTTGCGGTCTGTTTTACGGTTTTTTCCAAGGTGTCGGCAAAAGCATTCAGCGCATCGGGGTTCCAGAAAGGTTGCCCGACCGCATCGAGGGCAGAAAAACCGCCTCCGGGTATCAGGAAACGCACTTCGCCTTCGCAGGCGTTGAGCTTTTCTCCAATCCATTTCGCCATGTCGGCGTTTTCTTCCGGCGTGGTGCGCATCAGCGTCACCTGCGCGTTGTGTTCGTAAAACTGGCGGCCGGCATATTTGGCCGGAACACTGCTGATGTGGCCGAAGTTGACCATGTCCAGTGCGCCACAGGAGCCGACGTAGGGCACCTGCGTTTGTGCGATGGCGTCGAAGCGTTCAGGGCCGCAGGCCAGTACGCCGTCAAATAAGAGGTCGCACACTTCGGTGGTGGTCAGATCCAGCACGCCAGACAACAGGCCGCTGGAGACCAGTTTTTCCATCGCTTTACCGCCGCTGCCGGTGGCATGAAACACCAGGCAGTCAAATTCTTTTTCCAGCAGTTCGCTGGCGGTCTGGATGCACGGCGTGGTAACACCAAACATCGTCAGCCCGATCGCCGGTTTGTCGTCATCACTTTCCGGATGGGAGAAATAGACCGCGCCGGCAATCTGGTGCGCGGCATTCGCCAGCACTTTGCGCGAAATCCGGTTTAGCCCGGCCACATCCGTAACCGAATAAAGCATGGCGATGTCGCTCGCGCCGATATACGCCGACACATCGCCTGAGGCCATGGTCGAGACCATCAGCTTCGGAATACCTACCTGCAGGCTTTGCATTGCCGGTGTGATAAGCGCTGTGCCACCCGAACCGCCCAGGCCGAGCAGGGCCGCGACGTCATGACGCGATGCCATAAAATGCTCAAACGCCACCGCCATCGCGCTGATGGCACGCCCGCGATCGCCGCAAAATACCGCTGCGGCCCCTTGCGGATGGAATGCCGCCACGGTCTGCGCGCTGATATCCGCCAGCGTGTCGTGGCCCTGCGCTTTGGTCGATAAATCCACCGTGACCGTTTTCAGGCCGGTAGCACGAATCAAATCACTGACAAAAACCATTTCGCGACCTTTGGTATCCGTCGTGGTAGCGATGTAAACACGGGGCGTTGGCACGGTCATCGGGCATCCTTAATATGAATAAGATTTCATAATAATGAGACGATGGTCTTATTCATGCAAGGCTATCATACACATTTGAGACTGGAGTCTCATATAATTTACACAACGGCGATTTTGCTTTCAGCACTGACTTTATTTGTTAAAGTCAGGCATCAGAATTTTTGACGGAAATGTATTTTGACACCTATTGATATCCAGAAAGAGCTGACCCCGGCGCAACACCGCACCCGCCGACGGCTGGTGGCCGCCGCGATGAATCTTTCCGCCAGCGGCGCACTACCCACACTGACTGAAGTCGCCACGCAGGCCGAGATGTCGCGTGCTACGGCCTACCGCTATTTTTCAACGCAGGGGGCACTGGTGGCGGCGATGGTTGAGGAGAGTCTGCGGCCCATTATTGAATGGCGGCCGCGGCAGGCTGACGCGGGCCAGCGTATCCATGAATTGCTGGCGTTTGCCTATCCGCGAATGCTCGAACATGAAGGGGTGTTGCGGGCGGCACTGCAACTCTCTTTGCAGCAGTGGTCCGAACAACGCCGTGATCCGAAAACGGCGGAGACGCTGGTGCGCGGTAACCGTAAAAATATTCTTAAACGCGTGGTGGAACCGCTGGAAGGCAAAATGTCAGCCGACAGTCTGCAACGTATGATCTACGCCTTTTCGCTGATTTACGGCTCGGAGGTCTTTATGGTCATGAAGGATATCTGGCACACAGATGATAACGAGATCCTCAACGTCACCCAGTGGATGGCGAAAGCGATTCTGCGTCAGGCCGAAGAGGATAGACGGGCGGGGGAATAACCTGCAACGCTTTACTTCTTGTTCAACGTAACCTGTTTCAATGACTCCCACAGGCGCTCTTTATCGCTATCTTCTAAATGCGTCTGCTGAAGTGTTTGCATAAATGTGTTTTTGTCAGTCAATGGTAACCCTTCACTTAATCTCGTACTGACAGTTGTCAGGATCGCGGTGCTCAGAACGCTGATTTTTGATCTCACCTGCATCAGTGGCTCAGGCTGCCAACCTTTTTCTGGTACGGATAACCAGTCAGCCCGATAGCGGTATTGAATTGCTTTGGCTGCGTCCATTTGCGCTTGTATAAAGGGTTTTACCGACTCACCGTTTAACCCTAACGTTTCTGCCTTAGCCACTGAGGCGGCTAATACCTGGGCTTCCTGCGGCAGGTCCTCAATGGCCTGGTGATTGATGGCCTTGTATCCGGCGACATCTTTCATATAAGACAAACGCTGATTCATCAATGAAGCGACGTCACGGCTTGGTACGGGCACTGCCATCGCTGATACAGAAAGCAGTAAACTTGCCAAAAACAAACTGGCAGAGCTTTTTTTATTCATCATCATAAGGTTCTCTGCTGCGCCGTAAAGCGGCGGAAGGCGTCGAGGGTTTCGTCGCTCACGTGATGTTCCACACCTTCGGCATCCAGGCGTGCGGTTTCCGGGCTGATGCCCAGAGCAATAAAGAACGCTTCTACCACATTGTGGCGCTCGCGGTTCTCAGCGGCCAATTTCTCCCCTTCCGGCGTCAGGAAGGTGCCGCGATACGGCAGTTGGCGAACCAGCCCGGCGCTGGCCAGACGCTTCAGGGTTTTCGCTACGGTTGGCTGCGACACGCCAAGCCGCGCGGCTAAATCGACCTGTCGTGCTTCACCGAATTCGCGGATTAAATCCGAGATCAGTTCAACGTAGTCATCCATTAATTCCCGTCGATGCGCTTCGCGCACCTGTAAAAAACCCTGAGCGTGCTCTTCAGCATCCAGTAGCGGATTCAACTTCTTATTATTCACAACGCTTGCCTCTTTCTTGCTCAATGGTTTTTTACCTTGGCCGCTTTGACTGCGGCAAGGAGAACCATTGTAAACCAAGCCGCCTCCAGCACCAATTTTTGCAAACTTCACCTTGGCTATGGAGTATAGCCTATGCTATACATGAATGATAAAGCGTCATCATCTGCCGTTGTGTTCTGAGGAGGAGTTTCATGGAAAGAGGCCGGAGTCCTGCAAAAAGTGACGTTATTAACCGAAATGTTTTTAGCCAGACAGTTTCATCCTGGCTGAACCATTCGCCTTTTCGCCTGCGGCTGATGCTGGTGGGTATGCTGGCGGCCCTGATAGGGGGTAACGCACAGGCCGTTGAAAAAGAGAGAAAAAAGTTCAAGGTGGTCACCACCTTCACCGTGATTCAAGACATTGCTCAGAACGTCGCCGGTGATGCGGCCACGGTACAGTCCATTACCAAGCCGGGCGCTGAGATCCATGATTATCAGCCCACGCCTCGCGATATCGTCAAAACGCAGTCCGCCGATCTGATTCTGTGGAACGGTTTCAATCTGGAACGCTGGTTTGGCCGGTTCTTCGCCAATATTAAAAATGTGCCGTCGGTGACGGTGACCGATGGCATTAAACCTTTGCCGATTCAGGAGGGGCCGTATCTGGGCAACCCGAATCCGCACGCCTGGATGTCTTCTAAAAACGCGCTGATTTACGTCGAAAATATCCGTGCGGCGCTGGTCAAATATGATCCGGACAATGCCGCAACCTATGACCGCAACGCCAAAAATTACGCACAAAAAATCAGTCAGCTGGATGCGCCGCTGCGCGCCCGTCTGGAAAAGATCCCTGAGAGTCAGCGCTGGTTAGTGACCAGCGAAGGGGCGTTCAGTTATCTGGCGAAAGATTATGGGATGCGCGAAGCCTATCTGTGGCCGATTAACGCCGAAGAACAAGGTACGCCTCAGCAGGTGAAAAAACTGATTGATCTGGTGCGCGAGAAGCGTATCCCGGTGGTCTTCAGCGAAAGTACTATTTCGGATAAACCCGCCCGTCAGGTGAGTAAAGAGACTGGCGCGAAGTACGGCGGCGTACTGTATGTTGATTCGCTTTCCACTGCCGGCGGCCCGGTGCCAACCTATATTGATCTCCTGAAAGTGACCGTGGGTACCATTGCAGAAGGATTCGGTCAGTGAATTTGCCGCGCCTTGATCTTAATGTTGATAACATTTCAGTGACCTACAATAACGGGCACACCGCGATCCGTAACGCCAGATTCCGTCTGCACGGAGGGTCCATTTGCGCGCTGCTCGGCGTTAACGGCAGCGGTAAATCCACGCTGTTTAAAACCATTATGGGGATCATCCGTCCGACCCAGGGCTGCGTCACGCTCGACGGGCTGAACGTCGCCAAAGCGTTGAAGCAAAACCTGATTGCCTATGTGCCGCAGTCAGAAGAGGTAGACTGGAATTTCCCGGTGCTGGTGCGTGACGTCGTGATGATGGGCCGCTACGGCAAGATGTCGTTTCTGCGTATTCCGTCGCAGGAAGATAAGCGGCAGGTGGCGTCAGCGCTGGCCCGCGTAGGACTTGCGGATCTGGCTCTGCGCCAGATTGGCGAGTTATCCGGCGGGCAGAAAAAACGGGTGTTTCTGGCCCGTGCGCTGGCACAGCAGGGCCGTGTCATGCTGCTTGATGAACCGTTTACTGGTGTGGACATTAAAACCGAGAACGCCATTATCGACCTGCTGCGCCAGCTGCGCGAAGAGGGGCATCTGATTCTGGTCTCTACCCATAACATTGCCAGTGTGCCGGAGTTTTGCGACCGCGTGGTGCTCATCAATAAAACCGTGATTGCCAGCGGCCCGCTGGAAACCACCTTTACTGCCGGGAATCTTGAGAACACGTTCGGCGGTACGCTGCGCAATATCAGTTATCTGACGCAGGAACGCCCGGCGCCGCTGAGGCAGGTGCAATGATCGACCTGCTGCTGGCGCCCTTTCAGTACAACTATATGGTCAAGGCTATCTGGGTCAGCGCGGGGGTTGGCGCGGTGTGCGCGTTTTTGTCCGCCTATCTGATGCTCAAAGGCTGGTCGCTGATGGGCGATGCGCTTTCGCACTCGGTAGTTCCGGGCGTGGCCGGGGCTTATGCCCTGGGTTTTCCCTACGCCATTGGTGCGTTCGGCACCGGTATTCTGGCCGCGCTGTCGATGACGCTGTTGCGTCATTACACCAAGCTGCGCGAAGACGCGATCATCGGCTTTGTTTTCTCCACGTTCTTTGCCCTCGGGCTGCTGCTGGTGTCGCTTAACCCGACCTCGGTCAACGTGCAGTCGATTCTGTTTGGCAATATTTTAGGCATTGATGACGCGGATATTTTGCAGGTACAGATCATCGTGGGTATCTCGCTGCTGGTGCTGTGCGTTATCTGGCGCGATCTTCTGGCGGTGTTTTTCGATGAAGCCCATGCGCGGTCCGTCGGTCTGTCGCCACTGTGGCTGAAAGTCATTTTCTTCACTATTTTCAGCGCGTGCAGCGTGGCGGCCTTGCAGACCGTCGGGGCGATTCTAGTGATCGCGATGGTGATCACTCCCGGCGCGACTGCTTATCTGCTGACTGACCGTTTTTCGCACCTGCTGATCATCTCCGTGGTTATCGGGGCAGTGACCAGCGCAGCCGGAGCATGGCTGAGTTTTTATCTCGACGGCGCGACCGGCGGCGTGATTGTCTGCCTGCAAACAGCCGTGTTCCTGCTGGCCTTTCTGTTTGCACCGAAACACGGCTGGCTGGTTAACCATTTTCGGCTCAAAAGCCGCGCAGGGGGCGACGCATGATGTCGTGGATTGAGCTGCTGATGGAGCCGATGGGTTTTGCCTTTATGCAACGCGCGCTGCTGACGGCGGCGGCCACCAGCATTGTTTGTGCGATTTTTTCCTGTTTTCTGGTGCTGAAAGGCTGGTCGCTGATGGGGGATGCTATCTCCCACGCCGTACTGCCCGGCGTGGTGCTGGCTTTTCTGGCCGGGATCCCGCTGGTGATTGGGGCATTCTGCTCAGGGCTGTTTTGCGCCGTCGCCACCGGTTTCATTAAAGAGCATTGCCGGGTGAAAGAAGATTCGGTAATGGGCATCGTGTTCTCAGGCATGTTTGCCGGTGGTCTGGTGCTGTTTTCACGGGTGAATACCGAACAGCATCTGAGCCATATACTGTTCGGCAATGTGCTGGGCGTGAGTGACGGCGAAATGTTGCAAACGTTGATCATCGCGGCACTGGTCACACTGGCCATCCTCGTGAAGTTCAGGGATCTGGTGCTGTTCTGTTTTGATCCGGTGCAGGCGAAAGTGATCGGGCTGCCAGTACGCTTTTACCACTATGCTTTACTGTGCCTGCTGGCGCTGACCATTGTCGCCGCGTTGCAGGCAGTGGGTGTGGTGTTAGTGGTCGCGATGCTGATAACGCCGGGCATCACGGCGTTTCTGCTGAGTAAAACCCTGCCGAAAATGGTCATGATCGCGGTGACGGCGTCACTGATGGCCGCTGTCAGTGGTACTTTCATCAGTTTTTATATTGATGCCGCGACCGGCCCGACCATCGTGCTGATTCAGGCGCTCTTCTTCCTGCTGGCGCTGATGGTGCATTTGCTGCGCAGAAACCCGCAGCCGGTGGCGGAATTGTCTTAGCCTTATAAATCAGAAATAGAACGGAACATTGACCATACTCATCGGCACAGACTATGCGAAAGGAGCGACAATGAATATCAGCAAATCTGACGGCAGCGATGTGCAGGAAATCTTGCAGGTGCTGGGCGAATCCAAAGGGGAAAATCTCACGGCGCAGCAGCGCGCGGAAGAGGGCTTTACCCAGGGCACGATGGACGAAGCCATGCTGAGAAATTTTCAGGCGGGCAGCGGTGTGTTTGTGAGTAAAGAGCAGGTCGATGGTCATCCGGTGATCACAGGTATGGCGATGACGACGCTGGGAAAACTGGCGAAGCATGGTACTGCGCTGGCCGCGTACCATGCCGTTTTGAAGAGCGGGCAGGCCACGGCAGATGAAATCTTCCTGTACGGGCCGGTGACTGTGCGTCAGGCATTTCGCGGTAAGGGCATTCTGACCCAGTTACTCATCCATATCTGCCAGGCATTGAAAGTGCAGTTTCGTCTCGGCGTGGCGTTTGTGGATAAAGAGAATCACAAGTCGCTGTTGATCCATCGTCATTACCCGATGACCGAGCTGGACGGTTTCGCGCTGAACGGCCGCAGCTACGCGATTTTCACCTTTGAGCCTGAGCACGTGCTGGCTTTCTACCAGAGCCGCTAATCACTCCGGCATAGTCGCCAGGCAACTATAGAAAGCAGAAATGGGTATTTTATTTGCCGGCCATTCCACGGTTAACTGGTTTCAACGAAGAGGAGCGGTAAAACGTTTCTCTTCATGATTTCACTAACACGGGAGTGTATCCATCATGTCGCAAGAAAAACCGTTCAGGCAGTCAATCTCATTTTGGCAACGCGTCAAACATAAGTGCGCCAGTGCGTTTATCAGCGAACCTTCACAGGACAGCACGCGCATGATGGAAGCATTAATCCCAACGGGAAGTTTATATGGTATCGAAATGGGCAGTTTTTCAATGGAAAGAATCGACCCGGCCTGGTATCGCCAGAAATAACCATGCCCGTCGCGTAATGCGCATTAGTTATTGGAATGAGCTGTGCGCGTTAAATCGTTCTCCTGGTAGTGCACGTTGTATGCAGTAGATTGTTCTCTCTGACCTCGTCGTACATGTGATTTTCTCTCTCATTTGTGGAGCCCATAACTGCATGCGGTTATGGGTTTTTTATTGTCCGTTTCTGACGGTACGTAAGCAAAGCACATTATCTGCCAGAAAAAGAAAGCCCCGCCAGTCAGGGCAGGGCTAAAATATAATATCGGCCACAGGGTAATAGCCAAGAAATGATAATATTTAACGCAACAAGGATAGTAGATTACAGTGATGAATCCATAATCTGTGCAAGAGATTATCACAGGCTATTTCCAAATAATAAATATAAATTTTATATAAAGCCCTCAGGTAATATAATCCTGTCAAATTAAAATTAATCACGGAAATAATTAGCAATAAATAATAAATGGAATCATTATAAAATAATTAAAAACCATTGAACTAAATGGATATGATAAACGCGAAGGATAAGCATATATTATATTTATATATAAAACAAAATCATTCATATTAATGATAAGGGAATATGAGAATGAAATTAAAAGCATTGGCGTTAATCATTCCAGCTTTGCTGGTAGCAGGCGCAGCGCAGTCAGCGGAAGTGTATAATAAAGACGGCAATAAACTGGATTTATACGGCAAAGTTGATGGTCTTCACTATTTCTCAGATGACTCTTCAAAAGACGGCGACCAGAGCTATGTGCGTGTCGGCTTTAAAGGCGAAACGCAGATCAATGACCAACTGACCGGCTATGGTCAGTGGGAATACAACGTTCAGGCGAACCACGCAGAAGGCGACGGCTCTTCTGGCAACGCAACCCGTCTGGGTTTCGCGGGTCTGAAATTTGGTGAATACGGTTCATTCGACTACGGCCGTAACTATGGCGTTGTGTATGACGTTGAATCCTGGACCGATATGCTGCCAGAGTTCGGTGGCGATACGTATACCACCGCTGACAACTTCATGGTTGGCCGTACCAACGGCGTTGCGACGTACCGTAACAACGGTTTCTTCGGTCTGGCTGAAGGTCTGAACTTTGCCCTGCAATATCAGGGTGCAAACGACGGCAATATCAGTGGTGAAGGGACTAATAACGGTAACCGTAGCATTCGTGCTCAAAACGGTGACGGTTATGGCATGTCTACCAGTTATGACTTCGGTATGGGCATCAGCGCTTCTGGTGCTTTTGCTTCTTCTGACCGTACGAATGACCAGGTCAACGGAACCATTGCTGACGGCGACAAAGCGGAAGTTTGGACTCTAGGCCTGAAATACGATGCAAATAACGTCTATTTAGCAACGATGTATTCTGAAACCCGTAACATGACCGGTTTCGGCGATTCTGACGCGCTGGTAGCGAATAAAACGCAGAACTTCGAAGTGACGGCGCAATACCAGTTTGATTTCGGTCTGCGCCCTGAGATTTCATACCTCCAATCTAAAGGTAAAGATTTGGGCGTCGATATTGCTAATAATTCAGAATATAACGATAAAGATCTGGTGAAATACGTTTCTGTGGGTACTTCTTATTCCTTCAACAAAAACATGTCTACCTATGTTGATTACAAGATCAACTTACTAGATAACGACGACGACTTCTATTCAGCAACAGGTATCTCTACCGATGATATCGTAGCCGTCGGTCTGGTTTATCAGTTCTGATTAGGATTATTTGTATCAGGCCCACCTATTTGGTGGGCTTTTTCATTTTTATTTCAGGTGATTTCAACGGCATTATTCAGGATTAATTCTGTTCAGAAACCAAAACTGCCTGAGTATTGGCTTCCAGCGCGCGGAAAATATGTTCCTGATCGGCGGGATAGCAAATGTAATCGCCGGCATTTAGCGTGAAGGGCTCCTCGGTCAGCCCGACCAGCGCCTGCCCCTGCGTAATGATGATATGTTCAACAGAACCCGGTGAATGCGGCTGGGAAACCCGGTCAGCGCCCGGCTGGGTCATCAGCAGGTATATATCACGCCGCGCACCAGGCGGACAGGTGGCCAGCAATACCGCTTTGTAATTCGCAAGCTCCGCCACCACCGACGGGCCTTCACCGCGCCGGATCACCTGAGACTGATTGACCTGCTGCTCCATCAGCCGAGCAAAAGGGATATCCAGCGCCACGCACAGTGCCCATAGCGTTTCCAGACTCGGATTACCGTTACCGGCTTCGAGCTGTGACAGCGTTGATTTAGCAATGCCTGCACGACGGGCCACTTCAGCCAGAGATAAACCGGTACGCTGACGTTCGCGCACCAGTGCTTTGGCAATAATGCTGATTGGTTGAGTCATAAATCACCCTGGTATATTGCTATAACGAACGAACGTTCGCCTTGTAAATCACAGTTTGTTTGTTCATTATAACAGCCTATTCGTTCGTTATGGGATTGATTTATGAAGTTCAGCCGTTTTTCTTCGCTTAATGCGGATACGGTGAAAGCCATTTTTCTGGTGTGTCTGGCCGATGGGATCGTCGGTATCTCCTATGGTTCGCTGGCGACGGGCAGCGGGTTTCCACTGTGGGTACCACTGACACTCTCCGTGCTGGTGCTGGCCGGTGCCTCCGAATTTTTGTTTATTGGTATTGTCGCAGGTGGCGGCAGTCCGTTTGCAGCGGCTGCCGCAGGGCTGTTGGTTAACGCACGTCATCTGCCGTTCGGTATCGCGGTCAAGGATCTGGTGGGCCGCAATCCGCTCAGTTTTTTAGGCTGTCACCTCATGAATGATGAAAGCGTGGTGTTTGGCGTCTCGCAAACCTCGCACAGTCAGCGTAAGGCCGCCTTCTGGCTATGTGGTCTGGGCATTGCGCTCTGCTGGCCGGTGGGAGTCGTTATCGGGGGGGCAGTGGGGAAATTTATTCCGGACACGCAGGCTATTGGTCTGGACGCCGTATTCCCTGCGATCCTGATTGCACTGATCCTGCCTGCGCTGAACAATGCCAAAACCATTATCCCGGCTTTTTCCGGAGCGCTGATTGCTCTGGCCGCCGTGCCCTTTGTTCCGGTAGGAATGCCGGTGCTGTTCTCGCTGTTGGGGTTAATGGTACGGAGGAATAAAGCATGAATGACCACACTCTGGTGATCGGTGGTATCGCGCTGCTGGCCACGGGAACCTATCTGCTGCGCGTGGCGGGCTTTAAACTCGGTGCCCGCATGACGTTCACCGAAAATAGCCGCGCGCTGATCGCGGATGCTGCGACCACATTATTGCTGGCCGTTGCGGTGATCGCCACATTACTGGAAGGGGAACACTTCGCCGGTATGGCACGTCTGGCGGGTATCGCCGTGGCGGCGATTCTGGCATGGCGTAAAGTGCCGCTGATTGTTGTTATCCTGTCAGCAGCGGCTGTCACGGCGGGTCTGCGCTGGTTGGGTGTGCATTAAATCCGGCACAAGGTGAAGTGATGGCGTGAGGCAACGTGACGGGGCGGAATTTTCCCCTTTGCCGGATATAACGGTTTCTATTCAGGTGGAAATAAAACACAATACGGCTCACAAAAATGACATTTTTTCTGTCATGCACACGGCTTTCACTTCACCAAAAAGTTACCTATTTTCATGCAAACACAACCAGTCTCACGCAAGACCGAATGGCTCCGCGTCATTATGCTTGCCATCGCCGCCTTTATTTTTAACACCACGGAGTTCGTTCCGGTCGGTTTACTGTCGGACATCGCCAATAGTTTTTCGATGGAAACCGCGCAGGTCGGGCTGATGCTGACTATCTACGCCTGGGTCGTGGCGCTGATGTCGCTGCCGCTGATGTTGCTGACCCGCAATATTGAAAGACGCCGTTTGCTGGCGGTGCTGTTTGTCCTGTTTATCGGCAGCCATATTCTGTCGGTCATGGCGTGGGACTTTCAGTCGCTGGTGGTGTCGCGTATTGGTATCGCCCTGGCGCATGCTATTTTCTGGTCGATTACCGCATCGCTTGCCATCCGCGTCGCGCCTGCAGGTAAGAAAACACAGGCGCTGAGTATGCTGGCGACCGGTACGGCGCTGGCGATGGTGCTTGGCCTGCCGCTCGGGCGCGTGATCGGGCAGTATCTCGGCTGGCGCATAACGTTTGCGATCATCGCGGTGGTTGCGCTTCTCACCCTGCTGTGCCTGATGAAACTGCTGCCTAAATTGCCGAGTGAACACAGCGGGTCACTGAGCAGCGTACCAATGCTGTTTAAACGTCCTGCGCTGGTTTGCATGTACGTACTGACCACGCTTATTGTCTCCGCACATTATACCGCCTACAGCTATATCGAACCCTTTATGCAAAACGTGGCAGATATGGGCGAAAACTTTACGACCTTCCTGCTGCTGGTGTTCGGCGGTGCGGGTATTCTTGGCAGCGTGTTGTTCAGCGTGCTGGGGAACCGTTTCCCGTCAGGCTTTTTGGTGGGGGCAATTGCCATCGTGGCACTGAGCATGTTGCTGTTGCTGGTCGCCGCGACACATTCTGTTAGTATTTCCTTACTGGCCGTTCTGTGGGGTATGGGCATGATGGCAATTGGCTTAGCGATGCAAATTCGCGTGCTTGCACTGGCACCCGACGCCACGGATGTGGCGATGGCGCTGTTCTCCGGCATCTTTAATCTGGGAATTGGCGCGGGCGCATTGTTTGGCAACCAGGTGAGCTTACATCTTGGGATGGCGAATGTGGGTTATGTCGGTGGGATTATGGGGTGCGTGGCGCTGGTCTGGTGCATCTTTATTTTCCGCCGCTATCCGCAGTTGCGGGCTGCGCACTAAGTACAGAAAAACGCGACAGAAAGTCCAATTTAACAAAAAATTCACATCAACGGGCGTACCGGCACTGGCCGGTACTATACTGCCAAGATGCACCGGTTTTCTCCGGCCCACTGACCTTGCGAATCCCCATTTATGCATATGAAAAATAAGCAGCCCTTGCCCGCAGTTACGCTGGCGGCCATTGGCGTGGTGTACGGTGATATAGGTACCAGCCCGCTCTATACCCTGCGCGAATGCCTGACCGGGCAGGCGGGTATTATCCCGACCCAAAGTTCGATTTTTGGCTTTTTATCGCTGATTTTCTGGCTGCTGATGCTGGTCGTCTCCATCAAATATATCGGCTTTGTGATGCGGGCAGACAATGACGGTGAGGGCGGCATTCTGACCCTGATGTCACTGGCTGTGCGCCACGTGAAACCGCGATGGTTTACGGTGACGGTATTTCTCGGGCTGGTGGGGGGCAGTTTCTTCTACGGCGACGGCGTGATCACCCCGGCAATCTCCGTATTGTCGGCGATAGAAGGGTTGGAGATCATCGAACCGTCGCTGGATCCTTTCATTATTCCGCTGTCGATTGCGGTCCTGACTCTGCTGTTTGTTATTCAAAAGAAGGGCACGGGAAGCGTCGGTAAGCTGTTCGCGCCGGTGATGGTGCTGTGGTTTTTGTCACTCGCGGTGCTGGGCATCAGCGGTATTCTGAAAAACCCTGCCGTATTGCAGGCGCTTAATCCTTACTGGGCCGTCAATTTCTTTATCGAATACAAAGGGATCTCCTTCTTTGCGCTCGGCATGGTGGTGCTGGCAGTGACCGGTGCTGAAGCACTGTATGCTGATATGGGGCACTTTGGTAAGAAGCCAATCCGCATCGCCTGGTTTTTACTGGTTGCGCCTTCGCTGGTGCTGAACTATTTCGGTCAGGGCGCGTTGTTGATGACTCACCCTGAGGCGATTAAAAACCCGTTCTTCCTGCTGGCTCCTGACTGGGCGCTGGTGCCGCTACTGCTGATTGCCACCCTGGCGACGGTGATCGCCTCGCAGGCCGTCATTTCCGGCGTATTTTCCCTGACCCGTCAGGCCATGCGCCTCGGTTATCTGCCGCCAATGCGCATTGTTTATACCTCGGACGTTGAGTCCGGACAGATTTATATTCCGGTGGTGAACTGGCTGCTGTACGTGGCCGTGCTGATTGTGATCATCAGTTTCAAACACTCGAGCGATCTGGCATCGGCTTACGGCATTGTTGTTACCGGCACCATGGCGCTAACCTCGGTATTACTGAGTATTGTGGCGATAAAAAACTGGGGCTGGAAACCGCGCTGGGGCTTGCTGCTGATGGTGCTGATGCTGGCCGTGGATATCCCGCTGTTCGCCGCCAACCTCACCAAACTGTTCTCCGGCGGCTGGCTGCCGGTGGTGCTGGGGCTGAGCATTCTGCTGATTATGATGACCTGGCACACCGAGCGTACGCGACTGCTGCGCCGTCTGCGGGAAGACCCGGATGCGCTGAATGCGCTGATCACCTCGCTGGAGAAATCCCCGCCGCTGCGCGTACCGGGTACGGCCGTGTTTATGTCACGTGCGCCTGATGCAGTACCGCTGGTGTTGCTGCACAATCTTAAACATAACAAGGTGCTGCATGACCGGGTGATCCTGCTGACGATCGCCAGCGCCGATGCCCCGTATGTGCATAAACTCAAACGCGTAACCATTGAACATCTATCACCGTCGTTCTGGCGGGTGGTGGCGAGTTATGGCTGGCGTGAGACACCAAATCTGGAAGAGGTCTTTTACCGCTGCGGGCAGGACGGATTGCGCTGCACCATGAGTGATACCTCGTTCTTCCTCTCCCGCGATACGCTGGCGCTGGATAAACGCCCGTGGTATCTGCGTATCCGTGGCAAACTGTTCCAGGTGTTACAGCGTAACGCGTTGCGGGCACCCGACCTGTATCAGATCCCTCCTAACCGGGTGATTGAGCTGGGTGCCGTGGTGAAGTTTTAACGCGTCGATGTTCTAGTGATAATCCGGTGGTGCATTGCTGTCAGGTGCGCCACCGTTATAATCCGGCGGAACATCACTTTGTGACCCGGCAGGCTGGTAGTCAGGCGGAACGTCCGAGTGACGAGAATCTGACTGCTGATCGTAGTTGTAGGCGACCGGCACCTTGTTGCCTTTGGCGTACATACACTGGGTGTAAATCACGTCATATTGATCCTGCAAATCGCCGCTGCTCATCCCTGCCGTATTACTGCCCATCGCACTGCCGACCAGCAAACCGCTGCCCGCGCCAATCAGCGCCCCCGGTCCGGCCTGACCAGACGCCGCCCCGATCAGCGCACCTGCCGCTGCGCCCACCAGAGTACCCGCCGTTGCCGTGCCTGCGGCACTGTTTGATGCCGCCTGAGCACCACCACTGGTGCTGTTTTGCGCCGTATTGCGGCACAGAATGTCGTCCTGCCTGAACTGCCCGTAACTTTTACTGCTGCCCGGCAGCACGGTGACATCCGGACTGGATGGCGGCGAGACGCAGCCGGAAAGGGCCGCCAGCAGAGCCAGCGGCGCTATCTTATAGAGACGTTTCATGGATAACTCACTCAGGCTTAACGGGAAGCGGGATCGCCAACCACCACTTTCATCCAGCCACGTGAACAACGCGGCACGCGCGGGTAATAGCCCGCCGGATTCTGGCAGTAATAGGCATAGGTCGGGGTTTTCTCAACATAAGTTTGTGGTGGCGGTGGCGTCACGTAGACCACCGGTGGCGGACCATAATAGACCGGTGGCGGGGGCGCCCACGGCGATACGCCGATCACCACATTCGGGCCGCCGTACCAGCCATGATAATACCCATGACCGTAGTAACCATGTCCGTAATAGCCATAGGCCTGCGCAGCCTGCGTGACAGACATCAGCGCCCCCGCAGCCAGCATTAATATCAATAGCCTTTTCATAACCACCTCGACAACCTGCTTTTAACAACGTCTTTGACTTTGGGCGCAGCGCCCATCCATAGAGGTGAATATACGCCGGTACAAGCGTTTTTTTACGCGGGAGATCAGGGGGAATACGCTAAGTTATCGACAGTAATTGTGTAGAAATATTCAGAGGATAGCGGGGAAGGATGAACCTTCCCCGTGCAGGTAGCAATGTCATCAGAAAGGCATTAACGGAACGGCGGTTCGTTGAAGGTCCGCAGTTTACGCGAGTGCAGTTTGTCGCCTTCCTCACGTAGCAAGCCGATGGCATGAATGCCGATTTGCAGATGCTCGGAAATTGCCCCTTCGTAGAAGTGGTTGGCTTGACCCGGCAGCTTAATTTCACCGTGCAGCGGCTTGTCAGACACGCACAGCAACGTGCCATAAGGCACGCGGAAACGGTAACCCTGCGCCGCAATCGTGGCACTTTCCATATCCACGGCCACGGCGCGGCTCAGGTTAAAGCGCATGGCCGACGCCGAATAGCGCAGCTCCCAGTTGCGATCGTCGGTGGTGACCACGGTACCGGTGCGCAGACGCTGTTTTACTTCTTCGCCCGGCATTCCACTGATCACCTTGGTGGCGTCATACAACGCGCGCTGTACTTCGGCGATGCTCGGGATGGGGATGTCCGGCGGCAACACGGCGTCCAGTACGTGGTCATCACGCAGATAGGCGTGGGCCAGCACGTAATCCCCAATTTGCTGGCTTTCGCGCAGCCCGCCGCAGTGACCAATCATCAGCCAGGCATGAGGGCGTAATACGGCCAGATGGTCGCAGATCGTTTTGGCATTCGACGGACCGACGCCGATATTGACCAGCGTAATGCCTTTGCCGTCGCGGGCGATCAGGTGATAGGCAGGCATCTGGTGCTTTTTCCACGCCAGATCTGACACCGTCTCTTCCAGATTAATGGTTTCCGGCGTGACGTAAGCGCCGCCTGCGCAGGAAAGCGCAACATAAGGACTGGCGGGATCGACAATCTGCGCACAGGCCCAGCTGACAAACTCATCCACGTAGCGGGTGTAGTTGGTGAACAGCACGTAAGGCTGAACGTGTTCCGCCGGTGTGCCGGTGTAGTGCTTCAAGCGGGCCAGCGAGAAGTCGGTGCGCAGGGCATCAAAATGCGACAGCGGGAAGACTGAAGACGAAGGCGAAAGGCCATCGGTGATCTGGTCACCAATTTGCGACAGCTCGGTGGTCGGGAAATGATGCGCCAGCGCTGCGCTCATGGTGCGGTTCAGGTTCAGGTCAGAGCCGTCAATCACGAACGGGAACGGGATCTCAAGCCCGGAAGGCTTAACCACGAAACTGGCGTTGTACTCGCTTTCCAGCAGCGCCAGCTGATCGGCCAGATACTCGCGAAACAGTTCCGGGCGCGTGATCGTCGTGGTGTATTTGCCCGCACGCGGAAAACGCCCATAGGCGCGAGATTTAAACTGATTTTGCGCGGTGCCGTCCCAGCTGACGCTCAGTTCAGGGTAAGTAAAAAGCCCTGCGGCGCGTACGTCCGCGTCGGGCAGGGAGCCGTCGATAATAAATTCGCCAATGGCTTTTCGCAGCGCGACAACAGCGCCGCTGTAGAGGATTTCAAGCCGGTCAACGGCTTCGGCGGCGGTCAGTTGAATACCAGGGTTGCTTGTGTTCAAAGTGATTCCTTCTTGATTTTATGCGTACATAACACAAAGTATGACATTGCTTAACACAGGATCCCAAACGGAACAATGGCAAGACGTTTTCCCCCATCATCTGTCCACGGCTTCCTGCCGCTGAGTGTCCCGCCGCGCAATGTAAATTTTCTGGCCTGCAATTTCCGCTCTGGCGGTTCAGCCGTAAACCTGTTGCCCCCAATGAGAGACAAGTCAGTCCCGGCTAACCTTTTTATGATTCCTGCTCCATACTTCATTTCCCTGTCATGCGAAATGGAATAGCCGTCATGCAAAATCCCACACTGTTGCAGTTCTTTCACTGGTACTACCCGGATGGCGGAAAACTGTGGCCCGAAGTCGCTGAGCGAGCCGGTTATCTGGCCGAGATTGGTATCACTTCCGTCTGGCTTCCCCCTGCCTATAAAGGGGCATCAGGCGGATTTTCCGTCGGTTATGACACCTATGATTTGTTCGATTTGGGTGAGTTCGACCAAAAAGGATCCCGCGCCACCAAGTATGGCGATAAAGAGCAACTGCTGGCGGCGATCCACGCGCTGAAGGAGCGGCAAATTGGCGTGATCATGGACGTGGTGCTTAACCATAAAATGGGGGCTGACGAGAAAGAACGCATTCAGGTTAACCGTGTCTCTCAGGATAACCGGGAGGATATTGAGGAAGAGGTGATCGAGGCTGACGCCTGGACGCGCTTCACTTTCCCGGTGCGGCAGGGTAAATATTCAGAATTCGTCTGGGATCACCACTGCTTCAGCGGCGTGGACCACATTGAAAATCCCGATGAAAACGGCGTGTTTAAAATCGTCAACGATTACACCGCCGATGGCTGGAATACCGAAGTGGATTCTGAATTCGGTAATTATGACTACCTGATGGGAGCCAATGTCGATTTCAGAAACAAAGCCGTGGATGAAGAGCTCAAATACTGGGCGCGCTGGATGATGGCCGAAACCGGCTGTACCGGCTTCAGGCTCGACGCAGTGAAGCACATTCCGGCGTGGTTTTATAAAGGCTGGATCGACCATATTCAGGCCGAGGCCGAACAGCCGATGTTTATCGTGGCTGAGTATTGGTCCCATGAGGTGGAAACCTTGCAACAGTACATTCAGCAGGTGGACGGCAAAACCATGCTGTTCGACGCGCCGTTGCAGCTCAATTTCCATCACGCCTCGCGCGGTGGCGCAGATTATGACCTGAGTAAAATCTTCGACAATACGCTAGTGGCGGCCGATCCGGCGCACGCCGTAACGCTGGTGGCTAACCATGACACTCAACCCTTGCAGTCGCTCGAAGCGCCTATCGAACCCTGGTTCAAGCCGCTGGCTTATGCGCTGATTTTACTGCGCGAGCAGGGCGTTCCCATCGTGTTTTATCCCGGCCTGTTTGGGGCCACTTATGAAGATACCGGCAGCGACGGCAACGCGCATGAGGTGGAACTGCAGGTGGTTCCGCATCTGGAGACCTTAATCAAGGCCCGCCAGACCCATGCCTGGGGCATACAAACCGATTACTTCGATCACCCTAACTGTCTGGCTTTCAGCCGCAGCGGGACCGACGAACATCCGGGTTGTGTAGTGGTGATGTCTAACGGTGAAGAGGGTGAGAAAACGGTGGCGCTGGGCGAAGGCTACGCCGGTAAAAAATGGCAGGATCTGCTCGATAACCGGCAGGAGCAGGTAGAGTCTGACGATCAGGGCACGGCGGTGTTCCGCTGCAACGCGGGCAGCCTTAGCGTCTGGGTGGTGACTGAGTGACCCTCAGAGAGTCTGCAGACCACCTGCTATAGGTATTTTCCCCAACAATTCGCCTAAAACTTCCCCATCTGGCCGCTTTCGCGGCCTTTTTTACGTCAAAAGTTAGACGTGCGTCACATTTTTGCTAGGCTTTTACTTCGCAGGCTATACGTAAGCTTACTGATTCAACACATCGTGAATAACAACAATAATCTTTTGGGAGAATCTGAGTGACTGATTCCACAGTGGAAAACCCCACAGTAAAACAGAAACCCGGTCAGGCACCGGTAGAACCTATGGTGAAAGTGATCGCCATTATTGCCACGCTGGGCGGATTGCTGTTTGGCTATGACACCGGGGTTATTGCCGGGGCGCTGCTGTTTATGAAAAGTGAACTGCATCTGACCGCATTAAGTACCGGGCTGGTCACCAGTTCACTGATTTTGGGTTCCGCCTTTGGCGCGATTGGCGCGGGCCGCGTGGCAGACCATTTCGGGCGTAAGAAGATCATCATGACGCTGGCCATCCTCTTTATGATGGGTTCCCTTGGCTGCGCCATGGCCCCCAACGCAGTCTTCATGATTGCTTTTCGCTTTATCCTCGGGCTGGCAGTCGGTGGTGCAGCGGCCATTGTGCCGGTGTATATCGCCGAGATCGTGCCGGCCAACCGGCGCTGGCAGTTTGTTACATTACAGGAGCTGATGATTGTCTCCGGGCAACTGCTGGCTTATTCCAGTAATGCGGCCATTAACGAGATCTGGGGCGGGCAGGAGACCTGGCGCTGGATGTTGGGTATTGCCGTTATCCCTGCCGGCGTGCTGTGGATAGGTATGTGGTTCTTGCCGGATACCCCGCGCTGGTATGCCATGCACGGGCGTTTTGCCGAAGCACGCGACGTCCTGAAACACACACGTCAGTCGCGCCACGTGGAGAAAGAGTTGGCGGAGATCCGCAAAGCCGTTCCCAGCCGCGACGAGATGCATGCCCGTCGCAAGAAAACCATTTCCACCTGGATGAAACGCCTGGTACTGCTCGGCGTGGGTATCGGCATGATCCAGCAGCTTTCCGGAGTCAACACCATCATGTTCTACGCACCCGTTATGTTGCAGAGCACGGGAATGGGGACCAATACTGCGCTGGTGGCCACTATCGGTAACGGCGTGGTCTCGGTGGTGATGACCTTTGTCGGCATCTGGTTGCTGAGTAAGTTCGGTCGTCGCCCGCTGCTGCTGACCGGCCAGATTGGTTGTACCCTGACGTTGATAGCCATAGGTGCACTCTCTTATCTGATGCCCGAAACTGTCTCAGGGCATCCGAACATGCTGCGCAGCTGGCTGATCCTGGCGGGGATGCTGCTGTTTTTGTGCTTTCAACAGGGAGCGTTATCGCCGGTGGTCTGGTTGCTGTTATCTGAGATATTCCCGATGCGCATCCGCGGTATCGGCACGGGTATTTCGGTGTTTGCTATGCAGATGACCACCTTCAGTATTACGCTCACCTTCCCGCTGTTGCTCGAGCATATCGGTCTGTCGATGAGTTTCCTCACCTTCGCCGCTATCGGGGTCGCTGGTGGTGTGTTTGTGATCCTGTTTGCACCGGAAACGCAGGGTAAAACTCTCGAACAGCTGGAAAAACAGTTTAAAGAGCATTTCCAGGTTTCTGCCTGATAACACCTCAACGCGCGGACGATCTGCCCCCAGTCAGACCCGCGCTTTGCCACAGCGGTCAGTATTGCTACTATCGGGAATCGAAATAGCCGCCCCCTAAGTAGTGAAAAAATGAATCGCTATCCGATGTTCAGCCCACAGCAGTTACTCAGCTTTGTTGCCGTTTGCGAAACCGGCAGCTTCACGCGTGCGGCTGAACGGGTTTTTCTTTCTCAGTCTACCGTAAGTCAGCAGGTGCGGCGTCTCGAAGAAGCCCTCGGCAAACCTCTGCTGGAACGGACTTCGCATCAGGTTCAGCTTACCGAAGAGGGTGACCGTCTGCTCGGCTATGCACGGCGTATTATTGCGCTCAATGGCGAAGCCCACGATGCGCTGAGCGATCAGTGGCGCGACGGCGTGGTGCGGCTCGGCGTGCCGGAGGATTTTGCCGCCGCCACGACGTCACTGCTGGCAGAATTCAGCCGTTCACATCCCCATCTGCGTCTCGACGTGACCAGCGGCCTGAGCAACGAACTGCGCCGCGCCTGGCAGCAGGAAGAGCTGGATATCATCCTTATTAAGCAGACGAAAGGCGAAAAGCCCAATGCGGCGCGTCCTGAGCCGATGTTGTGGCTCGACAGCGCCGGATTCCCTGCCTTTGAACGCTCGCCGGTCCCGCTGGTGCTGTTTCCGCTTAACGGTATGTACCGGGAAGCACTGTGTCAGGCGCTGGAGAGTTTAGGCTTCAGTTGGCGCATTAGTTACAGCAGCGCCAGTCTGGCCGCACTGGCCGCCGCCAGCGCGGCGGGGTTGGGCGTTACGCTGCTTCCGGCCAGTTGCCGTTTGCCTGAACATCGTATTCTGGGACCAGAGAGCAGGCTGCCGGTGATTGATGATATCGAGCTGGCGTTGTTCTATCGCCCGGATGCCACTCCGGCTCAACGCGCCCTGGCTGAAAAACTGCAAGACTTTTGCCAGCTCGTCTGACCATTGCGTTTCCCACTGACCGCCAGTGGGAAATATCGCAGCCGGGCAGGGGAAGTTCTTTTATGGTGAAAGAAACAGGCTATTTCCCCCGCATGAATAAGGAACCGACGTGCAAAATTCCCTGCAACAGAGCCGCAGAAGCTTTCTCTCCCAGAGTGCAAAATTGACCGCTGGCGGTGCGTTGATCGCTTCTGGCATGACGTCCGCGGCCGCGGCGACGACTCCGGCCAGTCAAGCGCAACAATGTGATGACCCTAAGCAGGTCAGCTCCATCGCGCCAGCTCATTACCAGCTGCGTAACGTCAGGCTGGAAGAGGGCTTTGAGCATCAGGATGGCATGATTGTCGCGACCCAAACCGCGCTCTATCACCTTGAAATCAAAGACGGAAAAATCGCCGCCATACAGCCTGCCATCGGTGCGGTGGCCAGCTCGTTGCCGGGGTTTGATGCGCAGGGTTTATTGCTGCTGCCTGCCACCCGCGACATGCATATTCATCTGGATAAGACCTTTTACGGTGGCCCGTGGGAAGCGCCGAGGCCGCGTAAGGGCAAAACCATCATGGATATGATTGCTCGCGAGCAGGTGCTTATTCCGCAACTTCTGCCCACGTCAGTCGAACGCGCTGAAGCGATTATTCGTCTGCTGCACAGCAAAGGCACCACGGTAGCGCGCAGCCACTGCAATATTGATCCCGTCAGCGGCCTGAAAAGTCTGGAGCATCTGCAAATCGCGCTGGAAAAACACAGACAGGATTTCAGCTGTGAGATTGTGGCTTTCCCGCAGCACGGTTTGCTGCACTCGAACGTTGATAGTCTGATGCGTGAAGCAATGCAAATGGGCGTGCAATATGTGGGCGGGCTGGACCCGACCAACGTGGATGGCGCGATGGAAAAGTCGCTGGACGCCATGTTTCGCATCGCGCTCGACACCCATAAAGGCGTGGATATTCATCTGCATGAGACGACTCCGGCGGGCGTCGCGGCGGTGAAATACATGATTAAAACGGTAGAACAGAACCCGCAACTCCAGGGCAACGTGACGCTGAGCCACGGATTTGCGCTCTCGACGTTGAAAGGTGATGAACTTGACGAAGTGATCGACGGGCTTGCCCGTCAGCGCTTTACCGTAGCCTCTACGGTTCCCATCGGCAAACTGGCAATGCCGTTGCCACAGCTGAGCCAAAAGGGCGTCTTTGTCATGACCGGTACCGACAGCGTTATTGACCACTGGTCGCCCTTTGGCACCGGCAGTATGTTGGAGAAAGCCAATCTCTACGCACAATTGTATGGTAACTCGGACGAGTTCGGCCTGACGCGATCGTTGGCGATTGCAACGGGCAACATCCTGCCGCTGGATGACAACGGTAAGCGGCAGTGGCCTGTGGTTAATGACAACGCGGAGATGATTCTGGTCGCGGCGAGTTGTTCGGCTGAAGCTGTCGCCCGCGTTTCCGACGTGAAAGCGACGTTCCATCAGGGCCGACTGGTGGCCGGTTCCGTACAGAAAGCCTGATGTTTTGGCCCGCAACCCCCTGGCAGCCCTGGCCGTTGCGGGCTGTAAAATCAGGGGCGGTTACATTATAATCCTCACCGTACGTACTCAAGCTGACTGGACGACCAGAGATTCAGCCAACTCATTTAGGGACGGCCCTGCGTTTTATTAAGGTAAAAAATATGGCCTGGATCTATTTACTGCTGGCGGGCGTTTTTGAAGTTGTCTGGTCTACCGCCATGAAAGAGTCGCACGGGTTTACACGTCTCGTTCCCAGCCTCATCACCGTTTTCTTTATGTTGTTGAGCTTTGCGCTGCTGGCGGTGGCAATGAAAACCCTGCCGCTGGGCACCTCGTATACCGTCTGGGTCGGCATTGGTGCCATTGGTGCCTTTATTCTTGGCGTCACGATGTTTGGTGAAAGCCTCAACCCCCTGCGCGTCATCGCCGTGCTGCTGATTTTCTCGGGCGTGGTGCTGCTGAAACTGGCCACGAAGGAGTCGTGATGAATATCCGTTTTCTGAGCAGCCCCTTGCTGCACCATCCCCGCATCGCCAGAAGCAGTGATTATCTGAACGTATAATCACTGCCACGAAGCAAAACCGTTCCGTGGCTTTCTTTATTGAAAGGAAACGTCATGAAAAACAAACACTGGTCGCAGGTGGAGTATCTTCACCTTACAGTTAAAAATCCCAATATCCTGATCGCCGGGCAGCACAGCTATTACAGTGACAGCTGGGATCAGGGGTTCGAAAACTCGGTTGTCCGCTATCTCCACGGCGATAGCGTCAGCCAGCAGTGGGAGCCTCTCGGGCATATTGACCGCCTCATCATTGGTGACTATGTCTGTATTGCCGCAGAGTCGGTGATTTTAATGGGCGGTAACCATAACCACTGCATTGATTCTATTAGCCTTTATCCCTTCCTGAGTGAAGTCAAAAACACCTATCAGCCCAGAGGGGATACGGTGCTCAACGACGGTTGCTGGCTGGGGATGCGCTGTATGATCATGCCGGGGATAACTGTGGGTGAGGGGGCGGTGATTGCGGCGGGAAGCGTGGTGACCCGGGATATTGCGCCTTATGCTGTCGTCGGCGGTAACCCTGCCCGCGTGATCAAATATCGTTTTCCGCCAGAGATTATCCGGCGCATTCTGGCCCTGCGGATTTACCAACGGCCTGCCGGGCAACGGGAAAAACTGATCCCGCTGCTGAGTTCTGACGATCTCTCAGCGCTGGAAACGGCGATACATCATCAGGCTACGGAATCCGACCCTCTCGGCCAATAAACCGGCTGATTTTCAATGGGCAGGTCATCTGCCCATTTCTAAAAAGCCCTTTCACCGTAACCTCAGCGACTTATTGTATAAAAAATGCCTTCCATCGATAACAAAAAGCCCGAATATGCTTGTTATTCATTCATATATGTTATGAATCTGTTGTTTTGCGATCCGGCTCACTCTTTTTCAGCTGTATTTTGTTTTACTGACGGATGTTAGTAAATGTTACGAAGCTGATTTCGTAGCCGAAATATAATGATAAGTAAGGAAACTTCGATGAAAGTTGTTGCTACGTTTTGTCTTGCCAGCCTGTTTTCCCTCAATGCTTTTGCCCTTGCCGGCAACGATGCGACCACCAAACCAGACCTCTACTATCTGAAAAATGATCAGGCGATTAACAGCCTGACTTTGCTTCCGCCGCCTCCGGCTGTGGGCAGCATTGCGTTTCTCAACGACCAGGCGATGTATGAGCAAGGGCGTCTTCTGCGTTCAACCGAACGCGGCAAGCAGGCGGCTGAAGACGCTAACCTGAGCGGCGGCGGGGTGGCAAATGCTTTCTCCGGTGCTTTTGGTTCGCCGATCACCGCTAAAGATTCACCCGAGCTGCATAAGCTGCTGACCAATATGATCGAGGATGCCGGAGATCTGGCGACCCGTGGTGCTAAAGAGAAGTACATGCGCATCCGTCCGTTTGCGTTCTACGGTGTCCCGACGTGTAATACCACCGAGCAGGATAAGTTGTCGAAAAATGGTTCTTATCCGTCCGGCCATACGTCCATCGGCTGGGCGACGGCATTAGTGCTGACGGAGATTAACCCGCAGCGTCAGGATCAGATCCTCCAGCGCGGTTATGATCTTGGTCAGAGCCGGGTTATCTGCGGCTATCACTGGCAGAGCGACGTTGACGCCGCACGTATTGTTGGCTCAGCCGTGGTCGCCACGCTGCACACCAATCCGGCTTTCCAGCAACAATTGCAGAAAGCCAAAGAAGAGTTCTCCAGACAACATAAATAAACTGGCATGAACGAATCATGGCCTTTGCTGATGCAAGGGCCATTTTTGGTCAGAGGGGCGGACACACTAGAATCCGTCCGATAAAAAAAGAGGGAATAGTGTATCTTGCCCGCATTACTGGCATACTGTATGTAATTACAGTGTAAGGAGTGAGTCATGGCTGTTGTAACAAAATTTGTTGTGGTCAGAAAAGGTGAAGAGAAGATGACATTTGCCAACAAAAAAGATGCGGATGCTTACGACAAAATGCTCGATATGGCCGATGCCTTCAGCGAATGGCTGCTTACGAGCGGTCTTGAACTGGATGAAACACTGGCAGAAAATATCTCACTTCACCTTGCAGAACATAAAGATACCGTTCAGCACATCTTGCGTACCAGCAAATTGCCTGAATCGGAAGGTGTGGAAGTTCCTGTTGCTGAAACAGAAGAACTGAGAGAAGCTGACGAAGTGCCAGTCAGTAAAAAGCCTCGTTCGGTGCAAGCGGCCTGATTGGCTGGCTAAAGCGTGCTGAAATGCGCGCAATATTGACTAAAATAATCAAACAGAGAGATTTTTGATGAGTACACTCGTTCGTTTGGCTACGCTGGAAGATGCCTCCGCGATCAGCCACTTAGCGGTTGCCACTTTTTCAATGGCCTGCCCGGTAAGCACTCCGGCTGATGATATAAAAGACTATATTGAAACGAATCTGAATGTTGAATGCTTTGAAAATCTTCTAACGTCATCCAACAAAAAAATCCACGTACTGGAATTCGATGATCAAATCATCGGCTACAGCTTACTGACTCTTGCACCTGAACCCGTCGGAATTTCGAAAGCTGATGGAATCACTGAGCTGACGCGTTGCTATCTTCTGGCAGAGTTTCATGGCGCGGGATACGCGCAGAAACTGGTCAGCGAAACACTGCAAAGTGTATCGGGTGGCGTGAGATTGCTGGTGAATGAAGAAAACGAAAGGGCGATCAAGTTTTATACCCGTCAGGGATTTACTCCGGTGGGAGAAACCTCGTTTTATGTAGGTAAAGATAAGCATCTCGACCTGGTTATGATTAACTTTTAATTGGGCTTTACGTCTGTCGGTGCGCTCACCAGCGCACACTTTTTCCCTGCTTAATCTGTTAATGCAAGTTTATAATGTCACTCCAGACACGACATTATCGCTTTGCGCTGACATAATCTGTCTATCCCAGTTTAAAATGTCACCCTGATTTCCAAAGTTAAAATGTCACTTTTACTGTGATTGAGTCTGAAAGAGCAGGGGGTTATCGTTTGAGGCTGGCTCTGAATTCTGCAGGGTTAACAAGTACCGGATTGATGGCTTTTAGCTGTTCCTGAACCCTTGCCTGAGCGCGTCGTTTAGGCATTTTCTTGCTGCGTTCTCTTTTACCCTCACGTTCCCGTTCGTCCTGAGTTACCTGCGCTAATTTCAATACGGCACCAAGCCGTTTATTGTCCACGATGGCGCCCTGGTCAACGCAGGCCAGCTTGTCATAGACCTGATATGACAACGTTCTGTAGCCGTATTTGAAGGCCAGAGTTCCATCCGGATAGTCGAGAACCATGATTTTTTCACCGGCGATACGTGTGTTTTCTTCAGTGGGGTTAACAAGATAGAGCATCTTATCGTACTGAAATGTCAGTGATTTTGAGAGTGTTCGGTGTTCCTGCCAGGCGAAAATATCATCCAGTTCAGACAGTGATTCACTGACTGCCCGGTGGAGATTTTTAGGGTATTGAGGCGCTTTAGCAAAGCGCTGGTTAAAGTCCTGAATAAAGGTCTCCAGCCAGGCATTTGCTTCTTCAATACCAGTAATGTGCTCGAGCCGCATTTCCTTTATTAGCCGGTCCTGAAGTGTCTGGTTTGCCCGTTCCACGCGGCCTTTAGCCTGAGAACTGTTCGCGCATATGAGGTCAATATTGAGGTCATGAAGAACACGGCCAAACTGAGTGGTACCGGTACGTCGGGTTTCTGCCTGGCTGACACGGAAAACCGCATGTTTGTCACTATAGAACGCGACAGGTTTTCCATGTTTATCAAGATATTCACGCGTGGCCAGCATGTAGTCGAAGGCAGACTCAGTTTCGCAGAAGCGTAGGTGCATCAGCCGGCCAGTAGCATCATCCATGTAAACCAGAAGGCAGCATTTTGATGCACGGCCTTCAAACCAGTCGTGGTGAGAGCCATCAATCTGAACAAGCTCACCAAGGCAATCACGCCGATAACGTGGTTGATAGACCCGGGGTTTACGCCGCGAGTGCGGAACCCAGAGACCATCAGCAGTCATCCATTTTCTGAGCGTTTCCACTGAGACGCGAATATGATGGCGTTCGCTGAGCTTTTCTGCGGCTAATGTAGGTCCAAAGTCGCTGTATTTTTCACGTAGCAGCGCCATGATCCGTAAGCGAAGTGAATCATCCAGTCGATTAGCACCTGATTTTCCTCGTCTGGCGTGAGTCAAACCATCTGCACCAGAAACACGAAAACGGTTCATCAATCGCTGCACCTGACGCTCAGTCAGCTGTAGTTGAGAGGCGGCATCACGGCGGCGTAAGCGTTTCTCGACAACAGCCTGGATAACCGGAAGTCTGCAAAGTTCTTTTCCTGACATAGTCACCAACATCACTGAAAGTCTCCCTGGAAGATCGGCTGGGTTGCGGATCCAGGGTGACATTATAAACTAGCGGAAAAGTGACATTATCAAATTGCAGTAACATAATCGGTGCGTATAACATTGATTATGTTAAATGAACAAAACCTACTTATAACTTCACGAAGTTTGTAAACTCCTTACCTCAGTGCTTACCCCCTCTCTTGACCAAACTTAAAAGTGTGCTTTTACTAAATTTGCCTGGAGTGCCCTCGATTCCGCAGACAGTTCTTGTCCTCACGGCGAGAAGTTTGTCTTACGAGTAACAGAGCTTACTAACCACTTTAAGTGGTTAGTAAGCTCTGTTTAATGAGTAATTGGCTTTCATCTAACATGTTACACTTTTTACGCGAATTTATTGGCAATGCGTGGTCTACACGTCGTCATTGCGCGATAAAAATAGTTTAAAAGATCACTACGCAATATTCATGCTCAGCTAAGGGAAACAGGATGTTTAAAAGCAGTATAGGAGTATTCACCATATGCGTATTATTCTCGTTCGGCGCTAACTCGGCGATCAAAGAAGGCCATCAATATTCCGTTTTATCGCAACCTGTCGCTGAAGCGCCCAGCGTTGTCGAGTTCTTCTCATTCTACTGCGGTCCCTGCTATCAGTTTACGCAACGGTATCCTGTCAGTGAGGGAATTAATCGTGCTTTGCCCGCTGGTGAAAAAGTCATCAAATACCATGTCAGTATGATGGGAAAACTGGGAAATGAACTCACCGAAGCCTGGGCTATCGCGATGATCATGGGAAAGAGCGATGCTGTGGAAATGCCATTGTTTGAGTCAGTGCAAAAAGCCAGAAATCTGCAAAGTACTGCGGACATTAAACAAATTTTCTCCCATGCCGGAGTAACATCCGCTGAATATGAAAGTGCTCAAAATAGTCTGGTGGTGAAGGCGTTAATCGCGAAGCAGGAAGCGGCGTTGAGGCAATTTTCAGTGTCTGGCACGCCCTCGTACTACGTTAATGGCCGATATAAAGTCAATAATTCTGGGATTAATGCCGACACGCCGGAGGGCTATGTTGACGGGTTCACCGAAGTGGTGAGCTACCTGTTGAAGCATTGATCGCCCTTTTCAGGAAGGATCAGCTTATACGTTGTAAAGACAGTTGCCCTACCCGGAGACTCAAGGGCCATCTGGATTTTCTTTCTGGCTTATGGGCGAGCTCGCCAAAAGCAACCTTCTGTGCAAGTTCATCGTAGCGTATGTGCTGTTCGTCTTTTACCTTTGCAGGTGATATTGCTATATACCCTAGCAATGAACTAGTAACGTTAACCATATGTAAACTGCCTGCTTCATGCAATTACTGGCTTTGTTGAATAAATCGGATTCAGATAAAAGCTCCCCTCGTCACTGACTTCC
>CAUQMS010000013.1:0-136905 GCA_963519305.1 uncultured Enterobacterales bacterium
GGAAGTCAGTGACGAGGGGAGCTTTTATCTGAATCCGATTTATTCAACAAAGCCCGACTTAGTTTGAATGACCAGAACATATGTGACCGTAAGCATCTAAAAGACACGCTTTACCTCGTAACAATGGCTGATACTGCTCTGAAAGAACAAGCAGAACAAGATCTCAAACAGGCAAAAAACGTTGTCGTGAGTAATTTTGTCAATTTTGAGAAAGTCCTGGAAACGGAATTTAAAGGTAGCCCACCTAAGCTTATCATTATTGATGAGTGCCATTATGGCTCAAATATATCTGCAGTTCGTTACAGCACCGTCTTTGACTACTTGGAGCAAGAGAACGATGCATGCAAAGTTGTATTTATCTCTGCTACACCATTTGGTGCTTTATATGGTGCAGATACTGAATATCAAGAAGCCCTTGAGCTACAACAAGAGGCTGAAGAAAACAATGATATCCACTTACTACAAGAGGCACTAGTTGTTGCAGAGAATGCGCTAAAAGACTCGATTCTCAGGCGTGACTTCAATACTCGTCTGGTATTCCACAAAACCAGCGATGAATACTACGGCGTTCGAGAAATGCTCAAAAATGGGAAAGTTAAAGGGCTAGAAGGTAGTTCTAAGAATTTTTTAACTCCATCGCAAGAACGAGATGATTTTATTGAACAATTTTTAGCCCACCAGAATATGGGATGGTCATTAGTACGCGTGCCCGCAGGTTTAGCTATGGAAGCAAAACAGTTTCTAATTTCTCGAGGTATCGCTGAAGACTCAATCTACATTCTCGGTAATTCACTCAGCGGTGTCCCTGAAGATGAGCACTGCAGTATTGAGAAATTCAAAAAAGAATTCGACGATGCATTACTTTTTGAAGATAAGCTGATAGCCATAACTGTTGCTGGAGCCAGAGCAGGAATTAATTTTGGCCCCATGATGAAAAATAACCTCATTTCCACATGGGATAGCACTGTAGCAAGCGTAGCCGCTGTAGTTCAGGCTAATATTGGCCGGGCCTGTGGCTATCATGGCAATAATAGTTCGATACACTACACCAATTTAAACGCAGCGGAAGCATATGGAGCTATTCTCGACCATCTAGAAAAAACTTGCGCTGTTCATGCTGCTTCCGACTTTGAAGGGCTTAGAGATTTCTTTGAAGATATTTGTCAAGAATATCAAGTAAATGGGTTGGATGTTGGACTTACAATCAAATATAAACGTCGCCGCTCTATTGGTGATATAGAGACATACAAAACTGACAGTTATGTTGCCGTACCGGCCAAGTTGCTTGAAGAGGTCACTGACTTTAGTTCCTACACTAGGGATAAAATAATTCTTCAAGCAATCGAACTCATACGTAAGGAGTTCACTACTAAAGGTGCGCCCAGCGTCAAAGGCAATCGGGCTATGCGAGGCAAAAAGAAAAACTGGATCAAAGCACATTGGGTAAATGGAGATAGCTTCGATAATCCCGAAAAAGCACAAGCAGATGGCACACAAAAAAATAAAACTATGCTCTATACTCATTTGCTCGATCGTGGCGAGAATATTGAATTTAACCGAATTGTGACACCGGGGAATGGTGAGTTATCCGAAAAAAAATTAGTTACCGCTACGATTTTCAGTATCTACAATATCTCGCGAAGAAACGTCGAAAAAAAAATAATGAAACAGGAAGATGTCTGGGATATGTGCGACTATTTTGAAGTCGAACGCGATGATACCTTGATCGTGATCTACAAACGAGGTGAGTATGATATGGAACGTTCAATCGCTAAGAAACAGCATAATGAGTTACCTGAAAAATCTGGCGAGTTAAGTAACGAATCCCATTTCTCCGATAACATAGATAATACTTACTAGTTCATGGGCCTCTGGGCCCCTTACATCAACTAGCGTTCCAATATGAATATAGCAAAAAAACATCGCCAATACGTTGAAGAGGCTCTTGTAAGCCATACGTTTGAGCATCAGCGGCTCGCAGCCGACAAAGTCTTCTCTAAATTTATTTCAGGCTCTAGGGCTGTAGTTTTAGCTGCCGAAATGCAGTCAGGAAAATCGGGAATTGCACTCGCCCTTGCGGGGCTGCAACGCCTTTCACTTTCCGATGAGGCAATCAGCAACCGAAAGCTACTTAAGGATACATTGTATCTTGTAACGATGGCCGATATTGTTTTGCAAGAGCAAGCTAAACGTGACCTATCTCCTTGTAAAAATATCGTCGTAAGTAATTTTACAAACTTTGAAGCCTCTATAAAGACTAATTTCAGACACCAGAAACCCAAACTGATCATCATCGATGAATGTCATTATGGATCCAGCAGTGATAGTATCCGCTATGACAAAATATTCAACTATCTAGAACTTGAAAATACAGAATGTAACGTGGCCTTCGTTTCTGCTACACCCTTTAGCGCACTTTACGCAGCTGGGAAGGATTCGATACTTCGTCATAACTTTAATACATCTCTTGTATTCCATAAAGCCAGCAACGAATACCACGGCATTCGTCAAATGCACAGCCATAACCAGATAATTAAACTAGACGAAAATTATAGAGACTTTTGTCAAGACTCTCTATTGCGTAAACGTTTTATCCGACAGTTTAAAAATTATAATGGTGCCGGATGGTCCTTAATCCGCGTTCCAAGTAGCCAAGCTAACCTCGCCAGACAAATTCTACTCGACAGCGGAGTAGAAGCTGAGCACATCTATATAATAGGCCAGAAGCTCATAGGGATTGATGATCATGAATTATGTTCCATCGATGATTTTAAGCGTGAATTTGAAACTGCAACAATATTTGGCGATAAACTGATTGCTATTACAGTTGCCGGATTTAGGGCAGGCGTAAACTTTGGCCAGGAAATGAAAAACGCCGTAATTAATACCTGGGATAGTACCATTGCCAATATCGCTGCGGTTGTTCAGGCTAATATTGGCCGAGCTTGTGGGTATCATCAAAATACCAGTGCTACGCATTACACCAATTTAGATGCCGTCCGTGCTTATAGTGAACTTCTTAACCACCTTGAATCTCAGGATGAGACTAGAGAGTTCGAAGGACTCCAGCATATTTTTGAACAGATATGCTCTAGTTACGACATCAGAGGTTTTGACAGAGGTACCAGCATTGCTACGGCTCCCGAGACCAAAGTAACGAAGAAACTTGATGATTCTGCAACTTTCTTAACGCAAGGGTATGTCGCCGTACCCGCTAAGCTAACCGACCCAGATTTTGATTTCTCTGATTACACGAAAGACAACGAACTACTGGATGCAATCAAAATAATCAGAAAGGAGCTTCTAAGTGAAGATGGACCATATCGGAAAAAAGGGCGGGCACTAAGAGGAAACCATCAGAACTGGATAAAAGCACAGTGGGTTAACGGTGCTACGTATGATGACGGCACCCCAAGTTGCGCGAAATCGCGAGCCATTACATTTACGTTACGCCTAAATAATGGTGAGGACGTTCAATTCAACCACATTGTAAATCCCGGCGGGGGTGAAAAAACGGAAGATAAAAGTGTCATGGCAAGTATCTTCAGTATCTATAATCTTTCAGGTCAGATGGATGCTTTTAAACGCGCGATGGATCTTGATGATATGACAGAAATCTGTAATGCTTTAAATATAGAATGTGATGACACATTAATTTTACTCTTTAAAAGAGGGGGATTTTCTCTTTCTCTATCAGAGGAAAGATCACTTATTTCTGAGACAATTACAAAAACAAAAATTCACCACAAGAGTGTTTTCCTAAAGCAATAAAAACCCAAACTTTCACTTTTTTTTAAAAAAAAAACCAAAATCATCGCAGCGACATCTACCCTATTAAGCCAACTCGATAATAAGGTAGATGCTTTAAGAATCACTATAATAAGCGTTTCTTATTACCCTGTTTTATTAATTCTTTTTCCTTAGCTCTAATACCGGGGTTAAACATTCTTGCAGCGATAAACCACCGTGGTTGTAATAATCACCAGATACATAGCCTGAAATACCTGGAGCCATCGCCACAGAGACGTTTGAATTCCAGTGCCAAGGTACGACTAAGCCGATATGCTGTACATTATCTTTTAAAATCGCACATCGACGCTGGCGATTCTTACCCAGTGATTTATTGAGCTCTCCTTTTGGCAAACCATTCGGAACCCATAACCAACCATGGTCGGTAACAATTCTGATGCGTTTCCAACCAGCATCGAACAAACCATTGATTCGAGCTACAATATCACCCAGCACATTATCAATGTATTGAGGCATTTGACGCTGATGGTCATGCCCTAAATGGTCTAAATCCCCTGTCTGAACCCAAGTATAACCACCCTGAGGATCTCCAGTCTCAAGTCCTTCCAAATATTGCCAGCCCTTTTCCTCCAGAATTTTCTTCAAATAGTGACTGCTAAATGATGTCCGACCGTCAGCCAAAACAGGAATAAAATCATCATTGTCAACATTACCCGTTAGCATGTCTGCTATTGGCGTTATGGCAGCCTTAGCCGTTGCAGTGAGGGAGGGTAAAGCAGCCCACCTTGATGTTAAACGACTTTCAACACTGCAATCAGCCAGTTTATCTTCCAACATTTTAGCGGTATCAAAACGTAAACCATCTACAAAGAATACGACCTGGCTACCAACAGTATACTGTGCAGCATTTTCTTTAAGCTGATAATCACCAGGATAGCCATGTTGAGAGACTAATTGTTGGAAGTTTAACGCCGTGTTTTCAAGCCATGGCGTATAAATAATACCAAGCACATTTGCAATCAGTTCTTGCTGGTGAATATCTTTCGCTTTAGCCATTGCAGTTAATACAGCTGAATCAGCTTGCCAAAATCGCTCTTTAAAGTGTTCAGCCATCGATTCCGGTGAACTGCCAGAGAAATTTATTTCTGTGTGTTCAAACACAGTCATTATTTCTTCCAATACACCCAACCAAGGAGACAGCTCTAAACGATACCAAACCCATGTTTTACGTTTTTCCTGGGTTTGCCAAAGCTTACTAAAAGTTATCTTTAGCTCCGTACGGCCCTGTTCCTTAATCTCACGAAAAGCCAATTCAATTAAGTTTTCATCTTCTCGGTTTTTGGACAGGTAATGTTCTGGGAATACCATGACTAAATCTGCGGGCTGAATTGTTCTGAGCTTGTTGACAAGTAATGGCAGATTATTCGCAGTTTCCTCAAATCGCTGCCAAATATTGCTCCATTGCCCTTCAGCCTGACACAGTAAATGCAACCCTTGATTATGTCCCGCTATATCAGGAATAAAATCAAATTGGGTCTGGCAAGAGTTTTCAAAAATATCCCAGCGGCTCCCCAACCACAGTTTCTCTTTTTCTGCTGGATTATTGAGCCAGCCTAATATATCTCTTGCAATATCATCCAGCACAATAGAATAGAAATCTTTTGCCTCAAGTTTTCTACCCTGCAAACTCGCCACAGGAGTCTCCAGGAGATCAGGCAATATTTTTAAAAATGCTTCTTGCGTCTTCTTATCTTTAGCAAGGTCAAGCTCGAGGCCAACGTTTGGGTTAGTGAGAAATGAACCCACGCTCCAATCCCTTCCTGCTGAATTATAAGCCCACCAACATCCGCGATATTGCAATTCTGCTAAGGGTTTAAGAAACTCGGGGCATTGTTCAATTGCTCGTAAATCTTTACGACCAACACCTGGAAGGTAGATAATCGGTGTTTTTCCTTCTGGCAAAACACATTCCTCAAGCACACCAGCAATAGCGCATTTCACCCATATTGCCGGGCCAGTACGAAGATCAGGATTATAATCACCAAGTTCAATCAATTCAGGCAGCTGCTGCTTGATGTAAGGCATTGCTGACTGCCACTGCTTATCAATATCCGTCCACAAAATGGCAGCAGGTGGAACCTGAACACTTTTGTTAAAGGCAGCGGAGCTACGAAGCTGATCGATCAATTTATTGATTACTAACATATAGTTTCCAGTTCGCTTTACACAACTCAATCAAATCATGTTGTCGGCTTTCTAGTACAGAAGGCATCCATTCACCCGTATTTAATACCTGCGTAGTCAATACGTACGATGACACACCATTTTGTCCCGCAAAGTATGCCATTTTTTTACGTTCAAAATCGAAGTTTGAGGCTTGTGAATTTCTTCTTTGTGTTAATGGCACGAGATTAGCAAGACGATGGGTCCACTTTTCTCGCTGTACAACATTTGGCCAATTTATATCCCACTGACTTCCTTCTTCCACTGTCTGTGGCAAAACATGTTCAATGGTCAGAAGAGAATGTTCGTATTTAGCAGCCCCGTCAGACAAAAATGAGTCCATTCTCAAGATAAGATAATTACGTCTGCGGGCAGTCAAGCAATAAACATCACCATCTATTTGCTTAATAAAATCTGTTGTTTCTTCTTGAGATAAATCTACTGAGCTAATCTCCGTAGAATCTGCATTCTCAAGTTCAATTAACACTTTTGCATAACGATCAATGCGTTCATTAATGTTTGCAGCACAAATATGAAGTTTCGCGGCTAAACGCTCCAGCCGGAACATAAAATCCATCACAGCTGAGCTATCAGAACCAAATTTAGCTAAATATTGAATAGCTACCGGCAACCAATCTGAATTATCAATGCGGTTTAGCCAATGCAACAATTGGTTAATGTCTCCAGCATTTGACGATGACAAATAACGAGCATCTCTAGCAACCAAGTAGGCATCAGCGTAAGGAGCTATGACTTCATTGATCAACACTTCAGGATCATGGATTTTTGATTGAACATGCTCTCGAAACTCTTCCAACAACACGCGTTTTGCTTTGGTCTTGGCATAAATCATTCGGATATATGTAAGAAGACCATTCAATCCTTCTCTGCCTGTATCTACCTCAATTTCTTCCCATTTATCATTAAAAGCATCACGTTTTGACTCGGTAATTTTACCAATCGCATCAGCTTTAATTAGATCCGAAGGCAAAAGATCCATACCGCGATTATTCAAAACCGAAAATACACGAAAAGCAGACTGCTGACTTGGTGAGGTCACAGCAACCAAAAAACACCGGGTCATCAGAAAAATACCAAAGTTTATCAAAGCGTCAGTATCGACAAATGCCTGCTGCAATTTAGTTTGCAAAAGCAAGGCATTTTTCTGAATATTAATTTGTGACTCATTACCCAATGTTGCCGAATCAATAGAAGCTAACTCAGAAAAGTTTAATGATTGGACAGTTGAAGCAAAAAATTCACGATCGCGTTGACGCAGAGCTAAGCGCGGTTTCGCAGGTATTCCTTGCAATTTTTTTCCAGGTTCTTGAATATAAGAAAAACATTCAGCTTTTGCGTCTCCATCATCAATTAAATGAGTTAACGCAGCAATTAAAATTGTCAGTGTGGTTAACCGCTGCTGGCCATCGATTACCTGAGCATGAGGTCTACTTTCTTGTTTGATTAACACAATACTTCCAAGAAAATAACTTTCTTCTTTTTCATAGTGGTAAAAATCATTTAGATCATCAAACAACTCACCCGCTTGCTCTGTCGTCCAGGCATACGGACGCTGATAGGGAGGGATCTCATAATCAAAATCAGAGCTGAATATTTTTGAGAGGGCATATTCTGCCCCCGTAATATTTTTTGACATTTTATAATCCTTTATTTTCTCTGGCTTCTCTTTTCTCTGCCAGCGTCAAATGATGATCATTGATCCTGTCACCCAGATTCCCACCGTATTGCAAACCAAGTTCATACCACGGTGCGGATTCGACATCGGTACCACGGTCTTTCTTCCAATGGATATTAGGCTGCGTACGAAGTACCCCCGCACCTTTTTTACCAACATCTTTTGCAAACATAAATGGGCGAATATTTAACCGAACTCCATCGTTGATGTCTGGGTTCCAACCAATAGGTTGTTTTTCAATTGGCTTCCAGCGCACAAATATATCAAGCCCTTTTTCACCTTCAAGAATAGCTTCTAATTGTACTTTTAGATTCTCAGCTGCAGTTAAGCGAATATCTGCCCCATCGTTAACCTCGGCCACACCTCGTTTTTGAATACTAATCCAGTCATCTAAATAGATATAAATCAAACGCTCAAGGCCTTTGTAGTCCAACTTATGGTAATTGACTAAGGCAGAGAATCCATCTTTAAGGCCATCCCATATGTGCCAAATGAATGGACGATGTTGGTACAGCTTACAGTGCTGTTCAAAGAATTTATCACGCAACCAGCTATTCCAATCTTTAGCTTTGACTGATTTCAGAAGATTATCTTCTACAGAACTGTTCCAGGCATCACCATAGGCTTTGTATAAAATATCTGCTAATCGTTTCGCAGCTGTTTTCTCACCACGCACGGCAGGTATGCAGACAATACCATCTTCATCGACCAAACCATCAAAATCAGCGTTTTTCTCCATCACTTGGCGCATTTCTGCAGCAAGTTCCATTTCAGAGTCCTGCTCTGCAGGCCACTGATAGTCTAACAATCGTGCAATGGCTATTTGCAGTACAGTGTCATCTTCGCGCAATTTACCGATTTCAGTGCTTTTAGCGTCTTCACGCCAAATAACAGATTCGCAAGGGTGACCATGGAAAAGCCATTGAGTTGGATCATTTGAAAATGGTTCAGGAATCCATGAACCATTTTCAGTAAATAAAAATGGAACCTTTAAGAAAGTAGCATTTGTAATGGACTTTTTGGAGTCAATTTTTCTGAGCTCAGTTTCAAATTCATCAGAAGTTAAGTATGACCAAAAGTGTCCTAATTTAAAATTATCCAAAGGCACTATAGGAGCAACATTACTGTCATATAGGTCACCAGAATATATTGTACACGACAAACTACCCATTTGACTTATTGCAACGCCTTTTGACCCGAGAGCCTTATTCCCTTTTCTCGGTCGTATCATGCCTTCGCCTTCCGTTGACCAATTGACGACATCAGAACGCCCACCATAAATCACATCTGTTGAAACAGTCGATTGAAAAAATCTCCAATCTGGATCATGGTTATTTACTTCCCAAAAACTACGACGCCAATATGCGTCATCGCCTGTTTTTATTCCTTGAAAAGCTGATGCAATACTTTCTAATATTGCGGAATTTTTAATTGAGTTATCAAAAATTATTCTTGCCTGAGGGTTTTTTAGCTGAATTAATTGATTTAATGCAATAAAATCTGAATTTTTTATAGAGATTTTCTTTTCATCAATAGAATCTAATTTAAATAAATCTAAAGAAGATATTTTTCCACATCCACTTTCAGATCGACTAAAAATTGTCATACAAACGGATGCACCCTGCGCCTGCTTGTTTTCAAAGGAATTATCGCCTAATCTGATAATCATATGTAATTTCTGATTTGTTAAAACGTACCGCCTGAAACTTTCGCTTCTTTTGAGCGTTAACCAAGATTCAGGAAAAACAAATAAACCACTTCCATTATCTTTTAGTAAGGTTGAAGATCTTAAATACATAGCATTTGCTAATTCATTTTTTGCTATTGTAAAATTTCTCTCTAGATAATTTTTTAGAATATCATTTTGTTTTCTATCACCAAGATATGGAGGGTTAGTTAAGACTACATCATATTTATTCGATAGTAATTGGGCAGATTTTGCTAAGCCTTGAGCTACGATTTTTGCTTCGTCAGTTGCTTCAGTGTTCTTTATCAGTAAATTTTGCAATAATTCCCAAGGTTGAGTTTTCTCTTTTTTTAAATGGTTATTAGTAACTATTAAACTTCCCAAAGTTGGTGAGTTTTTAAAAGTATGCTTCATCCAAACAATGGCCTCAGTAAGAGTTTCATTTTCTTTATCTAGATTTTTCCACTCTTTTTGCGATTCCGTAATTGACATACCAGAACAAGCTAGTTGCAGTTCAGGTAATACACGGAAGCCACCAGCATTGGGATAACGCCAAGCTTCCAGCGCTAAGGCAAAAACTGCAAGTTCAATGCATCGCTTATCCAATTCTAAGCCATGAATGTTGTCTCGTAGTACAGTATCAATAGCTTCTTTCGCTGATAAATCTTCAAGCCGTATACGCATCGGTACTAACATCAAGAATACAGCGACCAGGAAGTGACCTGAGCCACAGCAAGGATCAAGGATTTTTAGTCCGCTAAGGTGCTCTGGCCATTTATCAAAACTACCCGCTGCAGGCTGCCACTGTTCACTTTCTTCATTTTTGACAAAACGTAGATACTCTAGCGTTATATCTGAAATAGATGCTTTATCCCGTAGTTCTTGCTCATTATTGGCGCGAATATAATCATCTTGTGTCAAACGTTTATTAGCCCACCAGGCACCTAATGAATTATCGAGCAAGAAGCTAACCATATATGGTTCGGTAAACAGTTGCGTTACTGGGCTTAGTTCTTTTGCACCAATTTTTACGCCGGAGTCATTGACCTGCTTTTTCTTTTTGTTTTGCCAGAATTGATAACACCAACCCAAACTGTCTTGTGCTTGATATGTATCAGGGTCAAGCTCTGAAATCAGATTTTCCAATTCATTGATATGATTGATAGATAGCTTAACTACAAATACTGGCGAGTCCGCTCGGAAGATCTGTGGCAACATTTTTTGCGCTAAACGGCCAGCCAACTCCCAACCATCTTTACAGTCTGATTCTTCTTCCGCCAGTTCAAAACACTCATCAAGCGTAACTGGTGTGTATTCGTCATACATTAATAAATTGTTTTGCTCTAAGTAGCGCGCAAACAGCATTCGGTGCCAATGCTCATAGGCCATCTCATTGGCTAAACGTTCGATTTCTTGCTTACCATCAGTGAGCTTATCTCCCAACTGACGGGCATGGGCGCGTAAGGTATTACGTAGTACGCGCTGTTCGTCATTGAGGTAGCCAGGTGCCTGACTATCGGCAACCCCTAAACGTTGTAAAGCTTCATTTACCGCAATTTCAACGATATCACGTGCTTTAACGACCGTATCTTCCAGTTTTTTACGCAGTATTTTATCGAGTGGATATCTCATAGGATCTTCTTAAATCTGGGTAAACTGAAACCCGCCGCGTGGCGGGCTGTGTTTATTTGGTAGACAATCTTAGCTTGGAACAACTGGACCAGTTTCTAACTGAGCCCGTAACTCTTGTTCAACATAAGATAACCAGTCTTGCAACTCTTGCTCAGACTTGATAATTGGCTTGTTCAACCTTGCATATTTTATTTTCGGCTGCAGTTCACTAATGGCATCTTTTAATACCTGATTAAAAATACTTGGTAACCCAGCTGTTTTATCGTTCCAGCGCGCAAAGCTAATGTCATCCAACGAACTCAAAACAGAATCAAGGTCACTGATATCAATCCCTGGCACCGTATCAAGGTGACGTTTTTGCAAGAAGGCATCACGTTTAGCTTCATCAAGTAGTTGCCAATTTTCGTCCTCAAGCAGTTCCACCATGCAGTTGCGATATTCTTGCTCATATTGCTCGCGATGGCTGGTAAGCGCATCACGTAACACATTAGTCGCTTTTTTTAGTAGGGGCTCGACGGGACATGGTTCATCTAATAAACTACGATTGGTCAAAATAGCTTCTTTTTCCTCTACGAGCTCCTTGTGAACCGCAAGATCAGAACAGTAATTCATTACTAAATTTAACTTCTGCCAACGTTTCATACGTAAGTTAACTTTATGAACTTGCTCTTTCCAAGTTTCAAAATCGTTTTTCAGCTGTTCTTGATTTTCGAAAGTTTTTTGCAATTGATCGTTACCGGAATACATTTCCAGTTCAGTTAGAAGTGCGGTACTCGGTGCCATAGGTAAAGGTGCTGAGCCACCAGCTTCGTTTGCCACGTTCTTCGCCTTGATAATGGCTAACGGTAATTTAGCCGCTTCTTCGCCAGCGTTGCATGCTTGTTCTAATAGCGTGGAAACCACTCCACGAACTTTGATTAATTGCATTTTAGAAAGCGTAACTGTTTCAGGGCGGAATTTGGTTTGGGTTAATGAGCTGCGATCGAGGCTTTTGGCATCAATAGCACGCTCTTGAATATCAGAGGCTTTTAATACACCGGCCGCTAGCATGGCATATAACGCACCGTCAACAACATCGTTGCCCCAGCCATAAGGCGCATCTTTAAATTTATCACGGATTTCTTTACCGGTTTTCATCGCACCGACAAAACGGTATATCTCTGCAGTGACAGGCTGTTTATCTGCCTCACCACTGTATCCGACTTTTTCTAACGCGTTTGGATCAGCTAAGCGGCTAGCCAGATCGTAAACTTTGGCCCAACCACGATCATCTGCCATTTTGAATTTGTTGTACAAACGTTGGCAGGCAATTTCTCCAGCACTTTGAATTTGATCCGCAAGAGAATCACCTTCAACTTCTTGACCACCTGCTAAACGAACCTGAATTGAGCTAAATATTTCTTTTAGTAAACTACTTTTGGTCTTTTCGGCACTTTGCAAGCGAGTCTCCATCGCTTGTTTGGCATCCTTACCCGCTTCAGTGGTTGCACTACCACGAACTTCAAGGGTATTTTCAGCGGCTTTTAAACTGACAATTGCCAGTTGTAATTCAGTGCGGTGGTTCGTAGGTACGTAAATATAAATGGTTGCACTATCTGGGTCAGAACCCCGCGATAAATCATTAAATTGCTTTTCGGTTTGGTCAGGTGCCCAAGCACAAATGCGCTTGTCCGCATCTGCAGGTAACTCGGATTCAAAGTAGACGGTGATCGGTCTCGGTTCGGCAACACTTCCTTGAGCAATGCGCGCTTGTGCTACTTGTTTACGAACATAGCTTTGAATTTCTTTGGTGCGGTATGCCTCTAAGGTTTGTGGATTACCTCGTAAATCATTTTCTTGGCGGCGTAACTCGTCATACCATGCCTGACTTTCTATAGTTTGTAAGCTGAATTCACGTCCGTTTTCGGTTTCACGGGACATGATCAGATGATCGTTCTCCAATGCTTGTAGCATCTTCGGTACCAACGGGCGCAGATGGTGTTTACCGTGATTCAGATCTTCAAGAAGCAAATCAGCTAAAGTATCGACTGTCGGATAAATGCCATATTCCATTTCTGCAGGCAGTTTGCTAATTAAGAGAATCAGTGCCAGTAATCGACCTTGCAATTGCTCATCATCATTGCCGCCGTGTTTACGACTAATAGTTTCATAGATATCTTTAGAAATAACGCCAGTTTGAAGCAAGTTAGTAGAAATTTGGTCATAAAGAAAATCAGCAGGAACTACATAACCTAGCTCCTTTTCTGCCGTCATTTTTAATGCCTCGTGAACCACACGTAATTGGTTACGGAGCTGAGAACCCGAACCGGTTCGATCCAAAGCGGGTAAAATTCGTTCCCAAAAACGGCGGCGAACTGGGAGCAGTGGATAATCAGGCACTATCCACTTTTCATCGTCTCGATGATGTTCAATAGTACTCCCACGCAAGTGGCGAGAGATCTCACCTAAGTTATCATCAACAATGGTTTGTACTGCTGGTTTTGCAGACTCTTTCTTTTGCAGAATCACTTTACGGATAACTTTATCTACATCCGTATCTTCCAACTGAACCGGAACCTGGAATCGCCCCATCAAGCGTTGCAAGTTAGTCATCCCGGTCAAGGCACTCTGTCCCGTTGCGACAAATAGAACTTTGGATTTTAAAGCACTCGCCCCACTGCAGGTTTCCACCACTTCTTGAACATCAAAAGCTCTTTGGACGTTGTCACCAATGTATTGCTGAACTTCATCGAGAACGACTAATGTTAACGGTAATTCTCCATCTTTCGTAATGGCATCCACAATTGCTGAAACCATTTCGTCATTAGTGACATCATCGACAATCTTGTATTGCGCACGAAGCATTTCTCGGACTTCTTTGATATCAGAGCCGATACCTGGAATTGCCTGTAATACAGCATCATGCAAAATGGGCGAAACATGCAGGTTTTTCAGTTCCTTTGTCCACGCATCGACACCTTCTTTAGCTTTAGACTTAGCTTCGACAAAATCTTTGACCTGCTCAAGTACGCCTTCGGACTTTAACCACATGACAAAGCGGGCTAAGTGATATTGTTCTGGTAGCGCTGCTGATTTGAAAATAATACCCAACAAAGCTAAGCGAACTTTATCAGCGGCCCCTGCACCCAATGTGCCTGAAGCGGCATATAGTCCACCATTCGCTGCTGCAATAGAGGACAATTTAATCAGCTGTCTTGAAATGTTTTCAGGTAAATCGGCAATCGAACGAGCATCAGAACCGTTATTGAGTTTTTGATTGGTCCATAACGTACGTAACATTTTTGCCAAATGAGATTTACCTGAACCAAAAAATCCACTGATCCACACACCTGGCTGTTCGTTATTAGTCTCAAATGCAGAAAGGTAGTTACTCAGAATCTTATCTAAGCCTTTTTCGTAAGCGCCATCACAGACGAAGGTGCGAAGTTCATATTCCAACGTATCCAAAGCCCCTTCGGATACATCATCTTTAACTTGGGCCACCCCGTTGTTTGCAAGTCGGTTGCTAACGGGATCATTGACGAAAATTTCACGATTTAGCATAGCTATTCCTTAAGACGTCGCAGAAATGGCCGTGGCGTGATATCCCCAGCCGTCCTTTGCATCTAATAATTGATAATTATTGTTTTGAACTTCACCTGGGAAAAAGACAACTAGTCTGCCTGTCACTTTTTCCGCTAATGCCTCAACGACACCAGAAACAGAAGCAAAACCAAATAACGTTCCACATCCCAATAGAGCAATCACACCATCCGCAGTTTGCGATGCTTCTACTTGAGTAATAAGCGTTTCAACCAACTCTTCCGCAAAATCGCCATATAGGCCTTTCAAGTACTCCGGATCTTCAAAGTAAGTTTCTTTATAGTCTTGCTCAGCCATCCATTGTTCAAAACTATGGGTTAGATCGAGTAATTCGCACGGATGACTATGCTTTATGCAAGTTTGCTCAAACTCTTCTACACGGGCACGCAGCTTTAACTCGTCTTGTTTGTTGTAAACCAAAAAAATAGTACGCTCATCCGAAGACACCGCCGCTGGCCATGGAATGCTGATATGACTTTCGAAACTGGAGAGCAATTTAGATATTCTGTCCGACATGCTTAGACCTCTGGTAGCGAAATATGAGGAAAGGTAACTTCAACGATCTCACTGGCCTGTTTAAAGTTAATCATCCCTCGTAATGAAGCACGATGGGCTAATTCAAATAATCTTTCTTTATCTTGAGACAACATGCGGCACCACAAGCTATCAAATAAACGCTGTCCACTCAGGCCATAGCAATGACCAAGAAACAGGGCATAGGCAACATTCACATAGCTAACATTAGGTCTCTCTCGATATTTTTTTGCTCTACCTGATAGATATCCAGCCTGTGCCCAAGTACCATTGATGTTCTGAGAGAATGATTTAAGAGAAGCAGCGCTAAAGCGTTCTGGATCGTCTGCAGCTAAAAAGGCCTCCATACGCTCCCTTGATAAATGTTCACCAGGTTCTAGATTTAGTACGACCTCTGTTGATGCTCTCAGTAAAGGATCCCGAGCTACGGACAGCTGCAAAGCAAGAATCGCTTGTGCACTTTCGCTCAACTCCCACCATGCTCTTAATACTTTAAAAAGTAGGATGTGTGTATCAAGACCATAGAGATCCACAAGATGACGAAATGTTAACCTCCGCGACTTTTCTGTCGGCTTATGCAGAATATTAAAGTTAACAATATCATCTTCATACTCAGCTTTGCTGGCGCTTTCATCACGAGAAAAGAGCAATATTTTAAGCTCCTCTATCATCATGCTACGTGCTGAATGAGCACCATTTTTTCCAAATCTGAATCCTAAATCGGCTAATTTTTGTTCACTTCTCATTGTTCTTTTCCTGATAGCCGTAGGCTATATGGGCATTATAAACCCTAAAAAGAGTAGTACTTCCTTTTGATGCAAATTAATATCTAGTCGCATCCAGTTGATTAAGTTACAGAAAGATAGAATCTGCTCTCGATTTTCATCATTGTGCCAATCGCGGATACACAGCGTACCCGCAACTCAGCAGTCATGCGAAATCAGCAGCAGTTAATCAGTGTTGGTGACCCCCAACACCACTGCACTATCTCTCTGCAGCCATTCAAAGAATGCGCATAGTTGTATCTTTCATCCTTCCTATCCTCAACTACATTTGCAAGATAGACCTTGTAAGGAACCAGAATATTCCAAAAAGGGGGAGTTAGTTAGCTGCTAGTCTTCCAAAATCAAACGGACTAACCCCCTTCTCCCTATTCGCATCGAGAAAATCAGCCCACCACTGCAGCATTAGCCTGCGCTCATCCAGATGCTCCGCTTTGTGTATGTAAGACGCACGCACAGAGTTACGCTCCTGATGGCTCATCTGCCGTTCTACCGCATCCTTTGACCAAATCCCTGACTCAATCAATGAACTACATGCCATGGTTCTGAAACCATGACCACAGACTTCAACTTTCGTGTCATAGCCCATCACCCGGAGTGCATTGTTCACCGTATTTTCACTCATCGGTTTACGCGGGTCATGATCGCCAACGAAAATTAAATCGCGATTACCATTTAGCCGTTTTATTTTCTCAAGGACTGCAAGTGCCTGCCGGGATAAGGGGACCAGGTGCGGCGTTCGCATCTTAGATCCACGGTGAGAATGCTTAACCCCTTCCAATGGTTCGCGATCTGCCGGTATCGTCCACATTGCTGTCTCGAAGTCGATCTCTGACCAACGGGCGAAACGCAGTTCGCTGGAACGGATAAAGGTAAGCAACGTTATTTCTATAGCTAAACGAGTGAGCGGTCTACCGGTGTATGTGTCAATACGATGAAGGAGCTCAGGAGTTCGGCTAAGTTCTAAAGCGGGACGATGTTGCCTTTTTGCTGTAGCGACAGCTCCTGCCATTTCCTGCGCGGGATTGTAATCGGTCAAACCGCTTTGTACGGCGTAGCGCATGATTGCTGTCGTGCGCTGCTGTAGGCGCGAAGCCACTTCAAGACGACCTGACTTCTCTACCGCTTTGATAGGTGCCAGCAAATCTCGAGTCTTGAGTTCAGTGATATTGTGCTTACCAATGGCCGGGAAAAGAAAGTCTTCCAGGGTTTTCAAAACACGATTGCTGTGATCTTTTGACCACTTCTTATTAGTCGCATGCCATTCTCTGGCAACCACTTCGAAAGTGAAGACTTCTTTAGCCAACTCTTCTTTTACTGCACGTTTTTGTTCGCGGGGGTCAATGCCTGCAGCAACCAGTTTTCTGGCAGCTTCTCTTTTATGTCTGGCATCAGCAAGGGATGTCTCAGGGTAAACGCCAAAGGCCATCAGGTGTTGCTTGCCGCCAAAGCGAAAGCGGAAACGCCAGTATTTGGAGCCGTTAGGGTGTATCAGCAAAAACATGCCGTCGCCATCGACGAGCGAGTATTCCTTTGCTTCTGGTTTTGCCGAACGCACCTTGGTATCAGTCAGGGCCATGATGGTATTCCTTCCATATGCTGCCGTGAGTATATAAGCATTATCGAACCAGCATATATACTCGGTTCTATACTCACAAGCATGTTGATGTGGGGTAACTCAGATTGACGTCGGTTGACTGAAAAGCGGGGAAAAGCCTTGCGGGGACTGGATTTTAGACATAAAAAAAGACCTCAGTTGAGGTCTCTTTACATACTAATGGTGCCGAAGGCCGGAATCGAACCGGCACGCCTTGCGGCGGTTGATTTTGAGTCAACTGCGTCTACCGATTTCGCCACTTCGGCACAGAAAGTAGTATGCGGAAAACGTGGGCATTATACCCAGCACAGCGAGTCACGCAATAGTTATCCCTGCATGTCGGGTTCAAGTGCCGAAAAAAACGGCATCACGCTGCAATTTCGACAGTTTTCCTCACATTTTTTTCTGCATCAGCACACTTTTTCCCATGCCGTTTAGGAAACTTCGCATTAGTATAGCCGTCACCCCTGAATACTTTGCCTTGCTGATGGATACCGGTTTGTTAAAAAAATTCTCCCTTTCGCTTCTGGCGATGGCATTTGCCAGCGCACCACTGTTGAGCCACGCGCAAAATGCGCGTCTGGCCTCGCAAGTTGTTGATGATTACGCCGAGCACATTTTCTACGGCAGCGGCGCAATGGGCATGGCGCTGGTCGTGGTCGATAATCAACAGCAAGTGTTCCGCAGCTTTGGTGAAACCCGCCCCGGGTCGGATATCCGCCCGCGTGAAGATTCGGTGATCCGCATCGCTTCGCTGACCAAGCTGATCACCAGCGAAGTGCTGGTGAAGCTGTCGCAGCAAGGCACGGTGCGTATCAACGACCCGCTGCGCAAGTACTCCGGCGGCAATGCGGTGCCCTCTTACAGCAGCACCACGCCAATTACCCTGCTGAATCTGGCGACTCACACCAGCGGCCTGCCGCGTGAACAACCGGGCGGTGCACCCAATCGCCCCGTGTTTACCTGGCCGACCAAAAGCGACCGCTGGACCTGGCTGCGGGTGGCAAAACTGACCACGCCGCCGGGCGCCAAAGCGGCGTATTCGAATCTGGCGTTTGATCTGCTGTCTGACGCGCTCTCAAACGCAGCTCGCAAGCCTTACACCCAGTTACTGAGTGAGCAGATCACCCAGCCGCTCGGCATGGTGGATACCACGCTGACCCCGAATGCCAGCCAGTGTGCGCGTCTGATGAGCGGCCTGCGCCCAAGCCCCTGTCTGAATACCACGGCGGCGGCGGGCAGCGGCGGCATTTACTCAACCCCGGCCGACATGGCCCGCTGGATGCGTCAGTTCCTGCCTTCTGCCCTCGGTAAACGCAGTGCGACCGCCGAACTGGCGCAGAAGATGTATTACCAGCGTACCGATCTGGTGTCGCTGAAAGGGATGGACGTGCCGGGCATGGCGGACTCTCTCGGGATGGGCTGGGTCACGATGGCGCCTACGCCGCTGTTGCCGCGCATCATTCAGAAAACCGGCGGCGGTGGCGGGTTTATCACGTATGTGGCGATGGTGCCGCAGCGCGGTATCGGCGTGTTCGTGGTGGTGACCCGCAGCGAGCTGACCAAGTTCAAGAACATGAGCGACGGCGTGAACGAACTGGTGGCTGAACTGGTTCGTAATAACGAAATCTGAAGGCAAAACAACGCAATAAAAAAGGGCGCTCACGAGCGCCCTTCTGTTTATCTGTCACTCTCAAACTATCGTCATCGTTTTTTCAGCAGCAGGAAGATACTGATCACCAGGAACAACCCGCTAGGCAGCAACGCACCGAGCACCGGTGGAATGCTGTACACCAGACTGAGGGGGCCGAAAATCTGATCCAGTACGTAGAACAGGAAACCAAAACAGATCCCTGTCACCACGCGCACACCCATAGGTACGCTGCGCAGAGGCCCGAAGATGAACGACAGCGCCATCAGCATCATCACCGCAACCGACAGTGGCGAGAAGATTTTGCTCCACATGTTCAGCTGGTAGCGCTTGGACTCCTGCCCGCTCTGTTTGAGGTATTTCACATAACTGTGCAGGCCGCTGATCGACAGCGCGTCCGGATCGAGTGCCACCACGCCCAGTTTGTCTGGCGTCAGGTTGGTTTTCCACTCGCCGGTCAGGGTCTGTGAGCCTGTGATTTGCTTAGGATCGGTCAGGATAGATTCATCCACCTGCGACAGTTTCCACACGCCATTCTCGAAGGCGGCCGACGAGGCATAACGTACAGATTGCAGTTTATTGGCATCATCGAAGTGGTAAATATTGACGCCGGTTATCTCGTTGTCGCCCGCCACACGCTCGATATAAATAAAATCTTTGCCGTCTTTGGCCCACAGGCCGCTCTGCGTGGAAAGCAATGACCCGCCGTACATCTGCTGCGCACGGTAGTTACGCGCCATCTGCTCGCCCTGAGGCGCAACCCATTCACCAATCGCCATGGTCAGTAACACCAGTGGAATGGCGGTCTTCATGACGGAAGAGGCAATCTGCATACGGGTAAACCCGGAAGCCTGCATGACCACCAGCTCACTGCGTGTCGCCAGTGTGCCAAGGCCGAGCAACGCACCCAGCAGGGCCGCCATCGGGAAGAAGATCTCCACGTCTTTCGGCACGCTGAGCAGGGTATAAATACCTGCACCCGATGCGGAATAGGCACCCTGCCCGACTTTACGCAGCTGGTCGACAAACTTGATAATGCCCGACAGTGAGACCAGCATGAACAAGGTCATCATGATGGTGTTGAAAATAGTGCGGCCGATATACCGGTCTAAAACTCCAAACATCAGGCAGCTCCTCTCAAACGCGCCCGGATTTTACGAACAGGCAGCGTGTCCCACATATTAAGCACCATCGCGAGCGCGAAGTAGGCCAGGTTGGTGACCCACATCCAGACCAGCGGGTCGAGCTTGCCTTTCGCGCCGTTAGACCGCAGCGAGCTTTGTAGCAGGAAGAAGATTAAGTACAGCAAAATGGCAGGCAGCATACTGAGCACGCGGCCCTGACGCGGGTTTACCACGCTGAGCGGCACCACCAGCAACGCCATGATAAAGACCGATACCACTAAGGTCAGACGCCAGTGTAACTCAGAACGGGCGTCTGGCTCGTTGGACTGCCACAGCTGATGCATCGACATTTGGTCGGAATCGCTCTCGTCTACCGCCACGGTCTGATGGCCAATGACCGCCAGATAGTTAGTGAAATCGGTAATGCGGAAGTCACGCAGCAGCGCAGTACCTTCGTAGCGGGTGCCCTGATCGAGAGTCACCATCTGGGAACCGTCCGGGCGCTGTTCCATATGGCCCTTATCGGCGATAACCACGGAAGGACGCTGGTTGCCGTTAGGCCGCAGCTGCGCCAGGAAGACGTTATGAAACTCTTTTCCCTTCACGCTGCCGACAAACAGCACCGCGTTACCGTTCTGTGCCTGCTGGAACTGGCCTTCAACCATGGCCGCCATGCTCGGGTTGGCCTTGGCTTCCGCCAACACTTCATCCTGATGTTTTGAAGACCAGGGGCTGACCCAGAACGCATTGATACCAGCAAAAACAGCGGTGATCAGCGCCAGACTGAGGGCAGCAAGGATTAGTGAACGTTTACCGAGTCCACAGGCATACATGACAGTGATTTCACTGTCAGTGTAGAGCTTGCCTAACGTCATCAGTAAGCCAAGAAACAGGCTCAAAGGCAGGATGAGCTGCGCCATTTCCGGCACACCTAAGCCCAGCAGAGAAAGGACTAAATTTGTTGGGATATCGCCATCAACCGCCGCGCCCAGAACCCTGACCAACTTCTGACAAAAGAAGATTAACAGCAGGATAAAGAGGATTGCGATTTGGCTCTTGAAGGTTTCCCTAACCAGATATCTAATGATGATCACGCTTAATACGCCTGTGAAAACTTGTCTTTTTGCAGGAAAATCGATAGTTTCATCGCTAATCCGTCATTTATTCTCATCATATGGCAACCTTCACACTAAAATAGTATTAAAACACCGAGAATTGGGGTGTCCTATAGGAACATACTTATAGCCGCCAAAATAAAAACTAACGCCGTTCAGGTTAACACAGGTCGTTAACACAGTGACGGGAGATGTCTCCGGCGATCCATTCTAGCCGCAGCCCCCGCCGTTGTCTTTAAGATTCAGGAGAGTGCATGGAGTTCAGCGTAAAAAGCGGTAGCCCGGAAAAACAACGCAGTGCCTGTATTGTAGTCGGCGTTTTTGAACCTCGCCGTCTGTCACCGATTGCCGAGCAGCTCGACAAAATCAGTGACGGTTACATCAGCGCTCTGCTTCGCCGTGGCGAACTTGAAGGCAAAGTGGGCCAGACCCTGTTGCTGCATCATGTTCCAAATATTCTGTCAGAACGCATCCTGCTTATCGGCTGCGGGAAAGAGCGTGAGCTTGATGAGCGCCAATATAAGCAGGTGATTCAGAAAACCATCAATACCCTGAATGACACCGGTTCAATGGAAGCCGTCTGCTTTCTGACCGAGCTGCACGTAAAAGGCCGCAACACCTACTGGAAAGTGCGTCAGGCGGTTGAAACGTCCAAAGAGTCTCTTTACACCTTCGATCAGTTGAAAAGCAACAAAGTCGAACCGCGCCGTCCGCTGCGCAAAATGGTCTTCAACGTGCCAACGCGCCGTGAACTGACCAGCGGCGAACGCGCTATTCAACACGGTCTGGCGGTCTCTGCAGGTATCAAAGCGGCGAAAGATCTCAGCAACATGCCGCCAAATATCTGTAACGCCGCCTATCTGGCCTCTCAGGCCCGTCAGCTGGCAGATGCGTTCAGCACCAACATCACAACCCGCGTCATCGGCGAACAGCAGATGAAAGAGCTGGGCATGAATGCCTATCTCGCCGTCGGTCAGGGTTCGAAGAACGAATCATTGATGTCAGTGATGGAATATAAGGGCAATCCTAACCCGGACGCTAAGCCTATCGTGCTTGTCGGCAAAGGTTTAACCTTCGATTCGGGCGGTATTTCCATTAAGCCTGCGGCTGATATGGACGAAATGAAGTACGACATGTGCGGTGCAGCCGCGGTCTACGGCGCAATGCGCGTGGTGGCTGAGCTGAATCTGCCACTCAACGTGATTGGTGTGCTGGCGGGTTGTGAAAACATGCCTGGCGGCCAGGCGTTCCGTCCTGGCGATATTCTGACCACCATGTCCGGCCAGACTGTCGAAGTGCTCAATACCGATGCCGAAGGGCGTCTGGTGCTGTGCGACGCCCTGACGTACGTTGAGCGTTTCGATCCTGAGCTGGTGATTGACGTCGCGACGCTGACCGGTGCTTGCGTGATTGCCCTCGGCCATCACATCACCGGTTTGCTGTCGAACCACAATCCGCTGGCTCATGAACTGATCGGCGCGTCCGAGCAGTCCGGTGACCGCGCGTGGCGTCTGCCGCTGGCTGATGAATACCAGGAGCAGCTGGACTCCAACTTTGCGGACATGGCGAACATCGGTGGCCGTCCGGGTGGTGCTATCACCGCCGGCTGCTTCCTGTCGCGCTTCACCCGTAAATACAGCTGGGCACATCTGGACATCGCCGGTACCGCATGGCGTTCAGGTAAAAACAAAGGCGCAACCGGTCGCCCGGTCGCTCTTCTGGCGCAGTTCCTGCTCAACCGCGCGGGTCTCGACGGCGACGATTGATCTCATCAATTGCTGATGCCATTCCCAGGGCCGGTTAACTCCGGCCTGTTTTATTCTGGATAACTGCACTGGATAACTGATGAAACAAGCCACCTTTTTCCTTATCGATGCGCCCGACCCGGACGGAACCCTGACTTCTCACGAAGCGCTGGCCTGCCAGATTGCGGCCGAACGTTGTCGTGCAGGGAAACGCGTGTTGCTGGCCTGTGAAGATCAGCAGCAGGCAGAGCGTCTGGACGAAGCCTTGTGGCAGCGTGATCCCAGTCAGTTCGTCCCGCACAATTTAGCAGGCGAAGGGCCGAAGTTCGGCGCGCCGGTTGAGCTGTGCTGGCCCGGAAAACGCGGGAATGCGCCGCGTGATTTGCTGATCAGTCTGCTGCCTCAGTTTGCAGATTTTGCTACTGCTTTCCATGAAGTGGTAGACTTCGTTCCTTACGAAGATTCCCTTAAACAACTGGCGCGCGATCGCTACAAAGCCTATCGCAGCGTCGGTTTTACGTTGACCACGGCCACGCCGCCGTCTGTCACTACATCGACCGACTAAAAAACGAAAGCGAAATGGATAAGACATATAACCCGCAAGACATCGAGCAGCCGCTTTACGAGCACTGGGAAGAACAGGGCTACTTCAAGCCACATGGTGATACCAGTAAAGAAAGCTTTGCCATCATGATCCCGCCGCCGAACGTCACCGGTAGCTTGCACATGGGTCACGCTTTCCAGCAAACCATCATGGATGCCATGATCCGCTATCAGCGTATGCAGGGTAAAAATACCCTGTGGCAGGCGGGGACCGACCACGCCGGTATCGCCACGCAGATGGTCGTTGAGCGCAAAATTGCCGCCGAAGAAGGCAAAACGCGTCACGACTACGGCCGTGACGCGTTTATCGAAAAGATCTGGGACTGGAAAGCGGAATCAGGCGGCACCATCACCCGCCAGATGCGCCGTCTCGGCGACTCCGTGGACTGGGAGCGCGAGCGCTTCACCATGGATGAAGGTCTGTCCAACGCCGTGCGCGAAGTCTTTGTGCGCCTGTACAAAGAAGACCTGATTTACCGTGGCAAACGCCTGGTGAACTGGGACCCGAAACTGCGCACCGCAATCTCCGATCTCGAAGTGGAAAACCGCGAGTCCAAAGGGTCCATGTGGCACCTGCGTTATCCGCTGGCTGACGGCGCGAAAACCGCCGAAGGTAAAGATTATCTGGTGGTCGCTACCACCCGTCCGGAAACCGTACTCGGTGATACCGGCGTAGCCGTTAACCCGGAAGATCCGCGTTACAAAGACTTGATCGGCAAAGAGATTATCCTGCCGCTGGTTGGCCGCCGCATTCCGATCCTCGGTGACGAACATGCCGATATGGAAAAAGGCACCGGCTGTGTGAAGATAACGCCAGCGCATGACTTTAACGACTATGAAGTCGGTAAACGTCACGGCCTGCCGATGATCAACATCCTGACTTTCGATGGCGTTATCCGCGAGACCGCTGAAGTGTTCGACACCAACGGCGAAGAGAGCGACGCGTGCAGCAACGCGATTCCTGAGCAGTTCCGTGGCCTTGAGCGCTTCGCCGCGCGTAAAGCCGTCGTAGCCGCTTTCGACGAGATGGGCCTGCTCGAAGAGATCAAACCTCACGACCTGACCGTACCTTACGGCGACCGTGGCGGCGTGGTTATCGAGCCAATGTTGACCGACCAGTGGTACGTGCGCACTGCCCCGCTGGCGAAAGTTGCGGTGGAAGCAGTGGAAACGGGCGAGATTCAGTTCGTACCAAAACAGTACGAAAACATGTACTTCAGCTGGATGCGCGACATTCAGGACTGGTGTATTTCCCGTCAGCTATGGTGGGGACACCGCATTCCGGCGTGGTATGACGCCGAAGGCAACGTGTTCGTCGGCCGTGACGAAGCGGAAGTGCGCAGCGAAAACAATCTGGGCGCAGACGTGGTGCTGACCCAGGACGAAGACGTGCTCGACACCTGGTTCTCGTCCGGTCTGTGGACCTTCTCCACGCTGGGTTGGCCAGAGCAGACGCCTGATCTCAAAGCCTTCCACCCTTCAAGCGTGGTTGTGAGCGGCTTCGACATTATCTTCTTCTGGATCGCACGCATGATCATGATGACCATGCACTTCGTGAAAGACGAAAACGGCAAACCGCAGGTTCCGTTCAACACCGTTTACATGACCGGTCTGATCCGCGACGACGAAGGACAGAAAATGTCCAAGTCAAAAGGTAACGTCATCGATCCGCTGGATATGATCGACGGTATCTCACTGGAAGACCTGCTGGAAAAACGTACCGGTAATATGATGCAGCCGCAGCTGGCGGAGAAAATCCGCAAGCGCACTGAGAAACAGTTCCCGAACGGTATTGAACCGCATGGCACCGACGCCCTGCGCTTCACGCTGGCGGCACTGGCTTCTACCGGCCGCGATATCAACTGGGACATGAAGCGTCTTGAAGGCTACCGCAACTTCTGTAACAAGCTGTGGAATGCCAGCCGCTTCGTGCTGATGAACACCGAAGATCAAGATTGTGGCCTGAACGGCGGCGAACTCGAGCTTTCACTGGCTGACCGCTGGATCCTTGCGGAATATAACCGTACGGTGAAAGCCTACCGCGACGCGATGGACACCTACCGTTTCGATTTGGCCGCCAGCATTCTGTATGAATTCACCTGGAACCAGTTCTGCGACTGGTATCTGGAACTCACCAAACCGGTCATGACGGGTGGCAGCGAAGCACAGCTGCGCGGCACCCGTCATACGCTGGTGGAAGTTCTGGAAGGTCTGCTGCGCCTTGCGCACCCGATCATTCCGTTCATCACAGAAACCATCTGGCAGCGCGTGAAAACCCTGAAAGGCATCACTGCTGAGACCATTATGCTGCAGCCTTTCCCGGAATTTGACGCGGCGAAAGCTGACGATCTGGCGCTGGCCGATCTCGAGTGGATCAAACAGGCGATCATTGCCATCCGTAACGTGCGCGCCGAGATGAACCTGTCTCCGGGCAAACCGCTGGAATTGCTGCTGCGTGGCGCAAGCGCTGATGCACAGCGTCGTGTCGAGCAGAACCTGAACTTTATCTCCTCGCTGGCACGTCTGGAGTCCATCACCATTCTGCCTGCTGGCGACAAAGGCCCGGTCTCTGTCACCAAACTGGTGGAAGGTGCTGAGCTGCTGATCCCGATGGCAGGTCTGATTGATAAAAACGCCGAACTGGCGCGTCTTGACAAAGAGATGGCGAAACTGGACGGTGAGATTGCGTCTATCGAAGGCAAGCTGTCTAACGAAGGTTTTGTAGCGCGTGCGCCGCAAGCCGTTGTCGCTAAAGAGCGCGACCGTCTGGCAGCCTGTGGCGAAGCCAAAATCAAGATTGCAGAGCAGAAAGCGACTATCGCGGCGCTGTAAGGCTCTGATGTAAAGCAAGTCGTAAAGAGAAAGGCCGCGAAAGCGGCCTTTTTTTACTGCGCTGCTGCCTCAATATGATCGATGCGCGACTGCATGGCCGGGTGCGTGCTCAGCCAGTCTGGCAAACCGCTACCCTGCTCATCTTTAGATTCCGCCACGAGCAGACGGAACATATCGGCCATCTGCGTCAGTGAACGCCCCTGACGTTTCATTTCGGCAATCGCCCACTCATCGGCCTCCTGCTCCATTCCGCGCGAAAACTGTAACTCGTTAGCCAGAGAAGCCGCCTGTAACAACGTATCACCTACACCGCTGACGTCGCCGGTCATCCACAACAGGCTGAGCGACACCAGCGAGGAGCGCACCAGCATACGCATCGGGTGACGGTAAACGTGATGGGCCATCTCATGCAGCATCACGGCCGCCAGCGCGTCATCGCTGGGGCTGAGTGCCACCAGCTTGTCGCTGAGCACCAGCGTACCGTCGGTCAGCATAAAAGCGTTGGCGACATCAGGAATGCTCATCAACTTGAGGGTAACCGGCGTACGGCCCTCACGCAGCAGATCAGGCAATACCTGCCGGAACAGGGCTTCGGTCTGCGTTTGCTGCGCTAAGGGCAGTGCCGTCGGTTTGAAATTGCTGGCCTGAAGTAGCGTCATCGTATGACGCCCCACACTTTGTTCGACGGAGGTCGGAATGCGCACCGCAATGGCGTTACTGGCCCACGGCAGTAAACCGTAGACGTAGAACACAATCAGCAGGCAGGTCGCCAGCAGTGTGGCAATCACGCCGCGTTTATGGCTCTCCATCCGGTGCACCAGACCAGGTTTGCGCCGCTGCTGATACCAGTGGCGGAAAGCCTTGTCGTCGGCAGGCACGAAACGGCCGCCGTCAGGAAAAGTGAGAAACAACGGAATGTTGCCGAGTGCATCGGACACCGAGATCTCAGACAAGGTGAACGTCTGCGTGACGTCTTGCACGGACAGCGTCAGGCGTTTTTCATCGCCTAAAAAGAGACGGGCAGCCTCGCGAGCTGCCCGTCCGGGAGGCTGATAAAAGCCTTCAAGCGTCATGCATTATATTCCGACGCCGAGATCAAACGCCTGCGCGACTTCTTCCGCTACTGCCGTATTCGCGGTGTCATGATGCGCCTGCACGTTCAGTAGGGAAAGATCACCCTCAACCGCCGTACAGTTAGCGATGTAACGCGCATAACGCACATGCGCCACCGGCGTCGCCAGACCCAGCGAGAAGATAACGATCAGCGAGTTGGTGAACAGCAGACCGAGATACGGCAGGGTTTTCATCGATGAATGCAGCTGCACGTGGCCATCAATTTTGGTCTGGTTAAAGACATAATTGCGGATCGCCACCACCTGATAGCTGGCAACCACCAGCGCACCGACGAAAATAATCACCATCGACATAAAGAAGTTAAAGAAATAACTCATCATGATGGCGTTGGTGGTGTCGGCGGAGATCCCCCCCAGCAGAACAATTTGATACAGCGTGAAGATGAATGAGCCCATCATCCACAAAGCCGCAATCAGGAACGGCACAAACAGCAGCAGACCCAACAGGCTATATTTAATGAAAGCACGTTTCTTTAATGCAGCCTGGAAAGGCGCATTGCCGAAGAACATATTGTTCACGTACAGATCATGTTGCATGGCGCTGATGGTGCCCTGCACCGCCGCACCGCCCAATATCAGACCGACCACAACGATAAGCACAGCCAGCAGCATTGCGGACATACTGCCGATTTGCATCGCCACAAGCACAATGACCGCGACAGGGAGATAAAGCGCCAGCATCAGCAAGATCGGACAGATATACATAGTCCAGTAGGCGCGGCCCACTTTGCAGTGATAGTTAAAACGCACGCCACGGAAGCTGGTCATGATGGCGTTATAGCGCCAGCTGCGGATAATGATCCAGGGCAGCAATGCCAGAAATGCCAGGACAAAGAGAGGCCCTAACTTCGGCATCATTAAAACCAGAATATAAAATACAATGATTCCTGCCACGACCAGCAGACGCCCTTTCAATATTTGCATCGGCTTCGCGTGGTAATCGAAACGATCGCCATTAATTTCCGTGTTACCCAGGAAATAACGACGACGCCTGACCGTCGCCCACGCGGAGTAAATTCCTAACGTGATAATGGTCAGTAACGCATTGACTAACCAAATCGCGAAATACTCCCCACCCCTGCCATGAAAACGAACCGGATGGTATGACTCGTTAAGATTTTTATTATCAGACATTTTTATCTTTCGTCCTGAAAGCAATAAGAAACCGTCTCTCTTAAAAAAGAGAGAGGATAAGTACCCAATGGAACGCTGAAGATTTAATCACGCACGTATACATTCAGGCAATGAATTATTCACATTTAAGATGAAAAAGATTCTCATTAAGCCACTAAAAACCTCAGGAAGTGCGTGCAGCGTTGCATCTGCGCGCCTTTATACCCTAAATAATTCGAGGTGCAGGAAGGCGGCAAGTAAGAGAATCCCCAGAAGCATAGATAACTATGTGACTGGGGTGAACTAACGTAGCCAACGTACATGCAGCTTGAAGTATGACGGGTATAGATGGTATTAAGTCGGACTGATCTGTGTAACGCCAATACAAAACCGAGTGAGTAATATGTCTACCGCAACGCCCCTGAGTCTGCTGGTGCGCCCTATCCGTCCTGAAGATAATGCCGCCATTGCCAATGTGATCCGCCATGTGTCCGCTGAGTTCGGCCTGACTGCCGACAAAGGCTATACAGTGGCCGACCCCAATCTCGATCATTTATACGAGATTTACAGCCAGCCACGCTGCGCCTATTGGGTCGTCGAGCTCGATGGACAGATCGCCGGCGGCGGTGGTGTAGCGCCTTTAAGCGGCGGAGAAGCAGATTTATGCGAATTGCAGAAGATGTATTTCCTTCCTTCATTACGCGGCCAGGGTTTAGCCAAAAAACTGGCATTGCAGGCGATGGAATTTGCCCGCACTCAGGCATTTGCACGCTGCTATTTAGAAACCACCGCCAGCCTGACGCAGGCCATTGTCCTGTACGAGCGTCTGGGATTTGAGCATATTGATGGTGCGCTCGGCAGCACCGGCCATACCGACTGTGAAGTCACTATGCTGAAATACCTCTAATTATCGGCTTGTTTAACCGCTGGCGCAGGAAGCAGAATGTTCACTTATAAAGAAATTTCGACGCTGAACGAACTGGAGTTGATGGTCTATAACACCATCATTAAAAATACGGATAAGGTGATGTATATGACCATCCGTGAACTCGCTGATGTCGCCGGAGTTTCTACTACCACCGTCCTGCGTTTCTGTAAAAAAATGAATTGCGACGGGTATTCTGAATTCCGCATCCGTTTTAAATTACATCTTGAGCGCGATGAGATTGCGCCGGTGTCATTTGGCATCAGCGAAATCATCAGTTATTTCAAAAGTATTAATAACAGTGAATTCGATGAACTGTTAGATCTCGCTGCTGCGCAAATAGCGGCAACGCGACGTATTATATTTGTCGGGATTGGTACTTCCGGAGCCTTGGGAAAATATAGCGCACGCTTCTTCTCCAACATTGGAAAGTTCAGCACGTATATTGACGACCCTTATTATCCGATTAACAGCGATATGTATCAGGATGCCATCGCGATTATTCTTTCTGTTTCCGGTGAAACCGAGGAAATTATCCGCATTGCCAGCCAGTTCAGCCTGCAAAACTGTAAAATCATCAGCCTGACCAACAGCGAGAACTCCACGCTGGCGCGCATGGCGGACCTCAACATCTCCTACCACATGCCACCTATCCTGCTCGAAGGCCACTATAATATTACGACGCAGATCCCAGTTTTGTATATTATCGAAACGATTGGCAAAAAATTACCGACATTAATTACCTCCGGTATTGTCCCACGCCCGAAATAAAACAGGGCGTTTTACACTTGTGACATCTACCAAATACCGTATTTTGTTATATCGTGACTTCGTTTCTCCTTTTGTTACACTCCCGCCCGAAACCTAAAAAAATATTAATAATAATCTTACCTCTCAGTTCGAGTAATACACTGTACCTGGAGAATTATAATGGCGATTGATTACGCTCAGACTGCTCAAGATATTTTGAAATACATCGATGGCGATAATAATGTGATTAGTGTCACACATTGTGCAACGCGATTACGTTTTATTTTAAAAGATAATAGCGCTGTCGAAAAAGAAGAATTAAAACGCGTCAAAGGTGTGATCACTGTTATTGAAGCCGGTGGCCAGATGCAGGTCGTGATCGGCAATCACGTGAGTGACGCGTATAAGCAGGTGCTGAAACTGATCACCGTTGATGAAAATGCCCCGGTATCAGCGCCCAATGTCGGTATCGTCAGCCGCGTCATGGACGTCATCTCCAGCATTTTTACCCCCTTCCTTTATCAGCTCGCCGCCTGCGGTATTTTACAGGGGATTATTTCTTTCCTCGCCGCAGTCGGGCTTATGGATGCCAGCAGTGGCACCTACCGTATTCTTAACTTTGTTTCATGGACGGCATTTACCTTCCTGCCGGTGATGATCGCCTTCACCGCCGCAAAAAAATTCAACGTCAATCCTTTCACCGCCGTGATCACCGCCTGCGCGCTCATCAGCCCTGATTACATGAACATGCTGACGGCGTTCAAGATCACATCCATCAACTCCGCCGATCCAGCCATGCAGCAGTTAATGCGTGAAGCGGTGAATAATCCGGAAATTGCCCGTATCCTGACGGATGTCGTCGGCATTCCAATTGCCTCGCCGACGCTCGATTTCCTCGGAATTCCGGTGAAATACCTAAGTTATACCGCTTCTGTTATCCCGGTCATTCTGATGGTCTGGGCGATGTCTTACATCGAACGTTTCTTCAATAAAGTGCTGCCAATCGTTATCCGTAACCTTTTCACGCCGATGTTTTGTATCGCCATTATGGTACCGATGACGCTGCTGGTCTTCGGCCCTGTAGGCAACCTGATTGGCGGCGCGATTGGTGGCGTTTATAACTATCTTTACCACCTCAGCCCGACGGTAGCCGGATTCGTCGTCGGTGCATTCTGGCAACCTCTGGTCACGCTGGGGGTTCACTGGGGCATTACCCCGGTCACCGTCGGCAACTACGCGACACTCGGCTACGACACCTTTACCGGCCTGCAGGCTTCCGCTGTCTTCGCGATGACCGGCAGCATGTTCGGCGTCTACCTGAAAACCCGCAGCCGCGAAATGAAAGGTATCTCCCTGTCCGCGGGTGTTACCGGCCTGTTCGGTATTACTGAACCCGCAATTTACGGTGTCGCCCTGCGTCTCAAAAAACCTTTCCTGTGCAGCTGTGTCGCGGGCGGTATCGGCGGTGCGATTGCCGGTTCCTTCAACGCAGTTTCATGGAGCTACTGCCTGCCGGGCATTGCCGTGCTGCCGGTGTTTTTCAAAGAAGGTCACATGCCGCAATTCCTCGGCTTCCTGCTGTCGATAAGCGTCGCGTTCGTACTCGCCGCAGTGTTCACTTATCTGGTGGGTTTCAACGATGAAGTGGAAGCTGCACCGAAAGCCAGTACAAAAGCCGCAGAAACACCCGCACCACAGGCACAGTTAAATCAGGTCTGAGTAACCGTATTCCAATTAGAGGGCGGACAGTTGTCCGCCCGTAGTGAGGGAGAATGAGTATGAATAGTCAGCAATTACCGAAAGATTTCTTATGGGGCGGCGCGGTTGCTGCGCACCAGGTCGAAGGCGGCTGGAATAAAGGCGGCAAAGGCGTGAGCATCGCCGATGTGCTGTCCGGCGGTTCGCACGGTGTGGATCGTGTGATGACCGATGGCGTGCTGGACGGTTATCGCTACCCGAACCATGAAGCGGTAGATTTCTATTCGCACTACAAGGAAGACATCGCGCTGTTTGCCGAGATGGGTTTCAAATGTTTCCGCACCTCGATCGCCTGGACACGTATTTTCCCTAACGGCGATGATCTGCAACCCAACGAAGCCGGCCTGCAATTTTATGACGACATGTTCGATGAACTGCTTAAATACGGCATCGAACCGGTGATCACCCTGTCGCATTTCGAGATGCCGTGGCATCTGGTGAAAGAGTACGGCGGCTGGAAAAACCGCAAAGTGGTCGATTTCTTTGTGAAATTCAGTGAAGTGGTGCTCGAGCGTTATAAGGGCAAAGTGAAGTACTGGATGACCTTCAACGAGATAAACAATCAGCGCAACTGGAAGTACCCGTTATTCGGTTACTGCTGTTCCGGCGTGATATTCACCGAACAGGAAAACCCGGAAGAGACCATGTATCAGGTGTTGCACCACCAGTTCGTGGCCAGCGCCAAAGTGGTTAAACTCGGTCATGCCATTAATCCTGATTTCCAGATTGGCTGCATGGTCGCCATGGTGCCGCTCTATCCGTTCTCCTGTCATCCGGATGATGTGATGTACTCCGTAGAAGCCATGCGTGAGCGCTACCTGTTTGGCGACGTGCACATGCGCGGCTACTACCCGTCGTACATTCTGAAAGAGTGGGAACGACGCGGCTTCAACATCAAAATGGAAGAAGGCGATCTCCAGGCTCTGCGCGAAGGCTGTGCCGATTACATGGGCCTGAGTTACTACATGAGTAACGCCGTGTCTGCGCATACTCCAGGCGATGACAACGGACTGTCCGGCTTTGCGGGCAGCGTGCCGAATCCGCACGTGAAAGCCTCCGACTGGGGCTGGCAGATTGACCCGGTTGGCCTGCGTTATTCGCTGAGCGTGCTATACGAGCGTTATCAGAAACCGTTATTCATTGTTGAAAACGGCTTCGGCGCCATCGACAAAGCCGGACCTGACGGCATGATCCACGATGATTACCGCATCGCCTATCTGAAGGCCCACATCGAACAGATGATGAAAGCAGTGTTTGAAGATGGCGTAGACCTGATGGGTTACACCCCGTGGGGCTGCATTGACTGCGTGTCATTCACCACCGGCGAATACAGCAAACGTTACGGATTTATCCACGTGGATAAAAACGATGATGGTACCGGCACCATGGCGCGGTCACGTAAGCAGAGTTTTGAGTGGTATAAGAAGGTGATTTGCAGCAACGGGGAAGATATCTAAGTCGATATTGGTTGGGCTATTTTACTTGCCATTTTGCACCCAGGCAGTGCTCGCTTTTTTTAAGAACCGGCTCACGTACTGACTGTACGCACCGGTTCTTGCACACTGGCCGGGCGCAAACTGGCTGCGACAATAACGCCCTGAAGAATGGTCTAAAAGGCGTTATCCCAAAGATTAATGACGTTTACCGTCATCATCTTCGTCTACCGCTTCTTCTTCGTCGCCTTCTTCGCCGTCTTCATCTTCGTCGTCGCCTTCGAAGTAGGTGCCCCAGCCGTCGTAATTGACGCCCTGAGCTTCGGCCAGGTTCATTAACTGCTCAACCTGTGTATCGATTTGTTCGGCATTTAGCGCAATTTCGCTGATCACGTCGCAACACATCACGGTAGTGCCATCTTCAACTTCCAGCTCTTCCGCGTCGGTCACTTCATAACCCAGTTTGAAAGCTTCAACCGCGGCTTTCTCCAAAACGTCGAAATTCTCCGAAGATAAGTGGTGTTCGATAGTGTAAAGCGCGTCAGGATCGCTGCCATCTTCCAGCAGTTCTTCGATGATTAAGCGGGTTTCTTCACGTTGTTCTTCCAGCAATTCACGATTTGCCATGCCTCAGTCCTCAATCAATGTGACGTATCTGGGCGCCATTTTCACACAGCCAAGGTTCTGCCTCCACTATAAATGACAAAGTTTTTACGTCGGGGTTGTAATTGCATATTCATACATATAAATTGAATTTATATTCATCAAAAAATGCACAATACAATGCAAAAGCATCGGAGAGGAACACCATGAGTCTTTTGAGTAAACGTCATTTCCTCAGGTTACTGGATTTTACCCCGTCAGAAATTTTATCCCTTCTCACACTCTCGGCTGAGCTTAAAGCCGCCAAGAAGAATGGCACGGAAAAAGCCCATCTGACGGGGAAAAACATCGCGCTCATCTTCGAAAAAGACTCGACCCGTACCCGATGCTCTTTCGAAGTTGCCGCTTATGATCAGGGTGCGAAAGTCACGTATCTCGGTCCGAGCGGCAGCCAGATCGGCCATAAAGAGTCGATGAAAGACACTGCCCGCGTGCTGGGAAGAATGTATGACGGTATTCAGTATCGCGGTTTTGGTCAGGATAAGGTCGAAACGCTGGCTGAATACTCCGGCGTGCCGGTCTGGAACGGCCTGACCAATGAGTTTCACCCAACACAGCTGCTGGCTGACCTGCTGACCATGCAGGAGCAGTTGCCGGGCCAGCCGCTCAAAGGCATGAAACTGGCCTATCTGGGGGATGCGCGTAACAACATGGGCAACTCGCTTCTCGAGGCAGCAGCGTTGTGCGGACTGGATTTACGACTGGTCGCGCCGACGGCGTGCTGGCCGGATGCGTCGCTGGTTGCGACCTGCCAGCATCTGGCACAGGAGAATGGCGGTAACATCACCCTGACCGAAGAGATTGCCAGTGGCGTGCAAGGGGCCGACTTCCTCTACACCGACGTGTGGGTATCAATGGGTGAGCCTAAAGAGACCTGGAAAGAGCGCATCGGCTTATTGCGGGCTTATCAGGTGAACAGCGCCATGCTGGCACTGACCGGCAATCCACAGGTGAAATTCCTGCACTGCCTGCCCGCATTCCATGACGATCAGACCACGCTTGGCCGCCAGATGGCGCAGGAGTATGACCTGCACGGCGGTATGGAAGTCACCGACGACGTATTTGAATCCGCGCACAGCGTCGTGTTTGATCAGGCTGAAAACCGCCTGCACACCATCAAAGCCGTGATGGTTGCGACACTCGGTTCTGTTTAATTTTCCCACAGCCTGACGCAATCTTCAGCCCGCGTCAGGCCCGTTTTCCGCCCCACTCTTGCTCCGCTGTTTTTACATAACATTGCAGTTTTTCCCTTCATAGCGCCGCCGGAAGGCCGATTTTTCAACTAACCTTTTTAGAAAGCACTCCTTCTTTTGCCGTCTTCAGGTGAAGGGGTAAGAAAAAAGGGCACCGTTATGAAATCTGTGAATTTGGAATATGTTCTGCGCCTGGAAAGTTTATTGAGCCGGATCTATCCCAGGGAACACATCGCCGACCTGCTGAAGAAAATCCTCCATCTGGCTGAGAAATGGAACTACGGCAAACACAATACAGAGCAGTGGGTCGATGGCACTAACATCTACCTCATCACCTACGGCGACAACGTGACTCAGGGCGAACAGCCTCCGCTGGCAACGCTTAACCACTTCGCGGACAAATACTTACGTGACATCATCAGTGATATTCACATCCTGCCGATGTACCCGTACAGCTCGGATGACGGCTTCAGCGTGATTGACTACCGCCGCATCGACGAGAACCTCGGCGGCTGGTCCGATATTCACCGGCTCTCGACCCACTTCAACCTGATGTTCGACTGCGTGATCAACCACATCTCGCGATCCAGCGACTGGATGACCGGTTATCTGCACGACGAACCCTACTACAAAAATTACTTTATCGACTCCAACCCGGCGCTGGACTACAGCCGCGTCGTTCGCCCGCGTGCCTCGCCGCTGCTGACACCCTTTATCAAAGCCGACGGCACCGAGCTCTATCTGTGGACCACCTTTAGCGAAGATCAGGTCGATATCAACTTCAAGAATCCGCAGGTTTTGCTCGAAAGCATCGACGTGCTGTTGCAATACGCCGCCAGCGGCGGGCAGTCGATTCGCCTCGACGCCATCGGCTACATCTGGAAAGAGGTCGGCACGCGCTCCATCCACATGCCGCAGGCGCATAACATCATCAAGGTGTGGCGCACAATTCTGGATGAAGTGATCCCCGGCACGCGCCTGATCACCGAAACCAATGTGCCGCACCATGAAAACATCAGCTACTTTGGTGAGGGCGACGAAGCGCACATGGTGTATCAGTTCCCGCTGCCACCGCTGACGCTGCATGCTTTTTTGCGCCAGGACACCACGACGCTGACCCAATGGGCGCAAAGCCTGAACGCCGAAGCGCGCTACCCGAAAACCACCTATTTCAACTTTCTCGCCAGCCATGACGGTATCGGTCTGCGCCCGACGGAAACCTTCCTTGATGATGACGAACGCAAATACATGGCGCAGGAGACGCTACGCAAAGAGGGCCGCGTCTCCTACAAAGACAACGGAGACGGCACGCATTCGCCCTACGAGCTGAATATTAATTTCCTCAGCGCACTCACCGAGCAGGAGGATGACGTCGAACTGAAGGCGCGCAAATTCCTCGCCGCCCAGGCACTGCTGCTGTCGTTTATTGGCGTGCCCGCCATCTATATTCACAGCCTGCTGGGCAGCGAAAACGATCTCGACGGTATGCACCAGTCGGGGATCAACCGCCGTATCAACCGTAAGAAGCTTAAACTTGATGAACTGGAGTCTGAGCTGGAGAAAACCGACAGCCTGCGTGCCCTGGTGTTTAACGGCCTGAGTGATTTGATTAAACATCGCCGCGCGCACCCGGCGTTTTCACCTCAGGCGGGCCAGCGGGTATTTGATTTAGGAAAATCGCTGTTTGCAATGGAGCGCTATGATCCGCAGACCGAAGACCGCATTACCTGCGTCTTCAATATCAGCGGCCAGTCTCAGGTGGTGAAACTGGCCGTGGAAGGGAAAGACTTGATTGGTGGCGAAGCCTTTACCGGCCAGACGCGGCTACAGCCGTGGCAGGTGGTATGGATTAAACACAAGCTGAAAGCCCCGGAACGTCTGGGCCGCCTGCGCCGCTGGCGGATGAAAATCTTTAAGCGTTAACCAACATTTTAACTACCGCTTTACGCACCATGCCCGGTTCGCCCACGGCGCACAGCGGTTTATGGACTTCACCATGAAGTCACCGGCGTGCATCACGATAGTTTTTTCCTGCTCTGCGGCGGGTAAAAACGCGATGTCTTTATCGGCCAGCCAGCCAATATCGACTTTCCGCGTAACATTTCGCCGGTATGCCGGTTTGTGGCCAACCGTTTGCTTTCCCTGACCGGTTCGATTAAAACGGCAGCAAAAAAAGCGCCCTGTACCTCTTGCAGCCAGATTTCCTGCGCGTATAATGCGCGACAATTTGCCGGGAGAACCCATGAACAATCGACAGGTTTGCAGTGTACAAAAACACGCACAAAACGCCGTCCCGGAAGGCAGCCCGCTGCCATTGTTCTTCCGTTGCATAACTGATCTGATGAAAGCCCCTTTTTAAAGGGGCTTTTTTTTGTCCAAAATTTGAGAATCGATAGCCCAAGCAGACAAGTAGAGGAGAGTGACAATGGCTAACCCGCTATACCAAAAACACATTATCTCAATCAACGATCTCAGCCGTGAAGAGCTCGAGCTGGTGCTCGACACCGCCGCCAGCCTGAAAGCCAATCCGCAGCCGGAACTGTTGAAACATAAAGTGATCGCCAGCTGTTTCTTTGAGGCCTCTACCCGTACGCGTCTGTCGTTCGAAAGCTCAATGCACCGCCTCGGGGCTTCCGTGGTGGGTTTTGCCGATGGCTCGAATACATCACTGGGCAAGAAAGGCGAGACGCTGGCCGATACCATCTCGGTGATCAGCACTTACGTTGACGCCATCGTGATGCGCCACCCGCAGGAGGGCGCAGCACGTCTGGCGACGGAGTTCTCGGGCGGCATCCCGGTTCTCAACGCCGGTGACGGTGCTAACCAGCACCCGACGCAAACCCTGCTCGATCTGTTCACCATCCGTGAAACTCAGGGCCGCCTCGATAACATTAAAATAGCCATGGTCGGTGACCTGAAATATGGCCGCACCGTTCACTCACTGGCGCAGGCGCTGGCGAAATTTAAAGGTAACCGCTTCTACTTTATCGCCCCCGATGCACTGGCTATGCCAGGCTATATTCTCTCCCTGCTCGAAGAAAAAGGCATTGAATACAGCCTGCATGAAAGCATCGATGACGTCGTGCCGGAGCTGGATATTCTCTATATGACCCGCGTGCAGAAAGAGCGTCTGGACCCGTCTGAGTACGCTAACGTCAAAGCCCAGTTTATTCTGCGCGCCGCCGATCTGGCCCGGGCTCAGCCACACCTGAAAGTACTGCACCCGCTGCCACGCGTGGATGAAATCACCACGGACGTGGATAAAACGCCGTACGCCTGGTACTTCCAGCAGGCCGGCAACGGCATTTTTGCGCGCCAGGCCTTGCTGGCACTGGTTTTAAATGCCGATACCGCCCAATAAACTTGAGGAGAAAACAGTATGACTCACGACAATAAACTTCAGGTTGAAGCCATCAGATGTGGCACGGTGATTGACCATATTCCGGCCCAAATCGGCTTCAAATTGCTGTCGCTGTTTAAGCTGACTGAAACCGACCAGCGCATTACTATCGGCCTGAATCTGCCCTCCAATGAGCTGGGCCGTAAAGATCTGATCAAAATCGAGAATACGTTTCTGACCGAGCAGCAGGTCAATCAGCTGGCAGTCTACGCACCAAACGCTACGGTTAACCGCATCGACGACTATGAAGTCGTGAAGAAGCTCATGCCGACGCTGCCTGACCATATTGTAGGCGTACTCCGCTGCCCGAACAGCAACTGCATCAGCCGCTCAGAGCCCGTGGCATCTAGCTTTGCGGTGAAAAAGCGTCAGGGCGAAGTGCATCTTCAATGCAAATATTGTGAGAAAGAGTTTGAGCATCAGGTTGTGATGAATAACGACTGACGCGACAGGCGTAATGACTTTTGATGCGTGGCCTTTATACTGGCTACCAGTTTTAAAATCCGACAACTCAAATCAGGAGACACTATGTCCCGCGAAATCAGCACTGAAAATGCACCAGCCGCCATCGGCCCTTACGTTCAGGGTGTGGATCTTGGCAGCATGATCATCACCTCCGGGCAGATCCCGGTGGATCCCAAAACAGGCACCGTAGCCGACGATATTGCCGCTCAGGCACGCCAGTCACTGGAAAACGTCAAAGCGATCGTTGAAGCCGCGAACCTTAAAGTGTCAGATATCGTGAAAACCACCGTTTTCGTGAAAGATCTGAACGATTTCGCCACCGTTAACGCCACCTACGAAGCCTTCTTCACCGAGCACCATGCGCCGTTCCCTGCGCGCTCATGCGTTGAAGTTGCCCGTCTGCCAAAAGACGTGAAAATCGAAATCGAAGCCATCGCCGTACGTCGTTAATCACGTCAGTGATGCACCAGACCAGCCTGCGGGCTGGTTTTTTTTGCCCTTTTTTCATGCACTCCCCCGCCTGACCGCCCTTTCACAGCGCAGAACTGCGCTTTTTTCATCGATTTTCTGCCGCTTTTGCACGCTGGCACACTTTATGCCTGATCGTTTCTGGATAAATAAAAAACCTGAAGCCAGACCTGTCAGTGAGGTGAATATGATCAACATCGACCTTTCCGATTCACCCTTTTTTGATGAAATGCTAATGGCGCAGGGGCAGCACCGCGCCCATTACCAGGCTTACTGGCAATGGTTACAGCAGGCCGATCAACAGGCCATCGAGCGCAAGAAAGAGGAAGCGGCGCTGCTGTTCCACCGGGTGGGGATCACCTTTAATGTGTATGGCGAAGATGACGGGGCCGAACGACTGATCCCTTTTGACAGCGTGCCGCGCATTATCCCGGCCAACGAATGGAAGATGTTGGATCTGGGGATCCGCCAGCGCGTGCAGGCGCTGAATGCGTTTTTGCATGATATTTATCACGACCAGAAAATCCTCAAGGCCGGTATTGTGCCCGCCGAACAGGTGCTTGCGAATGACCAATATCAGCCCTGCATGCAGGGTATCGATCTGCACCGTGACACCTACGCGCACATTGCCGGTACCGACATGGTGCGCGGCGGCGATGGTGAGTATTACGTCCTTGAGGACAATCTGCGCACGCCATCGGGCGTCTCCTACATGCTGGAAAACCGCAAAATGATGATGCGGCTTTACCCGGAACTCTTCGCCGAACAGCGTATTGCGCCGGTTTCCCGCTACCCTTCCCACCTTTTACAAACCCTGCGCGAAAGCACACCAGTCAACGATCCGACCGTTGTCGTGCTGACGCCGGGCCGCTTTAACAGCGCCTATTTTGAGCACAGTTTTCTCGCCCAGCAGATGGGGGTCGAACTGGTTGAGAGCGTCGACTTGTACGTCAAAGACGGTGCGGTGTTTATGCGTACCACATCGGGCCCGTGCAAAATCGACGTCATTTACCGCCGCCTCGATGACGCCTTCCTCGACCCGTTGGCCTTCCGTGCCGACTCGATGCTCGGCGTACCGGGGCTGCTGTCGGTCTATCGCGCCGGCGGCGTGGTATTAGCCAATGCGATTGGCACCGGCGTGGCTGATGACAAATCCATCTACCCTTATGTGCCGGAGATGATCCGCTTTTATCTGGCCGAAGATCCCATCCTCAATAACGTGCCCACCTGGCAATGTCGCGATGAAAAAGCGCTCTCCTTCGTGCTCGCTAATCTGGAAAAAATGGTGGTGAAAGAGGTTCACGGCGCAGGCGGTTACGGGATGCTGATCGGCCCGAAGGCCAGCAATGCGGAGATCGCCCGCTTCCGCGACCTGCTCAAAGCGCGACCGGAAAACTACATTGCGCAGGAGACGCTGGCGCTCTCCACCTGCCCGACGTTCGTTGGCAACGGTCTGGCACCACGTCATATTGACCTGCGGCCTTTTGCGCTGACCGGTGCTGAGATCCGTCTGGTACCCGGCGGACTAACACGTGTGGCGCTGGAGGAGGGATCGCTGGTGGTCAACTCGTCGCAGGGCGGCGGTACCAAAGACACCTGGGTTGTAGAGGATGAACAGCTTGAGCAAAACAGCGCGGAGGACGACCTATGCTAAGCAGAACTGCCAGCGAACTTTACTGGATGTCGCGTTATCTGGAACGCGCTGAAAACATTGCCCGCCTGCTCGATGTGACCAATAAACTGTCGATGATGTCGATCCGCGACCACGCTCAACTGCACGACGACCAAAATGATTTGATGGTCCCACTGATGCTCACCGGCACACAGACGCTGTTTGGCGAGCACTATCCGCAGGTCACCATGGGGAATCTGCTCACCTTTTTCGCGCTGGATAACATCAACCACAGCAGTATTTTTAGCTGCCTGCAGATGGCGTGGAATAACGCACATGCGGTGCGCGGCAGTCTGTCGTCGGAAGTGTGGGAGAGTATTAACGCCTCGTGGATTGAGATGAAACTGATCCGCCGTCAGGGGGTGGCGTCCGTCGGCGCTGATGCCTTTTTCGACTGGGTCAAAGAGCGTTCGCACCTGTTTCGGGGCGCGATGCTTGGCACACTTTTGCGCAGCGATGCGCTGAATTTTATACGCCTCGGCACCATGCTCGAACGGGCTGACAGCACCGCACGCCTGTTGGATGCCACCCACCAATTGCTCGAAGCCGATAACGATCCGGTGCGCGAATATTACCGGATGGATACCCTGCTGCGCGCAGTCAGCGCCCGCGAGGCGTTCCATACGCTGTACAAACAGCAGATCAGCCGCGAGTCGATTTCAGAACTGCTGATCCTGCGCCGCGAACTGCCGCGATCCCTGCTGGCCTGCGTGGAAATCATGGCCGAACAGCTCGAACTCATTGGCGGCACCACCGGCAATTTACCACGTCGTCTGGTGCATACCCTGCATGCTGAGCTGCGCTTCACCACGTTGGAAGAAATTCTGGCAGAAGGCCTGAGCGACTGGCTGGCGCAATTCCTCGGCAAAACCAGCGCCATCGCTGAGAGCATTCATCAAACCTATCTGGAGGCACAATAATGAAACTGAATGTCAGTCATCAGACGCATTACACCTATGCGCAGCAGGTCAAACGCAGCACGCAATATCTGCGCCTGACCCCGCAGGATTCGAGCCATCAGAGAATTTTATCCTGGAATTTAACCCTGCCGGAGTACGCTACCCGCACGCTGGACGCCTATGGAAACGTGCTGCACGTGCTGACGCTGGATCAGCCGCATCAGGCGATCATTATCGAGGCCAATGGCGTAGTGGAAATCGAAGACAACGTGGAAGATGACCATTGCGGGCATTTATCACCGCTGGTCTTTTTGCGCACCAGCCCGCTGACCCACGCCGACGGCGCAATCCGCGACTTTGCCAGCCGCTACTATCGTCCACAGGCTCAGCACGAAAGTTTGTGTACGCTGATGGGCGAACTGCTGCTGAAAATGCCCTACAGCCCCGGCACGACGACGGTCAAAGACAGCGCGTCGCAGGCGTTTTCCGCACAGCAAGGCGTCTGTCAGGATCATACTCATGTGTTTCTGGCCTGCTGCCGCAGCCTGAGCATTCCCGCACGCTACGTCAGCGGTTATCTCTACAGCCAGGACTCTGCACACGTCGCCATGCATGCGTGGGCTGAGGCCTGGCTGGACAGCCGCTGGCAAAGCTTCGACGTGACCAACAACACCTGCCAGCCCAATCAGCATTTGAAACTGGCTATTGGTATCGATTATCTTGATGCGTGCCCGGTTCGCGGCATCCGGTTAGGCGGAGGATGCGAAGATATGCACACCTTCGCGGCGGTTCACATGCTCGATATTCCCCAACAATAGGAATTTTTCTATGACTTACTGTGTGGCTATGCGCTTGTCCTCTGGCCTGGTATTTGTCTCGGACTCGCGCACCAACGCCGGGGTGGATCACATCTCCACCTTCCGTAAGTTGCATGTTTTTCATCAAAGCGATGAGCGAATGCTGGTGATTCAGAGTGCCGGAAATCTGGCGACCACACAGAGCATTATCAGCTTGCTGCACCGCCGCTGTCTGGACCCTGAGCGTGAGAACTTACTTAACGTGGCGTCCATGTACGATGCCGCCAGCCTGCTCGGCGAAACGGTGCGTGAAGTGATTGCCCGCGACAGCGGCGCCAATCAGGGCGGGATGACTGATTTCAGCTGCAACCTGCTGCTTGGCGGGCAGATTCAGGGAGAAGGTTTACGGTTATTTCATGTTTACCCGCAGGGGAATTTCATCGAAGCGACGCATGACACGCCCTATTTTCAGGTGGGGGAAAGCAAGTACGGTAAGCCGATTATTGACCGCGTGCTGACCTACAACACGCCGCTGGAACAGGCCATGCAGTGCGCGCTGATTTCGATGGATTCCACCCTGCGCAGTAATCTGTCCGTAGGTTTACCGCTGGATGTGATGATTTACCCGACCGACAGCTACAGCAGCGCCCAGCAGCACCGCATCACAGAAGAACACCCCTATTTCGATATGATCCGCAAAGGCTGGGGCGAAGGTTTGCTGAGTATTTTCGGCCAGTTGCCCCCGCTGAAATTGGATTAACCCGAAGGATCAGCAGCGCTGATCCTTCGACCAGGCATCCCTGCTTAAAGCGTGACACCGCTTTTGAAAATCGCCAGTTCGCGGAAATCATTCAATTCGTTCTTCGACAGCTTACCATCAGCGATATCTACAATCAGGTCGACAAATTCGCTGAGCAGATCGTCCATCGCCACACCATGAATCAGTTTTCCTGCATCGAAGTCGATCCAGTGTGGCTTTTTGGCCGCCAGTTCACTGTTGGTCGCCAGTTTTACCGTCGGCACAAAACCGCCATACGGCGTACCGCGCCCGGTGCTGAACAGCACCATGTGACAACCGGCTCCGGCCAGCGCGCTGGTCGCCACTGCATCGTTACCCGGCGCGCTCAGCAGGTTCAGGCCGTGTCGGGTCAGGCGCTCACCGTACTTGAGCACATCCACCACCGGGCTTTGGCCGGCTTTCTGAGTACACCCGAGGGATTTCTCCTCCAGCGTGGTGATCCCGCCAGCCTTATTTCCCGGCGATGGATTCTCATAAATCGGTTGATTATGTTCGATGAAATACTGCTTGAAGTCGTTGACCATGTGGACGGTTTTGTCGAAGGTCGCCTGGTCGCGGCAGCGGCTCATCAGGATACGCTCGGCACCAAACATCTCCGGCACTTCGGTCAGCACGGAGGTCCCGCCGTTGGCGATCACATAGTCGGAAAAACGCCCGAGCAGTGGATTCGCCGTGATCCCGGACAGGCCGTCAGATCCGCCACATTCGAGGCCAAATTTCAGCTCGCTGAGTTTTCCCGGCACCCGCTGGTCGTTACGCATGACGGCGTAGAGCTCGCGCAGACGTTCCAGCCCGGCCTCCACTTCGTCATCAAATTTTTGCAGGGTCATAAAGCGCACACGCTCGTCGTCAATTTCGCCCAACGTGTCACGGAAAACATCCACCTGGTTATTTTCGCAACCCAGGCCAATCACCAGCACCGCACCTGCATTCGGATGGCGGACCATATTCTGCAACATGGTGCGGGTATTGATGTGGTCATCCCCCAGCTGTGAACAGCCGAACGGATGAGTAAACAGATAGACGCCGTCGGTGCCTTCCGCCTGATGGGTTTCTTTAAGAAAGCGTTGCTGAATCTGTTTCGCAATCCCGTTGACGCAGCCGACGGTCGGAATCAGCCACAGCTCGTTGCGGATCCCCACCAACCCGTTGTTACGGCGATAAACCTGCACCTCCCGGTCAGCCATTTGCGGCGGCAGTTCGGCGAACTCAGGCTGGTACTGATACTGGTCTAGATCGCTGAGATTGGTTTTGGCATTCTGCGAATGGATATGCTCGCCAATGGCGATATCCTTCAGCGCATGGCCGATAGGCAGGCCATATTTGACGATATTCTGCCCGGCCGCGATGGGTTTTATCGCGAACTTATGACCCCGCACCACCTCCTGCAGCAACGTGACGCCAGCTTCCGTAGCCTCGCCGGAGGCCAAATCCTGCAGCGCAACCGCGACGTTATCTGCGGGGTGAATCTGTATGATACTTTGCATAATCAACCTCTTAACTGTAGACCGCGAGGGCATCGCGCATGCCATGGTTCTGGATTGCCTGCAACTGCTCAGTCACTTTTTCGCCGAGGCCCGGCACGGTATTCAGGTCCACTCCCCAGTGCTGTTCATCAGCCAGAACGGTTTCAACCAGTTTATGCAGGGGAATCTCACCGCGGCGCACTTCGCTCCACAACGTGGAGAACAGGCTCAGCCACGGCACGTCATCCTGTAGCGGGAAGATTTCGCCGTTACGCTCACCGCGATAAAACGCCAGTAAAGCGGCCAGCGCAAACGTCAGCCGCGGCGGTAACAGGCCATTTTTCTGCTGGCTGGCCAGCAGCTGCGGCAAAATCCGGGTACGGAATTTCGTCATGCCATTGAGGGCAATCGACAGCAGCTGATGCTGAATAAACGGATTGCGGAAACGGCTTAACACGGCCTGTGCAAAAGAAGTCAGCTCCGCCTGCGGCAAATTGAGCACCGGTGAGATCTCTTCAGCGATGGTCAGTTCAACAAAGCGGCTGATTTGCGGATCACTCATTGCTTCGCCTACAGTATTCAGCCCGGCGAGAAACGCCACCGGCACCAGCGCGGTATGCGCACCGTTGAGGATCGCCACTTTGCGTTCTTTGTAGGGTTTGATGTCATCGACCAAACGGATATTTAGCGGAAATTGGTCCAGACGTAACTCCCGCGCCAGACTTTGTGGCCCCTGGATCACAAACAGGTAGAAGTGCTCGGCGCTGTCGAAGAAGCTGTCCTGATAGCCCAGCTCAGCCTGCAGGCTCTCCACTTCGCTTCGCGGATAGCCGGTCACAATGCGGTCCACCAGCGTTGAACAGAAGGTGTTATGAGTGAGCAACCACTGGCTGAAGGCGGACGGCAATGCCCATTCGGTGGCATAGCGCAGCACCAGCTCCAGCAGTTTTTCACCGTTATAGTCAATCAGCTCACACGGCAGCAGCACCCAGCCTTTGTCCGCGGCGCCATCGAAATGGGTAAAGCGTTCGAACAGTAAACGGGTGAGTTTGGCAGGGAAACTGGCCGGTGGTGCATCGTCAAAACGGTCGCCCTGCACATAGCTGATACCCGCTTCGGTGGTGTTAGAGAACACAAAGCGGATATTCGGATCATGAGCCAGTGCCAGATAGTCATCGAACCGGTGATAGATATTAATTTCGCGGTTAACCGAGCGGATGACGCGGGTGTCACGTACGCGCTCGCCCTTCTCATTCAGGCCGCTGATGATCGTGGTGTAAAGGCCGTCCTGCTCATTGAGCGACGGCGGAAAGTCGCTGTCGATCGGGCGAACGATCACGATACCGGCATTCAGGTCGGTATGCTCATTCAGCAGGTCAATCTGCCAGTCGACAAAAGCGCGCAGGAAATTGCCTTCGCCAAACTGGATAATTTTGTCGGGGAAATGGCGTCCGGGAAAGTCACGACGGTTTAACCTTTGCATCTCACACTCACCTTAAATTTACGCAAACGCCGGTCTTTGAGGGCGGTTTGTGCCCCGTCGCCGTCGTGTTCTGAAGAAATAGTCGATCGGATGGGAATGTTGTTTTCATCACGCCGGGCGCGAAAGACAGCGCCCGGCGGATCAGACTCAGTTCAGCTCAATGCCGAAATACTCTTTCGCATTATCAAAACAGATATTTTTGACCATGCTGCCGAGCAGAGCCATGTCATTCGGCGCTTCGCCGTCTTCCACCCAGCGGCCAATCATCTGGCACAAGATGCGACGGAAATATTCATGACGCGTATACGACAGGAAGCTGCGGCTGTCGGTGAGCATCCCGACGAAGCGGCTCAGCAGGCCAAGATTGGCGAGCTGCGTCATCTGGCGCTGCATGCCATCTTTCTGATCGTTAAACCACCAGCCGGAACCAAACTGCATTTTTCCCGGCATCCCTTCCCCCTGGAAGTTACCCACCATGGTGCCGATCACTTCGTTATCACGCGGGTTCAGGCAGTAAAGAATGGTCTTCGGCAAACCACCGGCCAGACCCTGCGCACCGAGCAGTTTTGACAGCGGTTCTGCCAGCGGCTGGTCGTTGATCGAGTCAAAACCGACGTCAGCGCCAATCAGCTGGAACATACGGGTATTGTTATTACGCAGCGCACCAATGTGGTACTGCTGCACCCATTCACGACGTTGATATTCAGAAGCCAGATACAGCAACACGCCGGTTTTGAACTGGGCGATTTCTTCTTTATTTGGCATCGTGCCGCTCAGACGACGGGACAAAATACCGTCCAGCGTCGCATCGTCCGCTTCGCCATATACCACCACATCCAGCGCATGGTCGGACACTTTACAGCCGTGCGCCGCAAAGTGATCCAGACGTTTATTCAGTGCATCGCGCAGATCGCTGAAGCGGGTAATGGACACATCGGCGGCAACTTCCAGTTTCTTCATGTAATCAGTGAAGCTCTCCGCTTCAATGTTAAATGCTTTATCCGGACGCCAGCTCGGCAGCACTTTGACATCAAAGCTGCTGTCCTGCGCCACGGTGTTGTGGTGTTCAAGAGAGTCGATCGGATCATCGGTCGTACCGACCATTTTCACATTCATCTGCTTCATGATACCGCGCGCGCTGAAGCTCTTCTGCGCCAGCAATTCATTGCCGCGCTCCCAGATTTCTGAGGCGGTCGTCGGAGACAGCAGCTTGCCGGTAATACCGAACGGACGGCGAAGTTCAAGGTGAGTCCAGATATAGAGCGGGTTGCCAATGGTATGAGGAACGGTGGCGGCCCAGGCATCAAACTTTTCACGATCCGTGGCGTCGCCGGTACACATGCGTTCCGGCACGCCGTTGGTGCGCATCGCACGCCATTTGTAGTGATCGCCTTTCAGCCAGATGTCATACAGATTTTTAAACTGGTAGTCCTGCGCGATCTGTTCAGGCGGCAGGTGACAGTGGTAGTCAAATATCGGCTGGTCTTTCGCGTAGTCATGATAAAGGCGACGTGCAACTTCAGTGTCGAGCAGGAAATCTTCAGTTAAAAACTGCGCCATCTTAGGTTCCTCACCTTGAGTTCAATTCTGAGTTATCTCTCAATGGTGCGAAGTTATCACACCAATTATGGTCATCGTCCAGCACTATTTAATGGCGTGAACAGGCCCAATACTGATAGCACGATCACATAAAAATCTTCATCGCATTGAATTTAATAACATTTGTCAAATTCCTGCGCTGCTAACCATTATCCACACATTCTAAATGTGGTTTTGTGATGTCATTCAAATTTTAAATCTGTATGACAAGTTATCTTTAGCTCGCCCGAACAAGAGCGTCAGTGAAGACCTGCCACATCACTGATGCTTTTGTCCGGGACAACGGGGATAACAAAAACAAGGTAGTCAAATAACGTACTCATCAGCAGCACAGCCAGAAGCCCCGCCCTGCGCGGCGGTGCTCAGTGTGCCGCGGCCGCCAATGCGCAGCCAATACCGGATTATTTACTGGGAGAGAGTTAAATGGGTAAGATCAAAGGGTTACGCTGGTACATGATCGCACTGGTCACAGTCGGTACTGTATTAGGCTATTTAACACGTAACGCCATAGCCGCTGCGGCACCGACGCTGATGAGCCAGCTCCACATCAGCACACAGCAATATTCCTATATTATCGCCGCTTATTCTGCCTGCTATACCATTATGCAGCCAGTTGCCGGTTATGTGCTGGACGTTCTGGGGACCAAAGTCGGTTACGCCATGTTCGCCGTCATGTGGGCCATTTTCTGTATGGCAACCGCGCTGGCAAGCAGTTGGGGTGGCCTGGCCATCGCCCGCGGTGCCGTCGGGATGGCAGAAGCCGCGATGATCCCTGCGGGCCTGAAAGCCACCAGTGAATGGTTTCCGGCCAAAGAACGTTCTATTGCCGTGGGCTACTTTAACGTCGGTTCTTCTATCGGCGGGATGATTGCGCCACCGCTGGTTGTCTGGTGCATCATTATGCACAGCTGGCAACTCGCCTTCGTCATTACCGGTGCCCTGAGCATGATCTGGGCTGTCTGCTGGTTAATCTTCTATAAACACCCGAAAGATCAGAAGAAACTTAGCGAACCGGAACGTGAATATATTCTTGGCGGTCAGGAAGCCCAGCACCAGACCACCAATGCTAAAAAAATGTCGGCCTGGCAAATCCTGCGTAACCGTCAGTTCTGGGGCATCGCGCTGCCGCGTTTTCTGGCAGAACCGGCCTGGGGCACGTTCAACGCCTGGATACCGCTGTTTATGTTTAAAGCCTACGGCTTTGACCTGAAACACATCGCCATGTTTGCCTGGATGCCGATGCTGTTCGCTGACCTCGGTTGTATCGTCGGCGGCTATCTGCCACCGCTGTTCCAAAAATATTTCAAAGTAAACCTGATCGTTTCACGCAAACTGGTGGTGACCATGGGGGCCGTCCTGATGATTGGCCCCGGCATGATTGGTCTGTTCGCCAGCCCTTATGCGGCGATTGCCCTGTTGTGCGTGGGTGGTTTTGCGCACCAGTCGCTTTCAGGCGCGTTGATCACGCTCTCTTCCGACGTATTTGGACGTAACGAAGTCGCCACAGCCAACGGACTGACCGGCATGGCCGCATGGACTGCCAGTACCCTGTTTGCTCTGGTGGTCGGTGCGCTGGCTGATACGCTGGGCTTTAGCCCGCTGTTTGCTGCACTGTCAGTGTTTGACCTGTTGGGTGCCATTGTTATATGGACCGTTCTGCAAAACCGCTCAGCGGTCGAGCCTGACGCTCAGCCTCTGCACACCGCGAAAGCCTGACAGCAAGCTTAAGCCCGGGAAACAGTCCGGGCTTTTTCGTTTTAACCGCCCGGTTATGCCCTGCAGACAGATGTTCGACGGTGCAACCGGCCTGCGTTCCTCGTATACTGGTATAACAAGTTTCACCCCGGCAGGCGATTGACCTTCGTCACTCAACGAGCCTTCCCGCTTGCGTTTATATCAATAAAGAGCAAAACCATGGAACCCACTGAAACCAGACGTCTGTACCAACAACTGGCAGCCACGCTCAAGGAGAGAATTGAGGGCGGCGTTTACCCCGTCGGCGAGAAATTGCCGGCCGAACGTCTGATTTCAGAGGAGATGAACGTCAGCCGCACCGTGGTACGTGAAGCCATCATCATGCTGGAAGTGGAAGGTTATGTTGAAGTACGTAAAGGGTCTGGCATTCATGTGATGTCCAACCAGCAGAAGCATCTGGTCGTGACCGACAACGGCCTGGAGTTTGGCGCCGCCGGTCCGTTTGAGCTGTTGCAGGCGCGCCAGCTGATTGAGAGCAATATTGCCGAGTTCGCCGCCACACAGGTCACCAAGCAGGACATCATGCGCCTGATGGAAATTCAGGAGCAGGCGCGTCTGGAAGACCGCTTTCGGGATTCCGAATGGGATCTTAAGTTCCACATTCAGGTGGCGCAGTCCACCCAGAACAGCGCCATGGCGAGTATCGTGGAGAAGATGTGGAGCCAGCGCCGTCAGAATCCCTACTGGCGCAAACTGCATGAGCATATTGACGCGAAGTCGATCGAAAGCTGGTGCGAAGATCATGACCAGATCCTCAAGGCACTGATCCGCCGCGATCCGCACGCGGCTAAACTGGCGATGTGGCAACACCTCGAAAATACTAAGCAGATGTTGTTCCGCGCCACCAGTGATGATTTTGAGTTCAACGTTGACCGCTATCTTTACTCCGAAAACCCGGTTGTACATCTCGATGCGCCGACATTGAATGTCACGTCGCTGCTGAACAACAAATAATCCCTCTGTTTACGGCAGGCCGTTTTCTACGGTCTGCTGTTCCCGCGTTAAAATTCTTCTGCTGGCCCGGTTAAATCCCTCTCCCCACAGTGAACGTTTCCAAATAAAAGTTTTCTGAAATAAGAGTTTCTGAAAAAATGAATTCCAGACACACCTGTCAGCCACTGTCGAGTTGTGTCAGCGAGTGTAAAAGCGCGGCCCGCTGGGCGTTGCGAACTTATATCATTCGTTTTTAACAGGTATATTTACCTGTCTCAAACAGGGTAGTTTTGTTACAGTTACAGGACTTTTTTTACCGTGAGCGCCATGGAAAGGCGTACTTATCGGTCGGGTTATTTCGCGTTGAGCCGTGGTGCTCCGCAATGACTCCGGCGGGTTAACTGAAAATTATGGAGTTCCGCTAAAGTACATGGAAATCATTAGTTCGCTCATCGATGCCCTCTGGCAACAAGATTATGAAACCCTGGCCAATCCTTCGCTGGTTTGGGCTCTCTATATCATTTTGTTTCTGATTATATTTCTGGAAAATGGTCTGCTTCCGGCCGCTTTTCTTCCCGGTGACAGCCTGCTGATTTTAGTCGGGGTGCTGATCGCAAAAGATGCGATGAATTTCCCGCTCACTGTTTTCCTGCTGACCACCGCGGCCAGCCTCGGTTGCTGGCTGAGTTATATTCAGGGGAAATGGCTGGGGAATACCCGAATAGTTCAGGGCTGGCTGGCCCATCTTCCCGTGCAGTATCACGAACGCGCCCACAATCTCTTCCATAAACATGGTCTTTCGGCCCTGCTGGTTGGCCGTTTTCTGGCATTTGTCCGCACGCTGCTGCCGACAATCGCCGGGTTGTCGGGGCTGAACAATATGCGCTTCCAGTTCTTTAATTGGGTAAGCGGTCTGCTGTGGGTGCTGATTCTGACGACGCTCGGCTACTTTCTCGGTAAAACGCCGCTGTTCCTGAAGTACGAAGATCAGTTGATGAACTGCCTGATGCTGCTCCCGCTGGTCTTGCTGGTCGGGGGTTTAGGCGGATCGTTGCTGCTGCTGTGGCGTAAAAAGCAGGCTGAACGCCAGAATAAAGGCAATAAAACACCATGAAAATGCCGCGTTTCCAACGCCCGGCAGTGTGGCCGACGCTCTTTTTAATGCTGCTGCTGATAGCAGCCGCGGCGGGCTTCACCTTCTCGCGGATACCGCAAAACAACATTACTTTGCAGATACGCCCCGCGCGGGCCGGGCTTGCATTGCCGGACGGTTTCTTTGTCTATCAAAGCCTTAACGAGCGCGGTATCCGTATCAAAAGTATTACGCCATTGCAGGACGGGCTGATTGTCCAGCTGGACTCCCGTGAACAACGCCTGCTGGCTGAGCGCGCCTTGCAGGATATCCTGCCGATGGGATTCTCTATCAAGCTGTGCGAACAGCCTAAATCCCCGCTGTGGGTGCAGAAATTTGCAGGCGAACAGCTCAAAATCGGCTGACCCCGACGCGGTTTCAGATTCCTCCTTTAAGCACATCTCTTTTTAGCTGTTATAATTCCTTCTGAAATATCGAAAAAACGTATGCGTCACGCAACGCAAGACGTACCGGGAAGAAACGTTCTGCGTTTCACAATGATTAAGGAAGCTCTCTCATGAAATTGCGTTTATCTGTTCTTCTCGCTTTACCCGTTCTCGCATTATCCAGCGCCGCCTTTGCCGCACCTCAACCCGAGAGTTGTGTGACCAAGCAGCAGGAAATCCAAACTCAGCTCGATTATGCTCATCAGCATAATAATAAAAATCAGATCAACGGTTTAGAAAAAGCCCTGAGCGAAAGCAAAGCGCACTGTACCGATGCCGGTCTGAAAGCTGACAATGCCAAACGCGTCGCTGAGAAAGAGAAAAAAGTTCAGGAACGTGAGCATGAGCTGAAAGAGGCTCAGGCTGAGGGCGATCATGAGAAAATCGCCAAGAAACAGAAAAAACTGGACGAAGCCCAGTCTGAATTACGGGAAGCACAGGGCAAATAACGCCCGTGCATGACTGTCCATTTTTACCGGTACATAGCGGATTTTCGGCGAGTTTTTTATGCCCTTTCTGAGTGGTTATCGGCACATTCGCAGTTGCACTCAGCCAGATATCCGCTATGTTAAAAGTTCGCATCAGTTAACGTATGGAGTGACTTACACATGGCTAATAACACCACATCAGAACATCTGCGCGCAGAACTTAAATCATTGGCAGATACCCTGGAAGAAGTACTTCACACTTCTACTGACAAGCCAAAAGCGGAACTCGACAAGCTGCGCGGTAAAGCAGAAAGCCTGCTGAAAGATACCCGTTCTCGCCTGAGTGATACTGGCGACAAACTGGCTCATCATTCAAAAGAAATCGCTGGCCGTGCCGACGATTATGTTCATGACAAACCCTGGACTGGCGTTGGTATTGGTGCTGCCGTCGGCGTCGTGATTGGCGTTCTGTTAGCCCGCCGCTAATTATGGCTGAACACTTAAAAACGCCGCCACAGGGACCGGGCAAAGGGATCCTCGACACCGCTTCACGCATCGTCACCGTACTGGTGGGGATTGTTGAAACGCGTGTCAGGCTGGCTGTTATTGAGCTGGAGGAGGAAAAGGCCAATATTTTCCAACTCCTGCTGATGGCAGGCATCACCCTGATTTTCACTGCATTCGGTTTAATGAGCCTGCTGGTCGTGCTGTTTTGGGCGATCGACCCGGCTTACCGTTTGATGGCGATGGGAACCACGACCGGGGTGCTGTTATTCCTGGCGGTGGTTTTCGGTTTATGGACGCTGACCAAGGCGAAACGTTCAACGTTATTGAGCATGACGCGCAAACAGCTGGATATTGACCGTACATTGCTGGAAAAGGATGACGAATGAGTACGCCTGACCGCGTTATCGAAAAGGTAAAACTGCTGCGTAAGATTGACCGCCAACGTGCCGAACTGGCTGTAGGCCGCGTCGAGTGGCTTGAAGCCACAGCAAAAGTGGATCGCGGCTGGGTGCAGTTGATTGATATGCGCAAGTATCTGGTGCTTGGCTCCAGCGTACTGGCCATTTATGGCATTCGCCATCCGAGCAGTGTGGTTCGCTGGTCGCGACGGGCGTTCGGCATCTGGGGTACGGTTCAGCTGTTCCGCCGTAACTTTATGAAGCTTTAGCCTTCATATCCCGCTGAAAATAAACACATAACCCGGCTCTTTTCGCCTCTGAAAAGCAGCCGACTAAAAAGGCCAGGCTGAGTTATTCAGTCTGGCCTTTTTCTTTATGTTGCTGGCTACCCGTTCAATTTATTTGATGTTAATAGACAGTTTTACTTGCTAACAACCCCACAACTTTCGACTTATTATCTCGCCATCAACCTGACGCGGTAACGCAAGGGGATAATACCCGAACGTACCGTTAATATTTTTTCGCCCACTTGGGCGACACTTTCCCGGAGTCGAAGATGAACAAGGTAAATAACACTGTCCTGCTGATTGCACGTATTTTGATGCCAATTCTTTTTATCGTTGCAGGCTGGGGCAAAATTAATGCTTACACCGCCACTGCCGGTTATATGACCTCAATGGGCGTGCCTAGCTTCTTCCTGCCACTGACTATCCTGCTGGAATTTGGCGGCGGTCTGGCGATTCTGTTCGGCTTCCTGACCCGTACTACTGCGATCATCACCGCTGTGTTTACTGTTCTGACCGCGCTTATCTTCCACACTGATTTCGCTGTCCCGGTGAACCAGATGATGTTCATGAAAAACCTGTCAATTGCCGGTGGTTTTCTGGCCCTGTTCGTGGCAGGCCCGGGCGCATTCAGCATCGACCGTCTGATCAAGAAAAACTGGTAATCCCCCGCACCGGGAATGTACCGCTATACTGAATATGATTGTGGGCGATGTGATTATTCACCTCGCCCTTTTTTATTTCTCACACATCGGGGGATAGCATGGGGCAATTAGTGGAAGGCATCTGGCAGGACGTTTGGTATGACACTAAGTCTACCGGCGGACATTTCAAACGCACGGAGTCGCAGTTTCGCAACTGGATAACACCTGACGGTGAACCGGGCCCGCACGGTAAGGGCGGTTTTGCCGCCGCGAAAGACCGTTATCATCTGTACGTGTCGCTGGCCTGTCCGTGGGCACACCGTACACTGGTGATGCGCACGCTAAAGGGGCTGGAAAAAATCATTCCCGTCTCCGTCGTTCATCCCCTGATGCTGGAAAACGGCTGGACTTTCGGCACTGATTTCCCGGCAGCTACCGGTGATGATCTCTATCACCTCAATTTTGCCTACGAGATTTATCTGCGCGCGCAGAAGGATTACACCGGTCGCGTGACGGTTCCCATTTTGTGGGATAAGCATCAGCAAACCATCGTCAGCAATGAATCCGCTGATATCATTCGCATGTTTAACAGCGCATTTGATGCGCAGGGCGCACGGGCCGGAGATTATTATCCGGAGAAACAGCGTGAAGTGATCGATGAAGTAAACGCGTGGGTCTATCCGCAGATTAACAACGGCGTCTACAAGGCAGGTTTTGCCACCAGCCAGGACGCTTATGATGAAGCGGTAAATGGCGTATTTGCGGCGCTGGACAAAGCCGAAGCCATTCTGGAGAAACAGCGCTATCTGACCGGCAACCAGCTTACCGAAGCCGATTTACGTCTGTGGACCACACTGGTGAGATTTGACCCGGTGTATGTGACGCATTTTAAATGTGACCGTCACCGTATTAGTGATTACCCGAACCTGTACGGTTTCCTGCGTGACATCTACCAGATGCCGGGCATCGCTGAAACCGTGGATTTTGCGCACATCCGCAACCACTATTACCGCAGCCACGCGACCATCAATCCCTACGGCATTATCTCAACCGGACCGGCGCAGGATCTCGATGCCGCACACGGGCGCGACGTAAGATTTGCCTGAATCTATGCCTTCCCTTTTCACGAGGGGAAGGCGCAAATGGGCCATGAGCGCGTCTGCTCAGAGAATTATTTCACTTCCCGCGTCGCCAGCAGTTTCACAATTTCGCGCAGGAACCAGGCTTTCGCCTCCCCCATGCTGTCGCGACGCCACGCCATAATAATATCCGACTCGCGGTTGTACTCCGCACTGACAACCCGCAAACGGCCTTCGGCGATATCCTGCTCGACCATCGGGTAGGGCATCGTCGCGACGCCTAATCCGGCCAGCAGCGCTTTACGCTTTTCTTCAATAGTGCTGACGGTGAGACGTTGTTGTTTGTCGAGAAGCTGTACAGTGATCACCGGCCGCTCGCGGGCGGTGTCCGCCACGGCAATGCCACGGTATTTGACCCGGCTGACCTCGGAGAGAGGTTCGGCTTCCAGATGAATCGGGTGATCCGGAGCCGCCACGTAAACGCTGACCAGCTTATAGAGTTTGCGGCTGTTGATTTCTGACGAAGATCGAAAGTGCATATCCGGCGCGATAACGATATCGGCACGGCCCTGCTCCAGACGTTCCCAGGCACCGGCCAGCACTTCTGTGATCAGCGAGACCTGAGTATTGGCTTTCAGCGCCAGTTTTTCGATCAACGGGAAAAGCTGCGTGGCCGGAGCCAGTGCTTCGCAGACAATGGTGATCTGGGTTTCCCAGCCGCGCGCCAGTGCTTCGGCATCGACGGTGAGTTTGTCGGCCGCTTCGAGCAGAACGCGGCCGCGTTCCAGCAACATACGCCCAACATTAGTGAATTTTGTCCGATGACCTGAGCGGTCAAACAGCACCACGTCGAGCTCCTCTTCCAGCTTCTGCATAGTGTAGCTCAATGCAGAAGGCACGCGGCCCAGCTCATCTGCCGCTGCCGCGAAACTGCCACGACGGTCAATAGCATCCATAACCCGTAATGCTTCAAGCGTTAGTGCGCGATCCTTAGCCATGCGTTTCTCTGTCAGGAATTTTGAATATGCCGACCAGATTAACTGGCTAACAATCGTGCGTCCAGACGCTTACCATTTATCCATCGATTTTTTTAATGAGCCAGACCGCCATGATTAAGAGCAGAACAGCAAAAGAGTGCGGCACAGCTGATTTTGGTTGGCTGAAGGCGCGCTATACCTTTTCGTTCGGACACTATTTTGATCCGAAATTAATGGGCTACGCCTCACTGCGGGTACTCAACCAGGAAGTGCTGGCGCCGGGTGCCAGCTTCCAGCCGCGTACCTACCCGCGCGTGGATATTTTGAATTTAGTATTGCAGGGTGATGCCGAGTACCGCGACAGCGAAGGCCACAGCGTTCGCGTAAAGGCCGGTGAGGCCGCGCTGCTTTCTACCCAGGCCAATGTCAGCTATAGCGAGCACAACCTCAGCGCAACGCAGCCGCTGACGCGTATGCAGCTGTGGCTCGACGCCTGCCCGGAGCATGAAAATCCGCTGATTCAGCAAATGCACGTCGGCGACGCGCCACACCTGTTACTGGCATCACCGGACGGTGAAAACGGCAGCCTGCAATTGCGGCAGCAGGTGTGGATCCATCATCTGGATCTCCCCGCCGGTGAGCAGATAACCTTGCCGTTGCGCGGCCCGCGAGCCTATTTACAGTCAATCCATGGGCAGATTAATGCGCTCGGAGAGGAGAGTCAGGAGATGCAGAGGCTGGTGTGTGGCGACGGGGCGTTCATCCACCTCGAACCGCAGATCACAATCACTGCCAGTACGCCGTTACGGGCATTACTGATTGATTTGCCAGTGTAAAAGGCGAGAGAAAACAGGGTTCCCAGAAAAGATAAAAGCCCGTGTAACTTGCGTTACACGGGCTTTCTTTATAGAGGGAGTTGACCGTTAAGCCGGGTTCTGTCGTGGACAATCATTCCTCTAGGCCAGCAATCGCTCACTGGCTCAAGCAGCCTACCCGGGTTCAGTACGGGCCGTACCATGTGAACCCCTATTTGGCCTTGCTCCGGGTGGAGTTTACCGTGCCACGAACTGTTACCAGCCGCGCGGTGCGCTCTTACCGCACCCTTTCACCCTTACCTGATCCCACTTGCGTGGGCCATCGGCGGTTTGCTCTCTGTTGCACTTGTCGTAAGCTCACGCTTCCCAGGCGTTACCTGGCACCCTGCCCTATGGAGCCCGGACTTTCCTCCCCTTCATCTGTCTCCCCCGAAAGGGACGGCAACGAAGCGGCGATTGTCTGGTCAACTCCGCGGCGGATAATAGGGCATAACACCCTATTTGTCACCCTCTTGCTGGTCGAGTGCGTATTTATACAACGCATTCTTCTTCACATTATGGATTTCGGCGGCCAGCGCAGCGGCTTTTTTCAGTGGTAACTCTTTTTGCAGCAAGGCTAATGTACGCAGCGCTTCCGCTGGCAGTGCTTCGGTATCGGCTTTATGGCCTTCGACAATCAGCACCATTTCACCGCGCTTGCGGGTTTCATCTTCCAGCACCCAGGCCAGTAATGCGCCGACTCCGTCACCGCGAATATTTTCCCAGGTTTTCGTCAGCTCGCGGGCAAGAACGACGTAGCGATCCGGCCCCCAGACTTCGACCATATCCTGCAGGCTGTCAAGCAGGCGGTGGGTGGATTCATAGAAAATCAGCGTGCGCGGCTCTTCAATCAGTGCCTGAAGGGTATCTTTTCGTGATTTCGTTTTAGCGGGAAGAAAGCCTTCGTAACAGAAGCGATCAGAAGGTAAACCGGCAGCGCAAAGTGCGGTGATCGCCGCACAGGCGCCGGGTAACGGTACCACGCGAATACCGGCTTCACGACAGCAGCGCACCAGATGGTAGCCGGGGTCATTGATGAGCGGCGTACCGGCATCCGAAACCAGCGCAATACTCTGACCATCCTGAAGTTTTGATAATAAATGCTCGGCTTTTTGCTGCTCATTATGGTCGTGCAGCGGATACATTTTCGCGCTGATACCAAAATGGTGCAGCAGTAATCCGGTATGGCGGGTGTCCTCCGCCGCAATCAAATCGACGCTGTTCAGCACGGCCAACGCACGCTGGGTAATGTCCCCTAAATTGCCGATCGGAGTCGGTACGATGTAGAGCGTTGATGCAGAAATATCTGCTTGATCGTGTTGATTCATTGTTTCATCCGGATTGCCGATTTAATATTGAGCATCTTGAAAAAAACATCACTGGAAACTGAATGCCTTCCTCAACTACTTTTCGTACCCGCACGGGACGTTTAATCCCTGCCGTTATCGTGGCGATGCTTCTCGCCAGTTGTTCGAGCCAGGCTCCGCAGACGCCGACTGAAACTGTTCAGGCCAAGGCGACCGGCAGCTCAGACTATTATCTGCAGCAGGCACAGCAAAGTGGTGATGATACCAAGGCTGACTGGCAATTACTTGCAGTTCGTGCCCTGCTGCGCGAAGGCAAAGTGCCACAGGCCGCCAGCCAGCTGGCGCAATTACCGCAGAAACTGAGCGCAGCACAAACTCAGGAGCAGCAGCTGGTCAGCGCCGAAGTTCAGGTTGCCCAGCAAAATTATCCGGCTGCCGCGACCACACTCAGCAAAATTGATCCCTCCAACCTGACTGACGCGCAGAAAGCCCGTTTCTATCAGGCACAAATTGACGCCAGCCAGGGCCGTACCAGTCTCGGCCTGCTGCGCGCGTACATTGCTCAGGAGCCGCTGCTGCAGGGCAAACCGCATAAGGACAATATCGATGCGACCTGGAGTGCACTGACGCAAATGACGCCGCAGGATGTGAGCGGAATCGCCATCAATGCTGATGAAAATACGCTGCAAGGCTGGCTGGATCTGCTCAGCGTCTGGCAGAGTAATAAACAAGACCCAGACCTGCTTAAAGCCGGTATCAAAGACTGGCAGCGCCGTTATCCCGTCAATCCGGCGGCGAAAACCTTGCCCACGCAGCTCAGCGGCGTACTCAACTTCCAGCCCTCTTCTACTGAGAAAATCGCCCTGTTCCTGCCGATGAGCGGTGCTGCGCAAGTTTACGGTAACGCAATTCAACAGGGTTTTAATGCGGCAATGAACGGCTTACCTGGCCCGACTGCACCACAGCAGGCGCCGGTAGATCCGAACGTCGCGGCACCACAAACCGACCCTAACGCAGCCATCAGCCCGTCGGCTGCGGATACCACAGCAGCACAAGGCTCGCCAACACAGGCTCAACCGGCTGCACCCGCAGCACCGGCGGTGAGTGCGACACCGGCTAATTCTCATGCGCAGGTGAAAGTCTACGACACCTCCACACAGCCGCTGGCCACCTTGCTGACTCAGGCACAGCAAGATGGTGCCACCATCGTGGTGGGCCCGCTGCTCAAAGATCAAGTGACTGCATTGGGTTCAGCCCAGACGCCATTGAACGTTCTGGCCCTGAATCAGCCAGAAACTGAGAAAAACAGTCCGAATATCTGTTACTTTGCGCTCTCGCCGGAAGATGAAGCGCAGGATGCAGCACGCCATATGTGGGCGCAGCATCGCCAGATGCCATTACTGTTAGTGCCGCGCGGCAGCTTCGGTGATCGTATTGCTCAGGCTTTTGCCGATGAATGGCAAAAACAGGGCGGGCAGACAGTGCTGAAACAGGGTCTGGGTTCCTATTCTGAACTGAAATCGACCATCCGCAGCGGTATCCGCCTGACGGGTACGCCAGTTTCCAGCAGTGCGCAAACGGCCGCGCCGGCTCAGCAGGGTGTGACCATCGGTGGGATCACCATCCCGGCACCACCAAGCGATGATCAAATCACGCAGGCCACCAGCGGTGGTGTTTCCGGTAATGTGGATTCGGTTTATATCGTTGCTACCCAAGATGAGTTGACCCTCATCAAGCCGATGATTGATCTGGCAGTCAGTGGCCGTAACAAGCCTGCCGTTTACGCCAGCTCCCGCAGTTATCAGGCCGGTGCCGGTCCGGATTACCGTCTGGAAATGGAAGGTGTACAGTTCAGCGACATTCCGCTGCTGGCGGGTAACAACCCGCAGTTGATGCAGCAAGCGGCCAGCCAGTTCAAAAATGACTATTCGCTGGTGCGTCTGTATGCCATGGGAATCGATGCATGGGATCTGGCTAACCACTTCTCGCAGATTCGTCAGATCCCCGGCTTCCAGGTATCAGGCACCACCGGTCAGTTGAGCGCCAACGAGAACTGTGTGATCCATCGCAAACTGCCGTGGCTGCAATACCGTCAGGGTTCACTGGTGCCGGTTTCCTCTTAAGGTTTCCGGCCTAAGACAACGCTGAAAGTTTCGCTCAGGCATCGGAATTGCCGCCATTAACACGTACAAGGATGTACTGATGTTTAAAAAATTACCGACAACCCGCGAGTGTGGCGCAGACTATGAAGCCTTCGCCCGCCGCTATCTCGAGAAAGCAGGGCTGATTTTTGTCGCCGCCAACGTGGCGTGCCGGCAGGGTGAAATTGACCTGATCATGCGCGATCAGCAAACCTGGGTGTTTGTTGAGGTCCGCTACCGTCGCAATGCCTTGTTTGGCGGTGCTCCGGCCAGCGTAACGCATCAAAAACAGAAGCGGCTATTACTGGCCGCCTCTTTCTGGCTTGCAGGGAAAAACGCAAGCTTTGACACATCATCTTGCCGTTTTGATGTTTTAGCCATCACGGGTAGCCAGATAGAATGGCTGACGGATGCATTCAATGCGGATTGAGATTGTTTTAGACTGACGGACTGCCCGACCGCGCAGCCGACATTTTACTGACTGGACTAAATCACGTGCTGGATAGAATCAAAGCCTGCTTTACTGAAAGTATTCAAACCCAGATTGCCGCTGCAGAAGCGCTGCCCGATGCCATTTCCCGTGCTGCGATGACACTGGTTCAATCGCTGCTCAATGGCAATAAGATCCTCTGTTGCGGTAACGGTACGTCGGCCGCCAATGCTCAGCATTTTTCAGCCAGTCTGATTAACCGTTTTGAAACTGACCGACCAAGCCTGCCGGCTATCTCGCTTTGTGCGGATAATATTGTGCTGACCGCGATTGCCAACGATCGTCTGCACGAAGAGATTTACGCCAAGCAGGTTCGCGCGCTGGGCCAGGCGGGCGATGTTTTACTGGCGATTTCCACCCGCGGTAATAGCCGTGATATCGTCAAAGCCGTCGAAGCAGCGGTGACCCGCGATATGACTATCGTCGCGCTGACAGGTTATGACGGCGGTGAGCTGGCCGGTTTGCTGGGGCCTCACGATGTTGAGATTCGTATTCCGTCCCATCGCAGCGCACGTATTCAGGAAATGCATATGCTCACAGTGAATTGTCTCTGTGACCTGATTGATAACACGCTGTTCCCACACCAGGACGATTAAGGAGTTCCAATGAAGGCAAGTCCTCTGTTTGCAGTACTGTTAAGCGCCCTTCTGTTACAAGGCTGTGTAGCCGCCGCCGTTGTTGGCGTCGCCGGTGTGGCGACCAAAACCACCACCGATCCGCGTTCCGTGGGTACGCAGGTGGATGACGGTACGCTGGAAGCGCGGGTAAGCAACGCGATCAGCAAAGACAAACAACTGAAAGATGAAGCCCGTATTGTCGCCACCGCCTATCAGGGGAAAGTCCTGTTAACCGGTCAGGCCCCAACGCCTGATATGGCCGCCCGCGCTAAACAGATCACTATGGGTGTCGAAGGCGCAAACGAAGTCTATAACGAGATCCGCACTGGCAAACCTGTCAGCATGGGAACCGCGTCAATGGATACCTGGATCACCACCAAGGTGCGTTCACAAATTCTGACCAGCGATACGGTGAAATCCTCCAACGTGAAAGTGACGACCGAAAACGGCGAAGTGTTCCTGCTGGGTCTGGTAACGCCGGAAGAGGGCAAGTCAGCGGCAAGTATTGCCGCCGGTGTCAGTGGCGTGAAACACGTCACCACGGCATTTACCTACGTGAAGTAAGCCTGAGTTCATCACGATCGTAAAAAGGGCCTGGCATTGTATGCCAGGCCCTTTTTTTATGCCGTGGACAGTCAGGACTACCGCAGTTTGTGTTCTGCGAGGAAACTATCGCCACCCAGCTGGCTCATCTGGCGCAATATCCACTGCTGACGGCGCAGCACGTACGCCGAAGGTGCGTTGACTTTAAACAGGTGTGGATTAGGTAATACCGCCGCCAGCAGCGCGGCCTGTGATGCAGTCAGCTTACTGGCCGGTTTATGAAAAAAGTGCTGAGCAGCCTGCTCGACGCCAAAAACGCCGTCGCCAAATTCCACAATGTTCAGATAAACCGTGAGGATCCGGCGTTTACTCCACACCGTTTCAATACCGACGGTAAGCCCGGCCTCCAGCCCTTTGCGTATCCAACTGCGCCCATCCCATAGGAATAGGTTTTTGGCGGTCTGCTGAGAAAGTGTCGAAGCGCCACGAATACGCCCATCGTCTTTATCACTTTTCTCCAATACCGACTGAATGGCGTCCATGTCAAAGCCCCAGTGCTCGGGGAACTTCTGATCTTCCGCCGCCATGACTGCTAGCGCCATTGGCGATGAGATTTCACTCATCGGTACCCAGTCAAAATGGGCGACGTAGCCGAAGTCGCCGCTCAGCCAGGCGGAAATTTGGCGCTCCACCATCACGGCGGAGAAGGGCACCGGGAGAAAAGAGAACAGCAAAATTCCCGCCACCCATAAGCCAAGGAACAGTATTACCAGGCGCTTTAGCCATGTGATCGGAGCCCTGAACAGAGCCATTCCTGACGATTTACTCATTTAATCCATTCCATGACACATCTGACCAGCTTATCAATTCCGACGGCTGCTTCACCGTCGGAATCCTCCGACAACAAGCCCGGAGTGCTAACAATTTTCATTTCGATATTGATGACAATATCATCTGCCGGACACGAAACATGTTCAGCCCCAATCCCATCAAGGAGTTCCGCACGATCCACATCCGTACCCAATGTGACCCGTACGTCGGCATCCGTAAGTTTAGGGGCGAGTATGCCCGCCTGACTAATGAAGCCCAATGGTTTACATTGCTTATGTATTTCCTGCGCTAAGGTAAGCAGTTCTTTATCAATTATGTAATCGTTTCCATCGGTCTCCAGTGTCGTTAAACGCCGGATCGCACCAAATCCACCGGGGAAAATCAGCGCACTGAGGTCCTCAGGAACCGATTCCCTGAGTGAAATAATTTCACTTATGGCGAAAAGTGACGTTTCTTTTATACCCAGAACCCTTTCACTTTCACAGGGTATAAATAAACTTTTTATTACAGCAGGTTGAACGTCACCTAGCGTAATACACTGGCTTTTTATACCGTACTTTTTCAGAGCCAGAAGGACTAAAAAGGCCTCCTGAAACTCGGTTTTATCGGCAAAATCCTTACCACAGAGCAACACGCCGACAGGCTTCATTTGTATTCTCCAAAAATTCTTGCGATAAAGGCTTGAAGTTTTGTATAGACAAAGACTAATCTACATCACAGTTTTTAATGAATCTTGTAACAGTTACGCTTATATTTGTTATGTTGATTCCTACAAGATGTATTAGACTTTACGGCAGAATGACCCAAACCTGCGAAACCAGAACCCTTAAAATTATCGCGGGTTAACGATTTCCCTGGTGTTGGCGCAGTATTCGCGCACCCCGGCCTCGGCTGGGGTTATTTTTTTTCAGCGTTTGCTGTCCATTCACGTAAAGTTTGCACATCGTTGCGCCACTCCAGTTTCAGCTCATCAATCCATTCCTGAACATTGTCCCACCATGCCGGTAGCGTAGGCGTCTGAATTTGTTGCGCCAGCTGTTGCAGATGTTTCAATCCCACGGATCCCGCCGCCCCTTTGATCTTATGCCCCTCTTCAGCGATACCGGTTTGATCGCGGGCGATCATGTTGGAATCCAGAACAGCCAGATAATCCGGCATCATTTTTTCAAACATATCAGCACTCTGATATATCAGGCCCGGCCCGACCAGCTCCATGTATTGTTCAAGCATGGTGATATCCAGTAGTGATTCTTGCGTTTGGGTGGTAACTGAAGGCTCCTCAGTTGAAACAGGGTCGGGTTGGTGATCCCAGAATTGTTGAATCATGGCGGTCAGCGCAGAAACAGACAGCGGCTTACTCAGCACATCATCCATGCCCGCGTCGAGATACTCTTTCTTATCCTTGAGCACGTTGGCTGTGAGCGCTACCAGCGGTGGCAGATGCTGCCCGACGTAGTCCTGGCGCAATTTACGGGCAATATCCAGACCGGTCATGTCTGGCAGCTGGATATCCAGCAGCACCAGATCAAACTCGTCCGGATCGAACATCGCCAGCGCGTCATGGCCGTTCATCGCTACTTCCACGCTGTTGCCCAGTTTCTCCAGCACGGAGCGTGCCACTATCACGTTCAGCTCAATGTCTTCCACCAACAGCACGTTCAGCGCAGGTAAAGGCAGCGCTTCCTCTTCATCTTTTTCGCTGAGGGGTTCATCCAGCGTCGGCGCATTGACCGTCAGGGTGAAGCACGAGCCTTTGCCCTGCTCGCTGCACACCGTAATGTCGCCTCCCATGCTCTGCGCCAGACGTTTGGAAACCGCCAGCCCAATGCCTGTACCGGTCGCAGGCTTGCCACCGTTCTGATCTTTCACCTGGTAATACATGGCGAAGATTTTATCCTGCTCATCTTTCGGAATACCCATTCCGGAATCCTGCACCTCGAAGCGCAGCAGTTCGCCACCGTCATGATGAACGCGCACGACGATTTCGCCATCACGCGTAAATTTCACCGCATTACCAATCAGGTTCCACAGGATCTGCCGCAGGCGCGTGCCATCGGTGATGATGTTATGCGGCAGCGGCAGGTCCGGCTGCATCACAAATTTCAGCCCTTTAGGCTGGGCCAGCAAACCGGAGAGGTTCTCCAGATCGGAGAGGAAACCGGTGAAATCGACCGTCTGATTATCAAGCTGGACTTTGCGGCGCTCGAGTTTGTCCATTTCGATGATGTCATTGAAGATATTGCCGAGCGTGATCGCGCTGACATGAATGGTTTTCAGGTAATTGTGCTGCTCGGCGTTCAGGTCGGTATCGAGCAAAATACGGCTAAGGCCGACAATGCCATTAAGCGGCGTACGCAGCTCGTGACTGATCGTTGAGATAAAGGTGGTCTTTTCCCTGCTGGCGTTCTCCAGCGCGTCCTGATAGCGCTTACGCTCGGTAATATCGCGCCCGAAGCCCATCAGGCCATGGCGTTTACCGATGCGGTCATAAAACGGCACTTTGCGCAGCTCGAAACAGGCTTTGCGTCCATCGGGGTAGACCAGCCATTGCTCATACGTCAGGGAGACATTATGGCGGAACACTTTCTCATCGGTTTCTATCACCTTCTCGGCGATATCCGGGCTGTAGACGTCGTCCGGCGTCAGCCCAATCAGCTGTTTCTCGCTTTTGCCGGTCAGCAGTTCCATGGCGCGGTTACAGCCTGAGAATTCTTTGTCTTCGTTGCGGTAGTACACCAGATCCGGCGAGGCATCGAGGAAAGAGCGCAGCAAAGCCGATTGCTGGCTGAGTTCAATTTGCGCCTGCTCACGATGGTGCATTTCAAGTTTAAGTTTATCGACCACCGCCAGACGGGCTTCTTCAGCTTTAATACGGTCGGCAATCTCCTGATTAAGCTGTGTGATATTGTCTTTGAGCTGCTGATTCAGTTCGAGATCGCGATGGCGCATCTCTTCAAGTTTATCCACCAGCCGCGACAAACGCTGGCGGGACTCTTCGAGCTGTTCCACGACAACCGAGAGGAAATAGACTGCCCAGGGCGTTATCAGCAAACCAAAGAAGATCGAGCGAACCACGTCGATGCTGTCGACCTGACCGCGCAACAACATGGTGACGGCCATCTGGACAATCATCGCCAGCACCACCAGCGCGGAAGCCAGCAGCAGTGAAAAACGTACCAGTCCCAACTTGACCATCAGATCAACGTAATACTGGGCTAAAACCCGGATTTGCTTCATAACGATTCCCTAAAGACGAAGACGTTCGAATCATACCGCATTTACACGCTCAGATAAGCCCGGGATGCGCCTGCGGGTAACGTGAGGTATCAACAATGTGAACCGCGTTATGCGCTGCACCGTTGAGGGGCTTGTCATAGTGCATCAGGGCTTAAATACGTGCAGATATTGACTAATAACCGGCGGGATATTATTAATAATGCCCGGCGTCAATCGGCCAGGTCCTTAATCTTTTCAGGCTTTACGCCACTCCCTGTCAAAACCACCTTCACGTTGCGTGCTGGGCATAAGAATAATTATTCATTATTACTGCAAATAAAGTCACTTCATGTGGTATGAATAATTCTTATTATCGCGGCCCTCTTAGTACATTATTACTGTCTGGTTAAAAACAGTCACAAAGCACATGCGGTGGCGATTTCTCAGTATAAAACACTACGATAATGGCCACTTCCAGCACGGTGCACAGTTAGTGCCCCGTCAGGACAGTGAGACAGCTCACACTTCGGGGTACAAACCTTATTGAAGTCAGGGGTTAAAAAACACCTATAAATTCAAATAAATCATATTGATAAGTAGAATTCTCGCCTTTTTGTTATAACTTAAATCCGTATTTGACCTGCTTGTGCTTTCTCGCTAAGTTGGAAGTCCGCTGGAAGCAATCTCGACGGGTGTACCACTCGTCATATTTATGCAGTAATTGAAGACTCCCTCATAAAAACAAGTCAACCACCACTTGTGAGAACCGTCACGAGGGGCCTTTGACCGGGAAACTCAGGCATTCAACGCACCGCAAGAGTGCGCGAAAATGTGAGTCCTCCCTGTCTAAAAGCCCCCTCGCAACAGGTGTGAGAGTCTCGCAGAGCCTGGGGAGGTTCACGAATATGTTGTACGATAAATCCCTTGAGAGGGACAACTGTGGTTTCGGCCTGATCGCCCACATAGAAGGCGAACCTAGCCATAAGGTCGTGCGTACAGCAATTCACGCACTGGCCCGTATGCAACACCGTGGTGCTATTCTTGCCGATGGCAAGACCGGCGACGGTTGTGGCCTGCTTTTGCAGAAACCTGACCGCTTCTTCCGCATGGTTGCCGAAGAGCGTGGCTGGCGTCTGGCGAAGAATTACGCCGTTGGCATGATATTCCTCAGCAAAGATGAAGAAGAAGCTGCTGCGAGCCGCCGCATTGTCGAGGAAGAACTGCAAAACGAAACGCTGTCCGTGGTTGGCTGGCGCGACGTGCCGACCAATCCTGACGTTCTCGGTGAAATTGCTCTCTCCTCCCTGCCCCGCATCGAACAAATTTTTGTTAACGCGCCCGCTGGCTGGCGTCCGCGTGATATGGAACGCCGCCTGTATATGGCGCGCCGCCGTATTGAAAAACGCATTACCGATAAAGACTTCTACGTATGTAGCTTCTCCAACGTGGTGACGATCTATAAAGGCTTGTGTATGCCAGCCGATCTGCCGCGTTTCTATCTGGATCTGGCAGATTTGCGTCTGGAATCGGCCATTTGCCTGTTCCACCAGCGCTTCTCCACCAACACCGTGCCGCGCTGGCCGCTGGCTCAGCCGTTCCGCTATCTGGCGCACAATGGCGAAATCAACACTATTGCCGGTAACCGCCAGTGGGCGCGTGCCCGTGGTTATAAATTCAAAACACCACTGATCCCCGATCTGCAGGATGCTGCACCGTTCGTTAACGAGACCGGTTCGGACTCCAGCTCGCTCGACAACATGCTGGAACTGTTCCTGGCCGGGGGTATGGACCTGTTACGCGCCATGCGTTTACTGGTGCCGCCAGCCTGGCAGCAGAACCCGGATATGGACAACGATCTGCGCGCTTTCTTCGACTTCAACTCCATGCACATGGAGCCGTGGGACGGCCCGGCCGGTATCGTGATGTCAGATGGTCGCTACGCCGCCTGTAACCTCGACCGTAACGGTCTGCGCCCTGCGCGCTATGTCATCACCAAAGACAAGCTGATCACCTGCGCGTCGGAAGTGGGTATCTGGGATTACCAGCCGGATGAAGTGGTCGAAAAAGGCCGCGTCGGACCGGGCGAACTGATGGTTATCGATACACGCAGCGGTAAGATTCACCACTCGGCAGAAACCGATAACGACCTGAAAGGCCGTCACCCGTATAAAGAGTGGATGGAGAAAAACGTTCAGCGTCTGGTGCCGTTCGAAGATCTCTCTGACGATCAGGTCGGCAGCCGTGAGCTGGACGATACTCAACTCGAAACCTTCCAGAAGCAGTTCGGTTACAGCAGCGAAGAGTTGGACCAGATCCTGCGCGTTCTGGGTGAAAACGGTCAGGAAGCCGTCGGTTCTATGGGTGACGATACCCCATTCGCCGTGCTCTCCAGCCGTCCGCGCATTATCTATGACTACTTCCGTCAGCAGTTTGCGCAGGTCACCAACCCGCCAATCGATCCGCTGCGTGAAGCGCACGTCATGTCTCTGGCGACCAGCATTGGCCGCGAGATGAACGTGTTCTGCGAAGCAGAAGGTCAGGCGCATCGTCTGAGCTTTAAATCGCCGATCCTGTTGTGGTCTGACTTCAAACAGCTCACCACGCTGGACAGCAAATACTATCGCGCTGACACGCTGGATCTGACTTACGATCCGGCCGAGCAGAATATGGAAGCGTTCGTTGCCAAACTGTGTGACGAAGGCGAGCAAAAAGTCCGCGACGGCGCCGTCTTGCTGGTGCTGTCCGACCGCAATATCGCGCCAAACCGTTTGCCGTTGCCTGCGCCAATGGCGGTCGGTGCGCTGCAACGCCGTCTGGTTGAGAAAAATCTGCGTTGCGACGCCAATATTATTGTTGAAACCGCCAGTGCCCGCGACCCGCACCACTTTGCCGTACTGCTGGGCTTCGGTGCTACCGCCGTTTACCCGTATCTGGCCTATGAAACGCTGGCCAAGCTGGTCGACACGCAGGTTATCGACAAGAAATACCGTGAAGTGATGCTGAACTACCGTAACGGCATCAACAAAGGTCTCTACAAGATCATGTCCAAAATGGGCATTTCGACCGTGGCCTCTTACCGCTGTTCCCAGCTGTTTGAAGCCGTTGGTCTACATAAAGAACTGTGCAATACCTGCTTCCAGGGCGTGGTTAGCCGTATTGGTGGCGCAAGCTACAACGACTTCGAACAGGATCTGTTAAACCTCTCCAAACGCGCTTGGCTCAAACGCAAGACGCTGGATCAGGGCGGTCTGCTGAAATTCGTCTACGGCGGCGAATACCACGCTTACAACCCGGATGTGGTCAACACGCTGCAAGCCGCGGTGAAAAGCGGTGAATACAGCGACTATCAGGTCTATGCCAAACTGGTCAACGAACGTCCGGTTGCCGCACTGCGCGATCTGCTACAGATCACCCCGAAAGGTCAGCCGATCCCGGTGGATCAGGTGGAGCCGGCCGAAGGCCTGTTTACCCGTTTCGATACCGCGGCGATGTCCATCGGTGCTCTCAGCCCGGAAGCACATGAGTCTCTTGCAGAAGCGATGAACAGCATCGGCGGGCGCTCTAACTCCGGCGAAGGTGGCGAAGATCCGGCGCGCTATGGCACCAATAAAGTGTCGCGCATCAAGCAGGTGGCTTCCGGACGTTTCGGCGTAACCCCGGCGTATCTGGTGAATGCTGACGTTATTCAGATCAAAGTCGCTCAGGGTGCGAAACCGGGCGAAGGGGGCCAGTTACCGGGTGACAAAGTCACGCCGTACATCGCGAAACTGCGTTATTCCGTGCCGGGTGTGACATTGATTTCTCCGCCACCGCACCACGATATATATTCCATCGAAGATCTGGCCCAGCTGATTTTTGACCTGAAACAGGTCAACCCGAAAGCCATGATCTCGGTGAAACTGGTTTCTGAACCGGGTGTGGGCACCATTGCCACCGGCGTGGCGAAAGCCTATGCCGATCTCATCACTATCGCCGGTTACGACGGTGGTACTGGTGCAAGCCCGCTGTCATCGGTGAAATATGCAGGTAGCCCGTGGGAGCTCGGTCTGGTGGAAACCCAGCAGGCGCTGGTCGCAAACGGTTTGCGTCACAAAATCCGTCTGCAAGTAGATGGCGGACTGAAAACCGGCGCTGACATCATCAAGGCGGCGATTTTGGGTGCAGAAAGCTTCGGCTTTGGTACCGGCCCGATGGTCGCGCTCGGGTGTAAATACCTGCGTATTTGCCACCTGAACAACTGCGCAACCGGCGTAGCAACTCAGGACGACAAACTGCGCCGCAATCATTACCACGGCCTGCCAGAACGTGTGACCAACTACTTCAAGTTTATCGCACAGGAAACCCGTGAAATCATGGCCGAACTGGGCATCAGCCAGTTGGTTGACCTGATTGGCCGTACTGACCTGCTGCTCGAACTGGATGGCTTCACCGCCAAGCAAAACAAGCTCGACCTTTCTGCGCTGCTGGCTACCTCCACGCCGCATCCGGGTAAAGCCGTGTACTGCACCGAGAACAATCCACCGTTCGATAAAGGTCAGTTGAACAAAGATATTCTGGATCAGGCAGCACCGCATATTGATTCGAAACAGAGCAAATCGTTCTACTTCGACATCCGTAACACGGACCGCTCCGTAGGCGCCCTGCTGTCCGGCGCTATCGCTGAGAAACACGGCGATCAAGGCATGGCAGCCGATCCGGTACGCATCAACTTCAACGGTACCGCAGGTCAGAGCTTCGGCGTCTGGAATGCCGGTGGCGTGGATCTGATGCTGACCGGCGACGCCAACGACTACGTGGGCAAAGGCATGGCCGGTGGCCGTATTGCAATTCGTCCGCCAATCGGTTCAGCCTTCCGCAGCCATGAAGCCAGCATTATTGGTAACACCTGTCTGTACGGTGCCACCGGCGGCAAGCTGTTTGCAGCAGGCCGTGCGGGTGAGCGTTTCGCGGTACGTAACTCCGGGGCTATTACCGTTGTAGAAGGTATCGGCGACAACGGTTGTGAATACATGACCGGCGGCATCGTCTGTGTCATGGGCCGTACCGGCGTCAACTTCGGCGCAGGTATGACCGGGGGCTTCGCCTACGTTCTCGACGAAGACGGCGAATTCCGCAAACGTGTTAACCCGGAACTGGTTGAAGTGCTCGACGTTGAAGAGCTGGCCATCCATGAGGAGCATCTGCGCGGTTTGATCACCGAACACGTACAGTTGACCGCATCGACCCGTGGTGAAGAGATTTTGGCGAACTGGCCGCAATGGGCACCGAAATTTGCCCTGGTAAAACCGAAGTCCAGTGATGTCAAAGCATTGTTGGGTCACCGTAGTCGTTCCGCAGCTGAGCTGCGGGTACAAGCGCAGTAAGAGGTCAAGATGAGTCAAAACGTTTATCAATTTATCGACTTACAGCGCGTTGATCCGCCGAAAAAGCCGTTGAAGATCCGTAAAATCGAATTTGTCGAAATTTACGAGCCGTTTTCAGCCACGCAGGCGGCATCACAGGCAGATCGCTGTATCTCCTGCGGTAATCCGTATTGCGAATGGAAATGCCCGGTCCATAACTACATCCCGAACTGGCTGAAGCTGGCGAATGAAGGTCGTATTATGGAAGCGGCCGATCTCGCGCATCAGACTAACAGTCTGCCGGAAGTCTGCGGGCGCGTTTGCCCGCAGGATCGTCTGTGCGAAGGTTCCTGTACCCTGAACGATGAGTTCGGCGCGGTCACCATCGGTAATATCGAGCGCTACATCAGCGACAAAGCTATCGAGATGGGCTGGCGTCCGGATATGTCCCACGTCCACCCTACCGGCAAGCGTGTGGCTATTATTGGCGCAGGCCCGGCAGGTCTGGCTTGTGCTGACGTACTGACCCGTAACGGCGTCAAAGCGGTGGTTTACGATCGTCACCCTGAGATCGGCGGTCTGCTGACTTTCGGGATCCCGGCCTTTAAGCTGGAAAAATCAGTGATGACCAAACGTCGCGAGATCTTCAGCGAGATGGGGATCGAATTCCAGCTCAACACCGAAGTCGGTAAAGACATCGCCATCGACGCACTGCTGGCGGAATACGACGCTGTATTCCTCGGCGTAGGGACTTATCAGTCTATGCGCGGCGGTCTGGAGAATGAAGATTCACCAGGCGTTTACGATGCGCTGCCGTTCCTGATTGCCAATACCAAACAGCTGATGGGCTACGAAGACAGCCCGGAAGAGCCGTACACCACGATGGAGAAGAAACGCGTTGTGGTCCTTGGTGGTGGTGATACTGCGATGGACTGCGTGCGTACCTCAATTCGTCAGGGCGCGACACATGTTACCTGTGCCTATCGCCGTGATGAAGAGAACATGCCGGGTTCACGCCGTGAAGTGAAGAATGCCCGCGAGGAGGGCGTTGATTTCAAATTTAACCTGCAACCACTGAGCATTGAGCTGAACAGTTCTGGCCGCGTCAGCGGTGTGAGAATGGCACGTACCGAACTGGGCGCGCCGGATGCACAGGGCCGTCGCCGTGCTGAAATCGTTGCCGGTTCCGAGCACGTGATGGAAGCCGATGCTGTCGTGATGGCATTTGGTTTCCGCCCGCACAAAATGGAGTGGCTGGCCGCTCACGATGTGGAGCTCGACACCCAGGGCCGCATTCTGGCACCGGAAGGCAGCGATAATGCTTTCCAGACCAGCAACCCGAAAATCTTCGCCGGTGGCGATGCAGTTCGCGGTTCAGATTTGGTGGTTACCGCCATCGCTGAAGGCCGTAAAGCCGCAGAGGGTATCATGGGCTATCTCGAAGTCTGATGAAGCCCTGCTTTGAGGAAGGCCGCGCAAGCGGCCTTTTTTATTGTCAGAGAATCTCAGCGCCCCTTCTTTTCGGGCAATAAAAAAACCCCGCATCAAGATGCGGGGTTTATGTCGTTTCAGCTGTGTAAAAAGCTTATTTCACAACACGCAACGATGGGCGTCCACCGCGTGGCGGCGTTGGCGGTTCATCATCCGGGCTTTCATCAGCAACGTCGGGCAGGTCACCATCAATGACCGACATCATCGGTGCAGAGACTGGATCTTTGTTATCGTCGTCGTTGTGGCCTTCAAATGCCCCTTCTGACTCATAAGCCGCTTCAGGCTCGAACATCGTTCCGGCGCCATTCTCACGGGCATAAATGGCCAGTACCGCAGCGATAGGCACGAACACGTTACGCGGAACACCCCCAAAACGGGCGTTAAAGCGAACGTCATCGTTACCGAGTTCAAGATTACCCACAGCGCGAGGCGCAACGTTCAGGACAATCTGTCCATCACGGGCAAACTCCATGGGTACCATCACGCCGGGCATTGTCACGTCAACCACCAAGTGCGGCGTCAGTTGGTTGTCGAGCAACCATTCATAGAACGCGCGCAACAGGTACGGACGGCGCGGAGACATGTCGGTCATCTCCATGCCTTAGCCCCGGGTATGCAAACGCATTTCGCGCTCGGATTCAGTCATGGAAGCCAGGAAAGAATCACGTTCGAACACACGGGTCATGTAGCCTTTCAGCTCTTTAGAACCGGTACCCGACAGCTCAATGCCCAGTTCCGGCAAACGCCATAACAGCGGTGCCAGATAGCAGTCAACCAGACTGAACTCTTCGCTTTTGAAGTAAGGCATGTAGGAGAAGATTGGCGCAATCGCCAGCAGCTCTTCACGCAGTTGCTTACGTGCAGCATCCGCTTCCTGTGCAGTACCCTGCTCGACCAGACGCAGCAGTGAGTACCAGTCGTTTTCGATGCGATGCATCATCAGACGACTTTCACCACGGGCAACCGGGTAAACTGGCATTAATGGAGGGTGTGGGAATCGCTCATCAAGATATTCCATGATGATGCGTGATTCAAACAACGTCAGCTCGCGATCGACCAGCGTTGGAACGGTGCGATAGGGGTTGAGGTCAATAAGATCCTGCGGCAGGTGATCCATATCAACCTGCTCAATCTCGACACTGACACCTTTTTCGGCCAGTACGATACGTACCTGATGGCTAAAAATGTCGGTCGGGCCGGAAAACAGCGTCATTACCGAACGTTTGTTGGCAGCGACAGCCATGAAAACCTCCAAGTTATCTAGAAAATACTGCGAATAGCCCACTGACAGGCTGCTATCCTGAATGATCTTGACCGCAGGCCAGCAACTCGCAGCTAAACCTTAGGTCTTAAAAACCGGCCTCGGAGGTAAACTGATAACTGCTGCATGGCGAACAGGCGCAAAAGTGGATGATAGTTTACCAGATTTTGCTTGTTTTGTGGGGGCTGTGCGGCGAATTCGTATTGAATTGTCTGATATACCAAAGATTTTAGTAGCAGCGACGTGATTTTCAGGCATAAAAAAACCCGGTGAAGCACCGGGTTTTTTGCGTAAATTCCACTGCCGAAGCAGTAAAAAATTAACGCTTGGAGAACTGCGGACGGCGACGTGCTTTACGCAGACCGACTTTCTTACGTTCAACCTGACGGGCGTCACGAGTGACGAAGCCAGCTTTACGCAATTCTGCACGCAGAGTCTCGTCGTACTCCATCAGTGCACGGGTGATACCGTGACGGATAGCACCAGCTTGACCAGAGATACCACCACCTTTAACGGTGATGTACAGGTCAAATTTACCAACCATGTCAGTCAGTTCCAGCGGTTGACGAACTACCATGCGGGCAGTTTCGCGACCGAAGTACTGTTCCAGGCTGCGCTGGTTAATTACGATGTTACCACTGCCCGGCTTGATGAAAACGCGAGCGGCGGAGCTTTTGCGGCGACCAGTGCCGTAGTATTGATTTTCAGCCATTGCCTATAATCCCGATTAAATGTCAAGAACTTGCGGTTGCTGTGCCGCATGAGTGTGCTCGTTACCCGCGTAAACTTTCAGTTTACGGTACATTGCACGACCCAGCGGGCCCTTCGGCAGCATGCCTTTAACCGCGAGCTCGATGACACGCTCTGGACGGCGAGCAATCATCTCTTCAAAGGTCGCTTGTTTGATACCACCGATGTGGCCGGTGTGATGGTAATAAATCTTGTCATTACGCTTGTTGCCAGTAACAGCAACTTTTTCTGCGTTCAGAACGATGATGTAATCACCAGTATCAACGTGCGGAGTGTATTCCGCTTTATGCTTGCCACGCAGACGGCTGGCCAGTTCAGTGGCCAGGCGACCTAAGGTCTTGCCCGTTGCGTCAACTACGAACCAGTCACGTTGTACGGTTTCCGGCTTAGCTGTAAAAGTTTTCATTAAAAGCTTACCCAATTAAAGTTACACGTTGGCGAACACCCTAACGCCTATATGTTTTTATAAAACCAGAAAAGACCGGATTTATAAAATAAGTATTGGAGGTTCACACGACCATCAGTCCAGCAAACCTACCCCTTCGAATAGCCATTGCCGGCACTATGAAGTTTCGGGAAAAAAACTTCGTTGTAACGTGGGGTCGCAGGATTATAGAGAAGTCACCCGCAAAGATCGAACCCTTTTTTGACTAAAGTGCAGATTTCGCTTCATTCCGTTTAGTCTTTCGGCGGTAAGGCACCCGCGCCGTTTTTGCCACAGCACAATTTGCAGGTCAAGGCAGATGTGGCAACCTGAGATACTCCTCGCTTTGCATCTCCTGCAACCGCGACAGACAGCGCTGATATTCAAACTTTAGCCGTTCACCCTGATAGATTTCGTACATCGGGGTTTCAGCTGAAATCACCAGTTTTACGTGGCGTTCATAAAACTCATCCACCAGCGCCAGAAAGCGACGGGCGGCATTTTCATCTTTCAGTCCCATCACCGGCACGTTATGCAACAGAACGCTGTGATAAATCTTCGACAACGCAATGTAGTCCAGTTGGCTGCGCGCTTCTTCACACAAAGTATGAAATTCCACGGCCAGCACGCCGTCACCAGAGGCAATCGCCTGCAAGGGACGGTGATTGACCTGCAACAACGGGGTCGGTTCGCCCTTCTCTCCTGCCAGCTTGCCGAACATATGCTGCATGGCGACAGCCGTTTCGGCATGTAAAGGTGACAGCCATAGATTGGCCTGAGTCAACGTACGCAGGCGGTAATCAATACCCGCATCGACATTCATCACGTCGCAATACGCTTTAATCAGATCGATAGCAGGCAGGAAACGCGCACGCTGAAGCCCGTTGCGATACAGATTGTCTGGCGGAATATTGGAGGTCGCAATCAGCGTGATACCTCGCGCAAACAGCGCCTGCAACAACGTTGCCAGCAACATGGCATCGGTGATATCGGAAACAAAGAACTCATCAAAACAGAGTACATCGGTTTCGGCCTTGAAGTTGTCAGCGATGATTTCCAGCGGATTTTCCTGCCCCTGTAATTCCGTCAGCTGCTGATGTACCCGCAGCATGAAACGATGGAAATGCAGCCTCAGTTTCCTGTCTCCGGGCAGTGTCTCGAAAAAAAGATCCATCAGCCAGGTCTTACCCCGCCCGACACCGCCCCACATATATAAGCCCTGAGCAGGCCGCAGGGTCGGTTTCGCGCTGCTTTTACCAAACAGCCGTCCCAGCAGCCCGGAAGGGGCCGTTGTTTTCGCAGCGGGCGGGTGATTCAGCGCATGATAAATCCCCTCCAGACGGGTCACGGCCTGCAGCTGAATGTCATCCGCCTGGAACTCTCCGGCAGCTAATGCGCTCTTATATAAGGTCAGTGGTGTCGTGGGTTGCATATTGATCAACGTCCCTGAGAAAATATTTTTCAGTATTTCACGGCGGTTACCCGCAGATTTAGCACCCATTCGCCGCTTTTACCGCCCGTCTGCTCGTGAAAAAATCGCTTTGCGACAGTGAATGTCAGCTCAGGATTCCACTCGGACGAGGTAAACGGTTATAGTGGACTGATACAGGTGGAAAACGTAGGTAGAATTTACGTCAAAACCATTGCATGAAAAAGCCCTGCGGAAAAACGAAGTCAAAATAGGAGTCATTATGACCTGGGAGTATGCGCTCATTGGATTAGTGGTCGGTATCGCGGTTGGTGCGGTGGCGATGCGCTTTGGCAATCGTAAATTACGCGATCAGCAAGTGATGCAAAACGAGCTGGACAGAAGCAAAGCGGAACTGGACGAATATCGTCAGGAGCTGACGGGGCACTTTGCCCGCAGCGCAGAGTTGCTGGACAACATGGCTACCGACTATCGCCAGCTGTATCAGCACATGGCGAAAAGCTCCAACAACCTGCTGCCCGATATGCCGGCACAGGATAACCCGTTCAACTACCGTTTGACGGGCTCTGAAGCTGACAACGATCAGGCACCGGTAGAAATGCCGCGCGACTATTCCGATGGCGCCTCAGGCCTGCTGCGTGGTCAACGCACGGGTCGTAAATAAACGATGGGAATTGCCCGTGACGATCTTCATCGTCACGGGTCAGCTCAAGACGTACGGGTTCACCGGCGTCGCTCCTCCAAGACTGACTCTTCCTAACAACCCAACGCAGACTATCGTTCATAGTCCATAACAGACAGCGAGAGTGTTATCCTGATGAAGAAAAAGTCTTTTTTGCTCAGCGTATTAGCTATAAGTCTCGGCTTAACCTTCGCTTCTGTTCCTGCGGCGAATGCCGGTATTCCGATTGCCGTTGACGGCCAGCAGTTACCGAGCCTGGCACCAATGCTGGAGAAAGTCCTACCCGCCGTCGTGAGCGTACAGGTTACCGGCACGCAGCCACCTAGCAGTGACGTGCCGCCTGAATTCAAATTCTTCTTCGGCCCGCAGTCCCCTTCTGAAGATCAGGGCGGTCAGGCCTTTGAAGGGCTGGGTTCCGGCGTGATCATCGATGCCGCCAAAGGCTATGTGCTGACCAACAATCACGTGGTCAATAATGCCGATAAAATTACCGTGCAAATCAACGATGGCCGCGAGTACTCTGCCAAATTGATCGGCAAGGATGACCAGTCTGATATCGCCCTCATTCAAATTATCGATGGTAAAAACCTGACGCAAATTGCTATGGCCGACTCAGACACCCTGCGGGTGGGTGATTTTGCCGTCGCAGTGGGAAACCCGTTCGGCCTCGGCCAGACCGCCACCTCAGGCATTATTTCGGCCCTCGGACGCAGCGGTCTTAACCTCGAAGGGCTGGAAAACTTTATCCAGACCGATGCGTCGATTAACCGGGGTAACTCCGGCGGCGCACTGCTGAACCTGAAAGGTGAACTGATTGGCATCAATACGGCCATTCTCTCATCGCAGGGCGGCAGCATCGGCATTGGCTTTGCCATTCCAGTGAATATGGCGAGAAACCTGAGCGAACAGTTGATCAAATATGGTGAAATTAAGCGGGGTCTGCTGGGGATCCGCGGTACAGAAATGACGCCTGAACTGGCCAAAGCCTTCAAGCTCGACAGTCAGCGCGGGGCGTTCGTAAACGAAGTTCTGCCTGATTCGGCCGCCTCGAAAGCGGGCATTAAATCAGGTGATATTCTGGTGACGCTGCAAGGTAAACCGTTGAGCAGCTTTGCTGAATTACGTGCCAAAGTGGGTACCGCAGGTCCGGGCGTGACGATGCAGATTGGCCTGTTACGCGAAGGCAAACCGATGACCGTGAATGTCACGCTGGATAAAAGTCCGACGGTAGAAACCAGCATCGACAAGCTTAACCCGGCGTTGCAGGGCGTTACCCTGAGCGATCTCGACCCGAAAACAGCGAAGGGGATCCACGTCGATGACGTGAAAAAAGACTCCCCTGCCGATCAAATTGGCTTGCAGAAAGATGACGTGATCGTCGGCGTTAACCGTGTGAGTGTCGATAATCTGGCGGCGTTCAGGAAGATCCTGGAAACCAAACCTGACCTGATCGCCCTGAGCGTTCAGCGTAAAGGCCAAAATATCTATTTGTTAATGCCTTAAAACCGCCGCTAATACCGTAAACCTCTGAAAATCGGACGTAGCCCGTGCTGCGTCCGATCAACTCATGCTATCCTTCTGGAATATTCCACCCACCATTCCAGACACTTATGCTTGTTAAGTTATTGCGATCTGCCGTTATTGGATTGATTGTTGCCGGTATTTTACTGGCCGCAGTCCCCATGTTGCGCAAAAATATTGCCCAGCCATTGTTCGATCACAACTTCAGCGAAAACAATGAACAGCCTGTCAGCTTTAACGAAGGCGTACGTCATGCTGCCCCCGCCGTAGTGAATGTCTATAACCGTAATATGGGCACCAACTCGCAAAGTGAGTTACAGATCCGCACGCTGGGTTCGGGCGTGATCATGAACGATAAGGGCTACATTCTCACCAACAAACATGTGATCAATAACGCCGATCAGGTCATTGTTGCGTTGCAGGACGGGCGGGTATCTGAAGCCTTATTAGTCGGTTCAGACAGCCTGACCGATCTGGCCGTGCTGAAAATCGATGCCGGTAACCTGCCGGTCATTCCGATTAACACCAAACGCGTTCCCCGTGTCGGCGACCTCGTGATGGCAATCGGTAACCCTTATAACCTTGGGCAGACGGTAACTCAGGGCATCATCAGCGCCACGGGTCGTATCGGCCTGAGCCCTTCTGGTCGTCAGAACTTCCTGCAAACCGATGCCTCGATTAATCAGGGCAACTCGGGAGGCGCATTGGTTAACAGCCTTGGCGAACTGGTGGGAATCAATACGCTCTCCTTTGACCAAAGTAACGATGGCGCTACGCCTGAAGGCATAGGATTCGCCATACCGACCGCACTTGCCATGAAAGTGATGGGGAAACTGATCCGTGATGGTCGGGTTATTCGCGGTTATATCGGTATTGGTGGACGTGAGGTATCACCGTTGCATGGCCCGGCCACTGGTCTGGACAGGATGCAGGGGATCATTGTTAACGAAGTGACCCCGAACGGACCGGCTGCCAATGCCGGTATGGTCGTCACCGATGTGATTGTCAGCGTGAATGGCAAACCGGCGATATCAGCCATCGAGACGATGGATCAGGTCGCTGAAATCCGCCCTGGTACAGTCATTCCGGTTGAAATTATGCGTAACGGCAAGAAACTTACGCTGCAGGTCACCATTCAGGAATACCCGTCACACTGATTAAATGCAGGTGCTCGAAACGTTAAAAAGCCGGATGGGTCTCCCCTTCCGGCTTTTCTTTATCCCACAGACGGCAGAATTAAAAGACGATCACTCGCCTTTAAAACGCTCTATCTTCGCACCCAGCTGACGCAGTTTATCTTCGATGCGCTCATAGCCGCGGTCGATGTGATAGATACGGTCAACAATGGTGACGCCGTCTGCGATACAACCGGCCAAAACCAGGCTGGCAGAGGCGCGTAAATCAGTCGCCATCACCTGCGCGCCGGAAAGCTGCTCGACACCATGACAAATCAGGGTGCTGCCTTCAATCTCAGCGTGAGCGCCCATACGGATAAGCTCAGGGATATGCATGAAGCGGTTCTCGAAGATGGTTTCGGTGATAACACCGGTGCCTTCGGCCACCAGATTCAGAAGGCTGAACTGCGCCTGCATATCGGTTGGGAAACCAGGATGCGGCGCAGTGCGGAAGGTCACGGCTTTCGCACGTTTTCCATGCATATCAAGGCTGATCCAGTCTTCGCCCACTTCGATATCCGCACCGGCTTCACGCAGTTTCGCCAGCACCGCATCCAGTGTGTCAGGACGCGTATCACGGCATACAACTTTGCCACCGGAGATGGCCGCTGCCACCAGGAAAGTCCCGGTTTCGATACGGTCAGGCACGACGCGATACACACCGCCGCCCAGACGTTTAACGCCTTCAATGGTGATTTTGTCGGTACCTGCACCGGTGATTTTTGCCCCCAGTGTATTAAGGAAACCGGCGGTATCGGTGATTTCCGGCTCACGCGCGGCGTTCTCGATAATCGTGGTGCCTTCAGCCAGAGTCGCCGCACACATGATGGTCACCGTTGCACCAACGCTGACTTTATCCATCACAATATGCGCGCCCTGCAAACGGCCATCGACGGAAGCTTTGACGTAACCTTCTTCCAATACGATTTTCGCGCCCAACTGCTCAAGACCCGAAATGTGCAGATCAACCGGACGTGCGCCGATAGCGCAACCGCCCGGCAGTGAAACCTGGCCCTGACCAAAACGAGCCACCAACGGGCCAAGCGCCCAGATAGAGGCGCGCATGGTTTTTACCAAATCGTAAGGCGCGCAAAACTCGTTAACTTCGCTGGCATCTACAAAGACCGAACCATTACGTTCGATTTTGGTGCCGAGCTGGCCGAGTAATTTCAGTGTGGTGTCGATATCTTTCAGATGGGGAACATTCTGCAACTCAACTGGCTCTTCGGCCAGCAGTGCAGCAAACAAGATAGGAAGTGCGGCGTTTTTAGCGCCGGAGATAGACACTTCGCCACTCAGACGAGTGCCACCTTGTACACGAAATTTATCCATTATGACGGCTCTCTTAATTTCAAATACTGAATTCAAATATGTGCTGCTGGCAGGAGAAACCTGCCGCCTTAAAAACCGTTCAGTTTGCGGTCACGCTGCCACTCTTCAGGGGTATAGGCCTTAATAGAGAGTGCATGAATGCGATTGTCTGCGATGTATTCCATCAAAGGGGCATACACGGTTTGTTGTTTTTTCACACGGCTCATGCCGTCGAATAATGCGCCCACCACGATGGCCTGGAAGTGGCTGCCGTCACCCGTGACGTGAGCTTCATCTAATGCCAATGTATTCATCAGCACGTCTTTAATTTCGTTAGTGTCCATAGGATTCGATTCTTCTGAAGAGATCATAACAGCCGAACATCTTATAGGGATCCGGCCAACTCTTAAACCACGAAAAAGCCCCTGTGCGTGAGTTTTGCACAGGGGCTTAGCTGTCTTACACCGGCGATGGCAGAAACCTTGCGCTAACTTGCGGTTACTGCTGCCTTATTTTTTCGCGCCTCACACTGTGTGGCTAATTAACAGGGATAATATCCTGCAAATTATAGAGCGCAATAAGTGTGCTCAAACGATCGGTGATCCCGGTAAGCGCCAGTGTACCGCCGTCCTGCTCGACCTGTTCACGCAGATGAACCAGCATGGCAAGCCCGGCGGAATCCACGCGTTCCAGTCCGGCAACGTCAATCACGTTAATCTGGCTCATCAGCGTGCGGCGCTGATTCCACAGCGAGAGCAACGTTTCGCGATCCAGCTCACCGCGCAAAATCAGGCGCGGCGGCTGATGCTCCCAGCTCAATGCGCCCTTCATCATTTTTGATCCAGCGTGATAGGCTGTGCCGCGGCTTGTTTCAGACGCTCAGTCAAACCATCAATGCCTTTCTGACGTAGGATATCCGCCCACTCGTTCTGTTTGGTGGAAATCATGCTCACGCCTTCAGCGATCATGTCATAAGCCTGCCATTCGCCGGTTTTGGTGTTTTTACGCCATTGGAAATCAAGGCGAACTGGCGGACGGCCATTCGGATCAACGATGGTGACACGGATAGCAATGATGTCCTGATTCGCATACGGCTGCTCAGGTTGCACGTTATATGTCTGGTTATTATACAATGCCAGTGCCTGACCATAAGCCTGTTGCAGGTAGTCACCGAAAGCACTGAAGTAAGCTTCGCGCTGCGCCGGTGTCGCATCTTTGTAGTAACGGCCCAGCACCAGCGCGCCAGCGTATTTGATCTGCACAAACGGCAGCAGCTCTTCACGCACGATCACACGCAGGTAGTTGGGATCCTGCTTGATTTTCGGCTGTTCTGTTTTCAGACGGGTAAAGGTGTTCTTCGCCGCTTCATTCATCATGCTGTATGGATTGGTCTTGTCTACCGCGGCATGCGCCAGCGGGGTCATGACCACCAGCAGGGTGGCTAAAATGATACGTTTAAACATGCAATATTCCTCTTATAAACTCTGCTCGTGAAAAGTGCTTAATGACTGGTTGCCGCGGGCTGTGGCGCTGCCGCTGCATCCGGGGCCGCCTGAGCATCGCCCGCATTCGCTTCCGTTTTATCTTTATCACCGCCGCTCTTGTACAGGAACTGACCAATCAGGTCTTCCAGCACCAGCGCAGATTTGGTGTCCTGAATCGAGCCGCCATCTTTGAGGATAGTGGTTCCCATATCAGGGTCTTCAAAACCGATATTCAGCGCCAGGAACTGCTCACCCAGCAGGCCGGAAGTACGGATAGCCAGCGTACTTGTGCTTGGGATCTGGTTATATTTTTGCTCAATATCCATCTCCACTTTTGGCGAATAATTTTTATCCAGTGTGATCGCGCTGACACGCCCGACGACAACACCACCGACTTTGACCGGAGAACCGGCTTTCAGACCACCAATATTGTCAAAGGTGGCAGAAATACGGTAAGTCGGTTCAGAGCCAATCGAACGGATATCCGCGACTTTGAGGCAAAGAAATAATACGGCACACAGGGCGATGATCAAAAACGCGCCAACCCAGATTTCACTCTTTTTCGTTTGCATTGATTAATTCCCAAACATCAGTGCTGTCAGCACAAAATCTAATCCCAGCACCGCCAGAGACGAATGCACCACGGTACGGGTCGTTGCCCGGCTGATCCCTTCTGAAGTTGGGATAGCGTCATAACCGTTGAACAGGGCAATCCATGTCACGGTAATGGCAAAAACTACACTTTTAATCAGGCAGTTAAGTAAGTCATGGCGCCACTCTACTGCACTTTGCATGGCAGACCAGAAGAATCCGCTGTCGATGCCTTTCCAGTCCACACCCACCAGTGATCCCCCCCAGATACCCACGGCCACAAAAATCGCCGTCAGTAATGGCATGGAGATCACGCCTGCCCAGAAACGGGGTGCCACAACGCGGCGTAGCGGGTCAATGGCCATCATCTCCAGACTGGAAATCTGCTCGGTGGCTTTCATCAACCCGATCTCTGCGGTCAATGCAGAACCGGCGCGGCCAGCAAACAGCAGCGCGGTAACCACAGGACCCAGCTCACGCAGCAGGGAGAGCGCCACCATCATGCCAAGGCTGGCTTCCGCACTGTAGGTGGTCAGTACGATATATCCTTGCAGACCCAGCACCATACCGATGAACAGTCCTGACACCAGGATGATCAACAGCGACAGCACACCCACGCTGTAAAGCTGTTTAAGCAACAGCGGCCACTGTTTAGCAAACTGCGGCTTGCCGACCAGCGCCCGGAATAACATCAGTCCGGCGCGGCCAAACGAAGTGCATGTTTGAATACCGCGGCGCCCTGTAGAGGCTAATGCCTTAATTAACATTGATATACAACTCCATCATCCAAGCAGCTCGGCTTTGTAATCACCAGCCGGGAAACGGAAAGGCACCGGTCCATCGGCGATACCGTCGAGAAACTGGCGAACGCGGGGATCAGGATTACTTTGCAGCGCCTCGGGTGTGCCTTCAGCAATAACATGCTGAGCCGCCACAATATAAGCATAGTCAGCGATGCTCAGAACTTCAGGAACATCGTGAGATACAACAATACAGGTCACACCCAAAGCATGGTTAAGCTCATCAATCAGCTTCACCAGTACGCCCATCGTGATCGGATCCTGACCCACGAAAGGCTCATCAAACATAATCAGTTCAGGATCAAGTGCAATGGCACGCGCCAGTGCGACACGGCGGGCCATACCACCTGAAAGTTCGGCTGGCATCAGTTCACCGGCCCCGCGCAAGCCAACAGCTTCCAGTTTCATGGTCACTGTACTGCGCAGCAGTTCTTCCGGCAGTTTACTGTGTTCGCGTAGCGGAAAGGCCACATTCTCGAACACATTCAGGTCAGTAAACAATGCACCGGACTGAAACAACATGCTCATTTTCTTGCGCGACTCGTACAGCTTACTGCGCGATAGGGTGGGAATGTTCTCCCCATCGAACCAAATTTCACCGCTGTCCGGCGCCAGCTGGCCGCCGATCAGACGCAGCAAGGTCGTTTTACCGATCCCGGATGGGCCCATGATGGCTGTGACTTTGCCGCGTGGCACCGTCATATTTATCTCTTCGAAAATGGGACGATCGCCGCGCGTGAAACTCATGCCCTTGATCTCAACCAGATTCGATTGGCTCTGACTCATTCAGTTTATCCCTTCGGATTGTTTCAGCTTACGATACCCCTGATGTTAGGGGCATCGGCGCGTAACTCTGGTATTTTTACAAAAACTTACCGCGATTGCGTCACCAAAATTGCCATTGTTTTACTTTTCTGCCCCGGATGGTCAAAAACAGTGAACAACACTATTAAAACAAACGCAGTATTCGTCTAACATACAGCAGCTTTGGCTGGCTGTTTTAGGACACAATAAAGCCCTTGTTCATTTTTTGACGACCTTTTGCTCGGCTGTTCAGGCAACGAACCTCGCATTATACCTAATTAAAGGATTTTTCATGCTTCTCGCTATCGTACTCATGGTTGTCGGCTTATTACTCTTAGTTTATGCCGCCGATCGATTAGTGTACGGAGCAGCCGTTCTTGCCCGCTCGATGGGGATCCCCCCGCTCATCATTGGTATGACCGTCGTCGGCGTTGGTATTTCCCTTCCGGAGTTGGTCGTATCAACCACCGCGGCCATTAACGATCAAATGGATTTGGCCGTCGGCAACGCGATCGGTTCAAATATCATTAATATTCTTCTGATTTTGGGCGGCGCGGCCCTGATTCATCCACTTTCCGTCGGTTCTGATATCCTGCGGCGAGAACTCCCTTTATTGTTACTGGTCACGGTGCTATGCGGTTTTCTGCTCAGCGACGGCGAACTGAGCCGTCTGGACGGAGTTCTGCTACTGGCCAGCGCAGCGATTTTCGTCATTTTGATGATTAAAATCGCCCGGGCGGCGGAAAAGCAGGGACTGGACACGCTGACCTACGAGCAGATGGCAGAACTTCCGCAAGACAGCAGCAGCACAGTTGCTTTCCTGTGGCTGGCGCTGGCGTTCATTATTATGCCGCTGGCGTCGAGCATGATCGTCGATAATACCACGGTCATCGCCCGCTACTTTGGCGTCAGTGAACTGATTATCGGTTTAACGGTGGTGGCTATCGGCACCAGCCTGCCAGAAATGGCGACCTTTATCGCGGGTTCCGTGAAAGGTGAGGATGATATTGCGCTGGGTAATATCATCGGCGCCAATATTTTTAACACCTGCCTGGTGCTGGGATTACCAGCATTGGTGGCTCCGGGTTCTTTCAGCCCGGAAGCGTTCCACCGCGATTACTGGGTGATGCTGGCGGTGAGCGTGGTACTGACCGGACTGTGCCTGATGCGTAAACACCGCATCGGTCACCTGGCCGGCGCCCTGTTATTATGCGGCTTTGTCGCTTATCTGGCGTTGCTGTACTTTGTACCTGGCAGCGTTGAGTTTTAAACCCCATCAGGAAGAGATCATGGGAAATTTCGAGCAAGAAGGAAGATTTGACTTCCAGTCTGCAGGAAAAGCCGTACTCAAGACCGAACGTGAGGGACTGGACCAACTCGACCAGTACATCAACGACGACTTTACCCGCGCATGTGAAAAGATGTTCGCTTGCGTCGGTAAAATAGTGGTGATGGGCATGGGCAAGTCAGGTCACGTCGGCCGCAAAATGGCGGCGACGTTCGCCAGCACCGGTACCCCTGCATTCTTTGTTCATCCGGGCGAAGCCAGTCATGGCGATCTGGGTATGGTGTCCAAACAAGACATCGTGATCCTGATTTCCAATTCGGGTGAATCGCACGAAATACTGGCGCTTATCCCGGTATTAAAACGGTTGTCGATCACCATGATTTGCCTGACTGCCAACCCGGAGAGTTCGATGGGGAAAGCGGCCGATGTGCATATTTGCGTCCGCGTTCCACAGGAAGCCTGCCCGCTCGGGCTGGCTCCGACCACCAGTACTACCGCCGTCATGGTGATGGGTGACGCACTGGCCGTGGCACTTTTGCAGGCACGGGGTTTTACTGCCGAAGATTTTGCCCTGTCCCATCCGGGCGGAGCACTGGGTCGCAAGCTTCTGCTGCGGGTCAGCGATATCATGCACAGCGGTGCCGAAATCCCGCACGTCAGCCGCGACGCGTCACTGCGCGATGCCCTGCTGGAGATCACCCGTAAAAACATGGGGATGACGGTCATTTGCAATGATCTCATGAAGATCGAAGGCATCTTCACCGATGGGGATTTACGCCGCATCTTCGACATGGGTGTCAACATCAACGAGGCGTCCATTGCTGACGTCATGACCACCGGCGGCGTTCGCGTTCGCCCGACACTGCTGGCCGTTGATGCCCTGAACCTGATGCAGGATCGCCACATCACTTGCGTCATGGTTGCCGATGGCGACCAGTTGTTGGGTGTGGTACATATGCACGACATGCTACGCGCTGGCGTAGTTTAATTGAGGAATGTCCCGAATGAGTAATAGCGCAGCCACGGTGGATACCTGCTATGGTCCGGTCAGTGCTAACGTGCTGGAACGGGCAAAAGCGATTCGCCTGCTGATTTGTGACGTGGACGGCGTCATGTCTGATGGCCTGATTTATATGGGTAATCAGGGCGAGGAACTGAAAAGCTTCAATGTCCGCGACGGTTACGGTATCCGCTGTCTGCTGACCTCCGATATCGAGGTTGCCATCATTACCGGCCGGAGCGCGAAACTGCTGGAAGACCGCGCGAATACGCTGGGCATTCGCCACCTGTATCAGGGGCAATCGGATAAGCTTTTGGCCTTCCGCGAACTGTTAGATACACTGTCTTTAGAGGCCAGTCAGGTCGCCTATATTGGTGATGACCTTATTGACTGGCCAGTCATGGCCGAAGTTGGCCTGTCGGTTGCCGTACAAGATGCGCATCCGATACTGCTGCCCAAAGCGCATTATGTGACGCACATTCCCGGCGGACGTGGCGCAGTGCGTGAATTATGTGACCTGATTCTGCTGGCGCAGGGCAAGCTGGAGGACGCCAAGGGGCTGTCGATATGAATAAACCAAAGCTATGGGTCACCATCCTGCTGGCCCTGGTGGCATTAGCACTGATTGGCTGGTCTCTTTCTGACTCGGATAATCCGGCGCCATCTGCGGCTAACGATCAGGACCCAACGTATCAGAGCCAGCATACGGTCACCGTGGTGTATAACCCGCTCGGCAGTCTGAATTACAAGCTGGTCTCCGAAGAGGTCAAATATTACACTACCGATCAACTGACCTGGTTTACGAAGCCCGTGATGACCATGTACGACAAAGACAAAATTCCTGTCTGGACCGTACGCTCGGATCGCGCCAAGATGACCAATGACAAAATGCTCTATTTGTACGGGCACGTTCAGGTGGACAGCCTGACGCCGGATACGTCGCAATTGCAGCGCATCATAACGGACAACGCTTCAGTTAACCTGGTCACACAGGACGTGGCTTCAGATGATGAAGTAACGCTTTACGGCACAGGCTTTACATCTAACGGCATGAAAATGCGTGGAAATCTGCGTAACAAAACCGCAGAGCTGATCGAAAAGGTAAATACCACTTATGAAATTCCAAGCAAAAAATAAAATCCGTAATTTCCTGATCACCAGCTCTCTGCTCGCCATCAGTATTCCGGCATTTGCGCTGAAAGACGACACCACCAAGCCGATCACCATCAACTCGGTTAATCAGGCGCTGGACGTGAACACGAACACCGCAACCTTTACCGGTAACGTGATCGTCAATCAGGGCTCGATTCAGGTTAAAGCCGATAAAGTCGTGGTTATCCGACCTAAAGGCGAGTCTGGCAAAGAAGTGGTTGAAGGCTACGGTAACCCGGTGACCTTCTACCAGATGCAGGATAACGGCAAACCTATCAGCGGCCACGCCTCTAAAGTGCGTTACGAAGTCGCCACTGATCTTGTCACTCTGACCGGTAACGCCTACCTGGAGCAGCAAGACAGCAACGTGAAGGGTGACCGTATTACTTATCTGGTGCAAAAACAGCAGATGGAAGCCTTCAGCGACAACAAAGGCGGCCGCGTGACTACCGTTCTGGTTCCTGCACAATTGCAGGATAAAAACCAACCGGCCGATGCCCAGACGAAAAAGAGTAAGTGATAATTTATGGCAACGTTAATCGCAGAAAATTTGGCTAAGGCCTACAAAGGCCGCAAAGTCGTTGAAGATGTCAGCCTGGCCGTCAACTCTGGCGAAATCGTCGGGTTATTAGGTCCGAACGGTGCGGGTAAAACCACCACGTTTTATATGGTCGTGGGCATCGTTCAACGCGATGCAGGCCGCATTATCGTTGACGATGAAGACATCAGCCTGCTGCCGCTGCACACCCGTGCGCGCCGCGGGATTGGCTATCTGCCACAGGAAGCCTCGATCTTCCGCCGCCTCAGTGTCTTCAACAACCTGATGGCGGTGCTCGAGATCCGCGAAGATCTTAATAAAGATCAGCGCAATGACCGTGCGAATGAACTGATGGAAGAGTTCCATATCTCTCATCTGCGCGATAACCTCGGGCAATCTTTGTCCGGTGGTGAACGCCGCCGCGTCGAGATCGCCCGTGCGCTGGCAGCCAATCCGAAGTTTATTCTGCTGGATGAGCCCTTTGCCGGCGTTGACCCGATTTCAGTTATTGATATCAAGAAGATCATTGAGCATCTGCGCGACAGCGGCCTTGGCGTGCTGATCACCGACCACAATGTGCGTGAAACGCTCGATGTGTGTGAACGCGCTTATATCGTCAGTCAGGGCAAACTCATCGCCCACGGCACACCGACTGAGATTCTGGCGGATGAACAAGTGAAACGTGTCTATCTCGGTGAAGAGTTCCGTCTGTAAATCAAGCACGATACCCAAAATCATTCGAGTGGCAGGAAGGCGGCAAACGAACGCATCCCGACGGGCTACATCAGTCAGTGACTCGGATAAGAGAAAGCAGCCAACGCATCTGCAGCTTGAAGGATGATGGGTATATAAGTTCAGGACGTAAAGCCAAGATATGAAGCAAGGTTTGCAGCTCAGATTCAGCCAGCAATTGGCCATGACCCCTCAGTTACAACAGGCTATCCGTCTGTTGCAGCTGTCGACGCTTGAACTCCAGCAGGAGATCCAACTGGCGCTGGAAAGCAATCCGCTGTTAGAGCAAACCGACCTGCATGAAGAGATCGACTCGGTAGAAACCCCGGACAGCGAAGGTCTTGATACCCGCGAAGCCCTCGAGCAGAAAGACATGCCCGAAGAGCTGCCGCTGGACGCCACGTGGGACGAAATTTACACCGCTGGAACGCCGTCCGGTACCGGTAATGATTACAGCGACGATGAGCTGCCTGTCTATCAGGGCGAGACCACCCAGACGCTTCAGGATTACCTGATGTGGCAGGTCGAACTGACGCCTTTCACTGATACCGATGCGGCAATTGCCACCTCGATTGTGGATGCCGTGGATGACACCGGCTATCTCACCGTGTCGCTGGAAGATATCCTGGAAAGCATGGGGGACGAAGACGTCACCATGGAAGAAGTGGAAGCCGTACTCAAACGCGTTCAGCGTTTTGATCCGGTGGGCGTGGCGGCAAAAGACTTGCGTGACTGCCTGCTGATCCAGCTTTCTCAATACGTGCCCGAAACCGTTTTCCTGGTCGAAGCTAAACTGATTGTCAGCGAACATCTGGATCTGCTGGCGAATCATGATTTCCGCGCACTGATGCGATCAACCCGGCTAAAAGAAGATACACTCAAAGGAGCGATGCAGTTGATCCAATCCTTGGATCCTCGCCCCGGACAGTCGATCAACACCGGTGAATCTGAATATGTGATCCCGGACGTGCTGGTGCGTAAAGTATCAGGAGTCTGGACGGTGGAACTCAACTCCGACAGCATTCCACGTTTGAAGATCAACCAGCAGTACGCCGCGATGGGCAGCTCAGCCCGCAGCGACAGTGACGGCCAGTTCATTCGCAGCAATTTGCAGGAAGCAAAATGGCTGATAAAAAGTCTGGAAAGCCGTAACGAAACCCTGCTGAAAGTGACCCGTTGCATCGTCGAACAGCAGCAGGCTTTCTTTGAATCAGGCGAAGAGTTTATGAAACCAATGGTTCTGGCAGATATCGCCGGAGCCGTAGAAATGCACGAATCGACGATTTCACGTGTGACCACGCAGAAGTTTTTGCACAGCCCTCGTGGCATTTTCGAGCTGAAATATTTCTTTTCCAGCCATGTCAGTACTGACAGCGGCGGCGAGGCATCGTCAACGGCTATACGGGCGCTGGTGAGGAAATTGATCGCGGCGGAAAACCCCGTCAAACCGTTAAGTGACAGCAAGTTAGCGACCTTGCTCTCCGATCAGGGGATCATGGTGGCTCGGCGTACCGTTGCCAAATACCGAGAGTCTTTGTCCATCCCGCCCTCAAACCAGCGTAAACAGTTAGTTTGACCTCAACAGAGAAGGAAGACATTATGCAGCTCAACATTACCGGACATCACGTCGAAATCACGGAAGCCATGAGAGAATTCGTTTCGTCGAAATTTGCCAAGCTTGAGCAATATTTCGATCGAATTAATCAGGTATACGTGGTGCTGAGCGTTGAAAAAGTGCAGAAGGTGGCTGAGGCCACACTGCATGTGAATGGAGGCGAGTTGCACGCCACCTCGGAACATCAGGATATGTATGCGGCCATCGACGGCCTGGTTGATAAACTGGCACGCCAGCTCAATAAGCATAAAGATAAACTGAAACAGCACTGACACTCACCTAACCTCTCGCATGAAAAACCTTGAGAGCATCGGCTCGTGACCTTCGGGAAACGAGCCGAACTGTCATTTAGGGCGAAAGAGCATTGAGAGTGAAAGAGCGCAAAAGTGAAGATGAAATGATTAACGATATAGCTATGCAGTTAACGTCAGTCCTTAACGCCGAATGCACGAGAAGCGGCGTTCACTGCGCCAGTAAAAAACGCGCGCTGGAAATCATCAGCGAACTTGCCGCCAAACAGCTTAATCTGGCCCCGCAGGTGATTTTCGACGCCATTCTTACCCGCGAAAGGATGGGCAGTACCGGAATTGGCGCAGGCATTGCCATTCCGCACGGAAAACTGGAAGAGGACACGCTGCGCGCTGTCGGCGTGTTCATTCAGCTGGAACAGCCTATCGCCTTCGATGCTATTGATAATCAGCCGGTTGATCTGCTTTTTGCCTTGCTGGTCCCTGCTGATCAATGTAAAACCCACTTACACACCTTGTCTTTAGTCGCTAAAAAGCTGGCTGACAAAACCGTGTGCCGTCGTCTGCGTGGTGCGCAAAGCGACGAAGAACTGTTCCAGATCATGACCGAAAGTGAATAATAAAAAGATCGGAAATACTAACTGTTGATGTTCAGCCGGTGCCCTTTTGTACCGGCAAGATTTTGCCAATGATGGTTCCCGGTTAGCTTGCCGGGGAAGTGAATTCTGAACACTGAATTGCAGGGGAGTGACAACATGGTGCTGATGATTGTCAGCGGCCGTTCCGGTTCCGGGAAGTCGGTTGCTTTGCGGGCACTGGAAGATATGGGTTTTTATTGTGTGGACAACTTGCCGGTGGTCTTACTACCCCAGCTTGCCCAGACCCTCGCCGACCGCAACACGTCTGCCGCCGTCAGTATCGACGTGCGTAACATGCCGGAAAACCCGGAAATTTTCGACCACGCGATGTCACAGTTGCCGGAGAGCTTTTCACCGCAACTGCTGTTCCTCGATGCCGATCGTAACACGCTGATCCGCCGTTACAGCGACACCCGTCGCCTGCACCCTCTTTCCAGTAAAAATCTCTCGCTCGAAAGTGCTATTGACGAAGAGGCCGATCTGCTCGAACCCTTGCGTTCATCTGCGGATCTCATCATCGACACCTCAGAAATGTCAGTGCATGAACTGGCCGAAATGCTGCGCGCCCGCCTGCTTGGCAAACGTGAGCGCGAGCTGACCATGGTGTTTGAGTCATTCGGCTTCAAGCATGGCATTCCCATTGATGCCGATTACGTGTTTGACGTACGCTTCCTGCCGAACCCGCACTGGGATCCCAAGCTGCGCCCAATGACCGGCCTGGATAAACCTGTGGCAGCGTTCCTTGACCGCCACACCGAAGTGCACAACTTTATTTACCAGACCCGCAGCTACCTCGAACAGTGGCTGCCAATGCTGGAAACCAATAACCGCAGTTATCTGACCGTCGCCATCGGCTGTACGGGCGGTAAACATCGCTCGGTGTATGTCGCAGAACAGCTGGCCGACTACTTCCGTTCCCGCGGGAAGAACGTGCAATCCCGCCATCGCACGCTGGAAAAACGTAAATCATGACGGTAAAGCAAACGGTAGAGATCAAAAACCGGCTGGGGATGCATGCCCGTCCGGCGATGAAATTGTTTGAGCTGGTACAGAGCTTTGAGTCAGAAGTGATGCTGCGTAACGACGCAGGCATTGAAGCGGAAGCCAGCAGCGTGATCGCGCTACTGATGCTCGACTCCCCGAAAGGCCAGAAAATAGAAATCGAGGCCACCGGCCCTGATGAATCAGAGGCGCTGAGCGCCGTGGTAAATCTGATCAATTCCGGTTTTGACGAAGATTGATTTAAAAAATACACTCAAAATATCCCCTAAATCATTCGAGTTGCATCCAGGCGGCAACTGAGTGAATCCCCGTGAGCTTACACCAGTAAGTGACCGGGGTGATTGAAGGCAACCAACGCAGAGGCAGCTTGAAGGATGACGGGGATGGTTAGATTCTGCTGAGGCAATCAATGGCGATGGCCTTGAAGGTGTCGAAATTAGAACTGCTCAGCAAACGGCTCATCGACCGTTCCCGCACAAAAGTCACAAACAGATCGTAAATCGCCATCGCCTCTTCGTAATCTGCCTTGCTGATCGCCAGCAGGAAAATCACGTGCGCCGTTTCTCCCTCTCCCCACGCAATGCCCTGCGGGGACAGCAGAGTGATCACCACGGTTTTCTTGGCTAACAGTCCCAGAGAGTGCGGCAGCGCGATGCCCTCACCCAGCATGGTCGAGACAATCTCTTCACGCTCCACCACTGACGGATAAAACTCGGCATCGACGTAGCCCTCCTCTTCCAGCTGGGTGCAGACCTTATGGAACAGCTGCGCCTGAGTCATCGGTTCGTCGATGATCATAAAATGTTTTTCGTCGAAGAACTTCTCCAGCATGTAAGGGCGCGTGCGGTCCACTAACACCAGTTTCCCCAACTGCTCCATCTGATATTCCGTCGGGAAAGGCGACAGCACGACCACCGGTTTATTTTTTTCAGCAATACGCGCATTGGAGATAATAAAATCTTCGTCGATGTGTCCGAGCTTCTCGTAGTCGCGCAAAGAGACCACCTGCGTCACCACCAGCTGCGGGTATTTGCGGCTGATCTGCGCCTGGATCATGCGGATCGTCGAGTTACCGGTATCGCACACCAGCATCACTTGCGGATGGCGCTGGTAACCGATGTTGTAATGCCGCTCCAACCCCACGCCAATGTGCAGTACCAGAAAACCAATCTCATTCTCACTCAGTGAATACGGCGTGTATTTACCCCAGCTAGAGACGGCCGCCAGAGTCACGTCGTAAGCCATCGGATAGTGCTGCTTAATGTTGCCGAGCAGAGGGTTAGGAATATTGATCTGGTATTTGACGCGGGTGATCATGGTTTTGATGTGAGTCAGCAGGTCAGCGCGTAGCTGCTTATCACCTTGCAGATCATAGTTATAGTGCGCATTAATGTACGAGAGAATGTAATCCACCAGCGATTCGTCATCGTCGGCATTAATGTCAGTCGGCAAAATATTCTGCACCCGACGCGCAGCAATATTGACCCGTAAATAGGCCTCTTCCGCCGCCGGGATCTCTTTCCCCACCAGCAATTTCAGCTCTGCCGCCAGACGCACAGACACCTGTCGCACGGCCGGATCGCCCTCCTCTGCGTCGAAATCGGTCAGTGGGTAGCCGCCGGCAATACGCTTGATGGCCACCGCACAGTAAAGGATCAGGTACTGTTCGCCTTCGTCAGTCAGTTGGATCGATGACTGGGCCAGCAGCTGATGCATAAAATCAGTCAGCGGCGCCAATGCCTCACGCTCCAGACTTTCGGTTTTCAGCAGCGGATTGGTCTGCTCTTCGCCATCCAGTTGAAACAGTAAATCGGTCAGACAGGCACGGATAGCCAGCTCAGCGCCGAACAGCTTCATGCCGTAACGCGGCTTGGTTTCAATACTCAGGTGATAGCGCGCCAGATGCTCCCTGACCTCAGCCATATCATTTTGCAGGGTTCCCCGGCTGACAAACCATTCATCGGCCAGATCTTCCAGCTTGAGTGAAAAAGCTGAGGTCAAAAAGCGTATTAGCAGGTAATTCACCCGCTCAGGGGCGGTACGTGGGGTCGGGCTGATGCGGTGGTTATTCGTCTGTTGCAGGGAGTTGAACAGCGTTGGATCGTCAATTTTAAGTTGATATCCGCTGCCACGGTTGTGTACGAACGAAGCGCCGTACTGCTCCATGATTTCATTGAGTGCCGTAATATCCGCACGCACAGTGCGCGTCGAGACATCCAGCCGTTTCGCCAGCTCATCCTGCGGCAGAGTTTCAGCCTGTAGCGCATCAAATAAATGGGCTAATCGTTGATAGGGAAATCTCACCATAATCCTTCCAGTCAGTGGTTACCGTAGAACATCAATTTTCAGAGCGCGTTAAATAACAAGGCGGGATGACAAAAAACATCACCCCGCACCGGTTATTCATACTGAGTCACTTCAGTGCCTGACGTTTCAGGGAACAATCACCATTTGCGACGGGCTGCCCACTGGCGTGTATTCATCAACAAAAGTCAGTTTACCGCTGCTGGCGGAAACATTGAATCTTGTGATGTTATCGCTTCGTTGATTCATTGCGTAAATGTATTTTCCATCCGGTGAGAAGTTTATGGTGCGCGGGTAGTCACCACGGGTCCAGACCTCTTCACTAAAGGTCATCGCGCCTTCGCCGGTCACGTTGATCTGCGCAATGCTGTTGTGCAGACGGTTTGCCACGTACAGATGGCGCCCGTCTTTGCTCAGCACGATGCCTGCGGCAAAGTTAGTGCCTTTGAAGTTCGCCGGTAATGACGACAGCACATGCAGCTGTATCAGCGTGCCTTTGGCGCTGTCAAAGCGATAACTGGTCAGCGTCGAAGCCTCTTCGTTGATCAGGAAGACCACTTTACCGTTCGGATGGAATACGAAATGACGCGGACCGGCACCCGGTGAAGACGCGCTGATGAAAGCCGGCTCGTTAGGCGTCAGTTTGCCGTCATCCAGTTTCCACTGATAAATCCGGTCCAGACCCAGATCGGTAGAGAAGGCAAACTTGCCGCTCGGATCAGTAGCAATCATGTGCGCATGGGGACCGTTATGGTCACTGGCGGCAAAACTGCCTTCGGCAGCGGCCTCAGGTTTAGCTGCCCCGGCCGGACCGGAATCCTGCTGATGATCGCTGGCTTCACCCAACTTTCCGCTGGCATCTACCGGGAAAGTCGCCACCACGCCGCTGATATAGTTTGCCACCAGCAGGTGATCGCCTTTGGGCGTCAGCGACAGATAAACCGGGCCTGCGCCCTGTGAATCTACCTGATTAATCAGCGTCAGGCTGCCATCCTGCGGATTGATTTTATAGGCCGCTATCGCGCCGTTTTTCCCACCGTTGTAGTTATCGATTTCATTGGCGATATACAGCGTTTTGCCGTCGTGACTGGCGACCATCTGGGCCTGATTCGGCAACTGGCTGGCCAGCACGCGGTCGGTCAGCGCGCCGGTTTTACTGTCAAATTTAAAGAGGTAAACGCCTTCACCATTGGGATTATAGGTGCCGACGTAGGCGTAATGTTGGGTTTGCGTCATAGCCTTTTCTGCTGCGTAAAGCGGTGTGGCGGACAGCGCCAGCATCGCGGATGTTAAACCTGAAATCAGTAACCAGTTTCTCATACATTTCCTCAATTTAAAGGGATTGCCAGACAAACGCGGGGGTCCTGCGCCGCCCGCAACCGGGACGGACACAGGGTGTTTAACAGCGCAGACAGCTCGCAGCGCGGAAGGAAATGGGGTATGTGAACCTTAACCAATCAGCTTTTTAACGCTGGCCAGCAGGGTTCTGACGTCGTCAGGGCGGGTGTTACCGCTGGCGCTGTCGATAATCGAGCTATAGATATGCGGGATGATTTTGTTCACCCCGGCTTCCAGCGCGATTTCCATAATGGGCTCGAAGTTTTCCAGATCGATTCCGCCGGTCGGTTCCAGCCAGAAATCATGCTCCGCACAGGCGCGGGCCACGGCGGCGAACTCATCACGGGTTTTGAGGCCGCCCATCGGGAAATATTTCACCGAGCTGCCGCCCATATCTTTGAGCAACGCAATGGCGGTTTCTACCGGCACAATCGCGTCAGCCGCAGTGGAACTCAGCGGCCCGGTGTTGATTTTCACCCAGCCCACTTTGCCGGTTGGCGAGATCAGGCCGTTAACAACGCTGTCATTCTGTCCGAGCAACGCGCGGCTGGTACCGACGCCGGTGAAAACCTGATTCACATGCTGCGGCTGAACCTGTTGGGAGATCTGGCTGACCATCAGGGACTGGCGCGGATCACCGGCACCCAGGCCGACAGACAATGCGTTTTCAATCAGCGCGGCGTACTCTTTCATGTCCGCCACGGCACTCGGCACATCGGCGTAATTTTTTGACAAGACGCCGACCAGTACGTGACCCTCCGCGGCCTGGTAAATGTCGCGGGCATTGTCTTTGGAACCGGCCAGTACATTCAGACATACGCGATCACGGTAGAAATTCGGGGTCAGCTTCATGCTTTTTCTCCGCTGAAAAGTTGTTTGAAACGCGCGGCGACAATGGCGAGCTGTGGCGGCGTTACGCTGCGCACGTCGACTTCAATCTTGCCTTCGTTGGCCCGGTAGCCACGGAAATAAATGGCGATATCGCCGTTTTTCATCGCTTCAACAATGGCTTTGGTTTTCCAGCCCAGCACCGCTTCATCGAAGGTGATCTCGGTGCGCGCAATGTCGCGCCCGGCGCTGTCCCACACTACGCGGCCAGTAACGCCTTTGATTTGATTCAGGCTCTCAATGAATGGCGTCATCTTGTCGACCATCTCCTGACCGGTGGTTTTCGGCAGGGTAACGTAACTTTCAATCGCCTGCGTCAGGCCAAGGATGCCTTCTTTGCCAACTTTCATCGCGCGGCCAATGCCGTTGGACTGCAATTTCACCCATTCGACATACTGCTGTTTACCGAGCACCAGACCGCTGGTCGGCCCTTCGATGGCTTTCGCACCGCTGTAAATCACCAGATCGGCGCCCATTTCGTAATAACAGGTCAGATCCTCTTCGGCTGCCGCATCCACAATCAGCGGCACGTTGTGTTCACGCGCGACGGCGGCGGCTTCTTCAACAGACAGAATGCTTTTCTGCACGGAGTGGTGCGATTTGATGTACATAATGGCTGCCGTACGCGGCGTAATACAGGCGGCGAGCTGCGCTGGCGAGCATTCGTTGGCATATCCGGCTTCGACCACTTTGCCGCCGCCCAGCATGACCATAGTGCCTACCGGCGCGCCGAAGTTAACGTTATGGCCTTTTGGCAGTACGATATCGTGAGGTACTTCCAGCGGCGCGGCATGCAGGTTTTCCAGCAGCCACGCGTTATCTTTGACGATCACGGCAGCAACAGATTGCGCCATGCCGGACGATGCGCAGGAGACCACCACCGCATTCTCGACACCCAACAATTTCGCAATGTACGCGCCCGTTTTATTGACCACATCTTTCATCTCAAAGAAGTGATTCAGGCCGGTGTTCACTACGTCAGCCACTTCCGGACGCGGGGTTGAAACCCCCAAAATCGTCATGCGACCGGAAGCATTAATGACCTGCTTAAGACCGTATTTCTCGTACAGCGACTGCTCAGACTTCGAAGACATGATTTGATTTCCCTTCATCAGTTAATAGGGTAACGCCCGCTACCACGGCGGCCAGTGGCACCAGAAGCTGCTCACCGGTGACGGACTGACCTTCAGAGTCCACGAACACCTCAGGCGCATGTTGGATTTCAAACAGCGTCAGGTCGGCGTCAGCGCCAACCTCAAGGCGTCCTTTGGACGTCAGGCGGAGCGCATCGGCCACGTTACGGGTGACGCATTCGATCACCTGTTCAAGCGAAAGGCCGACGGTAAAGAATTTGGACATCACGGTCGCCAGGCTGTGTACCGGCCCGGTGACGCGGTTGCGGCAATAGATGTCAGAGCTGATAGTGTGAGGCACGATGCCCTGTGCAATCGCCAGTCTGGCGACTTCAAAGCTGAAGCTGGCGCTGCCGTGACCGACATCCAGCAACACGCCACGGCTGAGCGCGCGTTTGACCGAGTCACGCAGTACGCCTTCCGGCGACAAAATGCGGTTGGGTTTGCCGTTGTAGCAGTGGGTGATAATGTCGCCCGAGGTCAGCAAATCGGTAATTTCATCCAGATCAGGCGGGTTGTTGCCAATGTGTACCATCAGCGGCAGATCGTTATTTTCCTGCTGGATCTCTTTGGCGCGCACCAGCGGTTTAATGCCGTTTTTACCCACCACGCTGCTGCTCATGCGCGCTTTGATGCCGATAATAAAATCAGGGTTGCGGGCGATGGCGTCGCCCACGGCCGCTTTGTCGATCTGGTTCATATCGGCCAGTTCGTTTTGCGTCACAATGCCGGTACGGGCAATATTCAAAAAGGCGAGGACGTTGGTTTTGGCCCCGCGGGTCAACTGGTAGAAATCGTCGACGTCGTTAGCGCCGGTGCTGCCTGCATCTACCACGGTGGTGACGCCGCTCGCGACGCCGATAAGATCGGGCTCGTCGTGATAAATCGGCGATTTGATGTAGCAGTGAACGTGGGAGTCAATCCACCCGGCGCTGGCGTAAACCTTACCGTGCAGGTCGAGAATTTGTGTGGCGGTCGCGCCGCTGTCGAGCTGGCCGGTGGCGGCAATTTTACCGTCGCGGATGGCAATATCGGTCAGGCTGCCGTCGGGGCATTTTGCCTGGCGGATTATCAGATCATACATACGCTTTTCTCCGTACTCTTTTCTCAGTGGCACCAGACGCCAGAAAGAGTTCCTGACGCCTGATTTAACTGCTTATTGACTGCTGTTCCTACAGGGCTACCGGGTAAATCGCACCAAGGATCATTGCACCAAGAATGGCGCCGCCGGTGATCGGTTTCTGCCAGATATAGAATCCCAGCGCACCGAGCAGTGAACCCAAACCGATTGGAATGGAGGCCGCCATTGCAGACAGAATAATCAATGGGCCAAGGAAGCGGCCTGAAGCGTTACCGGCCCCCATCATCACGTCTGCACCGTAGGTGGAGTTACTCTGGTTGATGGTAAATTTACGCGCCAGAATAATGATGTAACCCACTGCCAGTCCCAGAATCAGACCGGTCACCAGTGATGCCGCAAAGTTCGCGACCGGGAAGATGATCCCGGCACCCAGAAGCATAGCGGGAACGCCCAGGCCGATACCGGTCTGGATAGCGCCACCGATGTCGAGAATACCGACCAGTGAACCTTCGATAATGCGGGCAAACAGGAAGCTGGCACCGAAGGCCGCAACGGCCCCGTAAACGCCGGTATCCATGCCGGCACGCAGCATTGCGACAAACGCCACCTCGTTAAAAGCACCGATGCCATACAGGTAGTACATGTGTGTCCCGGCAAACACCCCGGAGGAGAGTAACCCAACAAAAATCGGGAACGACCACTCGGCGTACCAGAAATTGCTTTTGGCTTGTTCTTCCATTGTCATAAGCTCCAGTTCAATTTATTCGCGAACTTACTTGCCGCTAAGAGAGTTGTGAATGCCGTTCAACCATGTCGGGACGTCCAGCATGAAAGATTGCAGCAGTTTCACATCGAAGCCGCGGAAGAACCCGCTGAGCACGAACAGCGCGATAATAGCCCCCATCATCACTCGCGTGACGTGGTTCCAGCCGCCCTCTTCTACGCCTTTACCGATCAGGATACCCAGCACCAGACCTGGCACGGCGTTACCCATGATCATCTGTGCCAGACCGCCAAAAATGGTGGCCCAGAAACCGGAACGCCGTCCTGCGTCAATCGCCGCCAGCCAGAAAATCACGGGCATGACGGTGTTAACCAACAGGTTGGCAGCCGGTACCAGCACTTTTACAGCCGTAACTTGCAGTGATGCAGGTACTGCTGACGCGGTGGTATTGAGGAAAGTGACGACAATCATGCCGATAACAGTACCGGCGATAGCCATCTTGCGCGGGTCGTGCAGGGTTTCAGCAACGTTACGGTTTTTAAACATTAACGCGGCTGCAGCCCAGTGAGGAATGATGCGATGGTCTACGTCTTGTGTGAACGAGCCTGCTGCGACAGAAGACGCCCAGGCGTTGAAGAAGAAGCCTAAACCGAACGAGAAATGCGAAGCCGGATCGCCTTCACAGGAATTTAATTCCCCAAGAGTACGAAAAGCCCCCATCCCTTGCACGTTTGGTGCGTGGAACATACGTGCAGCACCTGCACCTACGCCCACACCCACCAATCCGCCGATAATAAGCGACTTAAATAAAATAATTAAAAACATCAGTTATCCTTGTCATTTATAGCTAACATTTTTGAGCCTGTTAATTAGGTAACGATCCCCAATGTGGCAGGCACTTATTTAGTGACAAAAACTACCTGGTCAGTATTTATTGCCGTCAGATTGACGGTAATGTCTAACGCCACGTAATAACTTTTTCTCTCCCTGGCCAGAAAAAAGAACAGGAATTTTTCTCTTTTTACCGTTTCCTCGGCCGTAATTACCTTGACGTCCTGCGGCTCAATGCGCAGCAAGATATTTTGTGTCGATTTAAGAACGATTCGCTGAACCTGACTGAGCGCAGCAGAAAATGCGGCAGCCTTATTTTCGCCTTTTCCTTCAACCCGCACCGTAGTGGTTAATTGTTGCTTCATTACGGTTGGCCGAATTTCTTGATATAAGCTTCAACTAATTTTTTACCTAGCTCTTCTTTATCCATAAATCCGAAACCTAATACATTGCAGCCTTCATTAATTGCGGTGACGCCTTCATCCACAGAGCGCATACCGTATTTGGCTTTATATCCATATTTTGTTTGCGCGGTAATTGCGCCTGCGCCGCCACTGCCACAGAAGGAGATGCCAAAGGTGGCATTTTCTGCTTTCATCACGTCGCCTAGTTTCATGTCAGCTGCAACGCCCGGTACCACAACGGCACGGCCGCCTGCGGCTTCAACACCGGCTGCAACTTTCTGGCCTTTACCCAAACGGTCGCCGATAACAACAGTAATTTGTCCCATGCTCTCTTTCTCCAGATGTTTTATGAAAACTGATAGTTATGCCGATAAATAATTATGAATTGTTGTCTTTCGCGACTTCAAAGTGCACCGAGAGTAAATACGCCTCCTCAATCGGTAAATTCCCGAACAGGTCAACTACCTGTTCTGCCATTCGCATAGAATCCACAGAGATTTCGTCAAACAGCTCTTTATCAACTTCAGGTAATGGCTCGCCGGTAATAGAACGTAATACCATCGCCTTAACATGTGAGGTCAACATCTGTTGCTGGACATCATTGGTATAGATATTTTCGGCATTTAACATCGCCTGAATATCTTTTAGCACTTTCTCTGTGGTTGCTTCTGCATCTTCCAAACCAATTTGCCCTGCCGTATTAACAGATGCGGTTCCGTTATTCACTCGCGGTTACCTCTCCTTGCCGTACAATGCTTAAAAAGCCGTTTATTTCGTCTGTCTTTACCCTAACCGCAAGGGGATTTCCTGTGTAGCCGGTTTTTTTCCAGTTCGAAGTGGAAATGTCATAGCCTAAGCGGATCACATTCTCAAAACTGAGATTAATCTGGAGATAACACTGCTTAGCCGGCAGCGGTTCAGGGTATTGCACTGGCAATAGGATTTTTAGCAGCACCGAATGAATTGTCTGGCTCTTCCCTTTTCGTCTATCAACGCCTAGTATCAAAGGATAGAAGATGAAAACACTAACACCCCTGCGCTGATGCGCGGGGGTGTTGCTTTTTGACCACCGGCACCGTGCCGATCCCTACGTCATCCACGCAGCTGACGAGATAGAAGGAAATAGGAAAAATGCTATGAGCAAACCGACCCTGACCATCAATGAGCTTGATGCAGAACGTTTAGACACCCTCCTGGCGCAGGCGGCTTATGCCAACAGCCCGGTTGCAGAGGCATTGAACGAAGAACTGGATCGCGCTGAAATCCTGCCGCCGCAGGATATGCCTGCCGACGTCGTGACGATGAACAGTAAGGTACGCTTCACGGAAGGCAAAGAAGGCGAAGAACATATCCGCACGCTGGTGTATCCGGCGGCGCTGAAAGACACTGACGAGCAGTTATCGGTGATGGCCCCGCTGGGTGCCGCGCTGCTGGGTCTGCGCGTCGGCAGCAGCATTACGTGGACTATGCCTAACGGCAAAGAGAGCCAAATTCACGTGCTGGAGTTATTGTTCCAGCCTGAGGCCAGCGGCGAGTTACGCCGTTAACAGGCCAGATAGGATAAGGGCTCAGCATGCTGAGCCCTGAATCTTTAAACCTTCAAAAGCCGTTACTTAAACTTCTTATGGTTTTCGTTACGCGTCGCTTTAAACCCTTCGGCTTCTTTCTTCGCTTCATCCAGCTTGCCGGCTTTCGCCAGTTCTGACGCTTTATCGATCTGACCGATTAAGGTATTCAGACCTTTGTGGTAATCCTGCATCTGCGGACTATTGGCGTCCTGACCTTTCAATTTTGGCGGCGTGGATTTTTTGGCATCCTCAGCAGCCGCTTTCATATTGGAAAGACCCGCGGTGAAATCGTTGGCGTTATCTGCTTTAAGCACCTTACCGTAGTTATCGGCAATAGTGTCCATGTCCGCTTCCAAATCTGCCGCCAGTGCGACCGTGCTGCTGCCTAACATTGCTACCACTGCTAAAGCCATCAGTTGTTTACGCATATACATTCTCGCTTGTTTTAAGTCTTATTGGATAAAACGACATTACTTATAGGGCTTATTCAAAATAAGCGGAGAGGGAGCAAAGTGGCATTACTTTTTTGTAAAGAATTGACGCAGCGACCGGGCAGCCGCTGCGTGGGGGAAAACAACGGGATTATTCGCCAGCGATTTTCATTTGCGGAAGCAGCACAGAACCGCACTGGATGTTGCTGCGGGTTTCGATATCACTGCCGATGCTGACCATATTGCGCCACATATCCTTCAGATTACCGGCGATAGTGATCTCGCTGACCGGATACTGAATTTCGCCGTTTTCAACCCAGAAACCGGCCGCCCCGCGCGAATAGTCGCCGGTCACACCGCTGACGCCCTGGCCCATCAATTCGGTCACGACCAGACCTTTGTCCATTTTGCGCAGCATCGCGGCGAAGTCATCCCCCTGACCGGCAATGCGCCAGTTATGGATACCGCCCGCATGGCCGGTGGTTTGCAGACCCAGCTTACGTGCCGAATAACAGGTCATCAGCCAGTTCTGCAACACGCCATCTTTGACGATATCGCGGCGTTCGGTGCGCACGCCTTCGCTGTCGAACGGCGTCGATGCCAGCCCCTGCAATAGATGCGGATGTTCTTCGATGGTCAGCCATTCCGGCAGAATCTGTTTGCCCAGGCTGTCGAGCAGGAAAGAGGATTTACGGTAGATACTGCCCCCGCTAATCGCCCCGACCAGATGACCAAACAGGCCTGTCGCCACTTCGGCGGCGAACAGCACCGGCGCATGTCGGGTCGTCAGCTTACGTGGTGAGAGGCGCGACAGCGTGCGGCGGGCACACTCGGCACCGACCCACTCCGGGTTGGCCAGATCATTCATACTGCGGGCGATGGTGTAGGCGTAATCGCGTTCCATATCGCCATCATGCTCGGCAATTACCGAGGCAGAAATCGAGTGGCGGGTGGAACAGTAACTTTGCAGCATGCCGTGGCTGTTGCCAAACACGCGGATGCCATAATGGCTGTTGAAGCTGCCACCTTCGCTGTTGGTAATACGCTTATCTGCGGCCAGGGCGGCCTGTTCGGCACGCGCGGCCAGTTCGATGCCGCGGTCGGCATCCAGTTCAGTCGGGTGAAACAGGTCAAGATCCGGGGCTTCAAACGCCAGCATTTCGCGGTCTGCCACACCCGCAAAGGGATCCGGCGAGGTGAAACGGGCGATATCCAGCGCGGCCTGCACGGTGCGTGAAATCGCATCGGCGCTGAGATCGGTCGAAGAGGCGCTGCCTTTACGGTTCTGATAATAAACAGTAATACCCAGCGCACCGTCGCTGTTGAACTCAACGTTTTCGACGTCGCCAAAGCGGGTGCTGATACCAATACCGGTGGTTTTACTGACCGCCACTTCAGCCGCATCTGAACCTGCTTTCGCCAATTCCAGAGCCTGAGCGACGGCCTGTTCCAGTGTCTTACGCTGTTCTGCAACTTGATTGACTACGTTCATCAGCTTCATCACTTATGAGAATAAAGGAGTGTTATTGCCATTGAGTCTAACAGAGAGTCAGGTGAATTTCGCACTCAGACCGGCCGGATCCGGCTTAATCTGCATCAGAACGTGGAGGTATTAAACATAACCATGCATAATGCGGCCATGCAATAAAGCACAATCAAGCTGACAGGAATATCCCGACGGGTATTCCCGAAAAGAGAAAGCGCCCCATGATAAAGAAAATTGACGACTGGTCCGATGATGTTCCTGAAAATGAAAACGAAGAAGATGATGAGATCATCTGGGTCAGCAAAAGTGAAATTAAGCGTGATGCCGAAGCCCTGAAAGACCTGGGTCAGGAGATGGTCGATCTGGGCAAGAACTCGCTCGACAAACTACCGCTCGACGAAGACCTGCGCGCCGCCATCGATTTGGCGCAGAAGATCAAAAAAGAGGGCCGTCGTCGTCAGATGCAGCTGATCGGTAAAATGCTGCGCTCGCGCGACGTAGAGCCAATCACCACGGCTCTCGACAAGCTGAAAAACCGTCACAACCAGCAGGTTTCGCTGTTCCATAAACTGGAGGTGCTGCGTGACCGCCTGGTGGAAGAAGGTGACGACGTGATCCCTGCGGTACTGGATCTCTATCCTGAAGCCGACCGCCAGCAGCTGCGTGCGCTGATCCGCAACGCCCAAAAGGAGAAGGCGACCAATAAACCGCCGAAATCTTACCGCCAGATTTTCCAGTATCTGCGCGAACTGGCCGAAGCCAAAGATATGTAATTCACTGAAATTCTTGAATTAAAAAAGCCACCGTATATGTCGGTGGCTTTTTTTTAGGTCAGGATTTGGGTTTATGCACGGCTGGTTTTTCTTGCACGTTAAATCGTAGCGCGCCATCCAGCTCCTCTTCTGCCTCTTCGAACAGCAAAATCAGCGCACCGAAGCGGCGTTTACGCCCGGCCGACAGGTTGGCAAAATCTATTTCCACCGGCAATTTTATGCCGCCGGTGACCTCATCCCAAAGCGCATCCAGATTGGCACCAAAGCTTTCGCTCAGCGCAAACTGACGTGCGAACTCGCCATAAAAGGTGGCTAAATCCGGGATGTGATTAAAATCGAAGACCACTTTATTCATCGAATTCACTCCACCCGAACAAATTTTTTGTAGTGATCGCGACTGACATAAATCAGACCATCACTGGCGAAAAGTACCCGGTCTGCGCCACGGCGGCCGCACCGGTAATTAATATCTGCTTCACGCCACACGCGTTTATAAGCGCTGGGCAGACGCCCTTCCCGGTTAGAAAAACGATCGCCGCCAATGGCTTTACCCGGCAGCACCTGACAGAGATTTCCCGCACGGGCATCCCACCCTGCCTCGCGCGCCGCTCTCTTAGTGACATAATAATCAGGCAGACGATGGTTCTGCCGCAAGTAATTGACGACCGTTTGTTCCGAGGTGAGCGCCGCCAGCGTATCACTGGATTGTTTCGCCAGCGCGACAGCGGGATACGGCCCCAACAGCATTCCCAAACACAACACCAGCCAGAGGCCACGCAAACGCTGCCTTATCATTCGATTCATCTTCATCCTGTTAATGGGTCATTCGCCGTGATTTTACAAGTTACCCAGATGCAGCGTTTTCACCTGCAAATACTCTTCCAATCCTAATACCGAACCTTCACGGCCAAGGCCGGACTCTTTGACACCACCAAACGGTGCCACTTCCGTCGACAGCGCACATTCGTTAATGCCAATCATGCCGCTTTCAATGGCGTCTGCCACACGAAATACGCGTTGCAGATTTTGGGTATAGAAATAGGCCGCCAGACCAAACGGCGTAGCGTTGGCGCGCCGGATAACCTCCTCTTCCGTTTTGAAACGGAAACAGGCCGCCAGCGGGCCAAAGGTCTCCTCCTCTGCCACTTTCATGTCGTCATTCGCATCAGCAATCACCGTCGGCTGGAAGAAGTTACCGCCAAGCTGATGGCGCTGACCGCCCGCCACCAGACGGCCGCCTTTTTCGAGCGCGTCTTTGACATGATCCTCTACTTTCTCCAACCCTTTACTGTCAATCAGCGGGCCGACCACGACGCCCTCGTCCATGCCGTTACCGACTTTCAGCTTATTCACTTCTTCAGCCAGACGCGTAACGAACTGATCATAGATGCCGTCCTGCACATAAATCCGGTTGATGCAGACGCAGACCTGCCCGCTGTTGCGGAATTTACAGGTGACCGCGCCTTTGACTGCGGCCTCCAGATCGGCATCATCAAACACGATGTACGGCGCGTTGCCGCCCAGTTCCATCGACACTTTCTTCATGGTGTCGGCACTGTTGCGTACCAGCGTTTTACCGACTTCGGTCGAACCGGTAAAGGAAATTTTACGCACTGCTGAGCTTGCCATAATGGCATCGCTGATGGCGTGTGTATCACCGGCGACGCCGTTGATCACACCCGCAGGCACGCCTGCCAGATGCGCCAGTTCAAGTAAGGCAAACGCCGACAGCGGCGTGTTATTGGCCGGTTTAATCAGCCCGGTACAGCCCGCAGCCAGCGCCGGGCCTAATTTACGGGTCAGCATCGCCAGCGGGAAATTCCACGGCGTGATAGCCGCGACAACGCCGACAGGTTCACGGGTCGCAAAGATGCGCGATCCTTCTTTCACCGGCGGAATGATCTCGCCGTTGGCGCGCTTGGCCTCTTCGCTGAACCATTGCAGGAAGCTGGCAGCATAGTCGACTTCGCCCAGCGCTTCCTTCAGCGGCTTGCCCTGCTCTGCCACCATCAGCTCGCCGAGAAACTGTTTGTTTTCAATCATCAGCTCATACCAGCGGTGCAAAATTTCGGAGCGCGCTTTGGCCGTGGTTTTACGCCAGGCGGGGAACGCTTCGCTGGCGGCCCTGATTGCCGCTTCCGTTTCCGCTTTACCCGCTTTGGCAACTTTCGCCACCACGTCACCAGTGGCCGGATTCAGGACATCAAACGTTTCTCTGGTTTCCTGCCATTTTCCGCCCGCGAAAAAGCCGGTTTTGAACAGTTTATGGGAAGCGAGTTTCTGTAGATTGGCTGACATAAAAATGTTGTCTCCTGCAAATACCGCCGTCCTGAAACAACGACGTAAGAATGTAAGTTTGGATATTCAATCTATTAAGTATAGCGGCTAATAGCGGCGGCGATGGCTGCACCGCACGTCATGCTTATGATGTCAGACACAAAAAAGCCGGTGCTGTTGAAGGCACCGGCTCATTTTTATGCCCCTGACAATCAGGCCAGGAATGAATGCTGATATTTGTGCAGCATCTCCGCAAGCCGTTTTACCGGCTCGGTGACTTTGAGCGGGGCGTCATATTCCACCAGTTTTTGCTGATACTCGTTCAGTTCAGACAGCAGCCGCTGGTAATAGTATGTCCGCTTGCCTTCTCCCGAGGAGACCACGTGGTCGGCGGTATTACGGATGCGTTTATGGAATGCCGAAAGCTCCTCGCTGGCCGGAACCTCAGCCATTTTCATCCGCTGATGGGCGATGATCAGCATCAGCGCCAGACGATATTTACCGATGTCATTCGGGAACATCACCAGCAGCTGGTTAAGCTGATGATAGAGCGCCGGCAGATGGTTTTCGCGACGGCGATACGCCTTGGTGGTCAGCGCCGACACCGCACTGCTCATAAAGCGGTTGAGCAGCGTACGGCCGGTTCTCTCGCGGGATTTATCACGGATCAGCAACAGTACGGCCATCGCAATAATGGTACCAATAGCCTGCCCGGTAGCATTATCGAGAAACGCCGTAACGTTGAATTTCATTGGATTACTGAGCACCAGTACGTTGATGGTACCGGCCAGTAAACCCAGCATCCCCAGGCGGCGTTTTTGCACTTCGATGCCGACAAAGAAAGTAAACAAGCCAAGACACAGGCAGAGCAGGAACAGGCTTTGCTGAGTGGCAGGCATGATCAACATAAAGTAGATGGAGCCAACCGGGATCGCCAGCAGCATCCCGACGATAAAGTCGAGAGCCATCCCTTTCGGATTCGGGGTACGCATCGCCAGCGACGTCACCACCGCGATGATCACCACGCAGCCGCTACCGGAGGTCCAGCCAGTCCACAGCCATAACAGGCAACCGGAGGCGGTGGCAACAAAGGTACGCAGGCCGTTAATCATGGCGTGATGGCGTTCGGCTGAGGCCGGTTTTACCACCACTTCGCTGTTAAGAACGTTGCTTTCCACGCTGCTGATACTGCTGTTGGTATGAATACCTTTAACCAGCATGAGCGCCCGCGTCCCCGCGCCGATCCAGGAACTGACGGTCAGCAGAATGTCATCGCCGCGCGTTGAGGAGATCGCCTGGCGCAGCTGTTTCAAGCGCCGGTGAACGTCAACCGGCGTTTCGGCCGGCTCAGCAAACAGGGCTTTCACTTCGGGCGTGACGCGATCCGGCGAGTTTTGCAAAATGAGATAGGTTTCGCATGCCTGCGTGATCATGCTGAGCGAGGTGCTGTGCAGGGCTTTCAGCCGCTGATTACAACGCTGCCAGCGGGAAGACTCCATCATCAGGCTGCTGCGCATACCGTTCAGCGCCGTGGTGCTTTTAATCAGGTTGCTCCATGACTTATCGATCTCTTCCTTTTCGCCCCGATTGATACAAATACGCATCAGCGCGAACTGGTCGAGCAGCAACTGGCTGACCGCACGGTCGATATCTTTTTTGATGGAACGCGGGGAAAACAGCAGATCAGCCACGATAGCGCAGCAGATACCCAGCACGATCTCACTGCAACGCTCGACGGCAAACTGCGGCGTTTGCAACGGAGAAGCCGCCGAGGTGACGACAATAATCAGCGCGGTATAACCCGCCAGCCCGAGCGCATAGGAGTTTTCGACGCGCACCAGAGAAGACCACCAGGTACAGACGCCAGCCCAGATACAGCATAAAAGCAGCATCACGACAGGGGCACGCGCCGTGGAAATAACAATTACCACCGCGGCAATACACCCTAAGAACGTGCCAATCACACGCAGGAAACCACGATGGCGGATGGCACCAGCAAACGGCTCACCACCGGCAACCATGGCCGGGCCGGATGCCACAATGGCCGCCGTCATGGCCGACCAGCGCGGAGTCTCCAGCTGCAAATAGAAGCCGAGTACCAGCGCGCCGAGGATCGCAAACGTCAGCTTAAAGGCAAATCTGACGCGCGGAATGAATTGGTTGTTCATCGTGCCTTAACCAAACTCACGTAAGCGGTGCAGCAATTTGGTGAACGCTGACTGATGCTCAGATTGCCTGTCACGCTCACCCGTGATCACCACGGTCGCCGTGGTCCCTGCCGGGTACGGATGCTGTTGGTCGGCATCATCGAGCACTATTTTTACCGGAACACGTTGCGCCAGACGCACCCATTCGAGATTACTGTCGATGGTCGCCAGACCGTTGGTAGCCGCGGAAGATGAGCTGTTGGTGACCGCCGCAGCGACGCTGTCTACAGTACCGTGCATGATACGGTTGCTGCCGAGTGGCGTGATTTCGGCGCGGTCACCTTTTTTCAGGCCAGACAGTTTGGTCTCTTCCAGATACGCCAGAATATAGAAGGTGTTTTTCTTCACCAGCGCGACGGCCGTCGAGCCGCGGTTGATATAGTTGCCAGGATGCACGTTGAGGTTCGTCACCCAACCATCAGCCGGTGCCGTCACCACGGTACGCTGAAGATCCAGAACCGCAAGATCGCGCGCAGCCTGAGATTTCGCCAGCTGATGCAGCACGGTTTGCAGCACGTTGGTTGATTGATCAATCTCTTCCTGCGACATGGCCTGCACGCCCAGTTTCACGCGGCGGCCCGCTTCGCGTTTTTTTTCAGCGGCCAGCGCCTGAAAATAAGCCACGTCAGCATTGGCTTCATCCAGCGCCTGCTGATAACGCGGCTGGTCAATTTTGAACAGGATCTGACCCTTTTGCACCAGTTGGTTATCAACGACGGGAACATCAGTGACCAGCCCGGTGACGTCAGGCGCGATGGAAACCACGTCAGCCGTGAATTTGGCGTCACGGGTCCAGGGTGATTCAGTATAGAACGCCCATGCCCGGAAGATCGCGATGCAGGCAAAGACAACAAGGATTAACGTTATTGCGTAACGTATTATTTTTATAGAAAAATTTTTCACGACACCCTCAGATGAAGAAGCAGGAAATCAGATAGAACAAACAGCAATACAGTGCTGTGTTAAATAACGCCGGATGCCAGACAAAGTCATAAATCCCGGTGGGTTGTAATAACCGCCGCAGCAGGAAAAACAACACCAGCGCCAGCAGGATTTCAAAAAACACCGGAGGAAACGACAATCCGAAAATCACCATTACCGGAAGCAAACTCATGCATAATTCCTTAATTAAGCGCAGCGGGAAACTGCCCCCTCGCTACATCCGCGCATTATTCATTATTTTAGACAATACAGCCTCTTTCTGAGAGCCAGAATTTGGTAAAGAGAGCATGGAGTTGCCAGGGAAGTGTGCGAAGGTAAGCAGAGATACCGCCAGTCAATGCCGAACCTGAGGTTTTTCACCCAGGCAGGTATATTAGCGTGCTTATTATCAAGTTATCAACATTCTGTGATCACAATCACTTTTAAGCCAGAGTTAATAATGGACCGATTAAAACGCATGTCGATTTACGCTCAGGTGGTGGAAAGCGGCTCTTTTACCGCTGCCGCCCGTCGCCTCGACATGAGTGTTTCCGCCATCAGCCAGACTGTTTCAAAGTTGGAAAATGAGTTACAAGTCAAGCTGTTAAACCGCAGCACCCGCAGTCTTGGGCTGACGGAGGCGGGTAAAATTTATTATCAGGGTTGCATGAAAATGCTGCAGGATGTGCGTGAAGTGCATGAACAATTATATGCCTTCAACAACACACCCACTGGCACATTACGCATCGGCAGTTCATCGACAATGGCACAAAACGTATTAGCGGCGATGACCGCGGAGATGCTGGTGGAGTATCCGGGGCTGAAAGTGAACCTGGTGACCGGCATTCCCGCACCGGATCTGATTGCCGATGGCCTCGACGTGGTGATCCGCGTCGGCGCGCTGCAGGACTCCAGTTTGTTCTCCAAACGGCTGGGCTCGATGCCGATGGTGGTCTGCGCGGCGCGCAGCTATCTGAGCCAGCACGGCACGCCAGAGAAACCAGCCGATATGGTTAATTTCTCATGGCTGGAATACAGCGTGCGGCCCGACAGCGACTTTGAGTTAATCGCCCCCGAGGGCATTACCACGCGTATTACGCCACAAGGGCGTTTCGTCACCAATGATTCGCAGACCATGATCCGCTGGCTGAAGGCGGGCGTGGGCATCGCCTATGTGCCGCTGATGTGGATCATTGATGAGATAAACTCCGGTGACGTGGAGATTCTGTTCAGCAACTATCAATCCGATCCGCGACCGGTCTACGCGCTGTATACCGAAAAAGATAAGATGCCGCTGAAAGTACAGGTGTGCATTAACTACCTGACCGAGTATTTCAAACAGGTCGGGAAGGTGTATCAGGGATACCGGCTGGGAAAGACGGAGCAGAATGCGTCGAAGTAAAAACGGGAACCCGAAGGCTCCCGTTACCACCGCGTAAAAGCCGCAATCAGGCGCTGCCACCCACGGTGATATTGTCGAGTTTCAGCGTCGGCTGGCCGACACCGACCGGCAGGCTCTGACCTTCTTTACCGCAGACGCCAACGCCTTTATCCAGCGCGAGGTCGTTACCGACCATAGAGATCTGCTGCATGGCTTCAATACCTGAACCAATCAGCGTCGCGCCTTTCACCGGTTTGGTGATACGGCCTTTTTCGATCAGATAGGCTTCCGTCGTCGAGAAGACGAATTTGCCGGAGGTGATGTCCACCTGACCGCCGCCAAAGTTCGGCGCATACAGACCGTATTCCACGCTGCTGATGATCTCTTCCGGCGTGGATTTACCCGCCAGCATATAGGTGTTGGTCATACGCGGCATCGGCAGATGCGCGTATGACTCACGGCGGCCATTGCCGGTTGGCGGCACACCCATCAGACGCGCGTTCAGTTTGTCCTGCATATAACCTTTCAGAACACCGTTTTCGATCAGCACATTGTACTGGCCGGGTACGCCTTCGTCGTCAATAGCCAGCGATCCGCGACGTCCGGGCATGGTTCCGTCATCGACCACGGTACAGAGTTCGGAGGCCACTAACTGCCCCATCTGACCGCTGAACATTGAGGTGCCACGGCGGTTAAAATCACCTTCCAAACCGTGACCTACAGCTTCATGCAGCAGAACACCTGGCCAGCCCGCGCCCAGCACCACTGGCATCCCGCCTGCAGGAGCCGCCACGGCATTCAGATTAAGCAGCGCCATGCGAACAGCGTCACGCGCGTAAGCTTCGGCACGCACTTCTCCGTCAACGCTTTCGAGAAAGTAGTCGTAACCAAAACGACCGCCGCCGCCGCTGGAGCCACGCTCACGGCGGCCATCATCTTCGACCAGCACACTCACCGACAACCGCACCAGCGGGCGAATATCCGCCGCCAGCGTGCCGTCAGTGGCTGCTACCAGCACGCTTTCATACACGCCGGTGATGCTGGCGCTGACTTCCTGCACGCGCTTGTCTGCAGCGCGCGCCACGCGGTCAACGCGGTGCAGCAGGTCAATTTTGGCTTCGCGCGACAGGCTTTGCAGCGGATCGAGGATCGGATAGAGAGACTGATAAGCAATTTCGCCGAGGGTGTGGACTTTGCCGTTACCCTGCTCACGCACGATGCTGCGCGCGGCGGCAGCGCTTTGATTCAGGGCATTGAGGGTGATTTGATCGGCATAGGCGAAACCGGTTTTCTCCCCGCTGACCGCACGCACGCCCACGCCCTGATCGATATTGTAAGAGCCATCTTTGATGATGCTGTCTTCAATCACCCAGGCTTCATGGAAACTGGATTGAAAAAAGAGATCGGCATAGTCGAGACGGCGTTCGGCCAGTTGACCTAACACTGCGAACAGGTCTTGATGACTCAGATTATTGGCGGTTAGTAACCGCTCACTGACTAAGGCCAGACTCATAGATTTTTCACTCTCTTTGGGGATGAATTAACCCGGCCGGAAGATGACTCATTCACAGCCAGACCTTTTCATCGTAACACGGGTTATAGGTAGCCTAACACAGCGACGCAGTTAAGGAGCTGCGGCCGCAGCAGGCTCCTTCGCAGGTCTTGGCTGGCGCAGAACCTCATTAATTCTTGGTTCGGCGATGGTACCGTCGATGTGATAGCGGATCAGCGAAATTTTATTCCATAACGGAGCCAGTACTTTACTGGCCGCAAAGACCGCTGCTCCGACAATCGGGTTGATGACGAACGCTGTCGCGACGCCCACAGTGGCAGAGATTTCAGGCGCGATCACCGCTTCCATATTAAGACGCTGGTTGACCAGATCAACACTCCCCGACATAGCAATATCCGCCGCCAGCCCGTCAACCAGCAGATCATCGGTATGAACGACGCCGTCTTTAATCCACGCCGTGGATTTGATTGAGTCAAAATAGAAGCCTTTGCCGAAGGTATCGCTGAAGTCCAGTTGCAGTTTACGCATCAGGGCGTCGAAGCTCACCAGACGCAGCAGTTGCCCGGCACGCCCCCCGCCGAGGTTAACAATTTCACCTTTGCCGAGATCAGTTTTCATCGTGCCGTTAAGCGTTTTGAGGTCAGGCTTCCACGGCACGGATTTCCAGTGCAGGTCAAAATCGAGGTTAAATGGCGCACCGCGCAGCGGCGTGGTCACGCCGAAGAACGACGTGGCCGCTTCTATATCCTTGCCAGAGAGTTTTCCTTTCAGGCCGGTGTTTTCACCAGCGCCATTCTGCTTCCAGTCGCCCTGCACATCCAGGCGCACGACGCCGGTGTCGATAAGGCCATTGCGCAGCGACAGCTGATCGCCGTCTGGCGTGAGGTCCGCATTGACGCGGCGGAAGCTCTGCCCCAGGAACCAACAGGCCTCACAACGCAGCTGCAACGCAGGCCAGCCGGAGAAGGAAATCTTGTCTTCAGAGAAAGGATTCTGCGTCGATTTACCGCCGCTTGCGGCGTCTGCGGCACTCAACTGCGGGTTAAAATAGAGATAGCGGATATCGGCTTTCCACGGGCCTCGGTCATTCATCATGAGCGTACCGTCGATCTCTTTACCCTTCGCCATCACACTCATGCCGCGGTCGGTCTGGGTTGAGCGGATCAGGAGATCGCTCCATACCTGACCGCCCAACGTCAGTTGCGGCGTAGTCAGGGAGATCTCATGCGGGAAGCTGAACGCCGGTGCGCTCTCTTTTCCTGCCCCTTTGCTGCTGGCCTTGCCGCTGGTTGCGCCGTCGGGTGACATGAGGGCCAGCCAGCTTTCGCCATCGAGTGCAGGCAAATTCAGCGTCAGGCTGCTGGTCTGCGGCAGTGCCGGTGTCTTCGACGTATTCATCTGCCACGCAGCGCGATCGAGTTTCAGTTGCTTGCCCAGCAGCCAGCGGCTGTTAAAGCGGTCTTTCCCGTCCAGAACGCCGGTAAGATCGAAACTTTTCAGCCCCCCCTTCACGTTGACATTCAGCGGCAAACTGCGGCCGGCCTTTTTATCCAGAGGGCTAGGTAAGTGACTGCTCACATTCTTTAGATCGGTACGGATGGCTACGCTGTAATTTGCCTCGCCCTTATGCGGCAGGGAGATATCTACCGTGCCTTTCCATGGCGCACTGCCGTTGATTTTGCTGGCGACGACGGCAGGCATACTGGTGATTTTGGCCAGTTGCCAGTCGCCCGCCAAACCTACGTTAATGGTGTAATCGTCAGCCAGTTCATGGGTGCTGAACTGCGTCGTCAGCGGCTGACCAAACCAGCTGCCAGTGAGCTGATTGCTTTGCAAATTCCCGTTGTCATAGCTGAACTGGCCGCTGAGGTGTTCGATAGTGCTGTTCAGTGGTTTGATAAACAGACTGTTATTGTTGAGACTGACGCCCCCGGTGGCACGTACCCTCTCACCGTCGAGAGGAATATCCAGATGTAAGCGACCACTCACATCGCCGCCAATCTTTAGCTCCTCTAAGGCCCCGCCCAGAGAGCCTTTTAGCGGAGTATCCATAAAGTAGGCGCCAATGTCTTTGCCCGCCCCTTTAATCTCCGAATCTATGAACAGTTTTTCTTTCAGGTAGTCAGGAATATTGGCGACGACGTTGTTGCCATCGACTTTACCCAGTTTGGTATGGGCCGCTTTCATAAACAGGCCGTCGTTGAGGAAGTCGAGGTCAATATCCAGATTGGTCAGCGCCGGCCACTCTGGCTCAAACTGGAATGTCGAATGACGCAACGGCACCCAGACCTGGAACTGTCCTTCGTTCTTTTTGAACGGGAAATCGTGCGGATTGCCGTTAAACGTCAGCGTGGCGTTGTCCACCTGCCCGCCCTGAATCGCCCCGGTGAGGTAATCGACCAGATGTTTTCCCATCAGGGTTTCCGGGAAGTAGCGCCACGCCTGACCGGCGTCATACAGGCGGATACCCGTCAGGATGTTCAGCCATGGCTGACCGTTGGCAGGCTGGTCATAATGGAAATCGCCGTGCGCCCACAGCGCGTTGGCTTTGACATCCACGTCTTTGGCCCAAAGTCCCCATCCGTCCTGATTGTAGCTCCAGTTGAATGTCCCCTGCGCAGAACTCACTTCAAGCGGCGCACGGAACATTTCACCGTATGGCAACTCACTGTCTTGCAAATTCACCGTCAGCTGCCCGCGCTGCACGCTGCCTTTTAATGCGCCGCTGAAATGGTTGATGCCTGGCAGCAATTTCCAGCGCTGCCAGGTGACATCGTGCCACGTGGCATCGAAACGGGTGTGATCGGGCTGTTTGAGCGGAATGTCGAGCGCCAGCGTATCAATCATGCCTTTCGGTTGCAGATCCTGCCAGCGTTCCAGCAGTTCCGGCGTCAGGAATGAGAAGGTCGGAATAATCGGCCCGAGGCGTTCAAGCTGCAGTTGCGTACCGCGCAGGCGGAGTTCATCCCCCTGCGAAGCCCCGAGAAACCCGGTATTTTCAGGTAAGTAAAGCGCACTCAGGGTGCCTTCAGGCCACGCCTGCCCATCCGTTTTCAGGTTGAGTTGTTGGGTGCTGACCTGCCAGCCATTGCCCTGACGGTTACCGTGCAGCGTCATGTTATCAACATCCAGCCGGTGCTCCTGGCCTTCACTTCTCCACGTCGCCGCCCCTTTTTTCACCCAGGCATCACCGGCATAAATATCACCATCGCGTACCGTCAGCCAGGCTGCCAGACTGAAGTCCGCACTTTCCAGACCGGTGTTGCTGCGTAACCAGCGGCTGAACCAGGGCTTCATGTCTATATCGTCGGCCTGCAGGTAAATTTTACCGTTATTGAGCAGGCCATTGTTGTCGTTAAGATCCATGCGCAACTGCACGACGCCGTGCTGACCGTTAAAACTCGACAGGCTTACAAGGCCCTCAGCGCGATGGCGGTTGTGAGTGTTCAGCCAGGTCAGTTGGGGAATAGAGATTTCGGCACGCGGGCCGGAAGGCGTCAGGAAAGAAATATGGCTGTCACGCAGATCGAAGTGGTCAACCTGCTTGAGGAAAATATCGCTGATGCGGTTGGCTTCAAAGCCTTTGCTGTCCTGGGAATTTCCGCCAAACGTAGCGTTGGTATCCAGATCAAGATTATAGAAGGTCAGGTCGCGGAACTGCCAGCGGAAATGCAGCAGGGATTGCCAGACATCAAGCGCCAACGTCACGCGTTCCACTTTAACGGAGGAGTCAGGCAGGCTCACGCTGAGCTTTTTCAGCTCCAGCGTCGGCCCGAAGGTTTGCCAGCTGCCGCTGATTTGATCAAGGGTAATAGGCACGCCGGTAACTGACTGCACCTTATCAACCAACTGCTCCTGAAAGCGATGGAGTTGAGGTAAAGCCAGACGCAAACCACTGATCGCCAGCGCAACGATCACGACAATCGTTGCGCATGTGGTTAACACTATTCCGGACAGTCGCCTCACACACCTCTCCTTGTCTTCCATTCTGCGCGGTTTTTCACCTGTTCAGACTGCAATGGAAATCAAACATTGAAAACTTTATACCCTAAATAATTCGAGTTGCAGGAAGGCGGCAAACGAAGGAATCCCCACGAGCATGGCCGGACCATGTGACTGGGGTGACTGAGCGCAGCCAACGCATCTGCAATTTGAAGTATGACGGGTACATTACATCATCACTACGTCGAACTGTTCCTGGTTGTACAGCGGTTCAACCTGAACTTTGACCTGTTTACCGACGAAGATTTCCACTTCGGCCAGCGCGTGTGACTCTTCACTTTTCAACGCTTCACCCACAGCGGCAGAGGCATAGACCAGAAAACGGTCGGCGTCATAGGCGTGATGAACCCGCACGATTTCGCGCAGTATTTCGTAGCAGACGGTTTCGACCGTTTTCACCGTGCCACGACCGTGGCAGGTCGGGCAATCACTGCACAGCACATGCTCAACGCTTTCACGGGTGCGTTTACGCGTCATTTCCACCAGACCCAGCGCAGAGAAACCGTGAATACCGGTTTTCACGCGGTCTTTCGACAGCGCCTGTTCGAGCGAGTGCAGCACGCGGCGGCGGTGCTCTTCATTGGACATATCAATGAAGTCGATGATGATGATGCCGCCAAGGTTACGTAAACGCAGCTGGCGCGCAATGGCCTGAGTGGCTTCGGTATTGGTATTGAAGATGGTCTCTTCAAGATTACGATGACCGACAAACGCACCGGTATTGATATCCACGGTGGTCATGGCTTCGGTCTGATCGATAATCAGATAACCGCCTGACTTGAGTTCGACTTTACGTTCCAGCGCACGCTGGATTTCATTCTCAACATCAAACAGGTCAAAAATGGGCTGCTTGCCGCTGTAGTGTTCAAGCTTGGCGGTCATTTCCGGAATGTATTCACTGGTGAACTCCACCAGCAATTCATAGGTCAGACGCGAGTCAACACGAATGCGGTCCAGCGCTTCGCCTGCAAAATCGCGCAGCACGCGGTGTGCCAGCGCCAGTTCGCCATACAGCTTGCACTTGGTTTTATTGCGGCGTTTGCGTTCCATAACTTTGGTCCACAAACGTTTGAGGAAGGCCGCGTCTTGTTTCAGCTCTTCTTCGCCAACGCCCTCAGCGGCGGTGCGAATAATGTAGCCGCCGTGCTCATCACAGTATTCCGAGACAACTTTTTTCAGGCGCTCGCGTTCCGCTTCGCTTTCGATACGCTGTGAAACCCCCACGTGCGATGCACCCGGCATAAAAACCAGATAACGCGAAGGCAGCGTAATGTCCGTGGTCAGGCGCGCGCCTTTGGTGCCGAGCGGATCTTTCACCACCTGCACCATCAGATCCTGGCCCTGATGCACCAGCTCGACGATGTCGCGCACGTTGAAGTTTTTCTGCTCATCACGGGCCACACATTCGGTGTGTGGCATGATGTCTGAGGCGTGTAAAAAGGCCGCTTTCTCTAAGCCAATATCTACAAAGGCCGCCTGCATACCGGGAAGTACCCGGCTAACGCGCCCTTTGTAAATATTGCCTGCAATACCGCGCTTGGCTTCACGCTCAATGTGGATCTCTTGCAAAATGCCACCGTCAATGTAAGCCACTCGGGTTTCCGACGGGGTGACATTGACCAGTAATTCAGCTGTCATGCTTTCTCCTAAGCTCGCGTAATGCAACAAAGTCACCGTACAGCTCCTGAGTCTCCACCAGCGGAAGCCCCATGACTGCGTAGTAACTGCCGCGAATTTCACGGACGAAACAACCGCCCTTTCCCTGAATTCCGTATGCGCCCGCTTTATCCATGGGCTCTCCGCTCAGAATATAGTGCTGAATATCCTCCGCGGATAGTGAGCGGAAGGTGACGTCAGTCACAACCAGCGTACTGCGATAAGTATTTCGGTCTGCCAGGGCTACGGCGGTCATCACCTGATGCTGACGGCCGGAGAGCGAAGCAAGCATGCGAGCCGCTTCGGTTTCATCATGCGGCTTCTCAAGCACCTTGCCATCGAGGACCACAATGGTATCTGCGCCCAGCACCGGAAGATCCTGCGGTGCCACTTTCACACCAGCCTGCGCTTTATCACAGGCGAGCCGGACTACGTAGTCGGCCGGCGCTTCGCCTGGTTGCTGTTCTTCTGCAACATCCGTCACCAAACGCTCAAACGCATATTCAAGAACAGCCAATAACTCACGACGACGTGGAGAACCGGAAGCCAGATAAAGTGCGGTCATCATTTCCTCATTGAACGGCAAACTGACGGCGTATTTTACGCATCAGCAGGAAAAGCCATGGCCACAGAATACCATCTACCACGCTGCTCCAGAAAACTTCAGGGCGAAACGAGACGTTAACTACCAAAAATTCGGCCCAGAAAACCATTACATCCACAGCAAGCGAGATCAGCATGACAATCAATGCCTGCTGCCAGAGCGCCATATTGCGGAAAAGTTGGAATTTAAACGCTACCAGATATGCGGTCATCGCCAGCGCCAACGCGCGTACACCCAGTGTAGAACCCAGGATGAGATCCATCACGAATCCAACGATAAAACCTGACCCCACGTTAACCCTGTGCGGCAGCGCCATCACCCAGTAAATCAGGATCAGCATCAACCACGAGGGACGGAACATGTATATCTCTTTGGGCCATGGCATTACCTGCAATAACATGGCTATCAGAAAGGATAGCCAAATTATCCAGCGCCCGTGGCTCCGGTAGCGATTCATCGCGTGCCCCCGGCAGCAGGTCGTGGCGATAACGGCGTAGTCACGGTTCCCGTGGCAGGTTGCGGCACCGGCGCAGGTGGGCCCATGTCACCCGGAGGTGGCAGAACCTGAGGCATCATTTGCATCAGGCGTTCGTTGGCAACGCGATGAACTTCATCAGGTGGCAGCGGTTTATCCCCGTTGCGGTCAGAACCCCACAGCAGCAGCAGATAACGTAAACGTTGCAGACCGGCTGTCGGACGCGCCTGAATCACAGTGTAGGCCCGCTGATTATCAACTTTCACCGAGGAAACTACCGCAACCGGATACCCCTCAGGGAAGCGCCCACCCAGACCGGAGGTGACAAGCACGTCGCCTACGCGAATATCGGTGTTGCTTGGCAAATGCTCTAGCTGGAGATCGTCAGTGCAACCGCTACCGGCGGCAATGACGCGGATATCGTTACGCAAGACCTGAATCGGCAAGGCATGTGAGGCATCGCAAATCAGCAAGACGCGGCTGGTGAGGGCACCCACGGCAACCACCTGACCTACAACGCCTTTATCACTGATCACCGGCTGGCCGACATAGACACCGTTCTGGCTGCCCTTGTCGATAACCACCTGATCACTGTACGGGTCATTGCTGGTCGAGAGTACCTGCGCCACCATCTTGTGCTCATCCTGACGCAGCGGTGAACCGAGGAGTTCGCGTAAACGGGCATTTTCCTGTTTGAATTGACCCAGCAGCATCAGATCGCTGTTTTTGAGCAGCAGTTCCTGACGCAGTGCGCGGTTTTCGAGTTCAAGAGACTGGCGGGTCGCAAACGTCGTGGATACCTGATCCAGGAATTCACGCGGAGCATTCGACAAAAAATAGAAAGGGCTGACGGCAGTGTCCATATAGGTACGGATCTTAACAAACGCACCTATTTTACTGTCGGCAAAAATCAGGACGATGGCTGTGAGAATAGCCAAAAAAAGTCGCAGCTGCAGGGAAGGCCCCCTGCTAAAAATCGGCTTCATAAAATATGCGAGTTCCTCGGCAACAAAAGGTATCAGCCAATCGAAGTGAAAGATAACCCTGACAGGAAAGCAGCAAGCGAATGAGGTCGTGCACATTCCGCCTGAATAATCACTTATCCAGTCAGTTCAGTGCTCGACCCCAATTTGACACTGCATACTTTAACGCAGCAGGTTTCACCAGACTGACAGCTACCTTTGCGGGCAAGACTAATCTTCGCTAAATAGAGTCTTTGCTATAACGAGCTTCGCTGAAACTCTAACGTTTTCGCTCAGACTACTCTTCGCTGAATAAGTCGCCGCCGTGCATGTCGATCATTTCCAACGCTTTACCACCGCCGCGAGCAACGCAGGTCAGCGGATCTTCTGCAACGATCACCGGAATACCGGTCTCTTCCATCAGCAGGCGATCGAGGTTACGCAGCAATGCGCCACCGCCGGTCAGAACCATACCGCGTTCAGAGATGTCAGAAGCGAGTTCTGGCGGACACTGTTCCAGAGCAACCATCACCGCGCTAACGATGCCGGTCAGAGGCTCTTGCAATGCTTCCAGAATTTCGTTGGAATTCAGGGTAAAGCCACGTGGAACGCCTTCAGCCAGGTTACGGCCACGCACTTCGATCTCGTGGACTTCATCACCCGGGTAAGCAGAACCGATACCGTGCTTGATACGTTCAGCCGTAGCCTCACCAATCAGTGAACCATAGTTCCGGCGCACATAATTAATGATGGCTTCGTCGAAGCGGTCACCACCAATACGAACAGAAGAAGAGTAGACCACGCCGTTAAGTGAGATAACCGCCACTTCAGTGGTACCACCGCCGATATCGACAACCATGGAACCGGTTGCTTCGGAAACAGGTAAACCTGCACCGATCGCCGCAGCCATGGGTTCTTCAATCAGGAACACTTCGCGGGCACCTGCGCCTTGTGCAGATTCACGGATGGCACGACGCTCTACTTGCGTAGCGCCGACCGGCACGCAGACCAACACGCGCGGACTTGGGCGCATGAAGCTGTTGCTGTGAACCTGTTTGATGAAGTGCTGCAGCATTTTTTCGGTCACGAAGAAGTCAGCGATAACGCCGTCTTTCATCGGGCGAATAGCCGCGATATTGCCGGGAGTACGACCCAACATCTGTTTCGCATCATGGCCGACAGCCGCAACGCTTTTAGGTGAACCAGCACGATCCTGACGAATTGCCACAACTGATGGCTCATTCAGCACGATGCCTTGTCCTTTTACATAGATGAGGGTATTGGCGGTACCCAGGTCGATGGACAAGTCGTTGGAAAACATGCCACGAAATTTCTTAAACATAACGAAAGGATAATCCTGCTAGCTGGGGGCGGAAAATAAAATCCGCCTACTTTACCAACCACGCGAAGCAGCGACAAGGCGTAAAAACGTCCTGCTTCGGTGAAATTGTCCACGATGTCGGCGACTTAACCTGCAGTTACTCTGACTGCAAAACATGCCGCATTCAATTTCCGAATCCCAGACTCAGATAGTTTGATTGCAGATCTTTTGCAGGAATAAACAAAAGCACCAACACCGCACATGAATTCTTGCACTTACACCGGGATCCCCTGCAACAGCAAGCTGTTTGAGACATAACACAGGCTTTCTATAACAAGAACCGGTTAAAGGCTGGGCCATTCTACGTTAAATATTCCCATTACGGTCAGTTTATACATCACCGTTGTGTGAATATTTTTTGCTAACGGGATCGACAGCCTGCGGGCCGGCAAAAAAATCCCCCTGACCGCCGTGAATGCCTTTTTCAACCAGCATCGCCCACTCTTCTTTGGTGCGAACGCCGGAAGCGTAGACCCTGGCCTGCGTTCCTTCGCACGCACCGATCAGGCTTTGCACAAACAGTTGATTTTCAACCCTCTTATCAATATCGCGTACCAGGCCGGGGTGAAGCTTAACCCGTTCGACCGGGAAAATTTTCAGATAAGAGGTACTGACCACCGTTAATCCGGCCTGTGAAACAGCCAGACGGCAGCCCATTCCCTGCAGCAAACGAATCGCAGGGCGCAGGCGGTCAATATGTTGACAGAGATGTGCCTCAGCAAGTTCAATCAGAATCCGGCTGCGCTGTCTTTTTGCACACTGCAGTAGCGTATCACGCAACCAGCGGATAAAAGAGCGCTGCAATAATGAATCAACCGTCAGGTGAAATGCCAATGTTTCGTCAGGCCAGCGGCTCAGTAACGGAATAATCTGAGAAAGCATCCGCCGGTCGTAACTTTGCGACATTCCAAATTGCATCACCAGTGGAATAAACTCTGCCGCCAGCAGCTCCTGCTCCCCGTCAAAAATGCGCCGCTGCACTTCACGGTGGTCCAGTTGCCCTTCTGTGGTAAAGGCCGGTTTCTGATAGAGACGCGGGCCGCCGCGGGCTAAGGTGTTTTCCAGCAGCGTGCGCCATTTGACACTCCCGCGCCCTTTCTCCGGCACTTTTCTGTCGTAAATCAGCCAGCTGTTACTGCCCTGGAACGCCGCATTGCGAGTGGCCTGTTCGGCATAGTCCATCACCTCTTCAGGTAGCTGGCCGAAACGGTAAGCACTGATACCTATATATAGCAGCGCGTCGCGGTCGATATTATTGGACGTTGGCAACGCGCCGAGCGCATTGACTAACTGGGCCGCCATCACTTCCGCCTCTTTCAGGGTTCGGTGCGGCAGCAACACCGCGAAATCAGTATGGAAGTAGCGGGCCAGCAGCGCGTCGGAATAGCGCATCACAAAAGTAGAAAGAAGATTAACCATCGCCGAGCGCATTTCGTCGGCGGGGCGCTGTCCGTGCGTATCGCGCAGGGTATCGAAATCGGGCAGACGCAGCAGCATAACAATACCGTGGGTGCCCTCCTCTTCTAACTGGGTTGCCAGCTGGTTGTCGAAAAACAGCCGGTTGTTCAGCCCGGTTTGTGAGTCCTGCTGGGCGAAGGCCCGGATCAGGGTATCTACGCGGCTGCGCTGCTCTCGGGCTTCGCTGAGATCGGCCAGCAGAACATCGATGGCCCCGCTGGCGAAAGGTGGCCACTCGCTGATGTCCCCACGGGTCAGCTCATCGCGTTCACCACGTAAAATACGTGATGCCCGCTCTTCCAGCTTTTCCAGCCCTGCGGTTTCGGCCCGTAGCCAGCGGAAGCTGAGCAATACCGCGATAATCATCAGGATGATAGCCACGCTGATAGTAAAGGTGGAGCGCAGTGAGCGTGTATAGGTGCCGATAGGATCAACATAAACAATTTGCATCGACATTGACGGGTGCTGCATCAGCGGCAAGGTCATGGTGACGTAATCGGGGTAACTGTTTTCCCACGCACTGTGCAGATCCGGCGTTTCGCGATAGGAGAAAAGGGGTGTTTCGTGCTCGAGGATGGTCACTTCAGAGACATCGAGCATACGCATTGCCATAGGCATCCAGCGTTCCGGCGGGTGCGGCGAGTTCGAAATCAGTGATTGATCGTAGGTGGTTGCCAGGGCGCGTAAATGCTGCTCGGTATTTTGCTTATTTAAATAGACAAAACTGAAGGTCACGCCCAGCAACATCAGCAACATTGCCAGTGCAACCAACATGGAAATCAGTGCCGCCAGTCTGTTAGTAAATCGCATCCCTGTGCCTTACCCGTTACTGTGGAAATGAATGAGACAATCCCCGGTAAAAGCCTTTCACCGCAGGACGCCATTGAAGGGCCGCTACTATAAAACATAAGCGGCACAACGCCGGTAACGTTTTATGCGGATCTGTGAATAAGATTCGGTTCATCAGCGGCATCGTTGTCTCATATCAGCCCGGAAGGCGTAAGTTGCGTTATATTCATAGCATAGCAACTGAATAATCAATCAATTCAGAATTCTTATGGAGATGGGTAATGCGAGCAATTTTGTTAGAACAGAATGACGGTAAAACAGTCGCGGCCGTCGGCCAGATCAGCACAGAACAACTGCCAGAAGGCGATGTGGTAGTCGATGTTGACTGGTCCAGTCTGAATTACAAAGACGCTATGGCGATCACCGGCACGGGCAAAATTATCCGTCAGTTCCCGATGGTTCCGGGAATTGACTTCGCCGGGCGCGTCAGCAGCAGTCAGGATAAACGCTACGGCGTCGGGCAACAGGTGGTCCTTACCGGCTGGGGCGTAGGCGAAACGCATTGGGGCGGTCTGGCGGAACAGGCCCGTGTTAAGGGTGACTGGCTGGTGGCGTTACCGGAAGGACTTGATGCCCGCCATGCCATGATCATCGGCACCGCCGGTTTTACCGCCATGCTTTGCGTGATGGCACTTGAGGAAGGTGGCGTACTGCCTGACAGCGGCGAGGTCATCGTCAGTGGCGCCAGCGGCGGTGTCGGCAGCACAGCAGTCACCCTACTGGCTACGCTGGGTTACAACGTCGTCGCCATCAGCGGTCGCGCCAGCAATACCGATTATCTGACGCAGCTCGGCGCCAAACGGGTGCTGAGCCGTGAGGAGTTCAGTAAAGAAGGCCGTGCGCTGGATAAACAGTTGTGGGCGGGCGCTATCGACACCGTCGGCGATCAGACCCTGGCGACGCTGCTGTCGCAAACGGTGTATGGCGGTACCGTTGCGGCCTGCGGTCTGGCGGGCGGCTATCAACTGCCTACCACCGTAATGCCTTTTATTCTGCGGAATGTGCGTCTGCAGGGCGTTGATTCAGTGATGTGTCCGCTGCACCGGCGCATGGACGCGTGGGAACGTCTGGCGCAAACTTTACCCGCGTCATTCTATGAACAGGCCGCCACGGAAATCAGTCTCGAAAACGTGCCTGAAACAGCGGCGGGCATCATGGCAAACACCGTCACTGGCCGGACACTGGTGAAAGTCCGCGCATAACACCTTCATCAACTATCAGGGCATCCCTCGCGGTGCCCTTTATAAGGCCCTTTTTGCCCTCTCTGAAATTTCGTATTTTCCACGCCCCCCTCGCTAAATCGACGTTTACCCGCCATTCTTTAGTCATATCCATCAATAACGATAATGATTAAACACTACCGGAGCAGGTCATGAACAAACTTCGCAAACTGACCGAGGCGGATGTCACGCCGGAAAGCATTTTCCATGACCGCCGCAAAGTGTTGCAGGCTCTGGGGATCAGCGCCGCGGCGCTGGCGCTGCCGCAGAGCGCGAAAGCCGATGTGCTTTCCTGGTTCAAAGGTAACGATCGTCCAAAAGCACCGTCGGGCAAACCGCTCGACTTCACCAAACCGGCGGCTTATCAAAATGATTTACCGCTGACGCCGGAAGACAAAGTCACCGGCTACAACAACTTTTATGAATTTGGACTGGATAAAGCCGATCCGGCCGCCAATGCCGGCCAGTTAGTCACCTCGCCGTGGAAAATCGTCATTGATGGTGAGGTCGGTAAACCGATCACGCTGGATATGGATGACATCATGAAGCGCTTCCCGCTCGAACAACGCATCTACCGTATGCGCTGCGTCGAAGCCTGGTCAATGGTGGTGCCGTGGATTGGCTTCCAGTTAAGCAACATTATTAAACTGGCTGAACCGAACAGTAATGCGCGGTTTGTTGCCTTTAAAACGCTGTATGACCCGGAGCATATGCCGGGCCAAAAAGACCGTTTCATCGGCGGCGGGCTGGATTATCCCTACGTCGAAGGTTTACGCCTTGATGAAGCGATGAACCCGCTGACCATGCTGACCGTCGGCGTCTATGGCAAAGCGCTGCCGCCACAAAACGGCGCGCCAATCCGGCTGACCGTTCCCTGGAAATACGGTTTCAAAGGGATTAAATCCATCGTCAACATCAGCCTGACCCGCAACCAGCCGCCAACAACCTGGAATCAGATTGCCACCAATGAATACGGTTTTTATGCCAACGTGAACCCTCACGTAGACCACCCGCGCTGGTCACAAGCAACCGAACGCTTTATCGGATCCGGCGGTATTCTGGACGTAAAACGCCAACCAACGTTGCTGTTTAACGGTTATGGTGAACAGGTGGCTTCGATGTACCGCGGGCTGGATCTGCGCACAAACTATTAATGATCACAGCAAGTTGATTCTCAGGGCAAACGGATAAAGGAATCTCAATGCGGCGTTTAAGCCTGACACAAATTAAGTGGTTAAAAGTGGTCATCCATCTGGCCGCTTTTTTGCCTTTCCTGTGGTTATTGTTATCTATCAATCAGGGCTGGTTCAGCGCCGATCCAGCCAAAGACATTCAGCACTTCACCGGCAGAATGACGCTTAAATTACTGCTGGCGACCCTGCTTATTACGCCGGTCGCACGCTACGGCAAGCAACCGCTGTTGATCCGCGTGCGCCGTCTGGTGGGTTTGTGGTGTTTTGCGTGGGGAACGCTGCATCTTCTGAGCTACTCCTTCCTTGAGCTCGGCATTAACAACCTGGCATTGCTCGGCAGTGAGCTGATTTCACGGCCTTATCTGACGCTCGGTATCATCAGTTGGATAATCCTGCTGGCACTGGCCTGTACGTCAACAATGTGGTCTCAGCGCAAACTGGGTGGAAAGTGGCAAACGCTGCATAATTTCATTTATGTTGTCGCCATTCTGGCGCCGATTCACTATCTTTGGTCAGTTAAGATTCTGTCGCCACAGCCCATCATCTATGCCGTAATTGCTGCGATATTGTTGGCATTACGCTACAAAAAATTCCGTCAGTGGTTGCGATAAGCCGCGGAACTTTTCTGTGTTCTACCCCTCAAAAAACCATAGTATCAACCCTGAGTTTAAGTCTGAGGGTTGATTATCTTCGCTGATAAGACCAGTATTTAGCTGCGAATTGCCACGATATCATTATAATGCCCGACCTCATACTGAAGAGCCGGGTTGATTTGCCGCGAAAAAGGTGACAAATCGGTGACATCAGGGTATTTTCTACAATCTTTGTCTAATTGCCGGAGATAGGCTCACAATGGCGGATAAGTTTGACATTTTGCTACTCAACGGTCCTAACCTGAATTTGTTAGGGACGCGTGAGCCTGAAACCTACGGAAGCACCACGCTCAACGATATCGTTAAAGGTTTAGAACAGCAGGCCGCCGCAGCGAATGTTGCGCTCAGCCATCTGCAATCCAACGCAGAGCATCTCCTGATTGATAGAATCCATCAGGCACGCGGAAACACCGATTTTATCTTGATCAACCCCGCGGCCTTTACCCATACCAGCGTGGCGCTGCGCGATGCGTTGCTGGCAGTGCAGATCCCATTTATTGAGATCCACCTGTCAAATGTACACGCCCGCGAATCCTTCCGGCACCACTCCTATCTTTCCGATATCGCAGTGGGCGTTATCTGCGGACTTGGCGCAGATGGCTACCATTTTGCTTTACAGGCAGCGGTGAATCGCTTGTCTAAAACCCATTAATTTCTACGCAAAAAGAGTACGGAATCACACCCATGGATATTCGTAAAATCAAAAAACTGATCGAACTGGTTGAAGAATCAGGCATTTCTGAACTGGAAATTTCTGAAGGCGAAGAATCAGTGCGCATCAGCCGTGCCGCACCTGCACCGGCTTATCCTATGATGCAACAGGCTTACGCTATGCCAATGCAACAGCAACCAGGTTTGGCTGCTGCAGTAGCACCGGCCGCAGCACCAGTTGAAGCGGCTCCGGCTGCGATCAGCGGACATATCGTCCGTTCACCGATGGTGGGTACTTTCTACCGCACGCCAAGCCCGGACGCGAAAGCCTTCGTAGAAGTCGGCCAGAAAGTTAACGCAGGTGACACCCTGTGCATCGTTGAAGCAATGAAAATGATGAACCAAATTGAAGCAGACAAATCTGGCGTGGTTAAAGCCATTCTGGTGGAAAGCGGCCAGCCGGTTGAATTCGACGAGCCGCTGGTCGTCATCGAATAACGAGGCGTACCATGGTAGATAAAATTGTTATCGCGAACCGCGGCGAGATCGCGTTGCGTATTTTGCGTGCCTGTAAAGAACTGGGCATCAAAACCGTAGCCGTCCACTCCACGGCTGACCGCGACCTGAAGCACGTACTGCTGGCAGACGAAACCGTCTGCATCGGCCCTGCTCCTTCAGTAAAAAGCTATTTGAACATCCCGGCTATCATCTCTGCGGCTGAAATCACTGGCGCGGTGGCTATCCACCCTGGCTATGGTTTCCTGTCCGAGAATGCCGATTTCGCTGAACAAGTTGAGCGCTCCGGCTTCATCTTCATCGGGCCAAAAGCAGAAACCATCCGCCTGATGGGCGACAAAGTTTCTGCCATCAGCGCGATGAAAAAAGCTGGCGTCCCTTGCGTACCTGGTTCTGACGGCCCACTGGGCGACGACATGGACCAGAACCGTGCTCATGCCAAACGCATCGGGTATCCGGTGATCATCAAAGCCTCTGGCGGCGGCGGTGGTCGTGGTATGCGCGTTGTGCGTGCCGACAAAGATCTGGAACAGTCCATCACCATGACCCGTGCGGAAGCCAAAGCGGCTTTCAACAACGACATGGTTTACATGGAAAAGTACCTGGAAAACCCACGCCATATCGAAATTCAGATTTTGGCCGACGGTCAGGGCAACGCGATCTATCTGGCAGAACGTGACTGCTCCATGCAGCGTCGTCACCAGAAAGTCGTCGAAGAGGCACCAGCACCAGGCATCACGCCTGAACTGCGTCGCTACATCGGCGAACGTTGTGCTAAAGCCTGTGTGGACATCAACTATCGCGGTGCGGGTACTTTCGAGTTCTTGTATGAAAACGGTGAGTTCTATTTCATCGAAATGAACACCCGTATTCAGGTTGAGCATCCGGTTACCGAGATGATCACCGGCGTGGATCTGATCAAAGAGCAGCTGCGTATCGCTGCCGGTCAACCGCTGTCGATCAAACAGGATGAAGTACGCATTCAGGGCCATGCGGTCGAATGTCGTATCAATGCTGAAGACCCGAATACCTTCCTGCCAAGCCCGGGCAAGATCACCCGCTTCCACGCACCTGGTGGTTTCGGTGTGCGTTGGGAATCGCACATTTACGCTGGCTATACCGTGCCGCCGTATTACGATTCCATGATCGGTAAGCTGATCACTTACGGTGAAAACCGTGATGTGGCTATTGCCCGCATGAAAAACGCACTGGCTGAACTGATCATCGATGGCATCAAAACCAACATTGATCTGCAGATGCGTATCATGACCGATGAAAACTTCCAACATGGTGGTACTAACATCCACTATCTGGAAAAGAAACTCGGATTGCAGGAAACCTAAGAACGTACCCTTGTGTACTCTCTTACCAAGGCCGGATATTCCGGCCTTTTTTTCGTTTGGGACTTTACATCATGAAGACTCAGAAAATAGATAAACGCTTTTTACAGGCGAACAGAGAAGCCCGCTGGGCGTTTGGTTTGACGCTGGCCTACCTGCTGGCATGGTGTCTGGCGGCTTACATACCCGACGATAAACAGGGCATCACCGGCCTTCCGCACTGGTTTGAAATGGCCTGTTTGCTGGTTCCGCTGCTTTTTGTATTACTCAGCTGGCTGATGGTCAGGGTGATTTACCGCGATATTCCGCTGGAGGACAACCATGCAGAGTGAAGTCTTATTGCCGCTGGTCGCCTACCTGCTGCTGGTGTTCGGGCTGTCGGTCTATGCCTACACCCGCCGTCAGTCAGGCAGCTTCCTCACCGAGTACTTCCTCGGGAACCGCTCTATGGGCGGCTTCGTTTTAGCCATGACCCTGACCGCCACCTATATCAGCGCCAGTTCGTTTATCGGTGGGCCGGGTGCGGCGTATAAATTTGGCCTTGGCTGGGTACTGTTGGCGATGATCCAGCTGCCCGCCGTGTGGTTGTCACTGGGCATTCTCGGCAAGAAATTCGCCATTCTGGCCAGACGCTACAACGCCGTGACGCTCAACGACATGCTCTATGCGCGCTATAAAAGCCGTCTGTTGGTGTGGCTGGCGAGTTTCAGTCTGCTGGTGGCGTTTCTTGGCGCCATGACCGTGCAGTTCATTGGCGGCGCGCGCCTGCTGGAAACCGCGGCGGGCATTCCTTACGACACCGGCTTGTTAATTTTTGGCGTCAGCATCGCGCTGTACACCGCGTTTGGCGGCTTTCGTGCCAGCGTGCTCAACGACGCCATGCAGGGTCTGGTGATGTTACTCGGCACCGTTCTGCTGCTGGTCGCCGTGATCCATGCGGCGGGTGGCCTGCACAGTGCAGTGGATAAACTGCAACAGATCGACCCCAAACTGGTCTCTGTGACCGGTGCCGGTGACGTGCTTTCGCTACCCTTTATGGCGTCGTTCTGGGTGCTGGTATGCTTCGGCGTGATTGGCCTGCCGCATACCGCCGTGCGCTGTATCTCCTATAAAGACAGCAAAGCGGTTCACCGCGGTATCGTGCTCGGTACGCTGGTGGTGGCGATTCTGATGTTTGGTATGCATCTTTCAGGGGCTCTGGGCCGGGCTATTTTGCCGGATCTGAAAATTCCTGATCAGGTTATCCCGACACTGATGATCACCGTTTTGCCGCCGTACGCCGCAGGGATTTTTCTGGCTGCACCGATGGCGGCGATTATGTCCACCATCAATGCCCAGCTGTTGCAGTCGTCAGCGACTATCGTTAAAGATCTTTATCTCGGCGTTCGCCCGGAGCAGATCACCAACGAGCAGCGCCTGAAGCGTTTCTCCAGCTGGGCGACCTTCGTACTTGGCCTGCTGGTGTTACTGGCCGCGTGGCGTCCACCAGAGATGATTATCTGGCTTAATCTGCTGGCCTTCGGCGGGCTGGAAGCCGTGTTCCTGTGGCCGCTGGTGCTCGGGCTTTACTGGGAGCGCGCCAATGCATCAGGCGCGCTCAGCTCAATGATTGTTGGTGCGGTTTGTTATACCCTGCTTGCCAGTTTCGACCTGCATCTTGCCGGTCTGCACCCGATTGTACCGTCGCTGTTGTTCAGCCTGATGGCCTTTTACATCGGCAATAAGTTTGGCGACAGACGAGCTGAACCCGCGCTGAAGCCGTCCTGAGGGGCGGCTCCATTTTTACCGCATGCTAAGAAGAGAATTGTTATGCCCTGGATCCAACTGAAAATTAACACCACCGGTAACGACGCGGAAACGCTGAGCGACGCGCTTATCGAAAGTGGTGCCGTGTCTGTGACGTTCCTGGACACCCATGATAACCCGGTATTTGAACCGCTGCCGGGCGAAACCCTGCTTTGGGGCGATACCGATGCCATCGGCCTGTATGATGCCGAAACCGATATGGCCGCCGTGGTCGCCATGCTGGAAAACGAACCGCTGCTGGGCAAAGGCTTTGCGCATAAAATCGAGCAGCTGGAAGATAAAGATTGGGAGCGCGAATGGATGGATAACTTCCACCCGATGCGTTTCGGTCAGCGCCTGTGGATTTGCCCGAGCTGGCGCGACGTGCCTGACCCGACGGCCGTCAACGTGATGCTCGACCCGGGTCTGGCATTTGGTACGGGAACACACCCGACCACGGCGATGTGTCTGGAGTGGCTCGACGGATTGGATCTCGAAGGCAAAACCGTGATCGACTTCGGTTGCGGTTCCGGCATTCTGGCGATTGCCGCGCTGAAGCTGGGTGCGGCTCAGGCTATCGGGATTGATATCGATCCGCAGGCCATTCTGGCCAGCCGCGACAATGCGCAGCGTAACGGCGTGTCAGAGCGTCTGTCGCTCTACCTGCCAAAAGACCAGCCGGACAATCTTTCGGCCGACGTGGTGGTTGCCAACATCCTTGCTGGCCCGCTGCGTGAACTGGCACCGCTTATCAGCGTACTGCCGGTTGCCGGCGGTCATCTTGGCTTGTCGGGGATCCTTGCCAGCCAGGCTCAGGGCGTAGCAGATGCCTATCAGGCGCTTTTCGAACTCGATCCGGTGGCTGAAAAAGAAGAGTGGTGCCGTATTACCGGTGTTAAAAAAGGCTAATAGCTTCCGCCCGTTTTGTATTGTTTTAGCAGAACGGGCGGTTTCCCTCTGTCCTGATATCCCTCCGCGATGCCTTCCCGCCCGAGGCCCACTTTGTGCCTATGAATGCCGATGGCGAAATCGCCGTGGTGGCCGGATGATGGTCAGCGAGTCATTCCCGCATTACACGAGTCTTCTTCCCTGCGGAGAAGCTCCGCGTCCTTTCCCGTTATCGCGCACACACTTTGTTATTGATTATTACGCCAGATAACTCACTTTTTAACCAAACCAAGATCTGCATCACAGAAAATTTGCGGTTATTGCTCCTTAAAACAACAATTTTAACCTTAGATTCAACTGGCTTAGCCTGCATATACAGCGAGTTTTGAGGAATTTTCGTAAGCACACAATTTAAACAATCATGCCTAATGCCATGTTAAATATAAATAAAAATTATTAATCCCATTTAAATGACTTTCTCAGAAGTGTATTAGTGGGTTATTGGTTAAAGTTTGGCCTTTCATCTCACATCAAAAATGCGTAATATACGCGCCCTTGCGGACATCAGTATGGTCATTCTAAGTCTATGCGCATCGGACACCACCAGCTTACAAATTGCCTGATTGCGGCCCCAATGGCCGGTATAACAGACCGACCGTTTCGTGCCTTATGTCATGCGATGGGTGCTGGGATGGCTGTATCCGAAATGCTCTCTTCCAATCCGGAAGTGTGGCGGACGGACAAGTCACGATTGCGTATGGTACATAACGATGAACCGGGTATCCGAGCCGTGCAAATTGCCGGTTGTGATCCCGAAGATATGGCGGCTGCCGCCCGAATTAATGTGGCGAGCGGTGCGCAGATCATAGACATCAATATGGGCTGCCCGGCCAAGAAAGTGAACCGCAAACTGGCAGGATCTGCCTTGTTGCAGTATCCGGATTTGGTCAAACAAATCCTCTCTGCCGTTGTGAATGCGGTAGATGTGCCAGTCACGTTGAAAATTCGTACTGGTTGGGCACCGGAACACCGTAACTGTGTACAAATTGCCCAATTGGCTGAAGACTGTGGAATTCAGGCCCTGACAATTCATGGCCGAACCCGTGCCTGTCTCTTCAATGGAGATGCAGAGTACGACAGTATTCGGACAGTTAAGCAGAGTGTCTCCATTCCGATTATCGCGAATGGGGACATAACTGACCCGCATAAAGCCAGGGCAGTACTCGACTACACCGGAGCTGATGCTCTGATGATTGGACGTGCTGCTCAGGGGAGACCCTGGATCTTCCGGGAAATCCAGCATTATCTGGACACAGGGGAGCTGTTACCACCGCCACCAATTGGGGAGGTTAAGCACTTGTTGTTAGGGCATATACGGGAATTGCACGACTTTTATGGTCAAGGCAAGGGATTCCGTATAGCCCGTAAGCACGTTTCCTGGTATCTCCAGGAGCATGCCCCGAATGACCAGTTTCGGCGCTCCTTCAACGCCATAGAGGATGCCAGCGAACAGCTGGAGGCGTTGGAAGCATATTTCGAAAATCTTGCGTAACAAAAAAGAGCTGACAGAACTATGTTCGAAC
>CAUQMS010000014.1:0-124845 GCA_963519305.1 uncultured Enterobacterales bacterium
CAAAGGACACTAACACCTGAAGCTAGCGCGTCTACCAATTCCGCCACCATCGCATACCGTGCCGTGCAATATAAATCGGGTCTTTCATAAAGCTTTTGTGCTCTATCATGTAGTTGTATTGGTGCGAAGGGAGGGACTCGAACCCTCACATCCAAAGGACACTAACACCTGAAGCTAGCGCGTCTACCAATTCCGCCACCATCGCATTCTCAACAAAGCATTCATTCGAATTTACTCTGCGAGTCATACAACTACGGGCCGAATTCTAGAGATTTCCTCACGGGCGTCAATACTTATTTCCCCCATTACGGACGTTTGGTGTAAAAAGCAGCATATTCAACATGAATAGGCTGGTTCGGGTCAGTGTGGCGTGTCAATTGCTGCTTTCCTGTTCAATGCTTACGCTGGCTTAAGATCCGCGGCGGCGAAAATTTCGATCAGCCAGTCGAGCAGCACCCGCACGCGTGGGGCCAGAAACCGCCCCGGCGGATACATGATGTAAAGCGGCATTGGCGGGGGCGGCAGATGCGTCAGTACCTGCACCAGCTCACCCTTTTCCAGCGCGTCGGTGATAACCAGACCCGAAGCCTGAACCAGCCCATAACCGGCTTTGCCAGCGGCGACATAAGCATCGGCCCCGCTGACGGTCAGGGAGCAGGGCAAGACAACAATTTTTTTCTGCGCACCGTCAGCAAATTCCAGCTGGGACTCCGGCCGCTGCTGGCGGAAAAAGTAGCCGACGGTGCTGTGCGTCGCCAGTTCGGCCAGCGTTTCCGGTGTTCCTTCGCGCCGAAGATAAGCCGGTGAGGCGCAGGTCATCTGCGGCAAGTCGGCAATATGGCGGGATTGCAGATTGTCACCCTCTGAGGTCCATGCCCGCAGCACGCAGTCCACGCCCTGATCGAGTAAATCTATCGCATTGTCGTTGGCGCTCAGTTTTAGGGTGATCAGGGGATAACGGGCATGGAACTCTGCCAGCCGGGGGATAACAATTTCCCTGGCCAGCGAATGCGGCATGTCGATACGTACGCTGCCGGCGGGCTGTTTTTTTTGACTGGCAAACAGGTTATCCGCTTCATCCAGCGCTGCCAGCAGTTGCAGACAGCGGTGGTAATAGAGTTCGCCTTCTGCGGTGATTTTCACTTGCCGCGTGGTACGTAAAAAAAGCCGGACGCCGAGTTTCTGCTCCAGCGCTTTCAGCGTGGTGCTGACGGTGGCGCGTGGCAGATTGAGATCTTCCGCCGCCCGGCTGAAATTTTCCAGTTCGGCGATCCGGATAAAAATGCGCATTGCCTGTATCTGATCCATCTCCTCACCTCACCCTGATTGTTTGTAAATTATGAATAGTGTTGCACGTTTTAACGGATTTATCTTTATGCAGCAAACAACCACACTTCATCTGGTAGTGACTTCCTGTTCCCCTCTCTTCGCTAAAGGACAACTCCATGAAACAGCGTAAATTAGGTAAAAATGGCCCTCTGGTCTCGGCAATCGGTCTTGGTTGCATGGGGATGAGTGAGTTTTACACCGCCGCAGGCGCGGAAACCGATGAAAAAGAGTCACTGGCGACGCTCGACCGCGCACTTGAACTGGGTATCACAATGCTCGATACCGCAGACGTCTACGGGCCGCATACTAATGAAGAGCTGTTAGGGAAAGCGTTGAAAGGGCGCCGCGATAAAGTCTTTCTGGCGACCAAATTTGGTATTGTTCGTGACCTGTCCAACCCGCATGCACGCGGTACCAATGGCCATCCTGGCTATATCCGCAAATCAGTCGAAGGCAGTTTGAAGCGGCTTGGCACGGACGTTATCGACCTTTATTACCAGCATCGCCCGGACCCTTCCGTGCCGGTTGAAGAAACCATCGGCGCGATGGCTGATCTGGTGCGTGAAGGGAAGATCCGTTATCTCGGAATGAGTGAAACGTCTGTCAGCAATCTTGAGCGTGCGCAGAAAGTGCATCCGATCAGCGCGCTACAAAGCGAATACTCATTGTGGACGCGTGATGTCGAAACAGAAATTCTGCCGACCTGTGAACGTCTGGGGATTGCTTTTGTGGCTTACAGCCCGTTGGGGCGCGGTTTTCTGACCGGCGCTATCCGTTCTCCGGACGAGTTTGGCGCAGATGATTTCCGCCGTCACAACCCGCGTTTCCAGGGGGAAAACTTCGTGAAGAATTTACAACTGGCAGACAAAATTGGGAAACTGGCGAAAGAGAAGGAGATACATCCGTCACAACTGGCGCTGGCGTGGGTGCTGTCGCGCAGCCCGAATATTGTGCCAATCCCTGGCACAAAGCGTCGTCGTTATCTTGAGGAAAACATCGCCGCGCTTGATGTCTCCCTGAGTGAAGCCGAAATCGCGGCGATTGAAGCGGTATTCCCTTTCCAGGCCGCAGCGGGTGAACGCTACGGCGCAGAAATGATGCGCATCCTGCGGGAGAATGCTGACACCTGATTAACGCTTTTTCTTTTTGGTATCGCGTGGTGTACGACCCAACGTGGCCTGATACACCTTGAAGCGGGCGTTCTGCGCCAGCACTTCGTGGCTGCCAAAAGTGGCGTCCAGCAGGGCGGCATACGGCAGGAATGAGTTAGCGACGATGCGCAGATGGCCGCCGACATTCAGGTGCTTTGCCGCGCCGCGGATCAGCTGTTCTGCGGCATGCAGGCTGGTTTGTAACCCTTCGTGGAACGGGGGGTTGGAGATAATCATGTCAAATCGCCCGGCTATGTCGGAATAGACGTTGCTGGCGATCACTTCGCCCTGCAGGTCATTCGCCTCAAGTGTGGCGCGGCTGGCTTCAATGGCCGCTGCGCTGACATCGCTCAGGGTGATTTTCATTTTTGGTGAATAGGTGGCTAGGACCGCCGCAAGTACGCCGGAACCGCAGGCGATATCCAGCACTTTGCCTTTCACCGGCTGATCGAAGCTGTTGATCAACAGCAGGCTGCCGCTGTCGAGACCTTCACGGCTGAATACGCCTGGTAAGGTTTTGATGGTCACTTCTTCAACCATGTAAGTATCCCACCATTCTTCGGCGTTAAACTCAGGTTGTTTCTCCAGGCGACCGTGATACAAACCGCAGCGGCGTGCACTGTCGATTTTGCTCACTTCACAAATCTCTTCCAGCACGGTATCTGCGCTGCGAACGCCGCAGCGGTTTTCACCAACCACGAACACATCAATACCGACCGGCAACTGCGACAGCAGATTGAACAGCTGGAATTTGGCTTCCTGCTTGCTCTTCGGCCAGTAGTAGATCAGCAGGTCGCTTGGCGCGATAAATTCGGCATCAGCCAGCAGACTGAACTGCACCTTATCTTGCAGTGCACCGCCGAGCATTTGTGCGTGGTGGTATTGGTTGGTGTGAACGCGGACCTCTTCGGCACCGGTTTCTTCAACGAAATTCGCGGGTAAATCATCTTGTAAGTCACCGGCAAACAGCACGCGGCGCCCTGTAAATTCGTCACTGTGGCGCAGTATTACTTCACTTGCCGGGGTTAGTGCAGACATCAGGTTATGGCTCCTCAGGAATATAGCCCGGCATTATAGATGTTTATTGGCGCACGTTCGACGTGTTTGCTAGCATAGCGCGGCATTATCGTAAATAAGCGGTGTGACTTAACCGGCGTAAATCTTCAGAGTAACGGGTCATCAACAGACAGGAATGGGCATGGCATCAAGACGAGACTGGCTGTTACAACAGATGGGTATTACGCAGTGGACACTGCGAAAACCGGCTGTTTTACAAGGTGAAGTGGCGGTCAGTCTGCCGGAAAATACGCGGCTGTTGATTGTCGCCGACGTACCGCCCGCTGGCGATGACCCTCTGATAACCGATGTGCTGCGAACGTTGGCACTGCCGGCTCAGCAGGTCTATCACCTGACACCGGAACAGGTCGCGATGCTGCCTGAAGGTACTCACTGCAACATATGGCGACTGGGTATCAACGAACCGTTAGCGGTCGAAGGCACGCAGTTATCCAGCCCGGCGCTGTCCGAGCTTTATCAAAATGCCGGCGCCAAACGCGCGCTCTGGCAGCAGATTTGTGAAAATGAACAGCATTTCTATCCTGACGCCCGCTGATTTACCCCGCGCTTTCCAGATTGAAAACGCCAGCCATGCTTTTCCATGGACTGAAAAAACCTTTGCCAGCAATCAGGGGGAGCGCTATCTCAACCTGAAAGTGATGCAGGGTGATCAGATAGCCGGTTTCGCTATCACCCAGACTGTTCTCGACGAAGCGACCCTGTTTAATATCGCCATCGACCCGGCCTTTCAGCGCCAGGGGTTAGGCCGCACGCTGCTCGAAGAGGTGATAAGCCAGCTCGAAAAACGCGATGTCGTGACGCTCTGGCTTGAAGTCCGCGCCTCTAACAGTAACGCGATCGCGCTCTATGAAAGCCTCGGTTTCAATGAGGTCTCTGTCCGCCGCAATTATTACCCCGCCGCACAAGGTCGCGAAGACGCTATCATGATGGCGCTGATACTGGGCTGAAACCGCAGGCGGCCCCAAAACCTTTGATTGCCCATCCCGGCTAAATCAGTGAAAATAGCCGGCTATAACTTTTATTACCGCTTTGCCTGACGTCCTCTGACGTGATGAACCCTTGTTAATTGAATAAACAGCAGGGGCAGGGCGGCCAACCGAAGAAACGTGAAAAACATGTCTCCAAGTGAATTCGCCCTCGAAGTGGCTAAGCGCCGTACCTTCGCCATCATCTCTCACCCCGATGCGGGTAAAACGACCATTACTGAAAAAGTGTTGTTATTCGGCAACGCCATTCAGACCGCCGGTACGGTAAAAGGCCGTGGTTCAAACAACCACGCGAAATCCGACTGGATGGAAATGGAAAAGCAGCGTGGGATTTCCATCACCACCTCTGTGATGCAGTTTCCTTATAAGCAGTGCCTGGTGAATCTGCTCGATACCCCGGGACACGAAGACTTCTCCGAAGATACCTACCGCACGCTGACGGCCGTTGACTGCTGTCTGATGGTGATCGATGCCGCGAAAGGAGTCGAGGATCGTACCCGTAAGCTGATGGAAGTGACCCGTCTGCGCGATACGCCGATCCTGACCTTCATGAACAAACTTGACCGTGACATCCGTGACCCGATGGAAGTGATGGACGAAGTAGAGCGTGAGCTGAAAATTGCCTGTTCACCGATCACCTGGCCTATCGGTTGCGGCAAGTTGTTTAAAGGCGTTTATCACCTTTATAAAGACGAAACCTATCTGTACCAGACCGGTAAAGGCAGCACGATTCAGGAAGTGCGCATTGTTAAAGGGCTAAATAACCCGGATCTCGACACCGCTGTGGGAGAAGATCTTGCTAAACAGCTGCGCGAAGAGCTGGAGCTGGTGCAGGGCGCTTCGCATGAATTCGATCATGAAGCCTTTATCAGTGGCGACTTAACGCCGGTCTTCTTTGGTACCGCGCTGGGTAACTTCGGTGTGGATCATATGCTTGACGGTCTGGTGGAGTGGGCGCCTGCGCCGATGCCGCGTAAAACCGATCTGCGTGAAGTGAAAGCCGACGACGAGAAATTCACCGGTTTCGTGTTCAAAATCCAGGCCAACATGGACCCGAAACACCGCGACCGCGTGGCATTTATGCGTGTGGTGTCCGGTAAATATGAAAAAGGCATGAAACTGCGTCAGGTACGTACCGGTAAAGACGTCGTTATCTCTGATGCGCTGACCTTTATGGCGGGTGACCGCTCGCACGTGGAAGAGGCCTATCCGGGCGATATTATCGGCCTGCATAACCACGGTACTATTCAGATCGGCGATACCTTTACTCAGGGTGAAAACATGAAGTTCACCGGCATCCCGAACTTCGCGCCAGAAATGTTCCGTCGTATCCGTCTGCGTGATCCGCTCAAACAGAAACAGCTGCTCAAAGGGCTGGTCCAGCTTTCCGAAGAGGGTGCGGTTCAGGTATTCCGCCCAATCGCCAATAACGACCTGATCGTTGGCGCGGTCGGTGTGCTGCAGTTTGAAGTGGTCGTGGCGCGTCTGAAGAGTGAATATAACGTTGAAGCGATTTACGAATCGGTCAACGTCAGCACTGCGCGCTGGGTTGAATGCAGTGACGTGAAGAAATTCGAAGAGTTCAAGCGCAAAAATGAAGTGAACCTGGCGCTGGACGGTGGCGATAACCTGACCTATATCGCACCGACGATGGTGAACCTGAACCTGGCATCAGAGCGTTATCCGGAAGTGGTTTTCCGTAAAACCCGCGAGCATTAATTTCTCTTTATCACGTGTTCTGCATCCTAAGACGGCCTCTGCGCCGTCTTTTTTTATCCATTTTTCCCTGATTTTCGATCACCCGTCACATTTGCGTTGTGCGTTCTCCCCTCATTTTGACCGAAAAACAAGCAGAAATGCCGACATTTCTTAGGACTTGTCTGCATTCGGCTCTGTAATCAATGATCTTCCTACTGTTTTGCGCATTCTTGACTATATTAAATGTGTGTTCAAAAACGGTGGCTTAAAGCACTGCTTTGAAGTCACCATGCAGAGAGTTATATCGAAAGGCGATGAAAAGCCCGAATAAAACGAAGTACTCTGCTACTAAGTTAAAACTCAGCAAAACATTTTGTTAGAAGGCGCCACCAAGAATGTGGCGTACAGAGCCCGCGATTAGGGCTTATAAACTGAAAGGAAGAAATCGATGAAAAATTCTAAATTTGCCTATTCCATGATGGCTGTTGTTCTGGGTACCGCAGTGATGAGCGGTAGTGCATTTGCTGCAACCACAACTGATAGCGCAGGTGCCAAAATCGATAGTTCCATGAAGAAAGTTGATAACTACATGGGCGACAGCTCTATCACAGCAAAAGTGAAAAGTGCCCTGGTCGACGATAAAGCGATCAAAAGCAGCGATATCTCAGTAAAAACGGATAGCGGCGTTGTAACGCTGAGCGGTTTTGTCGGTTCACAGGCAGAAGCTGAGCAAGCTGTTGCCGTGGCAACCAAAGTTGAGGGTGTAAAATCCGTCAGCGACAAACTGCATACCAAAGACAGCAAAGACCAGTCCGTGAAAGGTTATGCCGGTGATACCGCCACCACGACTTCCGTGAAAGCGAAACTGCTGGCTGACGATATCGTCCCATCACGTATGGTGAAAGTTGAAACTACCGACGGCGTTGTACAGCTGTCCGGTTCTGTAAAAGATAAGGCGCAGTCTGACCGTGCAGAAAGCGTTGCCAAGACCGTTGACGGCGTGAAAAGCGTCAAAAACGACCTGAAAGTCGCACCATAAGCCTTTCGGTTAAGCAGTAAAGAGTTGAAATTGCAGTAAAGATTGCCCGCTACAGGGCGGGCAATCTGCTCTTATGAAGTTAGCATCAACACACTATAAAACAGAACACATGGGGCTTTAGGTCCGAGAAAGTTGCCAGTTTTTCTTACACTTTCATTTTTGCAGCTATCTTTAATAGGTAAGCATTTTTATTATCCGGCCAAAACGGGTTTTAAGAAGCCAAATAGAAAGGTTTGAAACTGGGTTCACGCCCGGATTATTGGGTACACCATGTGATTGGGCAAAAGTTAAAATAGGGTAAGGAGAAGCTTATGTTTCGTTGGGGCATTATATTTCTAATCATCGCGTTAATCGCGGCGGCACTTGGTTTTGGTGGTCTGGCGGGTACAGCTGCCTGGGCTGCAAAAATCGTCTTCGTAGTGGGTATCATTCTGTTCCTGGTCAGCCTGTTTACCGGACGTAAACGACTCTGACATTCCGACGGAAAGAATAAGCACTGAGTAGACTCCTGCCGGAGATTAGGTCGTACACTGTTAAATCGAAAGTGGTTAACAGAAAGTAACGATTTAATCTCCGGTATTTTATTAGAAAAGCACCGAACTGAGAAAGACAAGGTATGCTCTGAGGTGAGGCCCATAGATTTTGCGGCCTGTTCACTGAGGGGAAGGCGTTGGGATACAGAATACCTGTCACGCTTGGCAATATTGAACCGCTGGCGTACAAACCTTACAAACCCGGCAAGATTGCGCTGGTCTGTGAAGGCGGGGGGCAACGCGGGATTTTCACCGCGGGCGTGCTGGACGAATTTCAGCGTGCGGGTTTCAATCCGTTTGACTTGTTTATCGGCACTTCGGCGGGTGCACAAAATCTCTCGGCCTTTGTTTGCGGCCAGCCGGGTTACGCGCGACGCGTTATCACCCGTTATACCACCAGTCCTCACTTCTTTAATCCCCTGCGCTTTGTGCGTGGCGGGCATCTTATCGATCTCGACTGGCTGGTGGATGAAACCTCCAAAAATATGCCACTGGCGATGGACTCTGCTGAAAAGCTGCTGATCGATGGTCGTGAATTCCTGATGTGCGCCTGCCGCAGTGATGACTACACCGCCAACTATTTTGCACCGACGCGCGAAAACTGGCTGCCGGTGATCAAAGCGTCCAGCGCCATTCCTGGTTTCTATCGCATGGGTGTTGATCTTGACGGTATCAGCTATCAGGACGGCGGCATCAGCGACGCTATTCCGGTTGAAGAGGCCTACCGGCGTGGCGCGGATACCATTGTGGTCATTCGTACCGTACCGTCGGCGATGTTCTACACGCCGCAGTGGATGAAGCGCATGGAGCAGTGGCTGAGCGAAAGCAGCCTGCAACAGTTGGTGCGCATGATGCAGCATCACGAAAGCAGCTATCACCGCATTCAGCAGTTCATCGAGAACCCGCCGGGCGATCTGCGCATCTTTGAAATTTTCCCGCCAAAGCCGCTGGCCAGCCATGCGTTGGGAAGCCGTTTGCCGGCGCTTAATCAGGACTATCATCTCGGCCGCCGCTGCGCCCGCTATTTCCTGTCAGCGGCCTCGCACTGGTTTATTCCCCGCGAGAACGAGCGTCCGATGCCCTTTATCACGCCGCGTAAAACCCGGCCGAAACGCGTGGTGGTGCCTGAGGCGAATCCGGACAATGTCATTCCGATCGCCGCAGCGGCCAGCACTGTCGGGCAGATCATTCTTGATCCTGCCGTGCTCACCGATATGGTGGCTGACGGAGGCATGGTGCGTCCGGCGGCCAGCGCATTTCATGATGATACCCAACACGCCGTTCACAACGAAATGCCGCACAACGAAGAGAGCAGCTATAACGAAGGCGAAAATCTGTGAGTTTTCACCTGATCGATACACACTGCCATTTCGATTTCCCTCCGTTTACCGGCGCAGAAACGGAAAGTCTGCAACAAGCGGACGCGGCCGGTGTGCGTCAGGTGATCGTCCCGTCGGTGACTGCCGACCGTTTTCAGGGTGTGCTGAAACTGGCAAAAAAACATCCGCAGATTTTTGCCGCACTCGGGCTGCACCCGATATACGTGGCTCAGCACAAAGATGTTGATCTCGAGTTACTCGATTCATGGCTTTCTAACCGGGATAACAAGCTGGTGGCTGTGGGGGAGATCGGCCTGGATCTCTATCTGGAGCAGCCGCAGTTTGAACGCCAGCAACGCCTGCTGAAAGCACAGTTCACGCTGGCGAAGCGGGAGAATCTACCGGTTATCCTGCATTCACGCCGCAGTCACGATCAGCTCGCGGCGATGCTGCGTCAGGCTCAGCTTCCGGCCACGGGTGTGGTTCATGGCTTTGCCGGCAGCCTGTCGCAGGCACAGGCGTTTGTGAAACTGGGGTTTGCTATCGGCGTCGGCGGTACCATCAGCTACGAGCGGGCGCAGAAAACCCGCAACGTGATGGCGCAACTGCCTCTCTCTGCTCTGGTGCTGGAAACCGATGCGCCGGATATGCCTTTGCAAGGTTTTCAGGGGCAGCCAAACCGGCCGGAACGTGCTGAGTTGGTCTTTCAAGTCCTGTGCGAACTGCGCAGTGAATCCCCGGAGCAGATCGCCGCTGCGTTGCTCGAAAATACCCGCCGCGTTTTTTCCCTGCCTGTCTGAGTACTTCCCCTCTATCACATCAGTGTAAAACTCACTTTGTTATTTAAATAACATTTATCTTATTCATTCATTCCATAAGCGGCGATTTATAAGTTTGTTTGGCGTTATAGCTTCCTTTGGTAATGTTATTATTATAACATTCGTTTCGTGATTACCGGTCGGTAGTCACAGAGTGAGCCACTCGTCTCCTGTTGTCATGAAACGGGTATACACTCTTTATTCAGGCCAAATTCTGAGCATAGAGCCGGTGTTATGTGAGATCAGTCTCATTTCACCAAGTAACGTTGCAATAGGTTTTCATAATGTGTGAAATACTGCACACAGCAACCTACTGTGACGTGTTCAAATAGTCACAACGAATTGGCTGATGCCAATCCAAGCGCGGTGAGAAGGATCTCAATTGCCAGCGGAAATGATGTACTTCAATTTCTGCCCGCTATCTTCACGGAACCAAGTCCGCTCGCCAACCGTGCAGAATTCTGCTGATGCCCTCAGGCTCACCATGAATTCATGACTGTATGCTCAGTTCTGGCTGGTCGCTGGAATTGAAAATTGTTGGAGAGTTTTATGACCGATTTAACCGCCGCAGCACAACGTGCGCTGAACCTGATGGACTTAACGACCCTGAATGACGACGACACAGACGCAAAAGTGATCGCACTGTGTCATCAGGCAAAAAGCCCGGCCGGCAACACCGCTGCTATCTGCATTTATCCGCGTTTCATTCCTGTTGCCCGCAAAGCACTGCGCGAGCAGGGTACGCCTGACATCCGTATCGCGACCGTCACCAACTTCCCCCATGGCAACGATGACATTGATATCGCCGTGGCTGAAACCCGCGCTGCGATTGCCTATGGCGCAGACGAAGTTGACGTGGTGTTCCCGTATCGTGCGTTGATCGCCGGTAACGATCAGGTCGGTTTCGAGCTGGTTAAACAGTGTAAAGAAGCCTGTGCCGCCGCCAACGTGCTGCTGAAAGTGATCATCGAAACCGGTGAACTGAAACAGGATTCCCTGATTCGCAAAGCGTCCGAAATTGCTATCAAAGCAGGCGCAGATTTCATCAAAACCTCAACCGGCAAAGTGCCTGAAAACGCCACCCTGCACAGTGCTGAGCTGATGATGAGCGTCATCGCTGAAATGGGCGTGGGCAAAGACGTTGGCTTCAAACCTGCCGGTGGCGTAAAAACCGCTGAAGATGCCGCGCAATATCTGGCACTGGCTGACCGCCTGTTAGGCCGCGAATGGGCCGATGCGCGCCACTTCCGTTTCGGTGCTTCAAGCCTGTTGGCAAGCCTGCTGACAACGCTTGGCCACGCTGACCAAAAGTCTACCAGCAGCTACTGATCGTTAATGCCTAAGTGGGTTCAGCTTGCTGAACCCACAGCAACGGGACATCAGTAACTCCCCTACACGCCTAGTCATAAAGGAGCACTCCGTGTTTCTCGCCCAAGAAATTATTCGTAAAAAACGTGACGGACAGCCTTTAAGCGAAGAAGAGATTCGCTTTTTCATCAATGGTATTCGTGATAGCCAGATTTCCGAAGGTCAGATCGCCGCATTAGCGATGACCATCTACTTCAATGACATGAACATGAAAGAACGCGTGGCGCTGACGATGGCGATGCGCGATTCCGGCACGGTCCTTAACTGGAAAAGCCTTAATCTCAACGGCCCGATCGTGGATAAACATTCCACCGGCGGCGTCGGTGATGTGACTTCTTTGATGCTTGGACCTATGGTCGCCGCCTGCGGCGGTTATGTACCGATGATCTCCGGGCGTGGCCTCGGCCATACCGGCGGCACGCTGGACAAACTGGAAGCGATTCCGGGCTTTGATATCTTCCCGGACGACAACCGTTTCCGCAGCATCATTCAGGATGTTGGCGTGGCGATCATCGGCCAGACCAGCTCGCTGGCCCCGGCGGATAAACGCTTCTATGCGACCCGCGACATTACCGCGACCGTTGACTCTATTCCGCTCATCACCGCCTCTATCCTCGCCAAAAAACTGGCTGAAGGCCTCGATGCGCTGGTGATGGATGTGAAAGTGGGCTCCGGCGCATTCATGCCGACCTACCAACTGTCGCAGGATCTGGCACAAGCCATCGTTGACGTTGCCAACGGCGCGGGTTGTAAAACCACCGCGCTGCTGACCGATATGAACCAGGTGCTGGCTTCCAGCGCCGGTAACGCGGTTGAAGTGCGCGAAGCGGTGCGCTTCCTGACCGGTGAATATCGTAACCCACGTCTGCTGGAAGTGACGATGGCACTGTGCGTCGAAATGCTCATTTCTGGCAATCTGGCGCAAGACGATGCCGACGCCCGCCGTCAGTTGCAGGCAGTGCTCGACAACGGCAAAGCGGCAGAAATCTTCGGCCGCATGATTGCGGCACAGAAAGGGCCGACAGACTTTATGGAACGTTACGACAGCTATCTGCCGCAGGCGACGCTGAGCAAACCGGTTTACTCCGAGAAAGCCGGTATCGTCAGCGCAATGGATACCCGTGCGCTCGGTATGGCTGTGGTCTCTCTGGGCGGCGGCCGTCGTCGTGCCACAGATGCTATCGACTATAGCGTCGGTCTGACCCACATGGCGCAGCTAGGCCAGAAAGTCGACACCCAACAGCCGCTGGCGATGATCCACGCCAACAGCGAAGAAGCGTGGCAGCAGGCTGCTGAAGAAGTGCGCAGCGCGGTTGTCCTGAGTGACAAAGCGCCGGAAAGCACGCCGGTGATCTACCGCCGCATCAACTAACGCTGCCTCAACAAACAAAAGAAAAGGGGGTTGAAAAAGATTCATGATGCCCCCAAATCAATATGATCAGTGTGTCGGCCTCTGACCGATGCACGCAACGAATAACCAAGCGTAGGAGTGCAAGATGAAACGTACGTTTATCATGGTATTGGACTCATTTGGTATTGGTGCCAGTGAAGATGCTGAAAAATTCGGTGATGCAGGTTCTGACACACTGGGACATATTGCTGCCGCCTGCGCCCGTGGCGAGGCCAACGTGGGCCGAGAGGGTCCGCTGAATCTGCCTAACCTGACCCGTCTGGGTCTGGCGAAAGCGGCTGAAGAGTCCACCGGTAAAATCCCTGAGGGGATGGACGGCAACTCAGAAATCACCGGTGCTTATGCTTACGCCAGTGAACTCTCTTCCGGTAAAGACACGCCGTCAGGCCACTGGGAAATCGCCGGTGTACCTGTGCTGTTTGACTGGGGTTATTTCAGCGACACCACCAACAGCTTCCCGCAGGAACTGCTCGACATCCTGGTAGAACGCGGCAATCTGCCGGGTTACCTGGGTAACTGCCACTCTTCCGGTACCGTCGTACTGGACGAACTTGGCGAAGAGCACATGAAAACCGGCAAGCCGATTTTCTACACCTCCGCGGACTCCGTATTCCAGATTGCCTGCCACGAAGAGACTTTCGGGCTGGACCGTCTGTATGAACTGTGTGAAATCGCCCGTGAAGAGCTGACCAAAGGCGGCTACAACATCGGCCGCGTTATCGCTCGTCCGTTCATTGGTGACAAAGCGGGTCACTTCGAACGTACCGGTAACCGTCACGATTTAGCGGTAGAGCCACCGGCCCCCACTATCCTGAAAAAACTGGTTGAAGAGAAAAACGGCCACGTCGTATCCGTTGGTAAAATCGCGGATATCTATGCGCAGGTTGGTATCACTAAGAAAGTGAAAGCAACAGGTCTGGACGCTCTGTTCGATGCGACCATCAAAGAGATGAAAGAAGCGGGCGATAAAACCATTGTCTTCACTAACTTCGTTGATTTCGACTCCTCTTACGGCCACCGCCGTGACGTACCGGGCTACGCTGCTGCGCTGGAGCTGTTTGACCGCCGGATGCCGGAACTGCTGGAGCTGGTGAAAGAAGATGACATCATCATCTTCACCGCTGACCACGGCTGCGACCCTACCTGGCGTGGCACAGATCACACCCGTGAGCACATCCCGGTGTTAATCTACGGCCCGAAAGTGAAACCGGGTTCGCTGGGGCATCGTGAGACTTTCGCGGATATCGGTCAGACCGTCGCGAAGTATTTCGATCTGACACCTATGGACTACGGCAAGTCAATGCTCTAAACCCTGCGTCTTTCAAGTTGTAGCGTTGTTGGCTTCACGCCTTCACCCCAGTCACTTAGTGGTCTAAGCAGCTGGGGATTCACGTGCTTGCCGCCTAGCTACAACTCGAAATCCATTGGGTTTAATTTCAGTGATTTTTAATAAGAATTTAAAGGACGATAATGATGGCAACTCCACACATTAATGCTGCAATGGGCGACTTCGCTGACGTAGTTCTGATGCCAGGCGACCCGCTGCGCGCTAAACACATCGCTGAAACTTTCCTGCAAGATGTTAAACAGGTCAACGACGTGCGTGGCATGTTGGGCTTCACCGGCACTTACAAAGGCCGCAGAATCTCTGTGATGGGCCACGGTATGGGCATTCCTTCCTGCTCAATTTATGCCAAAGAGCTGATCACCGAATTCGGCGTGAAAAAGATCATTCGCGTGGGCTCTTGTGGCGCTGTGCGTGCTGACATCAAACTGCGTGACATCGTGATCGGCATGGGCGCCTGTACGGATTCCAAAGTGAACCGTATGCGTTTCAAAGACCACGACTACGCGGCTATTGCCGACTACGATATGGTGCGGAACGCCTCTGATGCCGCCAAAGCGAAAGGTATCAACGCACGCGTCGGTAACATCTTCTCTGCTGACCTGTTCTACTCGCCGGACCCGCAAATGTTCGACGTGATGGAAAAGTACGGGATTCTGGGTGTGGAAATGGAAGCCGCTGGTATCTACGGCGTAGCAGCAGAGTTCGGTGCAAAAGCGCTGACCATCTGTACCGTCTCCGATCACATCCGTACCCACGAACAAACCACTGCTGAAGAACGCCAGACCACCTTCAACGACATGGTTGAGATTGCGCTGGAATCCGTTCTGCTGGGCGACAAAGAGTAAGTTCTTTTTTTCCTGCAAAACGTAAAACGGGGACTTTTAAGGTCCCCGTTTCTATTCAGATTTTTTGTGTTTTCTATTCACTATTTCGTGTGCTGTAACGTTTTTTTTCGCATTTTCAGATGTGCTTATCTCCTTTCATACAGTATTTTTCAAAAATTCAGGCTCCGCTTTAATTTTTCTTCATAAATTTCAGCCTCCGCTTTAATTTTTTCTCGCGTACCTCCCGGTATTGCGCTATAAATAATTTAACCTTTCTATTCATTTTTCTATTCTAAATACTATTCACATATGAACGAGCTTACCGATTTACTCCGTCAGGGTAGTCTGACAGCGAAAGAGATCATGTCCCGGCTAGGGATAAGTCAGGCGACGCTTTCAAGAAGGGTCGCAGAGATCGGAAATGTGCGAAAAATAGGACGGGGGAAGTCGACGCGTTACGTGTTACAGCGGGACGTTGACGGGCAAAGCGAATTCCCGCTTTATCAGATCAATGAAATCGGCCATGCGGTCTTAATTGGCATGCTTTTTTCGGTATGGCCGGCAGAAAGTTGCGCGCTGGAAACAAGCCAGGGGCGATGCGTACTGTTTGATGGGTTACCTTGGTTCATCACGGATATGCGCCCTCAGGGATTTTTGGGCCGGGCATGGGGGCGTGATATTAGTGAGTCATTGGATTTACCTGAAGACATCAAACTATGGACCGAATCGCAAACCCTAAAAGCGCTGTCCAGGCAGGGAAATGAGACAGTCGGAAACCTTATTGTCGGTCAGCTGGCTTATCAGAAATGGGTACTGAAACCTGCGGAAGTCGCGATTGAGCTGAGCCACAAAATCTCGGCCTATGAGCAACTGGCGGATAAAAGTCTGGCCGGGCAGGAAGTTGGCTCATCGGCAGGTGGCGAGCAACCTAAATTCAGTGGCTATGTTGAACATCAAGAACGGCCTGCGTCACATGTTTTAGTGAAATTCTCGCCAAAAAATGTCAACGAGAATACGCAGCGGTGGGGAGATTTACTCCGTGCAGAAGCCTGCGCATTAGCGGTATTACAGCGAGCTAACATCCCGGCGGCGCAGGCGAAAATTTATACCGGACGTCAGGGGGAGGTTTTTTTACAAGTCGACCGCTTTGACCGTGTAGGCGAAAGAGGGCGTAAAGGTTTAGCCTCTCTTGAGGCCGTTGCGGCTGAATTTGCTGGAGTAAACGGCAGTTGGGTCGCAATTGCTATCAAACTGCAAAAAGAAAAATATATCTCCAAAGAAACACTGGAACGAATTGGTGAGCTTTATGCTTTCGGCAAATTGATCGCAAACGGCGACATGCATCAGGGGAATCTGTCTTTTATTGATCCCCCTGTTATTCCGGGAAAGTTCGCTTTTGAGCTGTCGCCGGTTTACGACATGTTACCGATGACCTTTGCTCCCGACAGAAGCGGCAATATGAAGAGGCAGGCCTTATCGATTGTCATCGACCCTGCGGTATCTAAAGCGCAGTGGCTAAAGGCGCAGCGCTGGGCGACCGATTATTGGGGCACCGTGGCAAGTGACCCTATGATAAGCGAAGCATTTCGCCAGATAGCCCGTGAGATGCTCATTGAAGTGGAAGGGCTCACTGCCGATATCCAGCGTCTGGCTTAATCCCTTCTTTCGCGGCTGCGCTTCAGACTACGGTAGGCGGCCTGCGCCGCTTCTTTAGTTTGCGCTTCGGTGGCGGGCTTGGCCGGGGCGACTTCGGCGTCCGGCTCGGTGATATTGAGCGTGGGCGGCGGGCCGAATTCATCGGTCTTTTCTTCTTCTTCCGGCTCTTCATCTTCTTTTAACGGTTTGCTGGCGGTCAGCAGAAAGGGCGACTGCTGCCAGCGGCTGCGGCGGCCCTGCAACAGCGTGCGGGCGAGAATAATGCCGACGCCAAGTGCGGCCAGCATCATCAGGCGCAGCAGGTTGGTGGTGTTATCGACCTGTTTGGATTCCGTCGCCAGCACGTGCGTATCCAGCGTCATGCGCAGGAAACCGCTCGGGCCATCTTTATCTTCAATTGGCTGGACAATCTGGTGGTTGAAATAACTGCCCGCGCGTTTACCGTCGAGTGCCAGCCGGTCACGGACCGGGACCTTTTCACCAGCGTGTGCCACCAGAGATCCGTCCAGTTCATAAACACTGGCATCAAGAATGCGACTGTTATCGGTAAGTTGATTCAAAATAGTAGAAATCTGCGCGATATCCGCGCCATCATTGTCGCTGTCCATCAGCGGAGCCAGCGTAAAGGCCACTTGTTTCGCCAATGTTTGGGCGAGTTGTTCCACCTGCTGGGATCGCGCAAGCTGATGGCCAAGGCTAAAATAAGACGCGCCTTGCATAAGCACGACCAACAAAGCCAGACAAATCAGTACGATAACCGTACGGTGCAGGCGAAATTTTAGTTTGGCCTTTGCCATTCCGTTTCCTTAAGATTTTCGACGACTTTAATGTTGCCAGAAGCGCGGGCGATAGGGTAGCTTGTTGCCTCATTTACCCTGCATCCTTCAAGCTGCTTCAGCGTTGTCTGCCTTCGCGAAACCCAGTCACATACTGATGTATGTTCCTGCGTTTCACTCAGTTGCCGCCTTGACGTAACTCGAATGATTTTGGGTATTATTTTATGCAATCCTTGTTTTTCTACGCCTAACTGCCCGACAGGAGTAATCATGCCAAACAGTCTGACCTATTGCGATCTTCCCGCGGAGATCCACCAATGGCCGGGACTTCCTCTTTCCCTTAGTGGCGATGAAGTGATGCCGCTGGACTACCGCGCCGGGCACACTGGCTGGTTGCTGTATGGCAGGAAACTCGATAAAACAAGCATTACGCACTTCCAGCGCCGCTTAGGCCGCGCACTGGTGATTGTCAGCGCCTGGACGGTGGATGACTATCAGGTTATCCGTCTGGCCGGTTCCCTGACCGCCGATGTGGAAGCGCTGGCTGAGTCTTTCGGGCTGGACGTCACTCAGCTGGGCAAAGTACCCCACATGCGCACGCCGGGCCTGCTGGTGATGGACATGGATTCTACGGCGATTGAGATCGAATGCATCGATGAAATCGCCAAGCTGGCGGGTGTCGGTGAGCAGGTGGCAGAAGTCACCGAGCGGGCAATGCGCGGTGAACTGGATTTCGCTGCCAGCCTGCGTCAGCGTGTGGCGACCTTAAAAGATGCGGACGCCAGCATTTTGCAGCAAGTGCGTGAAACCCTGCCCCTGATGCCGGGTCTGACCCGTCTGGTGGCGCGCCTGCAGGAGCTGGGCTGGCACGTGGCGATCGCCTCAGGCGGTTTTACCTATTACGCCGAATACTTGCGTGACAAGCTGAACCTGACTGACGTCGCGGCCAATGAACTGGAAGTGCGGGACGGCAAACTGACTGGTCGGGTGATAGGCCCGATTGTCGATGCGCAATATAAAGCCGATACCTTGCTGAAGCTGGCAGACAAGTTGGGTATCGCAAAAGAGCAGACCGTGGCGATTGGCGACGGTGCCAATGATTTGAAAATGATGGCGGTGGCCGGTATGGGTATCGCTTATCACGCTAAACCTAAAGTCTACGAACAGGCTGAAGTGTGCATTCGCCACGCTGACTTAATTGGTGTGCTGTGTATTTTGAGCGGCAGTCTGGCGTAGCGCTGTTTTTCGAAGAATAAAACCAAGAGGTACGTTGTGGCAAAAGCAGCAAAACGGGCATTTGTGTGTAATGAATGCGGCGCAGATTATCCGCGCTGGCAGGGGCAATGCAGTGCCTGTCAGGCCTGGAACTCCATTACCGAAATCCGTTTGTCGGCGTCGCCGACCGTGGCCCGCAACGAACGTCTGACGGGCTATGCCGGTGACACCGGCGTCAGCCGCGTGCAAAAACTCTCGGACATCAGTCTCGATGAGATGCCGCGGTTCAGCACCGGTTTCAAAGAGTTTGACCGCGTACTCGGCGGCGGCGTGGTGCCGGGCAGTGCGATTTTGATCGGCGGTAACCCCGGCGCAGGTAAAAGTACGCTGCTGTTGCAGATCCTGTGCAACCTCGGCGAAAACATGAAAACTCTGTACGTCACCGGCGAAGAGTCGCTACAACAGGTGGCGATGCGCGCGCACCGGCTTGGGTTGCCCACCGCCAATATGAACATGCTGTCTGAAACCAGCATCGAACAGATCTGCCTGATTGCCGATCAGGAAAAGCCGAAACTGATGGTGATCGACTCCATTCAGGTGATGCACATGTCGGATATTCAGTCGTCGCCGGGGACGGTGGCGCAGGTGCGCGAAACTGCTGCCTACCTGACGCGTTTCGCCAAGACGCGCGGCGTGGCGATTGTCATGGTCGGCCATGTGACTAAAGACGGTTCTCTCGCCGGGCCAAAAGTCCTCGAGCACTGCATCGACTGCTCGGTCATGCTTGACGGTGATGCCGATTCCCGTTTCCGTACCCTGCGCAGCCATAAAAACCGCTTCGGTGCGGTGAATGAGCTGGGCGTTTTCGCCATGACCGAACAAGGTCTGCGAGAAGTCAGCAACCCTTCTGCCATTTTCCTCAGCCGGGGCGACGAAATCACCTCGGGCAGTTCGGTGATGGTGTTGTGGGAAGGGACGCGGCCACTGCTGGTCGAAATTCAGGCGCTGGTGGATCACTCGATGATGGGCAATCCGCGCCGCGTGGCAGTGGGACTTGAGCAGAACCGGCTGGCGATCCTTCTGGCCGTGCTGCACCGCCACGGCGGGCTGCAAATGGCCGATCAGGATGTGTTCGTCAACGTGGTTGGTGGCGTGAAAGTGACTGAAACCAGCGCCGATTTAGCGTTGCTGCTGTCGCTGGTCTCAAGCCTGCGGGATCGTCCGTTGCCGCAGGATCTGGTGGTGTTTGGTGAAGTGGGGCTGGCCGGTGAAATTCGCCCTGTACCGAGCGGGCAGGAGCGTATTGCCGAAGCTGCCAAGCACGGTTTTAAGCGCGCGATTGTCCCTCACGCTAACGTGCCGAAGAAATTGCCCGCCGGGATGCAGGTATTTGGCGTGAAAAAACTGGCCGATGCACTGGCGATCTTAGACGATCTGTAACAACGTCAATATGTTGCTCTGGCCGTGAGCTGTGCTATTTTTGTTTAGCAAACTAAACATGAGGTGAGGACAAGGTATGTCACAGTTCGATTATCTGAAGACGGCCATTAAACAACAGGGACACACCTTACAGCAGGTGGCCGATGCCAGTGGCATGACGAAAGGCTACCTGAGCCAGTTGCTCAACGCGAAAATCAAAAGCCCGAGCGCACAGAAGCTTGAAGCGCTGCACCGTTTCTTAGAGCTCGAATTCCCCCGCCGCGAGAAAAAAATTGGCGTAGTGTTTGGTAAGTTTTACCCGCTGCACACCGGACACATCTATCTTATCCAGCGCGCCTGCAGCCAGGTTGATGAACTGCACCTGATCATGGGCTACGACGAACCCCGCGACCGCTCTCTGTTTGAAAACAGTTCGATGTCACAACAGCCAACGGTCAGCGACCGCCTGCGCTGGTTGCTGCAAACCTTCAAATATCAGAAAAATATTCATATCCATTCGTTCAATGAAGAGGGGATGGAGCCGTACCCGCATGGCTGGGATGTATGGAGCCGCGGCATCACCGAGTTTATGGAGAAGAAAGGGATCCACCCGAATACCATTTACTCCAGCGAGGAAAATGATGCGCCGCAGTACCGCAAACATCTGGGGATCGACACTGTGCTTATCGATCCTAAACGCTCATTTATGAAAATCAGCGGTTCTCAAATCCGCCAGGACCCGTTCCGTTACTGGGATTATATTCCGACAGAAGTAAAACCCTTCTTTGTGCGTACAGTCGCAATACTGGGCGGCGAGTCGAGCGGAAAATCCACGCTGGTCAATAAGTTAGCCAATATTTTTAACACCACGAGTGCCTGGGAATATGGCCGTGATTATGTCTTCTCACATCTTGGCGGCGATGAGATGGCTCTGCAATATTCCGACTACGATAAGATCGCGCTCGGTCAGGCACAGTACATTGATTTCGCTGTTAAATACGCCAATAAAGTGGCCTTCATTGATACCGACTTTCTGACCACGCAGGCGTTTTGTAAGAAGTATGAAGGCCGCGAGCATCCGTTTGTGCAGGCGCTGATGGATGAATATCGCTTTGATCTGGTGATCCTGCTGGAAAACAATACGCCGTGGGTGGCCGATGGTTTGCGCAGCCTCGGCAGCACCACTGACCGCATGCTATTCCAGAACCTGTTAATCGATATGCTGAAAGAAAATGGCGTCAACTATGTCCGTGTCGAATCGTCGGACTATGATCAGCGTTTCCTCGAGTGCGTTGAGTTGGTACAGACTATGCTTGCCGCCGACACCAGCCGGGTAAGCCGCTCGCTAAAATAGGCCGCCCTGCTTGCCTGCTGACCGAATCACCCTAAATGCCCTCACTTTCAGGAGCTGGGGCATTTTATTTGCGTGGTGATCAATAAGGCACAGATAAAATAGTAACGGTGCTATTTTTAAGTTGCAGAAATAAACTGAATATCATTTTAATTAAACATTAATTAATGCGGCGTGTAACAACCTATAAAAATTAGTGCAATTTCTTCAATGAGTTATGAAATAACTGTTTCAGAGAAATTTCATTGCGCATTTAATGCGTAAAGCCTGCTTTGAAAATAAAAATAGAGTGTGCCGGTTCAGAGTTATTTCGCGGATTATACTTATCCGATATGCCTGCTGGGGTGGGCTTTCTAAGGTGAGCAGAATGAATTCTTCGTTCAAGTTCTGGGGGACGGCACTGGCCTGTGGTGTAGGTGCATTTGCGCTGGCCAGCGTCCTCTTTATCAAAGGTTGGTTTCCGGTAAATTCTCAGGCTGAAAGTGTTCCTGCCCAAGTCAGTACACAACCGGCACCTGCCGTTGCAACCGTGGCCGCGCCAGCAGCGGCGGCAGTCCCTGCACCACCGGCCTTTACTCAGGCGCAAATCGACCAGTGGGTAGCGCCAGTGGCGCTCTACCCGGATGCCTTGTTGTCGCAGGTGCTGATGGCATCGACGTATCCGACCAATGTCATTCAGGCAGTCCAGTGGTCGCGTGACCACCCGCAGCTGCAAGGTGATGCAGCGGTTAAAGCGGCGGCTAATGAGCCGTGGGACCCAAGCGTGAAATCGCTGGTGGCATTCCCGCAGTTACTGTCCCTGATGGGGGAAGATCCTGTCTGGGTGCAAAACTTGGGTAACTTATTCCTGGCCCAGCCGGCTGACTTGATGGACAGCGTGCAGAAATTCCGCCAGATAGCCCAAAAGAGCGGAGTGCTGAAAACCACACCTCAGCAAAAAGTGACCGTTAAGCCTGCTGCACAAAGTAGCACGACGGTAGTGAATGCCGCACCGCAGACCATCATTATAGAATCTGCGGATCCACAGGTAGTTTACGTACCAAGCTATAACCCGAATGTGGTGTACGGTGCCTGGCCGACACCCGCTTATCCGCCGGTCTATCTGGCGCCGCCGCCGGGCGAGCAATTTGTCAACGGCGTGGCATCGGGCATCGGTTTTGGGGTCGGCGTGGCTGCGACGTATGCTATTTTCGGCAGCATTGATTGGGACGACGACCACCATCACGATGACCACCACGACGATGGACACCATGACGACGGGCACCATGATGATGGTCATCACGGCGGCCAGCAGAACAATTTTATCAACGTGAATACCAATAATTACAACCGGATATCGGGCAACAATAATGTGGCCAACCTTACCGGAAACACGGGCAACACTGCATGGCAGCATAATCCGGCCTTTAATGCCGGTACGCCAAACCATCCGGCTAATCTCGGTGGCGCCACGCAGAATCAGGCACTAAACCGTGCGGCTCAGCGTAACAACTACCGTGGTTTCGACGGGACGGCAACGGCGCAAACGACCGCGCAGCGTCGCCAGCAGGCAGCGTCAGTGATGAACAGCCATGTAGGGCGGACAGCAACGACTGCGCCACGATCAGTGCCTTCGTCTAACAATAATCTGGCCAACCGCGCGCAGGTGAACTCCGGTTCCAGCCGCCAGATGCCAGCTCAGTACCGTAACCATCAGCAGATGCAAAATCTGCATCCGAACAATATGATGAATCAGTCCCGCAGCTCGGCCTTTAGCGGTAATTCAAGCCGTTCGCCGTCGTGGCAGCAGCAACAGGCGCGCGGCAATCAGAGCCGTCAGCAAATGCATGATGTTATGCGCTCACGCCCTGCCAACGCAGAGCCTATGCATCTGCACCGTCGCTAGTGCGAAGAGGAAAAGTAATGAATAAATTTACTCGTATTCTGATCTCGGCGGGGTTGCTGATGCTGCCTCTGAGTGCTTTTGCACAGCTTTATTTCAGCAGCCCCGATCAGGCAGCTCAGGCGCTGGTGAAAGCCGTAGACGCGCATGACGACGCGGCGTTGCAAAAGTTGCTCGGCGATGACTGGCCGGTTTACCTCCCGGAAAAAGATGTCGATCCGGACGCCGTGACACGCTTCTTACGCGACTGGAAAGTCTCACATAACCTGGTATTGCAGGGGGAAATCGCTCATCTGAATGTAGGGGCTGAAAACTGGCAACTGCCGATCCCGATGGTGAAAACTGCGGATGGCTGGTCGTTTGACATGCAAAAGGGCGCGGCGGAGATTGAAACCCGCGCCATCGGCAGAAATGAGTTGTCCGCCATTCAGGCCGTCACGGCGTATACCGATGCGCAGCAGCAGTACTGGCAAACCGCCGGTAACCCGCCGCATTACGCGCAAAAACTGATCAGCAGCGAAGGGCAGCGCGATGGTCTTTACTGGCCGGTTAAAGAGGGAGAAGTGCCCAGCCCGCTCGGCCCGGCGTTTGGCAACGATCAGCCAGGATCTGATTATCACGGCTATTATTACCGGATCCTGACGCAGCAGGGGAAAAACGCTGACGGCGGCGAACTCAGCTATCTCGATAACGGGCAGATGACCAAAGGTTTTGCGCTGATTGCCTGGCCGGTCTCCTACGGACACACCGGGATCACCAGCTTTATGATTAATCAGAAAGGTGTGGTTTATCAGAAGGATATGGGCGACGACACGGATGCTCAGGCGCGCAAAATCGACAGTTTTGATCCCGACGCCAGCTGGCAGGCGATTGACGAACAACCTTAAGCTTCATTGTTTGCCACAGGGAAAAATAAACCCCGTAACCGCTGTTACGGGGTTTTTCTTTTTACAGATTAGAATGCGACCACAATTTTGCCCTGCATATGGCCATCAAGCACTTTGGCATGGGCAGCTTCGATGCTTGCGACGCTCAGTCCTTGCAGTGTATCGCTCAGGGTGGTTTGCACTTTGCCTTCATCGACCAGTGCGGCAACCTGTTTGAGGATCTCACCCTGCTGGGCAATGTCCGGCGTGTTGAACATGCTGCGGGTATACATCAGCTCCCAGTGCAGCGCGGCGCTTTTCAGCTTCAGCGTATTCATATCCAGCGGTTTTTCATTTTCGACGATAGTACAGATGTGGCCCATCGGTGCAATCAGATCGCTGATCGCCGCCCAGTGGCCATCGGTATCGTTCAGACACAGAATGAAATCGACCTGTTTGATGTCATGCTTCGCCAGCTCACCTTTCAGATCTTTGTAGTTCACGGTGAGATCCGCACCGCGATCCAGACACCATTGGGCTGATTCCGGGCGTGACGCCGTGGCGATGACTTTCACTTTGCTGCGCTGTGCGGCAAACGGAATAGCCAGTGAGCCAACACCGCCAGCGCCACCGATGATCAGCAGGGTTTTGTCCGCTGAGGCATGCTGAATGTTCAGGTGTTCAAACAGCGCTTCCCAGGCGGTCAGTGCGGTTAACGGCATTGCGGCAGATTGCGCCCAGTCCTGGGTTTTCGGCTTGAGTGAGACAATACGTGAATCGATAAGTTGTTGGCTGGCGTTGCTGCCGGAGCGGGTAATATCACCCGCGTACCAGACTTCATCGCCCACCTTGAAATTTTTCACTGCGCTGCCGACAGATTTGACGATCCCGCTGGCATCCCAACCCAGTACCTTTGGTGCGTCCAGCCCGTTTTTTTGCACGCTTTTATGCACTTTGGTATCGACCGGGTTGATTGATACGGCTTTTACTTCAACCAGCAGGTCAAATTCTTTGGCAACCGGCTGCGGTAATTCGACGGCGATGAAACGGGACGGGTCTTTCGGGTTTACTGCGATAGCTTTAACAGACATAAGAATTCCTCCATTGGGTATACAGACAGTCTAGCCCTCTTGCGGTAAGGTGATAAGATGGACAATAGATAACAAAGTGTTCGTCTGAGGTGAACAATCATGTTCAAGCAGTTACAGGATATGGCGCTTTTTGCGCTGGTGGCTGAATGCGGCAGTTTCACCGTGGCGGCCAGTCGTGCCGGTTTACCGAAATCGAGCGTCAGCCAGCGCATCAGCCAGCTGGAGAAATCCCTCGGGCTGCGGCTGCTCAACCGCACCACGCGTCAGCTCAATCTCACCTTTGCCGGAGAACGCTACCTTATTCACTGTCAGGAGATGATGCAGGCCAGCGAAAGGGCCGAGCTGGCGATCCGACGTCTGCGTGATAACCCGAGCGGCCGTTTGCGCATTACCAGCCCGGCGGGGCTTGGCGCGACGCTGCTGGCGCGCATGAACGTTGAGTTTCAGAAGCGCTATCCGGAAGTGTCGCTTGAGGTCTCGGTGTCGGATGCTCTGGTGGATTTAGTGCAGGAAGGCTTTGATCTGGCGTTGCGCACCGGTAAGCCACAGGACTCGTCGCTGATTGGCCGCGAGCTGGGGCACAGCCCGCGCTATCTTCTGGCCTCGCCGTCCTATCTGGCGCAGCACCCGGCGCTTGAAGCACCAGAGCAGCTGGCTTCGCATCACTGTATTGCGCATCGCGCGTGGTCGGAGTGGGTATTGCACCGCGGCGAAACTTATTACCGTTGGCTGTTGTCCGGCGCACACTCCACCGACAATTTACTTTATGCGCGGGAATGCGCTCTGGCTGGAGCTGGGATCACGTTGCTGCCGACGTTTTTGTGTCACGACGAAGTGGCGCAGGGCACGCTGGTGCGGGTGCTGCCGGAGTGGGAAGCCGAGGGTAACGATCTCTATCTGGTTTATCCTAGCCGTAAGCTGAATTCACCGGCGCTGGCCTGCTTTATTGATTTCATGCTGGACGAGTACGGCTTTTCGAAGAGCTATAGTGAAGCGCTGGCAGGGTGAATTACGGGTATAAAAAAGGCCCGTTTCCGGGCCTTTGCGTCTTTATTGCGATAAGACAGGAAGCGATTACTTAATCAGCTTCTTGTACTTGATACGCTTAGGCTCTAAGGCTTCAGCACCTAAAGTACGTTTCTTGTACTCTTCGTATTCGGTGAAGTTACCTTCGAAGAATTCGACTTTACCTTCATCCTGATAATCGAGAATGTGGGTAGCTATGCGGTCAAGGAACCAACGGTCATGGGAAATGACCATTGCACAGCCCGGGAACTCCAGTAAGGCGTTTTCCAGTGCGCGCAGGGTTTCGATGTCCAGGTCGTTGGTCGGTTCATCGAGCAGCAACATGTTACCGCCAACCTGCAGCAGCTTAGCCAGATGCAGACGGCCACGCTCACCACCGGACAGCTCGCCGACGCGTTTGCCCTGATCAACACCTTTGAAGTTGAAGCGGCCAACGTAGGCGCGGCTTGGCATTTCGGTGGTGCCGATGCGCATGATGTCCTGACCGCCTGAGACTTCTTCCCACACGGTTTTGCTGTTGTCCATAGCGTCACGGAACTGATCAACAGACGCCAGTTTGACGGTGTCGCCTAGTTCGATCGTGCCGCTGTTTGGCGCTTCCTGACCAGACATCATGCGGAACAGCGTCGATTTACCCGCGCCGTTCGGCCCGATAATACCGACGATGGCTCCTTTCGGTACGGAGAAGGAGAGATCGTCGATCAGAACGCGGTCACCGTATGACTTGCACAGGTTCTTCACTTCAACGACTTTATCACCCAGGCGCGGGCCCGGTGGAATAAACAGTTCGTTGGTTTCGTTACGTTTCTGGTATTCGGTGCTGTTCAGCTCTTCAAAGCGTGCCAGACGGGCTTTGCCTTTAGACTGACGCCCTTTCGCGCCCTGACGAACCCACTCCAGCTCTTTCTCAATTGACTTACGGCGGGCCGCTTCAGAAGATGCTTCCTGCGCCAGACGCTGATCTTTCTGCTCCAGCCATGAGGAGTAGTTTCCTTCCCACGGAATACCTTCACCGCGGTCAAGCTCGAGGATCCAGCCGGCGACGTTGTCGAGGAAGTAACGGTCATGGGTAATGGCCACAACGGTGCCTTCGAAGTCGTGCAGGAAGCGTTCCAGCCAGCCCACGGATTCTGCATCCAGGTGGTTGGTTGGTTCGTCGAGCAGCAGCATGTCTGGTTTTTCCAGCAGCAGGCGACACAGCGCAACACGGCGGCGCTCACCACCGGACAGGGTAGCGATTTTCGCATCCCAGTCGGCCAGACGCAGCGCATCGGCGGCGCGTTCCAGCTGGCTGTTCAGGTTATGACCATCGTGTGCCTGGATGATCTCTTCCAGCTTGCCCTGTTCAGCGGCCAGTTTATCGAAATCAGCCTCCGGATCGGCGTACAGCGTGTAAACCTCATCGAGACGTTTTAACGCGCCAACGACTTCGGAAACCGCTTCTTCTACCGACTCACGTACGGTGTGTTCCATGTTCAGCTGCGGTTCCTGCGGCAAATAGCCGATTTTCAGGTCCGGCTGCGCGCGTGCTTCACCTTCGATATCGGTATCCACGCCAGCCATGATGCGCAACAGCGTTGATTTACCTGAACCGTTCAAACCTAACACGCCGATTTTGGCGCCCGGGAAGAAGCTGAGGGAGATGTTCTTGAGAATATGACGCTTCGGCGGAACCACTTTGCCGAGGCGATGCATTGAGTATACGTATTGAGCCACGTTGTTTTGAGCCTCTGTCTATGCGAGCCGCGCGCTTTCTGCAAAGGGCAGGCGCTGCGGCAGATTAAAATCAGCCCCGCCTGAAAACGGCATGACTGAGAAGTGTTCCGACTGCGAAGTTTAGCCTGTTTCGCTACGCTTCCCAACCTTCAACCTCACAGGATGCCAAGAATATGGCAATCGCTGGTAGTAACCGCCGCCGAAAAGGCCACTCAGCCTGACGTCAGGGCGAGTATGTGTGACGTTATCGCTTGGCGAAAGGGGCGCGCGCGACCAACAAATACCCCCGATGTCAGGGCATCTGCCAGCTTCACGACGTGATAGATCGCCTGCTTATTCTGAGTTTTGACTTTTCGCTTGATGTTGCCTTTGTGCGAAGAGACGGTTTTCTCTTTGATATTAAGATGCTGAGAAATATGCAGGGTGTTATGGCCTGACATCCACATTTTCAGAATATGAGATTCGGTACGGCTCAGGTTCACCGGCGTTAAGTCCGGAGTGTCTGACGTGATGCTGGCCTTTTTTTCCTGCAAATGATGCTCAATCAGGCGGCAGACCTGCTGGGTGCTGATCGACTTCGACAGAATAATGATATTGCTGCGGATAGAAATAAAGTTTTGATAGTTCAGGTTTTCTTTGGAAATGAAGATGAAAAACAGCGTGTCGGGATGGCTGTTGATGAGCTCACGCAACGCTTCACCCATGGCGGGATCAAAGGTAAAGCTGTCTTCATTAATAAAGATGAGGTCCGCAGAACGGTCAATGCAGGCTGTTTGCAGTTGGTTGATTTCCGTAAGTGAAAGAATATCTTTCTTTTTCATTCCATTAATTTGCAAAAGGTTCTGCAATGCCAGCTGAGTGTAGTGACACTTATCCACAATGAGCGATGACATTTTTTACCTACCTATTTTTATGAGCTCTATTCTCTTCCGGCTAATTCCTGTCATCCATGAAGTGAAAAAGTGCGGAGGAAGAGCCTCGTCTATGAACAAATCTGGTGCGATGAGGCGTGATCCTGCCTGAAAATGCAGGCCACGTCGGTGAAAATGCCGCGTGCAGACGCCGTGGTTGCAGGAAATGCCTTGGGCAAAGATATAGAGCGCAGAACAAGGTATGTAAACCGGGAATGAACCTGTTGGGACAAAATGGACGCTATCTGAGACGGATTGAATGAAGGCTGGGGGGGAAAAGGGCGGGGGGGAAAACTTTAAGGTGTTTGTCGTCTGGTATCTCCATGAACATTGCACCACACTGTGTAAAGTTTGTGATGCCGTCGGGAGATGGCTTCAAATTTAAAAATGAATCGATTAGCGTAGAAGGTGTCTACGCATAGCGGGTAGTCTGTCTGTCCCTTTTGGGGCCGCAGCTGCGGCGCAGCATCTGGCAGTGAGCTCTACAATCAGCGAGGATAAAGGTAAGTATGGTCAAGGTGGACAAATGGCATTTTCTGGCAGCAGGCATGTTGTTGATAACTGCATCCGGTGCGGTAAAAGCTGATTCTTTAGACGGACAGCGTCAACGTTATATGCAAATCAAGCAGGCCTGGGACAGTAACCAGATGGATGTGGTTAATCAACTGATGCCAACCCTTGAGGACTATCCGCTTTATCCCTATCTCGAATACCGTCAGCTGACCCAGAACCTGAGCGTCGCGACATCGCAGCAAGTGAACGATTTCGTTAAAACGCACCCGACGTTGCCGCCGGCGCGTTCACTACCTTCGCGTTTTGTTAACGAGCTGGCAAATCGCCAGGACTGGACTGGCCTGCTGTCGTTCAGCCCGCAGGCCCCTAAGCCGGTTGCCGCACGCTGCAACTATTACTACGCCAAATGGACGACCGGCGACCAGAAAACGGCCATGGATGGGGCAAAAGACATCTGGCTGACCGGTAAATCACTGCCGGGCACCTGTGACAAACTCTTTACCGTGTGGCAGCAGGCGGGTAATCAAACCGCGCTGACCACCCTGCAGCGTATCGGACTGGCGATGAAAGAGGGCAACACCAATCTGGTGAGTTTCCTCGCAAAACAGCTGCCGCCGGATTACCAGACCATGCGTGACGCCCTGCTGGATCTGCAAAACAACCCGAATACGATTGAAAGTTTCGCCCGCACCGTCGGGCCGACGGATTTCACCCGCAATGCGGTAAGCATCGCCTTTACCCGCATCGCGCGCGATGATCTGGATAACGCCCGCTCCATGTTGCCGGTGCTGGTCCGCTTACAGAAGATGAGTGACAGCGACAAGCTGGAGCTGGAAGAGACAGTGGCCTGGCGCCTGATGGGCACCGATGCCACGACGGAACAGGCGAGCTGGCGTGACAGCGTGATCCTGCGCAGCCATTCGACCGCGCTGGTGGAGCGCCGGATCCGCATGGCACTCGCCGCAGGCGATCAAAAGGGGCTGAGCCAGTGGATGGATCGCTTACCGGATGACGCGCAGCAGGAAGATGAATGGCGCTACTGGGAAGCGTCGGTGCTTATCGATCAGGGTAAGCGTGCTCAGGGCGAAACGATTTTACGTAAGCTGATGCAGGGGCGTGGATTCTACCCGATGGCGGCGGCGCAGAAACTGGGCGTGCCGTATCCGATTCAGGTTTCCGTGGCGACTAAACCGGATGCCAGTCTGGCGAAATTGCCAGAAATTGCCCGTGTTCGTGAGCTGATGTATTGGCACATGGATAATCTGGCGCGCACCGAATGGACTTATCTGGTGCTGAGCCGCAGTCAAGCTCAGCAGACCGCGCTGGCGCGTTATGCTTTCAATCAGAAGTGGGCCGATCTCAGCGTTCAGGCCACGATTGCAGGTAAGCTGTGGGATTATCTGGAAGAGCGATTCCCGCTGGCATGGTCAGCGGAATTCCGTCAGGCGACCAACGACAAGGGCATAACGCAGAGTTACGCGATGGCGATTGCCCGTCAGGAAAGTGCCTGGAATCCGGAAGCCCGTTCGCCGGTTGGCGCTGCTGGACTGATGCAGGTGATGCCTGCTACAGCGCAGCATACCGTGCAGATGTTCGGTATTGCGGGTTACAGCAACCCGGCGCAGTTGCTGGACCCACAGATGAATATCACCATTGGCACGAACTATCTGGAGTATGTTTATCAGCAGTTTGGGCGTAACCGAATTCTGTCGAGTGCGGCTTACAACGCCGGTCCGTCAAGGGTCAATACCTGGCTGGGTAACAGCGGCGGGCGTATCGATGCCGTTGCCTTTGTTGAAAGTATCCCTTTCTCCGAAACGCGAAGGTATGTTAAAAACGTGCTGGCCTACGATGCATTTTATCGCTATTTCCTGCATCAGCCGGCGAAAGTGCTGACCGATGCCGAATGGCAGAGGCGTTACTGATTATTAGTACTTATGTTATGCTGCCGTACTAGTTCAATAGTATGGCAGCCATGACATGACCCAAACATTGTTAACCGACCCCGCTCTTTCCCAACAAGGCAATGAGGACTGGCAGTGCTTTATGGCGCTGTTACAGCAAGCTTTTGCTGAAAATCTGCATCAGGATCTGCTGCAGTTGCTGCTGACACCTGATGAGCGCGCAGCATTAGGAACGAGGGTGAGGATCATTCAGGAACTGATGCGTGGCGAGTTGAGTCAGCGTGAGTTGAAAAATCAGCTAGGTGCCGGGATAGCGACGATAACCCGTGGGTCGAATGGTCTTAAAACGGCATCGGTTCCGCTCAAGTTATGGCTGGCTGAGCAATTACTGACGCCACAACCGGATGATCGTTGAGTTGAAGCCGTTACCTTCAATACCCGGAATCATTCGAGCTGCATCAGGGCGACCAACGCCGAGGCAGCTTGAAGGATAATGAGGATCAGTGTGTCTGGGCTCTCGCCTGATACACCGGATTATGAAAGGGCGCCAGCGCCAGAACCAAAGCCTGATGATAGACGCTGGTACGGCTCAGTTTACCGGCAGTAAATATCCCGATAGCCCCGCCTTTGCGTTTCACATCATTAATTCCGGTCAATTTCTCCATTTCATCGCCCAATTCACTGCCTTGATTGATCTCTTGTAATATAATTTCAGGCAGCATCAGGCTGGCAGATCGAGATTCGCCGCGCTGGTGCATGTTTTCAATCACCATCCAGGCGAAGGTCATATTGTCTTCGATACCGGCCTCTACGCCGACCCAGAAGTCTGCTTCAGGACGAACCTGTCGCGCACCGATAACACGGTGTCTTGCGCCAGTGCGAGTTTCGCTGCTGCCGATAGGTTGGTTGGGAACGCCACTGTCGACGTCAACGCCTTCGATACGGAATGCATCAGCGCCGAAAATGTCCTCAAAAGCCATTTCGATGGCTTTAATCTTTGCCGGGTTAGTGGTTGCAGCGACAACGTGATACATAGAGTTTTAGCATCCTTTAGCAAATTTCACGCAGTATAACGGAAAACACTCATGTTACAGGTATATCTCGTCCGTCATGGCGAAACCGAATGGAACGCAGCACGTAAGATCCAGGGCCAGTCTGATAGCCCGCTGACGCCAAAAGGCATCTTTCAGGCACAACAGGTGGCGCAGCGCGTTCGCCATGAAGGCATCACGCATGTGATTGCCAGCGATCTCGGCCGTACACGCGCCACGGCGCAGATCATTGCCGATGTCTGCGGCTGCGAGGTGAAGGTTGAGCCCCGCCTGCGTGAGCTGCATATGGGCGTGCTGGAAGAGCGCGATCTGGATGCACTGAGCGCCAACGAAGAAGCCTGGCGTAAACAGATGGTTGATGGCACCCCTGACGGACGTATTCCACAGGGTGAAAGCATGACGGAACTGGCCGAACGTATGCGTTCAGCGCTGGATAGCTGTCTTGATTTGCCGGCTGGCAGTAAGCCTTTGCTGGTGAGTCATGGTATTGCGCTGGGTTGTCTGATCAGCACGATCCTCGGGCTGGCACCTTACGCTGAGCGCCGTTTACGTCTGCGTAACTGCTCGATCTCGCGGGTTGACCATCAGGAAAGCGCGTGGCTGGCGTCGGGCTGGATAGTTGAAACAGCGGGCGATATCTCACATCTTGATCAGCCCGCGTTAGATGAGCTGCAACGTTAATTACAGCCACTTTGTGTCGGTGAACTAGCGACGAATAGGGATAAGGTAGTCGCATTCTATTTCAGTCGGTGGTGTCGCGCTCGGCACCTTGTTCTTGGTATAGAAACGTTCGATATCTTGTCCCTTTCTGCGCGTCATTTGCAACGATGGCAGACAGGTGCCGTACAGCGTCAGGATGAATTCCTGCAGCAGTTCCGGCGAGCCTTTGTAGTGGAACATGGCATATTCCCCTTCTTGCACGACAATTGGCTGACCTTCCACGTTTTCTGGCAAGTGGTTGGGTTCAATGGCCGTGGTATACAACACTTCCTGTTCGTCATCTTTTTCCTGACTTGGACGGGAGTGATGCAATCCGTAAAGCACTGGCGGCAGCGTTTTTGCTTCGCCAATATACTGACGCCAGAAGTGCAGGCGCATTTCATTACGGTAAGTCGTAATTTGTTCCAGGGTGCAGGAATAGCTTTGCGTAATACCAATCAAATGTTGTTCAGGCAGCGACATAAACTCAGGCTGTGGCAGAATGAAGGCACCAAGACGTATTGGTGGGCAAATCCCGAAGGAGTGCCAGTCTTCAGAGCGGCGGTACAGGGCCGGGGTCTGTGCAAACTGTTTTTTGAAGGCACGGGTAAACGTCTGCTGAGAATCAAAACGATATTGCAGCGCGATATCTAAAATTGGGCGGCTGGTCAGTCGCAATGCGACGGCGGCCTTTGACAGTCGGCGAGCACGGATATAAGCACCAATCGCGTTACCCGTGACATCTTTAAACATACGCTGCAGGTGCCATTTAGAATAACCGGCTTTGGCTGCAACGTTGTCGAGTGATAACGGCTGGTCTAAATGCGTTTCTAACCAGCTGAGAAGATCACGAATGATTCCTGCTTGATCCATAGATCGTCCTCGTTGAACTAAGATAAATGCACAGAATGATGACGCGGCATAATAGCAACTTTCTGAGCTTAAAACTTCTTAAGAATTTTTTGGCTATATGTGCTATTCACGAATGTTTCTGAGTATTACATGACGAATTTGTGAGCAGAGGCTTTCTTTTACCCGTTCTTATTACCATCGCCGTCGGTCCGCTGACGTGGAGTAACTTGATGAAAAAATGTTATATTTTTGTACTTGGCTTGTTTTTTGTTTGTGGTCAGGTAGCACATGCTGAGCAAGTCGGATCGGTCGATACCGTGTTCAAACTTTTCGGACCAGACCACAAAATTGTGGTAGAAGCCTTTGATGATCCAGACATTAAAAATGTAACCTGTTATATCAGCCGTGCTAAAACCGGTGGAATAAAAGGTGGACTGGGTCTGGCGGAAGATACCTCCGATGCTGCCATCTCCTGCCAGCAGGTGGGGCCCATCGAACTAAGCGATAAAATAAAACAAGGGAAGGACAAAGGGACGGTCGTTTTCCAGAAAAGAACCTCGCTGGTGTTTAAGAAGTTGCAGGTAGTCCGTTTCTTTGATGAAAAGCGTAATGCGCTGATCTACCTTAGCTACTCGGATAAGGTCGTGGACGGATCGCCGAAGAACGCGTTGAGCGCCGTGCCTATTATTCCGTGGGGTCACCCTGAACCTCAGTAAGCGAAGAGGTCCGGCAGACAGAAATAACAAAGGCCAGCAGATGCTGGCCTTTTCGTGTCTATTCATTCCTGAAAAAAGTTATTGCAGAAAGATTGGCAACCTTGCTGCTTACTCTTCTAAGTCACCACAGAAACGGTAGCCTTCACCATGAATGGTGGCGATGATTTCAGGCGTATCTAGTGTGGCTTCAAAATGCTTACGGATGCGGCGGATGGTCACGTCCACAGTGCGGTCATGTGGTTTGAGCTCACGGCCGGTCATCTTCTTGAGCAAATCACCGCGGGTCTGGATCTTGCCCGGATTTTCACAGAAGTGCAGCATGGCGCGGAATTCACTGCGCGGTAACTTGTACTGCTCGCCGGTAGGGCTCACCAGCGAACGGCTATTAATGTCCAGTTCCCAACCGTTGAATTTGTAGCATTCAACCAGGCGGCGTTCTTCGCCGGTGGTGCCCAGATTCATCGTACGGGATAACAGGTTGCGTGCACGGATAGTCAGTTCACGCGGGTTGAAAGGCTTGGTGATGTAATCATCTGCACCAATTTCCAGACCCAGAATTTTGTCGACTTCGTTGTCGCGACCGGTCAGGAACATCAGGGCAACGCTGGCTTGTTCACGTAACTCACGCGCAAGCAGCAGGCCATTTTTGCCTGGCAGGTTGATGTCCATGATCACCAGATTAATGTCATTTTCGGACAGAATCTGGTGCATTTCAGCGCCATCATTAGCTTCATGTACCATGTAGCCTTCTGCTTCGAAAATGCTTTTTAACGTATTACGTGTCACTAACTCGTCTTCGACGATCAGAATGTGAGGAGTCTGCATGTTTGCTACCTAAGATTGCCAACAAATTGAAAATAGGAGTACAGAAGTCCTTGTTATCCCGATGAATCTTGACAGCCGAGAGGCTATCTCACTCGTTACATGACTAAAGTACGTAAATGCGTTACTGATGCGCTTTCTTTCAACGCCGACGTTGTCGCCAGCTAGGTAAGGAAGTCCACTTTTTGTCTTCCAAAAGGGGCATCGAATCGGCGCTAATACTAACCCTATTAACAGCAATATAACAGCGAGTGCCGATATTACCACTCAACAAAACTACGCTTTGTTGACATATATCAAATTCAATTGTAGCACGGTAACAGTTTAGTGAAAAACACTTATAAGAATGCACGGTTAAGTCACATTTCATGCATTTTTGAACACGATTCAGCAGGTTAGAGTAAATTGCTTTCCTATTAATGGAATTAGGGTAAACCATCTATAATATCAATATGATTAATAAGGTTTAATTGTTGTTTATTCGTTGCCCCGCTTAGTTTGGCCTCATTTATGCCTGTTAACCCTTTTTTCCTATAAACTACCGCAAAGGATTATCGAAACTGTTAAGTTTATGTGAATTAACGAGCGTCTCTTCAATGCATTTTTGCAATTTAGAAATCTCATTTAGAATCAACGAAAGTTAATGTTCTGACATATTCAAAGAGGGTTCATGCAACTTCATATTATTTTGGTTTCTCCGGCGCGGCCTGAAAATGTCGGTGCTGCTGCGCGGGCAATGAAAACCATGGGATTTGCATCATTACGCATCGTAGACAGCCAGGCTCACAAGCAGCCCGAAGCGGGCTGGGTTGCGCATGGTTCCAATGAAATCCTGCAAAATGCGCTTCATTTCAACACGCTGGAAGAGGCATTAGCGGATATTGACTTCACGGTGGCCACCACTGCCCGCAGCCGGGCGCGTTTTCACTACTACTGCACGCCGGCGGAACTGCTCGGGCAACTGGAAGAGAAGCGCACGTGGGTCAATAACGCTGCGCTGGTGTTTGGCCGTGAAGATTCCGGACTGACCAATGAAGAGTTGGCGCTGGCGGATATTCTTACCGGTGTGCCTATGGCGGCGGATTATCCTTCGCTCAACCTTGGGCAGGCAGTCATGGTGTTCTGTTACCAGCTTGCCTCGTTGAATCAGGTTGTCGCCGAAGTGCCGGTGTACGCAGAGGCCGGGCAACTCGCCGCACTTCGTTCGCGTATTGACCGTTTATTAGTCGCTGTAGAGGCCGGGGATGACCAAAAACTAAGCGACTGGCTGCATCAGAGACTGGGGGTTTTACAGCAGCGAGATGCAGCAATGCTGCACACATTACTGCATGATATCGAAAAAAAGCTGGCAAAGTGATCTGAGGTGTTCGTTTGATGGCGTGGTCGTATGTTCTGTCATGGACGTATTTTTCTGATTATTTCACTGGATTTATCCATTAATGGAGAGAATAACCTGCTTTCCACTTCGTCTGACTCACCACGCGAAAACAGAAAAAAATTGACTTGTCCTGCCTGATGCTTTAGCTAATAGGGTCAGACAGCGTAAAAAACACAACAACAGACAGAAGATAAAATGCGAATCATCAGCCTGAATACAACAATTATTACCACCACCGAAACCACAGGTTACGGGGCGGGCTGACGCGTACAGGAAAAACAGAAAAAGCCCGCACCTAACCAGTGCGGGCTTTTTTTTTACCGACTTTCTACAGAATTTCCATTTACGAAAAAAGCTTTAGGAGAGCAACAGAAATGCGAGTGTTGAAATTTGGCGGCACCTCAGTAGCGAATGCGGAACGCTTTATGCGCGTCGCGGAGATCATGGAAAGCAATGCACGTCAGGGACAGGTTGCCACGGTGTTATCCGCGCCTGCCAAAATTACCAACCACTTGGTCGCGATGATTGAACGCACGGTTGCCGGTCAGGAAATCCAGCCAATCCTGAATGATGCGGAGCGCATTTTCTCCGAGCTGCTGGCGGGTCTCGCTCTGGCGCAGCCGGGCTTTAACTTGCCGAAAGTGAAAGCCTTTGTTGAGCAAGAATTTGCTCAGCTTAAACAACTGCTGCACGGTATCAACCTGTTGGGGCAGTGCCCGGACAGCGTGAATGCCTCCATTATCTGTCGCGGGGAGAAACTCTCCATCGCGATAATGGAAGCGTTGTTTGTGGCGAAAGGTTTTGGTGTCAGTGTGATTAATCCGGTAGAAAAACTGCTGGCACAGGGCAGCTATCTGGAATCCACTGTGGATATCAACGAATCCACGCTGCGTATCTCCGCCAGCGGGATCCCGGCAGATCACATCGTGCTGATGGCCGGTTTCACCGCGGGCAATGACAAAGGCGAATTAGTGGTGCTGGGACGTAATGGTTCCGACTACTCTGCTGCCGTACTGGCCGCCTGTCTGCGGGCTGACTGTTGTGAAATCTGGACCGACGTCGATGGGGTTTATACCTGTGACCCACGCACTGTGCCGGATGCCCGTCTGCTGAAATCTATGTCTTATCAGGAAGCGATGGAGCTTTCGTACTTCGGCGCTAAAGTTCTGCACCCGCGTACTATCCTGCCAATCGCCCAGTTCCAGATCCCTTGTCTGATTAAAAACACCACCAATCCGCAGGCTCCCGGTACGCTGATCGGCAGTGAAAGTCTTGGCGATAATACGCCGGTCAAAGGCATCACTAACCTCAATAACATGGCGATGATTAACGTCTCCGGTCCTGGCATGAAAGGCATGGTGGGCATGGCGGCCCGCGTTTTCGCGGTCATGTCCCGCTCAGGCATCTCGGTTGTCCTCATCACCCAGTCCTCCTCCGAATACAGCATCAGTTTCTGTGTACCTCAGGGCGAACTGGCGCGTGCACGTAAAGCGCTGGAAGATGAATTTTATCTTGAGCTGAAAGATGGCCTGCTGGAGCCGCTGGACGTGATGGAAAAATTGGCTGTCATTTCAGTAGTTGGTGACGGTATGCGCACGCTGCGCGGTATCTCGGCCAAGTTCTTCTCTGCGCTGGCCGGCGCAAATATCAATATTGTGGCGATTGCACAGGGTTCTTCCGAGCGATCTATTTCTGTCGTGGTTAATAATGACGACGCCACCACCGGCGTGCGCGTCAGCCACCAGATGCTTTTCAATACCGATCAGGTGATCGAAGTGTTCCTGATTGGTGTCGGCGGAGTGGGCGGTGCATTAATCGATCAGGTTCAGCGCCAGCAGGCGTGGCTGAAAGCCAAGCATATTGATCTGCGCGTCTGCGGCATTGCCAACTCCCGCGCGATGCTGACCAATGTGCACGGTATTTCATTGGAAAACTGGCGCGAAGAGCTGGGCGCAGCCAAAGAACCATTTAATCTGGGACGCCTGATCCGTCTGGTGAAGGAGTATCACCTGCTGAACCCGGTGATTGTGGACTGTACCTCGAGTCAGGAAGTGGCCGATCAGTATGCTGATTTCCTGGCAGACGGATTCCACGTTGTGACGCCGAATAAGAAAGCCAACACCTCCTCCATGAATTATTACTACCAGCTGCGTAAAGCGGCGGAAGGGTCGCGTCGTAAGTTCCTCTATGACACCAACGTGGGCGCGGGTCTGCCGGTGATCGAAAACTTGCAAAACCTGCTAAATGCCGGTGATGAACTGGTGCGTTTCTCCGGTATTCTGTCCGGTTCGCTGTCCTACATTTTCGGCAAGCTGGACGAAGGTATGTCGCTGTCAGAGGCCACGTTACAGGCGCGTGATATGGGCTACACCGAGCCGGACCCGCGTGATGATCTCTCAGGCATGGACGTGGCGCGTAAGCTATTGATCCTCGCGCGTGAAGCCGGATACAAACTTGAGCTTTCTGACATTGAAGTGGAGTCGGTTCTGCCGGTATCCTTCAATTCCGAGGGCAGCGTGAGCGATTTTGTGGCGCGCTTGCCGCAAATTGATACTGATTTCTCCCGTCGCGTGGCGGATGCCACTGCGCAGGGCAAAGTATTACGTTATGTTGGCGCTATCGAAGAGGGGCGCTGTACGGTGAAAATTGACGCCGTTGACGGCAACGATCCGCTTTATAAAGTGAAAAATGGTGAGAATGCGCTGGCGTTTTACAGCCGCTATTATCAGCCTCTGCCTATGGTTTTACGCGGCTATGGCGCGGGTAACGATGTTACCGCCGCCGGCGTTTTTGCCGATCTCTTGCGCACGCTGTCATGGAAGTTAGGAGTTTAATATGGTTAAGGTGTATGCCCCTGCCTCGATTGGCAACGTCAGCGTAGGTTTTGACGTACTGGGCGCCGCAGTTTCGCCAGTTGACGGTTCACTGCTGGGTGATTGCGTCAGCGTAGAAGCCGCGACAGAGTTCAGCCTGAAAAGCGAAGGGCGTTTCGTATCCAAGCTGCCGGATCGCATGGAAGACAACATTGTTTACCAGTGCTGGCAGCGTTTCTGTCAGGAGATCGGTAAAGAAGTGCCGGTCGCCATGACGCTGGAAAAAAATATGCCGATTGGCTCCGGGCTGGGCTCCAGCGCATGTTCCGTCGTAGCCGGTCTGATGGCGATGAATGAATTTTGCGGTAACCCACTGGACGAAAATACCATGTTGGCGCTGATGGGCGAGCTGGAAGGGCGTATTTCTGGCAGCATCCATTTTGATAACGTCGCTCCCTGCTATCTCGGCGGCATTCAGCTGATGCTCGAAGAGCTGGATATTATCAGTCAGAACGTCCCAAGCTTTGATAACTGGCTGTGGGTGATGGCGTATCCGGGCATCAAAGTCTCGACGGCGGAGGCCCGCGCAATTTTGCCCGCGCAGTATCGCCGACAGGATTGCATCAGCCACGGGCGTTATCTGGCCGGCTTCATTCACGCCTGTCATACGCAACAGCCCGCACTTGCCGCTAAACTGATGAAAGATGTTATCGCCGAACCATACCGCACCCGCCTGTTACCGGGCTTTGCGCAAGCCCGCAGCGCTGCCGAAGAGATTGGTGCGTTGGCCTGTGGTATTTCCGGCTCCGGCCCGACGTTGTTTGCCGTGTGCAACGATAGCGAGACCGCCAAACGTATGGCCGATTGGTTGCAGAATCACTATCTGCAAAATGATGAAGGCTTTGTTCATATTTGTCGTCTGGATACCGCAGGCGCGAGACTATTGGGATAAATGATGAAACTGTACAACCTGAAGGATCATAACGAACAGGTCAGCTTTGCTCAGGCCGTAAAGCAGGGTTTAGGCAAACAGCAGGGGCTGTTCTTTCCGCTAGAATTACCTGAGTTTGCACTGAGTGACATCGACAGTTTACTGGAGCAGGATTTTGTTACCCGCAGCAGCCGCATTCTCTCTGCGTTTATCGGCGACGAAATCCCTGAAGACGAGCTGTATCAGCGGGTGAAAAACGCCTTTGCGTTCCCGGCTCCCGTCGCGAAAGTGGAAGAGGACATTGCCTGCCTGGAGCTGTTCCACGGCCCGACGCTGGCGTTCAAGGATTTTGGCGGCCGCTTTATGGCGCAGGTTCTGACGCAGGTTTCAGGCGACCAGCCGGTGACTATCCTGACCGCCACGTCCGGTGATACCGGTGCAGCCGTCGCACACGCCTTCCACGGAATGAAAAATGTGCGTGTGGTGATCCTCTATCCACGCGGCAAAATCAGCCCGTTGCAGGAAAAACTGTTCTGCACGCTGGGCGACAACATTCATACCCTCGCTATCGATGGTGATTTCGATCAGTGTCAGGCGCTAGTGAAGCAGGCATTTGATGATGAAGAACTTAAGCATGAGCTTAAGCTGAACTCGGCGAACTCCATCAATATCAGCCGCCTGCTGGCGCAGATCTGCTACTACTTCGAAGCGGTAGCGCAGCTACCACAGGAAGCGCGCAACCAGCTGGTCATCTCCGTGCCAAGCGGTAATTTTGGTGACCTGACCGCCGGTTTGCTGGCGAAATCCCTTGGCCTGCCGGTTAAGCGCTTCATCGCGGCAACCAACGCCAATGATACCGTGCCGCGTTATCTGGATAACGGCGAATGGGATCCGAAGAAAACCGTCGCTACTTTGTCCAACGCCATGGACGTCAGCCAGCCGAACAACTGGCCGCGCGTCGAAGAGTTATATCGTCGTAAGACCTGGCAGCTGAAAGATCTGGGCTTTGGTGCCGTCAGTGATAAGACCACCGAAGATGCAATGCGCGAACTGGCAGATATCGGTTATATCTCTGAGCCACATGCCGCCATTGCTTACCGCGTGCTGCGTGACCAGTTAAAACCGGGCGAATTTGGCCTGTTCATCGGTACTGCGCATCCGGCGAAGTTTAAAGAGAGTGTCGAAGCGATTTTGGGTCAGGAACTCTCCCTGCCAAAAGAGCTGGCCGATCGCGCTGACCTGCCATTGCTGTCCCACAATCTGCCCGCTGATTTTAGCGAAATGCGTGCTTTCCTGATGGCATTGCCAAAATAAAGCCTGGGTTGTAACGATTCAGAAAGACAAAAGCCCCCGCGTTTAACGTCGGGGGCTTTTTTTATGCCGGAAAAAAGTCTTTATTGCTCGGCGCGGGTAAATACCAGCTCGTTGCCCTGTGAGCGGGAAGCGTCATACGCATAACCTTCAAGGGTAAAATCCTGCAACTGGCTGGCTTTAGTCAGACGCTCTTTGATGATGAAACGGCTCATCAGGCCGCGCGCTTTTTTCGCGTAGAAGCTGATGACTTTGTAGTTGCCGTTCTTCTGATCAAGGAACACCGGCTTGATGATTTCGCCGTCAAGCTTCGCCGGTTTAACTGCTTTGAAATATTCGTCAGAAGCCAGATTGATCAGCACCTTATCGCCCTGATCTTTAAGCAGCGCGTTAAGCTTCTCAGTCAGCAGGTCTCCCCAGAAGGCATACAGATTTGTGCCTTCGGAATTGGGCAGACGGATCCCCATTTCCAGCCGGTAAGGCATCATCAGATCCAGCGGGCGCAGCAGACCATACAGCCCGGAGAGCATCCGCAGATGGTTTTGCGCGAAGTCGAAATCCTCCGCGCTGAAATCTTCGGCCTGCAAACCCGTATACACATCGCCTTTAAAGGCCAGAATCGCCTGACGGGCATTGTCCGGGGAGAAATCCGGCTGCCAGTCATTGAAGCGCTCGGCATTAAGCAGGGCGAGTTTATCGCTGATGCCCATCAGACTGGAGATTTGTGCTGGTGTCAGCTTGCGGGCAATACGAATTAACTGGCTGGATTTATCCAGTAATTCGGGCTGGGTGAAGCGCTGGGTCGCCAACGGGCTTTCGTAATCCAGCGTTTTTGCAGGTGAAATAATGGTCAGCATAGTCGAATCCGTATGGTCGGGTGTCGGTTCACTTTTAGCGGTGAGTAGGGGAGTACTGTAGCAAAAAAATGGCCTGCAACCGGGGGTAAAAGTTGCCATGGGGCGTCCGCCGGGCAAATTTCTACAATAGGTAAAAGTTAGTTTACTGGGTGAGAGGAGCGTTTCTGCCAGATGCCGGGTTTCAGATGCTGGCGGATTTCAGGGAAATGATCCGGATTGAACACCGGCGTTTTCCCCATTTTCCGCTGTCTTTCGTAGTCTTTGATGACCTTCATGGCGACGTCGGAGAGCAGCAACAGCGCAACCAGGTTGGTGATGGTCATCAATGCCATGGCAATGTCGGCCATTTTCCACACCAGCGGCAGCTCCGTCAGGCAGCCAAAGGCCACCATGGCGAGCACCAGCAGACGGAAAACGAACAGTTTTGCCCGCTCGCCGCTGTGCAGAAACATCAGGTTATTTTCGGCGTAGGCATAATTTGCGGCGATAGAAGAAAAGGCAAAAACAAAAACAAAGGCAGCGATGAACAGATGGCCTGGGCCACCGGTTGTCGCAGAAATGGCGGCCTGCAACAGCACGATGCCCTCCAGTTTCTGGCCCGGTGTATCGAGTAAACCGGATGAAAGAATGATCAGTGCCGTGGCGGTACAAATGACGATGGTATCGATAAAGACGCCGAGCATCTGCGAAAACCCTACGGCCACAGGATGAGAAGGGGTGGGAGCCGCCAGCGCTGCGGCGTTGGGCGATGAGCCCATGCCCGCTTCATTGGAGAACAGGCCGCGCTGCACGCCCTGCGTCAATGCCTGCATGACGCCATAACCCACTGCGCCAGAGGCCGCTTCCTGCCAGCCAAAAGCACTTTTAAATATCAGCACAAATACCTGCGGTAAACGCTCAATATTATGCGCGATGACCCAGACGGCGAGGAGCAACCAGGCCAGCACCATCAGCGGTACAACCCATTGTGAAATATGCGCAAATGTTTTTAGGCCGCCAAAAATCGTGGCGGCGGTCAGTACCAGTAATACAGCAAGAATGACATGCTCATCGGCATGGAAGCTCACGGCTGCTGCCCGTGCTATGGCGTTTGCCTGCAACGCGTTAAAAATCAACCCAAACGTCAGCACCAGTACAATGGAGAAAAAGACGCCCATCCAGCGCATTCCCAATCCCCGGGTCATGTAATCGGCCGGCCCTCCGCGAAAACGCCCTTTGGTATCATGATTTTTATAGAGCTGGGCAAGGGTGTTTTCGAATAACGCGGTCGCCATGCCAATCAGCGCAATCGCCCACATCCAAAAAATAGCGCCGGGTCCGCCAGCGGTGAGCGCAAGGGCGACGCCTGCCAGATTCCCGGTGCCAATGCGGGCAGCGAGACTGATGCAAAGCGCCTGAAAAGTAGAGATTCCGCGGGGGTCGGATGAGGTCTTCAACAGGCTGGAGGAGAAAATATGCCCAAACTGGCGGAACTGAATGAAGCGGGTACGCAGACTAAAGTAAATGCCGGTACCGAGCAGCAGATAGATCAGAATCGATCCCCAGAGGATATTGTCGAAAAAATCGAGCATTTCGGTCATTGAATACCCTTGGTGGTCAATCTTTTGAAAGCCAGGCCCGGCACTGACAGCATTGAAAATCCAGTCAGCCTGAGGGTTGAGCGGGATAACATAGCGTTTTTATGTCGCAAGCGACACTGTCATTTTGGCTGAAAAATTCGGATTTTGCTTAGGGAAAACACTTTTTAAATTGCGGGTATCGCGTCGCTATATCTGCCTTGCACGTGGCTTTTTGCATGTTATCATCAGGCAAAGGCAAGGCATGAAAATGCCTCAACGATAATGTATAAACGATGAGATATGCCAAATGACCGATAAACTGACCTCCCTACGCCAACTGACTAAAGTTGTTGCAGACACCGGGGATATCGCGGCAATTAAACTGTACCAGCCGCAAGATGCCACCACTAACCCGTCTCTGATCCTTAAAGCAGCGCAAATTCCTGAGTACCGTAAACTGATCGACGAAGCGATTGCCTGGGCGAAAGATCAAAGCAGCGATCGTGATCAGCAGATCATTGATACCGCTGATAAGCTGGCGGTGAACATTGGCCTTGAGATCCTCAAGCTGGTGCCGGGCCGTATTTCTACCGAAGTTGATGCCCGTCTGTCTTATGACACCAAAGCCAGCGTGGCAAAAGCCCACCGTCTGATCAAATTGTATAACGATGCGGGTATCAAAAATGACCGTATCTTGATCAAACTGGCTTCTACCTGGCAGGGTATCTGCGCGGCAGAGATACTGGAAAAAGAAGGCATTAACTGTAACCTGACGTTGCTGTTCTCCTTTGCTCAGGCCCGTGCTTGCGCTGAAGCTGGTGCTTACCTGATCTCTCCATTTGTTGGCCGTATTCTCGACTGGTACAAAGCCCACGGCGACAAAAAAGAGTTCGCGCCGCATGAAGATCCAGGCGTAGTTTCTGTAACTGAAATCTACGAATACTACAAACAGCACGGTTACGAGACCGTGGTGATGGGCGCAAGCTTCCGCAATATCGAAGAGATCATTGAGCTGGCCGGTTGTGACCGTCTGACTATCGGTCCCGATTTGCTGAAACAGCTGGCTGAAAGTGAAGGCCCGCTGGAGCGTAAGCTGTCTTACACCGGCGAAACCAAAGCACGCCCGGAGCGTTTGACTGAAGCTCAGTTCTACTGGGACCACAACCAGGATCCAATGGGTATCGACAAACTGGCGGAAGGTATCCGTAATTTTGCGATCGACCAGAATAAACTGGAAAAAATGATTTCTGACCTGCTGTAATAACAGCAACACAGAATTCACGAAGGCGGCGATGGCCGCCTTTTTTATGCGCGCTATTTAGAAAATTTCATGGCGAAATGAAATTCGCGCAGCGCTTACCGATATACTTAGCCATAACAGCGCGGCACTGTGGCTGCGCCGCCCGCTTTGCAACAAAAGGCGCGGCGAAGAACGTTGTGGAGAACGGATATGGATAAATTACGAATTGGGCTGGTATCGGTATCTGACCGCGCCTCGAACGGGGTCTATCAGGATCAGGGCATTCCTGCACTGGAAGCCTGGCTGGAGAAAGCGCTTAGTACGCCTTTTACGCTGGATAAAAAACTGATCCCGGACGAGCAGCCGTTAATTGAACAGGCCCTCTGTGAGCTGGTGGATGAAAGTGGTTGCCATCTGGTGCTGACGACCGGTGGAACCGGCCCTGCGCGCCGTGACGTAACGCCGGATGCCACGCTGGCTATCGCCGATCGCGACATGCCGGGCTTTGGCGAACAGATGCGCCAAATCAGCCTGCACTTCGTGCCTACTGCTATTTTGTCGCGTCAGGTGGGGGTTATCCGCAAGCAGGCGCTGATTCTGAATCTGCCGGGTCAGCCGAAAGCGATTCAGGAAACGCTGGAAGGTCTGAAAGACGCGCAGGGGAAGGTGATTGTGTCCGGTATTTTTGCCAGCGTGCCTTACTGTATTCAGTTGCTTGATGGCCCCTACGTCGAAACCCACGCTGACGTGGTAGCAGCTTTTCGCCCCAAGAGCGCCCGTCGCGATACAAAAAACTAAAGTTAGGCTATTTCTGACATAAGATTCAGCCGTTGTGGTGTGAAAAGTGTTTGCCGCTATAGTAATGTTTACTTTACAAAAAGCGGCTTAAGCCTTTTTATCTCTACTCTGGTGCTACACGGTATCTTATGCAACACGCGAATAATCGCCGGCTGAACCGGCAAGATTTTAAAACCTTATCCCTTGCTGCTCTGGGCGGCGCGCTCGAATTCTACGATTTTATTATTTTTGTCTTCTTTGCAGCGGTCATTGGCGATCTGTTCTTCCCGGCAGATATGCCTGACTGGCTGCGACAAGTGCAAACCTTCGGTATTTTCGCCGCTGGTTATCTGGCACGTCCGCTGGGTGGCATCATCATGGCGCACTTCGGTGACCTGGTTGGCCGTAAGCGCATGTTCAGCCTGAGTATTCTGCTTATGGCGCTGCCTACACTGGCGATGGGTATGCTGCCGACTTACGCTTCAATTGGTATTGCCGCACCGCTGCTATTGCTGTTGATGCGTGTTCTGCAAGGGGCAGCAATCGGTGGCGAAGTTCCCGGTGCCTGGGTATTTGTGGCCGAACATGTGCCGCGTAACCGTATCGGCTTTGCCTGCGGCACGCTGACTGCCGGGCTGACGGCAGGTATTCTGCTCGGTTCACTGGTCGCGACGCTGCTTAACAGTACGCTCTCTCCTGCCATCATGCGTGATTACGGCTGGCGTATTCCGTTCTTCCTGGGCGGGATCTTTGGTCTGTTTGCGATGTATCTGCGCCGTTGGTTGCAGGAAACGCCAATCTTCCTCGAAATGAAGGCGCATAAAGCTCTGGCGGAAGAGATGCCGCTGAAATCCGTGGTAGTGAACCACAAGAAAGAGATCGTTGTGTCGATGATCATGACCTGGCTGCTGTCAGCCGGGATCGTTGTGGTGATCCTCATGACCCCGACCTATCTGCAAAAACAGCTGGGTATTCCGGCGGCTCAGGCGCTTCAGGCCAATTGTCTGGCGACGATTGCGCTGACGTTTGGTTGTGTAGCCGCAGGTTGGATTGTTGACCGGTTGGGTGCCAGCAAGACGTTTATCATCGGCAGCTTGTTCCTGGGCGTCTGTACGTGGTCGTTTTATCACGTGGTGGCCGCTGACGCTTCCAAACTGATGCTGATGTATACGCTGGCCGGTTTCAGCGTGGGCGTTGTGGGCGCTGTCCCTTACGTATTAGTCAGGGCTTTCCCGGCAGAAGTGCGCTTCACTGGAATTTCCTTTTCTTATAACGTGGCCTATGCCATTTTCGGCGGCCTCACGCCTGTGTTCGTGACCCTGATTATGCGCATTACGCCGATGGCACCTGCGTATTACGTGCTGGCGTTGTCAGTGATTGGCTTGCTGACCGGCATTTATCTCAGCCGTGATTTAAACAGTGAAAGCAAAACAAAGCCTGAATTTGCGGAACGGGTGATCCCCGGCCAGTAATTGTTTTTGAAAAAAGCCCCGGCATTGAAAAATTGCCGGGGCTTTCTTTATGAATAACGTATCAGAAGCGGGTTACGAGTTTTTCATGACGCCAATCGGTAAGACGGTGCGGCCATACTGTTCGTTAAGCACTTCGGCCATTGCCAGATAGATAGCGCTGGCACCACAGAAGATGCCTTCCCAGCCCGCGATATGCAGGACGGTGCTGTTGCCGGTCATATTTCCGTAGCATAAGAGGGCAAATAAAATGGTCAGGCTGCCAAAAACGACCTGTAAGCCACGGTTTGCCCTGAGTGTGCCAAAAAACATGAACAGCGTGAAAATGCCCCAGATGCCAAGATAGGCACCAAGAAAACTTTCACTGCTTGCATCGGCAAGGCCCATGCGTGGCAACACCAGAATACCGACCAGACTCAGCCAGAATGCGCCATAAGAAGTAAAAGCCGTCGTGCCAAATGTATTGCCTTTTTTAAACTCCATTACGCCGGCCAGAATTTGAATCAGGCCGCCGTAGAAAATCCCCATGCTGACGATCACCGCAGTCAGCGGGAAGAAGCCTGCATTGTGTAAATTCAATAAGATAGTGGTCATGCCAAAACCCATCAAACCCAATGGGCCTGGATTAGCCATCATTTTGCTTTGCATATGTCCTCTGAACTATAAGTGTTGTGAATAAATAACAGGGCTATAACCGCTTGCGAACGGGCTAAAAAGTCCACATATCGTCAGAAGCGCGCAGCATCATAAGGAGGTGTTGGCGAGTAAACAATGATCTGGCGTAACCGCAGTTGAAGATTTTTTTTCATCGAACCCCTTGATGCTGGCTCGCATGGCCCCATCTTATTCTCAACCGCAGTTGTTACCGCCGGTAAAACAGCGATATCGGACAGTTGAAATCAAAGAAAACGTCCGCATATACAGTAGCAACCTGACCGATTATGAATTTTTAGTGGAGGCGTTTGAAATGGGTAGAATTATTGGGATCGACCTGGGTACCACCAACTCTTGTGTGGCTATTATGGATGGTACTACTGCACGTGTGCTGGAGAACGCCGAAGGCGACCGCACCACTCCTTCCATCATTGCTTATGCAGCTGATGGCGAAATCTTGGTAGGTTCACCGGCTAAACGCCAGGCTGTAACCAACCCGCAGAACACCCTGTTTGCGATTAAGCGCCTGATTGGCCGTCGCTTCCAGGACGAAGAAGTACAGCGCGATAAAGGCATCATGCCTTACCAAATCGTGGGCGCTGACAACGGCGATGCATGGATCGACGTGAAGGGCCAGAAAATTGCTCCTCCGCAGATCTCTGCTGAAGTGCTGAAGAAAATGAAGAAAACGGCTGAAGATTATCTGGGTGAACCAGTCACTGAAGCGGTTATCACTGTACCTGCATACTTCAACGATGCTCAGCGTCAGGCAACTAAAGACGCCGGCCGTATCGCAGGTCTGGAAGTGAAACGTATCATCAACGAACCAACTGCAGCGGCTCTGGCCTACGGTCTGGATCGTGAAGTCGGCAACCGCACTATCGCGGTATACGACCTCGGTGGTGGTACTTTCGATATTTCTATTATCGAAATTGATGAAGTTGACGGTGAAAAAACCTTCGAAGTTCTGGCAACCAATGGTGATACTCACCTCGGTGGTGAAGACTTCGACAGCCGCCTGATCAACTACCTGGTTGAAGAGTTCAAGAAAGACCAGGGTATGGATCTGCGTAATGATCCGTTGGCGATGCAACGTCTGAAAGAAGCAGCAGAGAAAGCGAAAATCGAACTCTCTTCTGCTCAGCAGACTGACGTCAACCTGCCGTACATCACTGCTGATGCGACAGGTCCAAAACACATGAACATCAAAGTGACCCGCGCGAAACTTGAGTCACTTGTTGAAGATTTGGTTAACCGTTGTATTGATCCGCTGAAAGTGGCTCTGAAAGATGCTGGCCTGTCCGTTTCCGATATTCAGGACGTGATCCTGGTCGGTGGTCAGACCCGTATGCCAATGGTTCAGAAGAAAGTGGCTGAATTCTTTGGTAAAGAACCACGTAAAGACGTGAACCCGGATGAAGCAGTCGCTATCGGTGCTGCGGTTCAGGGCGGCGTGTTGTCTGGTGATGTTAAAGACGTTCTGTTGTTGGATGTGACTCCACTGTCACTGGGTATCGAAACCATGGGCGGCGTGATGACTCCGTTGATCACCAAGAACACCACCATCCCGACTAAGCACAGCCAGGTGTTCTCTACCGCTGAAGACAACCAGTCTGCGGTAACCATCCACGTTGTGCAGGGTGAGCGTAAACGTTGTGTAGATAACAAATCGCTGGGTCAGTTCAACCTGGATGGTATTCAGGCTGCACCACGCGGTATGGCGCAGATCGAAGTTACTTTCGACCTGGATGCTGATGGTATCTTGCACGTTTCTGCTAAAGACAAAAACACCGGTCGTGAGCAGAAAATTACCATCAAGGCTTCTTCTGGTCTGACCGAAGAAGAAATCCAGAAAATGGTAAATGATGCAGAAGCCAATGCTGAGTCAGATCGCAAGTTCGAAGAGCTGGTTCAGACTCGCAACCAGGCGGATCATCTGGTCCACAGCACGCGTAAACAGTTAGAAGAAGCTGGCGATAAACTGCCTGCTGAAGACAAAACTGCTATCGATGACGCTCTGAAAGCACTGGAAGCAGTGATTAAAGGCGAAGATAAAGCAGAGATCGAAGCGAAACTGCAGGCCCTGGTTCAGGTGTCCGGTAAGTTAGCAGAGATCGCTCAGCAGCAAGGCCAGGCCGAAGGCGGCGACGACAGCGCGAAGAAAGATGACGACGTTGTTGACGCTGAATTCGAAGAAGTTAAAGACAAGAAATAATCGCCCTTAAGCGGGCACAGTAAGAGTCTATTACTGAAAACCAGCACGGGCGTCGAGGAAACTCTGCGCCCGTGCACGCATGTTGAGGGCAGGAAAAAGTATGGCGAAGCAAGATTATTACGAGCTCTTGGGCGTTTCTAAAACGGCCGATGAGCGCGAAATCAAAAAGGCGTATAAACGCCTGGCGATGAAGCATCACCCTGACCGTAACCAGGGCGATAAAGACTCTGAAACCAAATTTAAAGAGATCAAAGAAGCGTACGAAATTCTGACCGATGCGCAGAAACGTGCCGCTTACGACCAGTACGGTCATGCTGCTTTTGAACAAGGCGGTATGGGCGGTGGTGGGTATGGCGGTGGCGGCGGTGCAGATTTCAGCGACATCTTTGGTGACGTCTTTGGCGACATCTTCGGTGGTGGCCGCCGTCAGCGCGCCAGCCGGGGTTCCGATCTGCGCTACAATATGGATCTGACTCTGGAAGAGGCCGTTCGTGGTGTCACCAAAGAGATCCGCATTCCAACGCTTGCCGAATGTGATGTTTGCCACGGCAGCGGTGCGAAAGCCGGAAGCTCGCCGGTGACCTGTTCGACCTGTCATGGTGCAGGTCAGGTACAGATGCGTCAGGGCTTCTTTACGGTGCAGCAGGCGTGCCCAACTTGTCAGGGCCGCGGTAAAGTTATCAAAGATCCGTGCAACAAATGTCACGGTCATGGCCGCGTAGAACGTTCTAAAACGCTGTCAGTGAAGATCCCAGCTGGCGTGGATACTGGCGACCGTATTCGTCTTGAGGGCGAAGGTGAGGCCGGCGAACATGGCGCTCCAGCGGGCGATCTGTACGTACAGGTTCAGGTCAAAGCGCACAAAATCTTTGAGCGTGAAGGCAATAACCTCTATTGCGAAGTCCCTATCAACTTTGCAATGGCAGCCCTCGGTGGCGAAATTGAAGTACCAACGCTTGATGGCCGCGTCAAACTGAAAGTGCCAGCGGAAACGCAGACCGGTAAACTTTTCCGTATGCGTGGACGTGGCGTTAAGTCAGTTCGCGGCGGCGCTCAGGGTGACCTGCTTTGCCGCGTTGTGGTCGAGACTCCGGTCAGCCTCAACGAAAAGCAAAAGCAGCTGCTGCGTGATTTGGAAGAGAGTTTTGGTGGTGCGTCAGGTGAGAAAAACAGCCCGCGTTCTAAAAGCTTTTTAGATGGCGTGAAAAAGTTTTTCGATGATTTGACCCGCTAATCAGCCTGTTTTCAGGCCGAAGCTGAAACCTCTTCAATCCCCGTCTGCTGCAAAGCGACGGGGATTTTTTGTTTTTGTCGGGGAAGAATTTCCAGACTAAGATGAAGGCAGCACTTTTATTGTTCGTAAAAACCGAGTTATAAATGAGTAATAATCGATTTTTTCCGAATCGTAATGGGCAGTATCATGTTGTCATCTGCGCAGGCCAGAGTCTGCTCAACGAGCTTAACAGGAGAGTCAGAGTGTCGAATATTATCCGTCAGTTTTTACGAATGGAGGCTGCAGGCGGTATCGTATTGATCGTTGCAGCTATCGTGGCGCTGGTGATGGCAAATACGCCATTGCAGACGCTGTATCACGCATTTTTAAATGTGCCGGTGACGCTGCGTATTTCAGAACTGCTGATTGATAAGCCTTTGCTGCTCTGGATTAACGACGGGTTAATGGCAATCTTCTTCCTGATGATCGGTCTGGAAGTGAAGCGTGAGCTCCGTGAAGGCGCGCTGGCAAATCGTGAGCAAGCGTTGTTCCCGGCGATAGCGGCTATCGGCGGCATGGTTGCTCCAGCCCTGATTTACCTGCTCTTTAACGGTGCTGACGAGGTTGCTCGTCAGGGGTGGGCCATCCCGGCAGCGACTGATATTGCGTTTGCTCTCGGCGTCATGGCGTTGCTTGGCTCACGTGTTCCCACCGGCCTGAAAGTATTTTTACTGGCGCTGGCGATTATCGATGATCTGGGCGCCATTGTGATCATCGCGCTGTTCTACAGTCATGATGTCTCCATAATGGCATTGGGTCTGGCTGCGTTGTCTATCGCGGTTCTGGCGTGGTTAAACTGGCGCGGTGTGGGCAAATTAACGCCTTATTTACTGGTGGGTATGGTGTTGTGGGTCTGTGTGCTGAAGTCCGGTATTCATGCCACGCTGGCTGGGGTGATCCTCGGGTTCTTTATCCCGTTAAACACTAAGCAAAAGGTGTCGCCAGCCCGCAGGCTCGAACATGGTATCCACCCGTATGTAGCCTGGCTGATTCTGCCTTTGTTTGCCTTTGCGAACGCGGGCGTCTCGCTGCAGGGTGTCTCGGCGGAAGGGGTGTTCTCGCTGTTGCCAATGGGTATTGCGGCAGGTCTGCTGCTGGGTAAGCCTATCGGAATTATGCTCTTTAGCGGCATTGCCGTAAAAATGGGAATTGCACGTTTACCGCACGGCATTAACTTTAAGCAGATTGCGGCAGTGTCTGTGCTGTGTGGTATCGGATTCACGATGTCGATTTTCATCGGTTCACTGGCATTTGTGAAGGCAGATCCCGCTTTGATGACCTACGCGAAAATCGGTATTTTGCTGGGTTCTACGCTGTCTGCTGTCATCGGTTATGTATTACTTAACAAGCTATTACCGAAAAAGGTGCGCCATCAGGGTGAGTAAAGACAGGGCGCGCCGTCATGTGTGAGCCTAGGGCAACAGGGAGGGGGCAGGTATGTCACATATTAATTTTAACCATCTGTATTATTTCTGGCAGGTATGCAAGACCGGTTCGGTGGTGGGGGCGGCAGAGGCATTATTTCTGACGCCACAAACCATTACCGGGCAGATAAAATCGCTGGAAGACCGGATGGGCGGTAAGCTTTTTAAGCGGCAGGGGCGCGGGCTGGTGCCTTCAGAACTGGGGCAACTGGTATTCCGCTATGCTGACAAAATGTTCACGATGAGCCAGGAGATGCTGGACATCGTGAACTACCGCAAAGAGTCAAACCTGCTGTTTGATGTGGGGGTGGCGGACGCACTCTCCAAAAGGCTGGTCAGCCGGGTGCTGGATGCTGCGGTGGCGGATAACGAAAGCATTCACCTGCGCTGCTTCGAGTCCACGCACGAGATGCTGCTGGAACAACTCAGTCAGCATAAGCTGGACATGATTTTGTCCGATTGCCCGGTCGATTCCACACAGCAGGAAGGGCTGTTCTCAGTGAAGCTGGGAGAAAGTCCTATCAGTTTTTATTGCCGGGAACCTGCGGGTGAGGAGGCTTTTCCGGCCTGTCTTGAAAAGCGACCATTACTGATCCCGGGCCGACGGTCTATGTTGGGGCGTAAGCTGCTCAACTGGTTCAATATTCAGGGCCTGAAGGTACAGATTCTAGGTGAGTTTGATGACGCGGCGCTGATGAAAGCGTTTGCGAGAAACCATAACGCTATTTTTGTGGCCCCTTCATTTTACTCAGCCGAAGTGTTTTTGGATGAAGGCATTGTAGAGGTCGGGCGGGTCGACGGGCTGATGGAGGAATATTACGTCATTTTTGCTGAGAGAATGATTCAGCACCCATCAGTGCAGCGCGTTTGTCACACTGACTTCACGGCCTTGTTTGCGAGCTGACCGGCGGAAGTGCTCGAATTTCAGATATAAAAAAACCGGCAGAAGCCGGTTTTTTTATCAAGCAGACAACGTAATGCGATTATTGCATTGCGTTGATTGCCGCCGTAAGGTTTGACTTATGACGAGCTGCTTTGTTCTTGTGGATCAGGCCTTTGCAAGACTGACGGTCCACAATTGGTTGCATTTCGTTAAATGCATTTTGTGCAGCAGCTTTGTCGCCTGCTGCAATAGCCGTGTGTACCTTCTTGATAAAGGTACGCATCATTGAACGGCGGCTCGCGTTATGCTTACGACGTTTTTCTGACTGTACGGCGCGTTTCTTAGCTGATTTGATATTAGCCAAGGCCAACTCCCAAATATTTTTCTATTGATGAACAATTCAAAGGCCGAGGAATATGCCTTTTCGGTCTTCTTTTGTCAACGGATTTGTGCAAATAAGCGGCGTTTCTCTGTTCAAACGGAGTTCAAACATCAAGCGACGCTTGTTACGTTGTGATGGCGCAGGATTTTAACAGCTTCCCACCTTGGAATACAGCCTTTCGCAAGAAAATTCGAGAGGAGAGTGGTAATTCAGCCAACGGGGGGCATTAAGGCTTTGTTTCGACGAAAAGTCACGCTTTCCCTGTAAAGAATGAAATATTTTCCTCGGCACGCTCCCCTTTGAGCCGCCAGATCTGCCGTATGGCAAAGAGAATGCGGTGATCCGGTGAATCGCTGGTTAACCTTGAAGGCTGTACAAGGTATAATCCGCCGATTTCCACCGTTATGCGTCAGCTATGGATTTGAGCCAGCTATGGAGCTAATTCGCGGGATACACAATATTCGGACACGCCATCATGGCTGTGTTCTTACTATTGGCAATTTTGACGGCGTACATCGCGGTCATCAGGCATTGATAGAACAGCTCAAGCTGGAAGGGCAGAGGCTGGGCGTACCGGTTATGGTGATGATTTTTGAACCACAACCGCTGGAGCTGTTTGCCGGTGATAAAGCACCTGCGCGGCTGACCAGTTTACGGGATAAAGCCAAATATCTGGCGGAATGCGGCGTGGATTATCTGCTCTGCGTACGTTTCGATCCCCGCTTTGCCGCCAACATTGCTCAGGCTTTTGTCTCGCAATTGCTGGTTGAAAAGCTGGGCGTCAAGTTTCTGACCGTCGGTGATGATTTTCGTTTTGGCGCCGGTCGCCTGGGCGATTTCCCGCTTTTGCAAAAAGCGGGAGCCGAATACGGGTTTGACGTGATCAGTACGCAGACATTTCGTGATGGCGGAAATCGCATCAGCAGTACAGCGATCCGCGATGCGTTACGCGATGATGATCTCCAACTGGCCGCAAACCTGCTCGGCCACCCGTTCAGTATTTCAGGACGCGTGGTACACGGCGATAAACTTGGCCGTACCATCGGCTTCCCAACGGCCAACGTGCCGTTGAAGCGTGTGGTCTCACCCGTCAGGGGCGTCTACGCCGTGGACGTGTTAGGTTTGGGCGCAGAGCCTCTGCCAGGAATTGCCAACATTGGTATACGTCCGACAGTCGGCGGTGTCCGTAAGCAGTTGGAAGTGCACCTGCTCGACACAACAATGGATTTATATGGGCGCCACATTGACGTGGTGCTGCGCGCAAAATTGCGCAATGAACAGCGGTTTGCCTCGCTTGATGCGTTAAAGCAACAAATCGCGAGCGATGAGGTGACGGCCCGGAAGTTCTTTGGGTTACTACCACGCTAACTATTTATGACAGGCAAAGGGGTGCAAACCACGAGCCTGGTATCCAGCCAAAAAAACGGAACCGAGAATCTAATGAGTGACTATAAGAACACCCTGAACTTGCCGGAAACAGGGTTCCCGATGCGTGGCGATTTGGCCAAGCGTGAACCTGACATGCTGAAGAACTGGTATGAGCAGGATCTGTACGGGATTATTCGCGCAGCCAAAAAGGGTAAGAAATCCTTTATTTTGCATGACGGCCCTCCGTATGCGAACGGCAGCATTCATATTGGTCACTCAGTTAACAAAATTCTCAAAGACATTATTGTTAAGTCCAAGGGCATGGCCGGTTTTGACTCGCCTTATATTCCGGGCTGGGACTGCCATGGTCTGCCGATTGAACTGAAAGTTGAACAGCTGATCGGTAAGCCGGGTGAGAAAGTCACTGCGGCGGAATTCCGCGCAGCCTGCCGCAAATACGCCGCTGAACAGGTTGAAGGCCAAAAACAGGACTTCATTCGTCTTGGCGTGTTGGGCGACTGGGATCACCCGTACCTGACCATGGACTTCAAGACTGAAGCCAACATCATCCGTGCGCTCGGCAAAATTATCGGCAACGGCCATCTGCATAAAGGTGCTAAACCTGTGCACTGGTGTACTGATTGCGGCTCCTCTCTGGCCGAAGCTGAAGTTGAATATTACGACAAAACGTCGCCATCCATCGACGTTGCTTTCCATGCGGCAGACCCTGCGGCAGTGGCAGCGAAGTTTGGTGCCAGCGCGTTCGAAGGCCCGGTTTCTCTGGTTATCTGGACCACGACCCCGTGGACTATGCCGGCTAACCGCGCGATTTCCCTGAACGCTGAGTTCTCTTATCAGTTGGTGCAGATTGACGGCCAGTGTCTGATACTCGCAACCGATCTGGTTGAAAGCGTGATGAAACGTGCCGGTATTGCGCAGTGGAAAGTGTTGGGTGAATGCAAAGGGGCTGATCTTGAGCTGCTGCGCTTCAACCACCCGTTCCTTGGTTTTGACGTTCCGGCCATTCTTGGCGACCACGTAACGCTCGATGCCGGTACCGGTGCTGTTCATACTGCGCCGGGTCACGGTCCAGATGACTTCGTTATCGGCCAAAAATACGGTCTTGAAGTCGCTAATCCGGTAGGGCCGAACGGCTGCTACCTCCCGGGTACTTACCCGACGCTGGACGGTAAATTCGTCTTCAAAGCTAACGATCTGATTGTTGATCTGCTGCGCGAAAAAGGTGCTCTGCTGCACGTTGAAAAGCTGAACCACAGCTACCCGTGCTGCTGGCGTCATAAAACGCCGATCATCTTCCGCGCTACGCCGCAGTGGTTTGTCAGCATGGATCAGAAAGGTCTGCGTGCGAAATCGCTTGAAGAGATCAAGGGCGTGCAGTGGATCCCTGAGTGGGGCCAGGCGCGTATCGAAAACATGGTCGCGAACCGTCCTGACTGGTGTATTTCCCGTCAGCGTACCTGGGGCGTGCCAATGTCCCTGTTCGTTCACAAAGACACCGAGCAGCTGCATCCGCGTACGCTTGAGCTGATGGAAGAGGTCGCCAAACGTGTAGAAGTTGAAGGCATTCAGGCGTGGTGGGACTTAAACCCTGCCGATATCCTGGGCGCTGATGCTGCGGATTACGTAAAAGTACCTGACACGCTGGACGTCTGGTTTGACTCAGGTTCAACCAGCTCTTCGGTAGTGGGGGTGCGTCCTGAGTTTAACGGTCATGAAGCCGATCTGTATCTGGAAGGCTCTGACCAGCATCGCGGCTGGTTCATGTCCTCTCTGATGATCTCCACCGCCATGAAAGGTAAAGCGCCATACAAACAGGTACTGACTCACGGCTTCACCGTCGATGGTCAGGGCCGCAAAATGTCTAAATCCATCGGCAACACCATTGCGCCTCAGGACGTGATGAACAAGCTTGGTGGCGACATTCTGCGTCTGTGGGTAGCTTCAACGGACTACACCGGCGAAATCGCCGTGTCCGATGAGATCCTCAAACGCGCAGCCGATTCATACCGCCGTATCCGTAACACCGCGCGCTTCTTGCTGTCGAACCTTAATGGTTTCGACCCGGCACTGCATTGTGTAAAACCGGAAGAGATGGTGGTCTTGGATCGCTGGGCCGTTGGCCGTGCACAGGCCGCACAGGAGGAGATCATTGCCGCTTATGAGCGTTATGATTTCCACGGTGTGGTGCAGCGTCTGATGCAGTTCTGTTCGGTTGAAATGGGGTCGTTCTATCTCGACATCATTAAAGACCGTCAGTACACCGCGAAAAGCGACAGCGTTGCCCGCCGCAGCTGCCAGACCGCGCTTTATCATATTTCTGAAGCACTGGTTCGCTGGATGGCACCGATCATGTCCTTTACCGCGGACGAGATCTGGGCGTTCCTGCCGGGTTCGCGCGATAAGTTTGTCTTCACTGAAGAGTGGTATGACGGCCTGTTTGGGCTGGCGGCTGACGAATCGATGAACGATGTTTTCTGGGATGAGCTGCTGAAAGTGCGTGGCGAAGTGAACAAGGTGATCGAACAGGCACGCGCGGATAAACGCCTGGGCGGATCGCTTGAAGCCTCCGTGACGCTGTTTGCTGACGATGCACTGGCTGCCGATCTGCGCGCTCTTGGCAACGAACTGCGCTTTGTCCTGCTGACGTCCGGCGCCCGCGTGGCGTCACTGGCTGAAGCGGATGACACTGCACAGGCCAGCGAATTGCTTAAAGGTCTCAAGATTGGTTTGGAAAAAGCCGAAGGTGATAAATGTCCGCGCTGCTGGCATTACACCACTGACGTCGGCCAGAATGCGGAACACAGCGAAATCTGTGGCCGCTGTGTGACTAACATTGCCAGTGACGGCGAAGAGCGCAAGTTTGCATAATGACTAAACCTCTCTGTTCCACCGGACTCCGCTGGCTTTGGCTGGCGGTAGTAGTAGTTATCCTGGACCTTGGCAGCAAATTCCTGGTGATGGGCCATTTTCAGCTCGGCGAATCCATGCCGCTGATTCCGTTCTTTAATCTGACCTATGCCCATAACCCTGGCGCAGCGTTCAGTTTCCTGGCGGATAAAGGCGGCTGGCAGCGTTGGTTCTTTGCCCTGATCGCTCTGGTGATCGTTGTGATCCTGCTGGTGCTGATGTATCGCAACAGTGGCAAGCAGCGTTTGACCAATATCGCTTTCGCTATGATTATCGGCGGCGCGCTCGGTAATCTGTTTGATCGCATGGTGCACGGTTTTGTCATCGACTTTATCGATTTTTACGTCAATGACTGGCATTACCCGATCTTCAATCTGGCCGACAGCTTTATCTGTGTCGGCGCGGTATTGGTGGTATTGGAAGGCTTCTTAGCTAAACCGAATACAGCAGCCAAAAGCAAAGGATAAGAGAACCATGTCTGAACAGGTGAAACACGACAGCGCGGTATTGGTGCACTTTACGTTGAAGCTCGAAGATGGCTCAACGGCTGAGTCTACCCGTGCAAACGGCAAACCTGCGCTGTTTCGTCTTGGCGATAGCAGCCTGTCTGACGCGCTGGAAAACGAGCTGCTGGGGCTGAAGGTGGGTGATAAGCACGCCTTTACTCTGGCGCCTGAATCGGCTTTCGGTTCGAAAAGCCCGGATCTGGTGCAGTATTTTTCTCGTCGTGATTTTCAGGAAACCGGTATCCCCGATGCCGGTACCATCATGTTATTTACCACCCGCGACGGCAGCGAAATGCCTGGTGTGGTCCGTGACGTGACTGAAGATTCGATCACCGTTGATTTCAACCATCCGCTGGCGGGCCAGCATATCGATTTTGATATCGAAGTGCTGGAGATCGATCCACAACGGGAGGAGAAGCATGCAAATACTGCTGGCTAATCCGCGAGGATTCTGTGCGGGCGTCGACCGTGCGATAAGCATCGTCGAACGGGCGCTCGAACTTTACGGCGCACCAATCTATGTACGTCACGAAGTGGTACATAACCGCTATGTGGTGGACAGCCTGCGTCAGCGCGGTGCGATTTTTATCGAGCAAATCAATGAAGTGCCTGATGGCTCGATCCTGATTTTCTCGGCGCATGGCGTTTCTCAGGCGGTGCGTGCAGAAGCCAAAGCGCGTGACCTGACGATGTTATTTGACGCGACGTGTCCGCTGGTGACCAAGGTCCATATGGAAGTGGCACGTGCCAGCCGTAAGGGCACAGAAGCGATTCTGATTGGTCATGCCGGGCATCCGGAAGTGGAAGGGACGATGGGCCAGTACAGCAACCCTCAAGGGGGAATGTACCTGGTTGAGTCGCCTGCGGATGTGTATAAATTGCAGGTTAAGGACGAAAATAACCTGTGCTTTATGACCCAGACGACGCTGTCTGTCGATGATACCTCTGAGGTGATAGATGCGCTGCGCGATCGTTTTCCAAAGATCATCGGCCCGCGTAAAGATGACATCTGCTACGCGACGACTAACCGTCAGGAGGCCGTACGTCATCTGGCCGATGATGCTGATATTGTGCTGGTGGTTGGCTCGAAAAACTCCTCCAATTCCAACCGGCTGGCTGAACTGGCGCAACGCGTTGGCGTGCCTTCCTACCTGATTGACTCGGCGGCTGATATTCAGGAAGCCTGGCTTAAAGATGCGAAACGCATTGGTTTAACCGCTGGCGCTTCCGCCCCGGATATTCTGGTGCAGGACGTAATCAATAAGCTGAAAGCCTTTGGCTGCGCTGAGGTGATTAACATGGAAGGACGCGAAGAAAACATTGTGTTCGAAGTGCCGAAAGAACTGCGGGTTGATATCAAGCAGATCGATTAGTCCTTTCTGAACCGCGACAGTTTTATGTAATGGGATGCCCTCTAACCGGCATCCCATTTTTGATCGTTACGCATAGAGATTAATCGATTAACCGCCTACACTGAACAGGTCTGTTTTTCCTTGGGCGGAGTCTACAGATGAGAATTAATCCTTGCATACCCCCGCAGGTTGACCTGCTGACCGGGTGCTTTGATGCGCCGAATGTCCAGTTTAAATCAACCTGCCTGCGCGATCTTACCGGCGTATTTCGCGATGAGTCCGCACGTCAGGCTTTACCTGATGACCTCGCGGTATATCAGGTTGAAATGCTGGCGTCACCGCAGCAGGAGGGTGAACTGCATACCGGCACGACGCATCTGATGCCGGGCAAAGTGGGTGACGAATTTTTTATGACGCGCGGGCATTTTCACCAGCGTCGTGAGCAGGCCGAATTCTATTTTGGTCTGTGCGGTCATGGCATTTTGTTGCTCCAGCCTGAGAACGGTCCCGCGTATGCCGAACAGGTTTTCGCAGGCAGCGTTCACCATATCCCTTTTTATACTGCTCACCGTCTGGTGAATACCGGTGCTGCCGTTCTTTCTGCTTTAGCCGTATGGCCCGTCGTAGCAGGGCATGATTACGAGGCTTTGCAACCTGATGGCTTCAGCCTGCGCGTTTATGATCGCGAAGGCAAAGTCTCTCTGGAGGCCGCCCGTGTCTGATTCCTCTGTGCGTGATTTTGGGCTGCCATTGAGTATTACCCGCCAGCCGATGGGATTTGTTTACCATCAGGACGTGACCGGGCCGGTTCCGGAGATCCGTACGCTGGATCAAATACGTCCATCGCTGCGTGACCCCCAGTGTGACGGGCCGGAACAGGTCTACGCGATTGCCATGGACGTCGCCCGCCAGATTCATCATCAGGTGCTGCAAACCCGCATGTTGCTATTTGGCGTGGTGACCTATGCGTCAGGTCGTCTGGGGGATGAACCGGTGCGCAGCCAGGGGCACGTTCATCGTATCAGCCAGCACAGCGGCTGGTCGCCGCCGGAACTGTATGAAATCTGGCAGGGTAAAGCGGTGATTTATATGCAGGAATACGTTGAACAAGATCCTGGCCGATGTTTTGCTATTCATGCCGGGCCGGGTGACAAAATCCTGGTACCACCGGGCTGGGCGCATGCCACCCTTTCTGCCGACCCACATATCCCGCTGACCTTTGCCGCCTGGTGCGATCGTGAATACGGATTTGAATACGACGCGGTGCGTCAGCGTAAAGGCCTGGCCTGGTATCCGTTACTGCAAGGTGACCATATTACGTGGCAGCAAAACTCTCACTACTCCCCGACGCGACTGTATGCGACGCAGCCAAGACACTATGTCGAATTTGGTATTACCGCGGAGCCTTTGTACCGCCAGTTTGAAGAGGATCCCGCGCGCTTTCAGTTTATTTCTGACCCCGGCAGCGTGGCCGATAAATGGGTGAATTTTGTGCCTTAGTCCTGAGTCATCACCATAAAAACGGGCGACTGATTGAGTCGCCCGTTTTGCATTCTGGCCAGCGCTGATTTAAGCCTAACCTAATACCCCGCAAGCCACGCCAAGCGCGGCCAGGACCAGCAGACTGACCATCGCTTTAACCGGAGATAAGCCCCGTTTTGCCATAAAGTACCAGACGCCGACTACTACGAGTAAAGGCAACAGCTGAGGGAAAATCCCGTCGAGCATCTGCTGAACGTGAATGTTCACGCCATCTTTAGTGACGAACTCTAAGCCGGTCCCGAGTTTTACGTAACTCGCCGCCACGCCGCCCATAACAAACACGCCGAGTAGCGAAAGTGCCTCACGCAGCTTGGTCGATTTGCTGCTCACCAGCATTTCGACGGATCCCGATCCCATGCGGTAGCCTTTCATAAACAGCCAGTAGGAGCCGCAAATCATGATGGCGTTAAAAGAGATGATGTAGAACAGCGGCCCGATAATGCTGCCACCGGCCGCCAGCGCCATCCCGATACTGAGCAAAATCGGGATAAGCATACCGGGTATCATCGAGTCACCAATCCCGGCGATCGGCCCCATCAGCCCCACTTTCAACGTGTTAATCGCTTCCCCGTCGATAGGTTCGCCATTGGCCTTTTTTTCCTCCAGCCCGACGGCCATTCCGTTCACGATAGCACCGATTTGCGGCTCCGTATTATAGAAGGAGGCGTGGCGGCGCATGGCTTCGATGCGTTGCTTGGGATCGCTGTACAGTTTTTTAATGGCAGGCATCATGCCAAGACAAAAGCCGAATGACTCCAGACGCTCAAAACTCATCGAGGACAGGTTGTACATCATCCATGCCCGCCAGCAGCGGCGCAGATCTTTCTTATCGAGTGAAACCGGTGTGGTGTTCATCAGAATTCATCCTCGTCATCAGCGGGTGTCGGCGAAGCGGATGCGCTGACCGGCTCGGGCTTGTAGTTGTAGTGAATCAAAGAGAGCAACGCACCGACGATAACCAGTGCCACCATGTTCAGATGCAAAAAAACAATGCAGATAAAGCCAACCAAAAAGTAGATCCACAGCGTATAGCTTTTGATGATCTGCTTAAGCAGAATAGCGATGCCCACCGCTGGCAAAATGCCACCGACCACGCTCATGGTCTTGATGATGATTTCAGGCAGGCTGTCCATAAAGGCGCTGATGTACTGCGCGCCAAAAAACACGGCGATAAACGTAGGGATGAATCTCAGCAGGAAGTTCGTGATTTGCGGGCCAATAGCGCTGTTGAAATAGACGCCGCGTTCGTCACCTTTTTCCAAAGAGACATCCGCGCGGTGGTTCCAGTAGGAGTTCAGCACCATCATCACGTTGAACAAAATCGTACCCGCAATACCGATGGTAGCCGCCAGCGCAACGGCGACGTCGGTGCCTTTGCCGGATAAAATCCCCAGAGCGATAGCGGGAAAAGCGACAAAGTTGAGATCCGATGGCATGGATCCGCCGGGCGTCACCATGGCGATATACACTGCCTGCACGGCAACGCCGATGATGATACCGGTCGTGACATCACCAAGAATAAATCCCACCAGCATGCCAGAAACTAGCGGACGGGTAATGGTGTACCAGCCGCCGGTCAGCCCCAGTAACCAGGGAGTGCTGAGTGCGCCGAGATAACACAGTATTCCTATAAGCGTTGCTTCAAACCACATACGTTGCCCCTTTATACCCGCCATACTTCAAGTCGCCCCCGGCGGCTCGAACTCTTTAGGGTATAGTCTGTTTTAGTTGAGTTTTTTTTGAGCATCTTGCCACTGATAAAAGCTGCCATCCGGCACTAACCGAAATTCAATCCGATGCCCTAAATTGCTGAGAAAATTAAAGGCATCAATTTCTTCTGCATTCACCGACTGGTTTGGGCCAATCACTACGGTATTACTGCGTGAGCTCATCGGGCCTACGTTGATTTTTTGATTGAGATTGGTGAGGTCGATTCCTGCCTCAATCAGACGCCGTAAAGTCACGGGCGATTTTCCTATGACGAAATAGCGCTTTTCGCTCGCGATCACCTTGGGCAATTTACTGATCGCCGTTGCCACGTCAAAAAGCCAAACTTTGGTGTCAGAAACCGCCCCTTTCATTACCGAAGAGAGCAGGGGATCGGCGGCGACATCATCATCAATAGCCACGATGCCGTCGCAGGGCAGCTCTTTGGCCCAGCGCGTTACCAACTGCCCATGAATTACCCGATCGTCAATGCGTACAAAGGATAGTGCCATGATGACTCCTTAAAATTCTTCGTCAGGTTTTGCCATTGCCGGCCGGGCATAGATCATGGATTCTGCCGCTTGTGCGACCAACGTTTGCGCGACGGAATGCACATCGATTTCATCCAGAAAATCCATGCTCATCAGCAGCATGGGGAAGTTAACGCCGCAAATCACGGCCACAGGTTTCACAGCATCGGCAGAGAACGAGTGGCAACAGGCGATATTAAAAGGCGTACCGGACTGTATATCGCACAGCACCAGAATACCGTCGGCAGACGCGCTCTGTTTTTTGATTTCCAGAGCGAACTCGAGCCTGAACGCATCAATGCCGTCTTCCTCACGCAGACTGACAAAAGAGGTGTGCGCCAGCTTGCCGTAGACCATTTGCGCGCTGTCGAGCAGCCCTTCGGCGAACTTTCCGTGAGTGGCTAACAGGATATGAATCATAGTTAACCCCTTACCCAGGCTTTAAGCGTGGCCAATGTTTTACCCTGTCCGTTAACGGGACGAATGCGGTATTTCCCCACGGCGGCGGGAACGATAAAGGTTTCCGCGTAATGCACCGTGAACGGGGCAAAGCGGTTATCTGGGCTCTCTACGACAGCCTCCTCGCCCTCAACCAGATTGAGCACATTTACCCGTCCTTGGGTGTCATGATCAACGGCCTGACTGAACCAGTGGCGACGGGTCTCAATAAACTCACGTTCATGTAAGCCAGTGCGCTCTTCGCGCCAGCCATCACCGCTGCACAGAGGCTCAATCCGGTTAATCAGATGTGACGCTACCCACTCAGTATCCCGCTCCCAGTCAATAACCCGTTCGCCATGCTCGAGATGAACCGGACGGGGGAGGCCATCGAGGCCCACACGGCCCCAGTCCCACAGCTTGAAGGTGAAGATATAAGGTGTGGCGCTGATCTCCAGCACCATGGTGCCCGAGCCGGAGCAGTGAACGGTTCCGGCAGGGATGAGAAAGTGATCGTGTGCTTTGGCAGGGAAGCAGTTAATGAATTTCTCATCATCAAAGGCTTTTTCACCGCGCTGAGCGGCATTCAAATCCTGCAACATCTCCTGAGGTTGAATCCCTGTGCGGGTGCCCAGATAAACCTGCGCGTCAGGCTCGGCGGCGAGAATGTAATAGCTCTCATCCTGGGTGTAGTGCATCCCGAAGGTTTGCTGAATATATTCGGTCAGCGGGTGTACCTGACAGCTGAGATTCTGACCGCCAATGGTGTCGAGAAAATCAAAGCGAATGGGGAATTCCGCACCAAAGCGGGCGTGAACTTTTTCGCCTAACAGGGGCTGAGGGTAGAGCAGGACTAAATCCTGAGAGGGGATCTCAACCCGAACGTTGCCGAACCGCATTAGCAGGCTGTTTTCCTCGGGCACGCAATCAAAACACCATGCGTAGTTCGGGGCTTTCGGGTCGAGATCAAAGTGGTGTTTCATCCACTGACCACCCCATACGCCGGGGTCGAAAAAAGGCACCACGCGAAACGGCTGGGTCGTCGCCTGTTGCAGTCCGGCGTGAAAAGCTCCGCCGGTGATCAGTACAGGATGTTGTGACTGGTTAGTGTCGAGAATGAAATCGGCACATTTCAGCAGCGGTGTTTTGTGACGATCAAACACCCGCCACTCGACGAAAAAGGCGCGCTTGTAGCGGCGGAGCAGATCTTCACTGACGTTTTCCACTCCCCAGTTACCCAGCTCGCCGCGGCGAAAACGCTGCTGAATTTCCCAGCGTGCCATATCGGCATAAACCAGAATATCGCCGCGGGTGATGAGTGCCGCACCGGGGCCAAATACCACCGTCAGGCCTTCTGCTTTGCAGATTTCTGCCTGCAACGTACGGATTTTATCCTCATGGAAAAACTCGTTCAGTTGATGGCAGGACATCACGCCAAAGACACGATCATCGGTCAGGTTGCGTTGGATCAGTGCATGTACCTCGGCTTCGGGCCGCTTCGCCTGTGATGCATCGATCAGAAGAGAGGTCGGAAGTTTTCCAATCAGCTCATGATGTAACTCCGCCAGATTGACCCCCGGATAGCAGTCGATCACCAGTACGGTTCTGGCCGGTGAGCGGTTAGCTATCTGCTGCAAAAGCGTGCCGCAAATTGCTTCCCAACCTTGCCAGGCGGCATGGTCATGACCCTTAACGTAAATCTCTGGGGATTTATCGTACGAGGTGGAACGTGTTGGTAATGACATGGCCTGCTTTCCCTTTGGTGTTGTATTTTTCATCAGTTCTGACACAAAGATTAATCGATTAACCCTAAATTACACCAGACTGCTAAATGCGATTAACTTCTAAAAAGGGGATAAAAACGGCCATATACGGCGTCTGATGTGAGTACGCTCACGAAAATAAGTGGATTTTTACGCAATTTACGGTTAATCGATTTATCTTGAAGGAAATGACACAGGAGAATCTGATGGCAACCATTACTCTGGCGGATGTCGCCGCCCACGCTCATGTCTCGACCGCCACGGTATCATTGGTCTTACGCAATCAGGGTCGCATCTCGGATCCGACCCGTAAACGCGTGCTGGCCGCGCTTGAACAACTGGGATACGTCTATAACCAGACGGCGGCCAACCTGCGTAACCGCAGTAGTAATCAGGTGGGGTTGCTGTTGCATGACATCACCAACCCTTTCTATGCCGAGATGACCGCCGGTCTAAGTGATGAGATGGAACGCCATCAGATGATGCTGTTTCTGGCGAATACGGCGGAATCGGCGGAGCGGCAGCAGCGCTTTGTGGATTCCCTGATGCAAAACAGCGCCAGCGGCATGGTGATGTGTGCGGCCAAGCAAACGCCTGCGCTGTTTTATGAAAGCCTTAAGCGCCGGCAGATCCCGGTGATCATGGCGGTCCGCCCTCCGGCCGACAGCGGGTTTGATTATGTCGGCACCGATAACTTTCTCGGTATTCAGCTCGCGACCCAACATCTGCTTAATCAGGGGCATCGCAACATTGCGTTTATCGGCGGGCAGGAGGGGTCATCCACGCGCGCGCAGCGTCTCGGCGGGTACAGCAGTAAATTGCTGGAAAATCATATTCCCGTGCGCAGTGAATGGATTGTCAGCTGCGAAGCCACGCAAAGCTCCGGCGCTCATGCGTGCAATGAATTGCTCGCCGCCTTTCCGCAAATCACCGCCGCCGTGTGCTATCAGGACATTGTGGCGTTAGGCGTGATGCTGGCGTTGCGGCAAAAAGACAAAGTGATTGGGCGGGATTTTGCGCTGGTGGGTTTTGACGATATTTCGGAGGCCTCGCTGGTGCAGCCAGCCCTGACGACGGTTTCTGTCGCCGCCCGCGAAATCGGGCGCAAGGCCGGGGAGTTACTGTTTAGCCGGATTCAGGGAAATGATGAGCCGCCAAAACGGATCATATTGCCGCCCTCGCTGGTGATCCGGGAATCCTGCGGGGCAGCACGGCTATAGCGGCAGAAAGCTAACGTAATATTACAAGCGGAACAGATTCTGCGGAGTACCGACGGTCGCGGTCTGCACATGCAGCACGGCTCCGTCTAATTCACCGGGCGAGGCCAGTCCTTTGCGGGCTGAAGTGATAAACAGTTCGGTCATATCAGGGCCACCGAACGTGCAGCAGCTGGGTTGCGTCACCGGAACGGGAAGTGTATCGAGCGTCAGCAGTTCACCTTGATTGATCTGCTGGCGCAATAAACACTTCCCGCCCCAGCAGGCGGTGATCAGCAAACCGTCCTGAGAGACGGCTGAACCGTCGGGTGTTTTATCTCCGGAAGAAAAGCAGGAGATCTTCAGCGGATTGATGCGCCGCGCATTTGCCGAATAAAAGCGTTTCTTCATGCTGTCAGCAAACCAGACCTTGCCTTCGTGCCACGCCAGCGTATTGGTGATCCCGACGTTATCCATCATCAGTAACGGCTTTTCATCGCCCTTTTCATAGCGATACCACGCACCGCTCGTCTGCTCTTCTTTGAGGTCCATCGTACCAAACCACAGCGAGCCATCCGGAGCGATAGCGGCTTCGTTTGGACGGGTGCCCTCTGCACCTACGTAATCACACAGATGTTCCGTTTTGCTGAAGGCATAATCGTAAAGGTGTAACCCGTCCTGCGAGACCAGTAAAAAGCGATTCAGCGACTCGGTGAGCAGCACTGCACTGGTGAGGGTCGGCAGTTTACGCGTTTCGGTTTTCTGCTGGGAGGGCCAGTAGCGCAGTAATTTCATATTAAGGATATCGACCCACAGCAATGACTGTGTGCGCTGGCACCAGACCGGGGTTTCACCTAAATCTGCACGATAATCATCAATGGCGGTGAAAGCAGAACGTAAAAAAGCGGACATGCGTAGTTCTCCTGCAAGCGGTTAACGCTGAATCAGTTGCTGATAGTCAGTCTAGTCTGGCTTTGGTCGGAGAGGATAGGAGAATGGATGTAAAAATGATGCTAAAAAAAGGCCGTTTGCTGTCAATAACCTAAAAAGGTGATCACAGCCAAACGGCCCCGGAGGTTACGGAATTAGAAGTCGTATCTCAGACGAACCAGATTCATATCACCACGGTCATCAGTGGTAGAACTGAACACATGTTCGTAGTCCACACGGAAGCCATAATCCATCTGGAAGGAGAGGCCGAGACCATTATCGATACGCTGATAATTGCGTCCTGTCACATAGCTCAGACGGTCACCCATAAAGTACGGCTGAAGGGTTTTAACCGCGTACTGGTTGATTGGGAAGGTATAACCGAGGAAGTACTCAATACCGTAAGCATCACCTGCGAAGTAATCTTCATCGGATTTCTGCTTGGTGGTCAGGAAGTTATGGTAGTAACCCCCGCCGAGTGAAGCGGTCCAGTTGCCCGGTTTCCAGCTTAACGCGGTACCCATAATGCTCTGGTTATAGTCAGTGGAGCTATGCAGGCCCGGGTTTTTCATCTCTGCGTCGGTGTAGTTGTACGCCGTACCCCAGGTCAGATCTTTGGTGATGTGATAGTCCACACCCACAGAACCGCCGCCTTTGCGCTTGTAACGCAGGCCGTCGCCAGTCAGTAAATCAGTATCCGCAAACAGATAAGAAGCGTAAATGTCCGCGTCGCCGAAAGTATTTTTGTATTTCAGCTGCTTACGCGCGCGGTAAGAACCGTCGTAGTCACCATTGACGCCGTTGCCCGGTGCCTGAGCCAGCATGTCGTAGTCCCAGATATCGGTCTTGGCGCCGACCACATCGTAGTAAACGCTGTTTTGCTGACCAAAGGTGAGCTGACCATAGGTTTTGCTCTTGAAACCGGTGTAGAGCATACGGCGGCTGGTGTTACGTGCGTTGTCTGCGTAGTGATCATCCCAGTCAAACAGTGCCGGGAAGTTTACGCCCAGCTCGTAATAGCTGATCCAACTGATGTCATCAAACAGATAGTAATCAGCGGAGAAACGAAAACGGGAACCGCCGTCGAAGCCGTTATTTTTATAGGAGCCTTTGTCTTTTCCGCCCGTTTCCATATTCCACTGCGGACGAATACTGCCGCCGACCTGGAAATTCAGGCGGCTGAGTAAATCATCCGGCTTGGGATCTTGTTTAATCAGAGTGATTTCAGCGTGTGCAGCAAAGGCCGTACAGCCGAGGATCAGGCTGGCAGCAGCCGTTTGTGTGAACCTGTTCAATTTAGATTTCATGTAAAACTCCCTGTGCCAAAACGTTGCTCAAAACAAAAAAGTGGATTTTGCGACAATCCGTTCTGGCCGGATTTCTTATTATTCCCTTACATCATGGTAAGGGTGTCAGACGCACCATCGCTTTCGCCATGAAGCTGGCTAAAAATTAACTTTCCAAGGTTAAAATTAGCGAGCTATTTATTATCACATTCATTAATTTAATCAAGATGGATTTCGCATGTACAAAGCGGAAAGAATGATAAAGATCGCAGAAAAGAGGGGAGCGTCGATTTTATCGCCAAATCACGTCAGGTTATTGGCAGACGTGGCGGGCGGGTAGTAAAGGCAGAGGTAAAGGACGTACTATTGGGCAGGTGAAGCAAGGGATGAGATGCTGTTGCAGCAGGTGATTTTTATGCACAATTCTGCATGATTATTCGAAATGTGTTATGAAGCTGGCCTGGCTGCCATTAACATAAAGTTGCAGACTAAGTAACCAAAATGCCGATGTGTTTTACTGATATTAACCAGCCTGTATCATAATTTTCTAATTATGCGGCAATTTTGCTGGCCCCGTTGCTGAGGGGTCGTTAACCTGAATCTGCTTCAAGGCAGAACCTATCTATTAAGAGAGAGATTATGAGTAACGCTGATATCCGCATGGCAATTGCGGGCGCGGGTGGTCGCATGGGACGGCAGCTTATTCAGGCTGTATCGCAGGCTGAAGGCGTGGTGCTTGGCGCGGCGCTTCAGCGCAAAGGTTCTTCCCTGGTGGGTACCGACGCCGGTGAGATTGCGGGTGTGGGCCAGTTAAATGTGAAGGTGAGCGACAGTCTGGATGATGTTGTGGATGATTTCGATATTCTGATCGATTTCACCCGTCCGGAAGGGACGTTGGCCTACCTCGAGTTTTGTCAGAAACATCAGAAAGCTATCGTTATCGGCACTACGGGCTTTGATGACGCCGGTAAGGCTGCAATTGTACAGGCAGCAAGTGCTGTTCCGATAGTTTTTGCTGCGAACTTTAGCGTCGGTGTCAATGTAGTGCTTAAACTGTTGGAGAAAGCCGCCAAAGTGATGGGCGACTATACCGATATCGAAATCATTGAAGCTCACCATCGCCATAAAGTGGATGCGCCATCGGGCACAGCGCTGGCAATGGGGGAAGCCATCGCCGGTGCGCTGGGGCGTGATCTGAAAGAATGCGCGGTTTATGCTCGTGAAGGCTATACCGGTGAGCGTGATCCGAAATCCATTGGTTTCGCGACTGTCAGAGCCGGCGACATCGTGGGTGAACATACAGTGATGTTTGCAGATATTGGAGAGCGGGTTGAGATAACCCACAAGGCTTCCAGCCGTATGACTTTCGCAAATGGTGCTGTAAAAGCGGCTGTTTGGCTCTCATCACAGAAAAAAGGACTTTATGACATGAAAGATGTCCTTGGTCTGGATGATTTATAGTTTTACTAAACCATCGTGATGTGGTTGTTTTGGTCATAATGTTTTGATAAAAGGGCAGTTCCTTGATTGCCCTTTTTTTTTTATGTTTTTATGTGGGTTTCGTAATAATTATTGTCTAAGGCTGGCAATAATAGCTGTTTTGTCATTTTTTTATGACCCTATCGGTTAAAAAGTAACCACTGCACTCCTCTTGATGTTCAACAATTCCTTTTTATCTCAGGTTCTCAGATAAAATGCCTCGCAAACGGTTACTATGTGCAGATAGGCTGCTCTTTTATGGCGGTAGGGCATGGTTTTCACTGAGTTCAGCAAAATAGACAGAAATAATGGTGCTTTTGGTAGACAAAGCTGACTGCCATCATTAGAATGCGCCCAATTTGCCGAAAATTGTCTTAGGGGATGATTTTTGCATTGATTTAGATCGGTTAATCTGAATTAATATGCAAATAATATGATTGATTATTCCTGGAGGATGCTTTGATAAAGTCAGCGCTATTGGTTCTGGAAGACGGAACCCAATTCCACGGTCGGGCCATCGGGGCAGAGGGTACGGCAGTGGGGGAAGTGGTCTTCAATACGTCGATGACCGGTTATCAAGAAATCCTCACTGATCCTTCCTACTCCCGCCAGATCGTTACTCTTACTTATCCTCATATCGGCAATGTCGGCACCAATGCTTCCGACGAAGAATCCTCCGCTGTACACGCCCAAGGCCTCGTCATTCGCGACCTCCCACTGATTGCCAGCAACTACCGCAACGAAGAAGGCCTGTCTGACTACCTGAAGCGTCACAACATCGTGGCGATTGCCGATATCGATACCCGCAAGCTGACCCGCCTGCTGCGCGAGAAAGGGGCACAGAACGGCTGCATCATCGCCGCCGACACGCCGGATGCCGCCTTGGCGTTAGCGAAGGCCAAAGCCTTCCCGGGCCTGAAAGGCATGGATCTGGCGAAAGAAGTTACCACCCAGGAAGCCTACAGCTGGCAGCAGGGCAGTTGGACGCTTGAAGGCGACCTGCCGGAAGCCAAACCGGCCTCTGAGCTGCCGTTCCACGTGGTGGCCTATGACTACGGCGCCAAGCGCAACATTCTGCGTATGCTGGTGGATCGCGGCTGCCGCCTGACGGTGGTGCCGGCACAGACCCCGGCGGATGAAGTCTTGAAGATGGATCCGGACGGTATTTTCCTGTCCAACGGCCCGGGTGACCCGGAGCCATGCGATTACGCCATCGCCGCCATCAAGCAGTTCCTGACAACCGATATCCCGGTGTTCGGCATCTGCCTCGGCCATCAGTTGCTGGCTCTGGCCAGCGGTGCAAAAACCGTGAAGATGAAGCTTGGCCACCACGGCGGCAACCACCCGGTAAAAGATCTGGATAACGACTGCGTCATGATCACCGCGCAGAACCATGGTTTTGCGGTAGACGAAAACAACCTGCCGGCCGAACTGCGCGTCACGCACAAATCCTTGTTTGACCACACGGTGCAGGGCATTCACCGCACCGATAAAGCAGCGTTCAGCTTCCAGGGCCACCCTGAAGCCAGCCCGGGCCCACACGACGCCGCGCCGCTGTTCGATCACTTTATCGAACTGATTGAGACTTACCGTTCTAACGCCAAATAATCAGGAGCAGTAAAAAATGCCAAAACGTACAGACATAAAAAGCATCCTGATCCTCGGCGCTGGCCCGATTGTTATCGGTCAGGCTTGTGAGTTTGACTATTCCGGTGCCCAGGCTTGTAAAGCCCTGCGTGAAGAGGGTTACCGCGTCATTCTGGTCAACTCCAACCCGGCCACCATTATGACTGACCCGGAAATGGCCGATGCGACTTATATCGAACCCATCACCTGGGAAGTGGTTCGCAAGATCATTGAGAAAGAGCGTCCAGACGCCGTGCTGCCAACCATGGGCGGCCAGACTGCACTGAACTGTGCGCTGGAACTGGAACGTCAGGGCGTGCTGGAAGAGTTCGGCGTGACTATGATTGGCGCGACCGCCGACGCCATTGACAAAGCCGAAGACCGCCGCCGTTTCGACGTGGCGATGAAAAAAATTGGTCTCGATACCGCACGTTCAGGTATCGCTCACAATATGGAAGAGGCGCTGGCGGTTGCCGCTGACGTAGGTTTCCCGTGCATTATCCGCCCTTCATTCACCATGGGCGGCACCGGCGGCGGTATTGCTTACAACCGCGAAGAGTTTGAAGAGATTTGCGAACGCGGTCTGGATCTTTCCCCAACCAAAGAGCTGCTGATTGATGAGTCGCTGATTGGCTGGAAAGAGTACGAGATGGAAGTAGTACGTGATAAAAACGACAACTGCATTATCGTCTGCTCGATTGAAAACTTCGACGCCATGGGCATTCACACCGGTGACTCCATTACTGTCGCACCGGCGCAGACCCTGACCGACAAAGAGTACCAAATCATGCGTAACGCCTCGATGGCGGTACTGCGTGAAATCGGCGTAGAAACCGGTGGCTCCAACGTGCAGTTCTCGGTCAACCCGAAAAATGGCCGTCTGATTGTTATCGAGATGAACCCGCGCGTATCACGTTCTTCTGCGCTGGCCTCGAAAGCGACCGGTTTCCCAATTGCTAAAGTGGCGGCCAAGCTGGCGGTGGGTTACACCCTCGATGAGCTGATGAACGACATCACCGGTGGCAAAACCCCAGCCTCGTTCGAACCGTCCATCGACTACGTTGTGACTAAAATTCCTCGCTTCAACTTCGAAAAATTTGCCGGTGCTAATGACCGTCTGACCACGCAAATGAAATCCGTCGGCGAAGTGATGGCGATTGGCCGCACGCAGCAGGAATCCCTGCAAAAAGCACTGCGCGGTCTGGAAGTGGGCGCCAGCGGTTTTGACCCGAAAGTCAGCCTTGATGACCCTGAAGCACTGACCAAAATCCGCCGTGAGCTGAAAGAAGCCGGTGCCGAGCGTATCTGGTACATCGCCGATGCCTTCCGCGCCGGGCTGTCCGTCGACGGCATCTTTAACCTGACCAACGTGGACCGCTGGTTCCTGGTGCAGATTGAAGAGTTGGTCAAACTGGAAAATGAAGTGGCTGAAGGCGGCTTCAATATCCTGACGCCGGAATACCTGCGCATGCTCAAACGCAAAGGCTTTGCCGACCTGCGTCTGGCCACGCTGGTGGGGGTGTCTGAAGGCGAAGTGCGTAAACTGCGCCACAAATATAATCTTCATCCGGTCTACAAGCGTGTGGATACCTGCGCAGCGGAATTCTCAACCGATACCGCCTACATGTATTCAACCTATGAAGAAGAGTGCGAATCTAACCCGACCAATGACAAGCCGAAAATCATGGTGCTGGGCGGTGGTCCAAACCGTATCGGTCAGGGCATTGAGTTCGACTACTGCTGCGTACACGCCTCACTGGCGCTACGTGAAGACGGTTACGAAACCATCATGGTTAACTGTAACCCTGAAACTGTCTCTACCGACTACGACACATCAGACCGCCTGTACTTCGAATCTGTGACGCTGGAAGACGTGCTGGAAATCGTACGCATCGAGCAGCCTAAAGGCGTGATCGTGCAGTACGGTGGACAGACTCCGCTGAAACTTGCCCGTGAACTGGAAGCGGCTGGTGTTCCTATCATCGGTACCAGCCCGGACGCCATTGACCGTGCGGAAGACCGCGAACGTTTCCAGCAGGCGGTTCACCGTCTGGGCCTGAAACAACCGGCTAACGCCACGGTCTCGACCATCGAGCAAGCGGTTGAGAAAGCCGCTGGTCTGGGTTATCCGCTGGTGGTGCGTCCGTCCTATGTACTGGGTGGCCGCGCGATGGAAATCGTGTATGACGAAATTGACCTGCGCCGTTACTTCCAGAACGCTGTCAGCGTTTCCAACGATGCGCCAGTGCTGCTGGACCGTTTCCTGGATGATGCGGTAGAAGTTGACGTCGATGCTATCTGCGACGGTGAACGCGTACTGATTGGCGGCATCATGGAGCACATCGAGCAAGCGGGCGTTCACTCCGGTGATTCCGCCTGTTCCCTGCCGTGTTACACGTTGAGCAAGGAAATTCAGGATGTGATGCGCCAGCAGGTTGAGAAACTGGCATTTGAACTCTGCGTTCGCGGTCTGATGAACGTGCAGTTTGCGGTGAAAAACAACGAAGTCTACCTGATTGAAGTTAATCCGCGTGCCGCGCGTACCGTACCGTTTGTCTCTAAAGCGACGGGCGTACCTTTGGCGAAAGTGGCGGCTCGCGTCATGGCCGGTCAGACACTGGCGCAGCAGGGCATTACCGAAGAGGTTATCCCACCGTATTACTCGGTGAAAGAAGTGGTACTTCCGTTCAACAAATTCCCAGGCGTTGACCCTATCTTAGGGCCAGAAATGCGCTCTACCGGGGAAGTGATGGGCGTGGGCCGCACCTTTGCCGAAGCCTTTGCCAAAGCACAACTGGGTAGTAACTCGGGTATGAAGAAAGCCGGTCGCGCACTGTTATCGGTTCGCGATGGCGACAAAGCCCGCGTGGTGGATTTAGCCGCCAAGCTGCTTAAACGCGGTTTCGAACTGGATGCAACGCACGGCACCGCCGTAGTGCTGGGCGAAGCCGGGATAAATCCGCGTTTGGTGAACAAGGTGCATGAAGGCCGTCCGCACATTCAGGACCGCATCAAAAATGGTGAATACGTTTATATCGTCAATACCACCGCCGGACGTCAGGCGATTGAGGATTCAAAACTGATCCGCCGCAGCGCCTTGCAATATAAGGTGCATTATGACACTACGCTGAACGGCGGCTTTGCCACCGCGATGGCGTTGTCTTCTGACCCGACAGAGCAGGTGATTTCCGTGCAGGAAATGCACGCGAAAATCAAAGGCTGATAGAATAACCGGCATATGAAAGGCGTGGCGAAAGCTGCGCCTTTTCTTTTTATACCCGTCATACTTCGAATTGCAGGGGCGTTGGCTGCGTTCAGTCCCCCGAATCACTTACTCAAGTAAGCTCATCGGGGTTCCTTCATTTGCCGCCTTCCTGCAACTCGAATTATTTTGGGTATACAAGTTCGACTTTTTTCATGAAAGTAGAAAATTGCGTATGCTGAAAGTAAGCAAAATAAAATAAGAGACCTGCATGATTCTGATCATTTACGCCCATCCTTATCCACGTCATTCACGGGCTAACCAGCGATTGCTGTCGGCAGTGCAAGACTTGCCCAACGTTGAAGTCCGCTCCCTGTATGATCTTTACCCCGATTTCAATATCGATATCAATGCCGAACAGGCGGCAGTTGAACGCGCGGATCTGGTGGTTTTTCAGCATCCTATCCAGTGGTACAGCCTGCCGCCGCTGCTGAAATTGTGGATAGACAAAGTGCTGGAACACGGCTGGGCTTACGGCCATGAGGGAAATGCGCTGAAGGGGAAGCACTGTCTGTGGGCAGTCACGACGGGGGGGAGCGAACACCATTTCGAACTGGGTGACCATCCTGATTTCGACGTGCTGGCACAACCATTGCAGGCCACGGCGGTGTATTGCGGGATGAACTGGCTGCCATACTTTGCGGTTCACAACACTTTCATCTGCGATGAAGTGGCATTGAAAGCGGCTGGCGAAGAGTATCACCGGCGGCTCTCCGCCTGTCTGAGTCTGAAAGAGGGCTGCGCGCCGGAGGTGGAAAATGGACAACCATAATCTGATGATTGAGGGGCTGATTTATCTCGGCTCCGCGGCGCTTTTTGTGCCCATTGCCGTCCGGCTGGGGCTGGGTTCTGTGCTCGGCTATTTGATCGCGGGCTGCATTATCGGCCCGTGGGGGCTGAAGCTGGTTTCTGACGCGGAATCGATTCTGACCTTCGCCGAAATCGGCGTGGTGCTGATGTTATTCATCATCGGCCTGGAGCTGGATCCTAAACGCTTATGGACGCTGCGCGCCTCGGTGTTTGGCGGTGGTAGCCTGCAGATGGCGGGCTGCGGACTGTTACTCAGTCTGTTCTGTTATCTGCTGGGGCTGGACTGGAAAGTCGCGCTGTTGATTGGCCTGACCCTGGGGCTCTCTTCAACGGCCATCGCCATGCAGGCCATGAGCGAGCGCAGCCTGACGTCATCGCCTATCGGGCGCAGCGCCTTTGCCGTTCTGCTGTTTCAGGATATCGCCGCGATCCCGCTGGTCGCGATGATCCCGTTGCTAGCCAGTACCGGCGAAGCCACGACGCTGGCGAGTTTTGGTGCATCAGCCGCGAAAGTTGTCGGGGCGTTGGTCGTCGTAATTTTGCTCGGCCGCTATGTGACCCGGCCTTTACTGCACTTTGTCGCGCGCTCGGGTATGCGCGAAGTGTTCAGTGCCGTCGCGCTGTTTCTGGTGTTCGGTTTCGGTATCTTGCTCGAAATGGCCGGCCTGTCGATGGCGATGGGCGCGTTTCTGGCGGGGGTGATGCTGGCGAGTTCTGAATATCGCCATGCGCTCGAAAGCGATATTCAGCCGTTTAAAGGTTTGCTGTTGGGCCTGTTCTTTATTGGTGTCGGTATGTCTATCGACTTCGGTACGCTGATTCATCAGCCGTTATTGATTGCCACCTTGCTGGCCGGTTTTATGGCGCTGAAGGCGGCACTGCTCTGGCTGGTTGCGCCCTGGCTCGGGGTGCCCAAAAAACAGCGCGGGCTGTTTGCCATATTAATCGGGCAGGGCAGTGAGTTTGCTTTTGTGATTTTCAGCGCCGCCCAAATGGCGGGCGTGTTGCCGGTGGAATGGGCCAAAGCCCTGACGCTGGCCGTTGCACTGTCCATGGCGATCACGCCGTTGCTGCTGGTGCTGGCTGCGCGTCTTGAGCGTAATAAGCCGAAAGATGACCGGCCGCAGGACACCATTGATGACGAAAATGCTTCGGTGATCATTGCCGGTTTCGGGCGCTTTGGTCAGATAGCGGGCCGTCTGTTGCTGGCGAATAACGTGCATACTGTGGTACTCGACCACGATCCGGACCATATCGAAACCCTGCGTAAATTTGGTACCAAGGTTTTCTACGGTGACGCCACGCGGGTCGATTTGCTCGAGTCTGCCGGCGCGGCTAATGCGAAAGTGCTGATCAATGCCATCGATGACGTGGATGCTAACCTGCAACTGACGGCGCTGGCGAAGGAGCATTTCCCCCATCTAAAAATCATCGCCCGAGCACGGGATGTCGATCACTGGTATCAGTTGCGTCAGTTAGGTGTGGAGGCGCCTGAGCGTGAAGTGTTTGAAGGGTCATTACGTGTGGGGCGCGAAACGCTGGAGCATCTGGGACTGGATGCCTATGAGGCGCGTGAAAAAGCGGATCTGTTCCGCCACTACAACCTTAAAATGCTTGAATCTACGCTGGAAAATTACGAGGACACAGAGTTCCGTATCGCCAGTATGCAGCGTGCCAAAGATATGCTCAGTACTGCTATCGGGCAGGATCAGGAGCGTCTGGCTTCAAGTCAGCAGAAAGGTTGGCGCGGCAGTATAGACGGCAAAGCCCCGGAACAAGAGGTCATTGAAGCGAAGGGATAAGCAGGGCAAAGAGAGAGTCTGGCGGGCGGTAGCGAAAGCACCGCCCGTTTTTTATGGAACTTCAGGGGGAAAGTGGCTGTGATCAGCTCAGTGCGACTTTGATCCCTAAACCAATCAGCACGCCGCCGAGCAGTTTATCGATAATTTTCTGCGCTTTTGCCAGGCCACGACGCACGGGAGGACTCTGGATCAACAGAGCCAGCAGCGGCCACCAGATGACCGACAGACCGACAATGATCGACGCGTACCACAGTTTCTCACCGAGACTAGAGTTAACCTGTAAGACCTGCGTGAACATCGCCAGGAAGAACAGTGTCGCCTTTGGATTCAGCAGATTACACAGATAGCCCTGAACGAAGGCAGTGCGTAGTTTGACAGGCTTTTGTTCCAGTCCGTCCAGGTTCATTTTGCTGTTGGTCCGTGAGAACAGAGCCTGAATACCGACCCAAATCAGATACACCGCACCGACGTATTTCAGCAGGTCAAATAACCAGGGAGTGGTCGTGATCACCACGGCAAGACCGGCGACGCAATAAGACATGTGGGTGATCACCCCGCAAATCACGCCAAGCGAAGTGGTCAGGGCGGCCATGCGCGGATAGCGTGCGGCGTTTTTGATCACCAGAAAGAAATCTGGGCCGGGGGAGAGCATGCCAAGAAAGGCGATACTGGCAACAAACAGGGAGGTTTCAAGCATGAAAGTAACCGTCGTCAATGTTCAGAACGAAATAAGGCGGCATGATACGCCAATCTTGACTGTCGCGAACCACACATCCCGGATTTTTTTGCAGCTTGTTTGATTGAGGCACTGGACGCTATGCAAGTATCGATTACTGAAAGCCCCGTCGCCAGTTATCAGCGTGAAATAACTCGCCTGTGCATTGAATGTGCCCTGATGCTGTTGCAGCACGGGGCAGAAAGTATGCTGGTGGAACAGTTGTCAGCACGTCTCGGCATGGCGCTGGGTATGGACAGCGTTGAAAGTTCGATTTCTGCTAACGCCGTGGTACTAAGTACGGTCAGCCATGGCTACTGCCAGACATCGACCCGAAAAAATACCGACCGGGGGATCAATATGCATGTGGTGACCGAAGTGCAGCATATTGTGATTATGGCCGAGCATCACCTGCTCGATAGCTCGCTGGTGGCAAAGCGGCTGAAAAATATCAAGCCGCTGCGTTATCCGCGGTGGTTGATGATTCTGATGGTGGCGCTCTCCTGCGCCTGCTTCTGCAAGCTCAACGGCGGGGACTGGGATGCTTGTCTGGTGACGCTGTTCGCCAGTGGTGTGGCGATGACGGTGCGGCAAATCCTGACCATTTGCCAGACACATCCGCTGCTTAACTTTTGCTGTACTGCGTTTGTCGCCACCTCTATTTCTGGTTTATTGCTCAAACTTCTCTGGTTCAGCCATGCATCTTCCGTGGCGATGGCTGCCAGTGTTTTACTGCTGGTTCCCGGATTCCCACTGATTAATGCGGTGGCTGACATGTTTAAAGGCCATATTAATACCGGGCTGGCACGCTGGGCGATGGCAAGTTTACTGACGCTGGCGACCTGTATAGGCGTGGTGATGGCGATGTCGCTGTGGGGATTACAGGGATGGGAATGAGTCTGATGTGGGCGCTGATTCAGGATATGCTGCTGGCAGCGGTACCTGCGCTCGGTTTTGCCATGGTATTCAACGTACCGCCACGCGCGCTGCGCTACTGCGCCCTGCTGGGGGCACTGGGACACGGTTCCCGCATGATGATGATGCACGCCGGGTTCAATATCGAATGGGCTTCTTTACTGGCGGCTATACTGGTGGGAGTGATTGGCATTCACTGGTCGCGCTGGCTGCTGGCACATCCCAAAGTCTTTACCGTCGCCGCGGTGATCCCGATGTTCCCCGGTATTTCAGCCTATACGGCCATGATTTCCGTGGTGGAGATTTCACATCTGGGTTACAGCGAAGTGCTGATGGCCAGCGTCATCACCAATTTTTTGAAAGCCAGCTTTATCGTCGGTGCGCTTTCAATCGGTTTATCACTTCCCGGGCTGTGGCTGTACCGTAAACGCCCCAGCGTGTAAGCCGCACTGTACATGGCCTCATCGGGAGTTATGTCCTCCGGCTAATATCTCGCCTTATGACAAATATTCATCTGTTATATAGTGCATTCTCGGTTTTTTTTGAAACTTTCATAATGATAAACCGCACAATGCTAAGAGCCCTCTTATATCTGTGCGCCGTGTGATTATCCCTATCGACGGCTTGAGGGGCTTTCCGTATAGTGGCAGCACTTTTTCGGGTTACGTTTAATTACCTCTTCTACACAGGGCTTCACAATGATTATCAGCCTGATCGCCGCATTGGCGACGGATCGCGTTATTGGTATGGAAAATGCCATGCCTTGGCATTTACCGGCTGACCTGGCTTGGTTTAAGCGTAACACGCTGAACAAACCGGTCATCATGGGACGTAAAACCTTCGAATCTATTGGCCGTCCTTTGCCCGGCCGTTTGAATATTGTTATCAGTTCAAATCCTGGTACTCACGATGGCGTGACCTGGGTCAACTCCGTCGAGGCTGCGGTTGCTGCTGCGGGCGACGTTGAGGAAGTGATGGTAATGGGGGGCGGGCGCGTTTATGAACAGTTTCTGGACCGCGCCGACCGTTTGTACCTTACGCACATTGATGCCGAAGTCGAAGGGGATACACAATTCCCTGACTACGAACCGGACCAGTGGGAAAGTACGTTCAGCGAATTTCATGATGCTGATGCACAAAACTCGCACGGCTACTGCTTCGAGATTTTGGATCGCAACCGCGGTTAATTCCCTGGCTGAGCTCAGCAAAAAGGCACCTTAAAAGGTGCCTTTTGTATTTTCAGCGCGCGAAGACCCCGGTCAGGATGCCGCAGGGGTCTGAGCCTGCTCTTTTTCGCTGTGTCGGCCGGAAGGCTGGGTAAACCAGGTTTTATCTTCCCAACGGATCATCGTCAGTACGCCACCCCAGCAGCACCCGGTATCTAGCGCGTAAATGCCTTCCGGCGCGCCTTTCCCTTCGAGGGATGCCCAATGACCGAAAGCGATACTGTAACCCGCCCCGAGGATCGGGCTTTCCAGATCAAACCACGGCTTAAGCGGCCGCGGAGCATTGTCCGGCGTGTCTTTGCAAATCATATCCAACTGACCGTTCGGGAAACAGTAGCGCATGCGGGTAAGGGCATTGGTGCTAAACCGCAGTCTGGCCAGACCGCTAAGTTCTGGCGACCAGTTATTCGGCATATCACCGTACATGGCATCCAGAAACAACGGGTAGGTATCGCTGCTTAATACAGCTTCCACTTCACGTGCGCAAAGCTGGGCGGTTTCTAGATCCCATTGCGGAGTGATCCCCGCGTGAGCCATCACCAGCTTGAGCTCGTGGTCAACTTGCAGGACAGGCTGACGCCTCAGCCAGTTGATCAGCTCGTCGGCATCTTCCGCTTCAAGCAAAGGCTTGAGGCGATCTTTTGGCTTGTTGAAGCTGATTCCGGCATAAATAGCCAGCAGATGGAGGTCGTGATTCCCTAGCACCATACGGACTGAATCGCCTAAGCCGCTGACATAACGCAGGACTTCGAGTGAATTCGGGCCACGTGCGACTAAATCACCCGTCAGCCATAAACAGTCTTGCTGCGGATCAAAATTTACCTGCGCTAATAGCGCTTTGAGTTCATCAATACAGCCGTGAACGTCACCAATAAGATATGTCGACATGAGGGTTAATTTATCAGCGTTGGGATCGCGAGGCGAAAAACAGGGATGGGTACGCGGAACACTTCACCGCTCTCTGCAACCATTTCGTAATGACCTTCCATTGTACCCAGTGGTGTCTCAAGTACGGCACCGCTGGTGTAGTGAAATTCATTACCGGGCAGAATCAGGGGTTGCTGGCCCACGACACCTTCACCCTGAACTTCAGTCTGTTTTGCGTTACTGTTGGTGATTAACCAGTAGCGACGGAGCAACTGCACGTTGAAACGCCCCAGATTGCGAATGGTAATGGTGTAGGCGAAGACATAACGCTCTTCTTCGGGTATCGACTGTGACTCTATGTAGATACTTTGCACCTGAATACTGACGCGGGGTGAGTCAAGCATGCTGTTACTCCTTTATCCCCTTCATCCTTCGAGCCACAAGTGCGTTGACTGTACTTTCTCACCTCAATCACTGACTTGAGTCAGCTGATCGGGATTCGCTCGCTTGTCGCCTTCCTGCAACTCGAATGATTATGGGTCTATGACATTATGATTCCGACTTTTTAGGCCGGGTCGATAACCAGTTAGCCAGTTTGCAGTATTGCTCAACAGAGATATTTTCTGCCCGCATCTGCAAATCCAGACCTAACTCGGTCATCTGCTCTGGCGTGAACAGGTGGCCAAGGCTGTTACGCACTGTTTTACGGCGCTGGTTGAACGCGTCTGTCGTCAGGCGGCTCAGGATACGGATGTCATCAACCGGATACGGAATGTTCGCATGTGGGATCAAACGTACCACGGCGGAGTCAACTTTTGGAGCCGGGGTAAAGGATTCCGGCGGCACTTCAAGTACAGGAATAATGTTGCAGTAGTACTGCGCCATGACGGTCAGACGGCCAAATGCTTTGCTGTTAGGACCGGCAACCAGACGGTTAACCACTTCTTTCTGCAACATAAAATGCATATCGCTGATGGCATTTGTATAAAGGAACAGATGGAACATCAACGGTGTGGAAATGTTATACGGTAAGTTGCCGAACACGCGCAGTGGCTGGCCCAGTTCCCGGGAAAGCTCACCGAAGTCCACTTTCATGGCGTCGGATTGGATGACCCGCAATTTGCCGAGCATCTTCGGGTTAGTTTCCAGACGTGCCGCTAAATCACGGTCAAGCTCGATGACCGTCATGTTGTCCAGGCGTGAAGCAACCGGTTCAGTCAAGGCTGCCAGTCCGGGACCGATCTCAACAACCGCCTGACCTGGCATAGGGTGAATGGCCGATACAATGCTGTCGATAACAAATTGATCGGTTAAAAAGTTTTGCCCAAAGCGTTTACGGGCAAAGTGGCCCTGATGTACACGATTATTCATTGTAGTTATTTATCATTACTGGTGTTTGCCATGCGAATGGCGAGATTTATTGCTGTCTTGAAACTGCCTGCATCGGCGGTGCCGGTAGCAGCAAGTTCAAGGGCGGTACCGTGATCAACGGAGGTCCGGATAAAGGGCAGGCCGAGTGTGATATTCACTGCGCGACCGAATCCCTGATATTTTAGCACCGGAAGGCCCTGATCGTGATACATCGATAATACAGCGTCAGCGTGTTGCAGATATTTTGGCTGGAAAAGGGTATCTGCAGGCAGCGGGCCGATGAGGCTCATGCCTTGCTGACGCAGCTCTTCCAGTGCAGGAATAATGATGTCGATCTCTTCATGTCCCATATGACCGCCTTCACCCGCGTGCGGATTGAGACCACAGACATAAATTTGCGGATCGTTGATGCCGAATTTGGTTTTCAAATCATGATGCAAAATGGTGATCACTTCGTGCAGACACTGGCGGGTTATCGCTGCAGGTACGGCTGACAGCGCCAGGTGTGTGGTCGCCAGGGCAACGCGTAATTCTTCGGTTGCCAGCATCATCACTACGCGATCGCAGTGGCTGCGATCGGCAAAGAATTCGGTATGCCCAATAAACGGAATGCCTGCGTCATTGATAATGCTTTTTTGTACTGGCCCGGTCACGAGAGCCGCAAATTCACCGCGAATAGCACCGTCACTGGCGCGCGCCAGTGTCTCTACTACGTAGGTACTGTTGGCGACATCCAACTTACCTGGCGTCACCGCCACGGCCGTTTTAACCGGCAATACGGTCAGCGTACCGGCAACCTGAGGCTGTGGCGGAAGGCCCGGCTGATAGTCACGCAGCTGAATGTCCAGTCCCAAAACGCGGGCCCGCTCAAGTAACAAAGCCGGATCTGCACAAACCACCAACTCAACAGGCCATGCCTGCTGAGCCAGCGCCAGTACCAGATCCGGCCCAACCCCGGCTGGCTCGCCGGGGGTGATGACCACTGATTTCGTCACGGAAGTATTATTTTCCATTACCGTCCATAATTTTCACGTACGCATTCGCACGCTGTTCCTGCATCCAGGTCTGTGCTTCTTCCGAGAATTTACGGTTGAACAACATCCTGTATGCACGTTCTTTCTGCGCAGCGTCGGTTTTATCCACCTGACGGGTATCAAGCAATTCAATCAGGTGCCAGCCAAAGGAGGAGTGAACCGGCGCACTGAGCTGACCTTTTTTCAGGTTGAGCAACGCATCGCGGAACGCAGGATCATACATGTCAGGGGATGCCCAACCTAAATCGCCGCCCTGATTAGCTGAACCAGGATCCTGAGAAAGCTGTTTAGCTTCGTCGGCAAAATTGGCTTTACCACTGCGGATATCAGCAGCAACTTGCTCCAGTTTGGCTTTCGCCTGATCGTCAGTCATCACTACAGATGGCTTCAGTAAAATATGGCGCGCATGAACTTCGGTCACCGAGACGGTTTTATTGTCGCCACGGATGTCGTTCACTTTCAGAATATGGAAACCCACACCGGAGCGGATTGGCCCGATGATCTGACCTTTCTGCGCTGAACTCAGCGCCTGTGCAAACAGTGAAGGCAGTTCCTGAAGTTTGCCCCAACCCATATTGCCGCCTTTCAGCGCCTGTGAGTCAGCGGAGTAGGTGATAGCCATTTTGCCGAAATCAGCACCGTTGTTCAGTTCACCGACCACTTTTTTCGCCAGGGCTTCAGCGGTATCAACCTGATCCTGCGTCGGGTTTTCTGGCAGAGGCAAAAGAATGTGGCTAAGGTTGAATTCCGCACTGCCACCGTTTTGTGCGCCGACCTGTTTCGCCAGCGTATCCACTTCCTGAGGAAGCACGGTCACGCGACGACGGACTTCGCTGTTACGCACTTCGCTGATCATCATCTCTTTGCGAATCTGCGCACGGTAAGTGCTGTAGTTCAGGCCGTCATAAGCCAGACGGCTACGCAGCTGATCAACGGTAAGTTTGTTTTGCGCAGCAATGCCTGCGATGGCTTTATCAACGTCTTCATCTGTCAGCTTGATGCCCATTTTAGTGGCCATCTGTAGCTGGATATTATCCATGATCAGGCGATCGAGGATCTGATGGCGCAGGGTAGCGTCATCAGGCAATTGCTGATTAGCCTCTTTAGCCTGTTGCTTCACGGACTGCATCAGACTCGTGACATCGCTTTCCAGGACCACGCCGTTATCAACCACGGCGGCCACTTTATCAACCTCTTGAGGGGCTGCGAACGCGGTGCTGGCACAAAGCGTTACGCCGAGGAGAAGTGTTCTCCAGTTCTTCATACTTTTTCCATTTGTTTAATCCGCAATTGCGGATGCAAGTTCACTGAGTTCAACATATCGTCGGGCTTAGAAAGCACGTTGATAAGGCAGTATGCCGCTGGCCAACATTTCCTTGGTCCCGAGGCTTTGATTGCTGCTCAGGCCACGAAGTTCAATATTGAATGAAATCTTGTTGTCGTAAACACTCTGCGACGATGTTTGGTTATAGGTAGTGATCTTACGTTCATAACCTAAGTTAACCGCCCAACAGCAGGTATTGTACTGCAGGCCCAACAACTGATCGGCCGGTTGCTGTGCTTTGGTATCGTAATAGTAAGCGCCGACAATCGCCCAGCGGTCAGCGATAGGCCAGCTGGCGATCCCGCCAATCTGTGATATCCCCTGCTGGTAACCTGGGTTATTTATCTGAGGCAACGTAGCCTGAATATACTCCGGGCTGGCATAACGGTAGCTCAACTGCACCATTCTGTCTGAATCAGCACGATATTCCAGTACGGCATCGCCGAGCGCCAGAGCGTCGAGACGCGTATCATACTGCGCGCCGCCACGAACACCCCAAAAGTCATTGATTTTATAGTAGGAATCTCCGGCCCATACCAGACTGCCGGTATCATCATTTTTATCCAAAACGCTGTTCTGATCACCGGTACGCGGTGGCGTAAAGTAATAGATTTGGCCGAGAGAGGCGTTGAAGCGCTCGACCAGACCCTCATCATAAATACGCGTCGTCAGGCCGCTGGCCACCTGATTGGCAGAAGCGATACGGTCCAGACCGCTGTAGCTCTTATCGCGGAACAGGCCGGTATAGTCTGACTGCAATAACGTTGAGTCATAGGTATTAATTGAGCTTTGGTCGCGGTACGGGATGTAAAGGTACTGCGCGCGCGGCTCAAGGGTTTGCGTTAGATTATTGTTCCAGTCCATGGTGCGTTCAAACACCATTTTGCCGTCACTTTTAAACTCGGGCATGGTCCGGTTGACGGAACTTTGCAGCTTGGTATCCGGATTGGCAACGTAATAGGCGTCAGGAATATCCTGTTGGTAATGCGTCGTCATCAATTTGACTTCATTATCCAGACTACCCAGGCTGTTGCTCAATGGCAGGCTCAGGGTCGGTTCTAAATGAAGTCTTATAGCGTTGGGTTGGTCCGGATTGACGTTGGTGAAATTCACCGCCTGGCTGTAGACGTGAAGATCAAACGGACCGATATCATTTTTATAATAGTTGACGTCAAACTGCGGCATGGCACGGTAAACGTTACCGGTGTCATAACCACTGAAAATCTGGAATTGCTTGCTGGCTAAGGTGGCATCCCAGTTTTCATTGGCGTAGCCCACGCTGAACTTCTGCGCCGCATAGCCATCGGTTGTCGAGCCATATTTTGAGTTAAAATCGGTGAAGTAATACGGGTCACTGACCTTGGTGTAGTCGACGTTGAAACGCCAGACCTGGTCAACCACGCCTGAGTGCGCCCAGTAGTACATCCAGCGCTTGGTTTGATCGCTGGTACGGCCCTGACTCTTAACGTATTCGTCGTCGATTTTCTTATCGTCACCGAGGTAATCGAATTCCATCATACCGGCACCCGCCACGGTCAGATAACGGAATTCGTTCTGCAGTTGCAGACCACGGTTACTCATGTAGTTCGGGGTAATGGTTGCATCGTAGTTTGGTGCAATGTTCCAGTAGTAGGGAACGGTGACACCGAAACCATTATTGCTGCTGTAGTTGGCGTTGGGGATCAAGAAACCGGAGCGGCGCTTATCACCAATAGGCAACTGCATATAAGGGCTATAAAACACCGGCACCGGGCCGATGTGGAAACGGGCGTTCCAGATCTCAGCCACTTCTTCCTGACGGTCTTCGATGATCTGCGAGCCAACAACGCTCCAGCTATTATCACCGGGCAGACAGGATGTGAAAGTGCCGTTATCAAGAATGGTGTATCGGTTGTTGTCGCGCTGCTTCATTTTGTCGGCGACGCCGCGACCCTGACGGCCAACCATCTGATAGTCGCCGTTTTCTACGTCGGTATCTTTGGTCGTCAGGTTTGAGAATGCTTTCGGGCCGTTCAGTTTGATCTGATTATCGTTATATTTAACGTCGCCGGTCGCCGTCACGGTGCGTGTCGGAGTCGCCTGGCCGGGGTTCGCGATCTGATTCAGCTGAACCTGGTCGGCATCCAGGGAGGCATTCCCTTGCTCGACGTTAACTTTTCCGCTGAACAGGGCGTTATCCGGATAGTTTCCGGTGGCCTGATCGGCTTGAATATGGACCGGGAGTTTATTCGGGTCACCCGTGACCAGCGGCTTATCATAGGTTGGAACGCCGAGCATACATTGCGCAGCGAGATCGGCTAAAGCCCCATGGCTGTACAGGGCCGTCCAGATAGTGGTGGCCAGCAGCGTGGGGAAGCGAGTTTTCAGACGTCTGTTTTTCATACGTAAAATGGTGTTCCGTCATCAGAGGCATCATGCCGGCAAACGGTCAGAGACTATATCACTCGTCATCGTTGCGCTAGTGTTAAATCCAACCGGTAAACGTTGTCGCCGTTAGGCACAACGGTAAATGCCGGTTATGATAAAGCAATTTTTCGACGACGCCATGGTGAATTGAGGAGTATATGCAGTATTGGGGAAAGCTGCTCGGTCTTATGCTGGGCTTAATGTCCGGTGTGGGGTTCTGGGGAATCGTAATAGGACTGCTGGTTGGGCATATGTTCGACAAAGCGCGCTCGGTTAAGAGTCGCGGTTATTTTGCCGATCAGCAGACAAGACAAACACTTTTTTTCCGCACCACCTTTGAGGTGATGGGGCATTTAACCAAATCAAAAGGGAGAGTTACCGAAGCCGACATTCAGATTGCCAGTCTGTATATGGACCGCATGCAACTGCACGGTGAGAACCGTAATGCGGCCCAGCGTGCGTTTCAAATCGGGAAAGAAGCGAGCTATCCGCTGCGCGAAAAAATGCGTGAGTTGCGGGGTATCTGCTTTGGTCGTTTTGATCTAATCCGGACTTTTCTGGAAATTCAAATTCAGGCCGCTTTTGCTGATGGCTCGTTGCATCCCAATGAGCGTCAGGTGCTGTATGTCATCGCGGAAGAGCTGGGGATTTCACGCCAGCAGTTTGACCAGTTCCTGAGCATGATGGAGGGGGGGCAGCAGTTTGGCGGTGGTCAACAAGGGCACTCTTCGCAGGGCGGTTACCGTCAGGCGCCGCAAGGGCCGACGCTGGCTGACGCGTGTAAAGTGCTGGGCGTCAGCCCATCCGATGATGGCACCACCATCAAGCGCGCTTACCGCAAATTGATGAGTGAACACCATCCGGACAAACTGGTGGCAAAAGGCTTGCCGCCGGAAATGATGGAAATGGCTAAAGAAAAAGCACAGTCGATTCAGGCTGCGTATGATCTCATCAAACGCGAGAAAGGTTTCAAATAATGCCCCCCTCAAACTTCTGTGCGTAGCCGTTTCAACGACGACTTGAATGAGTTAGGGGATATTTGAACGAAAAAAAGGCGCTGAATTCAGCGCCTTTTTACTGGGTGCGACTTTTCTGAAACTGAATCTAAAAGTCCGGCTCGCAGTTAAAGACCAGCGGCGTATCGGTGATCGGATGATAAAACGACAGCTCCTGCGCGTGCAGTTGCAGGCGCGGGACCATCACCAGCGCGTCGTGCGGCGCATAAAATTTATCGCCCAGAATCGGATGCCCGAGTGCCAGCAGGTGCACGCGTAGCTGATGGGAACGCCCGGTGATTGGCCGCAGCCTGACCCGCGTGGTGCCGTCGTCGTCCCATGACATCACTTCATACTGCGTCAGCGCTTTTTTGCCTGTTTCGTGACACACTTTCTGTTTTGGCCGGTTCGGATAGTCGCAAATCAGCGGCAGATCGATGATGCCGTAATCATCTGCCATGTGTCCCCACACCCGCGCGATATATACCTTTTTGGTTTCACGCTCGCGAAACTGGCGCTTAAGTTCGCGCTCGGCTTCTTTGGTCAGCGCGGTGACCATCACGCCGCTGGTGGACATATCCAGACGATGGACCGACTCTGCCTCAGGAAAATCACGCTGAATGCGTGTCATCAGGCTGTCCTGATGTTCTGCCGCTTTACCCGGCACCGACAGCAGTCCGCTAGGCTTATTGACCACCATGATGTGTTCATCCTGAAACAACACCTGCAACCAGGGATCGGTTGGCGGATGGTAATCCTCCAGTGGGCGGGTATTGGACGGCTGATACGGGGCGGGCTGGTTTTCGCTCATAGCGGATTTCACGAGTCTGTTGTCATCAAAGTGAGAAAAGAGAGGCAGGGCAATCCCGCCTCTGTGCTGACATTACTGATGGCTGACGACGACCAGACGAATAGCGTCCAGACGCCAGCTTGCGTCATTCAGATTAGCGAGAACCTGCGTACGGTTTGATTCTACCGCTTCCAGCTCGTCATCACGAATGTTTGGGTTGACCTCTTTCAGCGCTTTCAGACGCGCCAGCTCTTTGCTGAGCTGAATGTCGGCTTCGACTTTCGCTGCTTCAATCAGCACGCGGGCTTCGTCAGCGATCTGCGGTTCAGCACGTTGCAGCATGGTATGTACGTCAGCTTGTACCGCATTCACCAGTTTGCTGGAATTATGACGATTTATGGCATTGAGCTGGCGGTTAAAGCTCTCAAACTCGACCTGCGCCGCCAGATTGGTGCCTTTGCTGTCAATCAACATTCGCACCGGCGTAGGCGGCAGGAAGCGGGTCAGTTGCAGATGCTTAGGCGCCTGACACTCAACCACATAAATCAGCTCCGCCAGCAGCGTGCCGACCGGCAACGCTTTATTCTTCAGAATGGAAACCGCACAACTGCCGGTGTCGCCGGAAAGAATGAGGTCCAAACCATTGCGCACAATCGGGTGTTCCCAACTGATGAACTGGGTGTCTTCGCGCGATAGCGCCTGTTCACGGTTAAATGTCACGGTGCAGCCATCTTCCGGCAGGCCCGGGAAGTCGGGTACCAGCATGTGATCGGACGGTGTCAGCACGATCAGGTTATCGCTGCGATCTTCCTGATTAATACCCACGATATCAAACAGGTTCAGGGCGAAGTTCACCAGATTAACGTCGTTATCTTGTTCGCCAATCTCTTTCGCCAGTTGCTGCGCCGCTTCGCCACCGTTGGAGTGCATCTCCAGCAGGCGGTCACGGCCGTTTTCCAGCTCCAGCTTCAGCGCATCGTGTTTGCTACGGCATTCAGCAATAAATTCATCCAGACCTTCCTGCTCATTTGGCTTGGCAAGGAAAGCAATCAGCTGCTCATACGCGCTGTCATAAATGGTGCGTCCGGTCGGGCAGGTATGTTCGAAAGCGTCCAGCCCTTCGTTAAACCAGCGCACCAGCACCGCCTGCGCGGTCTGCTCAAGGTAAGGCACCATGATGTCGATGTTGTTGAGTTGGCCGATACGGTCCAGACGCCCGATGCGCTGCTCGAGCAGATCCGGGTTAAACGGCAGATCGAACATCACCATCTTGCTGGCGAACTGGAAGTTACGCCCCTCAGAGCCGATTTCAGAACAGAGCAGCACCTGCGCGCCATCTTCCTGCGAGGCAAAATAGGCCGCCGCACGGTCACGCTCGATAATGGACAGACCTTCGTGGAATACCGCGGCGCGGATAGCTTCGCGCTCACGCAGAACCTGCTCCAGTTGCAGCGCCGTGGCGGCTTTGGCACAAATCACCAGCACCTTCTCATCGCGGTTGCTGGTAAGGTAACCGAGCAACCATTCGACGCGCGGGTCGAAGTTCCACCAGGTGGCGTTATCGCCTTCGAATTCCTGATAGATTTGCTCCGGATACAGCATGTCTAACGCACGGGCTTCCATGGTTTTCTTCGCGCCCATGATGCCGGAGACTTTGATTGCCGTCTGATACTGGGTCGGCAACGGCAGTTTTACCGCGTACAGATGACGATCCGGGAAGCCTTTCACCCCGTTGCGGGTGTTACGGAACAGCACGCGGCTGGTGCCGTGGCGGTCCATCAGCATGGCGACCAGCTGTTTGGCGGCGGCTTCGTCACCGTTGTTAGCGGCTTTCAGCAGGGCATCGGTATCGGCATTGCCGACACTTTCGCCGAGCAGCGTCAGCGCTTCCTGAGTCAGCGGCTCTTTATTGATAAGCAGGGTGACCGCATCGGCTACCGGCTGATATTGCTGCTGTTCGTGAATAAATTCTTCGTAATCGTGAAAACGATCCGGATCGAGCAGACGCAGGCGGGCAAAGTGGCTCTGCTGGCCCAGTTGCTCCGGTGTCGCTGTCAGCAACAGCACGCTTGGGATCTGCTGGGATAGCTGCTCGATCACCTGATATTCACGGCTTGGCGCCTCTTCGCTCCACACCAGATGGTGTGCTTCATCGACAACCAGCATGTCCCATTCGGCGTCAGCGAGCTGTTCCAGACGAGATTTATTGCGGCGCACAAAGTCGAGGGAGCAGATAACCAGTTGCTCAGTTTCGAACGGGTTAGTGGCGTCGTGCAGCGATTCTGCGTAGCGGTCGTCATCGAACAGGGAGAAACGCAGGTTGAAGCGGCGCAGCATTTCGACCAGCCACTGATGTTGCAGCGTTTCAGGCACGACGATCAGCACGCGCTCGGCACGACCAGACAGAAGCTGCTGATGGATGATCATGCCCGCTTCGATGGTTTTACCCAGACCGACTTCATCGGCTAACAGTACGCGCGGCGCGTGGCGTTGGCCGACTTCGTAGGCGATGTGCAACTGGTGAGGGATCAGGCTGGCGCGCATCCCGCGCAGGCCGCCGAACTCCAGACGGAACTGCTCACGCTGATATTTGCGGGCACGAAAACGCAGGGCAAAGCGGTCCATGCGGTCAATCTGACCGGCGAACAGGCGGTCCTGCGGTTTGCTGAACGTCAGTTTGCTGTCGAGCAGCACTTCGCGCATCGACACACCGGTCTCTTCGGTGTCCGTGCGGGTGCCCACATAGGTCAACAGCCCTTTGTCCTCAATGACTTCTTCAACCAGTAACTGCCAGCCTTCGTGGCAACTGATGGTATCACCGGTATTAAACATCACACGGGTGATCGGGGAATCATTACGGGCATACAGGCGGTTTTCACCGGTGGCGGGGAAAAGCAGGGTCACCATGCGCGTATCAATCGCGACGACAGTGCCTAAACCTAATTCGCTTTCCGTATCGCTTATCCAGCGTTGACCCAATGTAAACGGCATAATCTCTCTCTGTGTTGTGTGCTCTAAATATGGCAACTGCGAAGGCGACTGCGCAATGCTTGCTATGCCTCTGATGCTTCTCGGGCAATAGTCTTCTTTCCCCGCCAGCAGGCGCGGAGTGATTTACTGTGTGAGGATGAATCAGAATTGGGAAAGGGCGCTATGGTAATGGAAGGTAAGCGGTTCGTCACCTGTGAATCACTGCTGCCCCTCCTTTTACTTAGAATAATCCCATCTGACCGTTAATCAGTGTAGCAAAGTCGTCGTGAAGAAAGGGCAGAATGCCGTCGGCCACCGGTTCGAGCTGGCGTTCGATGTAGTGATCATAATCTATCGGCGAATGCAGATTCTCCAGCGGCTCCGGCCCGGAGGTGGTCATCACGTAGCTTATCCAGCCGCCGGTCTGATACTGTTTTGCGCGACCCTGCTGTGCATTGTAGTCATCGGCCAGCCTTGCCGCGCGCACGTGTGGCGGCACGTTGCGCTCGTAATCACTGAGCTTACGGCGCAGACGTTTGCGATAGACCAGCTGGCTGTCGAACTCGCCGCTAAGCGTCTTCGCCACATAGTCGCGGACATAATCCTGATAAGGCTGATGATGAAATACGCGGTGATAAAGTTCCTGCTGAAAAACCTGCGCCAGCGGTGTCCAGTCGGTACGAACCGTCTCCAGACCTTTATAGATAATGTGCTCGCCGTCCGCACCGTTCACCAGCCCGGCATAGCGTTTTTTACTGCCCTGTTCTGAGCCGCGAATGGTTGGCATCAGAAAGCGTTTAAAATGCGTTTCGAACTCCAGCTCCAGTGCGCTCTCCAGGCCATACTCCTGCTTTAAATGCATTTTCCACCAGGTATTCACCTGTTCCACCAGTTTGCGACCAATCGCGCTGGCCTCGTCTTCCGACTGCGCCCGGTTGAGCCAGACGAAGGTGGAGTCGGTATCGCCATAGATCACCTGATAACCTTCTGCCTCAATCAGCTCACGGGTCTGGCGCATAATATCGTGGCCGCGCAGGGTGATGGAAGAGGCCAGTCTTGGGTCGAAGAAACGACATCCGCTGGAGCCCAGCACGCCATAAAAGGCGTTCATGATGATCTTCAGCGCCTGCGACAACGGTTTATTCTTCTGCTGCTTGGCGCTTTCACGCCCCAGCCAGATTTGCCGTACAATTTCGGGCAGGCAGTGCTTAAGACGTGAAAAGCGCGCCTCACGATAACCCGGCACCGAATGTGCGTCGTCGGGCTGTTGCAGCCCGGCCACCAGGCCGACCGGGTCAATCAAAAAGGTGCGGATGATCGACGGATAGAGGCTTTTGTAATCCAGTACCAGAACGGAATCGTATAGCCCAGGGCGTGAATCCATGACAAATCCGCCGGGGCTCATCTCCTCCGGACGTTCGCCCAGATTGGGGGCGACGTACCCGACGCGGTGCATGCGTGGTAAATAAAGATGCGTGAAGGCTGCCACCGAGCCTCCGCTGCGATCGACGGCCAGGCCAGTGACCGAAGCGCGTTCCAGCAGAAAAGGCATCAGCTCGGTTTTGGCAAAAATGCGCGTCACCAGTTCGCAGTCTTTCAGATTGTAATGGGCCAGCGCCGGTTTATCTTCGCGAAAACGCTGCTCGATCTCCTCGAGCCGCTGATAGGGGCTGTCACTGGCTTTGCCTTCACCCAACAAAGTTTGCGAGACGTTTTCCAGACTGAACGACGGAAAGTTCCAAAATGCCGTTTTCAGTGCTTCAATGCCGTCAATGATCAGACGACCGGCTGCGGCGGCAAAAAAATGACCCTGCTTGAAGCCGTGCTCACGCCACTCCAGTTCGCCGCCGCCTCGCCCGAAACGTAAGGGGATGTTGTAGCGTTCGGCGTGTTTTTGCAGAACGCGCAGATCAAACTGCACGACGTTCCAGCCAATAATGGCGTCGGGGTCGAAGTCGGCCAGCCACTGATTGAGCTTTTGAATCAGCATCGGGCGGCTGTCAACGTATTCGAGAATAAAATCGCGTGGGGTCTGCGGATCACCGTTGGGCGGCCCGAGCATATAAACATGGCGCTGGCCACAGCCTTCGAGACCGATGCAGTAGAGTTCGCCATTGCCGCTGGTTTCGATATCCAGTGAGCATAACTTTAGCGGAGGGCGGTAACCTTCGGCAGGTTTCATGCGGGTATTGAGCAGCAGCTTATCCGCGCCCGGCGTACCGCTGAACCACACGGGCGCCGTGATATAGCGTTCCATCAGGAAGCGCTCAGGTGGGCGGATATCCGCTTCGTAAACGGTGACGCCTGCTTCTTTCAGCAGTTTTTCCATGCGCATGAGCTGACGGTGCTGCGGGCAGTAAAGCCCGAGGACGGCACGGGAATGGAAGTCCAGCAGCGGCAGCTCGCGCAGGCTGAACCCTTTTTCCCCGGCCAGCGCCCGTTCGGCCTGAGCCCGCTGAGTGGCCGGTAAAAATGCGACGGATTCCTGAGGCGGCAGCCGGACTTTCTGCGGGCCGTCGTCGGTCGCCAGCCACAGATCCACTTCCGTGCCGCGCGGCGTATCACGCCAGTGCCGGGTAAGTACAAAACCCTGCCGGGGAGCAGGGGCGGCGGGTACGTTGGTGGTACGGGTATTGATAAGCGCCTCATTGAACAAAGTAAAAAAAAGAATTTTGCTAAGACAGAGTATGGTTATTTATACAGTCTTTGTCCATCGGTGGCGCTTTTGCCCCCTTTTGCGGCAAATATGCATACAATTAGGCGATTGACTCACTCTGCCCGTGCACTGACAATTCAGCCGCTTAACCGGTTTGTCGTAACAAACGCAGCACGCAGCCTGTCTCCGCATCTGCAAATTAAAGTATGACGGGGATATAACACTGGGATTTTATGGAAGCTTATTTACAACACCTCGTCGCGCAGTCGGTGGGAATCGCCCTGATCATCGTCGCAGTGGTGGCGTTTTTTGAATCACTCGCGCTGGTCGGACTGATCTTACCCGGCACTGTCATGATGGCCACGCTGGGCACGCTGATTGGCAGCGGGCAGGTGGGCTTGTATGAAGCCTGGCTGGCTGCCGGACTGGGGTGCTTCTGCGGCGACTGGGTGTCCTACTTCATCGGGCGGAAATTCAAAGGGCCGCTGCACCGTTGGAAGTTCCTGCAACGCTATCAGGCATTGCTCGACAAAACCGGCCATGCCCTCGATCGCCACAGCTTTGCGACTGTCATTCTCGGGCGTTTCATCGGGCCGACGCGGCCACTGGTGCCGCTGGTGGCGGGCATGCTGAATTTACCGCCCTATAAGTTTGCGCCACCCAATATTGTCGGCTGCATATTCTGGCCACCGGTCTATTTTTTACCGGGGATTCTGGCGGGCGTGGCAATTGATATTCCGACGGGGCACAACAGCACCCTGTTTAAATGGTTGCTGCTCGGTTCCGTCAGCCTGCTATGGCTGAGTGCCTGGCTGGTGTGGCGCTGGGTCCGGTCGGCGAAAAACGGTGATGATGTAGTGTCCCGCTGGTTGCCTTTACCGCGTCTGCGCTGGGTGTGCGTCCTCAGCGTCACCGCCACTGTGGTCAGTTTTGTGATGTTGAGTAAGCAGCCTCTGATGCCGGTTTACGGGCACCTGCTGTGGAAAGTGATGAGTCGCTGAGGCCGTTCTTAACGCAGTGGAATGCCTAATATTTTGGCTTCTGCTGCGCTGCCCTCTACCAGTGCCTGCGTCGGGCCGTCGTAGTAAATACGCCCGTCAACAATCAGCAGCGTCCGGCCCGCGACCCGCGCGGCATCGTCCAGATTATGTGACACCATCAGCAGCGTCAGGTTTTGCTCGCGGCAGACCTTATCCAGCAGGTGTAGCATTTCGCTGCGCAGTGCAGGATCGAGTGCGGAGAAGGGCTCATCAAGCAGTAAAATTGGTTGGCTGCGCAACAGACAGCGCGCCAGCGCCACCCGCTGACGCTGTCCGCCCGAAAGCTGCGACGGCAACCGGTCTAAACACTCCTCCAGCCCAACCTGACGGGCGATATCCTGCAATGCCAACTGCTGATCTGACGTCAGTTTCAGCCCCGGATGCAACCCCAGTCCCATGTTCTGGCGCACCGTCAGGTGCGAGAACAGATTGTTCTCTTGAAACAGCATCGATACCGGGCGTTTTGCCGGAGGTGTGTGGCTGTGATCTTCTCCGTTTAGCGTGATATACCCGCTGGTGGGCGCCAGAAAACCTGCCACCAGACTCAGCAGCGTGCTTTTTCCTGCGCCACTCGGCCCGAGGATAGCGACACGTTCTCCCGCTTCAATCTGTAAATCAAAGCGCATCGGCAGATGGTCATAGAGATAAGTCAGTTTATTTAGCGTCAGCATGGCGGCCCGGTAAGCGTTCGATCAGGGTAAACAGCAGGAAACAGAGCAGCAGCAACAGCAGCGCAGTCACTGCGCCGTCCTGACTGCGGTAAGAACCGATCTGCTGATAAAGGTAAAATGGCAGGGTGCGGAAATTTTCGTTACCGAACAGGGCAATGACGCCAAAATCTCCCAGCGACAGCACACAGGCGAAAGCCAGCGCCTGAGTCAGCGGGCGTTTCAGGGCGCTCAGTTCGACCCAACGCAACCGTTGCAATCCACGCATATCGAGCGACAGGCACAGAGGATTATAACGCTCTGCCACGTCCCGCATCGGGTTATCCAGCACTTTCAGCGCGTAGGGTACGGCCATCAGCGCATTGGTTAATATCACCAGCGCCCAGGGGGAATGCGGCAGACCGAAAGTATCACTCAGCAGTAAAAAGAAGCCGGTGGCCAGCACAATACCCGGCATGGCGAGGATCAGCATACCGCTGATATCCATGGCCTGCGCCCAGCCATTGCGCTGACGCAGGCGCAGTTCGCGGCTGCTCCACAGCAACATCATGGTCAGAATGACGCACAGCACACCGCTGCCGGCAGCTATCCGTACTGACGTCCACAGCGCCTGCCACAGCGCGGGCTGCTGCAACACACTGAACACTGCCCGGTTAGCACCGTCGGCGATCACCGCCAGCAGTGGTGGCAGAATCAGTAACAGCGAGAGGCCAATTAGCAGCCCGTCAAAGAGCTTCCTCACGCGTGAATCATCCGGATTGCGCCATGTCAGGGCGTGCGTATGACCGACTGGCAATGCGCGGCTTAGCTGCTGACTGAGTACCACTAATCCCAGACAACACGTCAGCTGAATCAGCGCCAGCGTGGCGGCACGCGCTAAGTCATAGTCGTAACTCAATGCCTGATAAATCGCGAGCTCAATGGTGGTGGCCTGTGGCCCGCCGCCCAGCGACAGCACGGTGGCAAAGCTGGCAAAGCACAGCATAAAAATCAGCGCCGCAGCAGGAAGAATCTGACGTCGCAACGCAGGCCATTCAACAAAACGGAACTGCTGCCAGGCGTTCATACCGAGCTGAGCCGCCAGCTGGCGCTGTTCGGTGGCGATATTATCCAAAGACTGTAGCAACAGCCGGGCCGCCAGCGGCATATTAAAGAAGATGTGCGCGAGTAAAATGCCTTTCAGCCCATAAGGCGAGAAGGTGTAATTAACGCCGAACCAGCCGCACAGCTGGGCCAGCCAGCCCTGACGGCCATATACGCTGAGAATACCAAACACCGCCACCAGTACCGGCAACACCAGCGTCATGGCGCACAGGCGCAGCAAAATCTGCCGCCCAGGAAAGCGCCGCCGAAACAGTGCCCGAGCCAGCAGAATCGCAGGCAGCACCGAAAACAATGCTGACAGCAGCGCCTGCCAGAAGGTAAAGCGGATCACATGCCACAGATAGGCATCACGCCACAGCGACGGGCCGGTCATCTGTGGCGCATGACGCCACAGTGAACCCAGCGCCAGCATAGCCACCGCGAGAATACAGAGCGCGGCGACCATGCCCGGCCACAACCAGTGAGGGATTAACGGCTGACGGCGGTTTGCCATGCCCGGATCCATTCACTGCGGTGTTCTGCAACTTCTTTGGCGCTGTACTGTAGCGAAACGGCCGGAACCGTCAGCTGGCTAAAGGCCGCGGGCAGATTTTCCTTCACCACCGGATACATCCAGTTGCCGGTTGGGATTGTCTGCTGGAACCCTGCGGTCGTGACGAACTTAATGAATTTCGTCGCCAGTTCCGGTTGCTTGCTTGCCGCCAGCTGGCCCGCGACTTCCACCTGCATGTAGTGGCCTTCACTGAAGTTAGCGGCGGCGTAGTTATCCTTCTTCTCTTCGATAATGTGATACGCAGGAGAGGTGGTGTAGCTCAGAACCAGATCACTTTCCCCTTTCAGGAACAGACCATAGGCTTCGCTCCAGCCTTTGGACACCGTGACGGTTTTCTTCGCCAGTTTTGCCCAGGCTTCAGGGGCTTTGTCACCGTAGACTTTTTGCATCCATAACAGCAGTCCCAGACCCGGTGTGCTGGTGCGCGGATCTTCGTAGATCACTTTCCAATTTTCCGGGCTGTTAACCAGCTCTTCCAGACTTTTTGGCGGGTTCTTCAGCTTATTCTTGTCATATACAAAGGCAAAATAGCCGTAGTCGTAAGGCACGAAGGTATCGTTTTTCCATCCGCCGGGGATATCGAGTTTGGCTTCGATAGCGGGCGCTTTGGCGAATAAACCGGTTTGTTCGGCGGCCTGCAGCAGATTGTTATCCAGCCCGACGACCACATCGGCCTGACTGTTTTTACCTTCCATCCGCAGACGGTTGAGCAGCGACACGCCATCTTCAAGGGCAACATATTTCAGTTCACAGCCGCAGTCAGCTTCAAAGGCTTTTTTAATCGCCGGGCCAGGGCCCCAGTCAGCGGCAAAAGAGTCATAGGTATAGACGGTGAGGATCGGTTTGGCAGCAAAGACCGGTGCTGACAATAACAACAGAAGGGGCAGTAATTTTTTCAACTTTGCGCTCCAAAAATAAAGGGGGCAAAGGATTTTGAGTGAGCAGCGCGCAGTCTCAAATCCCTCCGCCGGTATCAACCGGATCAGGTTCGACGGGTCTAAATCTCAGCCAAACTTGCTCGCGGCGTTTACATCGCTGCGTTAGCAAAACTCTGGCACCCCGTTGAGAACGTTTGTCATTCTAGAGATTAACGCGGCAATGCGATAGTCCGATTAATTGTCTGGTGGCGCGAACCAGGCCGATTTGAAGTCAAACCAGCCCAGCGTGTTCATGCGCACACCGCGCATACTGCGCTGACCCTGCAGAACCAGCCAGTGATGAAACAGCGGATGGAGATGGTTATTGGCCACCAGTTTTTGCCCCCACTCGGCCATCGTGAGTTTCCCTTCGCGCCACATTGCAGCATCGTTGCGCAAATCATTACCCATGCAATGGCTGGCTAATGGCAGTTCGAACAATGTCGCGAACAGCGAAAATTCGAGCGGCAGGGTGAAGTTGGCACTGCCGAGCCACAGGTCGGTTTTTGCGTCTCCCTTATGCCAGCTGGCGTAGTCGACGACCTGCGTGTGGAGTTCTACACCCTCTGCGGCCAGCAGGGGACGGATAGCATCGCGTATTGCAAGATGTTCGGAGTGCTCGCTGTAGTACGTCAGCGTCAGTTGGTGCAGATTGCCCGGTTTACTCAGTTTGTGATGGGCCTGCTTGTGGTGCCAGCGCGGTAAAAGGCCAAACGCAGGTGACCAGTAACGCTGATAAACCGGTTCGGCGGCATGGAGCAAGGCGATCGGACTTAACAGTTCGCTTAACCATAAACGGGTCTCTTCGTCACTGCCCACCGCTGAGCGCTGGTCATATAACAGGAAGTAGCATCCCTCTTCCAGCCGGCTCTCCAGCTCACTGTTGCCGGATTCATCGGCCTGTAACTGCACGCCCGAATGGACAAGATCTTCGGTTAATTCAGGCAAAACCCAAATGTTCACTTCATCGATCAGGGCGCGATAGCCGAAATACTCGTCAAAAGCGCGAATGCGTAACTGGGTTTTTTGATTGCGCACCACGGCATAGGGGCCGGTACCGACCGGGTGTCGGGCAAAATCAGGCAAAGATTCCCACTCCTGCGGCAAAATCATGGCGTGAACATTTCCGAGTAACCAGGGGAGCCATTTGTCAGCGGATAGCAGATGAATATCGATCACGTTGGCGGTCGGTGACTGCACCGATGCAAAATGGCTGAACAACGGATGCGAGCTCAGGCGGGTAAAGGTGGTGATGATGTCAGCCATCTCCAGTTCACGGCCGTGGTGAAAATGAATGGCCGGGCGCAAATAAAAGCGCCAGTGCAGCGGGCTGATTTGTTGCCAATGATGGGCTAAATCACCTTCTAGCTCCCCATTATCCTCATTTATGCGCGTCAGGCCGCTGAAGATCTGCCGGGCAATGTGAGTTTCCGAACGTCGTAGCATGGTGCCGGGCTGAAGGTTAAAAAGGGGGCGGTAGTAGAGAACGCGCAGAATATGTTTGCCCTGACGGAAACTGCGGCCTAGCTGAGAAATCAGCATCTGACGTACGGCCTTCTTATCACCAACCAGCTGTACCAGTTGGTCAATTTTATCCTCTTCCAGCAGTTCATCAGCCCGCTGTTGCTGGAGTGCCAGCCCCGTATAGAGAAAGGTCAATGTGGATCGCTTTCCCCGGCCGGCTTCCGCCTGCCACTTGAGCCAACCCTCACCCTGCATGGTGGACAGCAGCGATCGCATATGGCGGCGTGAGCAGTTCATTACCCCGGAAAGCGCCTGCAGGGTGGTTTCGGTCTCTTCTCCGTGGCAGCTTTGCCAGAGCCTGATGAACTGTTGTTGCAAACGGGGTGATGACATAAAAGAGGAACTCCTTGACTGATTTTCATCAATTTATCTTTCCTCATATTAACCCGATACTGTTTAGCAACAAAGCCGCGATGCATAACGGGAGGCACCATGAAACGAGTCTTAAACCGCAGCTTTTACCAGCGCTATTTTCTGGCAATTGCTCAGAAAAGAGCGGTTAAAACGCACACAGAATGGTTGTCATGGGTGCCTCAAGAGTATCGCCTCGACACCCTGTCAGGGTTGATGCAGTGGGATATTGACGAGATGAACGACGAGCAGTATCGCCAACATTTATGAAGCCGGTTCCGGGTATTTACTCCCTCTGAAACGGTGGCAAAGATTTTCTGAGTAATGGTGTATTGTCACCAGCCAGTGAGGTAACTCACTGGTTTTTTTATTTTATTTTTCGATCCATATTCCAAATTATGTCAACCTCTCTGCTGTAGAACTCACTGATTCAGGTACACTATGGCTGCATATTTTTCCGGCATCCGCAGCAAAGATGTCTACACTGGGCAGTGTTGTTTCTTCGCCTTCGGTTTATCAGGGATGGGTCATGCTTAAACGTCGAGTTAATTCGGTGTACGCCACTTTCTTATTGGTTTCCTTACTTTGCGGGATTGCGGGCGCGTTACAGGCGCCAACGCTTAGCCTGTTTCTGACCAATGAAGTTAATGTGCGACCGATGTGGGTTGGCCTGTTCTATACGGTGAATGCCATCGCCGGGATTGCCATCAGTTTTCTGCTGGCTAACCGTTCCGATAACAAAGGCGATCGCCGTAAGCTGCTGTTGGTGTGCATCCTGATGGCCGTGGGCAACAGTCTGGTGTTTGCCTTTAGTCGTGACTACCTGGTACTGATCACGGTCGGTGTTTTGCTTGCGGCTATCGCCAATGCGGCCATGCCACAACTGTTTGCTCTGGCGCGTGAACATGCGGACCGCTCGTCGAGCGAAGTGGTGATGTTCAGCTCGATGATGCGCGCCATGCTTTCTCTGGCCTGGGTGCTTGGGCCACCACTGTCATTCATGCTGGCGTTAAAATACGGTTTCACGCTGATGTATCTGTGCGCCGCCGGGGTATATGTTGCCAGTATCGCCATGATTTGGTTATTCCTGCCCTCGGTGCCACGCGCAGAGCAAACGGTTGACAAGGTGGTGGTGCCGGTCAGCGCATGGCGAAACCGGGATGTCCGGCTGCTGTTTCTTGCCTCGTTGTTGATGTGGACCTGCAACATCATGTATGTGATCGACATGCCGTTATACATCACGCGTGATTTAGGGCTGCCAGAAGGTTTGGCGGGTCTGCTGATGGGCACGGCTGCGGGGATTGAAATCCCGGCAATGCTGCTGGCAGGTTATCTGGTCAAACGCTGGGGTAAACGCCGGTTAATGTTATTTGCCGTTGCCAGTGGTGTTGTATTCTATGCCGGGCTGGTGGCCTTTGAATCTAAAGCTGCGCTGATGTTACTGCAACTGTTCAACGCTATATTCATAGGCATCATTGCCGGTATCGGGATGCTCTATTTTCAGGACCTTATGCCCGGACGTGCAGGATCTGCGACGACGCTTTTTACCAACAGCATTTCCACGGGCGTAATCTGTGCGGGGTTATTGCAGGGCGCGATAGTGGAAAATTTTGGGCATGAACCGGTTTACTGGGTCATCACGCTTTTGTCGCTGGTGGCCTTCGGCCTGATGTGGAAAGTGAAAGACGTCTGATTGTCTTGCGATCTCTCTTGCTGAAGAGACATTTGATGAATAATAAAAACCCGCGATATACGCGGGTTTTTTTACTTACAATCCAACAATCAGTTCATGAATGAGGGCTGTTTGTTCTCGTAGGTTGAGATATTCGCTTCGTGCTGCAACGTCAGACCGATACTGTCCAGACCGTTAATCATGCAGTGGCGGCGGAAGCTGTCAATCTCAAACGGATAACTTTTATCACCCGCCTGCACGGTCTGGTTTTCCAGATCCACCACGAAGGTGATCCCTTCGTTGGCTTCAACCAGTTTGAACAACTCATCGATTTGCGCATCACTCAGGGTGATGGGCAGCAACTGGTTGTTAAACGAGTTACCGTAGAAAATATCCGCGAAGCTGGGTGCTATCACTGCGTGGAAACCATAGTCGGTCAGTGCCCACGGTGCATGTTCACGCGAAGAGCCACAGCCAAAGTTTTCACGCGCCAGCAGAATACTTGCGCCTTTATAACGTGGTTTGTTCAGCACGAAATCCGGGTTCGGTTTCTGTCCGGCATCGTCAAGGAAACGCCAGTCGTTAAACAGGTGCTGGCCAAAACCGGTGCGTGTCACTTTCTGTAAAAACTGCTTAGGAATAATGGCGTCGGTATCGACGTTAGCCGCATCCAGCGGAACCACCAGACCAATGTGTTGGGTAAATTTAGCCATGGTGTTTTCCTCAGTTCAATTCACGAATGTCAGCGAAACGGCCTGTCACCGCTGCCGCGGCTGCCATTGCCGGGCTAACCAGATGCGTGCGGCCGCCACGGCCCTGACGGCCTTCGAAGTTACGGTTACTGGTGGATGCGCAACGCTCGCCTGGTTCCAGACGGTCATTATTCATCGCCAGACACATAGAACAGCCTGGCAGACGCCATTCAAAACCGGCTTCGATAAAGATCTTATCCAGACCCTCTTCTTCTGCCTGCGCTTTCACCGGGCCAGAGCCTGGAACCACAATCGCCTGCACGCCATTAGCTACTTTACGGCCTTTGGCGATAGCCGCAGCGGCGCGTAAATCTTCAATGCGTGAGTTGGTGCAAGAACCGATAAACACTTTGTCGATAGCCACATCTGTCAGTTTGATGCCCGGTTGCAGATCCATATAGGCCAGGGCTTTTTCGGCTGACGCGCGTTCAACCGGATCGCTGAACGATGATGGATTTGGGATCACCTGATTGACTGCCATCACCTGACCCGGATTAGTACCCCAGGTGACCTGCGGCGCGATATCGGCTGCGTTCAGAGTGACTGTCGCGTCAAATTTAGCATCGCTATCAGTCTTCAGGGTTTTCCAGTAGGCAACGGCTTGATCCCAGTCCTGACCTTTCGGCGCAAACTGGCGCCCTTTCAGGTAAGCAAAAGTCGTTTCATCGGCTGCAACCAGACCGGCTTTCGCACCCATTTCAATTGCCATGTTGCACAAAGTCATACGACCTTCCATGCTTAGGGCTTCAATTGCTTTACCGCAGAATTCCACTACGTGGCCAGTACCGCCCGCGCTGCCGGTTTTACCGATGATCGCCAGCACGATATCTTTCGCGGTAATGCCCGCAGGGGCATCGCCGGTGACCTCAATTTTCATAGTTTTGGCGCGGCCCTGTTTCAGGGTTTGCGTCGCCAGAACGTGTTCTACTTCTGATGTGCCGATACCGAACGCCAGTGAGCCGAAGGCGCCGTGCGTCGCGGTATGCGAGTCACCGCAGACGATGGTCATGCCCGGCAAGGTCATGCCTTGCTCAGGACCGATAACGTGAACGATGCCCTGGAAAGGGTGGTTCAGGTCATACAGCTGCACGCCGAACTCCGCACAGTTCTTGATCAGCTCCTGCATCTGAATGCGTGCCATTTCGCCGCTGGCATTAATGTCTTTGGTTTGCGTGGACACGTTGTGGTCCATCGTCGCGAAGGTTTTGCCTGGCTGACGCACCTGACGGCCCATGGCGCGCAGGCCGTCGAACGCCTGCGGAGACGTCACTTCGTGCACCAGATGGCGGTCGATGTACAACAGCGGCGTTTCGTTTTGCGCTTCGTAGACGACGTGCGCATCAAACAATTTCTGATATAAGGTCTTCGCCATGTTATGCCCCTTCGGCCACGAAGCGGGCAATGATATCGCCCATTTCGCTGGTGCCAATTGCGTTGTTACTGTTTGCCAGATCGCCTGTACGGTGTCCGGCTTCCAATACTTTGTTGACTGCCTGCTCGATGGCATCTGCTGCTTCGTCAGCGCCGAGGCTGTAACGCAGTAACAGTGCGGCAGAAAGGATTTGTGCTATTGGGTTGGCGATGTTTTTCCCGGCAATATCTGGTGCTGAACCCCCCGCCGGTTCGAACAGTCCAAACGCCTGCTCGTTCATACTGGCTGATGGCAACATGCCCATGGAGCCTGTGATCATCGCACACTCGTCAGACAGAATATCGCCGAACAGGTTAGAGCACAGCAGCACGTCGAACTGCGACGGGTCTTTGATCAACTGCATGGTAGCGTTGTCGATGTACATGTGGCTCAGGCTGACATCCGGGTAGTCTTTAGCGATCTCGTTAACCACTTCGCGCCACATGATGGACGTTTGCAGCACGTTGGCTTTATCAATCGATGTCACTTTGCTACGGCGTTTACGCGCAGATTCAAACGCGATGCGGGCGATGCGTTCAATTTCGAAACGGTAATAGACCTCAGTGTCGAAGGCTTTCTCATGCATGCCCTGACCTTCACGGCCTTTTGGCTGACCAAAGTAGATCCCCCCGGTCAGTTCGCGCACGCACAGAATATCGAAGCCTTTGGCGGCGATATCGGCACGCAGCGGACAGAACTCCTCCAGACCCTGATACAGACGGGCAGGGCGCAGGTTACTGAACAGCTTAAAGTGTTTACGCAGTGGCAATAATGCGCCGCGTTCTGGCTGATCGTTTGGCGGCAGATGTTCCCATTTCGGGCCACCGACCGAACCGAACAGAATGGCGTCAGCTTGCTCACAACCGGCAACGGTAGCCGGTGGTAACGGACTGCCGTGTTTGTCGATGGCTGCGCCACCCACGTCGTATTCGCTGGTAGAAATTTTCAGGCCAAAACGCTGACGCACAGCGTCCAGTACTTTATAAGCCTGCTGCATAACTTCCGGGCCGATGCCGTCGCCGGGTAAGACGGCAATATGATGGGTCTTGCTCATGTTCACACCGTTTCCTGATTGTTTTGTTTTTCGGTTTGCAGGCGCTGTTTTTCGATTTCTACCTGCTTGCTGCGCCAGATGCTGTTCAATACGTGGACCATTGCTTTGGCAGAGGATTCGACAATGTCCGTCGCCAGACCGACGCCGTGGAAGCGACGACCATTAAAGGAGACAACAATATCGACCTGGCCTAATGCATCGCGGCCATGGCCTTTGGCAGTGAGCTGATATTTGACCAGCTCAATTTGATAGCCGGTGATGCGGTTAATGGCCTGATAGACCGCGTCCACCGGACCGTTGCCGGTCGCGGCTTCGGTTTTCACTTCGTCACCGCTGGCCAGATTGACTGACGCAGTGGCGGTGATGCTGGAGCCGGATTGCACGCTGAAGTTGTCCAGACGGTAAAACTCTGGCTCTTCCTGCTGTTTGTTAATGAACACCAGCGCTTCCAGATCGTAATCAAAGACCTGACCTTTCTTGTCGGCCAGTTTCAAAAACGCGGTATACAGATGATCCATATTATAGTCGGATTCTTTGTAGCCCATCTCTTCCATACGGTGCTTCACGGCAGCGCGGCCGGAGCGGGAAGTCAGGTTCAACTGAATCTGGTTCAGGCCGATGGATTCCGGGGTCATGATTTCGTAGTTTTCGCGATTCTTCAGCACGCCATCCTGATGAATACCAGAAGAGTGAGCGAAGGCATTCGAGCCAACAATCGCTTTATTGCCCGGAATAGGCATGTTGGTTATTTGGCTGACAATCTGGCTGGTGCGGTAAATCTCTTTATGATTGATGTTGGTGTGCACGTTCATGTATTCGGAACGGGTGCGGATCGCCATGATCACTTCTTCCAGCGCGGTGTTACCTGCACGCTCACCAATACCGTTCAGTGTGCCTTCAACCTGACGGGCCCCGGCCTGAATTGCCGCGATGGAGTTACCCACGGCCATACCCAGATCGTCGTGGCAGTGAACGGAGATAATCGCTTTATCAATGTTCGGAACGCGCTCGTACAAATTAGTGATGATGCCGCCGAACTGAGTTGGCGTGGTGTAGCCAACGGTGTCAGGGATATTAATGGTGGTGGCACCGGCTTTAATCGCCGCTTCAACCACGCGGCACAGGTTGTCTAACGGTGTACGGCCGGCATCTTCGCAGGAAAACTCAACATCATCGGTATAATTGCGAGCGCGTTTCACTGAGTGAATCGCCATATCCAGCACCTGATCAAACGAACGCTTCAGTTTGGATTCAATGTGCAATGTAGAGGTGGCCAGGAACACATGGATACGAAAGGCTTCAGCGACGCGCAACGCTTCTGCGGCGGCATCAATATCACCATCGACGCATCGGGCCAAACCGCAAACCCGGCTGTTTTTAATCTGTCGCGCAATGGTCTGCACGGATTCAAAATCGCCCGGGGATGAGACCGGAAAACCGACTTCCATAACGTCAACGCCCATTCTCTCCAGCGCGATGGCTATTTGCAGTTTATCTTTAACGCTCAGGCTGGCCTGTAATGCCTGTTCACCATCACGCAGCGTGGTATCGAAAATAATGACTTGTTGGCTCATGGGTAGATTCCTTGTCTGCTGTACTTTCACGCCGTGGAGGTAAAAAAAAACCCGCGCATCGGCGCGGGTTTAGTGTCTGTGGAAGAGGAAATCAGTTCTGATTTTCGGCCACTGGCTTACCGCGCAAGTTTTCTGCGTTAAGTAGTAGGCCTGATAGACGAATGATCATTAACATGAGTTTCAGCTTCTCTTAAATTGGGATAATAAAATCGGGGTTATTTAAACCGTTGGCTAAATTGATACGTGAATGTGCCTTTCATGTCAACTCTTCTGAAGACAAAACGACGAGACTTACAGTATGTGAGAGTGAATCTCATTTGGTGTAATGTGCTGTGTAACGCTGTTCATCTGAAGTAATCAAATTTCATGACTTTTGTGTATAGCCAAAAAAATAAATGGTCTAATTTAGGACTATTTTTCCAGTCGCATCAAAAATATTTGAGTAAATTCATTGGGTTGCGACGTGTTTATTTATGCTTAATTAGTCATTTAATTTTCATATGTTGTTCGGGGAAGTATTTTGTAGTTCTATATCATTTCCTACAGAGCATTGTATTAAGAAAAAGATACATTCCATCTATCACTAATTTTCTCGGTCTCAAATTAAGGATGATGAAGGATATATTTTAAGATAATTACATCATTGGGTTGGTGTTTTGTCATTGAAATGTTACACGAAATTAAATTTCATTCTAATTTTAGTCAAGCTAAACACTAAGAATATTCCATTGGAGGGGGCGATGACGGAAAAGTTAGTTGATATTCAACCAGAGCTAACGAGGGCTACCGGACATCTGCGTAATGTTGATCTTAACTTATTGACAGTTTTTGATGCAGTCATGCAATTGCAAAATATTACCCGAGCATCGCAAATGTTAGGGATGTCGCAGCCTGCAGTCAGCAACGCGGTTTCACGTTTAAAAGTCATGTTTAATGATGATTTGTTCGTACGCAGTGGCCGGGGAATTCAGCCTACGACGCGCGCCAGACAACTGTTTGGCCCGGTCAGGCAGGCATTGCAAACTATAATGAATGAGCTACCTGGCGCTGGCTTTGACGACAAAACAAGTCTGCGACAGTTCAATATTGCTATATGTAGTCCTTTAGATCTTCGTCTTACTGCGAATATTCTTAATTCATTAGAAATGAAATCATCTTTTGTAACCGTTAATTTTCAAACGTTAATTTCAGATAATATTGAGCATCAGTTACGTTATCAGGATATTGAGTTTGTTATTAGCTATCGTAGCTTCGAAAGACCCGGTTTTTGTAATCAGCCTCTCTTTACGGATGAGCTTGTATTGGTCGCCGCACAGCATCATCCAAGAATTAGTCCGCACATGTCAGACGAGAAATATCTTAATGAGCAACATGCCGTTGTGATGTGTGGAAGTCATTACTCATTTAGCCTGCCTTATTATGACTCTCCGGCCGGGAAGCCGTTAATCGGCTATCAGGGCACAGATTTAAACAGCGTGATGAATATTGTCTCCAAAACGCATATGGTGGCTCTGGTACCACGCTGGCTGGCGCAATCTCATGCCGGAATGTTAAATCTGAATATCATTCCGATGCCCTGGATGAACAATCAATTACCTTGTTATCTCACCTGGCATGAATCCGCCAGTAAAGATAAAGGGAATTTGTGGATGAAGTCTCTTCTCGAACAGGCGGAAACGCTCTAATCGTGATGCATTCAGTGCGTAAGTGATTTTAGCTGCCTGATTAGTACTATCTGGTTTTTTATCCTGCGCGGAAGTGTGTCCATTTTTGCCATTTCCGCGCTGGTGTATTTTGTAAAACTTTCCCTTCCATGCTTTCCATTTTTCGTTTTCTTCGTCTTTACTGAATCATATTTTGATTTGCCAGTCTTTACAGACTCGGTAGACTACGCAAAATGTTAATAATGGTGAGCAAATGCAAATAAACCTTTGGGTTTATGGTGTCTGGCGGCTCTTCCTTTCCTCTCAGGCTGGCAGGCTATGAACACGACTTTCTCTGACTATCATCTCGTTACCCGTTTTCGTGAGCAGCTCTCCCTGCGGCCTGACAGTATCGCTTTTCGTGAATGGTCAGCTGACCGGGAAACAGCGCTGACGTGGCGAGAAGCTGGTAATAAAGTCGATCATCTGTCGCGTCTTTTATTGCAACTGGGAATTGAAACTCAGGAACGCGTGGCGATTTGCGGCAGCAATGGAATGGCCTGGACGCTGGCCGATATGGCTATTTTACAACTTCGCGCCATCACTGTGCCGATTTATGCCACCAATACGGCTGCACAGTCGGCCTATGTTTTGAATGATGCCGGCATCCGCACACTGTTTATTCTCGGCCAGACGCAGTTTGATGCCGCCATCCAGTTGCGTGAATTCTGCCCGCAGTTACAACATATTTTGGTACTCGATGCCGACGTTGATCTGCGCGACGTGGCCATTGCCCGCTACGTGCATTCGCAGGAAGAGCCAGCCGGTTCCCTGAATACGTTATTGCTGGCGCGCGTAGCGCAGTGCCGTTTGGAAGATCTCTTTACGCTGATTTATACCTCGGGCACCACGGGAGAGCCTAAGGGCGTGATGCTCGATTACCGCAGCATGGCCACGCAGCTCCAGCAACATGAACAACGCCTTGCACTGTCAGACCGCGATGTCTCCCTGTGCTTCCTGCCGCTGGCGCACGTTTTCGAACGTGCATGGAGTTTTTTCGTCATGCATTGCGGCGCGCAGAACGTCTACCTGCGGGAAACCGATCTGGTTCGTGAGGCGTTGCAGGCGATCAGGCCAACGGTCATGTGTGCAGTTCCGCGTTTTTATGAAAAAGTCTTCAGCGCAATTAATCAGAAAGTCGCCCACTCCGGATATACCAAAAAGAAGTTGTTCCATTGGGCGATGGCCAGCGGCCGCGAGAAATTTCTATGCGAAAGAGAGGGGACTTCGCTTTCGTGGTGGCAAAAACGCCGCTATGTGCTGGCTGACAAACTGGTGCTCAGCAAGCTGCGCGCTTTGCTGGGCGGCAATCTGCGTTTTCTGCCGGCAGCAGGGGCCAGTCTCGACGATAACGTGATCCTGTTTTTTGAATCCATCGGCCTGAAAATCAAATATGGTTACGGGCTGACCGAAACCTGCGCCACGGTGACCTGCTGGGAGGAAACGGAGTTTCTGTTTGGCTCGGTCGGCACCGCATTACCGCTGGTTGAGGTGCGCATCGGTGAGGAAAACGAAATTCAGGTACGCGGGCCGACGCTTTTCCGCGGCTATTTCAATAAACCGCAAGAGACGGCTGACAGCTTTACCGACGATGGCTGGTTCAAAACCGGCGATGCGGGAAAAAGGGATGAGCAGGGAAATCTGTTTGTTACCGAACGTTTAAAAGACCTGATGAAAACCTCGGGTGGAAAATATATCGCGCCGCAGCGTATCGAAGGCACGCTGGTTCAGGATCGCTATATCGAACAGGCAGCAGTGATCGCAGATGCTAAGCACTTTGTTTCCGCGCTTATTGTGCCGGACTTTAATGCGCTGAGTGAGTATGCGCAGGCGCACCACATCGATTATCTCAATCGTGAGAGCCTGCTGAAGAATGAGCAGATTCTGTCGCTGTTTACCTACCGTGTCCGCGAAATCCAACATGAACTGGCCAGTTATGAGCAGGTGAAAAAATTCGCTCTGCTGACGACGCCTTTTACCATGGAAGCCGGGGAGCTGACACCAACCCTGAAGCTACGGCGTAAGATTATCCTCCAGCGTTACCAAAAAGAGGTCGATACCTTCTACCGTGACTAAGATCACATTACTGTCCCGGCGCAGCCCATTGTGCCGGGGTATTTACCCCGTGAGGCATTTTCTCATCCGCATAACGTTAAACTTAGCCCCAGACTGCCGCATAACGCTGTCATAATTTAATGCTGTAATTTATCCCCCCTTCCTGATATTCCTGAGTAGTTACTCTGGTTGAGCAGTGTTTTGTCTGGAGAGAGCCGGGCAGGGCAGTGAGACAGAATAACCACATTTTTACTCCGGCATTTTGCCGTTTGCCTGACCTAAATTCAGACGTTAAGGTACTGAGTTAAGTCTGCGTAATCCGATAAGAACAACAGGGCTTGGCCCTCTTACCCGGAATGGCTGGAAAAGATTTCCGCCCTTCCTTTGAGTTGCTTACTTACCCGGGCAATTCACTTATTAAAATAAGTCATCCTATTAGAAGCAAAAAGCCTGGAGGCAAAACCATGGAGATGTTGTCAGGAGCCGAGATGGTCGTTCGATCGTTGATCGATCAGGGCGTTAAACACGTATTCGGTTATCCCGGCGGAGCGGTGTTGGATATCTATGATGCCCTGCACACGGTCGGCGGGATTGATCATGTGCTGGTGAGACATGAACAGGGCGCTGTTCATATGGCTGATGGTTATGCCCGCGCCACCGGCGAAGTCGGCGTGGTGCTGGTGACTTCAGGTCCCGGCGCAACCAATGCCATCACCGGTATTGCCACGGCCTATATGGATTCCATTCCGCTGGTGGTGCTATCAGGTCAGGTCCACAGTTCCCTGATTGGCTACGACGCCTTCCAGGAATGCGACATGGTGGGGATCTCCCGCCCGGTGGTGAAACACAGCTTCCTGGTTAAACGTGCAGAAGATATTCCGACTGTGCTTAAAAAGGCATTTTATCTGGCATCCACTGGCCGTCCTGGTCCGGTGGTGGTCGATCTGCCAAAAGACGTGGTTAATCCGCAGATTAAATTGCCTTATGCCTATCCGGAACACGTCAGCCTTCGATCTTATAATCCGACCGTGCAGGGCCACCGCGGACAGATTAAACGCGCGTTGCAAACCCTGCTGGCAGCGAAAAAACCGGTGCTGTACGTAGGCGGCGGTGCGATCAATTCAGCGTGCCATGCCGAAGTGTTAGAACTGGCGGAAAAACTGAATCTGCCGGTAACCACTTCCCTGATGGGGCTGGGTGCATTCCCGGGAACGCATCGTCAAAGCGTTGGTATGTTGGGTATGCACGGGACTTATGAAGCCAACATGACCATGCATAACGCCGACCTGATTTTCGGCGTAGGCGTGCGCTTTGATGACCGTACAACGAACAATCTGGCAAAGTACTGCCCGAATGCCACCATCATGCACATCGATATCGACCCGACGTCGATCTCCAAAACGGTGAGTGCGGATATTCCTATCGTTGGCGACGCCAAACAGACCCTTGAGCAGATGCTCGAACTGTTGGCCCAAAGCGATGAGAAGCAGGAATATGACGCACTGCGCGACTGGTGGCAGAGCATCGAACAGTGGCGCGCCAAAAATTGCCTCGGCTATGACAAAAACAGCGGCACCATTAAGCCTCAGGCGGTCATTGAGACACTGCACCGTCTGACCAAGGGGGATGCCTACGTCACCTCTGATGTCGGCCAACACCAGATGTTTGCAGCGCTGTACTACCAGTTTGATAAACCGCGTCGATGGATAAACTCCGGTGGCCTCGGCACGATGGGCTTTGGTTTACCGGCCGCACTGGGTGTGAAATTGGCTCTACCTGATGAAACGGTTATTTGCATCACCGGTGACGGCAGTATTCAGATGAACATTCAGGAGCTTTCAACGGCGCTGCAATACGATTTGCCTGTGATCGTGGTCAACCTGAACAATGGTTATCTCGGCATGGTGAAACAGTGGCAGGATATGATCTATTCAGGCCGCCACTCCCAGTCTTACATGCAGTCACTGCCGGACTTTGTCAAACTGGCGGAAGCGTACGGGCACGTGGGTATTGCTATCCGTACCCAGGATGAACTGGAAAGTAAACTGGCATTGGCGCTGGAACAGAAAAACCGCCTGGTATTTGTGGATATCAGCGTGGATGAAACAGAACACGTTTATCCTATGCTCATCCGTGGCGGTGCGATGGACGAAATGTGGCTAAGCAAAACGGAGAGGACCTGATCATGCGCCGGATTTTATCAGTACTGCTGGAGAACGAATCGGGCGCGCTGTCACGCGTTGTTGGACTTTTCTCCCAACGTGGTTACAACATTGAAAGCCTGACCGTCGCCCCGACCGATGACCCGACCTTGTCTCGTATGACGATTCAAACCGTAGGTGACGCCAAGGTCCTTGAGCAGATCGAAAAGCAACTGCATAAACTGGTCGATGTGTTACGTGTCAACGAACTGGTACAGGGCGCGCACGTCGAGCGTGAAATTATGCTGGTTAAGCTACAGGCGTCTGGCTATGGCCGCGAAGAAGTTAAACGATCTACCGAGATTTTCCGCGGGCAAATCGTAGATGTCACGGCAACGCTTTACACGGTACAACTGGCCGGAACCAGCGACAAACTCGATGCTTTCCTGGCCTCTGTTCGCGACGTGGCGGAAATCGTCGAAGTCGCCCGCTCCGGTGTTGTCGGTGTTTCACGTGGTGACAAAGTGATGCGCTAATCAGATGCCTGTTTCGCCAACGTGCTTATAACGGCGATACGATGCACTGCACTCAAAAGCCCAACCTCAGGTTGGGCTTTTATTTTTCGCCACAGGCTGAAGGCGGGTAGAACAGGTATCAGTGTTGCAGGTGAAACGATTCGGTAAAACACCTTGCTCAGCAAGGTCTTCTGCGGTTAGATAACGACAGTTTAATTAATCATTTCGTCTTTCCGGCTGCGCAATGCGTGTATTCAGGAGGGGCAAAAGAGAGCAGAAAGCGCCTTTGGCTGTCAATGTGACGGTCAATTCTACGGCCTGCTGCACTTCACTTTACGAGCAAAGAAAGGGGTTCTCTCGGTGAAACTGGATGAAATCGCGAGGTTAGCGGGCGTTTCGCGGACTACCGCCAGTTATGTGATTAACGGCAAAGCGAAGCAGTATCGTGTCAGCGATAAGACAGTTGAAAAAGTGATGGCTGTCGTGAAGGAACATAACTACCACCCGAATGCTGTTGCCGCCGGTTTACGTGCTGGCAGAACCCGTTCCATCGGGCTGGTGATCCCTGATCTTGAGAATACCAGCTATACCAAAATCGCCAATTATCTCGAACGGCAGGCCCGCCAGCGCGGCTATCAGCTGCTGATAGCCTGCTCAGAAGACCAGCCTGACAACGAAATGCGCTGCGTGGAACATCTCCTGCAACGCCAGGTCGATGCGATCATTATTTCCACTTCTCTGCCACCGGAACATCCCTTTTACCAGCGCTGGGCCAATGACAACTTCCCTATCATCGCACTGGATCGTGCGCTAGACCCTGAACATTTCATCAGCGTTGTCGGAGCAGACCAGGAAGATGCGTTGATGCTGGCACAAGAGCTGCGTTCATTCCCCGCTGAATCGGTTCTGTATCTTGGCGCTCTGCCTGAGCTTTCCGTCAGTTTCCTGCGTGAGCAGGGATTCCGTCAGGCCTGGGCCGACGATACCCGTGAGCCGCAATATCTTTATGCCAACGCCTATGACCGTGAATCGGCGGGTATCGCTTTTGCTGAATGGCTGCAAACGCATCCTATGCCGCAAGCGCTTTTCACTACATCTTTCCAGCTGTTGCAGGGCGTAATGGATGTTACCCTTAAGCAGCAAGGTCGTTTGCCGGTCGATTTAGCGATTGCGACGTTTGGCGATAACGAGCTGCTCGATTTCCTCGAGTGCCCGGTTCTGGCGGTGGCGCAACGCCATCGCGATGTGGCCGAGCGCGTACTTGAACTGGTGCTGGCGTGCCTTGATGAACCGAAGAAACCGAAGGCCGGCCTGACACGCATTCGCCGTAATCTCTTTCGCCGCGGACGCTTAAGCCGCAAGTAATGTCACTAAAGTCTAAGACGGGCTGAGTTGAGACAGAGCCCGTCGTTTAACTTTCTCCATTCTGAATGATATTTTTGCAAAAACGCGCCTAAAAAATAAGCCATAACTTCATAAAGGGTATTTTGAGAAATATCTTAATACATGAATTATTAGCAAATGTTTTCCAGCCTTATTTCCCTGATATAAATTGCCCAATCAATTTTAAAAATACGTTAATACGGACTTTAAAAGTGCTGTAGAATTCAGGCCGTCATTTTGACGAGGTTTCTGGCATTTTGACTTTAGAGTAAAAAAACGCGTTAAAGGCTTGTAGCATGCGGCCTGACAATAAGTGTGAAGTCGTTTTAGCAGTCAGTGTCGAAAAAGAAGTCAGAATTTCATTTCGACGACAAACAGGTTAAGAAATGAGAGATCGATAGCAGAAGAATACAAATAGCTAAATAATGTTCAATTTGATTTTTTTTTAATCATCATTATTTTTTCTACGAAATTTCCTCAACTAATCATGATGTTATTTTCTATTCCGCGACGTAAAACCCCTTCCTCATTGCAATGTGTCTTCCGGATGCGTTGTAAATATTGGCAAACCGCCTCCGCTCTGGCTTGACAAGGTTTTAAAACCATCCGTAAACTCTTTTAAGTGGGAATTTGTGGAGGAAAGTGGTGATTAAGGTCATAGAGGGGTAGATCGGTCATGTTTCGTGGCGCGACGATGGTTAACCTCGACAGCAAAGGGCGACTTGCCGTACCCACCCGATATCGGGATTTGCTGAGCGAAGAATCGCAAGGTCAAATGGTTTGCACCATAGACCTCCATCACCCGTGCCTCCTCCTTTACACCCTGCCTGAATGGGAAGTTATCGAACAAAAATTGTCCCGTCTGTCGAGCATGAATCCTGTAGAGCGCCGTATTCAGCGCCTGCTGCTGGGACATGCGAGTGAATGTCAGATGGATAACGCCGGGCGACTGTTAATCGCAACCACGTTGCGTCAACATGCCGGGTTAGCCAAAGAAGTGATGCTGGTTGGGCAGTTCAACAAGTTTGAACTGTGGGATGAACAGACCTGGTATCAACAAGTTAAGGAAGACATTGACGCTGAACAATCGTCTCAGGAACCGCTTTCTGACCGATTACAGGACTTGTCACTATAAGCATGGTTGAAAATTATAAGCACACATCCGTTTTGCTGGATGAGGCCGTGAATGGCCTGAACATTCGCCAGGACGGAATTTACATCGATGGAACCTTTGGCCGTGGTGGCCATTCGCGTCTGATTCTGTCCCAACTTGGGCCGGACGGACGCCTGATTGCTATCGATCGTGACCCTCAGGCTATCAAGGCCGCAGAAGCGATTGACGATCCCCGTTTTTCCATTATTCATGGTCCTTTTTCAGATTTAGCGCAATACGTTCAAGACCGCGGTCTTGAACGCAAGATTGATGGCGTACTGCTGGATCTGGGTGTTTCTTCCCCGCAATTAGACGACGCCGAACGTGGCTTCTCCTTCATGCGCGACGGACCACTAGATATGCGCATGGACCCCACGCGGGGTTACTCCGCTGCCGAATGGTTGATGAAAGCGGAAGAAGAGGACATTGCCTGGGTATTGAAAACCTTTGGTGAAGAACGTTTTGCCAAACGTATTGCCCGCGCCGTCGTTGAACGCAATCGGGAACAACCCATGACGCGTACCAAAGAACTGGCGGATCTCATAGCCAATGCGTCCCCGTTCCGCGAAAAGCATAAGCACCCGGCGACCCGCAGTTTTCAGGCGATCCGTATCTACATCAACAGTGAACTGGAAGAGATCGAACGCGCGCTTGATGGTGCACTCGAGATTCTGGCAACGGACGGGCGCCTGTCCGTGATCAGTTTCCACTCGCTGGAAGACCGTATCGTGAAACGCTTTATTCGTCAGCACAGCCGTGGTGCGCAGGTTCCCGCCGGGATCCCGATGACCGAAGCACAGATTGCTGAACTGGGCGGCCGCTCCCTGAAGCCGGTCGGCAAAATGAAGCCTTCTGACGCAGAAGTCTCTGAAAACCCACGTGCCCGCAGCTCAGTATTACGCTTCGCCGAGAGAACGGCACTGTGATTGGTAATGAGCGTCATGGGCTGGTGGGGGTTATCACCAGTGACATTTTGCGCAATGGCAAGATCCCGATGATTTTGCTAATTGCGGTATTGGTCAGCGCCATTTTTGTTGTGACCACGTCTCACAAGACCCGCTTACTGACAGCGCAAAGAGAGCAACTGGTACTGGAAAGAGATGCGCTGGACATTGAGTGGCGCAACCTGATCCTTGAAGAGAACGCCCTCGGCGATCACAGCCGCGTAGAACGCATCGCAACGGAGAAATTGCAGATGCAACATGTTGATCCATCGCAAGAAAATATTGTGGTTCAACCTTAAAATGCTCATGGAGAAGATAAGCAACTGATGAAAGCAGCGCGCAAAACGAAGTTAAAACGTCCTGAAGATCAAGCCAGCTTTATCAGCTGGCGTTTTGCGTTGCTGTGCGGCTGCATTCTTCTCGCGCTGGTAGGCTTGATGTTGCGGGTAGCTTATCTGCAGGTTATCAATCCAGATAAACTGGTCAAAGAGGGCGATCTGCGTTCACTGCGAGTACAAACCATTGAGACCTCGCGTGGCATGATCACCGATCGCGCCGGGCGGCCTTTGGCCGTCAGTGTGCCGGTCAATGCGATCTGGGCCGATCCGAAAGAGATCAACGACCGCGGTGGTATCACGGTAGATACCCGTTGGAAAGCCCTGTCTGATGCGTTAAACATTCCTCTTGATCAACTCTCAGCCCGCATCAACGCTAACCCGAAAGGACGCTTTGTTTATCTGGCGCGTCAGGTTAATCCCTCGATTGGCGAGTACATCCACAAGCTGAAACTCCCCGGTATATCGCTGCGTCAGGAGTCCCGCCGTTATTATCCCGCAGGGCAGGTGACAGCACATGTTATCGGCGTGACCAACATCGACGGTCAGGGCATTGAAGGCGTGGAAAAGAGCTTTGACCGCTGGCTGACCGGTAAGCCGGGCGAACGTACCATCCGTAAAGATCGCTTCGGGCGCGTAATCGAAGATATCTCATCGGTGGACAGCCAGGCTGCGCACAACCTCGCTCTGAGCATCGACGAACGTTTACAGGCTCTGGTTTATCGCGAACTGAACAACGCCGTGGCGTTCAACAAAGCAGAATCAGGCACGGCGGTGCTGGTGGATGTACAGACCGGCGAAGTGCTGGCGATGGCCAACAGTCCGTCTTACAACCCGAATAATTTGCCGGATACGCCAAAAGAAGCCATGCGTAATCGCGCCATAACAGACATTTTCGAGCCAGGTTCTACCGTCAAACCGATGGTGGTTATGACTGCGCTTAAAAACGGTGTGGTGAAAGAGAATAGCGTTCTCAATACTCTGCCGTACTACGTTAATGGCCACGAAATCAAAGACGTGGCCCGATACCCTGAGCTTTCGGTGACGGGTGTCTTACAGAAGTCGAGTAACGTCGGTGTTTCAAAAATGGCGTTAGCGATGCCGTCCGCAGAACTTGTAGATACTTACTCGCGATTCGGATTGGGAAAACCGACCAATTTGGGGCTGGTTGGAGAAAGCAGTGGCTTATACCCTAAAAAACAACGGTGGTCTGACATAGAGAGGGCCACCTTCTCTTTCGGCTACGGGCTAATGGTGACTCCACTTCAGTTAGCGCGTGTCTATGCAACGATCGGCAGTCTTGGCATTTACCGCCCCTTGTCGATCACCAAAGTTGATCCTCCGGTTTCTGGCGAACGCATCTTCCCTGAACCCCTGGTACGTACAGTGGTTCACATGATGGAAAGCGTGGCATTACCGGGCGGAGGCGGCGTGAAGGCCGCCATCAAAGGCTACAGAATTGCGATTAAAACCGGTACTGCGAAGAAAGTCGGCCCGGACGGAAAATATGTTAATCGCTACATCGCTTATACCGCTGGCGTAGCACCGGCCAGCAACCCGCGCTTTGCGCTCGTGGTGGTCATCAATGACCCTCAGGGCGGTAAATATTATGGTGGTGCCATTTCAGCGCCAGTCTTCGGTGCCATCATGGGCGGCGTACTGCGCACCATGAACATCGAACCTGATGCACTGACCGCCAGTGAAAATGACTCAATAGTTAACAATCAAAAAGAGGCTTCAGGTGGCAGATCGTAATTTGCGCGACCTACTGGCGCCCTGGGTGAGTGATGCCCCAGACGTAGCGCTGAGAGAGTTGATTTTAGACAGCCGCGTGGCGGCTGCCGGAGATCTGTTCGTCGCGATTTCAGGCCATACCAACGACGGACGTCGTTTTATCCCACAGGCCATTGCTCAAGGTGTGGCTGCCGTGGTGGCCGAAGCTCAGGGTGAAAAAGAGCATGGTGCGGTATGCCAGATGCATGGTGTGCCGGTCATTTATCTCGATAACCTCAATGTGTTGCTATCGGAACTGGCCGGGCGTTTTTACGCTGAGCCGGGTAAAGCATTACGTCTGGTGGGTGTGACCGGCACCAACGGTAAAACCACCACCACTCAGCTTCTGGCTCAATGGGCGCAGTTGCTGGGGGAAACTGGTGCAGTGATGGGGACCGTGGGCAATGGTTTACTGGATCAGGTTATCCCTGCTGAAAACACGACCGGCTCTGCGGTGCAGGTTCAACACGTCTTATCGGATCTGGTAAAACAAGGGGCGACTTTCGCCGCGATGGAGGTCTCCTCACACGGACTGGTTCAGCACCGCGTTGCGGCGCTGCCATTTGCAGCGGCAGCCTTCACCAACCTGAGCCGTGATCATCTTGATTACCACGGTGATATGCAAAACTATGAAGAGGCCAAATGGCAGCTCTTCGCCACGCATCAGGTGGGACAAAAAATTATTAATGCTGATGATGACGTCGGGCTGCGCTGGCTGGCAAGACTGCCAGACGGCGTTGCTGTCAGCATGGAAGATAAAATCCCGGCGGGCTGGAAAGGCCGTTGGCTGGTGGCGCGTGCAGTCGACTATCACGACAATGGTGCCACCATAAATATCGACTCCAGCTGGGGTGAAGGTCAACTTGAAAGCCGTCTGATGGGAGCATTCAACGTCAGTAACCTGCTGGTGGCGCTGGCGACATTGCTGTCACTGGATTATCCGCTGGATTCATTACTGTCGACCGGTTCACAGTTACAGCCGGTGTGCGGGCGCATGGAAGTCTTCAATGCGCCGGGTAAACCGACCGTCGTGGTGGATTATGCCCACACGCCAGATGCCCTCGAGAAAGCCCTTGCAGCAGCGCGTCTACACTGCAAAGGCCAGCTGTGGTGTGTCTTTGGTTGCGGCGGCGACCGTGACAAAGGTAAGCGCCCACTTATGGGCGGCATCGCAGAACAGTACGCCGATCGTGTGATTGTGACTGATGACAATCCGCGTAGCGAAGAGCCGCGTGCGATTGTGGCCGATATTCTGGCCGGTTTGCTTGATGCAGGACGTGCACTGGAAATTCATGGCCGCACTGAAGCGGTGACCAGCGCCATCATGCAGGCTTCTGAGAATGACGTGGTGCTGATCGCCGGTAAAGGGCATGAAGATTATCAGCTGGTAGGCAACCAGCGTCTGGACTACTCCGACCGTGTGACTGCTGCCCGCTTGTTGGGGGTGGTTGCATGATCCGCGTTTCGTTGCAGGCTCTCACCAGTGTCCTTAACGCTGAATTGATCGGGGCTGATGCACAGATCGATAGCGTGACGACCGATACACGTAAGATCGAAGCCGGTGGCTTGTTTATCGCCCTGAAAGGGGAGAAATTTGATGCGCATGAGTTCGCGGCTGAGGCGATTGCTGCGGGTGCCGCAGCGTTAGTCGTAAGTAAGCGCTTACCGGTGGGGGTTCCGCAATTAGTGGTGGCCGATACCCGCATCGCTCTGGGACAGTTGGGTGCTTGGGTGCGTCAGCAGGTTCCTGCCCGCGTTGTTGGCCTGACGGGCTCATCCGGTAAAACCTCCGTTAAAGAGATGGCTGCTGCCATTTTGCGTCAGTGCGGCAACGTACTGTACACCGCCGGCAATTTCAACAATGACATTGGGGTGCCTTTGACCCTGCTGCGGCTAACTGCTGAGCATGACTTTGCGGTGATCGAAATGGGTGCCAACCATCTCGGTGAGATCGCCTATACCACCGATCTGGCTCGACCGGAAACGGCGCTGGTCAACAATCTTTCCGCCGCGCACCTTGAAGGCTTCGGCTCTCTCGCTGGCGTGGCACAGGCCAAAGGCGAAATTTTCGAGGGGCTGCCTGCTGAGGGTATCGCTATCCTCAATGCTGACAGCAACGACTGGCCTCACTGGCAGCGCCATCTGACGAACAAAACCGTTTGGCGTTTCTCTCCCGATGCGGCAGCAGACGTCAATTTCTACGCCACTGACGTCAAACTCAGCCCGCTGAAAACTGAATTTACCCTGCATAGCCCTCAGGGCCCTGTAACGGTTTTACTGCCCCTGCCGGGACGCCACAATATTGCTAATGCCCTTGCCGGGGCAGCACTTGCACTCTCTGTCGGCGCAAGCCTTGACGCCGTGCGCGAAGGCTTAAGCACGCTTTCGGCGGTGCCGGGACGTTTATTCCCAATTGCCCTCAGTGAAGGCAAAACTCTGCTCGATGACAGTTACAACGCCAACGTGGGTTCAATGACCGCAGCAGCACAAACGCTGGCAGAAATGCCGGGTTACCGCGTGATGGCGCTGGGCGACATGGCCGAACTGGGCGCTGAAACTGAAAACTGCCACCGTCAGGTGGGGGAGGCTATCCGCGAAGCCGGTATCGATAAAGTATTTACGATTGGTCATGCCAGTCGCGTCATCAGTGACGTGAGCGGCTGTGGCGAACATCTCCAGGATAAGGCAGCCCTGACGGCCCGTTTAACGAGCTTACTGTCAGAACATGCGGTCATTACTATTTTAATTAAAGGTTCACGTAGTGCCGCCATGGAGCAGGTAGTACGGGCGTTACAGGAGAATGCAACATGTTAGTTTGGCTGGCTGAACATTTGGTCAAATATTATTCTGGCTTCAACGTCTTTTCCTACCTGACGTTCCGCGCCATCGTCAGCCTGCTGACGGCCCTGTTCCTCTCTTTGTGGATGGGCCCGCGCATGATTGCCCGCTTGCAGAAGATGTCATTTGGTCAGGTTGTCCGTAACGACGGTCCGGAATCGCATTTCAGTAAACGTGGAACGCCGACCATGGGCGGCCTGATGATCCTCACCTCAATCACTATTTCGGTGCTGATGTGGGCTTATCCCTCGAACCCTTACGTCTGGTGCGTTCTGTTTGTCCTGATTGGCTATGGCATTGTCGGTTTTGTAGATGACTACCGCAAAGTGGTACGTAAAGACACCAAGGGCCTGATCGCGCGCTGGAAATACTTCTGGCAGTCGGTTATTGCACTGGCGGTGGCTTTCGTCATGTACGCCATCGGCAAAGATACGCCTGCCACCGAACTGGTGGTGCCGTTCTTCAAAGACATCATGCCGCAGTTGGGCTTGCTCTATATCCTGCTGAGTTATTTCGTGATTGTAGGTACCAGTAACGCCGTCAACCTGACCGATGGTCTGGATGGTCTGGCAATTATGCCTACCGTCTTCGTCGCCGGTGGTTTTGCGCTGGTGGCCTGGGCGACCGGTAACATGAACTTCGCCAACTACCTGCACATTCCTTATCTGCGACACGCCGGTGAACTGGTGATTGTTTGTACCGCGATAGTCGGTGCCGGGCTGGGCTTCCTGTGGTTCAACACCTACCCGGCTCAGGTCTTCATGGGAGACGTCGGCTCGCTGGCGCTGGGCGGCGCGCTGGGTACTATTGCAGTCTTGCTGCGACAGGAGTTCTTACTGGTGATTATGGGCGGTGTGTTCGTGGTTGAAACGCTGTCAGTCATCTTGCAGGTTGGGTCCTTTAAGTTACGGGGTCAGCGCATTTTCCGAATGGCGCCGATTCACCATCACTACGAACTTAAAGGCTGGCCGGAGCCGCGCGTCATCGTGCGCTTCTGGATCATTTCGCTGATGCTGGTGCTGATTGGCCTGGCGACGCTGAAGGTGCGGTAATTATG
>CAUQMS010000015.1:0-117012 GCA_963519305.1 uncultured Enterobacterales bacterium
CAAGGTCTTGACGTTGAATTTAAAAAGCCAGTTTGGGTGGCAACCCAAGGTCTTGACGTTGAATTTAAAAAGCCAGTTTGGGTGGCAACCCAAGGTCTTGACGTTGAATTTAAAAAGCCAGTTTGGGTGGCAACCCAAGGTCTTGACGTTGAATTTAAAAAGCCAGTTTGGGTGGCAACCCAAGGTCTTGTTTGGGCAGCCGCCCAAAAAAAAGAGGCGCTTTTCAGCGCCCCCTCATTTGAAATCAAAAACCTTACCGCCGATTACCGAAAATCCGTAACAGCATCAGGAACAGGTTGATGAAGTCCAGATACAAGGTCAGCGCACCGACGATCGAGTATTTACGGAAGTTATCTTTGTCATCGACGGACAACTGCTCACCCATGTTTTTCAGCTTCTGCGTGTCATAAGCCGTCAGGCCCACGAAGACCACAACACCGATGTAAGTCACCGCCCACATCAACGCCGAGCTTTTCAGCCAGATGTTAACCACGGATGCTAGCACAATACCAATCAGTGCCATGAACAGCAGGCTGCCCATCCGGCTGAGGTCGCGCTTGGTGGTGTAACCGTAGACGCTCATCGCACCGAACATCCCGCCGGCTACAACAAAGGTACTGGCAATCGATGAACCGGTATAAACGATGAAAATGCTGGAGAGCGTAAGCCCCGTCAGCGCCGAGTAGAGCATAAACAGGCCGGTGGCGACGGTACCGCTCAGGCGGTTAACCATGCCGGAAATCACGAACACCAGCGCCAGCTGCGCGATAATCAGACCAAAGAAAGTGATCTGGCTGGAGAAGATGAAACCGAGGATCGCCGGGGAGCGCGAGGCATACCAGGCAACGAATGCGGTTAACAGCAGACCACAGGTCATCCAACCATAGACCTGCGCCATATAAGCCTGAATGCCGGTGTTAGCACGTTCAACAATCGAGCCGTTACTGCGTGGATATCGATCCATGATGATTACCTCTTGCATGGAGGACAAAAATTAGGCCATAAAACAGGCCACCTGTTGGATAACACTACCACAAATTCGCCGCTTTGCGCGGTTGCTAAGCGTAAGGTTTAGTTGCAGTTTACCAGCGCTTTGCTGCGTCTTTATCACTGTCGCGGGCATCGACCCAGCGGTCACCCTGCTCTGTCGCTTCGCGCTTCCAGAAAGGTGCACGGGTTTTGAGGTAGTCCATGATGAATTCGGTGGCGTCGAACGCCATGCCACGGTGTGCGCTGGTAACGCCCACAAACACAATTTCATCACCGGGATACATCGCGCCGATGCGGTGATAAACCGAAACACGCTGTAGCGGCCAGCGTGTACGAGCGTCCGCCACAATCTCCGCCAAGGCCTTTTCAGTCATACCGGGATAATGCTCCAGCGTCAGGGCACTGACGCTATCACCGAGATTATGATTGCGTACTTTGCCGGTAAAAGTCACTACGGCGCCGTCAGCGTCAGATTGCGCCAGCCACTGATATTCGTCACCGACATTAAAGGGGGCGGCATCGACCACAATTTTAGTCTGGTCCATCTTAGCCTCCGGTTACGGGCGGGAAGAAAGCCACTTCATCACCGGCGCTGACCGGATGAGCCATATCAACCAGCGTCTGATTCACCGCCACCAGCAATTTGCCAGACTCCAGCGCCAGCGCCCAGCGGTCACCGCGTTCACACAGCGCCTGACGCAGCGCTTCAACATTGCCGAACTCAGCGGACAGTTGCAGTGAGCTCACACCAATCAGTTCGCGCACCTGTGCAAAGAATAAGATTTCGATCATGAGACCACCTTAAAGTCGCCGGATTTCCCGCCTGACTTTTCCAGCAAACGGATTGGGCCGATGACCATATCTTTTTGCACCGCTTTGCACATGTCATAAATGGTCAGCGCCGCGACCGAGGCCGCCGTCAGGGCTTCCATCTCAACGCCGGTTTTGCCACTCAGACGGCAGCGCGACTCAATGCGTACACGGTTATGCTCCGGCTCGGCCTGCAGATTCACTTCGACTTTGGTCAGCAGCAGCGGGTGACACAGAGGAATTAAATCCCAGGTCTTTTTCGCCGCCTGAATCCCGGCGATCCGCGCCGTGGCGAACACGTCACCTTTGTGGTGATTACCGTTGACGATCATCGCCAGGGTTTCAGCGGCCATCGTCACAAAGGCTTCGGCGCGGGCTTCGCGCACCGTTTCGGCTTTCGCGGAGACATCCACCATGTGGGCATCACCGGAAGCATTAATATGAGTAAAAGTAGACATAGCGGGCTTATTTCTTGACGTGAGGAGTGAAGTTACACGGGCCATTGCGGGCGTCGAGCTGGGCTTCAATAATGTGTTCCCAGGCAGTGCGGCAGGCGCGGGTGGAACCCGGCATGGCAAAGATCACCGTCTGATTTGCCATTCCTGCCAGCGCGCGCGACTGAATGGTCGAGGTGCCGATCTCTTCGAATGACACCATGCGAAACAGCTCACCAAAGCCTTCGATTTCACGATCAAACAGCGGCTTAAGCGCATCGGGCGTATTGTCATACTGGGTAAAACCGGTGCCACCGTTGATGAGGATCGCCTGAATGGTGTCATCGGCTATCCAGCCAGATACCACGGCGCGAATTTTATACAGATTGTCTTTGACGATCGTCTGCGCGGCGACACGGTGCCCGGCCTCCTGTGCAGCTTCTTTCAGGTAATGTCCTGACGTATCCCCGGCTTCACCCCGGCTGTCAGATACCGTAAGAATGGCCAAATTCAGGGGAAGAAAATCTTTGCTGGCCTTGCTCATCTTGTTGCTCCTTGAACGTACGTCAACCACCGCATGATTGCGCCACTGGGGGGAGATCACCCGCCAATAAACGACAGATTCTGGGTCAGCCCGGTGTTGCCTTCATGCAGGAAATGGGTCTGTTTCTTATGGCGCAGGCCACCCTGAATGCGGGTCATCAGCTCGTCCTGTTGCATATCATCCGCCAGAAGATCGCGCAGTGGAATGCCATCTTCACCGAACAGGCACAGATGCAGGTTACCGGTGGCCGAAACGCGCAGACGGTTGCAGCTGGCACAGAACTCTTTTTCATACGGCATGATAAGACCGATTTCGCCGACATAATCTGCGTGGCTGAATACCTGCGCCGGGCCATCGCTGCGGGCGCGGACCTGAAGCTGCCAGCCCTGCGCGATCAACTGCTGACGCAGTACGTCGCCGGAAACGTGGTGTTTACGAAACAGCGAACCGCCATCACCGGTTTCCATCAGCTCGATAAAGCGTAGCTGGATTGGGCGGGTTTTGATCCAGGCGAGGAAAGTATTCAGGCTGGCGTGATTGACGTCGCGCATCAGCACGGCGTTGACTTTCACCTTGCTGAACCCAGCGTCAAAAGCCGCATCAATGCCGCTCATCACTTCATGGAATTTATCCTGGCCGGTGATGGCGTGGAACTGGCGGGCATCAAGGCTGTCGACGCTGACGTTAATGGCGTTAAGGCCCGCGTCGCGCCATTTTGCCACGTCACGCGCCATGCGGTAGCCGTTAGTGGTGACGGCCAGCGTTTTGATGGTAGGGTTTTCACGGACAGCGGCAATGATTTCGCAAAAGTCGCGGCGCAGCGAGGGTTCCCCGCCGGTGAGACGCACTTTTTCCGTTCCAAGATGAGCGAACGCGCGGCTGACACGACGAATTTCGTCCAGCGACAGGAAACTTTTATTGCTGTGGCCCTGCGGTTTATAGCCGTCAGGCAGGCAATAGGTGCAACGGAAATTGCACACATCAGTAATAGATAGCCGCAAGTAATAGAACTTGCGCGCAAAAGCATCGGTAAGTTGAAGCACCTTAACACCTTTCCAAATACGGGAGATGCAGGCGTTTCTGCCTCGCACCCTGGTGGCAGAGCCACGGCCAGGAAACCATATTGTTTTTTGCGAACAACTTAGGGTTCAGGGCTAGGAGTTTGATTTTTTCACCGGAAAACGGACGAAAAAACACGGGTTACAGCCACTATTCTAACGCCCGGAAAGGCAGATCACCAAGATGGTTTTCGTTATGCATTTTGATATATAACGATTTTTCACTGCCAATACGTCGCAGATCGCAGCAATAAAGCCCTTTTTTCATAAGGGGTTCTGCGCTATTTCAGAGTTCTGGGGGATAACACCTTGTTGCAAAATTAGGTAAAATCAACCTGCTGGCATGCGATTAATCTCATGAGCAGGCCTCTTTAACTGCCACGCTGAGGGCAGATTTGACAATTCTCTGGACGGTTTAAGGATTTTTATGCGCAATCGTACCCTGGCCGACCTCGACCGCGTGGTGGCTTTAGGCGGAGGACACGGGCTCGGCCGCGTGATGTCCGCCCTCTCTACTCTCGGTTCGCGCCTGACCGGCATCGTCACCACCACCGACAACGGGGGTTCAACTGGTCGTATCCGCAGTTCTGAAGGCGGTATCGCCTGGGGTGATACGCGCAACTGTCTGAATCAACTGATCACTGAACCGAGTGTCGCCTCAGCGATGTTCGAATACCGCTTTGGCGGCAATGGCGAACTGGCCGGGCACAACCTCGGCAACCTGATGCTGCGCGCACTCGACCACCTGAGCGTGCGTCCGCTGGAAGCCATTAATCTGGTACGCAGCCTGCTCAAAGTCGACGCTGAACTGATCCCGATGTCTGAAGAGCCCGTCGATCTGGCCGCGATGGATGCCAGCGGCGAGTGGGTTCATGGCGAAGTGAATGTCGACAAGCTGACAGAAATCCCGCGTGAGCTGATGCTGGTCCCGCAGGTCACGGCGACGCGCGAAGCGATCCTAGCCATCAAAGAAGCCGACCTGGTGCTGATTGGCCCCGGCAGTTTCTATACCAGCCTGATGCCGCTGTTGCTGATGAAAGACCTGACACAGGCGCTGCGCCGCAGCCGGGCGCACATTGTTTACATCGGCAATCTGGGGAAAGAGTTAAGTGTGGCGGCCGCGTCGCTGACGCTGCATGACAAGCTTTCACTGATTGAGCAGCAGATCGGACGCCGCGCCGTTGATGCCGCGATCGTCGGACCTAAAGTGAATATCGATGACGCCAGTGAGCGGTTGATTATTCAAACGACGCTCGAGGCCAGCGATATTCCTTATCGCCATGACCGCGAGTTGCTGCGCAAAGCGTTAGAAGAAGCGTTGCAGCGGATGGTTTAAGATTTTTTCGTCAGCGGATGGTTGTTCCACGGGCTGTCCGCAGCGGGTTTGGCCGTGCTCACTTTCGGTTTTTGCGGTTTCTGTTCTGACAACGGCGTGCGGCGTTTACTGCGCATCATATCCGGGCGCAAATGGCCTTCGACGAAATCCAGATAGAGCGTTTCCACTTCTTTACGCGCCCAGGGCGTGCGGCGCAAAAACTTCAGGCTGGACTTGATGCTGGGGTCACTTTTGAAGCAGTTGATATTCACCTGCGACGCCAGCGCGGGCCAGCCAAAATTATCGACCAGCGTCGTTAGCAGCGCTTCCAGCGTGATGCCATGCAGGGGATCTTTCGCCGCAGCAGGTTTCTGTGGAGGGGTGTCAGTCATTGGCTCGCTCGCAAGTCGTTTTTTAACGGGCGCGCAGTCTAGCATTTTTTCCATGCCAGCGCAGCGCGCCATTGTGCACTCACTTAAGACAATGCAATGAACTGAGCTCTCAACGCATGCAACTCATCACGCGTACTGGCCGCTTCCTCGAACTCCAGGTTCTGCGCGTGCGCATACATCTTGCTTTCCAGCTCTTTAATACGCTGATCCAGCGCTTTCGGTGTGAGCAGCTTGACGGTTTCTGAGGCCGCAGCATCGCGCTTGTCTTTGTTCTTCTTGGTCTTCGGCTGGCCGAGTTGCAGGATGTCGGAGATTTTCTTGTTCAACCCCATCGGCGTAATGCCATGCTCGGTGTTGTAGAGCTCCTGTTTGGCCCGGCGGCGCTCAGTCTCTTCAATCGCTTTCGCCATCGATTTAGTGATTCTGTCGCCATAAAGAATGGCTTTGCCGTTGAGGTTACGCGCCGCACGACCGATGGTCTGAATCAGGGAGCGCTCGGAACGCAGGAAGCCCTCTTTGTCAGCGTCGAGGATCGCCACCAGCGACACTTCCGGCATATCCAGCCCTTCTCGCAGTAAGTTGATACCAACCAGCACATCAAACTCGCCGAGGCGCAAATCACGGATGATCTCCACACGCTCGACGGTATCGATATCAGAGTGCAGATAACGCACCTTCTCGCCGTGTTCTTCCAGGTACTCGGTCAAATCCTCAGCCATACGCTTGGTAAGCGTGGTGACCAGTACACGCTCGTTCACTTCGACGCGCTTGCGGATCTCTGACAGCAGATCGTCGACCTGCGTGCCAACCGGACGTACTTCAATCAGCGGATCCAGCAGACCGGTCGGGCGCACCACCTGCTCAACCACGTCACCACCGGATTTTTCCATTTCATAGGTGCCAGGTGTCGCTGAGACATAAATACTTTGCGGCGCGGCGGCTTCGAACTCTTCAAAACGCATCGGTCGGTTGTCGAGCGCCGAAGGCAGACGGAAACCGTACTCCACCAGCGTCTCTTTGCGCGAACGGTCGCCCTTGTACATACCGCCGATTTGCGGAATCGTGACGTGGGACTCATCGACAATCAGCAGGCCGTCAGCCGGCAGATAGTCAAACAGCGTCGGAGGCGGTTCGCCGGGGCCGCGCCCTGAAAGATAGCGTGAGTAGTTTTCGATACCGGAGCAGTAACCGAGTTCGTTCATCATCTCGAGATCAAACTGGGTACGCTGGCTGATGCGCTGCTCTTCCAGCAATTTGTTATTTTCGAGCAGGTTTTTACGCCGGTCAGCCAGCTCGACTTTGATCTCTTCCATCGCCTGCACAATACGTTCGCGCGGCGTTACGTAGTGGGTTTTCGGGTAGATGGTGAAACGCGGGATCTCGTGTTGAACCTGGCCGGTCAGGGGATCAAACAGCGAAAGGCGCTCGACCTCCTGATCAAACAGCTCAATGCGCAGCGCCAGATCATCAGATTCCGCCGGGAAGACGTCGATCACTTCACCACGCACGCGGAAGGTACTGCGCTGGAAAGCCTGATCGTTACGGGCATATTGCAGTTCCGCCAGACGGCGCAAAATAGCACGCTGGTCGATGATCATGCCCTTGGTCAGGTGCAGCATCATCTTCAGATAGAGGTCAGGGTCACCCAGACCATAGATGGCCGAAACCGACGCCACCACAATCACATCGCGACGTTCCAGCAGGGCTTTAGTGGCAGAAAGACGCATTTGCTCGATATGTTCGTTTATCGAGGCGTCTTTTTCGATAAAGGTATCCGAACTCGGCACATAGGCTTCCGGCTGATAGTAATCGTAATAGGAGACAAAATATTCAACGGCGTTATCCGGGAAAAACTCTTTCATCTCACCGTAAAGTTGCGCGGCCAGCGTTTTATTGGGAGCCAGCACCATGGTTGGCCGGTTAAGATCCGCAATCACATTGGCGACGGTAAACGTCTTCCCTGAACCCGTCACACCCAGCAGCGTTTGGTGCGCAAGACCGTTCTCCAGCCCCTCTTCCAGCGCGCGTATGGCCTCAGGCTGATCGCCTGACGGTTTAAAATCGGAATGCAGTTTGAATACTTTACTCATTGACGGGCTACCTGGCTGAAGAGAAGGAACGCACAACACCGGCTAAGGAGACTCAGTATGGAAGACTCCGCGATTTTTGCCAGCCATATAATACTGGATATAAAACCAGCTTCCAATGGTTAAGTTCCGTTCATTTTTTAACTGCCTGTCATCCTTACTTCTAAAATGTTGCCGCCCTGCACTTTTTTAGGTTTTGTAAGCACTCTCATTCTCCCCATCACAGAACATTTATCCCCAGTTATTAACGCGAATTAACTTTCTGACCACAGGTTGACGAAAATTGACACTGGCGGGATATCGCAATTTGACAAGGCTTGATTTTAGTTAACTTATTGAAAATAAATACCTTATCAAAAAAGCGGCGATTCCAGACAAAGTGTGTGCAACCCGCGTCCTGACTCGCTTGCGGGAACTTTCCAGACGCTCATGCACATGGTTATCCACAGGAATGGTGGATAACTCACACCGCGCCACGTGCAGCGCGACCTGCCCAAAATCGCCCTTTCACCTCAGGCGGTCTGCGTGTGATGTTTTTAAGTTATTTTTAGCCATTTTTACTTCTTTATATATGCCGATTTTGCCTAGATATCCTGTGCGTCAGATATTGCAAAATGGAAAAGTGCATCCCACACGGACTTTTTAGCTTTAGCCACGCTGATGCATTGCACCAAAATCACCGAATTCAGCACTGGTAAAGTGCACCAATTGGTCTGAAATCTGTCCGATTGATTACCGCTGATTAACATTTTGTTCGCGGCTTTGGCTGCCGGGCTATTTACATTCTCGCCACTTACTCTTTAGGAGGTATCTGCCCAAACTTGGCCTGAGAGTTGCAACATCTATGACGTCGCAAACCATCACCTTAACAGCGCAAAATGAATGTCAGAAATATGACAATGGCCGTCAGTGAACATTAACCAGCCCGAACGTCATCGGCTTTAAAAAGCTGCGGCGCAGGGGATTGAGAGAGGACGCTCTGATGTTAAGTGTTAAATCGGTGAATCAATATTATGGCCAGAACCATATTCTGTGGGATATCAATCTGGAGCTGTACCGCGGGCAATGTAACTGCCTTATCGGGCGTAACGGCGTCGGTAAAACCACGCTGATTAACTGCATCATGGGGCACCTGCCGGTCAAGAGCGGCACCATCTCCTGGCAGTCGGCCAATGCAGAACCGCAAAGCCTGCTGAATCTGCCGGTAGAAACCCGCGCACAAATGGGCATCGGCTACGTGCCGCAAGGGCGTCAGATCTTTTCGCAAATGAGCGTGAATGAAAATCTGCAAATTGCCATGATGGCCGGACGCAATAAAACCCGCCGGGTGCCCGAACAGGTGTATGAGCTGTTTCCGGATTTAAAAGAGAGGGGCGCGCATAAGGCCGGTGAACTCGACGAAAGCCAGCAGCAGCAGCTGGCGATCAGCCGGGCTTTGGTGCTGGAGCCCGAACTGCTGATCCTCGATGAACCGACCGAGCACACCAGCCCGGCGATGGCAGCGAACATGGGCAATATCATTCACCGCCTGAACCGGGATCTGGGGCTGACGCTGTTGCTGGTCGGTCATAAACTGCCGTTTATCCGCACCGTGGCTGATCGCTTCTGCCTGCTCGACGGCGGGCGTAATGTGGCGCAGGGAACGCTGGCAGAACTGGATGACGGGCTGGTAAAAGATCACCTCACGGTGTGAGGTGATCCAGATTGAGATAGTGCGCGATATCGCCGCCGGTCGCCGTACCGAGGAACGGGATTTCGCCCAGCAGTGGCGCAGGCAGCATACGCGTGAGCGTAGCCAGATAAGCCTGATGGTGCTTTCCCGTTTCCTGTACGTCGTTGGCAATCCACCCCGCCAGCCTTAAACCGCTGTGTGCGATGGCCTGCGCGGTGAGTACCGCATGGTTAATGCATCCCAGGCGCATTCCCACCACTAAAATCACCGGCAATTGTTCGGCTATCACCCAGTCGGCAAAGGTTTCCTGCTCATTGAGCGGCGTAAACCATCCTCCCGCCCCTTCCACTACCGTCCAGTCCGCTTTAGGTTCGAGATGGCGCAACCCCCGGGTCAGAGTACCGAGCGCAATCGGACGCTGTTCGAGCTGGCTGACAATATGCGGCGAAGTCGGCTCAATAAAGGTGCACGGGTTCACTTCGTCATAACTGAGCCGCACGGAGCTGTTGGCCTGCAACGCCAGTGCATCACTATTGCGCGCGCCCTCAGGCGTCATTTCGCTGCCCGAGGCCACCGGCTTATACCCTGCGGTAGAAAAACCGGCACGTGCTGCTGCCTGCAAAAAGGCGGTCGTGGCGACGGTTTTCCCGACTTCGGTATCGGTGCCGGTGATAAAGAAGGTTTTTTTCATTGATTCCAATACCCTATCTGAGATTCTATATCCAAAATCATTGGCACTGTATCCAGGCAGCCAGCGAGTAAGTCCCGATGAGCTGACATCAGTCAGTGCAAGCACAGCTAACGCAGAGACAACGTCAAGAACGCAGGATTTTATCTTGGGATCAGTTCTTCCACCTGAAGCACGCCATACACCAGCCGATAAGTCAGCGGCAACATACCGTCCTGACGGGCGTAGTGTTTTTCCAGCAACGCCAGACGTTCACGACCTCCCAGTCCGCCGAGGCGGCCATTTTTGATGTGCGTCGCGCCGATACCCTTGAGCGAACGCATCAGCGACATCGCATCCGGGAACAGAACGGTGTGCTGGCTGAACTGCACGTCGTGGCGATACGGGGCACAGGCTTCGGCGATTTTATCCGGCGTCAGGAACTGGTTTACGTGACGACGCCCATCGACTTTCATCCAGGCCGCGGCCAGTTCACCCAGTGAGCCTTCCGCCAATGTGGAGAACAGCACCAGCCCGCCGATGCGCGTGACGCGGTGCATCTCTTCGAGCGCACGCGGCAGCGCATTGCACCACTGCACGGCCAGATTACTGAAACAGATATCCACTGCGCCATCGTCCAGCGGTAAGCGTTCGATATCACCCGGCAGATAATGGTGGGCGGAATCCTGCGCGCGGGCCATGTCGATCATGCCCTGGGACAAGTCCAGCGCGGTGACCTGTTTGCCCATGTCACGCCAGCGGCGGCTGAAATAACCGGTGCCGCAACCGGCGTCGAGCAGGGACAAACCGGCGGCCTGATGGGTCTCTGCCACCATGCTGATCAGATGCTCACCCACGTCGCGCTGCAATTGTGCGGCGCTTTCATAACTGACGGCGGCGCGGCTGAACGCGTCGGCCACCGCTTGTTTATTCACTAATTCAGTGACTGCACCCATGAAGGGACTCCAGCAAAAAATCGATATCTTCGGGCCGATGGGCAGCCGTCAGGGTAATGCGCAGTCTTGCGCTGCCCCGCGGAACGGTCGGCGGGCGGATCGCACTGACCCATACACCGCACTCACGTAACCGCTGTGCCAGATCCAACGTCGGCTGATTCTCACCGACAATCAGCGGCTGAATTGCCGTAGCGGAAGCCGTCAGCTGATAAGGCAAACCGGCGGCTCCTGCACGGAAACGGGCAATATTCGCCGCGAGTTTATCACGCAGGTCGTCGCCTTGCTGAATACAGCGCAGGCTGGCCTGCAGGGCACAAACTTGTGCGGCGGGCATGGCGGTGCTGTAAATCAGATGACGGGCAAACTGCAACAGGTAATCGGCGGTGGCGTCATCACATAACACCGCCGCACCGCTGCATCCGAAGGCTTTGCCGAACGTCACCACCAGCAGTTCCGGCCGTACATTCTGCTGCCAGCAGCTGCCGCGTCCCTGCTCACCGAGCACGCCGACACCGTGGGCATCATCGACCATCAGCCAGCTGCCGTGCGCCTGCGTTAAGCGGTGAAGATCGCCCAGCGGAGCGGCATCGCCGTCCATGCTGAACACCCCTTCGGTCACCACCAGCGTGTCACCGGTCACCGGCCTTTCCAGCAGACGTTGCAGGGAATCCGGCTGATTGTGCTGAAAACGCCGCAGCTGAGATGGCGCGTGTGCCGCCGCCTCCAGTAGTGAAGCGTGGCTGAGTTTATCCGCCAGAACCCGGTCAGGTGCCTGCAACAGCGCGGCCAGAATCGCCTGATTGGCCGCAAAACCGGAGATAAACAACAACGCGCGCGGATAGCCCTGCCACTGCGCCAGTTGCTGTTCGAATTCGGCGTGCACGTCGTTGTAGCCGGTGACGTGCCCTGAGCCACCGCTGCCCACGCCAAAGCGCGCCGCGCCCTGCTGCCAGGCGGCGATCACATTCAGATTCTGGCTGAGCCCCAGATAGTCGTTGCCGGAGAAGTTCAGCCAGCGCTGCTCACCCTGTGACAACCAGCGGGCGCTGCCGCCAGCGTTGGGCTGACGCACGCGAAACGCCGACGCCTGTTTACGCGTTTGTACCGCCTCTTCAATGCGCGTTTGCCAGCTCATCGGTCAGACGGCGGCGTTGTAAAATTGTGGAGTGTCGGCATGAAGCAGTTGCCCGGCCAGCGCTTCCTGCTGCTGGTTATCGCCCATTTCAGTTTCAAATACCTGCGGATTAAGGCCCAGCTTGCCGAACAGAATCAGATCTTTATCTTCCGCCGGGTTCGGCGTGGTCAGCAGTTTGCAGCCGTAGAAGATCGAGTTGGCACCCGCCATAAAACACATGGCCTGCGTCTGTTCGCTCATCTGCTCGCGACCGGCAGAAAGACGCACGTAGGAGGCAGGCATCATAATACGCGCCACGGCGATGGTGCGGATGAAATCAAAAGGGTCGACGTCGTCGTTATCAGCCAGCGGCGTGCCCTTCACTTTCACCAGCATATTGATCGGTACGCTCTCCGGCGCGACCGGCAGATTCGCCAGCTGCATCAGTAAACCGGCGCGGTCTTTAACCGTTTCGCCAAGGCCCACGATACCGCCGGAACAGACTTTGATGCCTGCACCGCGCACTTCTGACAGCGTATCCAGACGCTCCTGATAGCTGCGCGTCGTGATAATGCTGCCGTAGAATTCCGGCGAGGTATCCAGGTTATGGTTGTAGAAATCCAGCCCCGCCGATGCCAGGCGCTGCGCCTGCGTGGTGTTGAGCGTGCCGAGCGTCATGCATGTTTCCATGCCCAGTTCTTTCACACCCTGCACCATCTGCTCAAGGTAAGGCATATCGCGGTCGTGCGGGTTTTTCCATGCCGCCCCCATGCAGAAACGTGTGGAACCGGCGGCCTTGGCCTGACGGGCGGACTCAAGCACTTGTTTGACTTCCATCAGACGTTCGGTTTCCAGCCCGGTTTTATAACGCGAACTCTGCGGGCAATATTTGCAGTCTTCCGGACAGGCACCGGTTTTGATCGACAACAGCGTGCTGACCTGAACCTGACGCGGGTCGAAGTGCTGGCGGTGAATCTGCTGGGCTTCGAACATCAGCTCCAGAAAAGGTTTATCGAACAGCGCCTGCGTTTTTTCCAGCGTCCAGTGGGTACGGGTTGTCATTCAGCATCTCCGAAAAAGTTTTAACCTTACAAATCGTCAACCATTCTTTATTTGTTTTAGTTTACCGTCAACGTTAAAATTATTTTTTGGTTTACATATTTCATCAAGGACATTGCAATGAACCCCGCCGATCTCGACTTTGACCAGCGCCACATCTGGCACCCTTACACGTCGATGACCCGCCCGCTGCCCTGCTATGCGGTGGAATCTGCGCAGGGCGTCGAACTGCAACTGGCTGATGGTCGCCAGCTGATTGACGGCATGTCATCGTGGTGGGCGGCAATCCATGGCTACAACCATCCGGCTCTCAATCAGGCAGCCATCACGCAGATTGGCAAAATGTCTCATGTGATGTTCGGCGGGATCACCCATCCGCCGGCGGTCGCGCTGTCGCGTCAGTTAGTGGAGATGACCCCTGCCGGGCTGGAGTGCGTGTTTCTGGCTGACTCAGGATCGGTGGCCGTAGAAGTGGCGCTGAAGATGGCGATGCAGTACTGGCAGGCACGGGGCGAAAAGCGCCAGACGCTGCTGACACTGCGCAACGGCTATCACGGCGACACCTTCGGCGCGATGTCAGTGTGTGACCCGCAAAATTCGATGCACAGTTTGTATCAGGGGTATCTGCCGGAGCATCTGTTTGCCACCGCGCCGCAAAGCCGTTTCGGCGGGGAGTGGGATGAGGCGGATATTGCCCCGTTCGCCACTATGCTGAAAGAGAATCACCGCAGCATTGCAGCCGTGATTTTAGAGCCGGTGGTGCAGGGCGCGGGCGGGATGCGGATTTATCATCCGACCTACCTCAAACGGGTGCGGGAGCTGTGCGATGCCTTTGATGTGCTGTTGATTGCCGATGAAATTGCCACCGGCTTTGGCCGCACAGGCAAACTGTTTGCCTGTGATCATGCGGGCATTTCACCGGATATTCTTTGCCTCGGCAAAGCGCTTACCGGCGGGTATATGACGCTGTCGGCGACGCTCACCACCCGCCACGTCGCCGATACCATCAGCGATGGCGAAGCCGGATGTTTCATGCACGGCCCGACCTTTATGGGTAATCCGCTGGCCTGTGCCGTTGCCCACGCCAGCTTAACCCTGCTGGCAGAAAACCGCTGGCAGGCGCAGGTGGCAAACATTGAACAGCAATTCAGACGCGAACTGATGCCGCTGGCCGCGCACCCTGGCGTAGCAGATGTGCGCGTACTGGGCGCGATTGGTGTGGTGGAGATGCGTGAGCCGGTGGATATGGCGCAGTTGCAGAAACACTTCGTCAGCCAGGGAGTGTGGATCCGCCCGTTCGGCAAGCTTATTTATCTGATGCCGCCGTACGTTATCTCCCCGGCGCAGCTGACTTCACTGACCGGTGCTATCGCCAGCGCGCTGGAGACGCTTTATTGATTAGCACTTACTAAATGGTGAGAGCTGGACAGTAACCCGCTGAGTTTCTGCCGGCTGACTCTGGCCTGCTCGTTCAGATAATCAATCACCACCTGTAGCGCGGGCGTGGGATTCTCCGGATAGAGCAGCGTGTAAGAAGCCCCGCTGGCGACGCACAGCGGGAATGGCGCAATGATGCGCCGGGCCTGCAAATCATCTTCTATTAAGGTCAGATCCCCTATCGCCACGCCGTAACCCTGCAACGCAGAGTTAATCGCCAGATCCAGCGTATCGAAGTGCTGCGATTTGGCCGACGGCAGCCCTTTCATCCCGGCCTCGCGCCACCAAAGCAACCAGTCCCGGCGGTCACGCGTCGGGTGCAGTAAGGTTTTTCCCGCCAGATCGGCAAGGTCAAAACGCCCTTTGCGGCGGGGCAAAAAATCAGGGGTACAGACCGGCGTCAGCACTTCGTCAAACAGATGATGTGCGCGACGCGGTGAGTCCGGCGCGCGCCCAAAAACCACGGCGGCGTCGAAATGTTCGGTACTGAAATCCACCCCATGCGCAATCGACGCGGTCAGCTCTATCTGGATATCGGGCCGGTCATTTTGCAGCTGAATCACCCTCGGCAATAACAAGCGCATTGAGCAGGTCGGGCATTTTATCCGCAATGTATCAGGGTGCGACCCCACACGCCTGAGCGCTTCGCCCATCTGCTCCAGCGCCTGCTGCACCGCCGGTAAGAGCTGCGCACCGCGCGGTGTCAGGGTCAGCCCACGGGCCTGACGCAAAAACAGCGGATACCCCAGCGCCGTTTCCAGCCCGGTCATTTGGCGGCTCACCGCTCCCTGCGTAATATGCAACAGCTCTGCGGCGTGAGTCAGGTTAAGGGTTTTCGCCACTACGCTGAATGTTTTCAACAGGTTAAGTGAAGGCAATGTGAGTGCCGTCAGGTATGAAAAATCGGGGGAAGTGGCCATCTGTACCTCACAAAAAACGTCACCCGTTATGACGGGAGATCATAGCGAGTATGACAAATTTTCCCTTGTCCGTACAAATGTTCTGATGCTTAATCATTCGATAGTTTTCGAATAATTATTCATTTCCGGTCTGCCTTTGGAGCTCGTCATGAAAAGCGCCCTTTCTCCTTTATCCAAGTTGCCTGACGTCGGCACCACAATCTTCACCGTGATTGGCCAACTGAGCGCCGAGCATAATGCACTGAATTTATCGCAGGGTGCCCCTAATTTCGCCTGCCAGCCGTCGCTGGTTGATGCTGTCAGCAAAGCCATGCACGATGGTCATAACCAATATGCACCGATGAGCGGCGTGGCGGCACTGCGCCATGCGCTGTCGGCCAAAGTGGAAGCGCTTTACGGTTGTCACTACGACGCCGACAGCGAAGTGACCGTGATCGCCAGCGCCAGCGAAGGGCTTTATTCCGCCATCAGCGCGCTGGTGCATCCGGGCGACGAGGTGATCTACTTCGAACCGGCCTTTGACAGTTACGCACCTATTGTCCGTTTGCAGGGCGCGACGCCGGTGGCTATCGGCCTGTCGCTGGAAGATTTCAGCATTGACTGGAATGAGGTCGCCAGCGCGATTAACAGCAAAACGCGCATGATCATCATCAACAGCCCGCACAACCCGACCGGCGCGATTTTTACCGCCACCGATATCGAACGCCTGACCGCCCTGACCTGCAACACCGATATCGTGATCCTGTCCGATGAAGTCTACGAACACGTGGTGTTTGACGGCGAGCGCCATGAAAGTATGGCCTGTCATCCGCAACTGGCGGAGCGCAGCGTGATTGTCTCCTCGTTCGGCAAAACCTATCACGTCACCGGCTGGCGCGTGGGATATTGCCTGGCACCGGCTGAACTGATGGAGGAGATCCGCAAAGTCCATCAGTTCATGGTATTTTCAGCCGACACGCCGATGCAGGTGGCTTTTGCACAAGCGCTGGCCGACCCGCAGAGCTATCTGGGGCTGGCCGATTTTTACCAGCAAAAACGTGATCTGCTGGCGAACGCCCTGAGTGGTTCACGCTTTGAGCTGCTGCCGAGCCGTGGCAGCTTCTTTATGCTGGCACGCTTCAGTCACTTCAGTTCGCTGACCGATGACGAGTTTGTCCTGAGTTTGATCCGCGATCATAAGATCGCCACCATCCCGCTGTCGGCATTTTATAGCCATAACACGCCGACCGGGCTTATCCGCCTGAGCTTTGCCAAAGATAACGATACGTTGTACGAAGGCGCGCGCCGTCTGTGCGGCGTCTAAGCGTCTGACTTGATACCCACCGGGAGAAGTGAAAATGACAATGAAAAAATTAAACATCGCCTTGCTGTTAGGTTGTGCCGTTGCTTCGTTTTCTGCGCTGGCAGACGGCTCAACGCTGAAGTTTGGCCTGGAAGCGCAATACCCGCCGTTTGAATCCAAAAGTGCGACCGGCGAGTTGCAGGGCTTTGATATTGATGTCGGTAACGCCGTGTGCGCCGCCGCGAAGCTGAAATGTGAATGGCTCGATACCTCCTTCGATGGCCTGATCCCGGCCTTAAAAGCGCGTAAATTTGACGCCATTAACTCAGCCATGAACGTCACCGAGAAACGCCGTCAGGCGATTGATTTCACCGACGTGATTTACCGAGTTCCGAGCAAGCTGATTGCTAAAAAAGATTCCAAACTGCTGCCGACCGTCGAGTCATTGAAAGGCAAGCACATCGGCGTGTTGCAGGGTTCTATTCAGGAGAGCTTCGCGCAGGCGCACTGGGCACCGAAAGGCGTGGATGTGGTTTCATATCAGGATCAGAATCAGGTCTATCTTGATCTCTCCTCCGGCCGTCTTGACGGTACGCTGGTGCTGGCACCAGCAGGCCAGACAGGCTTCCTTGACCGTCCGGATGGTAAAGATTATGGCTTTGTTGGCGACGCCGTGCGTGATGACAAAATCCTCGGCAGCGGCATCGCCTTTGGTCTGCGTAAAGGTGACACCGCCACCAAAGAGAAGCTGGACGTGGCTATCGCTAAAATCAAGCAGGACGGCGTCGTCAAAGCGTTGTCGAAGAAATATTTCGGCGATATCGACGTGACCGTAAAGTAACGCTTTTTACCTAAAAAAACGTTGGGGTCCGGCTTGCCGGACCCTTTTTATTTCCTTAGCTTAGCCACACAAAGCATAAACCGCGTCGATCACAACTCGCTTAGCCGCCTATACTTATTCCCCATGACACAGGTTTCCATCCGACGATGGTGGCCTCAGGACACACGTCAACGAAGGAGTTTGTATGTCTCAGAATCAGTCCGTAAACCGCCGCATTGTACTGGCTTCACGCCCGCATGGCGCACCGACCGCAGACAACTTCCGTCTGGAAAAACAGGATATTCCCACCGCAAAAGAGGGCCAACTGGTGCTGCGCACGCTGTACCTCTCCCTTGATCCGTATATGCGCGGGCGGATGAGCGACGCGCCCTCTTATGCCGCACCGGTGCAAATTGGTGAGGTGATGACCGGCGGCGCGGTGTCGCAGGTAGTCAGTTCCAACAGCACCGGTTTCGCACCGGGCGATCTGGTAGTCGCCAGCACCGGCTGGCAGGACTATTCCGTTGCTGATGCCAAAGTCGTGAAAAAACTGGAAGGTGCGGCACTCAAGCATCCTTCCCTGGCGCTCGGCGTGCTGGGTATGCCGGGCTTCACCGCATTTATGGGGCTGCTGGATATTGGTCAGCCACAGCCGGGTGAAACCGTTGTGGTCGCCGCCGCGACCGGGCCGGTCGGTTCGCTGGTCGGGCAGATCGCCAAAATCAAAGGCTGTAAAGTGGTGGGTATCGCCGGTGGCGAAGAAAAATGCCGCTACGCGGTTGAGCATTTCGGCTTTGATGAGTGTCTGGATCACCGCGCAACCGATCTGGATAAGCGCCTTAAAGCGGCCTGCCCTGACGGTATCGACGTTTATTTCGAGAACGTCGGCGGCGCCGTGTTCGACGCCGTCCTGCCGCTGCTCAATACCAAAGCGCGTATTCCGGTCTGCGGGCTGGTGTCACAATATAACGCTACCGGCCTGAAAGAGGGGCACGATCGTCTCTCCCTGCTGGCCAGCACGATTTTAAGAAAGCGCATACGTATGCAGGGTTTCATCATTTTTGATGATTACGGCCACCGCTATCCGGAATTCGCCAAACAGATGGGTGAATGGTTTGAAGCCGGAAAAGTGAAGTTCCGCGAAGATATTGTGCAGGGGCTGGAAAATGCGCCGCAAGCGTTTATCGGTCTGCTTGAGGGTAAAAACTTCGGCAAACTGGTGGTAGAAGTCGGTAAAGAAAACCGTTAATTGCACGTTTGCCCGGACGTTTCCGGGCACACAGGAGATAACATGAAATTACTGATTGTATTGACCTCGCACGATAAACTCGGCGACACCGGGAAGAAAACCGGTTTCTGGCTGGAAGAGTTCACCGCTCCCTATTATCAGTTTCTGGACGCCGGTGCTGAACTGACGCTGGCCTCACCAAAGGGTGGCCAGCCGCCGCTGGACCCAAAAAGTGACGAGAAAGATGCCCAGACGGAAACCACCGATCGCTTTCGTCAGGATCAAAACGCGCAACATGCGCTGGCCCATACCGTCAAACTGTCGGAGGTGAAAGCGGACAGTTTTGATGCAGTATTTTATCCCGGCGGCCACGGTCCGTTGTGGGATCTGGCCGAAGACGCACACTCGGTCAAACTGATAGAAGATTTTTGGGCAGCGGATAAACCCGTCTCTGCCGTATGCCACGCGCCCGGCGTGTTCCGCGATGTCAAACTCGCTGACGGTACGCCGCTGGTGAAAGACAAACGTGTGACCGGTTTTAGCAACAGCGAAGAAGACGCGGTGGGTCTGACCGGGATTGTTCCGTTCCTGGTGGAGGATGAGCTGAAAAAGAACGGCGGCGATTACAGTAAAGCGGCCGACTGGCGGCCTTACGTGGTGACCGACGGTAAGCTCATCACCGGCCAGAACCCGGCGTCATCCGCCAGCGTTGCGCAGGCTCTGCTGAAATTACTGGGCGGCGGCGACGTGATTAAGTAAACATGAACACCTTTGAAAATAATCACCTTTAAACGAGGGCTTTACATTTATGGCGTTTACTCTGACCAGCAGTGATCTTAAAGACGGCGAAAAAATGCCGCAGGCGCAGGTGTTTAACGGCATGGGCTACAGCGGCGATAACCTCTCCCCACATTTGGCCTGGAGCGGCGCACCGGCTGGCACCAAAAGTTTTGCGATCACCTGTTATGACCCGGACGCCCCTACCGGCTCCGGCTGGTGGCACTGGGGTGTCGCCAATATTCCGGCAGACGTATCCGAATTACCGCAAGGTGCGGGCTCGGGTAAACCGGGTCTGCCGTCCGGTGCGGTACAAACCCGTACCGACTTCGGCAAAGCCGGGTACGGCGGGGCGGCACCGCCACAAGGTGAAAGCCACCGTTATCATTTCACGGTGTATGCGCTGGATGTGGATACGCTGGAGGTCAACGAAGAAGCCAGCGGAGCCTACCTTGGCTTCAATATTCATTTTCATTCACTCGGTAAATCATCTCTCACGGTGATATACAGCTGATTGCTGTGGTATAAAAGAGCCAGTCAGAATGCAACGCGGTGGTCAGTCTTGCTGACCGCCGCTTTTTGTCGTTTATCAAGGAGTCAGACCCAGTGAAAATCTCCACCCTGTCGCGCGCCTGCGCCATGTTGTCCGTCAGTCTGGTTTTGGCGGCCTGTAGCAGCAGCCACGAAGGCCTCTCCAGCCAGGTCGCACCGGGCACCGCTGTTGATCCCATCCTCGGCCCGGATGAAGCCGCAAACTTTACGGCCAAACAGTATCTGGCCTTTGGCGGCCGTTCCCTGCAGGTTCAGCAGCAGGGCTGGTTCCCTAAACTTATCGCCACCAGCGATGTGAAAACAGACTTCGTGGTCGGCCCGCAAATGGGTACCGACGGCGCGGCATATACCAATATTCAGCAAGCGGTTGAAGCGGCGCTGCGCGTACGTAACCACGGCGAGCGCGTGTTCATTAAAATCCTGCCGGGCACTTATACCGGTGCGGTGTACATTCCATCTGGTGCACCACCGATCACCCTGTTCGGCGCAGGTACCAATCCGGGTGACGTCGTGATCCAGCAGGGTCTGGAAGCGTCAGTAACGCCGGCGGCTTACCGCGCAGCGCTGAGCCCGAATGGCGAGTTCATTCCGGGTACCCGTGCCTGGTATATGTTCAATAATTGTGCCACACAGCAAACCGCCACCATTGGCGCTGGCTGTACGGCTACCGTCTGGTCACAAAGCAGCGGTCTGCAATTGCAGAACCTGACCGTCGTCAACAGCACGCTCGACAGCGTTGACGCGGGCGACCACGCTGCGGTGGCTTTGCGTACCGATGGCGACAATATTCTGCTTGATAACGTGCGCCTGATTGGCCGTCAGAACACTCTGATGCTGACCACAGCTAATGTGAAAAATCAGCCAGACAACAAACGCTATAGCCGTGCCTACGTTCAGAACAGCCTGATCGAAGGTGATGTAGATTACGTCGTAGGCCGTTCAAGCGCCGTGTTTGACCACGTTGAATTCCACACCGTCAGCAGCCGTGGCGTGAAACAGCCTTCCGTCTTCGCGCCAAATACCCCGGCCAACGTGCCTTACGGTTTCCTGGTGACGAACAGTACGCTGACCACCGACCGTGGCTTCGAAGGCCAAGCCGTCAAAGCCCAACTGGGCCGCGCCTGGGATGAAGGTGCTGAGAACGGTTATGTTGCCGGTACCACGCCAAACAGCCAGTTAGTGATCCGCGACAGCCAGATCGACAGCGGTTACAACCCGCTGCACCCGTGGGGTGATGCGGCCTTCTCCGGTCGTGCTTTCACCGGCAATGTACCGAAAGATGAGAAGCAGCAGCGCGATCTGAACGACGTAAACTTCAACCGCCTGTGGCAGTACAATAACGTCATGACCCCTCCGGCAAAATAAGCCGCAGTCTGGACATGCAAAAGCCGCCGGATTTAACCCCGGCGGCTTTTTTATGGCCTGTGATCCATTCTGAATAACGGCGTCAGTCAGGCTGCGGGGCTTCATTACCCAGCCGGAAGACAGCCACCGTCTCTTCCAGATTCACCGCCTGCTGGTCAAGGGCAGCGGCCGCATTGGCCGACTGCTGCACCAGCGCCGAGTTCTGCTGCGTGACGGTGTCCATTTCCGCCACCGCCAGCGCTATCTGGCTGATGCCGCGGCTCTGCTCCTCAGAAGCCGACGCAATTTCATGAATGATGTGCGTCACATGCCCGACCGAATCGACAATCTCCTGCATGGTGTCACCGGCTTTTTCCACCAGCACCGAGCCGCTGTTGACCTTACTGACCGACAGACCAATCAGCGTTTCGATCTCTTTGGCCGCCTGCCCGCTGCGCTGGGCCAGATTTCGCACTTCACTGGCAACGACGGCAAAACCCCGCCCCTGCTCACCGGCCCGTGCCGCTTCCACGGCGGCATTCAGCGCCAGAATATTGGTCTGAAAAGCGATACTGTTAATCACTGAGGTGATTTCAGAAATCTGTTTTGAACTCCCGGCAATATCTTTCATCACCCCCACCACGTCACTGACTATCTGCCCACCGCGGCTCGCGGTATCGGCCGCCGACGAGGCCAGTTTGCTGGCTTCGCTGGCGTTGTCAGCATTTTGTTTCACCGTCGCGGTCAGTTGCTCCATGCTGGCAGCTGTCTGCCCCAGCGCTGAAGCCTGCTGCTCCGTACGGGCGGAAAGATCAAAGTTTCCCGCGGCGATCTCGCCTGACGCGCGGGTCACCTGCAACACGCCGTGGCGGATGTCACCGATGATCCTGCGCAGATTCTGGTTCATGCCTTCCACAGCGCGGGTCAGTTGGCCGACTTCGTCGCCGCTGCGGCTGACCATATGTGCAGTCAGATCCCCGGCGGCGATGCGCTTCGCCACCTCCAGCGTCTGGCGCAGGGGATGAGTTATCTGCCGGGTCATACGCCATGAAATCAGCGCACCGATGACAATCGTGCCCGCAATGATCAGCAGCATCTCTTTGATGGTACGGCGCACTTCCTCCTGGGTGTAGGCCATCTCGTGGTCGAGCAGTTGGTCAGAAGCCGAGGTCAACGCCAGACCGGCGGCGGCAAGTGCTGCGCGGGTTTGTTCCGCATTACTCCCCACCGGAGGATTGAGGGTGTTTTGCCAGTTTTCGCGGTAGCGCTGCACGTTACCCGGCATAGCATCGACCTGCGCCTGATCCACCGGTTGCCAGTGATAGGACGCCACCTCTGCCAGCTTGCCTTCCAGTTTGTCCAGCGCCTGCCGGTTTTGTTCGACATATTTTTGTTCGTGGTTGGCGAGGTAGGAAAGACGGGTATATTTTGCTTCGCCCAACAGGTCGTTAACGCTTTTAAGCAAGGTGGCTTTTTCTGCTCGCTCGCTGATGCTGGTCAGGTGATAAATCCCTGAGGCGGCAATTGAAGAACCTAGCAGCAGAACCAGCGTAAATCCTGCGGCAAGCTTGGTGGCGATGTTGGCATTGTTGAAAACACCAGTGATCCCTGAAGGTAAACTCATTCTGCTCTCCCTGTTTTATAGCCTGAAACGTAAATAACGCGTAGGTGATATAGATAACGAGAAGAGTTATCGACAACATAGCCACAATATTTAGAGGGAGATGGAAATATTTCTTATCAATGGCACGAAGGGCTAAAAAACAAAAAGCCCCAACCGTAAGGGCTGAGGCGAGTTTTTCATCGGCGTAATGTTCAGTCGGCAGACTAAACCATAAGCAGGATTAATTTCTCAGTTCAAGAATCGAGACCCACATCGGGCCTTTGCCCACCGGGTACTCTTTCAGGGTGGTCAGCGCGCCGCTGGTCTGATCAATCTTTGCCACTTCAATGGCATCTGATTTTTGACCGGCGGTGATAACAAAACGCCCCTGATGGTCAATATTGAAACCACGTGGCTGGGTCTGCGTGGCGTGATGCCCCACCAGCGTCAGCTCGCTGCCTTCTGCAGAGACCGTCAGCACAGAAATCAGGCTTGACGTCCTGTCACAGGCGTAGAGGAATTTGCCGTCCGGCGTGACGTGAATATCCGCCGCCCAGCGGGTCTCTTTGAAATCAGCCGGCATGATATCCAGCGTCTGCACCATGCGGTATTCGCCGCTGGTCACATCTTTCTGGTACACATCGACGCTGCCGTTCAGTTCATTGACGCAGTAAGCAAAGTGATGATTCGGGTGGAACGCCATATGACGCGGGCCTGCCCCGGTTGCAACAGCCAAGGTATCCGGATGATGCGGCGTGGCTTCACCCTGCTGGCTGAAGTCGAACAGACGAATCCGGTCCTCTTTCAGGGCCGGGATCATCAGCAGCTGGTTGGTCGGGTCGATGTTAGCCGAGTGCGGTGCCTGAATATTTTCCAGCACGTGGCGTGGCGCCAGCGCCTCGCCTTTTTCATTGATGGGGTGAATGCTGACGTTGTTGAAGCTGTAGGAAGCGGAGAACAGGAAACGCCCCTGAAGATCAATACCGAGGTGCGTCGGGCTGCCCGGCAAGGGAGCCATGGCCGCCTGCGCCAGCTGGCCATCGTGACCGATGTTATAAGTCAGCACACCAAACTCAGGGCGCACGCCAACATACAGGCGATGACCGTCCGGATGAATCACCATCGGCTGAACCTGACCAGGCACATCAACGGTCTGCAACAGGCTCAGTTCGCCCTCTTCGCCAACACGAAAAGCGTGGATTTGCTGGCTATCAGGGCTGGCTACGTAGACAACTTGCTTCATCACATCTCCTTATTAAAACTCAATGAGTCATTCTGTTTTTTTAAAGCGTAGTTCAGATTACCACGATAACCCAGCGAAGGATCGCGGCGTTTAGCGCCTGATGCGAGGTTCTCTCATCTGGGCTAAGGGTGTAATATGGTGAGAATTTCTTCGATCCTCTACTGTTTACCCAAAGTCATTGGTGCTACAGCAAGGCAGCAAATGTGAGAACCCCGATGAGCTGGCTCAGGCCAGTGATTCGGGTGAACGAAAGCAGCTAACGCCGCTGTAGTGACAAGGACGAAGGGTATGGGAATTTCTATGACTTATCGCGTTATCGCTCTCGACCTCGACGGCACCCTGCTGGACCGCCAAAAACGTATCCTGCCTGAGTCTCTGGCGGCGCTGGCCGACGCCCGTGCTCAGGGTATCAAGGTTATCGTAGTGACCGGCCGCCATCACGTGGCTATTCACCCGTTTTACCAGGCGCTGCAACTCGATACTCCGGCCATCTGCTGTAACGGCACCTATCTGTATGACTATCAGGCGCGTAAAGTCATCACCTCGGATCCGCTGGACAAGATCAAAGCCAAAAAAGTGGTAGATCTGCTCGAATACCACGGCATCCACGGTTTGCTGTATGTCGATGACGCCATGCTCTATCAGCAGCCAAGCGGCCACGTCAGCCGTTCGATTGCCTGGGGGGAAACCCTGCCGGAAGGTCAGCGCCCGAACATTGTGCAGGTCAACAGCCTGCGTGATGCGGCCGACGAAGCGCACTCGGTGTGGAAATTCGCCACGTCACATCATGACCACGATACGCTGCGCGCCTTCGCCAAACAGGCCGAAGATGAGCTGGGTCTGGCCTGCGAATGGTCATGGCACGATCAGGTGGACGTCGCCAAAGGCGGCAACAGCAAAGGCCGTCGCCTGCAGGAATGGGTAGAATCTCAGGGCATGAGCATGCAGGACGTGGTGGCCTTCGGGGATAACTACAACGATCTGAGCATGCTCGAGAACGTTGGTCTCGGCGTAGCGATGGGCAATGCCGACGACGCCATCAAACACCGTGCAGCATTGGTGATCGCCGATAACGAACAGCCGGGGATCGCTGAAGTGATCCGCACGCGCGTGTTGGCGTAATATTTAAGTTATCAAATAACAGGGCGCGCGCTGACGTGCCCTGCACTTCACATCAACAAGCCTTAACGGTTCAACGACACACTCTTAATCTGCGCATACAGCCACTGTCCGGGGCGTACCATCAGTTCGTCACGCGCCCAGGGCGTAATGCGCGCCCAGAGAATATGGTCAGCCATTGCCAGTTTGACTTCAACCTGTGTGCCAATATCCAGACATTCGAGAACCTTGGCGGGCAGAATATTGCGGATACTGCTGTTGTTGGCGGTCGGTTGCAGCACCAGCGAGACGTCAGCGGCGTTGACCCGCACACGCATCGGCGTACCGGCTGGCGCATCGACCTTACCAATCCACAGACGCTGATCGCCAATCGCCAGTGCGGTCATGTCATAGCGCGGATGGTGTTCCAGTACGCTGACATTCAGCACACTGCTCTGCTCTTCACGCGGCAACCACGGGCGCATAATGTTGCTGGCCCAGACGGTTTCCAGATCCCCCATCGCCAGCACTTTGCCGTTATCCAGCACCAGCACCTTGTCGGCCAGGCGCAGGATTTCATCCAGACTGTGCGTGACGTAGAGGATCGGAATACTCACCTCTTTCGCCAGTTTTTCCAGGTAAGGCATCAGTTCGCGTTTGCGTGGTAAATCGAGCGCGGCCAGCGGTTCGTCCATCAGCAAGATTTCCGGCGCAGTCAGCAACGCCCGTCCAATGGCTACCCGCTGTTTTTCGCCGCCCGAGAGCGTCAGCGGGAACCGGCTCAGCAGCGGTCCTATTCCCAGTAACGCCACAATATTGTCGAACTGCCCGCGCATAGAAGCAGCCATGCCGTATTGCAGATTTCCCTGTACGCGGTAGTGCGGGAACAGACGGGCATCCTGAAAGACGTAACCGATACGACGCTTTTCAGGTGGCAGGAAAATGTTTTTTTCTGCATCGGACAACAGACGGTCGTTGAGCGCAATGCGCCCGGAATCAGGACGGGTCAGTCCGCCAATGGCGTTAATGAGCGAGGTTTTACCGGCACCAGACAGGCCGAAAATCGCCGTAATACCCTGAGCCGGTAAGTTCTGGCTGACCTGTAAGGTCAGGTCGCCAAGTTGCTGGCTAAAATCGAGTTCGAGCATCAGCCCCCCAGCCGGATACGGCTGCGCTTGGCGAGCCAGTCAGAAATCATCAGTGAAGCCAGCGAGAGAACAATGGCCAGTACACAAAGCCGGGCGGCGGCACCTTCGGCCCCCGGCGTTTCAATCAGGGTATACATCGCCAGCGGGATGGTGCGGGTTTCGCCGGGAATGTTGGACACGAAGGTGATCGTGGCACCGAATTCGCCGAGTGACCGGGCAAACGCCAGCACGATGCCGACGATAATGCCCGGCACCGACAGCGGCAGCGTAATGGTAAAAAACACCCGCCACGGCGAGGCGCCGAGCGTGCGGGCGGCGAGTTCCAGTTTGGTGTCTACCGCCTCCAGTGACATACGGATAGCCCGCACCATCAGCGGAAAAGCCACCACCGCCGAGGCCAGCACCGCACCGTGCCAGCTGAAACTGAAGCTGAAGCCAAACCAGTTATAGAGCCATTCGCCGACCACACCGCGTCTGCCCATGACCACCAGCAGCAAATAGCCAATCACCACCGGCGGAAGCACCAGCGGCAGATGAATAATACTGTCGAGCAGGGATTTACCCGGAAAACGGCAGCGGACCAGGATCCACGCCATCAGGATCCCCAGTGGCAAACTGCACACCACAGCCAGGCTGGAGACCTTCAAACTAAGAAGTACCGCCTGCCACTCATATTCACTCAACATCATGTCGGTTAGTTAATCCTGAATTAATGTGACACCAGAGATAAAATATCGGCAAAAAACGCAAAGCCTTTAATCACCAACGCGCCTGCACACAGCATTAAGGCTTTACTGGCGTATTACCAGCGAATATTAGAATTTAGCGCGTTGATTTTCAGTATATTGTCGCGGGGATAGAAACAAAGTCATCCCCGCAGGAATGACTTGAAGAGTGGTGCAAAAAAAGCAGAATTAACCGCGAGGCGTAAAACCATAATGTTTAAAGACGGCCGATGCCGCAGGCGTTTTCAGGTAGTCATAAAACGCGGTAACTTCAGCATTCTCATGGCCTTTAACAATTGCCATTGGGTATTCGACCGGTTTGTGGCTGGAAGCCGGGAACACGCCAACCACTTTCACCTTCTGGCTGGCCAGTGCGTCAGAACCATAGACAATACCCAGCGGGGCCTCTTCGCGTTCAACCAGGGCCATCGCCGCGCGAACGTCGCTGGCACGGGCCAGTTTTGGCTCAAGCGTGGCCCAGGCACCCAATTTTTGCAGCGCTTCCTTGGCATAAATACCGGCCGGTACGTGGTCAGGATCCCCCACAGCCAGACGGCTGTCGCCTAATAATTTAGTCCATTCGGTTTTGTCACTGATATCAACTTTGTCGATTTTACTGGCTTTCGCGGCAATCAGAACCAGCTCGTTACCGAGCAGAGTGTAGCGGGTATTCTCCACGATCTGCTGCTTCTTAATGCTGTAATCCATCCATTGCTGATCGGCTGAAATAAACAGATCGGCAGGTGCGCCCTGCTCAATCTGGCGGGCCAGCGTCGAGGAGGAGGCGAACGAAGAAACGACCTGCACGCCCTTCTCTTTCTGGTACTGCGCCGCGATGTCCTGCATGGCGTTGGTCAGCGACGCAGCTGCAAAGACGGTGATTTTATCCGCTGCCTGCGCCTGAACGGTAAACCCGGTGACCAGCACAGTGGCGGTCAGCATTTTGCCCAAAGAAGTCTTCATTTTTAATATCTCCATGAATAGTACGCCTCGTTATATAGGCGTTAATATAACGTGGAAACAGAGGTTGTCATCTGATTTGTCGGCAGGAATTTGAAGAACGTAATGGTTGTTGATCTGGACCATAAAAAAACCCGGCGCGATGGCCGGGCTTCTGAATCTGATGACGCTTTTTTAACGCTGTTGCGGCTGTTCGCGTTTTTCTTTGGAGTGGCCAACGTTAGAGATAACGTTAAAGACTGAGCCCATTCCCCAAATCAGACCTAAGATCACTGCGATGAAAACCGGAACCATGATCGCAGCGAAAATTAAACTTTCTAAAAGTTCTAACATGATAGCCTCACTTAACTGGCTGACACACGCCTGAATGGCGGTGATAAAACATACCTGTTAGCGATAATAGCAGCCCCGGCACGAGATTACTTTAGCTTTTAACCAACTTCGCCTGGCAAAACGTTCGGGGCGGTTTATGTCACTGCACGGATCGGCGACAATGCTGGAATCGCCTTTAAAGGAAGCCCGTTATGCAAGCTGAAATCCTGTTAACGCTCAAACTCCAGCAGAAAATTTTCGCCGACCCGCGCCGCATAGAATTGCTCAAGCAGGTCAAAGTGACCGGTTCTATCAGCCAGGGCGCGAAGCTGGCGGGTATCAGCTATAAAAGTGCCTGGGATGCCATCAACGAAATGAATCAGCTGGCGGACCAGACGTTGGTGGAACGCAGCACCGGCGGCAAGGGCGGTGGCGGTGCCATCATCACCCACTACGGCGACCGGCTGATTCAGCTGTATGACCTGCTGGCGCAAATTCAGCAGAAAGCCTTCGACGTTTTAAAAGAAGATACGTTGCCACTCGACAGCCTGCTGGCCGCCATTTCCCGCTTCTCACTGCAAACCAGTGCGCGTAATCAGTTCTTCGGCAACGTGGTCGGGCGTGACCATCAGGACGTCCAGCAGCACATCGAGGTATTACTCAATGATGGCAAAACCCGCATACGGGCCGCCGTCACTCAGCAGAGTGCCGATCGTCTGGCACTGTCTCCGGGTAAAGAGGTGCTGCTGCTGATCAAGGCACCGTGGATAGCACTGACCGCGCAGCCCGCAAATGCGCATAACTCTCTGGCCGGCAACGTGCTGAGCATTCAGCACGGCAGCGGCAACAGCGAAGTGCTGGTCACGCTGGAGGGAGGCGAAATCTTGTGCGCCACCGTCGCCGAAGATGACGTGACCCGTCTGGCGCTTAAAGAAGGGCAAAACGTATTTGCCGGATTTGATGATGATAAGGTTATCGTGGCCACGCTTTGCTAGAAAAATGATTTTAATTCAGCATCTTGCACAATGAGATTTGACAGTTTGCAGAATTGTCAATTGACTTCACAGAGTGATACGCTTATCCCTTATTTCATATATGGTTGCAATATAAGGGATAAAAAATGGCATCGTTGCACATCTCGCAAGGTGTTTACCGCCTGAGCGACACCCGCACCCTCCAGCTTTCTGAATTACGCATTAATCAGGGCGAAAGCTGGGCTTTTGTCGGCTCAAACGGCAGCGGGAAATCCGCCCTTGCCCGCGCGCTGGCGGGCGAACTGGTCATGCTAAAAGGCGAAAGCCATAGCGGTTTCACCAACGCCGTGCGTCTCTCTTTCGAACAGTTACAGAAACTGGTGGAAGAGGAGTGGCAGCGTAATAACACCGATCTGCTCAGCCCCGGAGAAGAAGATACCGGGCGCACCGCCGCAGAGATGATTCAGGAACAGGTCAAAGATCCGCAGCGCTGTGCGCGGCTTGCCGAACAATTTGGCATCAGAAAATTGCTCGATCGCCGCTTCAAATATCTCTCCACCGGTGAAACCCGCAAAACGCTGCTTTGTCAGGTGTTAATGCAGCAGCCCGACCTGCTGGTACTGGACGAGCCGTTCGACGGGCTGGACGTCAACGCCCGCGCGCAGCTGGCGGAACTGCTGGCAGGTCTGTCACAGCAGGGCCAAACGGTGGTACTGGTGCTCAACCGCTTCGATGATATTCCTGCTTTTGTGCAACACGTGGGCGTTCTGGCCGACTGCACGCTGGCGACGGTTGGCCCGCGTGAGGCTGTGATGGCGGAGGCACTGGTGGCACAACTGGCGCACAGTGAAAACCTCAAAGGGATGGCGCTGCCCGAATCAGAAGACCCGGCCCAGCGCGTCCGCCCTCCTGCCGGTGGCCCGCTCATCGTGCTGCGTAACGGCGTGGTGAAATATAACGACCGCCCTATTTTGCATAATCTCAACTGGCAGGTAGATCCCGGCCAGCACTGGCAGATTGTTGGCGAAAACGGTGCGGGGAAATCGACGTTACTCAGTCTTATCACCGGTGACCACGCTCAGGGCTACAGCAATGACCTGACGCTGTTTGGCCGCCGCCGCGGCAGTGGCGAAACCATCTGGGACATTAAACGCCACATCGGCTACGTCAGCAGCAGCCTGCATCTGGATTACCGCGTCAGTTCCAGCGTGCGTAACGTCATCACATCGGGCTTCTTTGACTCCATCGGCATTTATCAGGCCGTTTCCGACCGTCAGTATTTTTTGACCAGCCAGTGGCTGGAGCTGCTCGGTCTTGGCGGCAGCAAGGCGGATACGCCTTTCCATAGTTTGTCGTGGGGCCAGCAACGTCTGGCGCTGATTGCCCGCGGTTTGGTGAAACACCCGGCGCTGCTTATACTGGATGAGCCGTTGCAGGGGCTGGACCCCATCAACCGCCAGCTGGTGCGCCGCTTTGTTGACGTGTTAATTGGCGAAGGTGATACCCAGTTGCTGTTCGTGTCACACCATGCTGAGGACGCGCCGGAGTGCATCACTCACCGTCTGTCGTTTATCCCAGACGGCGATATTTACAGATATCAGCTGGATGAACTGAAGTAAGAATTTCAATAAATCTACGGAAATAGTTCTTTATTTCCGTAGATTTCCTCTTCGTGTAATCGATTACACACTTTATCTGACCGCCTTCTCCTCTCCCTTCACCGCTCCCTGCCCTTACTGTCTTAACCCCGTCGCCAGTGGTAAACTAACCATGTAAGCGATTCCATATTCTTGGGCACAGATCACCTTTTTCAGCGATACCTCATGATATTGTTGTCCCTACTTCACAATCGAGGAGCAATTATGTACGTCTTAGTCACTGGTGGTAGCGGTTACATTGGCAGCCATACCTGCGTGCAATTAATTGATGCGGGTTATACACCCATCATTTTAGATAATCTTCATAACAGTAAAGCCAGTGTGCTGGAGCGAATTAACACGCTGTCCGGTAAAACGCCGCTGTTCTATGAAGGTGATGTCCGTGACCGCGCCATCCTCGACCAAATTTTCAGCGAGCATAAAATTCATTCCGTGATCCACTTTGCGGGCTGGAAAGCCGTGGGGGAATCCGTCGCCAGACCGCTGGAATATTACGACAACAACGTCACCGGGACGCTGGTACTGCTTGAAGCTATGCGCGCGGCTGACGTGAAAAACTTTATTTTCAGCTCCTCCGCAACGGTCTATGGCGATCAGCCGAAGACGCCATATGTCGAGGATTTCCCGACCGGTAATCCGTCCAGCCCTTACGGACGCAGCAAGCTGATGGTTGAACAGATCCTCGAAGACGTACAGCGTGCCGAACCGCAGTGGAGCATGACGCTGCTGCGTTATTTCAACCCGGTCGGTGCGCATCCGTCAGGCCTGATGGGCGAAGACCCGCAGGGCGTTCCAAACAACCTGATGCCGTTTATCGCGCAGGTTGCCGTGGGCCGCCGTGAGTCGGTATCCATTTTCGGCAACGACTATCCGACCCCGGATGGCACCGGCGTGCGCGATTATATTCACGTGGTGGATCTGGCTGACGGCCACATCGCGGCGATGAAAACGCTGAGCGACAAAGCCGGTGTGCATATTTACAACCTCGGTGCCGGTTACGGACACAGCGTGCTGGAAGTGGTGAACGCCTTCAGCAAAGCCTGTGGCAAACCGGTGAAATACCATTTCGCCCCGCGCCGCGCCGGTGACCTGCCCGCCTACTGGGCCGATCCGACCAAAGCCGCCAACGAACTGAACTGGCGCGTCAGCCGCACGCTGGAAGATATGGCCAACGATACCTGGTTGTGGCAGTCAAAGAATCCACAAGGGTATCCGGACTAAGCGCCGGATATCTGCCCGAATTAAGGAAAAGGTATGTCAGAATTCAATCCGATCGATCATCCGCATCGTCGCTATAACCCGTTGACTGACCAATGGATCCTGGTCAGCCCACACCGGGCCAAGCGTCCGTGGCAGGGCCAGCAGGAAACGCCGTCGCAGGAGACCCTGCCACAGCACGATCCCGACTGTTTTCTTTGTCCGGGCAATACCCGCGTCACCGGCGACGTGAATCCGGATTACGCCGGTACGCACGTCTTCACCAATGATTTTGCCGCGCTGATGCCGGATACGCCTTTCGCGCCGGAAAGTCACGATCCGCTGATGCGCATTCAGAGCGCACGCGGTACCAGCCGCGTGATCTGTTTTTCGCCTGATCACAGTAAAACATTGCCGCAGCTCTCTGTCGCGGCGTTGGAAGAGGTGGTGAAAACCTGGCAGGAACAGAGCGCAGATTTGGGCAAAACCTACCCGTGGGTACAGGTATTTGAGAACAAAGGCGCCGCAATGGGCTGCTCGAATCCGCATCCTCATGGGCAGATCTGGGCCAACAGCTTTCTGCCGAACGAAGCCGAACGCGAAGATCGCTTACAGCGGACTTATTTGCAGGAACAGGGCTCGCCAATGCTGGTCGATTACGCACAGCGCGAGCTGGCGGACGGCAGTCGTACCGTGGTGGAAACCGAGCACTGGCTGGCCGTGGTCCCATACTGGGCGGCGTGGCCGTTCGAAACCTTGCTGTTGCCGAAAACCCATATTCAGCGCATCACCGATCTCAGCGACGCACAGCGCACTGATTTAGCGCTGGCGCTGAAAAAACTGACCAGCCGTTACGACAATCTGTTCCAGTGCTCGTTCCCCTATTCGATGGGCTGGCACGGTGCGCCTTATACCGAAGGCGATCAGAGCCACTGGCAGTTGCACGCACATTTTTATCCGCCGCTGTTACGTTCGGCGTCGGTACGTAAATTCATGGTCGGCTACGAAATGCTGGCTGAAACCCAACGCGACCTGACCGCAGAACAAGCGGCCGAGCGTCTGCGGGCGGTGAGTGATGTTCATTATCGTGAAGCCGGAGTGAAATGATGAAACTGAAAAACAAAACCCTGGAAATTTTTGAACAGAAATTTGGCTACCCGGCCACTATCACTATCAAAGCTCCGGGCCGCGTCAATCTGATTGGCGAACACACCGACTATAACGACGGCTTCGTTCTTCCCTGCGCAATTGACTACGAAACCGTGATCGCCTGCGCCCAGCGCAACGACCGCCAGATCCGCATTATTGCGGCGGATTATGACAATGAAGAGGACGTGTTCTCCCTCGATGAACCCATCCTCAGCAGCAAAACCTATCCGTGGGCTAACTATGTGCGCGGCGTAGTGAAACACCTGCTGCAACGCAATAAAGATTTCTCCGGTGCCGACATGGTCGTCAGCGGTAACGTCCCGCAGGGCGCGGGCCTCAGCTCTTCCGCATCACTGGAAGTCGCGGTCGGGCAGGCGCTGAAATCGCTGTATGACCTGCCGCTCGACGGCGTCGCGCTGGCACTGAATGGTCAGGAAGCGGAAAACCAGTTTGTTGGCTGTAACTGCGGGATCATGGATCAGCTGATCTCCGCCCTAGGCAAACAGGATCACGCGCTGTTAATCGACTGCCGCTCGCTGGAAACCCGCGCGGTCTCCATGCCGGAAAACGCCGCAGTGGTTATTATCAACTCCAACGTTAAACGCGGTCTGGTCGACAGCGAATACAACGCCCGTCGTGAACAGTGTGAAACCGCTGCCCGCTTCTTTGGCGTGAAAGCACTGCGAGACGTAGATCCTTCCCTGTTCTTCTCGATCGCCGACGAACTGGATCCGGTGGTTTCCCGCCGCGCCCGCCACGTTATCACCGAGAACGATCGTACGGTGGCCGCTGCGGATGCGCTGGCCGCAGGCGATCTGAAACGCATGGGCGAACTGATGGCAGAGTCCCACGCCTCCATGCGGGATGACTTTGAGATAACCGTTCCCCCGGTCGATACACTGGTGGAGATCGTCAAAGGCGTGATTGGCGACAAAGGCGGTGTGCGCATGACCGGCGGCGGCTTTGGCGGTTGCATCGTGGCGCTGATCCCGGCTGAGTTGGTGGACGCGGTACGCGATACCGTTGCCCGTGAGTATCCGGCGCAAACCGGCCTGAAAGAGACATTTTATGTCTGCACCGCTTCGCAGGGAGCAGGCATATGCTGAAGCCGGAAAACACTCTGTTAGCCCCTGACGGCGGCCCTTTCGCGCTGATCACACTGAAAAATGCGGTGGGAACCACTGCCACATTCATGGACTGGGGTGCCACCTGGCTGTCACTGGAATTACCGCTGGCCGATGGCGAAACCCGGGAACTGCTGCTGGGCTGCGAAAATCCGCAGGAGTACGTCAACCAGAGCGCCTATCTGGGCGCCACGGTCGGGCGTTATGCCAACCGCATCGCCCGCTCGCAGTTTCAGATCGACTGTAAACCGCACCTGCTGGTCGCCAATCAGGGCGTGCATCAGCTGCACGGCGGGCCGGAAGGTTTCCACGCGCGGCGCTGGAAAATCCTGTTGCAAAGCGCGCAGAAGGTGAGTTTCCAGCTGTTTTCCCCCGATGGGGATCAGGGCTATCCGGGCGATATGACGGCTGAAGTTCAATATCAGCTGACGGACGATAACCGTCTGGAGATCCGCTATAAAGCCACGGTGGATAAGCTCTGCCCGGTCAATCTGACCAATCACGCCTATTTTAATCTCGACGGTGAAGGCAAAGATGCGCGCCAGCAGACCCTGCAACTGTTTGCCGACCGCTTCCTGCCGATCGACAGCGACGGTATTCCCTGCGCTGACCCGACACCCGTTGAACACACCGGAATGAATTTCAACGTGCCGAAAACGCTGGAAAAAGACTTTCTCATCGACCGCGATCAGCAGCGGGTGAAAGGCTACGACCACGCTTATTTGCTTAACCGTGGCTGCAACAGCGGCGAACATCCGGCGGCGCATTTGTGGTCGGCGGACGGAAAAGTGAAAATGAGCGTGTTTACCACCGCCCCGGCGCTGCAGCTTTACAGCGGCAATTTCCTCGGTGGCACCCCCAACCGCACCGGCGGCGAATATGCCAGCTATCAGGGCGTCGCGCTGGAGAGTGAATTCCTGCCCGACAGCCCGAACCACTCCACCTGGCCGCAGCCAAGCTGCTGGATCAAACCCGGTCAAATTTATCGCTCACAAACGGTTTATCAATTTTTCGCATTATAAGCTGAAGTGATGTGATATCAGCAGGGCCGCAAGGCCCTGTTTTAACAGCCGCCACGCTCCCTTCCCTGATGTGAAATGTGACCTTCCACTCATCCTCCTTCGCTTTTTTTATGCTAAAGCACGTCACTCCATCTACGCTTAGGGAGTGTCCTGCCAATGGGACGTCTGATAAGGAATCTGTTATGCGTTTAACCGTGATTTTACCTCTGCTGGCCACGTTATTTATCGGCGGTTCGGCGCTGGCTGCCGACACTGCGAAAGCTCCTTCTGCGGCGCAGGCTGCACAGCGTCAAAAAATGACTGACTGTAATCAGCAGGCCACCAGCCAGTCGCTCAAAGGTGATCAGCGTAAAACCTTTATGAGTCACTGCCTGAAAGCAGAAACCAAGCCCGATCAGAAAATGACCGAGCAGCAAAACAAAATGAAAACCTGTAATGCCGATGCAGGGAAAAAGGATCTCAAAGGCGATGCCCGTAAGACCTTTATGAGTACCTGTCTGAAAAAAGCCAGCTAACGGCTGAAGTGAACTCTTAAATTCGCTATGGTGAAGGGACTTCGAGCGGCGCAGGCGGTAACGCAGCGCACAATCAGATTGCCGTCTGCGGCGCTCAGGCCATATAATGATAAGCGTTATCATTGAAAATTCAGTTAATTGAGGAGTTTAGCTATGGCTGTAACCAAACTGGTTCTGGTAAGACACGGCGAAAGTGAGTGGAACAAAGAAAACCGTTTTACCGGTTGGCATGATGTTGATCTGTCTGACAAGGGCCGTACCGAAGCGAAAGCTGCCGGTCAGTTGCTGAAAGATGAAGGCTTCCATTTCGACTTCGCTTACACCTCTGTGCTGAAACGTGCCATCCATACTTTGTGGAGCGTTCTGGACGAACTGGATCAGCCGTGGCTGCCAGTTGAGAAATCCTGGAAACTGAACGAACGTCATTACGGCGCGTTGCAGGGTCTGGATAAAGCAGAAACCGCAGCAAAATACGGCGACGAGCAAGTTAAACAATGGCGTCGTGGCTTTGCCGTGACTCCGCCAGAACTGGATCGCGCAGACGAGCGCTTCCCAGGGCATGATCCGCGCTATGCGAAACTGCGCCCTGAAGAGCTGCCAACGACTGAAAGTCTGGCACTGACCATCGATCGCGTTATTCCTTTCTGGACCGACGTTATCAAACCACGCATCGAAAGCGGTGAGCGCGTGATCATTGCCGCACACGGCAACTCCCTGCGTGCACTGGTTAAATACCTGGATAACCTGGGTGAAGACGAAATTCTTGAACTGAACATCCCTACCGGTGTGCCATTGGTTTACGAATTCGACGAAAACTTCAAACCTATCAAACATTACTATCTGGGCAATGCCGACGAAATCGCTGCGAAAGCCGCGGCCGTAGCAAACCAGGGTAAAGCGAAGTAATTTCGCCACGTCTGCATTTGATGGCAGAAACAGAAAAGGGGTAGCGAAAGCTGTCCCTTTTTTTATGGTTTTCAGTGATAAAGTAGAGATATATTTATCCGTACAGGAATGAGTCATGTCCCGCGCTGATGCAGAAACAGAAGAAAACCCTCACCCCGCAGAGAGCCCGAACCGGAGTGCGGGCATTTCCTCCATGGCACTGCTGGTGGCCGGGGCCTTTTTTATGGAGTTTCTGGACGGCACCGTCATTGCCACCGCGCTGCCCAGTATGGCGCTGTCATTTGGCGTATCGGCGGTGGATTTAAACATCGGCATCAGCGCCTATTTACTGACACTGGCGGTGCTGATCCCTGCCAGTGGCTGGATCGCCGAGCGCTTCGGTGCCAGAAACGTCTTCAGCTCTGCCCTGCTTATCTTCACCCTCTCATCGTTATTTTGCGGGCTGGCAACCAACGTCACCGAATTTGTCGTGATGCGGGTCATGCAGGGCATTGGCGGTGCGATGATGGTGCCGGTGGGGAGGCTGGCAGTCTTGCGCAGTACGTCGAAAGATCAACTGATTAAGGCGATAGCCACGCTGACCTGGCCGGCGCTGGTCGCGCCTATTCTCGGGCCACCGCTTGGTGGCTTCATTACCACCTATGCCAGCTGGCACTGGATATTCTTCATCAATGTTCCGCTGGGTGCGTTGGCCATTTTCTTAGCCTGGCGGCTGATCCCCAACACTCCCACGGCGGCCAAACAGCCTTTCGACATCAAAGGCTTTATTGCCATGGGTGTGGCGATGCTGTGTTTAGTGATCGGTCTGGAACTGTGCAGCCAGCAGCAGGTTAATCTCACTTACGCATTGCTGTTACTGGCGGCGGGCGGGATCGCGCTGTGGATGGCTGTCAAGCATCTGCGTGATGCCCGCTTCCCGATGATCCGGCTCACTTCGCTCAAGGTGAACAGCTTTAAGGTCACCATGCGCGGCGGGTTTATTTTCCGTACCACTATCAGCGCAGTGCCTTTCATGTTGCCGCTGATGTTTCAGGTTGGGTTCGGGATGGATGCCTTTCAGTCAGGTATTTTGGTGCTGGCCGTGTTCGCGGGTAATCTTATGATGAAACCGGCCACCACCCCGCTGATCCGCCATTTTGGCTTTAAAAAGTTACTGATCGGCAACGGGTTACTCAGCGCCCTCTCCCTGCTGGTATGCGCCTTTCTCACCCCCTCCAGCCCGATCATATTGACGATGGTGATGCTGTTCTGGGGCGGACTATGCCGCTCAATGCAGTTCACCGGGATCAGCACGTTGGCCTTTGCCGAGGTGCCGGACACGGAAATGAGCTCGGCCAATACGTTATTCAGTACGTCATTACAGCTTGCAGCAGGTCTTGGTGTCACGCTCGGCGCGCTCAGTATCAGGGCGGGAGAGTTTATCGCCCTGAAAGCAGGGTTAGCGGCGGTACCCGGTATCGCCTTCCGGCTGGGATTTGTAATTATTGCCGTGGTGACGGCGCTTGCGGTGATCGACATTGCCCGCCTGGCACCAGATGCCGGTATTGCCGTGTCGCGCAAAAGCAAGAAATGAAAAAGCCCCGTTCAACGGGGCTCTGTAAACATTTTCTATTGTGCCGGATTAACCGCGACGCGCTTTGACTGCACTGGCCAGGTCACGCAGCAGAACTTCGGTATCTTCCCAGCCGATACAGGCATCGGTCACGCTCTGGCCGTAAGTCAGAGGTTCACCGCTGTCGAGGTTTTGATTGCCTTCGACCAGATGACTTTCTACCATCACGCCCATTATTGACTGCTCACCGTTGGCCAGCTGACCGCAAACGTCTGTACAGACTTCCATCTGTTTTTTGAACTGCTTGCTGCTGTTGGCATGGCTGAAGTCGATCATGATTTGCGCGGGTAAACCGCCTTTTTTCAGGCCTTCTTTCACTTCTTTCACATCTACTGCGCTGTAGTTCGGTTTCTTGCCGCCGCGCAGGATGATGTGGCAGTCGTTATTGCCGCTGGTGCTGACAATCGCCGAGTGGCCCCATTTGGTGACGGACAGGAAGCAGTGCGGTGCACCGGCAGCGTTAATGGCGTCGATAGCCACTTTAATGGTGCCGTCAGTGCCGTTTTTGAAGCCAACCGGACAGGAGAGACCTGAAGCCAGTTCGCGGTGAACCTGAGATTCCGTAGTACGCGCACCGATAGCGCCCCAGCTCATCAGATCGGCTAAATATTGCGGCGTGATCATATCAAGGAATTCACCGGCGGCCGGTAAACCTGAGTCATTAATATCCAGCAACAATTTGCGTGCAATACGCAGGCCATCATTAATCTGATAGCTGTTGTTCATATGCGGGTCATTAATCAGCCCTTTCCAGCCCACGGTCGTACGCGGTTTTTCAAAATATACGCGCATGACGATTTCCAGTTCGCCACGCAGCTCTTCGCGCATAGTCAGCAAACGGGCGGCGTACTCTTTCGCGGCTTTAGGATCATTAATTGAACAAGGACCAATGACAACGAGTAAACGATCATCGTTTCCTTTCAGTATCTTATGAATAGCATTACGTGCCTGAGATACTGTTTTTGCTGCTTTGTCGGTCGCCGGGAATTTCTCCAGAAGCGCTACCGGAGGCAAAAGTTCCTGAATTTCTTTGATGCGTAAATCGTCGTTTTGATAATTCATAACTGTTCCATTGGGTCTTTCAAAATGAAGGCGTAGCGAAATGCTGAACGCGTCCAATCTAGCCGCATTGTGCGCTGGTGTAAATGCACTTTAAGGCTGCGCAGCCTTTACGAATAGTCTCAATAATATTGCAGCAGGCGAATCCTCAGCTAGGCTTTAGACAGAGATTTTTTACAGCAACACAACGACGATATATCACAACCATAAGATGGAGAGACAAGATATGAACAAGCTTGCGATTATGATTCTTGCCGCAACAATGACGTTAGGTAGTGGTGCAGCGTTTGCAGAGGGCACTGACGCGGGTTCCAATAACGGTTCTGCGAATGAGTCCAACAGCCCGGGCTCCATTCAAAAAATCGCACCGAATGGTGTCGATAACAGCAAAATTAATGATACTGATAAGCCGGTGAATGAAGTCCATAAAAAGACGCATAAAAGCACCGATAAAGCGCATCACAAGATGAGCAAGAAAACCGTCGATCACAAAAAAACCATGTGTAAAGACGGCCGCTGTCCGGATCAGGTTCCGGGAACCAATCAGTCCAAAGCAACAGGTAACTAATAACGCAGCGAGATATCAGTTAGCGGAATTAATGCATATCTAATGCGTAAGGGGAGCTTCGGCTCCCTTTTTCATGGGCGTTTGCAAGCGATCCCTCTTCAGTTATGCTGAAAGTCCTTTTATCTTTCAGCGTTGAATATCCTCATGTCTAGACTGTCTCTGCTGCTGGTCGACGATCACCCGTTAGTTCAGGTAGCACTGGAGGCCGCCTTGCAGAAATCAGCGTACCCGTGGCAGCTAACCAGCGTGGCCGACGATGTGCAGGCCATGCGGTGTCTGACAGAACGGGCTTTTCATCTGGTAATTTTGGACATTGGCCTGCCGCAGGTAGATGGCTTACAACTGATGAAACGGATGCTGCGCCACTACCCTGCGCTGAACATCATGATTTACACCGCGCAGGAAGAGGATGTTTACGCCCGTCTTGCACAACATGGCGGAGCCTGCGGGTTTGTCAGTAAAGGCCAGGCGATGGACCGGTTGATAGCCGCCGTCGATGCCGTCAGTCAGGGAGAACGCTTCTTCCCGTTATGGCTACCTAATGCCCCTCCGACCGAGCCCGGTGAGCCACAGGTGTTAACCCCAAAAGAGTTACAGGTGATCGGTTTGCTGGCACAGGGTCTCTCGAATTTACAAATAGCCCAGATGCTGAATATCAGCAATAAAACCGTAAGCACCCATAAGAACAGTATCCTACGAAAAACCGGTGCCAGTAACCTGCTTGAACTGGCGGCGGTATACAGAGAGTTGCAGCCGTGAAATCTCTGCTTCACACCTGCTGGCTGTTGATCGGTTTGCTGATCGGTGCTCCGGTCCTGGCGGCCCCTGTCCCGTTGCATCTGGCGAATAGCCTGAGTTTACCCACCGACGTGCTGCTCAGCGGCGTGAAGAACCCGTGGCGCGGAAAAACGCTGCGTATCGGTATCCTCAGTGACAATACCAGCCCATATAACATTCTGATCGACAATGATTATTATGGTCTGAACGCAGATTATCTGAGCTATGTGCAGCAGGTCACGAGCATTACGCTCGATCTGCGCGGCTACCCTTCCCTCGCTGCGTTACAAAATGCCCTGATGCAGGGCGATATCGACCTCTTTTACGGTGTACCGCTCAGTGCGCTGCCGACGGGTATGTGGGCGTCAAAGCCTTATTACATCAGCCCGCTGCGGGTCCTGCGCAACCGGCAAAATAACCGCCAGATTATGGTGAATTCCCACGATGCGCAGATTGCTATCAGCAAAATGACCGGTATGCAGGCCTATGACCGTATCCGCAAGCTGACCCCGGACATTCATCTGTTCGATAATAATTTGCAGGCGGTCTACTCCCTGCTCAACGGCAAAAGTGATTACCTGATTGCCGATGAAGCCAGTGCCAGTTTTATTGTTGATCAGCTGCAGCTTGGCCAGATTTACCGCATCGAAAGTGTACTGGATTTCGGCACGCTCTCTTTCGTGTTCGCCAGTAATAATCCTGCCCTGCTCGAGGTGCTGAATCAGACGATCTCCGGCACACCGATGGAAGTGATGAATACGCTTCAGGAGCGCTGGAACAAACCGATCCCAAGCTATCTGGATGCAGGTAATGCTTCGCTCACCCCGCTCGAAGAACAGTGGGTTCATCAGCATCGCCACGTGACCTATGCCGCGACAGAGAACAATTATCCCTTCGTCTACCGCGGCTCTGACAGCGAGCCACACGGCTATGTGGTCGATATTCTTAATATCATTGCGCAGAATACCGGGCTGACGTTTGAGCCCGTGTGGGCGCGCGATCCGCAGCAGGCCGACGCGCTGGTCAGTCGGGGGAAAGCGCTGTTTCGCGCAGTATTACCGCTGTCACCAGATTCACGCGACCGTTACCTGAGCAGCATGCCGTTCCACCGTTCACTGTGGGGCGTCTATATTCGCCAGAACAAGGACAGTGTCTCCACCTGGCAGGATTTAGCAGGAAAACGCATTGGCGTGATGCGTGGTGATCTGGCGGCAACGCTCATCCCAGCCGGGGCGCAGCGTGTGGAATTCAATGATGCTCAGGCGCTGTACGATGCACTGGCGAACGGGCAGATTGATGCCTTGGCGGATAACATTGTGTCCGCCAATTTCATCTCCCTCTCGCGCTACGCCGGGGCTATAAAACTGGCCTTCGCAGCCAACAATATTTCCTATCCGATCTCCTTTGGCGTCGGTTTGCACTCCCCTTTGCTGCTGTCGATTCTGGATAAAAATCTGCAACAGATCCCGCCACAGACCTTGCAATCACTGCGTGATGAATGGACCAGCGACCGGCGTAACCTGATTGACGCCGTCAACGATAACCGTATGCAACCGCAAACCACCTGGCTGCTGAGTCTGCTGGCCGCGATAGTGTTGATATTACTGCTGATTCTGGCGCGCCGTCTGTGGCTGCAACGTCGTGAACGGCGCAAGGAGCGAGATGAGAGAAACAGGCTGGAACTGGCTCGGCAACAGGCCGAGACGGCGAACCGCAATAAAAGTCAGTTTCTGGCAACACTCAGCCATGAACTGCGCACGCCAATGCATGCGATCCTCGGTCTGCTGGAACTGGAACTTCAGCGCGAGACACCGCCTGGAGAGAACTTACCGCTGATCTACAGTTCGGCGTCGTCGCTGATGAATCTGCTTAATGATTTGCAGGACTACGCCCGCCTCGACACCGGTACCCTGACGCTATCCCCGAAGCCCTTTTCTCCGGCTAGCTGGCTGGAACAACTCAGGCATTTATATCCGCCGCTGATTGGCCTGAGGCCGGTCAGTTTTGAGGTTAAACCCCTGACGCCGTTGCCGGAAATGCTGTTGATCGACGGCGATCGTCTGATGCAGCTGATGAATAATCTGATTGGTAATGCCATTAAATTTACGGCACGTGGGAAAATCAGCGTCGTCGTCAGTTGGCGGGAAGAGGCGAAGTTCGGCGGAGTGCTGGACATTATGGTCAGTGATACCGGCTGCGGGATTGAACCCGATGAGATCGATAAACTGTTCGAACCCTACTATCGCGGTCAGGGCGCGCAGCGATTTTCCGTTCAGGGCAGCGGTCTTGGGCTCTCCGTTTGCAAAGAGATCGTTGAGAAAATGGCAGGTACGCTCTGTCTCAACTCTCGGCTTGATATTGGCACAGAGGTTCGCGTCGTTCTGCCCGCACCTCCGGTCCTGACTCCAGCGCTGACCGCACCGTCTGAGTCGCACCTTTCGATGACATCAGAATTACGTGTGGCCGTGATTGACGATCATCCGACCAATTTGCTGTTAATGCAGCGCCAGCTGGCTTCTTTCGGTATCAGCGCCACGGTCTTCGATAATGGCCGCGCTTTCCTGCAAGCCCATGCCTCAACGCCTTTCGGGATACTGTTCATCGATTACAACATGCCTCGTCCAGACGGCTTACTGCTTGCCAAACTGGTTCGCCGTGGTGAGCGTCAGCATCCGTCGCAACAGCGCAGCCAGATTATTCTCTGCTCCGCCGATGTGCAGGAGTTCACCCAATTGCCGCTCGGTCACCTCAATGTGCAACACTGCCTGACCAAACCGATATCTCTCGATGACCTTCGTCGTGTGCTGTTGCCAGTCAGCACGTCTTTTGGTGATCTGCCGGACCGTCTCGCACAGATCAGTCATCAGGATCCGCAACTGATGGCACGCCTGACGCAGACACTTCAACAGACGCTCAGGGAAGATCATCAGAACGCAGAAAAGGCCTATCAACGCGGGGATATCAAAGCGCTCAAAGACGCCGCTCATCGTATTAAAGGCAGCCTGCTGATCCTCGGTTATCCGGCGCCGGCAGCGGTCTGTCAGAAGGTTATAGCAGAGTGCCAGCAAGGCAGAATTTCTCCCGGTGCCTATAATAGAATGCACCGGTTATCGCAGGATTTGCTGACGACGCTCAACAGTCAGATAGCATCCGGCGCGCTTCATCCGGTTTCACTTTAGATAAGGATAGGTATGTCAGCTTCGTCATTTTTACCCCAGGACAAAAATAGCCGCCGGTTACTGCTGGCATTTCTGATCACCGTGATCTTTATGGTGGTCGAGGTGATGGGTGGTTTGATCTCCGGCTCGCTCGCACTGCTGGCCGATGCCGGTCATATGCTTACCGATGCCGCGGCGCTACTTATCGCCCTGCTGGCGGTACACTTTGCCAAACGTAAACCCAGCGCCAGCCATACTTTTGGCTACCTGCGCCTGACTACCATGGCGGCGTTTGTGAATGCGGCAGCGCTGTTGGTTATCGTGATTTTGATCGTCTGGGAAGCGATCACCCGCTTCGTTAACCCTCAGCCGGTTATGGGCGGAACGATGCTGGTGGTGGGTATCGCCGGGCTGTTCGCCAATCTGTTCTCCTTCTGGTTACTGCATCAGGGGGAAGAGAAAGCTAATCTCAACGTGCGCGCTGCGGCGCTTCACGTGATGGGCGACCTGCTGGGTTCTATCGGGGCCGTCGCGGCAGCGCTTATCATCATGAAGACCGGCTGGACGCCGATTGATCCGATTCTGTCAGTGCTGGTCTCTTGTCTGGTATTGAACAATGCATGGCGCTTAATGAAAGAGAGCTTTCATGAGCTGCTCGAAGGCACGCCACAGGAGGTGGATATTGATAAATTGCGCAAAGACCTGTCTGTCACAATCCCCGAAGTGCGCAGCGTTCACCACGTTCACGTATGGCAGATTGGCGAACAGCGCCTGATGACATTGCATGTGCAGGTTGTACCGCCGCACGACCATGATGCGTTACTCGGCCGGATACAACAGTATCTGCTGGATAAATACCGTATCGGCCACGCGACCATTCAGATGGAATACGGCGAGTGCAGCACTCCGGATTGCCTGATTAACGAAAGCAGCGCGGCAGAAGCGGGCCACGGTCATCACGGACACAACCACAGCCACGCTCATCACCACTAATCTGTTCGGCCCTCAAACGCACAGCGCCTCCATGAAGGAGGCGCTACGATAAATCCTATTGCTTGCTGCTTTAAACGCGCTGAAGAGGCTTAGAGCCGTTCTCAGCTGCACTCTTGATCCAAAGCCACGAACCGTTCAGGGCAATCAGCGTCAGCAACACATATTCCAGCGCCATAGCGTAAACGCCCTGATATGCAAAAATCGCCACGCTGATCACATCAATAACCACCCACACCAGCCAGTTCTCCACGTATTTGCGGGTCATCAGCAGCATCGCAATAATCGACAGCACCATCATGGAGGAGTCCCAGAATGGGAACGCGTCCGGTTGCAGCACAGGCATCTGCATCTGCACATTCAGCCCCAAAGCCTGCATAAGATTCACGGCAATCAGGCTCAGGGCAGCAAACACCCGGTCGATATTGAAGGTCATCAACAGAATACCGGCGACACAAACAACACCCCACACCAGCGCTTTGCCCCGCGGGAGCCAGCGGATTTGCAATTCGGCCTGCTTGTCTGCCGTCTGACGGCTCCAGGCATACCAGCCGTAAATGTTGGCAGCGAAGAAGAAGATTTGCAGCAGCAGGCTGGCGTAAAGCTGGATCTGGAAGAAAATGACCGCGAACAGCGTGACGTTAATCAGGCCAAACGGGTAGTTGACGATCTTCTCTTTGCTGGCGTACCAGATGCACAGCAGGCCGAACAGAGTGCCAATCGCCTCAATCCACGAGAGATCATACCCCCCCTTACCCAGCGGAATATGGACCAAAATATTACTGGTACTGAAAAAATCCATGACGATTCCCTTCTGTTGCAAAATTCAGGCAGGAGCAGTGCTCCCTCGGTTTATGCCTTACCCTGCACGCGCAGTTTAAGTTGTGCGGCAAATTCCAGCATCCGGTTCAATGGGATCAGCGATTTGACACGCAGCGCTTCGTCCACTTCTATCGCGTGCTGAACGCCACCCAGCTCCAGGCCTTCAGCGATGGCCTTAAGGCCATTCATTGCCATCCACGGACAGTGCGCGCAGGTACGGCAGCTGGCACCCTCGCCGGCAGTTGGCGCTTCGAACAGCTCTTTGTCCGGCACAGCCTGCTGCATTTTGTAAAAAATACCGCGATCGGTGGCGACAATCAGTTTGCTGTTTGGCAGGGTTTTCGCCGCCTGAATCAGCTGGCTGGTCGAACCGACGGCATCGGCCATATCGACAATTGCCTGCGGTGATTCAGGATGCACCAGCACCGCGGCATCCGGATACAACGCTTTCATGCGTTCCAGCGCCTGAGTTTTGAATTCGTCATGCACGATACACGCGCCCTGCCAGCAGAGAATATCCGCGCCGGTCTGCTTACGGACGTAATTCCCTAAATGGCGGTCAGGTGCCCAGAGGATTTTCTGCCCCAGGCTGTCGAGGTGCTCGATAAGCTCGACGGCAATGCTCGATGTGACTACCCAGTCTGCGCGTGCTTTCACCGCAGCGGAAGTATTAGCGTAGACCACAACGGTGCGGTCCGGATGGCTGTCGCAAAAATCAGAGAATGCCTGCTCCGGGCAACCCAGATCTAATGAGCATTCTGCGTTGAGTGTCGGCATGAGCACAGTTTTCTCAGGGCTGAGGATTTTGGCCGTCTCCCCCATAAAGCGCACGCCGGCGACCAGCAGTGTTGAAGCCGGATGCTGACTACCGAAACGCGCCATCTCCAGCGAGTCCGCCACGCAGCCGCCGGTCTCTTCCGCCAGCGCCTGAATTTCCGGATCGGTGTAATAGTGCGCAACCATCACGGCGTTGCGCTGCTTCAGCAGGGTTTTGATTTTAGTTTTATAGAACGCTTTTTCATCCTGGCTCAAAGGGACCGGCTTAGGAGGAAAAGGATACACGGCTGCATTCAGATCTAAAGTCTCGCTCATCACTCATCATCTCTTGTGGCCGGAGGCTCAGCCCGGACTCAGGAAGCATAACGGAGAAAATCCGTCCGTTTGTTTTGTATGCTAAACAAAATACCGCAGATGAACGAGAAAGTCGCCGAAATTTTAGTCTTTAGGCGAAAAGTGTTTAAGGGACTTAAAAAAAGGGAGCAGAGAAGGGTTTTTCAGGGGATATAAACAAAAAAAACGCCATGAGGCGTTTCTTCAACTCGACGTACCTATTCACTTTAAAGAGGGTGGGCCGTGCTGGATTGATTCGGCCTGCGGGCAACGCGTTCGCGTTGTCGTCTCGCTTCGCTCGGCTCGAACCAGTGGTTCTCATCCTGCACTGCTTTACTGCGAGTTCCGCTTTAATAGTGGTGGGCCGTGCTGGATTCGAACCAGCGACCAATTGATTAAAAGTCAACTGCTCTACCAACTGAGCTAACGGCCCGCGGTATGTCGCGATACTAACGATATTCAATACGCTGCAATGATGCAGTGGTGGGCCGTGCTGGATTCGAACCAGCGACCAATTGATTAAAAGTCAACTGCTCTACCAACTGAGCTAACGGCCCGCGCTGTATTGCGGTATTACCGACGTCCAATGAGACGAAACAAGAAAGAAGTGGTGGGCCGTGCTGGATTGATTCGGCCTTCGGCCTCACCCTTCGGGCAACGCTTTCGCGTTGTCGTCTCGCTTCGCTCGGCTCGTACCAGCCGTTCTCATCCTGCACTGCTTTACCGTGAGTCCCACTAAAAAAGTGGTGGGCCGTGCTGGATTCGAACCAGCGACCAATTGATTAAAAGTCAACTGCTCTACCAACTGAGCTAACGGCCCGCGGTATGTCGCGATACTAACGATATTCAATACGCTGCAATGATGCAGTGGTGGGCCGTGCTGGATTCGAACCAGCGACCAATTGATTAAAAGTCAACTGCTCTACCAACTGAGCTAACGGCCCGCACAAAGCTAAATCTCTCACTGCTTTAACGTCTTACAGTTGCCTGGGCAACGGCGGCATATATTACTTATATAACTTTTCAGTGCAACGTTTAATTGAAGAAAACGGCCTGACTGCTTGTTCTTCACGCATTCAAGCCCAGAAAACAGCCGAAATCGGTGTTTTCCGAGCCTGAACAGGAATTACTGTGAAGACAAACGTTTTTGAGCTTGTTTGGCCGCATCGGTATTTGGGTACTGTTTTACGACCTGCGCATAGACGGCTTTGGCTTTGTCCACCTGCCCTTTCTCTTGCATGATCACCCCAACCTTGTACATCGCGTCCGAACTTTTTGGAGACTTGGGAAAATTTTTCACGACAACCGCATAAAAATACGCAGCGTCATCTTTCTTACCTTTGTTGTAATACAACTGCCCTAACCAGTAGTTGGCATTAGGCAAGTAAGTGGATTTTGGGTACTGCTTTATAAATGCCTGGAAGGCAGAAATAGCCTGATCGTACTGTTTCTTTTCCAGAGCGAGTGAAACTGCAGCATTGTAGTCACTGTTTTCATCACCGGTGCTGGCAGGAGCCTGCGCAGGCGCTGGGGTGGATGAATCAGTAGCTGCGCCAGCGGCAGCTCCAGCAGCAGCGCCTGAGGCGGCAGCATTCGCATTGCCCGCGGAACCCTGGCTGCTAAGGCTGTCCATCTGCTGATAGATTTGCTTTTGACGATCAACGACCTGACTTAACTGATATTGGTTTTCCTGAATTTGACCTCGAAGAGAGTCAATATCGCGTTGGGAGTCAGAGAGTTGTTGCTGAAGTTGAGTTAATAGCTGGCTGTGAGCGTTAGAAATACGCTCCAGAGAGGTGACCCGATCTTCAATCGAGCCTGAGCCGACATCACTGATTGGCGCTTGGGCAGTAGCGGCCCATGGGACCGCTACGCCAACCAGTAACGACAGACTCAACAGGTGAGTTCTGAAGTTACTGCTCATGCGACTCTCTTAGTATACCAGTACGGCACGACGGTTTTTAGCGTAAGCCGCTTCGTCATGGCCCAGTACAGCTGGTTTTTCTTTACCGTAAGAAACGATAGAGATTTGGTCAGCAGAAACGCCTTTGCCTTGCAGATACATTTTAACTGCAGTAGCACGACGCTCACCCAGAGCGATGTTGTATTCCGGAGTACCACGTTCATCCGCATGACCTTCAACAGTCACTTTGTATGAAGGGTTGCTGCGCAGGAATGCTGCATGCGCGTCCAGCATTTGAGCGAAGTCAGAAGCGATATCGTATTTGTCTAAGCCAAAGTAAACGATATTGTTCTTTTGCAGTTCTTGCATCTGCAGACGTGCTTGCTCTTCAGAAGACATGTTGCCGCTTTCTGCACCAGTGCCAGCGCCAGCGCCCATACCAGATTGGCCATTGTCTGCGCTTTTGTGAGAACTACACGCGGCGATAGCCAGTACAGGCACAGCCAGCAGCAGCCCTTTAAGCACTTTGTTCAGTTGCATCTCGTTGATCCTTTTATAATTTGCCATACATAGTTACATATGCATCACAGGTACGGCGACCAGGCAGGGAATTTTACCTGTCCATCAGTTGCCGGAAGACGCGCTTTGAAACGCCCATCAGTCGAGACCAACTGCAACACGGATCCCAGTCCCTGAGAGGAGCTGTAAATTACCATGGTGCCATTCGGTGCGATACTAGGCGTCTCATCCAGGAACGTGTCCGTTAAAACTTGAACGGCTCCCGTTTCCAGATCTTGTTTGGCGATGTGCTGGGAACCACCATTGGTGCTTACCATAACCAGGAATTTACCATCCGAGCTTATATCAGAGTCCTGATTCTGAGAACCTTCCCAGGTCAGACGCTGAGGCGCACCGCCATTAATATTCACTTTATACAACTGAGGACGACCACCCTGATCCGAGGTGAAGGCCAGATTCTGGCTGTCCGGATACCAGGTTGGTTCGGTATTGTTGCTACGTCCGTCAGTAACCTGGCTGATTTGACCTGAACCCAGATTCATTACATACACGTTCAGACTGCCGCCTTTAGACAACGCGAAGGCCAGCTTGCTGCCATCTGGTGAGAACGATGGCGCACCGTTATGACGTGGGAACGAAGCAATTTGCTTGATCGCGCCATTTGCCAGTGTTTGCACGACCAGTGCAGAACGCCCGCTTTCAAAGGTGACATAAGCCAATTTGCTGCCATCTGGCGACCATGCCGGAGACATCAGTGGTTCAGGCGAACGGTGTACAACAAACTGGTTGTAGCCGTCGTAGTCAGCAACGCGCAGCTCATACGGGAATTTCCCGCCGTTAGTCTGCACGATATAAGCAATACGGGTACGGAACGCGCCTTTAATACTGGTCAGCTTTTCAAATACTTCGTCACTGGCAGTATGGGCAGAGTAACGTAACCACTGCTTGGTAATTTGGTATTGGTTTTGTGCCAGCACGGTACCCGGGGAACCGGCGGTATCCACTAACTGGTAAGAAACCAAATATTTGCCATCAGCGCTTGGCTGAACCTGGCCGACGACAACCGCGTCGATACCCAGTGCCGTCCAGGCCGCAGGCGTCACTTCTGATGCGCTTGACGGCTGCTGAGGCATACGGGATGCATCGATGGGATTGAATTTACCGCTGTTACGTAAGTCAGCGGCCACAATGGCACCAATATCTTCAGGTGGAGCACCCGGGCCAGCCCATTTAAAAGGGATAACGGCGATTGGGCGAGCGGAATCCACCCCCTGGGTAATCTCAATGCGAACTTCTGCGTGTAACACAGATGCCCACAGTATCAAAAGGCCGAACGCTACTCGAAATGCCTGCTTCATTGTATCTCCCTTATCTGGACCAATCTGCCCGCGATAATTTAGCAGAATTTTAACAAACCAACGCACACAAAACTAGAATTTCAACCTGCATACCATAGTAAAAGTCTGAAAATTCACTATTTTCAACAATTACTATGGCTTGAAGTCTAATGGCGCATTCTTAAACACGTCGTAAACTGCTTCTGAAGGAGGTTTAGGGAACTTCGCCTGCCTTGCCGCAGCGAGTGCTGCCTGGCAAAGCGCCGGGTCGCCGCCTTCCGCCTTCACGTCTATCAGTAAACCATCAGGTGCCATTTTAACGCGCAATGTACAGGTTTTGCCTGCATAAGATGACGCGTCATAGAATTTGCTCTCAATTGCAGCCTTAATCTGGCTGCCGTAGTTAGCAATATCAGCACCCGATGCGCCAGCTTTCTTCTGAGTGCCCTTCCCTGCCGGAGCCGATGCCCCACCAGCAGAGCCCCCCTTCGGAGCATTTTTAGAATCTGCCAGACCACCAAAGAGATCGTCGACGGATTCAGATTGCTTGGCCGCAGCCGCAGCGGCCGCTTTTTTATCCGCGGCGGCTTTTTTGGCAGCAGCGGCAGCTTCAGCTTTCTTCTCAGCGGCAGCATCGGCCTTAGCCTGTGCAGCCGCAGCAGCTGCTGCTTCTTTGGCATCAGCGGCGGCTTGTTTAGCGTCAGCAGCAGCCTGTTTCTTCGCTTCAGCAGCCGCTTCTTTCTTCGCATCTGCTTCGGCTTGTTTTTTAGCTGCCGTGGCCGCAGCCGCCGCTTCGGCCTCTGCCTGTTTCTTGGCTTCAGTCGCCGCCTTTTTCTGAGCATCCGCGGCAGTTTTCGCCGCTTTATCTGCTTCGGCTTTCGCCTTGGCAGCAGCATCAGCCTGAGCCTTCGCGGCCTCCGCTTTAGCTTTTGCAGCGGCGTCTTCAGCTTGTTTCTGTTGTTCCTGCGCCTGTTTCTGTTGATCGGCGGCTTGTTTTTGCTGCTTAGCTTCTTCCTGAGCCTGCTTGGCGTCGTCCTGCGCCTGCAAACGCTCTTTCTCTAATTCTTTCAGTCGTTGCTGTTCTGCTGCCTGCTTCTGCTGAAGTTCTTCAGCCTGCTGTTCCGACTTTTTCTGGCGCGATTGGGCGGCACGTTGAGCATCAGCCGATTGCTGCTGTTGCCGGTTGTACTGATCGACCACCGCACTCGGATCTACCATCACAGCAGAGATATCGCTCCCGCCGCCACCGCCACTCATGCTGGTGTCTTCGGACAGCGATCCCCAGATCAACAGGGCTATAATGATGACGTGCAGAACGACCGAAACAATAACGGCGCGTTTGAGCTTAGCGTTTTGTTCAGTTGCAGTTGCCTTTACCAAAATAGATTTCCCAACACAGGATTGCCAAAAACCCGGGTTTCTTCAGCGCCGGTTATCGCTACGCAGATAACCGTTTTATCAGGCCAGGAAGAAGCCGGGTTTCCAATAAGTGTTACAAATGCCTATCGTCAGATAGGTTGTGTCATCAGGCCAACAGATTTAACACCCGCCTGATGCAGCATGTTCAGTGCTTTGATGATCTCATCATAAGGCACATCTTTTGCGCCGCCGATCAGGAACACCGTCTTCGGATTAGCCTTGATACGGTTGGCGGCTTCCGCCACAACCTGCTGTTCCGGCAACTGTTCCATACGCTGATGATCCACCACGATGGTGTATTGACCGACGCCGGAGACTTCAACAATGACCGGCGGATTATCATCACTGGACACTGTTTTTGAGTCTGTCGCATCTGGAAGATCAACTTCCACGCTTTGCGTAATAATGGGTGCTGTTGCCATGAAAATCAGCAGCAAAACCAAAAGCACGTCAAGCAGCGGAACGATGTTGATCTCCGACTTGCCTTCGCGACGGTTACGACGACCTCGAACTCGAGCCATGCTATCCCCCTTAGTTACTGCTGCTTTCGCGAGAGAAAGCCTGACGGTGCAGGATAGCCGTGAATTCTTCCATGAAGTTATCGTAATTTTGTTCGAGTTTGTTCACACGCTGGTTCAGACGGTTGTAGGCCATAACCGCAGGGATCGCGGCGAAAAGACCGATTGCAGTGGCAATCAATGCCTCGGCAATACCGGGTGCAACCATCTGTAAGGTTGCCTGTTTCACAGAACCCAAACCGATGAAGGCGTGCATGATCCCCCAGACCGTACCAAACAGACCGATGTACGGGCTGATAGAACCGACGGTACCAAGGAAGGGAATGTGCATTTCCAGCGATTCCATCTCACGATTGAAAGAGATACGCATCGCACGGGAAGAGCCTTCAATAACCGACTCTGGCGCGTGGCTGTTTGCACGGTGCAAACGAGCGAACTCTTTGAAACCTGAATGGAAAATTTGTTCGGCGCCGGTGAGATTTTCACGACGGCCCTGGCTTTCCTGGTAGAGGCGTGAAAGCTCAATACCGGACCAGAATTTATCTTCAAACGCTTCTGCCTCACGGGTGGCGGCATTCAGTACTTTCGTACGTTGAATGATGATCGCCCAAGACGCGACAGAGAAGCACACCAGAATAAGCATAATCAGCTTAACCAGGATGCTGGCCTTTAAAAACAAATCAAGCATGTTCATGTCAGTCACTGCTTAAACTCCGCGACAATAGACTTAGGAAGCGCTTTAGGCTTCATTTGGTTTGGATCGATACAAGCAATCAGCACCTCTGCAGTACAGAGAACATTGCCACTCGTATCAAGAATTCGTTGTGCAAAGGTAAGAGAAGCCCCCCGGATAGACGTTATCTCACTTTGGACATCAAGCAGGTCATCAAGACGAGCCGGAGCCAAGTATTCGACCGTCATGCGGCGGACAGCAAAAGCGACGTGTTCAGCCAGCAACTGCTGCTGGTGAAAATTGCGTTGGCGCAACATTTCTGTGCGAGCCCTTTCAAAAAAGGCGACGTATCGGGCGTGGTAGACCACCCCTCCCGCATCTGTGTCTTCGTAGTAGACACGAACCGGCCATCGGAACAACGAATTACTCACTCTACATCCCGTAATGCAATTTGACGGGCCTACTATACGCAAGAGCTTTCTGGTTGGGAATGGGTTGGAAGACGAGAATGCAAATAATTATGGGCCTGAATGGCCCATAGGAAAAGTCGTGTAAATATCTATCAATAATAGATAAACAAACTAGCTAAAAAAGTAAAGAAGCCCTGCGAGCAGGATAATCATCGCCGGTAAAGGGGAAAAGAACGCTTTCCATACAGACCGGTGAGGACGAAATCCAAAGCCGTGGATCAGTCCGGTGCAAACGGCCCAAATCAGAATGATCCCATGCCAGACTTCCAGCTTGCTGGTTGACGACGCAAACTGAGCAGGCTGCCAGAACACACAACCTGCCAGGACGAGTGCCATTGCCAGTGAAAGGGCCCGCAAGGGACCCTTGTCAGTGACGGCATACAGTTTATCCGCGAGCAGACTCATTATTGCCCATCTTTCTCTGCAGCAGCTTTGTTCGCTTCAACGTTCTCGAACGCCAGCGCAGTGATGATGCCGAACGAGCAAGCCAGCAACGTTCCAAGTATCCAGGCAAAATACCACATAGTGTTATCTCCCGTTCAGATGAACGATTAGTACAAAGAGTGTTTGTTGTTTTCGATGTAAGTTTTGTCGAGACGACCAAACATCTTGTAATACGCCCAGCTGGTGTAGATCAGGATAATCGGCACAAAGATACAGGCCACTACGGTCATCACTTTCAACGTCAGCAGGCTGGAGGTTGCATCCCACATCGTCAGACTGGCATCAGGCGTAGTGCTTGATGGCATGACGAACGGGAACATCGTGATACCGGCCGTCAGGATCACACACGCGATGGTCAGTGAAGATGACACAAACGCCAGTGCGCCTTTATTGATGCGTGAGAACAGGATAGTCAGCAGCGGCAGAATCACACCCAATGCCGGAATAGCCCACAGGCCTGGCATTTTGTTGTAGTTCAGCAACCACGCGCCAGCCTGATGCGCCACCGTTTTGCGCAGCGGGTTAGACTGCCCTGCGGTATCCAGTGCAGAGGTCACCACGAAGCCATCGATCCCTTTTACCAGCCAGACGCCGGCAATCAGGAAGCAGACCATCATGACCAGTGCAGAAATCTGCGAGGCAGCGCGGCTGCGCAGGTGCAGTTCACCGGTAGTACGCATTTGCAGGTAAGTTGCCCCCTGCGTAATGAGCATGGTCAGGCTGACAATCCCGGCCAACAGGCCAAACGGATTGAGCAACTGGAACAGGCTACCGGTGTAGTACAGGCGCAGGTATTCATCAATATGGAAAGGTACGCCCAACAGCAGGTTACCGAACGCCACACCGAACACCAGGGCGGGAACGAAGCTACCGATGAAGATGCCCCAGTCCCACATACCACGCCAGCGTGGACTTTCCAGTTTTGAACGGTAGTCAAAGCCTAACGGACGGAAGAACAAGGCGCACAGCACCAGGATCATCGCGCCGTAGAAACCAGAGAAGGCAGCGGCATAGACCATCGGCCAGGCGGCAAACAGCGCGCCACCTGCGGTGATAAGCCAGACCTGATTACCGTCCCAGTGCGGGGCAATGGAGTTGATCATCACGCGGCGGTCAGTATCGGATTTACCGATGATCCGCAGCAAGATACCCACACCCATATCAAATCCATCGGTGACGGCGAACCCGATAAACAGGACGCCGATCAATACCCACCAGATGAACCGTAAAACTTCATAATCAAACATATATGGACTCCCTATTACCGAGCTTGCTCAAGCGGCGCTGAAGGTTGTTCAAAGTGATAGCGGCCAGTTTTCAGGCTGCTTGGCCCCAGACGGGCAAACTTGAACATCAGGAACATTTCAGCGACCAGGAACAGGGTGTACAGACCGCAAATCAACCCCATCGACATCAGAACGTCAGCGGTCGTCAGCGATGAGTTGGCCACCGCAGTCGGTAACACTTCACCAATCGCCCACGGCTGACGGCCGTATTCCGCCACAAACCAGCCCGCTTCTACGGCAATCCAAGGCAATGGCAGTCCCCAGAGTGCGGCACGGTGTAGCCAGCGTTTCTGACCAATCTTGCCACGAAGAACCGCAAAGAATGACAGACCGATGATCGCCAGCATCAGGAAGCCTGCGGCCACCATGATACGGAAGGCGAAGTACAGTGGCAGAACGCGAGGAATAGAATCTTTCGTTGCCTGCTGGATTTGCGCTTCGGTCGCGTCGGTGACGTTAGACGTATAGCGTTTGAGCAACATGCCGTAGCCGAGATCCTGCTTAGCCTTTTCGAAGTCACTGCGAACCACAGGGTCAGTATTTCCTGAACGCAGCTCTTCCAGCAGGTTGTAAGCTTTCATGCCATTACGGATACGGACTTCATGCTGCGCCATCAGGTCTTTCAGACCCGTGACTGGCGTATCCACCGAACGGGTGGCAATCAGACCAAGCAGGTATGGGATTTGAATGGAATATTCATTTTCCATTTTATCCTGATTTGGCAGGCCGATCAGCGTGAAGTTAGCCGGTGCAGGTTGGGTATCCCACTCGGCTTCAATAGCGGCCAGTTTGGTTTTCTGTACGTCACCCATTTCATAACCGGATTCATCACCCAGCACGATAACGGACAACACAGCGGCCAGACCGAAACTTGCTGCAATGGCGAATGAACGTTTGGCAAAGCCAATGTCGCGCCCTTTCAGCAGGTAGTAAGAACTGATGGCCAGAATGAACATCGCGCCGGTGACATAACCTGCCGCCACGGTGTGCACGAATTTAACCTGCGCAACCGGGTTAAGGACCAGCTCAGAGAAGCTGACCATTTCCATACGCATGGTTTCGTAGTTGAAGTCAGAGGCAATCGGGTTTTGCATCCAGCCGTTGGCGACCAGGATCCAAAGTGCAGATAAGTTAGAACCGAGGGCAACAAACCAGGTCACCGTCATGTGCTGAACTTTCGTTAAACGATCCCAACCAAAGAAGAATAAGCCGACTAAGGTGGATTCCAGGAAGAACGCCATCAACCCTTCGATGGCCAAAGGGGCCCCAAAGATATCACCGACGTAATGTGAGAAATATGACCAGTTAGTCCCGAATTGGAACTCCATAGTCAAACCTGTGGCCACACCCAGAGCAAAGTTTACTGCAAATAACTTGCCCCAGAATTTGGTCATATCTTTATAGATTTGTTTGCCGGTAAGCACATAGACGGTTTCCATTATTGCCAACAGGAACGCCATACCTAGCGTTAATGGGACAAACAGGAAATGGTACATGGCCGTTAAAGCAAACTGTAAACGCGACAGTTCAACGATATCAAACATCTTGACCCCTTGCTCCTCGGAGGAAGACTCCAACTTGCGACTCTCTGACGAACCGGTTGCCGGAACGCCTCATGACTTCCACTTTCAAAAACCTGCCAAACAATAAAACCTGTCTTAAAGCGCACTCCCCTATCAACAAATAGAAAATACGCCTGACACCCAATCCCACTTCGCGCGGACACAGGAAAACTGCAAGGCAAGCCGCGGCGAACGGTAGTGAGGACTGGGAAAAGTTAACAATCTTAGACCTGTTCTTGGATACTCATGTTACAGGTTCATAATGTTACGCCACTAATCCCACACAATAAATAGGTTTTTACGTGACCGAAATCCAATTTCCACCTACAGGTCAATTAGCAGCCAGATCACTATCAGACCCTGAAATTGATCTGCAGCAATTTAAGCCTATATCACTCTTTATTTCTATCATGTTCTTACGCTTTCTAAAAAAAATCCGAAACATTGTTAATTATTGGTTTCAAACGGTTTTATTGAAGTATTCAGTGTTAATTTATTGTGACTTTAAAGTGAATTCAATATCACCACCGATACGTTAAGAATTTAATTATTAACGTTTCATTTTCATCACACACTTTATGGATTGTTAAAATTGCTGTTTAAAAGGGCGCAATGTTAAATATTATAGCAGCAATAAAAAAGGCCACCCGCAGGTGACCTTATAAGACTAAAAATAACGGTCTGTTATTTTATTGTGGCAAAACGGCTTTTACCGCATCACCGATATCAGCCAGGCTGCGTACGGTTTTCACGCCTGCCGCTTCAAGCGCAGCAAACTTGTCATCCGCCGTGCCTTTACCGCCGGCAATGATAGCGCCAGCATGGCCCATACGTTTGCCTTTAGGCGCAGTCACGCCCGCGATATAACCGACGACCGGCTTGGTCACGTGAGCTTTGATGTAAGCCGCCGCTTCTTCTTCCGCATTACCGCCGATCTCACCGATCATCACGATCACTTCAGTCTGTGGATCTTCCTGGAACAGCTTCAGGATATCGATGAAGTTAGAGCCAGGGATCGGGTCACCGCCAATGCCGACGCAGCTTGACTGGCCAAAACCGTTGTCGGTGGTCTGCTTAACCGCTTCATAAGTCAGGGTACCAGAGCGGGAAACGATGCCCACTTTGCCCGGCTTATGAATGTGGCCCGGCATGATGCCGATTTTGCATTCGCCTGGGGTGATAACGCCCGGGCAGTTTGGCCCGATCATCACCGCGTCGCTCTGCTCAAGCTTCATCTTCACCACCAGCATATCCAGCGTCGGAATGCCCTCAGTGATACAGATAATCAGTTTGATACCGGCGTCAATCGCTTCCAGAATTGAATCTTTACAGAAAGGAGCAGGAACATAAATCACGGATGCCGTTGCACCGGTGGTTTCAACCGCTTCACGCACGGTATTGAAAACAGGCAGGCCGAGATGCTGAGTGCCGCCTTTGCCCGGCGTAACGCCGCCGACCATTTGCGTGCCGTAGGCAATCGCTTGTTCAGAGTGGAAAGTACCCTGGCTACCGGTGAAACCCTGGCAAATCACTTTGGTGTTTTTGTTGATTAAAATCGACATTATTTCCCCTCCACTGCCGCGACGACTTGTTGAGCCGCATTGGTCAGGCTGGTCGCTGCAATGATGTTCAAACCGCTGTCTGCCAGTTTTTTGGCACCCAGCTCGGCATTGTTACCTTCAAGACGCACCACTACTGGTACGTTGACGCCCACTTCTGCCACTGCGCCGATGATACCGTCAGCAATCAGGTCGCAGCGTACGATGCCGCCAAAGATGTTAACGAAAACCGCTTTCACTTTTTCATCAGACAAAATGATTTTGAACGCTTCGGTCACGCGTTCTTTGGTTGCACCGCCGCCAACGTCGAGGAAGTTAGCCGGTTCACCGCCGTGCAGTTTGACGATGTCCATGGTGCCCATCGCCAGACCCGCGCCGTTCACCATGCAACCGATGTTGCCGTCGAGTGCCACGTAGTTCAGTTCCCACTGCGCAGCCTGAGATTCACGGGCATCTTCCTGGCTGTGATCGCGCATTTCGCGCAGTTCTGGCTGACGGAACAGAGCGTTGCCGTCGGCACCCAGTTTGCCGTCAAGGCAAATCAGGTCACCGGCTGTTGTCACTACCAGCGGGTTAATTTCGATCATCGCCAGGTCGCGCTCAAGGAAAATAGCGGCCAGACCCATGAAGATTTTGGTGAACTGCTGAACCTGCTTACCGGTCAGACCCAGTTTGAAAGCCAGTTCGCGGCCCTGATAAGGCTGAGGACCCGTCAGGGGATCCAGTGCTACTTTGTGGATCAGATGCGGGGTTTCTTCCGCCACCGTTTCAATTTCCACGCCGCCTTCGGTAGACGCCATGAACACAACGCGGCGCGAGCTACGGTCTACCACAGCGCCGAGATACAGTTCTTTGTCGATGTCAGTCGCTGCTTCAACCAGGATCTGGTTTACCGGCTGGCCATGCGCATCTGTCTGGTAAGTAACCAGACGCTTGCCCAACCAGTTTTCAGCAAAAGCACGGATCTCTTCTTTGCTTTTAACCACTTTCACGCCGCCCGCTTTACCGCGGCCACCGGCATGGACCTGACATTTTACTACCCACGGACCCGCACCGATTTTCGATGCTGCTTCTTCCGCTTCACGCGGGGTGGAACAGGCAAAACCTGTTGGCGCTGGCAGGCCATAGCGCAGGAACAGCTGTTTCGCCTGATACTCGTGTAAATTCATGATGTTCTATCCATTCTTAGTAGGAAGGCATATCAGGGCACGGCGAACCGTGCCTCAGATTTTAACGATCTCTTTTGCTCGGGCCGGGACTAGACGTCCAGCAGCAGACGAGCCGGATCTTCCAGCATTTCTTTGATGGTCACCAGGAAGCCCACAGACTCACGGCCGTCAACCAGGCGGTGGTCATAAGAGAGTGCCAGATACATCATCGGCAGGATAACAACCTGGCCGTTCACTGCCATCGGACGATCTTTGATGGCGTGCATGCCCAGGATCGCACTCTGTGGCGGGTTGATGATTGGCGTGGACATCAGCGAGCCAAATACGCCGCCGTTGGTCACGGTAAAGTTACCGCCGGTCAGCTCTTCAACTTTCAGCTTGCCGTCACGGCCTTTCACTGCCAGCTCTTTAATGTTCTTCTCGATGTCGGCCATGCCCAAGGTATCTACATCGCGCAGTACCGGCGTAACCAGACCGCGTGGAGTAGAAACCGCGATGCTGACGTCGAAGTAGTTGTGATACACCACATCTTCGCCATCGATAGAGGCGTTCACTTCCGGATAACGCTTCAGCGCTTCCACAACGGCTTTCAGATAGAAAGACATAAAGCCCAGACGTACGCCGTGACGTTTTTCGAACGCATCACCGTACTGCTTACGCATGTCCATGATTGGCTTCATGTTGATTTCGTTGAATGTCGTCAGCATGGCAGTACTATTTTTCGCTTCCAGCAGGCGCTCGGCCACGCGTTTGCGCAAACGGGTCATTGGAACGCGTTTTTCACTGCGCGCGCCAATAGCCGGGGCAGCAGCGGGAGCCGCTTTAGCTGGTGCCGCGTCCGCCGCAGGCTTGGCATCTTTGCCCGATTTGGCAATATGCGCTTCGATATCTTCGCGGGTCAGACGACCACCCACACCGCTGCCTTTAATGGCGCTGGCGTCGAGAGAGTGTTCAGCGATCAGACGGCGAATCGCCGGGCTGAGGGCATCACTGCTCTCTTCTTCCAGTGCCGCTGTGTGGCGCTGAGAAGGGGTAGACTCTTTATCGGAGTTCTTTTCCTGACTTGGCTTGCCGGTGCTGTTGCCCGGGCGCAGACGTGCCAGAATTTGGCGTGAAATAACGGTCGCGCCTTCATCTTCCAGAATGCTGTCCAGAATACCAGCTTCGCTTGCCGGCACTTCCAACACCACTTTGTCTGTTTCGATCTCAACCAGCACTTCATCGCGCTCTACACTGTCGCCAGGCTTTTTGTGCCAGGTGGCAACCGTCGCATCCGCAACGGATTCAGGAAGGTCAGGGACCAAAATATCTACGCTACTCATTCTCAATCCTTCTTAAAATCGTTAATTAACGTTCAACGCATCATTAACCAGATCTTGCTGCTGCTTCTGGTGAACAGACATATAGCCCACTGCCGGAGAGGCAGACGCCGGACGTCCTGCGTAACGTAAAGAAGCCCCGAAAGGAATCACTTCACGGAAATTGTGTTGGCTGCAGTACCAGGCACCCTGGTTCAGCGGCTCTTCCTGACACCAGACGAAATCATGAACGTGTGAGAATTTCTCAAGCACTTCCTGAATGGCCTTGTGCGGGAACGGATACAACTGTTCGATACGAACGATAGCCACATCAGTCTGCTCGTTTTTGCGACGTTGCTCCAGCAGGTCATAATAGACTTTGCCTGAACACATCACGACGCGCTTAACCTGTTTAGGATCCAGTTCGTCCACTTCACCAATCGCTGGCAGGAAGCTGCCGTTGGCCAGTTCGTCCAGCGTAGAAACCGCTAACGGATGACGCAACAGAGACTTCGGTGACATCACAATCAGCGGACGGCGCATACCGCGCAGCGCCTGACGACGGATCATGTGGTACACCTGCGCCGGGGTAGACGGGATACACACCTGCATATTCTGCTCAGCGCAGAGTTGCAGATAACGCTCCAGACGTGCGGAGGAGTGCTCCGGACCCTGCCCTTCATAACCGTGTGGAAGCAGCATCACCAGACCACACATGCGGCCCCATTTTTGCTCGCCGGAACTGATGAATTGGTCGATAACCACCTGAGCGCCGTTGGCGAAGTCACCAAACTGCGCTTCCCAGATGGTCAGGGTGCGCGGTTCAGCGGTGGCATAACCGTATTCGAACGCCAGCACGGCCTCTTCGGACAACACGGAGTCCCAGACATTGAACATGCCCTGACTGTTGTGAATGTTCGACAGCGGTACATAGACTGAACCATTTTTCTGGTTGTGAACAACCGCATGACGGTGGAAGAAAGTCCCGCGCCCCATATCCTCACCGGACAGACGAATTGGAATACCTTCATCTACCAGCGTGGCGTAGGCCAGGTTTTCAGCGCCGCCCCAGTCAAACTTCTTGTTGCCTTCGGCCATTTCGTTACGGTCAGCGTAAATCTTAGCCACGCGGGCCTGCATTTCAATGGCTTCGGGTACGTGGCTTACGCGACGTGCCAGTTCCTGCAAACGCTTCGGTTCGACCTTGTTCGGATACTCTTCATCCCATTCGTGATTCAGGTACGGCGACCAGGTGAAGGTATGCATGTCGTTTGGACGCCATTCATCCACCACGCAATCACCGGCATCGAGCGCATCACGATACAGGTTGACCATCTCAGTGGCATCTTCCGCACTCGCCACATTCTGTTCATTCAGAATATCGGCATAGAGTTTGCGCGGAGTCGGATGCTTTTTGATTTTCTGGTACATCAGCGGTTGGGTTGCACTTGGCTCATCGGCCTCGTTATGGCCGTGGCGGCGGTAACAGACCAGATCGATCATCACATCACGTTTGAAGGTGTTGCGGAAATCCAACGCCAGACGCGTAACGAAAGCCACCGCTTCCGGGTCATCCGCATTGACGTGGAAAATCGGCGCCTGCACCATTTTCGCGATGTCAGTACAGTACTCGGTTGAACGCGCATCTTTCGGGTTCGAGGTGGTGAAGCCGACCTGGTTATTGATGACGATACGCACGGTACCGCCCACTTCATAACCCCGCGCCAGCGACATATTCAGGGTTTCCTGAACCACGCCCTGTCCGGTGATCGCCGCATCACCATGAATAGTGATTGGCAACACCATGTTGCTGCGCGCTTCATCCAGACGGTCACGACGGGCGCGAACAGAACCAATAACGACCGGGCTTACGATCTCAAGGTGCGACGGGTTAAACGCCAGCGCCAGGTGAACCATACCGCCTTCGGTTTCCACATCAGACGAGTAGCCCATGTGGTATTTCACGTCACCGGTACCCAGATGTTCTTTATGCTTGCCGGAGAACTCGTCGAACAGGTCCTGCGGTTTCTTACCCAATACGTTGATCAGCACGTTTAAACGCCCGCGGTGCGCCATACCCAGCACCACTTCACGCGTCCCGTTTTTACCGGCGTGACGGATCATATCTTTGAGCATAGGGACCAGCGCATCGCCACCTTCCAGTGAGAAGCGTTTGGCACCCGGGAATTTCGCGCCGAGATAACGTTCCAGACCTTCTGCTGCGGTCAGCTCTTTCAGGAACGTTTTCTTCTCGGTATCAGTGAAATTGGCACGCCCCGCTACGGATTCGATACGCTGTTGGATCCAGCGTTTTTCATCGGTATTGGTGATGTGCATATACTCTGCACCGATTGAACCGCAATAGGTTTGCTTCAGTGCTTTATACAGCTCGCCGAGCTGCATGGTCTCTTTGCCAATGGCAAAAGAACCCACATTGAAGGTTTCCTGGAAATCAGCTTCAGTCAGATGGTGGAATGCAGGATCCAAATCCGCCACGTCGTCTTGTTTCCACAAGCCGAGCGGATCGAGATTCGCGTTCTGATGGCCGCGGAAGCGGAAGGCATTGATAAGCTGCAATACCTTGACTTGCTTGGCATCCGTTTGTGGATCGCTGATAGCGGAGTTATACCGTGATGCGTCTTTCGCCAGACGGCGGAAGTAATCGCGTGTTTGAGAATGGAGTTGCTCTGGTTTAACACCCACTGTCGGAAGCTGTTTAAAAATTGAACGCCAGCTATCGTCAACGGAACCAGGATCGGTTAAGTAGTCTTCATAGAGTTGTTCTATGTAAGACTGGTTTGCACCCGCCAGATAGGAGGAATCCAGCCAGGCCTTCATTGCGCCGTTCTGCATCGTGATCCCTTAAGCTTTGAAGCTTTAGTTTTCGCCGTGGTTAATAATATTGACCGTGATACACCGCGGTAAGACGGTTTTCCATACAAAAACAGTTCATTGGTCTGGAGCCTGCGGCTCTATCAAGGAACCTCCAGAAGACAACGTAGATTTTTCATTGTCTTTTGGCGCTGCCCTGCCGGTTCTGACCTTATTATCTCTTCCCTGAAGCTATCCTACTCTAGTTAGGAGCAACTTTGTTGCACCTTGTTGCGAATATGTTACCAACAGCTCACTTAATTTTAGCGGGAACACCTGTTCCCGCTAGGGTATTTGTGCTTATGAACTCAGGCACCGCGCTGTAGCAGCATCGATTTGATATGGCCGATGGCTTTGGTCGGGTTCAACCCCTTCGGACATACGCTGACACAGTTCATGATGCTGTGGCACCGGAATACGCTGAAAGCATCATCCAGATCGTCAAGGCGCGATTCGGTTTCGGTATCGCGGCTGTCGATCAGGAAGCGGTACGCTGCCAGTAAACCGGCCGGGCCGACGAACTTGTCCGGGTTCCACCAGAAAGATGGGCAGGACGTCGAGCAACAGGCGCAGAGAATACATTCGTATAATCCGTCCAGTTTTTCGCGATCGTTCGGCATCTGCAAATGCTCGCGGGCCGGAGGATTTTTCCCATCATTCAATAAGTAAGGCTTAATCTTCTCATACTGCTTATAGAACTGCCCCATGTCCACTACCAGGTCGCGTACGACCGGTAAACCGGGCAAAGGACGAATGACAATCTTCTTGCCATTCTTCTGCAAAACAGAGACAGGCGTGATACAAGCCAGACCGTTCTTACCGTTCATGTTAACGCCGTCAGAGCCACAAACGCCCTCGCGGCAGGAGCGACGGAAGGAGAGCGTCGGGTCTTGCTCTTTGAGCTGGATTAACGCGTCCAGCACCATCATGTCGCGCCCTTCTTCCGCTTCCAGCACGTAATCTTTCATGTGCGGTGCGTCGTCAATGTCCGGGTTATAGCGATAAATAGAAAATTCGAGTCTCATAATTTTTCCCAGCTCATGCCCTAGTAAGTACGCGCTTTCGGCGGGAAGGCCGCACGAAGCTTAGGCTGCATGTTCACCTCACGGCGGGTCATGCTTTCGGTTTCCGGTTGATAAAGCGTATGGCAGAGCCAGTTAGCGTCATCACGGTCAGGGAAGTCGAAGCGGCTGTGCGCCCCACGGCTCTCGGTGCGGTAATTGGCAGAAACGGCGGTAGAGAAGGCAGTTTCCATCAGGTTATCCAGTTCCAGGCACTCAACACGCTGGGTGTTGAACTCGGTAGAGGTGTCATCCAGACGAGCATATTTCAGACGCTCACGGATCACTTTCAGCTGTTCCAGACCTTCGGCCATCGCATCACCTTCGCGGAAGACCGAGAAGTTATGTTGCATACAGGTTTGCAGATCTTTGCGGATAGCCACCGGATCTTCACCGGAGCGGGTATTGTTCCAGCGGTTCATGCGCTCAAGGGAGACATCGATGTCATCTTGGGTCGCTTCGCGGCTTTCGCCCTGCTCGTTGATCGACTCCTGCAAATGCAGGCCCGCTGCGCGGCCAAATACCACCAGATCCAGAAGCGAGTTGCCGCCCAGACGGTTGGCACCGTGAACCGATACGCAGGCAATTTCGCCGACCGCGAACAGGCCAGGGATCACAACATCTTCGCCCTTCTCGTTCACGCGCAGCGCCTGACCGGTCACTTTGGTCGGAATACCGCCCATCATGTAGTGGCAGGTTGGCAGAACAGGAATAGGTTCTTTGATCGGGTCAACGTGAGCAAAGGTACGCGACAGTTCAAGAATACCCGGCAAGCGGGACTCCAGAACATCACGGCCCAGATGGTCAAGTTTCAGTTTAACGTGCGGGCCCCACGGACCTTCACAGCCACGACCTTCACGGATTTCGATCATGATGGAACGCGCCACCACGTCACGACCCGCCAGGTCTTTGGCATTCGGCGCATAACGCTCCATGAAGCGTTCGCCATCTTTGTTCAGCAGATAACCGCCTTCACCACGACAGCCTTCTGTCACCAGAACACCGGCACCCGCGATACCCGTCGGGTGGAACTGCCACATTTCCATGTCCTGCACCGGAACCCCTGCGCGCAGCGCCATACCCACGCCGTCACCGGTGTTGATGTGTGCGTTCGTGGTGGACTGGTAAATACGGCCTGCACCGCCGGTCGCCAGTACAGTAGCCTTGGCTTTGAAGTAGACCACTTCACCGGTTTCGATACAGATTGCGGTACAACCGACAATCGCCCCGTCCTGATTTTTCACCAGATCCAGCGAGTACCATTCGGAAAAAATCGTGGTGCCGTTTTTCAGGTTCTGCTGATAAAGGGTGTGCAACAGTGCATGACCGGTACGGTCCGCGGCTGCCGCAGTACGTGCCGCCTGCTCGCCACCGAAATTCTTCGACTGACCACCAAACGGACGCTGATAAATTCGGCCGTCATCAAGACGGGAAAAAGGCAGTCCCATATGTTCCAGCTCAAGAATCGCTTCCGGGCCGGTTTTGCACATATATTCAATCGCGTCCTGATCACCGATATAGTCGGAACCTTTGACGGTATCGTACATATGCCATTCCCAGTCATCCTCATGGGTGTTACCCAGCGCGACGGTAATACCGCCCTGCGCTGACACCGTATGGGAGCGGGTCGGGAAAACTTTGGAAATCAGGGCACAGGTCTGGCCCGTTTGTGAAATCTGTAATGCGGCACGCATACCGGCGCCACCCGCACCGATAACCACTGCATCAAACTCTCTGACTGGCAGGTTCATTGACTACGCTCCCCAAACAACGATCGTTCCATAAAGTAGATAAACGACTAACGTCACGATGATGGCCAGTTGCAGCACCAGTCGTACAGCCAGCGGCTTGACGTAATCCGTTAACACCTGCCACATACCAATCCACGCGTGGATCAAAATCGACAACAACGTCAGCAGGGTAAATACTTTGGTAATGGAGGAAGCGAAGAAGCCCTGCCAGACATCAAACGTAATGTCATGAGCAATGACAACGAAGCCTACGATATAGAGGATATAAAGAGTAATGACGATAGCCGAGGCACGCAGCAGCAGCCAGTCGTGCACGCCGTTGCGTCCTAATGCCGAAACATTGTTTACCATACGAAGACTCCAGCCAGAATTGACAGCAGGACGGTAAGACCGATCACCACTTGGGCAGAACGGGTACCGACAGCCAAACTCTCTTCGAGATAGCCAAAATCCATCAGCAAATGGCGAATGCCACCGCAGACGTGATAGGCCAGAGCAGTGAGTATTCCCCAGAAGATGAATTTAACGACGAAGCCATTCATGATTTCAGCTGCGTGTGCAAACCCTTCAGGCGAAGAGAGCGACATGCCGAGCAGCCAGAGGAGGATACCTACAGCGACGAAGGTAATTACGCCGGAGACACGATGTAAGATGGACGCTATCGCAGTAACAGGAAACCGGATCGTTTGCAGATCCAGATTGACAGGTCTTTGTTTTTTCACGGTTATGCCCACACACCTCATAGAGCCTTTTCGTATCGCAGCGAGCGCGTTGATGACGAAGGCACTTATTATTTTCCTTCCCCCGGCCTGGGCGGTGTTCAGACAGCAATCAGGGCTAAAGCCCTTCACTTTATGCGCTCAAACAACGACATCCATTGTGAATTAGCAGCGCAAAAATGCATTTTCAGATGATAAAAAATGTTGCTGGGTGCTCCTACTTCAGGGTAACCCGGAGACCTGCGGCAAAGTATAGGTTGATCACATTCCTATTACAATTCCCCTACAAACGCTTTGGTCACATTTCTACGAAACAGTGATTTGACTCGCATTTTTCACAATCAATACAAAATAAATTATGTAGTTTGACATTGGATCAACATTTCCATTACATATTACCCATTCGCTCGCTTCCGTGATGACTTCGATAGACACATCCGCGCTTCCCTGTTAGGCCAAGTTATGCAAAAGTGGGGATTGTGTAAAACCTCAATGTCTTCGCGAGTAATCATTAAATTGAGCACAAGAAAATAATGATCTATCGAATCTTTAACAACGATGAAACGCCGCTTGTCCGTCAAATAGTGGTCTAAGGCCACAAACCGACTGCGCTCTACGCTCCCTTCCCAAATCGATCGCAGAGCCGCCGAAATAATAATGACGGAGCTTCGGGTCGCATTTCAGGCTGTTCAGTTGTTGAGGATTTTTAAAATAAAGGCGCTAAGGAGACTGTAAATGGCTGATAAGAAAGCGACACTTACCCTACAAGGTCAAGACCCTATTGAACTCGACGTGCTATCCGGCACATTGGGCCAGGACGAAATTGATATTCGTACCCTCGGCTCAAAAGGCTTGTTCACCTTTGACCCCGGCTTTACCTCTACTGCATCCTGTGAATCGAAAATTACCTATATCGACGGTGACGAAGGTATCTTGCTGCACCGTGGATTCCCTATCGATCAGTTGGCTAAAGAGTCCAACTTCCTGGAAGTGAGCTATCTGCTGTTGTACGGCGAAGCGCCAACCCAGAAACAGTACGAAGATTTCAAAAAAATCGTTGAACGCCACACCATGGTTCATGAGCAGATCACCCGCCTGTTCCACGGTTTCCGCCGTGACTCGCACCCGATGGCCGTGCTGTGCGGTGTGACCGGCGCACTGGCGGCGTTCTATCACGACTCCATTGATGTTGAAAATGAACGTCACCGTGAAATTGCCGCTTACCGTCTGCTGTCCAAAATGCCGACCGTGGCTGCCATGTGTTACAAATATTCCATCGGCCAGCCGTTCGTTTACCCACGTAACGACCTCTCCTACGCCGGTAACTTCCTGCATATGATGTTCGCCACGCCGTGCGAAGAGTACGTAGTGAATCCAGTTCTGGAACGCGCCATGGACCGTATTCTGATCCTGCACGCTGACCACGAACAGAACGCCTCTACCTCTACCGTGCGTACCGCCGGTTCATCCGGTGCTAACCCGTTCGCCTGTATCGCTGCCGGGATTGCCTCCCTGTGGGGACCGGCTCACGGTGGTGCCAACGAAGCCGCACTGAAAATGCTTGAAGAGATCAGCAGCGTTGAGCACATTCCAGAATTCATCAAACGTGCGAAAGACAAAAATGATTCGTTCCGTCTGATGGGCTTCGGTCACCGTGTTTACAAAAACTATGACCCGCGCGCCACAGTAATGCGTGACACTTGTCATGAAGTGCTGAAAGAACTCGATTTGAAAGACAACAACCTGTTGGAAGTGGCGATGGAGTTGGAACACATCGCGCTGAACGACCCGTACTTCATCGAGAAGAAACTCTACCCGAACGTCGACTTCTACTCAGGCATCATTCTGAAAGCCATGGGTATTCCGTCTTCTATGTTCACCGTGATCTTCGCGATGGCGCGTACCGTAGGTTGGATTGCTCACTGGAATGAAATGCACCAGGACGGCATTAAAATCGCCCGCCCGCGTCAGCTCTACACCGGCTATGACAAACGTGATTTCAAGTCTCAGCTGAAAAAATAAGCGCCTCATTTTGTTACAGCACACAGGCCGGTGAATTTATTCACCGGCTTTTTTTATATTAATCATTACCCCCACTTATATACAGTCACATTAATTATAATTAAAAACAGTTTAAGACACCCTTGTTTTAAAGACCTCCCCGTCTGCATTTGACGCCTCTAGTGACTCAGTATAATATCCATTAAAATTTCTAACCATTCGTTGTATCAAGTAAAAACCAACCGCAATTGTTTTATGCAGTTCCGTTAACTATTAACACGGGCAATTTATTAACTGGATTAACTCTTCATTCAAGGAAAGAACGACATGCTCAATACATACAGGAAACATAACAGTTTCAGGAAAAAACTATTAACAACTGCAATAATTAGCCTTTTATTTCCGATGAGATCCGTTATTTCTGCGGAAACAATGATCGTTAGTGATGGAACAACACATTTCGAAAACGGTATTACCTTAGACAATGTTTCAAATAATAGCATAGCATTGAGTGTCACTAATCCTCAGAGCTATGTCCTGAATACTGGCCTGATGAATATCTCTTCCACTGGTGCGAGTTCCACAGGAGTATTTGTTGATTCGGGAGGCAATACTACTATGGCTGCGGGGGGAACGCTTACCATCACTGGGGCCGGTTCGCTTGCCGTCATGACAAGCAACGGCAGTATTTTCGTATTAAATGATGGGATCGTTAATCATTCATCAGGTGATGCCAACACTATTTCTGCACTCTCAGGCTCAGCGGTTACTTTGACTAACGATACTATTAACTCTTCTGCAAGCAATGGTTACTCGGCGGTATTAAATTCAGGAAGTGGGACCAAAACAACCATTACGGGTACGACTATTAACAGTAATACGGGCAGCAGTCTCGGTTCAGGGATCACAGTATCAGACCATGCCGAACTTACCTTAACCCATTCTAATATTCAGCAATCGAATGGACTTAACGGGATATATCTTGACGGGAATAGTGTTTTTTCTGGCTCAGGCCTTTCTATAATAAACAACGCTGATACCTCAATCATTAATCATATTACTGGTCTATCTTTGAATGATGGCAGCACAGCGAATATTACCGAATCCGCAGCACAATCAAACTCTATTGTCCTCAATATAACCAATGGAGGTATCGCGACAGGTATATTGGCCGGAGCAGGTACCTCGCTTGACTTGCATAATATGAATGTCAATGTGCAGGGGGGAACAATAAGTACGGCATTAAGCGCCACTGCCGGAAACACCACCAATATTTTTGGCGGGAGCTATCTGACGACTTCCGTGGAGGGCTCGCAGGCTATATATGTGGCGGATAATGCCATCCTGAATGCCTCTGAAAACTTTTCAGTCAGCACCGTTGGCAATGGTGTTGACGGAGTGCTGGTTAACGGCACAGCTCACTTGGTGGATGGGACAGTCAATGCTTCAGGCGCGTCAGCAAACGGATTGTATGTCGGCGGGTTAGCCACGGCCTCGAATGTCAATATAGAAGTCACAGGGGAAAACAGTGCAGCGGCGGCCTCTGCAGGCGGTGGTAATTTACTGCTCAATCAAGGTTCCGCTCTCATTGCCAGAGGCAACCGCAGCCACGCATTAGTCAATAATAAAAACTCTACGTTGAATGCCGACAATGTTCAGGCTGACACGTATGGCGATAATTCATCGGTATTAGCCATTTCGTCCGGCGCGACGTCAACACTGAATAACAGCCAGATTACATCGCATGGTACTGATTCCGCATTGATATCCTCAGAAGGCGAAACCGCGGGAGAAACGGCCGCTTCCGTTATTATCAACAACGGCCAGCTTGCCGGCGATCATTCAAGCATTATTGAAGCCGAAGGCGGCAATCTTGATGTGACGCTCAATCAGGGCACAACTGTATCATCAGGCAACAATATTTTAGTCGCTGCTAACAACCTGACGACAGGCGCAACGCCTCTGGCCAGCCAGGTTGATCTGACAGTTAATGGTCCGTCTGTCACCGGTAATATCATTGCTCAGCAGGATGAAACGACCAAAAGTCTGATCAACCTCAACCTCAATGAGGGCTCGATTTTGACCGGCAGCGCCACTAATGGTAATGACATTAATATTGATGCCACCAGCTCCTGGAATATTACCGACAATTCTAACATCAGCAGTATTGACTCCAACGGTGCCGTCATCTTTAGCCATCCATCGACCGGCTATTCGACACTGACGGTAGACAACGATCTTCGGGGTACGGGTTCATACACGTTGAATACCTATTTGTCTGACAGCGATTCGCCGACGGATAAAATTCACGTACTGGGTAACGTTTACGACAGCCACACCTTATTTATCAATTCAACAGGTGGCGCTGGTGCCAACACGCTGGGCAATGGTATTGAAGTGGTTCAGGTCGACGGTACTGATGCGGCGGCTAACGGTACCTTTACTTTAGGGAATCGGGTTGCGGCGAATGCTTTCGAATACAGTTTGCGTAAAGGTGACATCACCACGGGTGAAGGCAACGACTGGTATTTAAGCACCTGTACGAATTACACCTGTGCCACGGATGATGGCAGTAATACCGATGACAGTGGGAATACCGATGATGCTGACAGCGGCAATACCGATTCCGGCGATAAAGGGAATACCGATGATGCTGACAGCGGCAATACCGATTCCGGCGATAAAGGGAATACCGATGACGCTGACAGCGGCAATACTGATTCCGGCGATAAAGGGAATACCGATGACGCTGACAGCGGCAATACTGATTCCGGCGATAAAGGAAACACTGATGATGCTGACAGCGGCAATACGGACGATAACGGTTCAATGTCTGATGAAACAGCACCGTGGCGTCAGGAAGTACCGGGATACATTGCTGCACCGGTGCTGAACATACGTTACGCCTTTGATTCCTTAGGCACCTACCATCAGCGCACCGGCGGTGATGTCAGCCATAATAATGGTGCATGGGGACGTATTTACGGACAGCACAATAATTATGATGCGGGCCGCTTCAGCTACGATACGGATACCTGGTTTGCTCAACTGGGTGCCGATCTCAGTTATGACAAAAACGAATACAACACTGAACGCAGTGCGGGTGTACTGATCACGCTTGGCCGTCAGTCTACCGATGCCGAAGACAGCGTCCGTCGTAACAATCCCGCTTTATCGGTCCAAACCGGCAGTATCCACAGTGATATTTATAGCGTAGGCGGTTATTACACGATTAAGGCGGAAGATGGTGGCTACATTGATACTATCGGCATGGTTAGCTGGTATCGCAATCAGTATGAAAGCGCCAGCGATGCTAATCAGCACGGGTATGGTGTGGCAATGTCGGTTGAAGCGGGTAAACCTTACGTGCTGCATGACAACCTTAAGCTCGAACCTCAGGCGCAGCTGAAATATAACTACCTGAATCTTGGTAGCTTTAATGATGACATCAGCAATGTGTCAGGCGTTTCCAACAGCAGCGGTGAAGCACGCGGGGGCCTGCGCCTGTTCCTGGATAACCCGTCGGTGACCCCTTATCTGACGCTTGATGCAATGACGACGATAGGTAATGAACCGGAAGTACAAATCGGCAACCAAAAACTGCGGGCTGAGTTCAGCGATAACTGGTGGCAGACCGGGGCCGGCGTTGCAGCAAAAATCAATCAAAACACCTCGATCTACAGTGATGTCCGCTACATGAAAGGCTTCAACTCAGGGATGGAAGGCTACGCCGGGGATGTCGGTATTAAGATTAATTTCTAATACTATGAATTAATTATTATTAAACACAAAAGACACCCGCCGGAAAATGCCGATCGTTTAAGATCACTTGACCGCTCCATTGTCTGTTGTAAAAAGGGTTCATGTTCAACATGGACCCTTTTAAAATGGAACTTTCATAAGCCTGGATATTATCAATCTTACCGCATCTGACGAGGTTCAGAGCCTTGCCGTCCGCTTTCACACATCGTTGACCGAACCGGCAGGTCTTTCACTGCACCAGATAAGAAACGCCAGCTCTGAAGTTGGTGCTTCTTATTTATGACGGTTCCTGCGTTGATATAACTATTCTGCCTGCACACCCACGATCATCAGCTGCGGCATATATTGTGTGTTTTTTGAACTGAAGGCATAAACATCCCCCTTTCTTTTTCGTATCACCACCGATACAAAAGGCGATTTCATTTTTCCCCTGCTGCCGGGCCTGCTTAACAAGGTTTGTCACATCAAAATTACGATAATTAATTGCCTGATCAAGATACATACTGGACGATTATTCCACGTCACGATATTTTCATCCCAGTCAAATACATGGTGACGTCCGGAATTAATCCATTTGTACCTGACCAAATATCTAATACAGAGCGGTTAATACATGCATAATAAATAAGCACAAAACTCATTTATTCTCTCATAAATATAAAAACTTTATTGCTGACAGACCGGGCACCAGAAGAAGGGCCGCGATGACACGCTGCCTTTTACTATCGGGTCGCCACAGCGCTCACAGGGTTTCCCGGTGCGGCCAAATACGTTGAAGCGAAAGAGTGCGCCATGGTGCACATTGTCATCCATCGTGCCACGTGTAGCGTATGACAAACGGGCAACGCCAAGACAGGCGTCGGCCAGCGCATCAAGCTCGATATCATTCAGCTCTTTCGGCTTATGCCCCGGCAGCAGTTTTGCCAGCCACAGGATCTCAGCGCGCAGATAATTGCCCAATCCGGCCAGAAATGCCTGATCCAGCAGCATACCCCCGAGCTGACGGTTACGAAACTTAGGCGAAAGTAACCGCTCACGTACCTGCGCGACCGTCAGGGTGTCGTCCAACACATCCGGTCCGATACGCTGCAGGAAGGGATGGTTTTCGATCTCTGCCGTATCGTAAATAGCGATCTCAGAGGCGCTGTAAAGCAAAATAGACGCATCGGGGGTTTCCAGCTTCACCCGTAGCGAGCGCCGGGTATCTTTGGGCGATTCGCCGGCGTTGACCACCCGCCAGACGCCGTACAACTGGTTGTGGCTGTAGAGCGTCAGACCGTTGGAGAAGTGCGTCAGAAGCGCTTTGCCCCGGGTTTCTATTGACGTGACTTTGGTGCCCCTGAGCGCTGACTGATAAGGCTTCAGCGAGGGAAATGCAAACCAGACATCGGTGAGCGGTTTATTGACCACCGCGCGCACCAGCAAATCGGCCGCGCGGCGAATTTCAGGACCTTCAGGCATCAGTGCGTTGCGCCCTCCGCCACCCGTAAATCCTGCTCGGTATGGAGGGCAATCGCGATGGTCAGTTCAAGTGCTTCAAGCACGGTTTTTACCGACATACTCGGCTGGCCGGGGTGCGCCGCCGCCTGCTCCGGCAGATAAGGAATATGGATAAATCCGCCCTTCACTACCTTGCAACTCGGCTGCGCCAGACGGTGCAACAGCCCGTACATCACGTGATTGCAAACATAGGTTCCGGCCGTTTGAGAAACAGCAGCCGGAATACCCGCTTCACGCAGTCCGTTCACAATCGCCTTGATCGGCAGTTGTGAAAAATACGCAGCCGGACCGTCGCTGACAATCGGCTGGTCAACCGGCTGATTGCCCTCGTTATCCGCAATGCGCGCATCATCAACGTTAATCGCCACGCGCTCCACGCTAAAATCAGTCCGGCCACCGGCCTGCCCGACAGCAATTACCATGACCGGGTCAACCTCATCGATTGCTACATTCAGCGCTTCAATGGCTTTACCAAACACGCAGGGAAGCTGGCGGATAACAATACGTGCGCCCGAGAGCTCCAGATCTTCGAGCTGTTTCACCACTTCCCATGACGGATTTAGACGTTCACCGCCAAAGGGTTCAAATCCGGTAACCAGAACTTTACGCATAGCCTCTCCTGATGCTGTTAATAGAATCAGCCTGCGCTGACCAAAATATCCTGTTCACGAAACGCGTCACGTAAACGGCGGGCAAACTCGAGAGCATGTTCGCCGTCGCCGTGCAGACAGACCGTATCGGCCTGTACCGGAACGCGGACCGCCTCACGGCTGAACACCGCCTGCTGCTGCACCATCATCAGCGTTTGCTGTAAGGCCAGTTCATCGCTTTCAATGAGCGCACCGGGCTGGCTGCGCGGCACCAGCGTGCCATCGCTTTGATACCCACGGTCAGCGAACACCTCCTGACGCGTTGTCATGCCCAAACGTTCACCGGCGCGAATTAATTCACTGCCCGCCAGCCCCACCAGCCGTAATGCCGGATCGACCGCATGTACCGCACGGACGATAGCATCGGCAAGCGTACGGTCAGTCGCCGCCTGGTTGTAAAGCATACCGTGCGGTTTGACGTGAACCATTTTTGCGCCTTCAGCCTGACAGAGTGCCGCCAACGCGCCGAGCTGATAGACCACCAGCGCAAATACCGTTTCCGGGGGCAGCTGCATGGCGGTACGCCCAAAGTTTTCGCGGTCCGGGAAACTCGGGTGCGCGCCAATCGCCACGCCATATTTCAGCGCCCAGCGGATCGATTGCTGCATGGTCTGCGGGTCACCGGAGTGAAATCCACAGGCGATATTGGCCGAGCTGACCAGTTGCAATAAGGCTTCATCGTTGGCGCAGCCCTCACCGAGGTCGGCGTTCAAATCGACAGTGATTTTAGCGACCATGCAGACCCCACTTTATCTGTTCGATGAACCGCTGCTGTTCATGTAATGCGGTTTGCGCTTCATCGAGTGAACACTTCACAAAATGCACCGGCTCGCCCAGACGGATCTGGGCCAGATTGTACAAATCTGCTTCGATAACACAGGCAATGCGCGGATAGCCACCGGTCGTCTGGGCATCGGCCATCAGCACGATCGGCTGGCCGCCGTGAGGTACCTGCACCACGCCCGGTAACAGACCGTGCGACAGCATTTCGCGTTCAGTGTCACGCTTAAGGGCATGGCCGTGCAGGCGGTATCCCATGCGGTTACTTTGCGGACTGAGCTGCCATGAAGTACGCCAGAACGAATCGCGCGCTTCCGCGCTGAACTCCTGGTACTCCGGCCCCGGTAACGCACGGATACGGTTGCCGAACAGCAACTGTTTGATACCAACGGGCTGCTTCGGCTCCGGCCCTTTTTTGCCAACCGGCAGGTGGTCGCCGTCGCGCAGCGGACGCCCGGACAGGCCGCCAAAACCGGTTTTGAGATCGGTACTGCGTGAACCCAGAACCTCAGGTACATCAATGCCGCCCGAGACCGTGAGATAGCTGCGCATACCGCGCGTCGGGGTTTTCATCGTCAGGATCTGGCCGGGCTTCACGGCGTAACGCCAGCCGGTCCACAGGGATTTACCGTCCAGTTCCGCGTGGCAACCGGCACCGGTCAGTGCTATCCAGCCCGCGCGGTTAAATTCAGTACTGAACTGGCCGAGGGTGATTTCCAGCCCCGCCGCGTTCTCATCATTACCGACCAGCAAATTGCCGATGCGCAGCGCAGGGGCATCCAGCGCACCCGTCTGGCTGACGCCAAGCTGGCGGTAGCCGTTGCGGCCTAAATCCTGCACGGTAGTAAATATTCCGGCGCGAAGAATGTTTAACATACGCCCTCCTTCTGCGGAACAAAGCGTACTTTGTCCCCGGGACATAACAGGGTCGGCAGCGATTTTTGCGGATCAAACATGGCCAGTGGCGTATGGCCAATCACCTGCCAGCCGCCAGGGGTGATCAGCGGGTAAATACCGGTCTGACTGCCGCCAATACCGACGGAACCCGCAGGGACTGCCAGACGCGGCTCCGCATGACGCGGGGTGGTGAGGGTTTCGGGCATACCACCGAGATAAGGAAAACCGGGCTGAAAACCGAGGAAATAGACGATGTAGTCAGCGCCGGAGTGCATCTCGACCACCTGACGCGGGCTCATGCCGGTATGTTGCGCCACGAAATCCAGATCGGGGCCACCGTTGCCGCCGTATACCACCGGGATCTCAATCAGCCGTGAATCGGGCTCAATCGCCTCGCTCTCTTCCCACCAGCGCTGCAAACGTTCAATGGCGTCCAGCGCGGAACTCTGCGCATCAGACAGCAGCACCGTCAGATTATTCATGCCGGGGATCGTTTCACGCACGCCCGGATAAGCCTCGCGGTCCTGCAAACGCTGCGCCAGACCCCAGATTCGCTGCTGGCTGGCCAGCGAAACCGGCGGTTCAAGTTCCAGTACGACTGCGCGTTCGCCCAGCAGATAACATCGTGCTCGTTGCACAAAACACTCCTAAGAAAAGGTTGCCGTGATAAACCATCCACGGAAAGAAAATCGTTATGCTAAAAATAGTTAAGTTGTAAACAGTTATGCTGGAAAGCGACCCGCAATGTCAACTCATCTGCCGCGGCCAAAACACCCCTCCGGGTTTCCCCCAGGGATTTCAACTGCTACTCTCCGATATGTTGTTCTATTTTTCTGCTTTTGGAAAAAGCCTATTAGAAACTCAAGGGAGATGTAATTGAAGAAGCCGTTGGCCCTGTTTTTTCCGCTGTATACCACCACACTGCTGATGCTGCTTGGCTCAGGCTTACTGACTACCTACATCTCTTTACGGCTGTCGGCCATTCATGTCAGCGGCGCAATGATCGGGGCGATCATTGCTGCCAACTACGCAGGGCTGGTGATTGGCGGAAAAATCGGCCATATCCTGATTGCCCGTGTGGGTCATATCCGCGCGTACGTCTCCTGTTCCGGCATTATCACCGCCGCCGTACTCGGCCACGGTTTAACCGAAATCATCCCGGTGTGGGTTGTGCTGCGCTTGATCATCGGTCTGTGCATGATGGTGCAATATATGGTGCTGGAGAGCTGGCTGAACGATCAGGCGGAATCGGCCCAGCGCGGCGTGGTGTTTGGGTTTTATATGGTAGCGTCCTATCTCGGGATGGCGCTCGGTCAGATCGTTCTGATGCTCAGCGATGGTTTGGGAATGAGCACGCTTATCATCATCGCACTCTGTTTCGCGCTCTGTCTGGTGCCGATTGCCCTGACCACGCGAACCAATGTCGGGCATATGTCTCCGGCACCTATGGAGCTGAAATTCTTTATCAATGCCATTCCCAAAGTGCTGGCGATCACGTTGCTGATTGGCATGGTGGTGGGTTCGTTCTACGGGCTGGCACCGATTTACTCCAGCCAGCAGGAGTTCACTACCCAGCAAACCGGTCTGTTTATGGCGCTGGCGATTTTCGCCGGGCTGCTGGCTCAGTTCCCGCTGAGCTGGCTGTCAGATCACTACAACCGCAACATGTTGATGCGCATCAACGCCATATTGCTGGCGGTGGCCGCCCTGCCGCTGGCAGTCCTGACGCATATCTCTTTCCCGGTGCTGCTGGGGATCGGGTTTGTGGTCAGCCTGATGCAATTTACGCTCTATCCGCTGGTGGTTGCGCTGGCGAATGACATGATTGAACCGGAACGGCGCGTGTCACTTTCTGCCTGCCTGCTGATGGCATTCGGCGTCGGGGCTTGTATCGGGCCACTGGCCGTCGGTGCACTGATCGAGCCACTCGGCGGAAATATTCTCTATGCGTTCTTCGCATTATGTGGCGGGGGAATAGTGGCGCTGAGCCGGACTTCTGCGAAAGAAGAAGAGACCGTCATGGCCGTCGATGCCCCGCTGCCACACATCGCCATGCCGGACAGTCTGAGCAGCTCACCGCTGTCACCGGCGCTAAACCCTGCATTCGATGAGCAACTGATTCAGGACAACATGCCCGCGCCGGAAAACGTCATCGAACCGGCGGTGGAGGAGAGCGAAGTGGCAGAGGAGGAAGAAAGCCCGTATCCGCCACAGGGTGCTGACCCCGAAGTGGATACCGGCTTACAGCGGGCATTTACATTGCTGGAAGATAGCGTGCCGGATGAGGCAACAGAAAAAACAACGCCAGAGAAATAGACTCTTAAGCCGGGTTATCGATGTCGATGAATTTGACCTCTAGCCCGTGCTCAGCCGCCAGCCATTCGCCCAGCGCTTTCACGCCGTAACGTTCTGTGGCGTGGTGGCCTGCGGCATAAAAATGCAGCCCCATTTCGCGGGCGATGTGAATGGTTTGCTCTGACACTTCACCGCTGATAAAAGCATCGACACCAAAGTCGGCAGCCTGCTGAATAAAGCCCTGACCGCCACCGGAGCACCACGCCACGCGACGGATTTCCTCCGGCCCGCCCTGCGCACTGTGCAGTACGTTGCGGTCGAGCAATACTTCGATGCGCTGGCGCAACGCTTCACCGCTCAGTGGTGTATCCAGCTCACCGTACGGCACCAGCGGCATCACTTCACCCAGCACGGTAATTCCGAACATTTTCGCCAGCTGGGCGTTATTGCCCAACTGCGGATGCGCATCGAGCGGCAGGTGGTAGCCGTAGAGATTGATGTCGTTGAGCAGCAACGTTTTCAGACGGTTGCGCTTCATACCGCGCACGACCGCCGGTTCATTTTTCCAAAAATAACCGTGGTGTACCACGATAGCATCAGCCTTGTGCTCCACGGCTGCTTCAAGCAGCGCCTGGGAAGCCGTCACACCGGTGACAATACGTCTGACCTCTGCGCGGCCTTCCACCTGTAATCCGTTCGGGGCGTAATCCTGGAAACTATTCACGTCGAGTTTCTGATTGATCAGGGTTTCTAGCTGGAGATTATTCATAACATTCTCTGTATAAATCTGTGGGAGACTAAAGCGCTAATTTATCACCCTGCTGCATCCTGACAAACTTCACGCCCACATCATTGCCTTTGTTCAGCTGCTGCATGATTTCGGTTTCAGGATCGGCTCCCGCTTTGAGGCTTGGTTTAACGTGGCTGATGATCACCGTCAGGCCTTTGAGCGACCCCGCGCCGCCGCTGGCGGTTTCAAACACTTTCAGCTCTTTGAGCAGCCATTCCGGCGTGAGATGGCCGAACAGTTTGCTGTCCGGCACGCCATCGGGATAAGAGGTTTCGATGATCATCCCCTGCAGACGTTTGGCTTTCACTTCATCGCCCAGTACGCGCCAGACCGTCTCCAGATGTTTCGATTTCTCTACCTGATCCGGGCCGGTGTCCCCGAAGAAGGCAAACGACTCATCTTTGCGGCTAACTAAAATCATACTCGACGGCGTGCCGCCGTGGCTCAGCGGATAAATAACGCCGTCCAGGCCTGTCAGGCCGAGGGAAAAACGTTGCGCCGGACGCGGTGAATTTAGCCGGTAAGTACCAATGCGTAAACCGCTGCCCGCATCGGTGAAATTTGGCCAGACTTTGCCATTGAAATAGTGCTGGCGCAGGGTGCCGATGGTGTCAGCCGTGCCATAAAGGGGTTTATGGCTGTCTTCCGGCGAGCTGATGATAAGCCCGGCCAGATGATCCAGATGACCGTGACTGATGAAGTAACCCCCGATCAGATCACGAAACACCGCGCCCTGCGGGGTATAAGGGGCAGAATTTTCCACCGTCACCTGCGGGAATGCGCCTTTTTCCAGTGCCTTGCTGATGCCCGGCAGAACCGAACCGGCGTCCAGCCCGAGGTATAATTTTTGATCGTCGCTGCGAATCAAATACGAGGTGAGGTTTCCCTCTTCCACGCCGCCGTGCACGCCAAGCGCCACTACGTCAAAACCGGCCATGGCCTGACTGGCCGAACACGCCAGGATCAGCGCCAACATTTGGTTTCTCATCACATCGCTCCGTGTGTGGTGAAGATTTCTGTTGGTGGTCAGCCTGTTGGCTGACTCCCTCGTTTTGCCGATTCGAACGCCGCCAGCGTGTCTTTGCGGGCGTGGGAGTGATCGATAACCGGCGTCGGGTAGTCTAGCACGCGATGAAGTTTCTCAGCCCATTGATGCGGTTGATGAATATGTTTTTCTGGGACATCGGTCAACTCCGGTACCCAGGCTTTGATAAAGCGCCCCGCTTTATCAAAGCGTTCGCCCTGCGTAGTCGGGTTGAAAATACGGAAATAAGGTGCGGCATCTGTGCCGGTTGATGCACCCCACTGCCAGCCGCCGTTGTTGGCCGCCAGATCACCGTCGAGCAGCTGCGACATGAAATAGCGCTCGCCTTCGCGCCAGTCGATCAGTAAGTCTTTGACCAGAAAACTGGCAACGATCATCCGCAAGCGATTGTGCATCCAGCCGGTGGCGTTGAGCTGACGCATGGCAGCATCGACCACCGGATAACCGGTTTTACCCGCTTTCCACGCCTGCAAATCCTGCGGCGCATCTCGCCAGCGCACATTGTCGGTCCAGGCGATAAACGGCTGATGCTTACAAAGCTTCGGCCAGGCCACCAGCAGATGGCGGTAAAATTCGCGCCAAACCAGCTCATTGAGCCAGCCGAATGCACCGCCGTCGCGGCGCTCAAGGACGTCGGGGCATTCAGTGCGCAGGCGGTTGAAACACTGGCGCGGTGACAGGATGCCGATAGCCAGATAAGGCGACAGCGAACTGGTGCCGTCCACGGCGGGCAGATCCCGCTGCTCAAGATAATCCTGTACGGTTTCCCGGCAGAAGGTGCGCAGGCGCTCGCGGGCCGCCTCTTCGCCCACAGGAAAATCGCTGCCGATCGCCTGTTGCGCCATATCGAACGGGGCCAACGGATGCAGGGCTACGTCGCCGTCTATATCGCGGCGTTTCGGTGCGGGCAGTGAGCGGCTGTCGGATTCCGTCAGACGCTCAAGAAAGGCGCGGCGAAATGGTGTATAGACCTTGTACATTGTGCCTTCACCGGTGGTGACGGAACCCGGCGGCAGCAGCAGGCTGTCGTCAAAACTGCGCGTCATGACGCTGCCCTGCAAGGCGTTTTCCAGCGCGGCATCCCGCTCGCGCTCGTTGATTTCATACTGTTTGTTGTAGAACAACGCATCGACGTTCTGCTGCTGGCAGAAATCCTTCAGCCAAAGATTACCTGCCGCAAAATCATCACACTGATGATAAAACAGTTCAATACCACGTTCGGCCAGCGAAGCCTGCAACGCCTGCAGATGCTGATAAATAAACGCCGCCTGACGCGGCGCCATGACATGGCTTTCCCACTGCTTTGGCGTAGCGATAAACACCGCAATCACCTTTGCCTGCGGATCTTCGCAGGCTGCGTGCAACGCGCGGTTATCGGTCATGCGCAGGTCGTTGCGAAACCAGACGAGATGCGTAGTCATAAAGCTCCTGATATTTTTAATCGCTAACCGGAATAAGGACTAGCGGGCGCCGCAGGGTTGGGGGCTGACAGCGCGCAGACAGCGGAGTGGACACAAAGTCCATGAGCATTTCGAGCACTGCCCAATCCCAAATCTGCAAGCGCCGGTAGCCGTCAGTGTCCGTATCGGAGTCTCAGGGCTTCCGGATACGGCTCGAAATATCGCTGCCCGGCCAGATAAGCATCGGGATATTCCGACATGTAATGTTTGAGCAACGTAATGGGGGCCAGTAAGGGCTGCACGCCCTGCCGGTAGCGGTCGATAAGCTGGGTCAGTTCCTGCCGCTGATGAGCATTCAGCTGACGGTGGAAGTAGCCCTGAACGTGCATCAGCACGTTGGTGTGGTTTCGGCGCGTGGCCTTATGCTGTAACAACGTCATCAGCCGCTGGCGGTATTCGGTGAAATAGTCCTCGAGCGAATCCCATTCAGCCATGCCGGCGACAAAACGGCCCAGATCCCGGTACTTCGGCTGAGAGTGTGACAGCAGGGACAGTTTGTAACGGCTGTGAAAATCCATCAGCTTGCCGCGCGTCAGGCCACCGGCGCGCAGCTGGTTCAGCTCATACAGCGCAAATACCCGCTCGACAAAATTCTCACGCAGTACCGGATCGTTGAGGCGCCCGTCCTCTTCCACCGGCAGCCACGGAAAACGTTTCATCAGCTCGGCGGCATAAATACCCACGCCGCATTTCTGCCCATCTTTCCCGTTAGCACTGTAGACCCGCACCCGCTCCATACCGCAGCTTGGCGACTTGGCACAAAGGATGTACCCGCATAAATGCCCGAGCGGCTCGGTACGTTTTTCGGCGTAGGTCTGCATAAGCTCTGTCACATCAATGCTTTCATCATTACTGAAGCGCATGGAGACCCCCTCGCCCTGCCTGACCAGGCGCAGCGCAGGCCGCGGAGTCGGCAAGCCTATTGCCATTTCCGGACAAATGGTTTCGAAACGCACATAAGGCGCCAGCTGCTCGACGGCAAACGCCAGCCGCTTGTGGCCGCCATCAAAACGGACTTTCTCCCCCACCAGACAGGCGCTGATCCCAACCGGAATATGTTCACTCATTGGTGACTCCCTGACGTTTATCTGGAAAGAGGGCTGAAGAGACGCTCATCAACCCCGGTTATGATCCAGTATAAGTTATACAATAAAATAATGTTGTACAGGTTTGAGATTCAGACAATAAAAAACCCCGGTCAGCTAACCGGGGTTTAAGAAAGGATTTGAAAAGATGGAACTCTGGAATCCACTAAGTCATTGGCGTTACAGCAAGGCAGCAAGTGCATGAACCCGGATGAGCTGACTCAAGTCAGTGATTCGGGTGAATGCGCGCCGCTAACGCCGCTGTAGCGTCAAGGACGACGTGGATTTTAGTAGAAGTCTTGCGCGGCGACTTCCGCATGGCTCAGCCACACCGGCTTGTCGCTGGTTTTCAGCCAGACACGGTGTAAATAGCTGTAAAAACGGGCGCGGTCCTGGCGGAAAAGCATAACCGGTAATGCCAGCAGACCTGCGGCCAGCACCAGAGCGCGGCGGGTGATAATGCGGGTCAGCGTATACGGCGTGTAATCAGACATAGCGTTGCTCCTTTTCGGAAAGTTTTAAGGTGAATTCAGAAATTCACGGAACCTGTAAATTGAACAAAATTTTACCGCAACGGATGAAAGTTTACTACTCATCTGACCACTTAAAGTGTAAAAAAACGACAATTTCGATCTGTCGCTGTAATTTAGTTACATAAAAGTTAAATAAATACGGTTTTATGTTTCTTTTATGAAAACCAAATCAAACAACCTTGTTACTTCCCCTCGAACCAAAATCCCAATCCATTCGCGTTGTATCAAGGCGGCAAGTTATCGAGTCCGATGTGCTGACATCAGTCAGTGATTTGGGCGAGATAACGCAGAGACGACACGAAGGATGTCGGGATTTTTATACTTTCTTTACACCTGAGGCCCCTATCTTTTCAGGATCTTTTCCTAGGTTTTCATATCCTCGCTGCAACATAAAAATCACCTGTGGAGGTGGAATGTGACTGTTGGCGTAATTTGCGGCTCACTGCTGGTCCTGTTGTTACTCGGCTACTTGGTTTATGCCCTGCTTAATGCGGAGGAGTTTTAAAAATGGCAGCTTCGGGCTTTTTACTGATCGCCAGCTTTATGCTGGTGTTATTGCTGCTCTCGAAACCACTGGGAAATTATATTGCTCAGCTGATTGAAGGTCAGCCTATAGGGTTCTTGCAGCGTTTTGATCGTGGGGTATTTCGCACAGCAGGTAGCGCAGAAACCGAGATGAACTGGTGGCAATACGCCCTGGCCATCATAGTTTTCAACATTCTGGGGATTGTGATTTTAATGGCGCTGCTGATGGCGCAAGGCTCGTTACCGATGAATCCGCAGCACTTTGGCGGCCTGTCATGGGATCTGGCTTTTAACACCGCCGTCAGCTTTGTCAGTAACACCAACTGGCAGGCCTACAGCGGTGAAAGCACGCTGAGCTACCTCAGTCAGATGATTGGCCTGACCGTACAGAACTTCCTGTCGGCCGCCACCGGTATTGCCGTGGCCTTTGCGCTGATCCGTGCGTTTGCACGCCCGTCAGCCCACACCATCGGTAACGCATGGGAGGATTTATGGCGCATCACGATGTATCTGCTTATCCCGATATCGCTGCTGATCGCGCTGTTCTTCGTCAGTCAGGGTGTATTGCAAAACTTAGAGGTTTATCAGCACGTCACCACGCTGGAAGGTTTGCAGCAGACGTTGCCAATGGGGCCGGTGGCTTCGCAGGAAGCGATCAAGATGCTTGGGACGAACGGCGGCGGCTTCTTCGGTGCTAACTCGGCTCATCCGTTCGAAAACCCGACAGCTATGACCAACATGGTGCAAATGCTGGCGATTTTCCTCATCCCTTGTGCGCTGTGCTTTGCCTTTGGCCGTGTGGTCGGTGACAACCGTCAGGGTCACGCGCTGGTGTGGGCCATGTCGATCATCTTTGTGGTGTCGGTGGTCGTTATCATGTACGCCGAATTGCAGGGCAACCCGCACTTCACGCAGCTCGGTGCTACCAGCAACATCAATATGGAAGGCAAGGAGAGTCGCTTCGGCATTCTGGCTTCCAGCTTCTTCGCGGCAGTCACGACGGCAGCTTCATGCGGTGCGGTTAACGCCATGCATGACTCCTTCACTGCGCTGGGTGGTCTGGTGCCGATGTGGCTGATGCAAATCGGTGAAGTGGTGTTCGGCGGCGTGGGTTCTGGTCTGTACGGCATGTTGCTGTTCGTCCTGCTGACGGTGTTTATCGCCGGTCTGATGATTGGCCGCACACCCGAGTATCTCGGTAAGAAGATTGACGTTTACGATATGAAGATGACCGCGCTGGCGATTCTGGTCACACCGACATTGGTGTTGCTGGGTACCGCGCTGGCATTAGTCACTGACGCAGGTCGCGCCGGTATTGCTAACCCGGGTGCGCATGGTTTCAGCGAAGTGCTGTACGCCGTTTCTTCTGCCGCCAACAACAACGGCAGCGCCTTTGGTGGCCTGAGCGTCAACACGCCGTTCTACAACATTCTGTTATCGGTATGTATGTTCTTCGGTCGTTTTGGGGTGATTTTACCGGTACTGGCGATTGCAGGTTCTCTGGTTGCGAAAAAACGTCAGAAAGCGGGCAACGGTACGCTGCCAACTTCCGGCCCACTGTTTATCGGCCTGCTGGTCGGTACGGTTCTGCTGGTCGGTGCGCTGACCTTCGTTCCTGCGCTGGCCCTGGGTCCTGTCGCTGAACATTTGCAGGTGTGGTCCGGCCAATAATGCCGCGTAACCCGTTGAACTGATGATGAGTGAGATAAATAAAATGACTCGTAAACAACGTGCGCTGTTTGAACCGCGCCTGATCCGCACCGCCCTGCTTGACTCGGTGAAGAAACTGGATCCGCGCGTCCAGTGGCGTAACCCCGTGATGTTCGTAGTCTATCTGGGCAGTATTCTGACCACGATCATCTGGCTGGCTATTCTTTTCAAACAAACCGACGGCAGCGCCGGTTTTACCGGCAGCGTGTCACTGTGGTTGTGGTTCACCGTCCTGTTTGCCAACTTTGCTGAAGCACTGGCGGAAGGCCGCAGTAAGGCCCAGGCGCAGAGCCTGAAAGGGGTACAGAAAACCAGCTGGGCGAAGAAGATTTATGAACCGCGCCCGGAATCACCGGTGATCAAAGTGGCTGCCGATTCCCTGCGTAAAGGCGACATGGTACTGATCGAAGCCGGTGATACCGTGCCGTGCGACGGTGAAGTGTTAGTCGGTGGTGCGTCAGTGGATGAAAGCGCCATCACCGGTGAATCTGCACCGGTTATCCGTGAGTCCGGCGGTGACTTCTCCTCCGTCACCGGCGGTACCCGCGTACTGTCTGACTGGCTGGTAGTGCAGTGCTCCGCTAACCCCGGCGACACCTTCCTTGACCGGATGATCGCCATGGTGGAAGGCGCCAAACGTCGCAAAACGCCAAACGAAGTGGCACTGACCATTCTGCTGGTGGCGCTGACGCTAGTGTTCGTGCTGGCAACGGCCACACTCTACCCGTTCTCGCTGTTTAGCGTTGATGCCAGCCATGTCGGTGTACCGGTAACCATTACTGTATTAGTGGCGCTGCTGGTTTGTCTTATCCCAACCACCATCGGTGGTCTGCTGTCAGCCATCGGTGTAGCCGGTATGAGCCGCATGCTGGAAGCGAACGTGATTGCCACCAGCGGCCGTGCGGTTGAAGCGGCCGGTGACGTGGACGTGCTCCTGCTGGATAAAACCGGGACCATCACGCTGGGTAACCGCCAGGCATCGCAGTTCCTGCCCGCACCGGGCGTGACGGAACAGGAACTGGCCGATGTCGCGCAGTTATCTTCGCTGGCGGATGAAACACCGGAAGGCCGTAGTATTGTGGTTCTGGCGAAACAGCGCTTTAACCTGCGTGAACGCGACATTCACTCACTGAACGCCACCTTTGTGCCGTTCTCAGCACAAACCCGTATGAGCGGCGTGAACATCGGGGATCGCAGTATCCGTAAAGGCTCTGTCGATGCTATCCGTCGTCACGTTGAAACTAATGGCGGCAGCTTCCCGCTGGCTATCGAAGGGCTGGTGGAAACCGTGGCCCGCAAAGGCGGAACACCGCTGGTGGTGGCAGAAGATGCCCGCGTGCTGGGCGTGGTTGAGCTAAAAGATATCGTCAAAGGCGGCATTAAAGAGCGCTTTGGTGAGCTACGTAAAATGGGTATCAAAACCGTGATGATCACCGGTGACAACCGGTTGACCGCAGCGGCTATCGCAGCGGAAGCCGGTGTGGATGATTTCCTGTCCGAAGCTACGCCGGAAGCCAAACTGGCCCTGATTCGTCAATACCAGTCCGAAGGTCGCCTGGTGGCGATGACCGGCGACGGTACCAACGACGCCCCGGCACTGGCGCAGGCTGACGTGGCAGTTGCCATGAACTCAGGGACGCAGGCAGCGAAAGAAGCCGGGAACATGGTAGATCTGGACTCCAACCCGACCAAGCTCATTGAAGTGGTGCATATCGGTAAACAGATGCTGATGACGCGCGGCTCGCTGACGACGTTCAGTATCGCCAACGACGTTGCCAAATACTTCGCCATCATTCCGGCGGCGTTCGCAGCAACCTACCCGCAGCTGAATGCGCTCAACGTTATGCATCTGCACTCCCCTGCCTCTGCGATTTTGTCAGCGGTTATTTTCAACGCCCTGGTGATTGTGTTCCTGATCCCGCTGGCGTTACGCGGTGTCAGCTATAAAGCCATGAGTGCCGCGTCATTACTGCGCCGCAACCTGTGGATTTATGGTGTGGGTGGTCTGATAGTGCCGTTCATCGGTATCAAGGTGATTGACGTCATCCTCACCGTTTTACATTTAAGTTAAGGGGAAGAGACAATGTCTGTGTTACGTACTCAGTCTGTTAATCGGGCACCCAAAGCAGAACGCATGAGCTACCTTCGCCCGGCGATTGTGATGACAGTTTTCCTGACGCTGGCAACGGGGGTTATCTACCCGTTTGTGACCACCGGGATCTCCTCTGCGGCATTTAGCTACCGCGCTGAAGGGTCGCTTATCCGCGATAACGGTGTATTGATCGGTTCTGAACTGATTGGGCAGAACTTTACCCATACCAATTATTTCTGGGGACGCCCATCGGCAACGTCAGATTCACCCTATAATCCGATGGCCTCCGGCGGCAGCAACCTGGCGGTCAGCAATCCGGCGCTGGATAAAGCCGTGGCGGATCGCGTGGCGGCGCTGCGTCTGGCGAATCCACAAAGTCCGTCACAGGTGCCGGTGGATCTGGTGACTGCATCCGGCAGTGGTCTGGATCCGCAAATTTCGGTAGAAGCAGCACAGTGGCAGGCCCCGCGTGTTGCCAGCGCCCGGGGTCTAACGGTGGCGCAGGTGAATAAACTGATTGAAGATAATACCGTCTCGCCGCTGGTGAATTTCCTCGGCCCGACAGTGGTGAACGTGGTTCAATTGAATCATGCTTTGGATCAGGTAAAAGTTCAGTAATCGATTCGAACTCACAGGGTTAGATCAGGGCGCAACACGCTGCACCTTTCAGAGAAACAACTGGAAGACGCAACATGCTGCGCCCGTTCGGTTTTCAATTAAACAGGGATTAACATGGTTGAAGAATCACAGCGCCCCGACCCGGACAGTCTTCTGGCCATTGCCAATGAGAAGCCACGCGGGCAGTTGAAGGTATTTTTTGGTGCCTGTGCGGGCGTCGGGAAAACGTACGCCATGTTGCAGGAAGCACAGAGGTTGCGGGCGACGGGTCTGGACGTGCTGATCGGCGTGGTGGAAACCCACGGTCGCGCCGAGACCGAAGCCATGCTGCCGGGCCTCAGTCAGTTACCGCCAAAACGTATTCAGCACCGCGGGCGCCTGGTACAGGAATTTGATCTTGATGCCGCCCTCGCCCGCCATCCGGCGCTGATCCTGATGGATGAACTGGCACACAGTAACGCAGCCGGTTCACGTCATCCGAAGCGCTGGCAGGATATCGAAGAGCTTCTCGACGCGGGCATTGACGTGTTCACCACCGTCAACGTCCAGCATCTGGAAAGCCTGAACGACGTGGTCAGCGGCGTCACCGGCATTCTTATTCGTGAAACCGTCCCCGACCGTTTATTTGATGACGCCACCGAAGTGGTATTGGTGGATCTGCCGCCCGACTCCCTGCGCCAGCGCCTCAAAGAGGGTAAAGTTTACATTCCCGGTCAGGCCGAGCGCGCCATCGAACACTTCTTCCGTAAAGGTAACCTGATCGCCCTGCGCGAACTGGCGCTGCGCCGCACCGCCGACCGCGTAGACGATCAGATGCGCGAATACCGCGATGACCGCGGTGTTCACCGCGTATGGCATACCCGCGACGCACTGCTGCTTTGCATTGGTCACGGCGGCGGCAACGAGAAGCTGATCCGCGTGGCGTCCCGTCTGGCGGCCCGTCTGGGCTGCGTCTGGCATGCCGTTTATGTCGAAACTCCCCGCCTGCACCGCCTGCCGGAAGGCCAGCGCCGGGCCATTTTACGCTCGCTGAAACTGGCGCAGGAGCTGGGCGCAGAAACAGCCACCCTCTCCGACCCGCAAGAAGAACAGGCGATTTTACGTTATGCCCGCGAACACCGGCTGGGTAAAATCATGATGGGCCGCCGCAAAGAGCAGCGCTGGAGGCTGGGCGGCAGTTTTGCCGACCGGCTGGCGCGCATCGGTCCGGATCTGGATCTGGTGATTGTCGGGCTGGAAGATGCCCCGCCGGTCACGACGCGTAAAGAGCACGATGCCCGCACCTTTGCTGAAAAATTCAGCCGTCAGCTACAGGGCTGCGCGGTGGCCGTGGCGCTGTGCGCGATGATCACTGTGTTTTCCCAGTGGCTGGTTCCGGCGTTCGATCAGGCCAACCTGGTGATGGTTTACCTGCTTGGCGTGGTGATTGTGGCGCTGTTTTATGGCCGCTGGCCGTCGGCGCTGGCAGCGGTGATCAACGTCGTCAGTTTTGATCTGTTCTTCGTACAACCGCGCGGATCGCTGGCGGTGACGGACGCACAATATCTGGTGACCTTTGCGGTCATGCTGATTGTCGGCATTCTGATCGGCAATCTGACCGCCGGTGTGCGTTATCAGGCGCGAATCGCCCGCCACCGCGAGAAACGGGCGCAGCATCTGTATGAGATGTCGAAAGGGCTGAGCCAGGCGATGACGCCGGATGCCATCGCACAGACCAGCCGCCACTTTATCTCCTCCAGTTTGCATGCCAAAACGGCGGTTTTATTGCCGCAGGAGAACGGCAGTTTGCAGCCCGCCGGGTCTGACGAAGGCACCAGCATCGTGGTGGATGACGCCATTGCCCGCTGGAGTTTCGATAAACAGATGCCCGCCGGTGCCGGTACCGATACCCTCGCCGGTGTGCCCTACCAGTTGCTGCCACTGGTGGCCTCCGGCCAGGCGCGTGGCTTGCTGGCGGTAGAACCTGCCAACATCCGCCAGTTAATGGTGCCGGAACAGCAGCGTTTGTTGCAGACCTTTACGGTGCTTATTGCCAACGCCCTCGACCGTCTGCATCTCTCTGCCAGTGCCGAAACCGCACGGCTCGATGCCCAGCGCGAACAGCTACGTAACTCGCTGCTGTCGGCGCTGTCACATGATTTACGTACGCCGCTGACCGTACTCTTCGGTCAGGCGGAGATCCTCACACTGGATCTGGCGTCGGAAGGCTCCAAACACGCGCCGCAGGCCAATCAGATTCGCCAGCAGGTGCTGAGTACCACGCGGCTGGTGAATAATTTGCTGGATATGGCACGTATTCAGTCCGGCGGATTTAATCTGCGCAAAGAGTGGCAGTCGGTGGAGGAGATCGTCGGCAGCGCCCTGCGTATGCTGGAAACCGTGCTCAGTACCCATCAGATAAAAATCGAGCTGCCAGAGGAACTATTGCTGGTGAACTGCGACGGCAGCCTGATCGAGCGGGTGTTTATCAACCTGCTGGAAAACGCTCATAAATATGCGGGTTCGGGCGCGACTATTGGTATCCGCGCCACGCCGCTGGACGACTGGCTGGAGATGGAGGTGTGGGATAACGGTCCGGGGATCGCCCCCGGTGGCGAACGCGCGATCTTCGACAAGTTCTCGCGCGGTAATAAAGAGTCTGCAATACCGGGCGTGGGCTTGGGGTTAGCGATTTGTCGTGCCATTATTGATGTGCACGACGGACGGATTTGGGCAGAAAATGGTCCAAACGGCGGCGCGCGTTTCCGCTTCCGGCTACCGCTGGAAAAATTGCCTGAGATGGATACTGACATTAACGAGGAACTGTGACTGCATCCCCCATTAATATTTTGATTGTTGAAGATGAAAAAGAGATCCGTCGCTTTGTCCGCACAGCGCTGGAGGGGGAAGGCTTGCGGGTGTTTGAGAGCGATACGCTGCAACGTGGGCTGATTGAAGCCGGCACCCGCAAACCAGATCTGATTATTCTCGATCTCGGTTTGCCGGACGGTGATGGCCTGACTTACATCCGTGATTTGCGCCACTGGAGCGCCATCCCGGTGATTGTGCTGTCGGCGCGAACCAGCGAAGAGGACAAGATTGCCGCGCTGGACGCCGGGGCTGACGACTTCCTCACCAAGCCATTTGGCGTCGGCGAACTACTGGCCCGCGTGCGCGTCGCGCTGCGTCGCCATGCGGGGAATAATCAGGAGACCCCGCTGGTGAGCTTCTCCGACGTGACGGTTGACCTGATTAACCGCCGCGTTCAGCGTAACGGCGAAGACTTACACCTGACGCCGATTGAATTTCGCCTGCTGGCAGAACTACTCGCCAACAGCGGTAAGGTGATCACCCAGCGTCAGCTGCTGAGCCACGTCTGGGGACCGAATTACGTCGAACACAGTCATTACTTGCGTATTTACATGGGACATTTGCGCCAGAAACTGGAAGCCGATGCCACCCGCCCGCGCCATCTGCTGACCGAGACAGGGGTCGGCTACCGTTTTCTGCCTTAAGACTCACTCTTATCCTGCGCCGCTTTTGCTGCCAGTTCGGCGTCGATAGCGGCGAATTCAGTTTCAATGCTGTCGGCCGCTTTGACCAGCGTGGCATTCACGCGGGCTACGTGTTCAGCGCTGAGATCGCCGCGCATAAAGTTGGCGCGCAGCACGCTTCTCAGACGATGCATGGCGTCTGAAATTTCTTCCGCCAGATTGCCACCACGCTCACGCGTAGCGCCCGCCAGCCGGGCAAAAATCACATCCACCGCCGCCTGGTGCTGCGCCAGTTCTACTTTACCGGCCTCGGTGATTTGATAACTTTTACGGCCATTGCCGGTTGCAACTGCTTCGAGGAAATCCTGCTCTTCCAGCAGCGTCAGCGTCGGGTAGATAACGCCCGGGCTTGGGACATACAGACCAGATGACGCTTCTTCAATCGCCTTAATCAACTCGTAGCCGTGGCTCGGTTTTTTCGCTACCAGCGCCAGCAGCACGCGGCGCAGATCGCCGTGTTCAAACAGACGCTGCACGCGTTCGCCATGACGCCCTTCCCCGCGTCCGCCGCGACGTCCTTCACCGCGCTCGCCCCTTTCATGGCGGTCACCGTGGTCGCCAAAGTGGTGACGGCCACCACGGCGCATATCTTGGCGGCAATGATGTTCGCCACGCTCTTCATCACATCCATGACCGCGATGGCGGCCTTCAAAAAGTTTACTGAACATAGGTTCGATCCTTAAAAGTAGTGTTATTTAGATATATCGAAATTATTTCGATATATCTAAACTAGATCGAATTTTGGCCGCTGGCAAGTGCAAACGCGCATTTAGATATATCTTTTTATTACAGAAGGACGCGGGGGATGGCAGAAAACAAAAAAGCGCTGAATGATCAGCGCTTTGATGGATGAGATGTAAAACGAAATCGGGGGGTTATTTGGCGTCGGCAAGAACTTTGCTGACGATATCCACGGCTTCTTTCTCAATTTTTTCGCGGTGTTCTGCGCCGAGGAAGCTTTCACAATAGATCTTGTAAGCCTCTTCAGTACCGGACGGACGCGCGGCGAACCAGCCATTTTTGGTCATCACTTTCAGACCGCCAATGGATGCTCCATTACCCGGCGCATTGGTCAGGCGTGCAGTGATGGGGTCACCGGCCAGAGTGTCTGCTTTTACCTGTTCAGGAGAAAGCTTAGCCAGCGCGGCTTTTTGCGCATGCGTGGCTGGTGCCTGAATACGGTTGTAGCTTGGCGCACCGAAACGAGCTGCGAGCTCATCGTAATGTTCCTGCGGATTCTTACCGGTAACGGCAGTGATCTCCGCAGCCAACAGACACATGATGATGCCGTCTTTGTCGGTTGACCACGGTGTGCCGTCAAAACGCAGGAACGAAGCCCCTGCGCTCTCTTCACCACCGAAACCGAAGCTGCCGTCGAACAGACCATCAACAAACCATTTGAAACCCACCGGCACTTCCACCAGCTTGCGGCCCAAATCTTCCACGACGCGGTCGATCATCTCACTGGAAACCAGCGTTTTACCGACGGCCACGTCTTGGCCCCATTTCGGACGATGCTGGAACAGGTACTGGATAGCCACGGCCAGATAGTGGTTTGGGTTCATCAGGCCTTTCGGCGTGACGATACCGTGACGATCGTAGTCCGGGTCATTGGCGAACGCCAGATCGAACTTGTCGCGCAGCGCCAGCAGACCGGCCATCGCCGATTCAGACGAGCAGTCCATACGGATCACGCCGTCGTGGTCGAGATGCATGAAACGGAAAGTCTGATCGACCGAGTCATTCACCAGCGTAAGATCCAGCTCATAATATGCGGCGATGCGTTTCCAGTATTCGATACCGGAACCGCCCAGCGGATCAACGCCCAGCTTCAGGCCCGCTTTCTGAATCGCTTTCATATCGACGATTTCGCCCAGACTTTCAATGTAAGGCTGAACCAGATCAATCGCCGTCAGATGCCCGCTTTTCCAGGCAGCATCCAGCGTCTGGCGCTGTACACCGGCAAGTTTTGCAGCCAGCAGCGCATTGGCACGTTTTTCAATCACAGAGGTCAGATCGGTATCAGCCGGTCCGCCGTTGGTCGGATTGTATTTAATGCCACCGTCTTCCGGAGGGTTATGCGATGGCGTGATAACAATACCATCGGCCTTCGCGCCGCCTTTGCGGTTATGCGTCAGGATCGCGTGCGAAACCGCAGGCGTCGGCGTAAAGCCATTCTCTTCCTGAACGATAACGTCAACGCCGTTAGCGGTCAGCACTTCCAGCACGGAAATAAAGGCAGGCTCAGACAGCGCGTGGGTATCTTTGCCCACGTAGCACGGACCGGTTGTGCCCTGCTCTTTACGCACTTCGGCGATCGCCTGAGCAATCGCCAGAATGTGATTTTCGTTAAAGCTGTGGCGCTCTGCGCTGCCACGGTGACCGGACGTGCCGAATTTCACCGCATGAGCAGTATTCGCCGGGTCCGGTTGCAGGACGTAATATTGTGACGTCAACTGCGCCACATTAATCAAATCGCTTTGCTGAGCAGGTTGCCCTGCACGAGGGTTATTGGCCACTGGCGCTTCTCCCTGATGCTGAAATTAGAGGGTACCGCACACTTTGTCAGTCAGTTCCGCCGGGAACTGCATCAATTGCATGATGTGTTCGATCATGCTGCGTTTGCGGCCTGTGTTGGTATTGGTGATAACCCAATACGGCGTTCCGGGAACGTGTTTAGGTTTGGTATGAATGCCGTTTTGCAGCAGAGTCTGCTGGTCACCGGCGAAATAGGTGCGCGTGCGGCCACGAAGGGAATCTGTCGCGGCAGCGAATTCTTTAGGATTCAGGCAATACAGCGTTGACAGAATCAGCATGAAACGGTTTACCGCTTTGGTCTGATCGGCATACTCATCAGAGAGCAGCAGTTCACGTACGGCACGGACTTTATCGCGTGCAGTATTAGCGGCGACGGCTGGCGCTTTCTCCTGGGCAGCGGCACCCGAAACCGGTGCGCCCGCAGCGGCAGGTGCAGACTTCACTTCCTGACCGGCAGAAAACTTCAGCATACGGCGCAAAATATCCGATGCTGTTTCACCGATATGCTGCGTATGGCTGGCAATATAGCGGTAGAGTTCTTCGTCAACCTCAATAGTTTTCATCTTTTTCCAGTACTGTTTTTTCTACTTAATTTGTTCAAAAGGATTATACAAATTTCTACGCGTTTACGAACAGGGGAATTGTGCCGCGAAGCAAAAAGCAGAATTATTACCTTTTGCTGCATGCTGGCCCCGGCCTGTTCTGCTCCACGTAGTGAAATCCCGCTCAGGCATCTGGCAGAAAACTTTCCGTTTTAAAAATTATCCGCTACTCATGATAACCTAATGAGATTGTTTATCTGCATGAAGTTCACCATGAAATTACATTATCGCCTGCAAGAATCCGCCACACCTGATAGCGAAACCTTACCTGTTTTGCTGATCCACGGTTTGTTCGGCACGCTGGACAACCTCGGCGTGCTGGCCCGCGACCTGAAACAACAGCATAGCGTGTTGCAGGTTGATATGCGTAATCACGGTCAGTCTGAACGCTCAGACGAAATGTCCTACGTCGCAATGGCGCAGGATTTACTGGAAACCCTGGATGACGCCGGTTTCCAAAAAGCCATTGTTATCGGTCACTCCATGGGCGGTAAAGCCGCGATGGCGCTGACAGCGCTGGCACCGGAGCGGGTTGCCAAACTGGTGGTGATTGATGTCGCCCCCGTGGATTACCAGACACGCCGCCACGATGAAATTTTTGCCGCCATCAACGCCGTCACTGACGCCGGTGTCGATGACCGCCGCGCTGCCGCAGAGTGCATGCGTAAGTATATAAAAGAAGAAGGTGTGATTCAGTTTCTGCTCAAATCATTCCAGCAGGGTGAATGGCGCTTTAATGTACCGGTGCTGATGGCGGAATATGACAAGATCACCGGCTGGGAGACCGTGCCCGCATGGCCACATCCGGCGCTGTTTATCCGCGGAGGTCTGTCACCTTATGTGCAGGACAAATATCGCGACGCCATTGCCAGCCAATTTCCGCAGGCGCGTGCACATGTCGTCGCCGGAACCGGCCATTGGGTACACGCCGAAAAACCCGAAGCCGTGCTGCGTGCTGTACACCGTTTCATCGATGAAGCCTGATCTGGGATAAGCTGGGGATAAATTGTGCAAAAAGCCTGCATAACTTAGCCACTTAGCCATAATTCCGGGCTTTTAACCGTTGTGAACCGCGGTGCGGCTGGGGTATGATTGCGCGCTGAAATTTTGCCCCCGCAGAAAGGCGTTTACTGCGCTCAAGCGTTTGGCGGGAGGCAAGAAGGGTTAGGGTGTTTAGCCCGAAATATGTAAGGCAATCGTCTGAAACGGCGTGCCGTTTTCCGATGTAACTTCCCTGGTTTTACCGCTACCTATGGCAAAAGAACAACTGGATCGCACGACGCTAGATCTGTTCGCAGATGATCGCCGTCCGGGGCGTCCGAAAACAAATCCGCTTTCCCGCGATGAACAGCTCAGAATCAACAAGCGTAACCAGCTGCGCCGTGATAAAGCGAGTGGCTTGCGACGCGTAGAGCTGAAAATGAATGCCGACGCGGTTGATACACTCAACAAGCTGGCGGAAGAACGCAATATCAGTCGCAGCGAATTGATTGAAGAGATGCTGCTCGCGCATCTTAACGCTCAGGCCAGCTAACACTAAAGCGGGTAGCCGTTTCCGGTACCCGCCCGTTTTTCATCCCTGACTTTTCAGCGCACTTCCTTCTTAAAACGTTTCCCAATTCTCACTATTTCTGCCATCTGACAGCGCGGTTTGCGGGCGCAGTAATGGCGACTTATTTGACGCAGCTGCTTTCTGGCTAACCCGCGTCACACTGTCTTTGAGCTTAAATGTCGCGACGGCGTTATTGAGCAGTGATGCCTGCTCTTCCAGCGAAACGGCTGCCTGTGAGGCCTCTTCCACCAGCGCGGCATTCTGCTGAGTGACGCTGTCCATCTGCGTCACCGCAATAGCAACCTGACTGATCCCTTTACTCTGCTCATCTGACGCCGAGGCGATTTCAGCCATGATATCAGTAACATGCGTTATTGATCGCACCACGTCATCCATGGTTGAACCGGCGTTTTCGACCAGTTTTGATCCGCTGTCAACTCTGGATACCGACTCATTGATCAGCTGTTCGATCTCTTTAGCGGCCTGTGCACTGCGCTGCGCCAAATTACGCACTTCGCTGGCAACCACGGCAAAACCGCGCCCCTGTTCGCCTGCACGCGCAGCTTCTACCGCGGCATTGAGCGCCAGAATGTTGGTCTGGAAAGCAATGCTGTTAATGACGGAGGTGATCTCAGCGATCTTCTTCGAGCTGCCGGAGATCTCTTTCATGGTACTGACCACATCGGCCACGATGCTGCCGCCTTTACGGGCGGTGGCAGAGGCTTCCACCACCAGCTGGCTGGCGTGATGGGCATTGTCGGCATTGTGTTTCACGGTCGCGGTGAGCTGCTCCATACTGGCCGCCGTCTCTTCAAGGGCTGAGGCCTGTTGCTCGGTGCGCGAGGAGAGATCGTTATTTCCGGCGGAAATTTCAGACGCTCCCTGATAAATGTTGTTGGTGCAGTTACGGATAGTTTGCACAGTATTGATCAGGCTGCCCTGCATGGCGTTGAGCAGCGGTATTAATTTTCCGGCGCAGTTCTTGCCGAACTCTTCCAGATCGTGCGTCAGGTCACCCCGGGCGATCACCGCAAACTGATCGCGGATCTTGTTCAGCGGATTGACCAGTCCCCAGACCAGATAGCGGTCGGTCAGGAAGAGGATGACAATGCCCAGACCAAACGCAACTAACAGGATAATTTTACTCATCCGTGTCAGACGGCTGGATTCCTGTTCCGATTTCTGTAGCGCACTGGCGATCAGACCGTTGACCTTCTCGACCGAGGCACCAAATTTGACGCTCAGGGGAACCACCGACACATTGGAAATCTGCTTGTAGGCTTCAACATTTTTACTGCTGGCCGCGTTAAACAGGGGAGTAGCACCCTGCTCTGCTAACGCTGACCAGTCGGTAATAAGTTCCTGCACTACCGCATCATCTAAGCCGGGGTGGGCTGCAGTTCTAAACGCGGCCAGCGCCTGAGTCATGTTAGTCAGAGCCAGTTTGGCACTGTCAAAAATTTCAGGGCCTTTGTTTGGATCGCTTTGCAGTAAGGCCATTGCCCGGGTAAGTCGAGTTTGTGAACGGAAATACTGGTCGCTGCCTTTATGTACCAGTGTCAGGTCATTGACTAAGGCGACGTTAATTTCGGCATTTTTAGTCAGCGAGTTAAGTGAAGAAATGGTATAGATCGCGACGCAGGCCCACATGACGCAAAAAACGCCGAGGATCCCTAACATCGCTGCCCTGATAGTAATATTTTTCAAAAATTGCACAGTGTGCCTCTCGTGAAACGTTTACGTTTCTTTTTATGAGATTAACGGGGATGCGGAGAATCAAACAGGTCACCGTCTGGCATCAGCTCGGGACATGGTTGAACACCTCTCCGGGCATCGATTTCTTTATTATGTTGAGATTCCTCTCGCATCTTCTATCGGCGCTGCATGAGTAAAATTTAGGACCAAGGTGAAATTATTTCACAATTGCGAATAACCGGATTTCCAGCAGGGACAAGGCTTATGTCCCTACAAAGGGCATAAAACACACGAAGGCGATAACGCTTCGCATTAATGCCCGATAGACTTATTGTCCGATCCGTACTGGGATGCACAGGCATGTTCTCCAGGCGGCGAGTTTGCTATTATCTGCAGCATTACTGCCTGCAATGCAGAGCACTTCATTGAGAACAAGAGGTTAGAAATCTTATGGCCGTAGTAGGAATCTTCTTTGGATCCGATACAGGTAACACCGAAAACATCGCTAAAATGATCCAAAAGCAGCTGGGTAAAGACGTTGCCGAGATACATGACATCGCCAAAAGCAGCAAAGAGGATCTGGAAAAGTTCGATATTTTGCTGATCGGCATTCCTACCTGGTATTACGGTGAAGCACAGTGTGACTGGGACGACTTTTTCCCAACGCTGGAAGAGATAGATTTCGAAGATAAACTGGTTGCTCTGTTTGGCTGTGGCGATCAGGAAGATTATGCCGAGTATTTCTGTGACGCGATGGGCACCGTGCGTGACATCATCGAGCCACGCGGCGCGGTGATTGTCGGGCATTGGCCAACGGCTGGTTACCACTTCGAAGCCTCTAAAGGGCTGGCTGATGACAAACACTTCATTGGTCTGGCCATTGACGAAGATCGTCAACCGGAACTGACCAACGAACGTGTGGATGGCTGGGTTAAGCAGATTTCAGCAGAGTTGAGTTTGGCCGAGATTATTGGCTAAGCCAGAATTGGCCCTGACGGACTGGCGAAATGATCGAACGGCAGGATCCCGCTCCTGAGTGATTGATTCTCCATTGAAAGGGCCAAACTATTACTGAAATTAACAATTTAACCGCTACAAAATTGTAACTTTCTGCGGTATCAAGGTACACTAAGTTTAGGTGTTTTTTCTATTGATCAAGCCGTTGCGATCTTTTCGCTATGGCAATGAAAGATGCGATCTTTGTTAACAGACTACCGTTTCATCATGAACCGCCATCACAGGCTTCATGCCTCAACGTGATTACCATAGTAACAGGACTGAATCCGCATGACTGACAACAATACCGCACTGAAGAAAGCTGGCTTAAAAGTCACGCTTCCGCGACTTAAGATCCTGGAAGTGCTGCAAGCGCCGGAAGGTCATCACGTCAGTGCGGAAGACTTATACAAGCAACTGATTGATATGGGTGAAGAAATTGGTCTGGCGACGGTTTACCGCGTACTCAACCAATTTGATGATGCCGGGATCGTGACCCGTCACAACTTCGAAGGCGGTAAATCTGTTTTCGAACTGACCCAGCAACATCACCATGATCACCTGATCTGCCTGGATTGTGGGCGTGTGATCGAATTCCGTGATGAGTATATCGAAGGACGTCAGCGCGAAATTGCCAAGAGACATGGCATCAAACTAACCAACCACAGTCTTTATCTTTACGGCCACTGCGAACTGGGTGACTGCCGCGAAGACGAAAACCTGCATAACGATAAACCTGCCCTGTAAGCCAGAGCTTTGCCGTCATGCGTTCTGTGATGCAGAACATCCATTAACCGCTGAAAAGCGGTTTTTTTATGCCTGCGGTTCCTCAAGCCGTTCTGGCAGACATAAAAAAACCCCGGCAAGCCGGGGTCTGTTAAGGCAGAAATTAAGTGTCAGGCTTTGCCGTCAACCTGTTCAGCACGGCTGAAACGTTTGCCGTCGGCAGACGCTGAGCGAACCCAAACATCGCCGCTGACCTGCGGTTTTTGTGCATCATCATAACGCTGCCACTGCTTGCCGCCATCCAGCGAATACTCGATAGCCAGACCCGGCAGCGAAACGTTCGCCTCCAGTTTTCCTCCCGCAACGCGGGCTCCCGGCACCGGCAAACGGTAAGCGACACCGGCCGCGTCCATCTTCGGCAGTTCACGCTGGCCCATCAGGTTGGCGAACAGCAGCCACTCTTTATGCAGCGCCTCAGTGTTAACGTGATGCGTTTTGCCACCGGCAAATTCACGTCCGGCTTTGTAATCCATTTCCCAGTCCGCTCGGTGCCATGCTCGCTCGGCCAGCGGCAGCAGACGCGGATAGATCATATACTCCATACGGTCATCGGTGCGGACCACTTCGCTCCACAGTTGCGCGGAGATCCCATGGGCTCCGGGCCACGGCTTATCGCTTTTCGCTTCGAAGGCGTTGCCGTCGCGGTCAACCGAGGTTTCGGCGTTCTGCGGCAGGTTGTCCGGCGCAAAGCTGAACACTTTAGCTTCGTCACTGAAGCGCGTGCCCCAGTAGTAGCCTTTTTCCTGCGGGTTCACTTCATAAGGGAAATCAAAGTAGACGTAGTCCGGGTTAGAAATAACCACTTCGTAGCCTTTGTTAGCCCAGTCGTTTGCAGTGTCAAAACCGCCCCAGTAGAGGGTATCCCAGAAGTTCACGCCGGTGCGTTTAGTGTCAAACGACGTCGCGTCTTTGGCATCTTTCAGACCATCCTGCCAGGCCTGCATTTTCTCAATACCGTGGGCATTCACCAGTTTGCTGACTTCAACCGCGAAGTAGCTTGGCAGGTGCTCAACATCCTGTACTTTGCCCTCTTTGACCATCGCCTGGCAAACCTGAGACTGCGCCCAGGGTTTGTCCTGCTTGCTCAGATCAATAATGCCTTTACCCGGTTCGATTTTGCCATTCTTATCCTGATAGCCAGGGCCGAGGAAGATATTTTTGGCTTCATCGCCACCAAAGTGCCAGGTGGTCAAAGGCTGGCCTGCGGCTTTATGCATGTCAGCGATTTCGCCAATTACCTTATCAACAAAGCGTTTTGACGAATCCAGACATGGGTTCAGATAACCATGACGGTCGTAGAATTGTACGCCAGTGGTGTTAGACGTATCAGTAGGATCCAGCAGGCGGAACTCGTTAGCCTCCTTCTCTTTCCCCTCTTCCATCAGTTTTTTGTAGCGCGCTTCCATCGAGATCACTGCGGCACGGGCGTGCGCAGGCATGTCGATTTCAGGAATAACTTCAATCTGGCGCGCCTTGGCATACTTCACGATGTCGATGTAATCCTGACGCGAGAAGAAACCGCTGCCGTTATTGGTGGTATCCGGTCCTGAGCCCAATTGCGGCAACAGGCATTTCGTTTCTGTCAGGTCATGACAGCGCTTACCACCAACTTCGGTCAGCTCTGGCAGGCCCGGAATTTCGATACGCCAGCCTTCATCATCACTGAGATGGAAGTGGAAAGTATTCAGCTTGTACGCTGACATTTGATCCAACAAACGCAGTACGGCCGCTTTGGTGTGGAAGTTGCGTCCGACGTCGAGGAAAATCGCGCGGTAATCAAAGCGCGGCGCATCTTTAGCGTCGAGCTGGGCAATTTTCTTGCTGCCGTCAGACGGCACCAGGCTCAGGATCGATTGCAGACCGTAGAATACCCCGGCCTGATCGTAGCCGGTCACTTCCGTGCCTTTCTTGCCGATATGCAGAATGTAAGCGCCAGAAACGGCCTGTTTCCCGGCAAATTTAGCCTTGGAAATTTGCGTCGTCACCGGATACCCGGTCGGATTTTCAGCAATGCCCAACAAGGCAAAGCGTTTGACGACGGCATCGGCCGCCGGTTTTTCCAGTGCAGTGAGATCCAGCGCCACACCGTTGGCGAGATCAACATCACCGGCATGGATTTTGACTTCCAGCGGCGTGGGCACTATCTGACCGCGCAGCGTTGCAGCCGGCAATACCGCCAGCGTTTCGTTCTTTATAAAACGGCTGGCTGGCGTCATCAGCACGTTGTTATCGGTGGAGGTGCGTTTCCACTGATCGCCCTTAAACGGCGTAATAAACTGATGTAAATCTTCAGTGTCGGTATTGGTCAGCACTTTCGGCTGAGCGTTGCCGGAAGTCGCGTACCAGCGCGGGATCAGGTCACTTTCAAACAGCTGCCAATATTCACCGACAATCGGAATAGTGACGGTCTGATTGGCCGCAAAACCGGTAAACTTATCGGTCGGTTCAAGTTTGTGCAGATCACCCGTGATGCGCGTGATCGTGAACTGATCGTTATCCACTTTTAAAATGCGGCGTACATTATGGAAATAGATCGCCCAGTCTTTGCCTTTGATCTCCTGACCAGCGTTGGTCAGGGTGATCGTTGCTGTGTTACAGGACGCCCAGTCGGCACCCAGCAGGCTGCAATTCGTCCCATGCTCTCCGGCCTGATTATCCTGCAGCGCATAGTTCACTTTTAACTGGCTGAGTTGATCCACCAGTTGTTGATCGGCCATGGCACTGCCAGCCCCGCCCAGCATGCCACCCATCAGGGTGGCGACGGCCAGCGCTTTCAATTTGAATTTTTCCATCTGCAACATCATCCTTAATTCGTTGGGGCAGGCGAATTATTCGCTTTGATTTCTTGCCAGATTTTGCTGCAATCATCAGCATAGGCCTGGCCGTCACCGGATTTACGCGCGGTCAAACAGTGCTGGTAATCAATGACACTGACCGTTTCTTTCTCGGCAAAGGCCTGATGCTCTTTGATGGTTTTCAACTGTTCGAGTATCGCCTGACAGGTGGCCAGTTTGTCTGGTGCGCCTTCAGAGGTGTTAATACAGGTGCTGTAGGACTGGCGTAATTTTGCCTTTTCCGCTTTTTCGGCTGAAGCCGACGGATCCGCACAAGCGCTCAGTACCGCGACCGCTGCCAGCATGAGCAGGCCATTTTTGATTGATTTCATTTTCATAGTATTTTTCATCACGACAGCGGGCCTCAGAAGATAGTGAACGGAGCGATGACGATAAACTTCACGTCTTTCTCATCCTGGAAGATATTGCCGTAACCGCCGCCCCAGCTTGGGATGTCGGAATGGTTGTCGTACTGGGTATAGTGCAGTTTGAATAAGGTGCCTTTAGCGCGGCCTTCCTGAATGGTGTACAAGGCGTCGAGGCTCCAGGCGCTCTCTTTCAGGCGCTGGCTCTGGTCATACATCGGGTTGGAGCTTGGTTTAGCATCCCAGGCGTAAACGTAGGAACCGCCGACGGCCACACCAGGAAGATCCCATTTCGCCAGATCATAGAGCACACCGGCGTACACGGCTTTTTCGCCGTTGGCGTTGAAGTCGGAGCGGTTATCCCACCACACATCAAGACGTCCGTTGGAGGAAGAATAAGTCGGGGTCATACGTTGCAGGAAATAACCCTGATTACCTTCAGCCTTGACCATCGTCCCTTCCAGACGCCAGTTAAACTGACCGGTGGTGTAGCCGAATGTCAGCGCCTGCAACCACGCCAGCCCGTCATACAGACTGTTTGGATCGTTCTGGTTGCTGATGCGGTCTTCCGCACCGTAGAACTGATAACTGGTGGTCAGCGGATTGCCCGCCAGTTCCATCTTGTAAGAGGCTTTGGCGAAGTATTGGTCAACATAGCTTTCGGCCTGGCCGTAAGCGCCTTCGAGTACGAAATCATTTTTGAAATCGTATTTTGCACCAAGGGAATGGATGTAAGAGACGCCGGTCGTCCGGTCGTTCTGACGGAAATCATCCATCTCCAGATGCCATGGTGACTTGTATTTGTCGGCCCACATGTAGGAGAAGCTCAGTTCACCCGGATCGCCAAAATCGTGTTTGTAACCCGCTTCAGCACCGCGATAGGTGCCCGGCATAAAGCTCCAGTGTGGTGCGATCAGCGTCTGCCCGGTCGGCTGGATATAACCGGCGTGGCCCCAGAAGTCACCATATTTGAATTTACCTGCCGCTTTATACAGACTGACTCCGCCTTTATCACCGGAGTAATCTTCGTTATACGCATGGTTGCTGGAAGAGAACGCAATTTCGTTCGGATGGCCGCTGTCACTGGCCTCGGCTAATTCAACGGCGGTAAACGCGGCGATGTCAAGCCCGAACATGTCCCAGGCATAGCCGGAGGAGAAGTCCAGATTCAGGTTAGCCGTGGAGTGGGAAAGATTGGTGGCGTACTTATTGTAATCGGGGTTGTTGACCGTCACTTTGCTGCCGTCGGGACGGGTTTCTTCTTTGGTTTTATTCAGGTCTTTGCGGTCACGTTCACGCTGCCAGTAGTAGACACCACCGGTGAGCGTTGAATCATCAATAAAGCCCGCAGCCTGCGCGTCAGGCATGGCCATCATTCCGCCACCGAGCAGCGTACCGGCAAGTGCTAAGGCGACAGGTTTTATTCTGGCTGGCGGGTTCAGGCCAGCCGCAGCCCTGCCCCCGTTAAGGTGCTTAGACATAGTAAATCCTCTTTGACATTTAAAGTTAACGCAAACCCAAACGGGTAACAGACCAGACGCCAATCAGCGAAACCGGTACAAGGAGCAGGGTTAAGACTATTTTTCGCGACGCGAATTATCAATCGGTAATTTAAGATAATTCCCGAAAACATGACAAAGTGCACATAAATGTGTATTTGTGTTACATATTGAGAAAGTCACCGAAAAATAGGTAATAACCTCATGCAATGCAAAATAATCAATAAGTTGTCATTGAATTGGTGCCATTACAGCGGCTGTTATAGAAATAGTTCGTCAGCCGGCGTGTTTGTGCAGAAGAGGCTTAAACAGCATTAATTCGCAGGAAGAAATATAATTATGCGCAGCCTTTTCTGCTCATTGCAGAACAGGCTGGCGATGCGGGCAAAATTTTGGCGTAAAAAAACGCAGCCAAAGCTGCGTTTTTTTATTGTCGTGCCGCGATCACCTTGAGCGATCAGACTGCAGGCTTGCTTTCCCAGGTATCACGCAGACCCACGGTGCGGTTAAACACCAGATGGTCAGCGCTGGAATAGCGGTTGTCAGCACAGAAGTAACCTTCACGTTCGAACTGGAAACTCACTTCAGGCTGCGCGTCACCCAGGCCTGGTTCAACAAAGCCCTGAGCAATAACCAGAGATTCCGGATTGATAGTCGTCAGGAAATCTTCGGCCTGCGCCGGGTTCGCTACGCTGAACAGACGGTCATACAGACGGAATTCCGCCGGTTTACCTTCGGTGGCAGAAACCCAGTGGATCACGCCTTTCACCTTGCGGCCATCGGCAGGATCTTTGCTCAACGTATCAATGTCATAGCTACAAAAAATGGTCGTGATATTGCCTTCAGCATCTTTCTCAACGCGTTCAGCTTTAATCACAAACGCATTGCGCAGACGCACTTCTTTACCCAGCACCAGACGCTTGTACTGCTTGTTCGCTTCTTCGCGGAAGTCAGCCTGATCGATGTAAATCTCGCGGGTAAACGGCACGTCGCGGGCACCCATTTCCGGCTTGCTCGGGTGATTCGGCATTTTAACCATTTGCACGGCTTCACCGGTGAAGTTCTCAATCACCACTTTAACCGGATTAATCACGGCCATCGCGCGCGGCGCATTTTCATTGAGGTCATCACGGATACAAGATTCCAGCGCCATCATTTCGACGTTGTTGTCCTGCTTGGTTACACCGATACGACGGCAGAATTCGCGGATAGACGCCGCGCTGTAGCCACGACGACGTAAACCTGACACCGTTGGCATACGCGGGTCATCCCAGCCCTCTACGACGTTCTCAGACACCAGCAATTGCAGCTTACGCTTGGACATGATGGCGTATTCGAGATTCAGACGAGAGAACTCGTACTGACGCGGGTGACAAGGGATGGTGATGTTGTCCAGCACCCAGTCATACAGACGGCGGTTGTCCTGGAACTCCAGCGTACACAGCGAATGGGTGATCCCTTCCAGCGCATCGGAAATGCAGTGGGTGAAATCGTACATCGGGTAGATGCACCATTTGTCGGCAGTCTGGTGATGATGGGCAAATTTAATGCGGTAGATAACCGGATCACGCATGACGAAGAACGGCGATGCCATGTCGATTTTAGCGCGCAGGCACGCCGCGCCTTCGGCAAATTCGCCGTTACGCATTTTGGCAAACAGCGCGATGTTCTCTTCCACACTGCGATCGCGGAATGGGCTGTTTTTGCCCGGCGCCGTGAGCGAACCACGGTATTCACGAATTTGATCCGGTGACAGTTCGTCAACGTAGGCCAGGCCTTTGTTGATAAGCTCCAGCGCATAGTCGTGTAACTGGTCAAAGTAGTTGGAAGAGTACTGAATCTCTCCGCTCCACTGGAAACCGAGCCACTGCACGTCATGCTTGATGGACTCAACGAATTCAATATCTTCTTTGGCCGGGTTGGTATCGTCAAAACGCAGGTTGCATTGCCCCTGGTAGTCTTGCGCAATGCCGAAGTTCAGGCAGATAGACTTCGCATGGCCAATATGCAAATAGCCATTTGGCTCAGGCGGAAAACGGGTATGGACCGTGTTGTGTTTCCCGGACGCCAGATCTTCATCGATAATCTGACGGATAAAATTTGTTGGGCGGGCTTCTGCCTCACTCATTGTGCAATTCCTCTACGCGACATTGGCTCTACGGATAACCGCTTATGTTCCAACAAGCCACGTCGGGAAACAACCGTTAGTTACAGAAAATAGGGGTTAACCAGATTTGAAACAAAAAAACGGGAAGAGATTGCTCTCTTCCCGCTTCGGTTTACTGCAAAACAGCCCTGCAATACAGGGAATTATTTGCCCTGAATGTCGAACAGTTTAGTCTGACCTGCCACCACTGAGCCAGTAGCCAGTGAAGCAACGCCTGAATAGTCGTCAATGTTACTGACCACAACCGGGCTAATCATCGAACGGGCATTAGCGTTCAGGAAGTCCAGATCCAGTTCAAGCACGGGCTGACCGGCTTTCACCGTTGCGCCCTCTTCAACCAGACGGGTAAAGCCTTTTCCTTCCAGCGCAACGGTATCAATCCCCATATGCACCACAATCTCAGCGCCTGTATCTGTTTCCAGACAGAAAGCGTGATTGGTGTTGAAGATTTTCACCACGGTGCCGTTAGCAGGAGAAACCACGGTTTTGTCGGTCGGGCGAATCGCCACACCGTCACCGACCGCTTTGCTGGCAAAGGCTTCATCAGGAACCTGCTCTAGCGCCACGATGTCACCGGTTACCGGTGAAACCAGCGTTTCAACCACTGTTTTAGGGCCGTTCGGCACGGCCTGAGGCTTTACGTCAGCCGCTGGCGCAACAGGGGTTGCGGTTGCAGCAGCAATCGGGCCAGCCGTCATAGCAGTACGCATCGCGCCTGCAATGATTTCAGCACGCGTACCGACAATCACCTGAACGCTTTGCTTGTTCAGACGGATAACACCTGAAGCACCCAGACGTTTAGCCAGGGAATCATTCACCAGCGCGGAGTCTTTCACGTTCAGGCGCAGACGGGTGATACAAGCATCGATGCCGGTCAGGTTTTCTGAACCGCCAATCGCGCTGATGTAACGACGTGCCAGAGCCACGGTTTCGTCAGTTTTATTACCACCAGATTCAACATCAACGTCATAACCGTCAGTTTCGTCACCGGCAACAGCCAGTTCACGACCCGGAGTCAGCAGGTTGAATTTGTTGATGGTGAAACGGAACACCACGTAGTAGATAACGAAGAACACCAGACCTTGTGGGATCAGCATGTACCAGTGGGTCGCCAGCGGGTTACGCGAGGAGAGCACCATATCCACCAGACCTGCGCTGAAGCCGAAACCGGCGATCCAGTGCATGCTTGCAGCGATGTACACGGAAATACCGGTCAGCACGGCGTGGATCACATAAAGAACCGGAGCCACGAACATGAAGGAGAATTCCAGCGGTTCGGTGATACCGGTGAAGAAGGCAGCGAACGCCCCCGCCATCATGATACCCAGTACTTTCGCTTTGTTCTCAGGACGTGCGCAGTGGTAGATAGCCAGTGCTGCACCCGGCAGACCGAACATCATGATCGGGAAGAAGCCCGCCTGATAACGACCCGTGATACCGACAACGGCTTTACCCGCTTCGATTGATTGCTGACCACCCAGGAAGTTAGGAATATCGTTGATACCGGCAACGTCAAACCAGAATACTGAGTTCAGCGCATGGTGCAAACCGACCGGAATTAACAGACGGTTGAAGAACGCGTAGATACCCGCACCGGCAGAGCCGAGTTTTTGGATGTGCTCACCGAAGCTCACCAGACCGTTGAAGACCACCGGCCAGATGTACATCAGGATGAAGGCAACCAGGATCATCAGGAAGGAGACCAGGATTGGCACCAAACGGCGACCACTGAAGAACGACAGCGCTTTAGGCAGCTCAACGTGACTGAAGCGGTTGTAGACTTCGGCGGAGATAATACCCACCAGGATGCCCACGAACTGGTTCTCAATCTTGCCAAAGGCGGCAGGAACCTGATCGAGAGGAATTTTCTGAATCATTGACACAGCAGCCGGTGAACACAATGTGGTCACGACCAGGAACCCGACGAAACCGGTCAGTGCAGCCGCTCCGTCTTTGTCTTTAGACATACCGTAAGCCACACCAATGGCGAACAGAACCGACATATGTTCAATAATTGCCGAACCGGACTTTATGAAAAGTGCCGCCAGAGCATTGTCACCACCCCAACTTACCGGGTCGATCCAATAGCCAACGCCCATTAAAATGGCCGCGGCTGGCAGCGTAGCGACCGGAACCATCAAGGCCCGGCCGACTTTTTGCAAGTAACTAAGAATGTTCAACATTTCCCCCTATTCGCCCCAAAGCGAATTACCTAAGTAGTTTAATAACTATGGTTACTACCTTTATAAAAACTTTAAATAAAATCTGAATTCACCAACTGCACTGCCGAGTGTAAAAAAATTATTTCGTATCGCAAATTAAAACCTCCTTTTTTGTGATAATTGTCACCAAAAAACAGTCTTAACAGGCCACAACGCTAGTCAACATGCAAAACTTATTTTATCATTAAAAAAATCTAGACGGCTTTGTGCCGCTCCGTAAACCTGAACTCTGGTTTACGCTTACAGTGAAGAACTTTTGAACCACAGCTTTAGAATCCCATACAGTATATTCAAGTTCTGAAAACTAAGAGGTGTGTAATGAGACTAATTCCTTTAAATAACACGACCGAAGTTGGTAAATGGGCAGCACGTCATATTGTTGAACGCATCACTGCCTTCAAACCCACCGCAGAGCGCCCTTTCGTTCTGGGCCTGCCAACCGGCGGTACCCCGCTTGAAGCTTACAAACACCTTGTTGCCATGCACAAAGCGGGCCAGGTTAGCTTTAAAAACGTGGTAACCTTTAACATGGACGAATATGTTGGGCTGCCTCAGGAACACCCTGAAAGCTATCATACCTTCATGTACAACAACTTCTTCAATCACGTTGATATCCCACGTGAAAACATCAATTTACTTAACGGTAACGCTCCGGATGTAAATGAAGAGTGCCGCAAGTATGAAGAAAAAATTAAGTCATACGGCAAAATTAACCTGTTCATGGGTGGCGTAGGTAACGATGGTCACATCGCATTCAACGAACCCGCTTCTTCCCTGGCTTCCCGCACGCGTATCAAAACGCTGACGCATGATACCCGTATCGCTAACTCACGTTTCTTCGATAACGATGTGTCTCAGGTGCCAAAATTTGCCCTGACCGTCGGTGTAGGTACACTGCTGGATGCCGAAGAAGTCATGATTCTGGTTACCGGTCATGCTAAAGCGCAAGCACTGGCGGCCGCAGTGGAAGGCAACATCAACCACATGTGGACCATCAGCTGTCTGCAATTGCACGCGAAAGCGGTTGTCGTTTGTGATGAGCCTTCCACCATGGAACTCAAAATGAAAACCGTTAAGTATTTCCGCGAGTTAGAAGCGGAAAGCATGAAAAACCTTTAATAATTTACTGAGTCCCCGAAAGCATTTGAGTCGCAGCAAGGCGGCAATAGAACGAACCTCCGGGAGCTTACTCAAGTAAGTGACCGGAGTGAGTGAAAACAGCCAACGAAGCTGCGGCTCAAAGGATAAAGGGGAATGGGGGCATGATGTACGCACTGATTAACGGCCGGGTATATACCGGCCACGACGTTCTGGATAACCACGCGGTGGTGATTGCAGACGGTAAGATCGAACGTGTCTGTCCGGTAGCAGATCTGCCGGCCAATATGGAAACCCGCGATCTGGACGGCGCACGTCTTGCTCCCGGATTCATCGACCTGCAGCTTAACGGCTGTGGCGGTGTGCAGTTCAATGATTCACTGGAAGCCATTTCCGTTGAAACGTTAGAAATAATGCAAAAAGCCAACGAAAAATCAGGCTGTACCAGTTATTTACCGACGCTTATCACCTGCAGCGACGAGTACATGAAGCACGGTATCAGCGTGATGCGCACTTATTTGGAAAAATATCCGAATCAGGCGCTGGGTCTGCACTTAGAAGGGCCGTACCTCAGCCCGCTGAAAAAAGGCACCCATAACCCAATATTCATCCGCAAGCCTGATAACGCGATGATCGACTATCTCTGTGCCAATGCCGATGTCATTACCAAAGTGACGCTGGCGCCAGAACAGGTTGAAGACAAATTTATTCATCAGTTGCGCGCAGCAGGGATTATTGTTTCCGCCGGGCACTCCAATTCAACTTACGAAGAAGCGCGTAAAGGCTTTGCCGCCGGGATCACGTTCTCGACGCACCTGTTTAACGCCATGCCGGCTATCACCGGCCGCGAGCCGGGCCTGGTCAGCGCTATCTTTGATACGCCAGAAGTCTATACCGGCATCATCGTTGACGGGCACCACGTTGCCTGGGCAAACGTGCGCAATGCAAAAAAACTCAAAGGCGAGAAACTGGTTCTGGTGACCGACGCCACGGCACCGGCTGGCGCTGACATTCAAGAGTTCATTTTTGCAGGCAAAACAATATACTATCGTGATGGACTCTGTGTAGACGAACATGGCACCCTCAGCGGATCGGCGCTGACCATGATCGAAGCGGTACAAAACAGTGTTGAACACGTGGGGATTGCGCTGGACGAAGCGCTGCGTATGGCGACGCTGTATGCGGCACGCGCGATAGGTGTAGACGAGCAACTCGGCACAATTGAAGCCGGAAAAGTAGCGAATCTCACCGCCTTTACTCATGATTTCAACATCACGAAAACTATCGTTAATGGTGACGAAGTTTAATTGAGCGGATAAGGTATTGATGACGACTGGCGGACAGGCACAAATCGGCAACGTTGATCTGGTTAAGCAGTTAAACGGCGCGGCGGTTTACCGCCTGATTGATCAGCAGGGGCCAATTTCCCGCATACAGATTGCGGATCACAGCCAGCTGGCACCGGCCAGCGTCACCAAAATCACACGCCAGCTTTTAGAGCGCGGGCTGATCAAAGAGGTCGATCAGCAGGCTTCCACCGGGGGCCGCCGCGCCATTTCGATTATCACCGAAACCCGCCCTTTCCATACCGTCGCCATTCGTCTTGGCCGCCATGATGCGACCATCACATTGTACGATCTCAGCGCCAAAGCACTTGCAGAACAACATTACGCCCTGCCGGAACGCACTCAGGAAACGCTGGAAAACGCCCTGATCGCCGCTATCGCCCAGTTCATTGAATTAAATCAGCGCAAAATCCGCGAGCTGATCGCTATTTCGGTGATCCTCCCCGGCCTGGTTGACCCGAACAAAGGTATCGTGCGCTACATGCCGCATATCAGCGTCGGTAACTGGAAATTAGTCGATGCGCTGGAAGCAAAATTCAAAGTCACCAGTTTTGTCGGCCACGATATCCGCAGTCTGGCGCTGGCAGAGCACTATTTCGGTGCAACACGCGACTGCCAGGACTCCATTTTGGTTCGTTTGCACCGAGGTACTGGTGCCGGGATCATCGTTAATGGGCAAATATTCCTCGGCAGTAACGGTAACGTCGGCGAAATTGGCCACATTCAGGTTGACCCGCTAGGTGAGCGTTGCCACTGCGGCAACTTTGGCTGCCTGGAAACGGTGGCTGCCAACTCCGCTATCGAAAACCGCGTTCGTCATCTGCTCACACAAGGCTACCCAAGCAAACTGACGCTGGATGACTGTTCCATCGGCGCTATCTGTAAGGCCGCCAACCGCAGTGACGGGCTGGCCTGCGAGGTCATTGAATATGTTGGCCGCCATTTGGGCAAAGGTGTGGCAATTGCCATCAACCTGTTCAACCCGCAAAAAGTGGTAATTGCCGGTGAAATTACCGACGCAGAAAAAGTGCTGCTGCCGGCCATAAAGAGTTGCATAAACACGCAGGTATTAAAGGATTTCCGCCGTAATCTGCCGATTGTAAAATCTGAACTGAATCACCAGTCTGCGATTGGCGCTTTTGCGCTGGTCAAGCGGGCTATGCTCAATGGCGTGCTGCTGCAACGTCTAATGGAAAGTTAAGGCGTGTTATATTGGCGCATTGCAAAGGATGGATGAGTTTACATGACGATCAAAAACGTAATTTGTGACATTGACGGGGTACTGTTGCATGACAATACCCCGGTACCGGGCGCCGATCTGTTTCTCGCCCGCATTCAGGAACAGGGTATGCCGTTGGTGGTGCTGACCAACTACCCTTCGCAGACCGCACAGGACTTAGCCAATCGCTTCTCCGCTGCCGGTCTTGATGTGCCTGAAAGCGCGTTTTACACCTCCGCCATGGCGACCGCTGATTTCCTTAAGCGTCAGGAAGGCAAAAAAGCCTATGTCGTCGGCGAAGGCGCGTTGATCCACGAACTGTATAAAGCCGGTTTCACCATTACCGATATCAACCCTGATTTCGTGATCGTCGGTGAAACACGCTCTTATAACTGGGATATGATTCATAAAGCAGCCTTCTTTATTGCTAACGGCGCACGCTTTATAGCCACTAATCCGGACAGCCACGGCCACGGTTTCTCGCCAGCCTGTGGCGCGCTTTGTGCTCCGATTGAGAAAATCACCGGCCGCAAACCTTTCTATGTAGGTAAGCCAAGCCCGTGGATCATCCGTTCAGCACTGAATAAAATGCAGGCTCATTCAGAAGAGACGGTGATCGTTGGCGATAACCTGCGCACGGATATTCTTGCTGGTTTTCAGGCAGGTCTGGACACCATTCTGGTGCTGTCCGGGGTTTCTACGCTGAACGACGTTGAGGAAATGCCTTTCCGTCCCAGCTGGATTTACCCTTCCGTTGCCGATATCGACATTATCTGACGCATGCCCTTTGTCTGGCCGCCTGGCCAGACTCACTTATTCCAGCCAGATTTCTTCCCCTCACAGAAATTACACCCACGTTCATATTTGCCGATAAAATTGCATATTCAACAATTAAATCCCCTCTAAAATGATAATCCATCAAAGATCGAGCCCCACCGGCAAACTATTTTTCATCAGAACGCTAAACCACTTGCACACTATGGTGGTTTTATCGCATTTTCTTAATCAACAACACAGCGAAGCCGAACCTTTAATGAGAAATCGGCAAAGCGCTTAGCAAACACAACACAATGACCGCCAGTTAAAAGTCGTTAGGAGAAAGAGATATGTGTTCAATTTTCGGTGTGCTCGATATCAAGACAGACTCCATTGAACTGCGTAAAAAAGCGCTGGAGTTGTCCCGCCTGATGCGCCATCGCGGCCCGGACTGGTCCGGCGTTTATGCCAGCGATAAAGCCATTCTGTGCCACGAACGTCTGTCGATTGTTGACGTCAACAATGGCGCACAACCGCTGTACAACGCCGCGCACACCCACGTTCTGGCCGTCAACGGTGAAATCTACAACCATCAGGCACTCCGTGCTGAATTAGGCGACCGCTACGAATTCCAGACCGAATCTGACTGTGAAGTGATCCTCGCGCTTTATCAGGAAAAAGGTCCGGAATTCCTCGACGAACTGCAAGGCATGTTTGCTTTCATCCTGTATGACACAGAAAAAGACGCCTACATGATTGGCCGTGACCATCTCGGCATCATCCCTCTTTATTATGGTCACGATGAACACGGTAACATGTACGTGGCGTCAGAGATGAAATCGCTGGTACCGGTTTGCCGCACCATCAAAGAGTTCCCGGCAGGCAGCTACTTGTGGAGCCAGGACGGTGAGATCCGCGAATACTACCATCGCGACTGGTTTGACTACGATAACGTCAAAGACAACGTGACCGATGCCAAAGCCCTGAAAGATGCGCTGGAAGAGTCAGTCAAAAGCCACCTGATGTCTGACGTTCCTTACGGCGTGCTGCTGTCAGGCGGGTTGGATTCTTCTGTGATTTCTGCCATCACTAAGAAATTCGCCGGTCGCCGCATTGAAGATAAAGACCAAAGCGAAGCCTGGTGGCCACAACTGCACTCTTTTGCCGTAGGTCTGGTGGGTTCACCCGATCTGAAAGCCGCGCAGGAAGTCGCCACGCATCTGGGCACCGTTCATCATGAAATTCACTTCACCGTTCAGGAAGGTCTGGACGCCATTCGTGACGTGATTTATCACATCGAGACTTACGACGTCACGACCATCCGCGCCTCGACGCCGATGTATTTAATGTCACGTAAAATCAAAGCGATGGGAATTAAGATGGTGTTATCTGGCGAAGGGGCTGACGAAGTATTGGGCGGTTACCTTTACTTCCATAAAGCGCCAAATGCCAAAGAATTCCACGAAGAGACCGTGCGTAAATTGCTGGCGTTGCACATGTATGACTGCGCACGCGCTAACAAAGCGATGTCAGCCTGGGGCGTGGAGGCTCGCGTGCCGTTCCTGGATAAAAAATTCCTCGACGTGGCGATGCGCCTCAACCCGAAAGACAAGATGTGTGGCAACGGCAAAATGGAAAAACATATCCTGCGTGAATGTTTTGAATCCTATCTGCCGCACAGCGTCGCATGGCGTCAAAAAGAGCAGTTCTCTGATGGCGTAGGTTACAGCTGGATTGATACCTTAAAAGAGGTCGCCGGACAGCAAATTACCGACCAACAGCTCGAAACGGCACATTTCCGCTTCCCGTATAACACCCCGGGTTCAAAAGAAGCGTACTTATACCGCACCATTTTTGAGGAATTATTCCCTGTTCCTAGCGCTGCAGAATGCGTGCCTGGCGGTCCGTCAGTGGCCTGTTCCTCAGCCAAAGCCATCGAGTGGGATGAGTCCTTCAAGAACATGAATGATCCATCAGGCCGTGCAGTGGGCGTGCATCAGTCAGCTTACTAAAGCGCAATACGTCATTGGATTTGAATTCACTAGCGGGCCTTTTCAGGCCCGTTTTTTCGTGACAAAAGTCCATTAAAATAATGCGTTTTGCTGAATTTATCACCACACTGGTTATAAGCCAGACAAATGAAAGCTCTCGAGGCTTTTTCGTCAAAAAAGAGGTTGACGCAAAACGGTCAACTCCGCATAATGCGCCCCGCAACGCCGATGAAGGTAGCGCGAAAAAAAGATGGCTACGTAGCTCAGTTGGTTAGAGCACATCACTCATAATGATGGGGTCACAGGTTCGAATCCCGTCGTAG
>CAUQMS010000016.1:0-110851 GCA_963519305.1 uncultured Enterobacterales bacterium
GCCAGTTTCAGCAACCGGTTCTGGTGAATGGTACGATCTATACCTTCCGGTAATACCAGCGATTCAATGCTACTGAGCCGATCAAGATGTTGCAGCACGTTCTTACCATTGATTTTACCCGGCGGTTGCAGAAGCCATGTCAGCCTGGAAGACTGATTATCTGATGATTCAAGTAAACGATCCAAAGCATCCCTGTGAGCCGGAGTTAATGGGGCATTCAGGGCCTGAAATACGATTTTATCGCCGCCTGCCATGGCCTCCGCACAGGTACGCTCCACGACATCAATCGCGGGGATTATCACGTTGTTCTGCCGGAGATAGATCAGTAACTCTTCGGCCAGGAGAATACCTTTATCGGTGCGCGTCGCCATCGACAACAGGTGTGTAATACAGCCCTGCTGTATTTTGCCGGTGAACGCCTTTACGCCAAGATAGCGGTACAGTTCAGTTAAATGCTCACGCCGGGTCGTATCCCTGCCGGAAAGGTAAGCAGGCCAGAGATCCCCGGTAAGTTTTAGCCTGCTGGCGATATGCTTCAGCAGCGCATCAGAGGGTGGGATTTTTTTATCCGGGGCATAGCCAACATTTTTCAGATAGCAAAGAAGGATGGCAAAACCAAAACGGCTGGCGGGTTTACGGTGAGCACTGATAAGCGCCAGATCATGCTCACTGAAATAGGCCATTCGGGTCAGCGTTAGCTCATCGTCTGGCAATGCCAGTAATGATTCTCTTTCCGACAGAGAAAGAATTTGCCTCCTTGCCATATAGTTTCCCTCATAAATTATTCGATGCATTTTTTTAACAAAAATGATTATCGCATAGGGGTATACGCGGTGACCAAAGCCACTAAGGTGATGTCTTTGTTAGAATCTGAGAATTTGGCCACAATGCCATTTAGCTAATGCCAACAATAGGACATATAGGTAAAGCAGCACGTTGGGTGACAGTATTAGCGGCCGGCTAAGTACCACATTTATCTTGGCTTACACCGAGGCATGACGTTTAAGCAAACTTTACTGGCAGTGACAGCAAAGTGATGACGCGGTAAGCCCTACGGTCGTTATGGGCAGATTTCCAGATGCGCATCGATAAGCGTGCCAGGCCGCTGGAAGACAAGCTAGCGCCCTTTGTCACGGCAGATCTGATTTCGCTAATTACCGGAAGCGAGGCAGGGTCCAGAAGATCAGAGATTTACCTGCTTTTAGATGCCGAGGGAAACGATAGCAGCCTCCCCAAAATACCGATATAGCGATATGCAGATCGGCATGAGCAGCCCGGAGGAAAGCACAGAAAAATGAAAAAAATTAGAGGGATAGTGACGAAATTGGCGTGAAGAAAGGGCCGGTTGGGAAGTTTTCGGAAGTGGCGACCCGCCGCCGGTGAGGCCAACGTGCCGTCAGCGGGTAGGACACGTTGTGTGAAAATGTCAGGTTCGGTGCCTAAGCCTGAGCCCGTCAGCTCACATCATCGCTCAAAATGTCTTCTGGCAGGGCACTAAACCGGCCCCCCACCGCACCGGCTTGGTGGAGGGCAACCGCAGCCGTATCGTCGTGACAGGCAAGTATTTTTCTGCTGTGGTGTAGTTAATGTGTCATCTCTTAGGTGGGTTGCGACACGGAGTTTAAGCAGGGATGGCGCAAAGCCCGCCCATTCTTCAGTTGCGTGGGCCTGACAACACATAACGGCCAGCCTCTGCTATCAGGTCATCGCACATCGGGTTCGACTTAATAATGTGCGCTGCGGGGTCGATTATCGATATACCCAGCGTCGTCTCTTCAGTCGCAGAGGTCCAAACTTCGCCCATGGGGCCGATAATTTGGCTTTCACCTCTGAATGTCACCTCTTCGCCGGCATACATTTCTACGCCACTACGGTTGGCGCAGATGAGAGGCGTGGCGTTTTCCATCGCACGAACACGCGCAAGCTGAGTGGTCCAGGGGCCTCCATAGTTAGCGGGACAGCATAATAACTGCGCCCCCTGACGTACCAGCAGTCGTGCCGCTTCAGGGAACCACAGGTCAAAACATGTCAGAACACCGAAACGACAGACGTCATCATCAAAGCAGACGAAGGTATCACCAGGGGTGAATAAGGGTTTCTCTATACGTGACAGGTGGCATTTACGCTGTTTTCCCAGCCAGCGTCCCCGCGACACAACGATCGCCGTGTTGTAGACAGCATCGCCGTCGCGTTCTGCAATACCTGCAATGAGCGTAGCCTCCTTCTCTGCTGACAGTTGCAGTAAGAACTGTGCGGTAGGACCGTCGAGGGCCGATTCCGCATGAACGCGCAGTGCCTCTGGTGAGGCGTGAAAATAGCCCACGGTGCAAAGTTCGGGCATGACAAGCAGATCAACGTGAGCCCGGTCTACGGCGCGGCGGATCTGTTTAAAATTAGCGGCCGGATCGCCAAAGGAAACGGGATATTGCAAAAAAGCGGTCTGCATGTGTTTTCCATTCAGGGTGAAGGTTTCATGGGTGTTTAGTGGCGATCATTTTTTCAGTTCTTGCATGATGGCGTAGGTGGCCCTGATGCGGGCATCGTTGGGAAACCACTTGTTGGCCAGCATCACCACGGCAATTTTGCGCGAGGGCACAAACACCGCGTAGGAAGAGAAGCCGTTGGTCGAGCCAGTTTTGTTGTACCAGGTGTCCGCGTTGTCGGGTTCGGGTGGGGTGATTTCGCTCACCGGCAGACCGCCCCGGAGCTTGCCCGCCGCATTGCCGGCGATCAGCTGCTTCAGGTCGGGCGGATAGGGATAACTTTCCCACATCATGTCCTGACTGAACCCGCTGGTGCGGTAATAGCCGGTGTGGGTCGCGTTCAGCGCGTTTTGCCACGCCGGGTTGATCGCGGTGACGTGCATGTTGGCATCGAGATAGCGGATCAGATCCAGCGAGTTGGATTTCAGCCCGTAGGCTTTCTCATCCAGATGGGCGGATTTGATGCGCACCGGCCGGTCTTTTCGGTTGTACCCCTGCGCGTAATTTTGCATCTGGTCCGGCGGCACATTGACGTACGTGTGCGTCATGCCGAGCGCGGGCAGCAGCTGTTTCTCCATCGCATTCGCAAAGGTCAGGTTCAGGCTTTGCGCGGTGATCATGCCCAGCAGGCCGATACCCAGATTGGAATAGACCCGGTAACTGCCCACCGGATGCTGCGGCCGCCAGTGTTTGTAGTACGCCATCAGCTGCGCGTTGCTGTTCACCTCGGCCGGTACAAACAGCGGCAGGCCGGAGGTGTGGGTCGCAAGATTCAGCAGGCTGACATGGTCAAAAGTGTTGCCTTTGAGCGCGGGTAAATACTCGCTGACTGGATCGGTAAAGGAGAGTTTGCCCTGTTGGCTGGCATAGGTGGCCAGCACAGCGGTGAAGGTTTTACTCAGCGACCCCATTTCAAACAGCGTGGCACTGGTCACCGGACTCTCGGTTTCTCTGGACGCCACGCCGTAGTTGTAGAAAGTGTGTTGGCCATATTGAGAGATGCCAATTGTCATGCCGGGAATGTCATATCTGTCCATCAGTGGCCGGATGATATTGTCGATATCGGTCTTCTCGCTGGCCACGCTGACGTGGCTACCGAGCAGCATCAGAGGGAATAATGCCAGGACCAACGTTTGAGTCGTGTTCATGTAGAACTCCCCGTATCCGCGGCCTGTAAATACCGTCCGATCGCCAGCTCCAGCCTGACAATTTCCGTATTCAGTTGTAGCAAATCAACGCGAATCGCCACCTCATCCGGGTTATCAAGCGCCTGTTCCTCCATGGCGCTGGCTAACTCCTCAATATGCTCCGCCCTGATGATTTGCGCCGCCCCGCTGATTTTATGCAGGGTGCTCGCCAGCTGCGGCCAGTCTCTCTGCGCAGCAGCGGTGATGGCATTCGCCAGATCCTGACGGTTTTCCCCCTGCGTCTGCATCAGCATCTGCTGCAGCAGGTGTTCATTATGCATGGCCAGCTCCTGCATGACTGGCAGGTCAATCAGGCTTTCCAGCGGCGGATACTCTGCCAGCGTGGCTGAGAGTTGCCCCAGCGCCGCCCGGAGCTGGGTGAGACGCAGCGGTTTAAAGAAGCACTCGTCCATACCCGCCGCCAGGCAGGCGGTCCGTTCTTTTGCCTGAGCGTTGGCGGTCAACCCCCAAATAACCGCTGTTTTACCTGTCTGGCGGATGGCGCGGGTCAGGGCGAGGCCGTCCATCACCGGCATATGGCAATCGGTGATGATCAAGTCCACGTGACTGCGTTGCCACAGGAAGAAGGCCCGCTCACCGTTGACCGCTTCCTGCACCTCATGACCCAGCGAACTCAGCTGGCGCTGCAATAACAGGCGGTTGGTCGGGTGATCATCGGCGATCAGAATACGCAGTGCCCGCGGGCTGTGCGTCGCGTCACTATACGCTGGCGTGGCCGGTTCACTGGCTGGCCGGGTTGGCAGGTCGAAGGTAATGGTGACCCGCGTACCGCGCCCCGGCTGGCTGTCGAACTGCCAGTTGCCGCCCATCAGCTGGACCAGTTCGGCGCAGATCACCAGGCCCAGTCCCGTCCCGTTCTGTTTCTTGCCCGCGTCCAGCTGGCTGAAGGGCACGAACAGCTTCTGCTGGTCTGCTTCACTGATGCCTGCGCCGGTATCATGGATGATGACCTGCATTCTCAGCCGGTCGGGGGCCAGCCAGGTGCCGGACAGCGCAATGCCCACCGTACCGTGGTGGGTAAACTTGACCGCGTTGCTCAGGTAGTTATTGAGCACCTGTTTCAGGCGCTGCGGATCCAGCCATACGTCAAATTCGTTACTGAGGCTGTTGGCCCAGTTCAGCGTCAGGCCTTTCTGTTTCGCCAGCCCGTCAAACATCGAGACCACCGAGGCGCATATCTGCACCGGCTGCACCCACTGCGGTGACAGCTCAAGATTGCCAGACTCAATTTTTGCCACGTCCAGCACGTCACCAATCAGCTCGATCAACGACTGCGCCGAGCTGTAGGCCAGCTGCAACGCTTCCCCGTCCGGGGTATCGGCCTGACGGCTGGTTTCTGCCAGCTCCAGCAAACCAATAATGGCGCTGACGGGCGTGCGGATCTCATGGCTCATGGTGGCCAGAAAGGTCCCTTTGGCCTGGCTGGCCAGTTCGGCATTCTCTTGCCTGGCCGAGACGGCCTGCAACAGCGCATCGTGTTCGGTCATATCCTGCCAGCCGCAAATCAGGCCATCGACAGCCCCTTTGGCATCATGAAACACCGTGCTCCAGTGGGCGATGAGGCGGCTCTCGACGCCGTTGCACAACGTCACGCGCTGAGGCGGGGCCCCGGCGTCGCCCTGCAGCAGCGGTTGCAGCGTCGGCAATAACGCGCTGAGCGGATGGCGCTGGTCAAACAGCGGCAGCGCCATATGCGCCGGCGGCACGGCGGCAAAGAACGCGTCGTAGGCATGGTTGTGGCTGATGGCTTCGCCGTGGCGGTTGACCACGTAAATTGGGGTCGGGGAGCCGTTGAGCAGAGTGTCACGAAAGTGAAGCTGGCGGAGTAATTCGGCCTGCGCTTTTTGTTTGACGCTCATGGCCCGGCGCAGCCAGAAAGCCCAAATCAGGGCACTGAGGATCAACACGCCAGCCAGCGCGAACATCACATAATATCGCGTGCTGTAGAGCTTCCAGGTTTCCAGTGGCACTTCCGGGCTGCCCTGCCATTTATTGAATATTTTGGCGTAGGCCCGGGGCGGGATCGCCGTCAGCGTTTTATTGAGAATACTTTCCAGCTCGCGCTGGTCTTTACGCACAGCAAAACCGACGGTGTCCGTGACGTCCCCCCCCACGCGGGAGGCGATTTTCAATTGGCCGGGGAAGTAGCGGTCAATCATAAAGCTGGCACCGGTTTGAATATGAATAGCCGCATCGGCACGACCTTCCTCCACCAGTTTCATCGCCAGGCTGGCGTTCGCGACCGGGATCCAGCGGATATCCGGGTATTTGTGGGCGTACAGTTCCTGGATCAAATTATCCTGCACCACCGCCACGCGCATATTGCCACTCAGCGCCGTCGGGGCGTCCGGTTTATTACGCACCACCAATACAAAAGGGGCAAACAGGAAGGGGCGGGTGAAGGCCATTTTCTCTTCGCGGGTGTCACTGAAACTCATGGCGGCGATCATATCGGCCTGGTGAGACACCAGCGCATCGGCCATATCGCTGACGCTGCTTTCCGGCACCATTTCAAAGTGCAGGCCGGTGCGTACCGACACCAAATGCAGCACGTCCAGGCTGATGCCGTGAAAGCTGCCGTTGGCATCCTGCAGGGTGATCGGCGCATAGAAGGGATTGGCGATAACCTTGATCACCGGATGATCTTTGATCCACTGCTGTTCCTGGTCCGTCATTTTCACCGGCTGCTGCAGGAAGAAAAAGTCCGGGCCGAGGAACCAGAAATTGATGATCGCGTCGTGTTGCAGTGGCGGGATTGCGCTCAGTACGCTGTTGACGGCTCGCAGCAAGATAGGGTCATCGCGGCGCAGCACAAAGCGCGCCCCGGCGTCCATGGCCGGGGCGACCGACAGCATGGTCAGGGTATTGCTGTAATTGCGGTCAATAAAGAAGCTGACATTGGCCATATTGCCGAGCAGATAATCGTAATTGTGGTAGGCCAGTGCCGATATCGCGCTCTGGCTGGACGGGTAACGGGTGATCTCTGCACGCGGGTACAGCCGTTTAATTTGCGCATCTGACAGATAATCTTTGGCGACGACCAGGCTGAACGATTTACCCGCTGACGGCAGGTCGAGACCGGAGGCTTCTTTGGTGACCAGTGCCGGGTGATTGGGCAAATAGGCCACACTGGCGGCAAAACGCTGCGTGTCGAGATCCGGCGAACCGTGGTCGTCAATCATCATATCTGCCGTGCCGGAAGAGACCGCCAGCAGGGCTTCAGCCCGGTTCGGGTAACGCAAAATCTTCGTTTGCACCCCAAGCTGGCGGCTGACAATGCTCAGGTAATCGGCCGAAATGCCTTCGAAAATCGCGGGTGCCAGCACGATGTCCAGCGGCTGGTTTTGCGGCTCCCAGGTGGCAACAACCAGCACTTTCTTCATGCCGAGCCAGCGCCAGTCGGCGTCAGAGAGATCAAATTTCAACTCCGGCTGGGGCTGCCTGCTGTAGAGCGTCAGCGTGGGGGGTGGGGCATCCGTCGCCTTTACTGACCCGCACAGGACCAGCAATACCATTAAAAAAATTCTTAACATGACATGTGCGCCTGAGATGAGGGGAATTATGAAATTTGATTGCGTCGCACAAAGTCGAGTATTTCCATCCGGGTTTTTAACCCCAGCTTATCCATCAGCCGGCTCTTATAGGTGCTGATGGTTTTATTGCTGATCTTCATGCGCCCCGCAATAGTTATCACCTCCAGCCCCTGAGCCAAAAATTGCAATACCTGAAATTCGCGGGCGGAAAGGGTTTTAATTCTTTCGGCGTCATCGGCCGTTTCTTCCACTAAGACGCGGCTATGACTTTTCAGCGGAAAATAGCCGTAGCCGCTGGCGATGGCTTCAATCGCAGTATGTAAATCAGAGAGATTATTCTTCTTGCTGATAAACCCGTTGGCTCCGCTTTGGGCGCTGCGCAGGGCATAAAAGTCCGCATTTTTACCGCTCATCACAATCGCAGGCGTGTGGTCCCGCTGGCTTCGCAGCAGTTTAATCACCGCCAGTCCGTCGAGATTATTGATGTCGATATCGATGATCAGCATGTCAGGTTTGTGCTGCGCCATTAACGCCAACACCTCCTGCCCGTCTGCCGTTTCCCCCACCACCTCATGCCCGCTCTTTTCTAACAAAAAACGGATGGCGGTACGGGCGATCGGGTGGTCGTCCACGATCAGAAATCGACTCATGATTATTCCAAAGGGTAAAGGGGAGGGGTCTACCGGGAAGAGAAGACAACACGGGTAGGGATGAGCCGTATCTTAGGGGGCGCATACGGACAGAACAAGGCGTATTCATCATTGTAGTCCACGACCTACAGCCTCCGCTGATTTGTCTGATTCTTTGTACTCCTGATACCGCGTTTAATGCACGCAGCCCGGCAGAGGACGCCCTGTAGTTTTTCTTCTCCCGGTGATGGATTTACCTACGCAACCTTAAACCAATGGCACCGGCAAAATATTGCCGGGCCCGGAGAGAATCATGACCAACAAGAAATTACTCGTTCTGGCAATCCTGGCAGGTTCAGCCTTCACCTCAATTGCCCAAGCGGCAACTGGTATCCTGAACTTCACCGGCAGCGTAACCTCTGCCTCCTGCACAGTGGACACTGCGTCGAAGGTTCAGGCCGTTAACCTGGGTAATGTGGGAGCCAGTGACTTTGGTGCAGCGGGTTCAACTACTGGTAGCGCGAAAATTACCGTGATCCTGAGCGCCTGCCCGGCAGCGGCTACCACAGCAGCGGTAAGCTTTGGTGGCCCGGCTGACGCAGTCAACGCTAACCTGCTGAAGCTGGCCTCCGGCTCGACTGCGGGCAACCTGGGTATTGCTTTCTTTGAAGATGACAGCACCACAGCTATTCCGCTGTCGATGAAATCCAAAACGCATCCGCTGAGCACCACGGTGCCCACCACCATGACCTATTTCGCTAAGTACCAGTCCACCGCAGCAACCGTCACCCAGGGTTCAGCCAACGCCGTCGGCGACTTTACCGTGATGTACAACTAATCCATTGCTGACAGTCGTGGCATAACCCGCTTCATGCGGCGGGTTATTTTTATAAAAACGATTTAAAAAATAAAATATAAAAAGGAAATGAAGATGTCGCGTTTGCTTTCTGGTTTTTGTTTATTGAGCCTGCTGGGAATATCCGTATTGCACTCGGCCCAGGCGGGGATTATTGTCGGCGGGACACGTATTATTTACGACGCCGATAAAAAAGAAACCTCCATTCCCGTGAAAAATCCTGAAAAGACCGCACCCTTTCTTATTCAGTCATGGATAGAAGGCTATTCAGAGGCCTCGTCGGAAAAGGCACCGTTTATTATTACACCGCCGTTATTTCGCCTCGACGCCGGGAAAGAAAATATCGTGCGCATCGTGCGCGTCGGCGGTAATTTGCCGGAAGACCGGGAGTCCGTGTTCCTGACCAACATTAAATCGATCCCGACCTCCGCCGCTTCTGACCAGAACCGCCTGCTTATCTCGGTAAAAACCCAGATAAAACTGTTCTACCGACCGTCATCACTGAAAGACGGTGCCACCGACGCTTACAAGCAGCTGGTGTTTAACGTGCGCGGTAACCAATTAGCCGTCAATAATATGACGCCCTATTACCTCTCTTTCGACAGCATTACGATCGGCGGTACGGCACTTAAAGACCCGGGCATGGTCGCCCCGAAGTCCATTATGAATCTGCCGTTAAACGGCGCGCAAGGCAGTACGGTCAGCTGGACCACCATTAATGACTACGGCGGCGTGACCAAAGCGGAAAGCCGCAAGCTTTAATCGTGTAAATCAACTTATATTCTTTCGCCCTGTCTCCCCGGATGAATTTATTCTCCAGGTCCTCTTTCCGATGCTTGAAAATTATTACGCGGAAACATGAGCTATGAACACCATTATTAAAAAATCACCTCAGCGCCTGGAAATATGCCCTCTTCAGGAAATCTTGAGCGCGCTAAATATATTCCCCTACTCTACATCGGCCCGTTTAGTGGCCACCCATATATTCCTCGGATTATGTCTGACGAGTTCACAGGCCATGGCGGAAGACTATTTCAACCCGGAAGCACTGGAGTTAAAAGGCGGCAGTCAGACAAAAACGGATTTGAAACAGTTCTCCTCCCCTGGCGGTCAGTTGCCCGGTATTTACCGCGTCGATGTGTATGTCAACGGCCGTGCGGTAGAGACCCGTGACGTCACCTTCGTGGAAATCAACGGCAAACTGCTGCCGGAATTCACCCCGGCGCAGCTCGATGGCATGGGCGTTAAGAGCGAGGCGTTTCCTCCGTTAACGCAGATGCCGCAAGAACAGGTGTTGAGCGACCTCGGCCGCTATATTCCCGATGCGAGCAGCAGCTTTGATTTCAGCCAGCAGCGCCTTGACGTGAGCATTCCGCAGGCGGCGCTGGACGTGGAAGCGCGCAACAGCATTGACCCGGCGCTGTGGGACCAGGGCATGACCTCGATGTTACTGAACTACAGCTACAGCGGCTCTAACAGCAGCTACGACGGCGGAGGCAGCAACAACAGCGACTACCTGAATCTGCGCAGCGGTTTTAACCTGGGCGCCTGGCGCCTGCGAAACTACTCCACGTATTCCAGTAGTTCCCAAGAAAGTGCCAGCTGGCAGAGCATTAATACCTACGGCCAGCGTGATATTCAGGCGCTGAAAGGCCAACTGACGATAGGTGACAGCGCCACGCCGGGCGAGGTGTTTGACAGCGTACCGTTCCGCGGCGCGCAGCTGGCGTCTGACGACAATATGCTGCCCGACAGCCTGCGCGGCTTTGCGCCGGTGATCCGCGGCATTGCGCAGTCCAACGCGCAGGTGACCGTGCGCCAGAATGGCTACATCATTTACCAGACCTACGTCGCCCCCGGCGCGTTCGAAATAACCGACCTCTACCCGACAGCGTCCAGCGGGGATCTGGAAGTGGTGATCCGCGAAGCCGACGGCACCGAGCGTATCTCCTCGCAGCCGTTCTCGGCAGTGCCGATCATGCAGCGTGAAGGTCAGCTGAAATACGCGGCCACCGCCGGGCGTTACCGCACCTCCTATCTTGACGGCAGCACGCCGAACTTTGCGCAGGGCACGGCGATTTACGGCCTGCCGCTCTCCAATACGATTTACGGCGGGATGCAGGGCACGGACAACTATCAGTCGATGGCGGTCGGCCTTGGCCACAGCTTTGGTGACTGGGGTTCGGTGTCAGTTGATGCCACCCAGGCGCGCGCCAAACTGCGCGAGGAAGAGACCTCCACCGGGCAGTCTTACCGGTTCCAGTACGCCAAAGACGTGGCGGCCACCGGGACCACCTTTACTCTCGCGGGTTACCGTTACTCCACCTCCGGTTTCTACGACATGCAGGAAGTTAACGAAATTGACATGAATCAGGATGACGTCTGGCGTCTGCGCTACAACAAACGCAGCAAAACCACGCTCAACGTCAGCCAGTCGCTGGGCGACTACGGCAGTTTCTACATTGCCGCCAGCCAGCAGGACTACTGGCAGCAGAGCGGTAAAGAACGCAACGTGTCGGCGGGCTATAACCTGTCCTACGCCGGTATTAACTACGGGGTAAATGTCACGGACAGCCAGAACCCCGGCCTGAGCAGTAACGACCGTCAGCTGGCCTTCAACGTGCAGATCCCGCTCGACCAGTTTATGGCCGGTAGCTGGGCGCGCTACGGTGCCATCAACAGCAAAAATGGCGGCACCACCCACAGCGCCGGACTGGGCGGCACCGCGCTGGAAGACAACAACCTGAATTATCTGGTGCAGCAAAACTACGACCGCAAAGGGCAGGGCTACGGCGGCGACATGAGCGGTACCTATAAAGGCACTTATGGCGAAATCGATGCCGGTTACAACTACGACAGCAGCTCGCGTCAGGTGAACTACGGCATGCAGGGCTCGGTGGTGGCGCACCCGTATGGAGTGACCTTCGGTCAGCCGATTGGTGAAACCGCCGTGCTGGTGCGGGCACCGGGGGCCAGCGGGGTCAAAGTCGAAAACAACAGCGGCGTCAAAACCGACTGGCGCGGTTATGCGCTGGTGCCATACGCCACCACCTACCGCTACAACCGTATCGCGCTTGACACCAATACCTACGGCGAAGACATGGACATCGATACTGGGACCGCCGCGGTGGTGCCGACCAAAGGCGCACTGGTGCTGGCTGACTTCAAAACCCGCATCGGCAGCCGGGTACTCATCACCCTTAACCGCAGCGCAGGTCCGGTGCCCTTTGGTGCGACGGCCAGTCTGGCGGGTGACACCGACAACAGCGGCATCGTCGGCGAAGGCGGTCAGGTTTATCTCAGCGGCGTACCGCAAAGCGGCCAGTTAACCGTCAAATGGGGGAATAACGCGGCCCAGCAGTGCCAGGTCCGCTTTACCCTGCCGGAAAATACCATTGAGAACAGCGTGATTAAAACCGTCACGGCGCGTTGCGAATAAGGAATAAAAATGAAACCCATAAATAAACTCAATAAAGTGCTTTTACTCTGTCTGGCGGCATCGCCGTTATTAATAATGTCAGAATCGGCAACGGCAGCTTGCGCCTGGCGAGGAGGACTGACTGCCCCCATGGACAGAACCCTAAACTTTGGACCGAATATCATTCGGCGAGATATGCCGATAGGAACAGTTATTGATACCGCTTCAACGGGGGCATATGCCAGCGGGCAAACATTATTTGGATGCAATACACCATGGACCATGCCAGGGCAATTAATACAGTTTCCAACCCTGAGTACTTACGGCAATAATGTATATAACACCAATATTTCAGGTATCGGTATTCGAATAAGACGTAGCGACGTTGGCACCCTATTTGCTTTCTCAGTACCCGGGCTTGCCAACGCTTATTTAGCATTAAAAGGGGATGGGATCACGGCAGAATTAGTTAAAACGACTGCAGGTGCTGTTGGCGCAGGGGCAATAACCACTGGAGTTTTGGCGAAAATCAGTATTGCCGCCCAGCCTGGCTATAACGTTACCGCTTCTTTAGCCGGTACTAACACCATCACTCCAGTCGGTTGTTCAGTCAATAAAACCGCCATTGACGTTGCTCTTTCACCCGCAGCTATCACCGATTTTTCCGGCGTAGGCTCCACCGCCAAACCGAAAAACTTCACCGTTGACCTGACCTGTGATGTCACCACTAAAGTCAAAATGATGTTGGACGGCACCCGCGCCGGCCCTGCAGGTGTTCTGTCGCTTAACGCTGCGCCCGATCAGGCAAGTGGTATTGGTATTCAACTGGTCAGAGGCACCACGCCGGTAGCCTTGGGGACCGTGTTGGATTTTGGCGCTGCCCCAACTACCGGACTCATGCAACTGCCCCTGACTGCCCGTTATTACCAGACCGCCGCACCGATCGCAGAGGGTTCTGCAAACTCAACCGCCACTTTTACCATGACCTATAACTGATGTTTTTAGTGCAGGATAAATAGCGGTCCTACAGGCTGTAGGTCACTCCCTACGGGTGATGATGATTTGGCCGATTCTTCTTTACCGCTTAACACGTTTAAATACTCATTACGAACTGGTTGTGAAAGGTAGTACGTCTGTTCCGCACCATGGAATACTTGCCACGATTTCGTGGCAATTTTTTTATTTGGAGAAATAACATGCTTAATATCGCCATGATGGATGCGGACACTTATATTAAATATGGCCTGTCTATCTATTTTAATACCAAAGGTATTCACGTGATGGCGGCTTCGAATATCAGTGACCTGACCGTTAACCTGCGTAATAACCAGGTGGATGTGGTGGTGATGGAATTATTCAGCCGTGATGATGACGTGTTTGACTGCATCGAATTTATCCGCGTCTTTCCAGAGCAGTGGCCTGCCAGCAAACTGGTGATTTATACCCAAATAGCCAATGAAGAGGCGGTTAAGCTGCTGATCGCCGTCACCGGCCAGAAAGAGATTGTTTATAAAACCGAGAGTCTGCTGGAGCTGGCTTCCAGTGTTTTTTCAGCAACGAAAAAGCTTACGCCGCACCTAAAATGAGGATCTGACATGCCCCTGCCTATAACTCGCTTTAAAAAGCTCAGCGCCCGCGAATGGAGCGTGCTCAAAATGCTGGCCCAGGGGATTATCCCCGCGCTTATCGCGGTGAAACTGGCGATAAGCGTCAAGACGGTGAGCCAGCACACCCTTAACATGGCGAAGAAGCTTGGCGTGGAAAACCGCCTGCTGCTGCAAAAAATGTTAGTCACCATTAATTATCAGCGCGACCCCATTCTGCCCCGCGGGGAGACGGACAACAGGGACGCGAACCGTGCGGATTAATCAACGAAGGTCGGCAACACTTTGGACACGGGCGCACTTCATTAGCGTGTTTTTTACAGGACTGGTCCTTGCCCTCTGTTACTCTTTTATCTTCGTGCCAGAATTTCCAGTCGGATGAAAATAGAGTTCGCTCATGATGGCGTTGTGTCCCGGACGACGATTGGATTGCAAGAAGGCCCGCTGAAGCGGGCCTTACTCTTTACTTACTGTAAAGCTTCAAGAATGCGATAAGCTGCTTCGACACGCGCTGGGTTAGGGTAACTTTTGGTTGCCTACATCACGATGCCAAGATTCTTTTCGGGAATGAGCGCCACGTAGCTTCCAAATCCGCCGGTTGAGCCCGTTTTATGTACCCATGGGTGTAAGTCTCCCTGCAAAATGGACCATTCACGTTTAGAGAGTCCCTGACACTCCAACTTCCGCTTCTGGCACAAAGCTGCCAGTCAACTCCAAATGACCCTAAAAATATTCCCACGGTGGGATTCAGTTTTCCAAGCGACCGCAATTACTCCATATAATATGCAAGCTTATATTGCTCAATGGTAACTATTAAAATTAATAGTGATATTTAAGTATACGCAGCGATCAACGACACAAAGATGATGTCTTTTAGTTAAACACAGGCGTAAGCCAAAATGTCATTTAGCTGATGTTACCAACAGGACACATAGGTAAAGCGAGAAAGGAGATGGCAGATTTTTACTGAGGTTAATTAACTAATTTATCTATGGATAGCGCTGAAAAAAGACGTTTAAGTAAGCCTTAATGGCAGCGACTGATAAGTGATGACGCAGCAGGACATCTACTCTACTACGTCGAATAACTCATAACGGCAATTCACCTCTTACTTTTGCTTCGAGGTACATTTCCTGAGCATCGGACAAAATTCCGAGCCATTCTTCTTCTGTCATTGTTTTTAATCCAAGAGCCCTAAGTAAAAAAGCGCCTTCGACGGCAAGATAGGCAAGACGTCCTCGCCGACTTTCAATGGATTGAGTATCAAATTGACCAAGCATTTTAAAATAAAAGAGTCGTGCTGGTTCTAACATTGCAGGAGCATGGATGAGTGCGGCCATCATGTTCGCTGCTTTGTTTGCTATTGAAACATCCTCGGCACGCGCCGTAGCCAAGTAACCTAGAAGCGAAGCATGTTTATCGTTAGTATGTGCCTCTGAATTTTTCTTCACTTCCGCACTAAATCTCCCGACCTCTCTGTCCAGCATCGCAAGAATTAACTGGTCTTTAGTGGGGTAAATGTAAAGAAGGCCTCCTTTACTGATCCCCGCACGCTTCGCAACGGCCTCCATAGTGAAATTCTGGACTCCGCCCTCAATAACCATGTTTTCAGCAGCGTCTAAAACTGCATCTGGATCGATAGTTTTCCTACGAGTCATATGATAATCTCAGTTATCCGTCCAATCAGACGGATAACCGTAACTGATTTCATACAGACGTTTAATGGGTTTATGGGATGCGTCTGCAAGACTACAAACCAAGCGCTCTATATTGATATCAATACAGTATCGTCTCATAGATTTTAAGAGGATTTACATAATATGAACAACAATTTACCTGCGGCAGCTCTTGGTCACTTTGTATTGAAAGTGGATGATATCGAGCGTAGTTATGCGTTTTATACCAAGCTAGGTCTGCGACCAGCCGGAATTTATCCTGATTTAGCTATCATTGAATTGCGCGGGGGTACCCACATTCTGATCTTTAACAAAAATGAAGAACTGCCATTCCCTATTAACGCCAGTCGTATTGGACAGCGCAGCGCAGTGTTCAAAGAGGATCTCGATTTAATGATTGAAGGAAAGTCTCGGAACGATCTAGAACTGTATCGTGCAGCTCTAATTGAAAAAGGATTTACGGCCGATGCCATTGCCCAAGACCAACTTTTTGGGCACGACTATTTCCAATTAGCTGACCCCGATGGACACGGTATAACGTTTTACAGTAACCATACCGGTGAGCAGCCGGTTTAGTTGTTAAACGCTGGGAATACAAGGCACTGATTGGCCTGCGGTAAGCGGTGATAGGAATAACAAAAGCTGGCAGATGCCGGCTTTTTTCATATGCTGCCTGATTAACTCTTTCAGATAGTGGCGCGGCACTAATAGAGTGATGAATGATTGATTTCATAAATTAACTATATTTATTGCAATAATTACAAAAAGTAAGACATTTACCTATACCCCAATGTCACCACCTGAAATCAGGTCATTTCTGCGTTGGATCATCACCTATCTGTCATGTACATGATGATCATCACCTAAGTGGCACCAAAGGTTAAAAAATGTACATTCACGGATATCTCCGGGCATCGACGAAAGAACAGGATGCTCTCCGCGCAAAAAACAGAATGAAGTCGTTCGTTGAAGAGAAAGGTTTTAGGTTGGCCAGTTGGTACACCGAAAATGTCTCCGGCGCATCTCTTCAGCGACCCGAGCTTTTGCGCCTTCTCGATGACGCTTCACCTGGTGACATTATTCTCATCGAACAGGTTGATAGACTTTCACGCCTAGACGAAGAAGGTTGGCAAAAACTCAAGCACTTGATCCAGGAAAAACACCTTGTTGTGGTAAGTCTAGATTTGCCGACGAGCCATATGGCTTTGACAGCCATCGCAGGTGATGAATTCTCACAGGCAATGCTGAAAGCCATCAACGGTATGATGCTCGATATGCTTGCAGCGATAGCCAGGAAAGATTATCAGGACAGACGCAGGCGACAGGAAGAAGGAATAGTGAAGGCGAAAGTCGCTGGTAAATTTCGTGGGCGCCAGGCAGATTTACAACTGCATGGAAAGATCATCGAGCTGCGAGTTAAGAACCGTCAGAGCATCCGAGATACGGCCAGGTTATGTGGAGTATCGGAAAGAACCGTTATTCGCATCGTTAAAAAGACACAAGAAGGTCAGGAAATTAAATAGGTGATCGAGCAGGGTATGATTTGGATAGTCATCAGGCTATTCGGTATAAAACCCAATTGAGAGGCGGGGAGTTCAGCCGTCGGGCAACGCCCCGTTATCCGCAGCTAATCCCCGTAGCAGACGTGCAGGTGTCTGATACAAAAGGAATTATAGCGTAACTGACAGCCTTCCCCAATAATTTGGTGGGTCGGCCTTTTTCGAGGCCTGCTCAGCGTTCACTCACGTTACGGCTTGCATACTCGCTGAATCACTAAAATGCTCCTATACACAAGAGGTTTCATCCGCTTTGTTACCGCTACGACTGCTCTTATGACTACCGGCTGGAACGAAAGCTGCCGGGCGGGATTCGCACCAGCTGAAAGACCGTGCCTTTGCACGGCGCACAAATTATTGTTGCGTGAGTACACACTGTTGCTATAGGTAAGCCTGTTTAAAAAACAGGCTTACCGTACAATAATTCTCTATATCCAAACTGACCCCTAGCAGTACAAACAGCGCATGAGCATGTATTGTACAGGTAGGCTGTAATCGAATCGTTAGTATGTTGTTGGGTAATTTCATTCATCGCTCTGCGCCATCAAGCCAGAGCCGAGACGGAGTTCATCATGACTGATATCACTAAATTGTTAGGTAAAGAAGCCGATTCACTGCTGCAACATCACTGTTCTACTATCACCGCAGACCAGCTTTATCTACCCGGTACCGACTACGTTGATCGCGTAATGATCGACAACAACCGCTCACCGCGCGTACTGACCGCCATGCAGAATCTGTATAACACCGGCCGTTTAGCGGGCACCGGTTATCTGTCGATTCTGCCGGTCGATCAGGGGGTTGAACACTCCGCTGGCGCCTCTTTTGCCGCTAACCCGCTCTATTTCGATCCTAAAAACATTGTCGAACTGGCGCTGGAAGCCGGTTGTAACTGCGTGGCTTCCACCTACGGCGTATTAGCCTCTGTGTCCCGCCGTTATGCCCATAAAATTCCTTTCCTGGTCAAACTCAATCACAACGAAACCCTGAGCTACCCGACCCAGTATGACCAGACGCTGTATGCCAGCGTGGAACAGGCTTTCAACCTCGGCGCTCAGGCGGTGGGCGCAACCATTTACTTTGGTTCTGAAGAGTCCCGCCGCCAGATAGAAGAGATTTCCATCGCCTTTGAACGCGCCCATGAGCTGGGCATGGTGACCGTGCTGTGGGCTTACCTGCGCAATCCGGCGTTCGTAAAAGACGGCGTGGACTATCACGCCAGCGCCGATTTAACCGGACAGGCCAACCATCTGGCCGCGACCATTGGCGCAGATATCGTCAAACAGAAAATGGCGGAAAACAACGGCGGCTACAAAGCCGTTAAATTTGGCTATACCGATGAGCGGGTCTATACCAAACTGACGACCGATCACCCGATCGATCTGGTGCGTTATCAGTTGGCTAACTGCTACATGGGCCGCGCGGGTTTGATTAACTCCGGCGGTGCCGCGGGTGAAAATGACATTCAGGAGTCCGTACGCACCGCGGTTATCAACAAACGCGCAGGCGGGATGGGGCTGATTTTGGGGCGTAAAGCGTTCAAAAAATCGATGAAAGAGGGCGTGGCGTTAATCAACGCCGTGCAGGACGTCTATTTAGATAGAAAAGTGACCATCGCTTAATAAGCGCTTCGACAAACTTCCCCGTGTCTGCATGGGGAAGTTTTCTCTTCTCAACGTCAGTCAGGGCCAGCGCAGCGAGGGTCATTTTGACGTTTTTCATGCCGTTATCTGCTTTTCTGCATCCGTGTCGTCACGGCGAACCGGGAGGCCCGCCGTACTCAATACCGTGCGTAAAATACTTTTCGCCTGACTGAAATTCATTATTTCCCATCAGCCGCATCGCTGCGGTTTTCGACCGACATCGGAGCCTGAAAACGCTTAAGCCGCAACGCGTTACCGAGCACAAAAACGCTGGAAAGGGCCATCGCCGCCGCCGCAAAGATAGGCGAAAGCAAGGTACCATTGAACGGATAGAGCGCACCGGCCGCCACCGGGATCAGGACCGCGTTGTACGCAAAGGCCCAGAACAGGTTTTGCTTAATATTACGAAGGGTCGCCTGGCTGAGCGCGATAGCATTCGGCACACCGCGCAGGTCACCTGACATCAGTACCACGTCCGCCGCCTCGATAGCCACGTCCGTTCCTGTTCCGATGGCAAGCCCGACATCCGCTTCGGCCAGCGCCGGTGCATCGTTAATGCCGTCACCCACGAAGGCGACCCTTGCACCATTGACCCGGAACGTCTTCAGCGCAGCGACTTTACCGTCGGGCAATACTTCAGCGGCCACTTCATCAATACCCAGCTGTCTGGCGATAGCCGCCGCCGTCGCCGCGTTATCACCGGTGATCATCGCGACTTTCAGTCCGAGCGCGTGCAGTGCTTTGATCGCCGCAGGCGTTGTCTCTTTGATCGGATCGGCCACCGCGATCACCGCGGCCAGGCGGCCGTCAATGGCGGCATAGAGCGGGCTTTTGCCCTGCTCGCCGAGACGCTGAGCCGTTTGCCTGAAACTCTCAACATTCAGACCCAGCTGGGTCATAAAGCGGTCCGCACCTACGGCAACCGTGCGCCCGGAAATTCTGGCCGATACGCCAAAACCCGGTGTGGCGTCGAACGCTTCAACCGGATCCAGCGTGATATTTTGCTGTTTTGCCGCAGCGACGATGGCGTCAGCAATAGGGTGCTCAGAGCGGGTTTCCACAGCGGCCACCAGCGCCAGCACCTCGTTGTATTCAAAACCCTCTGCGGGGACGAGATCGGTCAGTTCCGGACGTCCTTTGGTCAGCGTACCGGTTTTGTCGAGGGCAATCACACTCACATCGCGCAATGCCTGCAACGCCTCCCCCTTGCGGAACAGAACGCCGAGCTCTGCGGCGCGGCCAGTCCCCACCATAATTGAGGTTGGTGTCGCCAGCCCCATGGCGCACGGACAGGCGATGATCAGCACCGCCACCGCGTTAACCAGCGCGAACGTCAGCGCCGGTGACGGACCGAAGATCAGCCAGACGAGGAAAGTCAGCGTGGCCGCGGCCATCACCGCCGGAACAAACCACATCGTTACCTTGTCGACCAGCGCCTGAATTGGCAGCTTGGAGCCCTGCGCTTCCTCAACCAGACGGATGATTTGTGCCAGAACCGTGTTGGCCCCGATTTTAGTGACCCGAAAACTGAATGCGCCGGTCTTGTTGATCGTGCCGCCCACAACGGCGGCCCCTGCCCCTTTCGACACCGGCACCGGTTCGCCGGTGATCATGCTTTCATCAACATAAGACGCGCCTTCAACCACCTCACCGTCGACCGGGATCTTTTCGCCCGGACGGACGAGGACAATATCTCCGGTAGTAACCTGATCGAGCGGGATCTCGACAGACTCGCCGTTGCGCTCAACCCGCGCTGTCTTGGCCTGAAGCCCGACCAGCCGCTTAATGGCCTGCGAGGTTTTTCCCTTGGCCCGCGCCTCCAGCGTGCGGCCGAGCAGGATCAGGGTCACGATCACCGCAGCAGCTTCGTAATAAACGTTGGCCGTCCCCTGCGGCAGCACTTCAGGAAAGAAAGTCGCAACTACCGAGTAACCGTAAGCCGCCGCCGTACCCACAGATACCAGTGAGTTCATATCCGGTGCACCGCGCAGCAGCGCCGGAATCCCCTTGCGAAAGAAACGCAGACCCGGCCCAAACAGCACCAGCGTGGCGAGCACAAACTGCAGATACCAGCTCGTCTGCTGGCCCAGCACCGCCATGACCCAATGATGCATCGGGGGAATCAGATGCGACCCCATTTCGAGGATAAAGACCGGCAAGGAGAAAATGGCGGATATCAGCAGGGACTGGCGCAGCCCGCGCGCTTCTTTTTCGCGACGCTCAGCGTCCTGATCGCCTGCGTCTGCCGTTTGTGCCGTCAGGCGCCGGGTGGCGTAACCGGCCTGTCTGACCGCCGCTTCCAGACTGCTGATGGCCACCACTCCGGCCAGATGGCGCACCCGTGCACGCTCAGTCGCCAGATTCACACTGGCTTCCAGCACACCCGGAACCTGTGCCAGTGCTTTCTCCACTCGCCCCACACAGGACGCGCAGGTCATCTCCTCAACCGCGAGTTCTGTCGTCTCCTCACGCACGTCGTAACCGGCATTTTTGATAGCATTTACCGCCGCCAGCGGCGCGGCCAGATCGGTGAAGGTGATGTCCGCACGTTCGGTCGCAAGATTGACCGCCGCCGACTGCATGCCGGGCACTGCTTTCAGCGCACGCTCGACGCGACCCACGCACGACGCACAGGTCATGCCGTCGACCGGCAAGCTCAGGCGTGTGGCGGAAGAACTGGATGAATTGGAGCCGGATGGATGTGAACCAGACAGGAGAGCCATTGCATTATCCTTTCAATGTTACTGTTGGGATAAGCTTAAACCTTCCTCTCAGGGGAAGGTCAAGGCTATATTAAGTTGGCTGAGGTAACACTGCAACGATATGGCCTGGCCTCATGATTGTTCAGATGAGGCCGCACACTGCGCGGGCAAGTTCGGAGAAAGTTTCGAGTATATTCATGAGGGAAAGAATGCCGGCGGAGGGATCCGGCGACAACGTGCGGACGCGGGACATGTCATATAGAGAAAATACAGCAAAAGTCGTGCGGCAAAAGAAGTCAGGATAAAAAGGCTTAATTCTGACCAGCAAACTGCGAGAAACACCACTCCAGTATAGATATCGTGGAATACCGGTATGTTGGTTCTTACTCGGGCTGCACTAAGAGATCCGCGGTGGTGGATTTGTACCGTTTGCGAACGTTTTGACCTCGTTATAAGGTAGTCGATATCATTATACGATTTCCGGCTCAGAACTTATCAAATCATTAACTTACTTTAACCAGACTATTCCCTGATCTAAGAGCACTGACACGAACTTATAGCATGAGCTCCCGCTTCTTATTCAACGCTGCTGGTTAATCTCGAGCTTATTGAAAAGCAACCTTGGTATGGAATAACACAATATTACTGAGCACACTACAGATTTACTTTTTCCAAAAAAACCATTTCGACTTCTTCTCAGAGGTGGGTAGCATACTCTCAGGTGTTGGGGTTACAGGATCAATCATCAACTGCGGGGGCCAGCCCTGCGCATCATTAGCAGTTCCAACTAAAAGATAGGCATCTAATTCTTTCGGGTCAGCCCTTTCCCAAAGTCCGATAATATTAGTCATTGCAACAGTGAAAAATAATTTCTCCTGGTGATAACAATTATCCAAGTCCTTAAAAGCCTGTCGCAATTGCTCTTCAAGTTCTCCTTCCTCTCCCATCCCATCCAACTCCTCTGTACGAACCATGATATTCTTAAACGGTTCTGCCTCCAGGCGGGAAATCCATTCTTCATATAAAGAAAAACGTTTCTCACCCAGAGCTAAGCACATAATTGATTCGCGATTCTTAAGTCTTTCAATACCCATAGTCTTTGAACAGCAAAGATAAGCATATGGGCGAAAGTTATCTCCAGGTTCACCTTCCGGTAAATCGAACTCGCCATTGGAGGAAAAAACTCTCACATCTGCGTCCGAGAAAAGGCACAACCAGAATAACGGAACCGCTGAAATTGCTTCGTATTCAGTACCAGACATTTTGAAAAAATATTCAAACTGAGATTCAGTAGGTAACTCACTGAAATCAGTGCAGTAAAGATAAACACTATTAGACATGGCATTTACTTCCTTTTTTATATTTTATACGAATCGAATGTGTTATAGCCAAAGAGTGATACCCAAACCGGGTATCTGGTTTTTGATATCGATATTCGAGCCATTATTATGGATAAGGTAGAAAACTATTATTCATGCCTTTCCCTAAGTATAGAAGGCTTCTTTAATCATATCATGTATCTGTTTGCCGTTATTAGCTTTCCCTGTTAGCACAATGAGCGCTCCTTGCCAGAAACAGTCATTAAGCACTCGTTGCCGACCAGTTTGTGCCAACAGCGGACGTAAATAACATTCCGGATGCTAATAAACAGGCCGCAGGTTAGTGCTTATCAAGTTATTAATTTTGCTATAAAGGCTTATTTCTGAAACGAGAGAGACGATAACTCTCTGGGATCTCATCGTTCTTACCGTTGCGTAATTCTTCAGAGACCAGCCTCCCGATCGTAGCTGCGCAAGTAACAGCCGGGTGCATAACTGCGACATAGACGCCCTCGCTCTCATCAGTAAAGCCAAGAACTGGATACCCATCCTGCGGAACAGGGCGTTCTCCTATTGAGTATTGGGTGAGGGAAACCGACTCTGCGCCCCTGAGCCTGCTTCTTACTGAGGCCTGAGCAGCGACAATAGTTTCTCTGACGCTACCGTTTGCCGGATAATCCTCTGCTGCTAGTAAATCCCCGTTACGGGCATGTCGAACCTCTATATCATCACCTGCGATGAGAGTTTTGACTACGCACTGGGGTGCTGCAAAACGTAGCAATACAGCAGGTGATGCCAGAACCGGAACAGGGGTACCCATCAGCTTAGTCAGAGCGGGAATACCCGTTCCACAGGCCAGCACAACGCAATCCGCCTCCAGTTGGCCCTGAGAAGTCAGGACGCCTGTCACCTTGCCTTTGGTCGTGCAAAGACCCTTAACGGTCGTTTGGTTTTGCACTACCACCCCCTTACCGCAGGCCTTATCCAGTAATATACGTGTCGCTTCTATGGCATCGATGGCCCCATCTTTTGCAGCATAGCGGGCTTCTGAGGGTGGAAGCACCAACGCAGGCTCAAGACTGGCTATTTCAGCTGTGTCGAGGAGGCGTTCTTCAGGTAGGCAGGCCTGAGACGTTGCGCCGTATTTTAATGAACCCCCCCAGTTAATCTGAAGCTCCGGAATTTGTTCTTCCAGCCTGTGCCAGTCCGCAAGTGCGGCGCGCCGGAGAAGCACATCAGGCGCATCATCACACACCACGCCGGTCAGCCAGCCGAACGCGCTGCCGGTCGCCCCTGATGCAGGCATATTTTGCTCAATAATAGTGACGTCAAATTCAAGGTGGGCAAGATGCCATGCGATTGAGGCACCCGTGATTCCGGCACCCACGATGACGATCTTTTTTTTCATACTCACCACTGTAACCTTCTCCTGTGTGGGAAACATCTCCATGCCATGATGCAAATGTTATTTGTTACGGTCAACCTGCCAGAATTGCAAAACGCATGGCCACAACTCTTCAAGACAACAGCTTTATATGCTTTGTTTAGAAGTCCGCTCTTCGCTCAGAGCCGACGTTTCCAACTTAGTGGGCCGGTTAGTGCCAGCGGATATTGCAGATAGAGCGTTACGTTGGCCTGCAGAGAGAAAACCTGTTTCTGTGTACAGAACTAAGCCTAAGTGGCTATATTACCTCATTGATTTTCGCTATAGGGATGACCGGATGCCTGAATACAATTTCTATAAAAAAGGCAAACAGATAGTTGCGTTGGCAAGTTCGGATGAGAACGGAGCTTATCAGTTACTTAATCAGGGTTACGATAAGCAATTTGAAGAGATTAGTGCGACTACTAAAAAAAACGCGCTTACCCGTTTTTCTGATATTCGCAGGAATAATCGAATAGATCACCGTAACTTTTTAGCAGGTGCTGGCACCATGCCATTAATAGGCATTTTGACGGCAGTCGGAGTTATTCTTTTACGAAAAAAACAGCCGTAGCACAGATATTGTCGGCTCCTCACTCAAAGCTGCCCGTAAATCCTACCTGCTTAAAAAAGCAGGCCGAAAAACAAAGAGGTGGTCAGCTGTTCATACGAAGGAAGTAAGATGCTTTTGCCGGATTTGAGCTTTACAAAAACCGTATATCAATCGTCATTTAAAGAATGAGTCGTCCGCTGTTTGTTTCTCTGGATGGGCCCAAGGGAGTCGGCAAAACCACACTGTTGGAGGCCATTACGAAAGTACTCAGGGCAGATAACAAGAAGGTGATCCGACTTTGCGAGAAAAAAAGCGATCCCTACAGGAGGGAAACAATGGCTCTCGTGAACAGGCTCGCCAGAAATCCCAGCCTGGATTTGGAATTGGAGGTTTGTGAGCGCTTTGCTGAGAGCCGTGCATGGATTTCCCGGCATGTGCTGACTAAACAGCCACCGGGTAGCATTATCTTGATGGATCGTTGGTACCCGTCGGAAGCCGCGTTTCGCCGGATGGTTCCATTTGCAAAGATTTTACAGCTTAACATTGAACGAAACGTGCGAACGCCAGACCTGCATGTCGGGGTTGTTACAGCGCCTGATATTTCATGGGCGAGGGCCGCGGCCCGACCGCGTGGGCTAAGTAGTACTGTGATTCATAGGCTGGAAGATCATGTCGCTTGTACCAAGGCGTTCGAGCGAGAAATTGCCGATCACGGCTGGGTTTTATGCCGTAATGAAGGAATGATCGAAGACGCAACGATGCAGGTTATTTCTGAGATCTACAGAGTGCTTGGGTAAGAAAGAATTATCCTGTGTTAGGTGAAGTAAAGCCTCCTTACGTCCGTTCTGAAAAGCATGGCAACACACTCTATATTTCAGGGCTGACTGCGGTTGGCACAGCGGCTAACATAAAGGCATTGCTGATTTGGCTGAAGAAATATTCAGCCAAATCAGGAAAATCGTCAGCATAGAAGGCACCGACCCCAATGGTTGCTGATAACCGCATTGATACATCACCGCCAGTGTTTGTTTGTCGTTTTCAACGTCAGGAGAATAATAAAAGTGTCTAAGAAATACGAGTCTATTACCTAACCTATAACATGACTCAATATATATTAAGAATGACTGTTTTTTATGACCGATGCTTAAGCTTAAAATGCGCGCCGTGCTTTCCCGATGCTCCTACACTGGGAATAGTGTTGAGTAGCTGGTAAGGGTATCACGGACATAATGGGAAAATATTATAATCTGCTTCTCATAATTACCGTTTATTGCCATCTGCCGCTCTATCTGTAAATGCGTGGAGTACTTCGCAAGTCGTATATCCTAATGTGATTGCATGAGTGAGGTTATTCAGTGAGTATAATTCAACCTGCGGAAGATGATCGGAAACTTACCCCCATTCAACGCATCGAAAAATCGCTCGAATTAAAATCCTGCCTAGAGGAAATGGGCTACTCATCAGTATTTGATATTGTCAAACAAACTAAAAACACATTTATCAAACAAAATAACCAACGGTTGGGAGCTCGGGTTGAACCTGTCTATGACCTGGCGATCGGGCAAGCCCAGCATATCCGCCGTTTATTCAGAAAAAACCAGCTGACCAGCCGTATCCAGAATGCCCTGCCGCAAACTCTTAGTGGTCAGAGTGCCGTGGGCACAGCAAGAGGTTCAATACAGGGGTTGAAGCAGGATGGGCCGACCTGGCAGAACCAGTTTGCAGAAAGTTGGACAGTCTATTGCCAGGCTAATTCGCCAGAGGCATATAACTCACCGGCGAGTTATCTGAGCTGGTTGTACAATCAGGCCCTGACCTTTGAGCTGGAGATCACTTCAAACGGTAATGAAGTCATTAAGCTGTCTGAACGGCGTCCAGACCTTGCTAGCATGATGATTGATAACGACGCAATTAACCAAGTTATTCCTGCACTGGAATTAGTGAATCAGATAATGGAGGAAACCCTTTCCAATTCTATCGATTCTTGCGGCACAGTGGATGAAACTTTGGCTGATACGCGCTATCCCACACTACTGCCTTACCATTTTCCACATGATCAGGCGATGCTGTCCCTGCAGAATGCCCAGATATCGCTGGAAGACATCGTTAGCCAGACAGACATTACCTGGCCCTATTTTCTGACCAAAACGTTAGCAAACGACCGCGCTGAACAGGCACTAGCGCTGGCCAGCCGGTTGGCTCCTTTGCAACAACAAATCCTCATCGAACCCGATAATTGCGAGGCATCCGGCGACTTTACGGATTTCTACACGAACAATATGGCGGTGGCAACGGCGGATTATACGCCATTCGAGAGCCTGGATATCTTTACCTACCAACTGGGATTAAGCGTGCCTCAGGTGGAACAGTTGATGGCCGGCACGGCTGGAGGAACCTCTGTCACGCTGTCCCCCAATGCTCCGATGCTGGAAACGTCATCGGGCGTGACCTCTGCGGATTATGGAGCCGCGTTTATCAACCAAAATACGGCAGCAGCAGTAAATCTTTCGGTGAAGGTCCCTGTATCTATTTTAGATACAGGGATAAATGCGGATAATAAGTCTTTTGTCGTATCAAGTAACACTGACATGCCTGAATGCACACCTGCCCTTAGTCCTGCTTTATTTGGATACGGGCTGACATTATATAACACGGCTAACTCGTACGGATATTTGATCGGCAATGCTGATATCAGCCTCTCTGCAACGGTTGATTTCTCGGCAGCCTTTTGGATTAAAGTGTCTGGGCATGAATTTAACCATGACATACCCGTCTTATCTAACAATAATAACGACGCTTATATACCAGGCTTTTCAATTATCCTCGCAGCTGATAACGTCTTGTATCTTAATGTTTCTGATGACAGTGTGGGTAAAGATATTAGCAATGACGACGGTCTTGTAAGCAGTAACGGGCTTCTTGACGATGGAAGTACCGCTAATTTCACTAATAACGTATGGTATTTTGTCTGTCTTAGCTGGGACTCTGTAGATAAAAAAGCAATGATCTACTATGCCCCAAAAAGTGGTTTAGTAAAAACTATTACTGTTGATTGTTCAACCCTAACCGGAAATATCCAGCATGCAACGGGTTATCAATGGACCTTTAATAATACCGGCGATTTTTCATATTATGACGATTTATCTGAAGCTGATGGAAAAACGGTTCTTACAATAGACGAGTTAGCCCTGTACTGGGAGGATCCGCTGAGTGCACAAGAAGTACAAACTATTGTTGACGCTCATCAACCCACCGATCAGGTTATTCTAGCATCGCCAATGATTATCTATCACTACTACTCATTTTATTCAGAAATGACACTCGGTGTTCTACAAAATCTCAACGATAGCCGTATGGACCGCATTAACCGTATGGTGCGCCTACAGCGCTGGCTCAATTTACCGTATGAGCAGGTGGATCTGCTACTCAGCGCCTGCATTGACGCACAGGGAAGTAATAATACTGATTATACGCTGAATAACCATATCTTACGGGTGCTCGGTGTGTTCCGCCATTGGCAGCAAAAGTACAACCTTTCCGCTTATGAGTTTGCTGCGGTATTGCACCAGATCTCCCCCTACGCCATTACGCCTGCGGTTCCCTTCCTGGACCAGATATTCAACTCACCGTCATTGTTCGAGAAGCCATTTGCCCTCACCGGAAGCACGGTGGATTACACTCAGGCCACCGGCGACAACGCCCGCACTGTCAAACAGTTATGCGCTGGTCTGGGGCTGACTCAGGCGCAGTTCCGGGTGCTGGCCGACAACGTGGCCGCTCTGCAGCCGGGGGATTCCGGCGGGCAGTCGTTGACGCTAGATTTGGATACGGTATCGGCCCTATACCGGCTGGCAATGCTGCCACGTTGGCTGGGGTTATCCTTTGCCGAGGGATCTGCGCTGTTCTCTTTATTACAGGATAATCAAGGCGTGTGGGCATCCCTGGCCGGGGAGCCGCAACTGGCGGTGCTAAACAGCAGTGACCAACCAGAAGCGTCAGATATTCTGGATGTATTGATGGCACTAGACAGTGCGGCAGATTGGAGCAAAACCCATGGTCTGTCATGGGTGGATAACTACCTGGCCTTGCAGGATGCGCCGAAAGCGCTAATAGCAACGGCTGAAACACTGAACTTTATAAACGGCATTAATCAGCAACTTCCTGCCATCTTAGTGACTGAACAAAGTTTCATCAGTGTCGCGTTCCCAGACGGTGCCATAACTTCATCTGCTCATGGCTGGTTGGATGTTCTGGACGACCTGATTGACAGTGACGGTTTGATTCTCCTTGCCGCCACAGATGAAGAGACGATTTACTGCGCAGTGGCTGCGGATATTGCTGATATTCCCTTTGACAGTTCGGTAGACACCGATCAAGTGACCGAGACCCTGTCCAGTATTATCTATCAGGCCAAGCTGACCCAAAGCGGCATTGCCGACAGTGCCCTGGCCCAGTTGTTCAAGACGCTTCAATCCCTCTCGGCCTTCTTACTGCAATGGGCAGAAGACAGCGAATACGGTCTATTATCCGCCTCCCTGGCGCTGGCTGGCGTGACGGATACCGATGCCATCCCAGAGGCTTACCTGCAGACACTTTATACCCTGGGGCGGTATGCGACGGTCGCGAACCAGTTTCAACTAACGCCAGCCGCGCTCAATGCCTTCCTGGCCCATCCTGACTGGTTTGGCGTTGATAGCACGAAGCTGACCCTGAGGTTGCTGTACCTGTTCAGCCGCTATGTCGACTGGTTAATCCTGGCTAGAAAGGAAAACGCAGTGTTGACGTACCTGAACTGGGTCAACAGCGCCGGCTCGACTGCTACCGCGGCTACCGCGGCTACCGCAGCGACGGTACTGGCCGACCTGTTGCAATGGGAGGAAAGCGAAGTCGAACTGGCGGCAGCACAAATTAACAGCGACGGCACTGCTCTCACGCTCAGTGAGGTTGATTATGTGATGCGCCTGCAGACGCTGGCGGCAAAAACCGCACTGTCGGTGACCCCACTGCTGGAGGTAGGAGAATTGATGCTGGATTCGACCTATGCCCAATGGCAGGAGGCCGGTGAATCCCTGGTAGCGGCACAAACCGTACAATAAAAAGTAATAAGAAAACAATACCGGTGAGGTGTTCCGCACCGGTTTATCCCTTATCGAAAGGTAATTGATGATGAGTATCGATATTGCTGCATCCCTGAATGAACATAGGCGCAATGCTCTGCTGTCTTACTATCTGGGCCAGTATGTGCCGAACAGTAGCAACACCGATTTAACCACTCTGGTACAAACGCCGGAAGATCTGTACGAATACCTGCTGATTGATCCTTTGATTAGCAATGCCGTACCTACCTCTCGTGTGGCACAGGCTATATCCAGTATCCAGCAATACATTAATGGCATCGCCATGAACATGGAGCCAGGTTACAGCACGCAGTTTCTTGATCCAGACCAGCTCAGTCAATGGGCTGATGGCGGCAGCCAGTACGATATCTGGGCGGGGGAGGTCGAGTTAGATACCTACCCGGAAAACTATATCGATCCGACATTGCGCCTGAGCCAGACAGCCTATTTCAAGGAGCTGATCACTGACCTGAGTCAGAAAACCATCAACAGTGATACTGCACAACAGGCTGTGATGAATTACCTGAACAAATTTGAACAAGTGGCCAACCTGAGCATTATCAGCGGTTACCTGAACGGCACGGATCAGGCAAGTGATACCTATTACTTCCTCGGTAAAAGTACCACCTCAACAGCTCAGTATTACTGGCGCTCGTTTGATATGAGCCAGAATATCGATAATGTGGTATCGACCAGCGCATGGTCGCAGTGGTACCCGATGAACACTGCTATTAATGAGGATCCGCTGCAGGGCATTCCTCGTCTGGCCTATTTTAACAACCGACTGTATTTATTTTGGTATGAGAAGACAAAGGCCGGGACCAGTGATGAGGCGAGCAGCACATCGACTTACGATAAAATTACCGCCTACTCTTCCTATTGTGATTTTAGCAATAACTGGTCTGCACCTTATGCGTTAATGTCAGTGGACGAATCGGACACCTATTGCAGCGAGTTGTTTTCTTCCGAATATATGAACACGATCTGCATGTATGATCAGAAAAATAACTCCTTAAATACTTCACTGTATGACGGAAGTAATACCGAAAACAGCACTGCCGGCTATTGTGACTTCTCTATTAATATCGATTATTGGTTTAATCTGAAACGAGTAAAATCTGCATCTGGAACTAGTGTGGCCACCCCGCTGGCACAGTACCAGTGGTACTATCTTGCTAACGATACTCGCCTGAGTGAGCAGCACCAAGTGCAGACCGCTTATACCCTTGGCAACTTCTACGTTTCCAGGGTCATCGCAAATTCAAATGAGCACAACGATTTCGGTGGAACACTCCAATTACCCGTACTGGACCCTGATGTCTTTTCAATAAAAGCAGACGATAATGGAACCTCTTGGTCAATAACAGGCATCATCCCAACTTCAGACACAACTCAGTCCGACAGTAATGCATGGCATATAAGTTGCAGACTTAAAGCCACAGTATCAGGTGTAGATACACCCATAGGAAATTGCACGTATGATTTATATACGGGCAGTCCAACCCAACTTAAAAATGTTATCTTTTCTGCCGATAGCACTGAAAGCAGTGGCTTGAGCTTTAATAAACTTGGCTGTATCTGCGAACAGGGTGCAGGCCAGGCACCCAGTACCCTGTTGGACAAAACCTACAATCTCCCTCCCTCCGGGGTTGTTGATTTATCCAGTTATAGCTATTCCATCAGTGTGTCATCAACCAATTCAGACTCTGTCGAATTAATTACTTATCTGGATGACAAGGCCGCATCTTTTTGGACTGATGACGTAAAAATCAATGAGAAAGCTGCCGCACTGGCCTCTCCCTGGATCTTTCAGGTCTGGGAAGATAAGACAACAGGTTGCTGGCAAAAAAGCAGCCTGACGGCGGTCATTAATCAGCAAAAACCAGACTTTACCTTCGCCGACCCGGCATGGACTTTTACTCTCTCCGGCCTTACCCCCGATACAAGCACTCCGGACAATATGTCGTGCTATATTGCTTTCGGCTATCAAGATAATTTGAAAAAATATGTGTATCAAGAGTATGAAGTTGATTTAGCTAAGCTGGCTAATATTCCTGTCTCTCCAAACATTACTTACGGCGAAAACACCAGTAATGGTAGCGCTGTATACCTGTCCTACAGCGGCACCTTTACTGACAACACCCCCATTCTACCCATTCGTCTGAACACTCTGTTTGCTAAAGAGTTGATCAATAAAGCCAGCGCCGGCATGCAGGTACTGCTGAACTGGAATACCCAGTTAACCTTAGAGCCCGGCATTACGGGGAGTATCGATTCGTCAGACGACTATCCTCCGCTTCCCATGGACTTCCACGGTGCCAACGGCATCTACTTCTGGGAGCTTTTCTTCTATATGCCTTATCTGGTGGCCTGGCATCTTAATCAAGAACAGCATTACAGTGATGCGCTAAGCTGGTATCACTATATCTTTGACCCCTCCGCGCGCGGGCGTGACAACAGCTCCGTAGTGGGTGAGGACGTGAATTCGCAATACCCCGAGCCAGACTACTGGAGCGTACGACCGCTGGTTGAGCAACCCTCTGACGCCGCGCAAGCTGCAGTCACCTGGTTTACCGTTGATCCGGATGCACTGGCCTCTGCCAACCCGATTCACTACCAGAAGGCCGTGTTTATGGCCTATATCACCACCCTGATAGCCGCAGCCGATGCCAATTACCGCCTGTTGACCCGCGACGGATTGAGCCTGGCACGGTTGCAGTATGGCCAGATTAAGGACCTGCTGGGCATTCGGCCAGATACGCTGATTGTTAATCACTGGTTACCCGAGTCATTGAGCGAACTGGCCGACAGCGCCTATCAGAGCACAGCACTGCGCCAATATGAAGTGACCTCAGCCCCCTTGCCGACCTTTGCTGGCCACTACTGTCTCTCGACGGGGGTGACAACCAGCGACAGCTTTATGGCTCCAATTAATACCCAGTTACTGGGCTACTGGAACACGCTGGACTCACGGCTGTACAACCTGCGCCATCAGCTGACCATCGATGGTCAGGCGATGGCGATACCGCTGTATGCTCCACCGGTGAACCCGACAGTGCTGATGGAGCAAAATGTACAGGGGGGGTCGCTCACCTCGGCCGTTAACGCCGTGGTAGTCAGCCTTCCCCCTTACCGCTTCCGTACCATGCTGCAAAAAGCCAAAGAGGCGGCAGGCATGTTGAGCCAGTTTGGCCAGACCCTGCTGAGCTATTGTGAACGAGGGGACGGTGCTGATTTACAGGAAATTGATCAGCAACAGCTGCTCAATATCTCCAGCTTTACACTGACGTTGCAGCAAAATGCGATTGATGCCTTGGATAACGACAATACCGCGTTGACTCAAAGCAAGATCATGGCGCAACAACGCCGCGACTATTATCAGAAACTTTTTAATAACGGGATTTCCTACAACGAGCAGGACGCTCTGAACAAAATGAATGACGCCAGATTAACCTTCCTGTCAGCCAGTCCTCTGGTTATCGGGGCTGGCGCGGCCAATATGGCACCTAACATTTTTGGTTTGGCTGACGGTGGGTGTTTATGGGGGGCCGCTATAGCTGCATCAGGCCAAGCGTTAGAAATCAGTTCGCAGGGCATGATGATGGCGGTACAAAGTATCGAAACTTCTGCCGGATACACTCGCCGAAGTGATGAATGGCAATTTCAGGTAGAACAAGCACAGTCCGAGATGGTCTGTATCGATAAACAGCTCAATGCGCTGGCCACGCGGCGTGCGGGGGCCGAAACCGCACTGCAACTGGCGCAAGCCCAGCAGCAAAATCTGAAATCCACGCTAACTTTCCTCACCACACGCTTTACCCAGTCGTCCCTTTACACCTGGTTGCAGGGGCAACTTTCTGCGCTCTACTACCAAGCCTACGATGCGGTACTGTCCCTGAGTCTCAGCGCCGAGGCTTGCTGTCAGTATGAAATGGGCGATATCACCACCCGCTTTGTTCAGACCAGCGCTTGGAATGACAGTTACCGCGGCCTGTTGGTGGGTGAAACCCTTCAACTTAACCTGCAACAGATGGAGTCCGCCTGGCTGACCCGCAATACCCGCCGCCTGGAGTTGACCAAAACGGTGTCACTGAAGACGCTGCTCAATGAACAATCCAGCGATGCCTGGTCTGAGCTGCAGAACACCGGCGAGGCCAACTTTAGCTTGCTTGAATCACAGTTTGACAGCGACTACCCCGGCCACTACCTGCGCCAAATTAAGTCTGTAACCGTCAGCCTGCCGGCGCTTATCGGCCCCTATCAGGATGTGCGCATGACACTGACCCAGAGCGGTAGCCAGGTTCTGCTTAAAGCCGATATCAGCGGGGTGAACTACCTCAATGGCGAACCGACCGGCAGTGGAAGCAATGTGATGACCAACCCTCGCGCCAGCCAACAGGTCGCTATCTCGTCCGGTCTTAACGATGCCGGGCTTTTTGAGCTCAATTTTGGTGATGAACGCTATCTACCGTTTGAGGGAACAGGCGCTATTTCAAGCTGGAAAATTGCGTTCCCGAATCCAACGTCACCTGAGCAAAAAACACTGCTGGCCTCACTGAATGACGTGATTATGCAAGTGCATTACACCGCACTGTACGGCGGCAGCAGCTTCGAACAGGCCGTCGCGGATACGCTGACAAAATAATCCTGTAAACCACACCCACACCGCCCGACAACGGGCGGTGAAAGGAGTTTTCATGCTCACTTCATCCGCCACGCGCACCGCCATCACCCCACCTGCTCTCCCTAAGGGCGGCGGCGCCATTACAGGCATGGGCGAAAGTTTGGCAGCGGCGGGACCCACCGGGATGGCCTCCATGAGCCTTCCCTTGCCCATTAGCGAAGGACGCGGTTTTGCGCCACAGCTGGGCCTGCAATATAGTAGCGGCGCTGGTAATGGTGTTTTTGGGTTGGGCTGGGGCTGCAATCCACGGACTATATCCCGGCGAACCAGCAAGGGTACCCCGCAATATTACCCCGTCAACGGCAGTGGTCCTCAGGATGAGTTTTTGGGGCCCGACGGCGAAGTGCTGGTTACGGAGCAGCAAGCTGATGGTGCTCCTATTATCAAATCGAACATCACCCATTATGGCACTCTGCCCCTGACAGATACTTACTCTGTCACCCGCTACCTGCCATGCATCGAAGGGGCATTTAACCGCCTGGAATATTGGCTGGGTGCCAAGGGAGGGGATTTCTGGTTATTGCATGGTCGTGACGGCAGTCTGCATATATTAGGTAAAACGGACACCGCGCGGATTTACGACCCGAAAAACCCAACGCGTACCGCCGTATGGCTGCTGGAAGAGTCGTTATCCCCCACAGGGGATGACATTTGGTATCAATATCTCGCCGAGAACAGTAACGGGCTGAATGCGTCAGATACCCGGGATGCTCAGGCTAATCGTTATCTTAGCCAGGTCAGTTACGGCAACCAGATTGCCAGCAACGCATTATTCCTGCTGAACGCGGATACCCCGCCGTCAGATCAGAGCTGGTTGTTCAGTCTGGTGTTTGATTACGGTGAACGCGGGATTGACCCGGCCGTTGCCCCCGCTTTTACACGTGACAGCAATGCGTCGTGGTCAGTGCGCCCGGACGCCTTTTCCCGATATGAGTATGGTTTTGAATTGCGCACTCACCGCCTGTGTCAGCAGGTGTTGATGTTCCATCACTTTCCCGATGAACTGGGTGACACGGATACGCTGGTGTCCCGCCTGCTGCTGGAATATCAATCAAACGCCACACTTAGTCAGTTAACTGCTGCAAAAACACTGGCTTATGAATATGACGGCACCTTGCAGCAGACACCACCGCTAGAGGTGGATTATACAACCTTTGATTTTCAGGGTGACCCCACAAGATGGCAACCCTTGCCCGACTTCCCGGGTTTAAATGATGGCAATCCCTATAATTTGGTCGACCTGTATGGTGAGGGACTGCCGGGAATACTCTACCGTGCGGGCGCAATGTGGTACTACCGGGCACCGGTGCGCGCCGGCAGCGGGGGGGATGCGGTTGATTATGCCGCCTGGCAACCGATATCCTCGGTGCCCGCCATGCAAGGGCGGCGCTTTCAATTGCTGGATATTACCGGCGATGGGCATCTTGATTGGGTGATAGCCCTACCGGGCATGGCCGGGTTCTTCACCCTCAACAGTGATGGTTTCTGGGATACGTTCACCCCTTTTAGCGCGCTGCCGCTGGAGTTTTTCCATCCGCACTCTCAACTCACACAATTGGTTGGTAGCGGTCTGGCTGATTTGACGCTGATTGGCCCGAAAAGTGTGCGTGTGTATGCCAATCAGGGGGAGGGGTTTGCGACAGGGCTTGATGTCACACAGGACGACACTCTCTTGTTACCGGTAACCGGCCGGGACGCGCGGTCGCTGGTCGCCTTTGCCGATTTGCTGGGCTCCGGCCAATCTCATCTGGTGGAAATACGCTTTAACCAGGTGCGTTGCTGGCCTAATCTGGGACGCGGTCGGTTTGGTGACCCTGTAACGCTGTCACTGCCGGAGGGTATCGTTATTGATACCGAAACCACTTTTAATCCTGACAACCTATTTCTGGCCGATATTGACGGCAGCGGCACCACCGACCTGATTTATGCGCAGCATAATCAGGTGACCGTGTTTTTCAATCAGTCCGGCAATGGCTTCAGCTCACCACAACCCCTGACTTTACCACCGGGTGTGGTGTACGACCGGTTGTGCCAGATAAATCTGGCGGACATGCAGGGCAATGGTTGCACTGAACTGGTGCTGACCGTGCCCTATATGACGCCAGGCCACTGGCGTTACCCGTTTGTCAGCCAGAAACCTTACTTGCTGAGTGCAACGGCCAATAACCTGGGGGCCACATCACAGCTGACATACCGCAGTTCAGCCCAATTTTGGCTGGACGAAAAAGCAGAAATACCGGGCGCAGTACCGGCCATGCCGTTCCCGATGCCGTTATTGTGCCAAATACTGACCACCGATGAACTGACGGGCAATACGCTGAGCGCACAGTGCCTGTACCGCCAGGGTGTGTATGATGGAAAAGAGCGCGAATTCCGCGGCTTTGGTTATCTGGAATTACAGGATACCAACTATGATGCCCACGCCAGCGCTGACGGGACGCCGCTGGCGGCGCCATCTCTGACGCGCTCCTGGTTTCACTGTGGACGTGAGAACGATGAAACTCATCATTATGGAACACCCTATGCCGGCGATACGCTGGCCCCCACGCTAAGCCCCACCCGGCTGACGGGCTATAATACAGATACCGGTCAGGATGATGAACTGGTATCCACATCCGGGAAGACACAATGGTGGCTCTACCGCACGCTCAAGGGTGCCTTGTTGCACAGTGAAACCTGGGCGGTGAATGAAGACGGCAGTATTGCCTCGACAACCCCTTATGTGTGCAATACGAATCGTTATCAGGTCCGTCTGGTACAAGATGGGGCTCTACCCATCTCGCTACTCATTCCGCTCGAAAAGCTGGCACTGAGCTATGAGCAACTGTCCCAAGATCCTTTGATTAGCCATCAGGTGTCATTACAACAAGATGAGTACGCCACGCCGCTGTGGCAGGTGCAGGTGGCCTACCCCCGGCGAACCGGCTTTACGCCCTCACCTTACCCGGACAACTTGCCGGCTGATGCCTGGGGAAATACCTACGACGCACAACAACAGACGGTACGCTATAACGAAAGTCGTTCCAGCGTCTGGCATCTGGACAAGCCGGATTATAGCAATATATCCACCACGCCGGCCTGGTGTCTGGGCCTGCCAGACCTGCAGCGGGAGAATCTGATAACGACCAGCAGTCTGCCTGGAAGTGGTGTCAGCTATGAAACCCTGATGACGTTGCTGGCTCAACCCCAGACGCGCTACCTGCGTGGGCAGGCTGAGCAGGTTTATGCCAATACACCACCGACAGATCTGCCAGCGCTGGTGCATTTTACCCGCGTCGCCGTATTGGATAGCAACGCGCTGGCCGCCTATCAGGGTATTTCCGGTATGCCTGCGTTCGATGCCGCAAACCTCGGCTACAGCGCGTGGAAAACGGCATTAGATGTGAAGGGAGATACACCACAAACACTCTGGGCCGTTGAAAGTGAATTTACCACTTATGATAAAGACACGGCATTTTATCGCCCGCTGACACAGCAAAATACAACGTTAACAGGAGCTGTCACCCTTACCTGGGACAGCTATTCGTTGGGGAATATCACGCAGACGGACGTACTCGGTAATACGGTCAGCCTTGAATACGATTATCGCTTCCTGCACCCCTGTCGCGTGATTGATATTAATAACAATACACAGGAAACCCAGTTGAATGCCCTGGGTCAGGTCGTTAACAACAGCATTTATGGCACTGAAAACGGTGGCCAGTGTGTCGGTTTCAGTCTGGTGTCTGACTACCCTGTTTCCCCCTCATTAACCGTAGAGGCTGCGATTAGCACAGCGCTGGACAGCAGTAAAACGCAATACACCGCCAGTATCAGTGTTACCGACAGGTTCAGCTGGATGGGGCAGGTCACGCTGGTTGACCTTAACTGTGACCCGACCACTGCCCGGACAGACTGGCAGCTGCTGCTGAACGCCCGTTACATTACGAGCTCCGGCTATATTCGGCAGGCCGGACGACAGTGGGCAAAATCTCCATCAAGCAACCCGGGCATTTCGTCGTCACTGGCTCCCATTCTGGCAGCTCAGGGAGGCATGCCTGTACATACTGTCGTATGTACTGCCGATAGTTATCCCGGTGGAGCAACACCTCAGCAGGTTCATATAACCCTCAGCCACAGTGATGGTTTTGGGCGAACGTTGCAACAGTGCGCGCTGGCCGCCCCCGGTGATGCATGGCAGCGAGAGGATGATGGAGAAGTCATTACTACCTCAATCTATGCCAACCCGCGCTGGGTGGTTTCCGGACGCGTTGAATACGATAGAAAAGGTCAGGTAGTACGCAGTTATCAGCCGTTCTTTATCAATGACTGGCACTATTTGATAGACAGCTGATTGCGCACGCAAGGGTACAGTGACACCCATTACTATGATGCCTTGGGGCGTGAAAGCCAGACAGTCACTGCTCTGGGATACCTGCGCCGTATTTCCTACTACAGCTGGTTTACCGTAACTGAAGATGAAAACGACACGATCGGTCTGAACAACGGGGGCTCCTTATGACAACAACCATCGCTACGGGCACGCCGGTCATAAGCGTCACCGATAACCGCGGTATTTGCGTCCGCACCCTTAACTGGAACCGCACCCAGGCGGAAGATAATACTACCCTGCTGGTCACTCAGATACAGGTACCGGATGACTCACTCACCGCACTATCCCGCGACCCACGTTTGTTTGCTGCCTGGCAGGCCGACAGCACCTCAGGGGCAAACCTCACCTCCTGGGGCTCCCTCACCGCGCAGCGCCTGCGCCGGGACAGTACCGACAGCGGGCAAGATGTAGTTTTGTTTGATGCCGAAGGAAATCCGGCCTGGGCCCGTGACCCGGCCGGCACCGTTATACAGTGGGCCTATGACGTACTTGGTCGTCCGATTAGCGTTCTGCAACAGGTCAGTGGAGCCGCAAAAGCCTCCACCGCGGCCGCATTCATCTACGGGGATAATGATGTAAAGGCCGTGAAGCCGCAGGACAACAATCTGCGCGGCGTCTGTGTACGCCAGTACGATGAAGGGGGCAGGCTTACCACTGACAGTGTGGCCCTCAGCGTCGCGGTGCTTTCCTCGTCTCAGACTTTCCTGCTCGATGCTGAAACGCTGCCTGACTGGCCTGCCAGCGAGACCGGGCGATCTGACCTGCTTGAGACAACGGAGTACCTCACCACTGTGGTTGCAGATGCTCTGGGGTGCATTCTCAGTCAGACGGATGGGGCCGGCCATTCGGTTAGCCTGGCGTACGATGTCAGTGGCGTTCCGGTTAAGCAGATGGTGCAGTTGAAGGGGCAAGCCACCCCACTGCCACTGTTGAACGGGCTGACATTGAGTGCTGCAGGACAGGTGTTGAGTGAGCGCGCCGGTAACGGTGTGGAGACGTCGTACGGCTATGTGCCGGAGACCCTGCGCCTTAACAGCATTGTCGCCGTGCGCAGCAGTGACAGTATGACCTTACAGTCTCTGGGCTACGCATATGACCCGGTGGGTAACGTGACGAGTGTGAGTGACGCCACCGTGTCCACTGCCTGGTACCGCAATCAGGCTACCGCAGGCGCGCGGACCTTCACGTATGACGCCCTGAACCAACTTATCCGGGCTACCGGACGGGAAAATGCAGGCAATGGCGCACAGAGCCGTGCCCTGCCGACGCTGCTGCCAACGGATGACGCTCAGTATGTCAATTACACGCGGACGTACAGCTACGATAACGGTGGCAACCTGAACTTGCTGACCCATTCGGGGGCAGTAAACAGCACGATGGCGATGGTTACAGACTCGATGTCAAACCGCAGTATCCGTCAGGACCGCAGCGGTAGCCTGACCCAGGATACGGTAGTCTGGAATGACTGGTTCACACCGGGGGGGGAATTGATGTCACTGCAAACCGAAGGCGGCAAGCCTGCTAACGGATTCGCTGACAGCGCAGACCCGCTGTTATGGGATCGCAACACCTGCCTGCAGACGGTGACACTCCTTAGCCGCAGCGACACTGACATTAACCAGAACGACCGGGAGGTATATCAGTACCGGGGCGGGATGCGGGTGCGCAAACAGACAAGGACCCTGACAAACAGCGGCACGGGCCTGTGGACGGTGAGTGAGGTTCGTTATCTGCCGGGGCTTGAGCTGTGCAACAGCTGGCAGGAGACCGTGAGTGCGCTGGGTAGCCGTTCTGTGTCTTACACAGAGCAACTGGAGGTGGTGACGACGCAGGCAGGTCGCAGCCAGATACGGGTACTGCACTGGGTCAGTACGCCGCCGTCGGGTATCAGTAATGACCAGATACGCTATGGGGTCGATGATAACCTGGGATCGATGCAGCTGGAGCTGGATAACAAAGGATATGTCATCAGCCGGGAGGAGTATTATCCTTTTGGCGGGACGGCGGTGTGGGCGTCCCGCAGCGCCTTAGAGGCGAATTATAAGACGGTGCGTTACTCGGGCAAGGAGCGTGACGTGACGGGACTGTATTATTACGGGTACCGTTATTATGCACCGTGGTTGTGCCGCTGGACGGCGTCGGATCCGGCCCATGAAATTGACGGCCTGAATCTGTTCAGGATGGTTAAAAATGATCCAACCACCTTACTAGATATTAATGGTCTCGAGAATGATAGTAAAAGGTCAAGTCATACCGCCGCTTCTCCAGTAGGGCGAGTAAGCCGTATTAAAGGAAACAGTATTTTTATGGCATATCATGAAGATAAAAAGACCGGAATTCGTGGAGGGCATGCGTTAGAAAGACATATCCCTCCACATGGCTTTGACTCCAAAAAATATGCAATGAAAAGGTATGCTGATAATCCGAATTATGTAGTCGGTAGTGGAGCATTTATTAGCATGGATGTCGCTAACAATATAATTTCTCAGGCTATAAACTCATTCAATCCCTCAACCATTTCATCTGGGAAGATGGATGAGGTGACAAAAAAATGGGGTAATAGTAAATATAAAACAATCGAGTACAATGAGGAGATCATAAATAAAGAAGGAAAGATTAAGCTGGAAAGGAAAAGTATAAAAATAGCGGTTTTTGATAGGAAAAACTCCGAAAAACTTGATAGGATCCCCATGACTGAGGAAAAAAGGAAAGCTATCTATGAAAAAAGAATATCTATAAACTTTGATGTAAGGGAAGTTTCCCCGACGGCAAATCCGATTGGATGGGGGTTGAAAAACAGAAGCGATTATTTGAAAATAATTAATGAAACAGACCCTTCAAAAAAAAATAAATTAACTAAAGAACTTATTGTTCCTTTGTATCATGTGTCAGTAATAGTTGATATGGAGCTGCCAGCGAGGGAAAGAAAAGAAGGCGTTAAACCGGGCATCTATCAGCCAAAAAGTGGAAACCGGATGCGAATTATAACTGCATATCCTAAATAGGAGCGTTTTATATTTGATCCCAATACAGTAAAACCGTAACAGGATCCCTGATGCTAAAAAACTGTAACGTTGATTACAGCTGGGAGCATATAAATCTGATGGGAGACTATATTTTGCGAAACAATAAAAAGCTGGCTGAAGGGAAGTATCGAGCTTTGCGGTCAGTTGATATCAGTCAGTACAAAAAATCATCTTAACGTACAATATGTTCCTTTTCCCAAACGAAGCCCGCCATCAGTCTGCGAGCGACTTGTTCTGAGATGTGCGTGTCATTCTCAAGGAGTATTGCATGGAGCCGACGGTAACCCTAACAGCAATAAGTTAGGTTTGATGCCTGTGTTCTTAAAAAAAATTAATGCTAATGAGTGTTTTTCTCGTTTTTACCAGACACATTTAACCACTCTTCGTTGAACAACGGGCATATTTAAAATTAATTTAATTTCTTTATAGAAAGTCATGAGGCATTAAAGGTTTATTATTCATCTGCATTTTAATTAACTTAATGGAGCAATAAAATGAATACTCAACCAACCGCCCCGGTACTTGAAATTGTTTCTGTGGGTCATCATACAGCCGAAGTTACTTGGACATATTCCGAAAGTGATGTGGGTATATCTCACTATGTTCTTTATAACAATAACGAAATTGAGTTTACAAGTTTTGATGCATTAACCAATGATGTACAGATGCTCGAATTAGAACCCGGCATGGACTATGTATTATACGTTATTGGTGTAGACATTGATGGTGTAGCATCTGAGCCAAGCAATCAGGTAACCGTGGTGACAAAAGCACATCAATTTTTGCCAGCAAAACCAACCATCACTGCACATCAAATGCCAGATGACAGCTACGTTGCTGTTTCATGGATGTCTTTCCCACTCGACAATTCCGATGGCTATATTATTTATCGTGATGGTGGGGTTATTTATGCTGAGGATAACTGGCAAGATCTCAGTGAATTGGATACAACAACTGTATCTGGATCCACATATAGTTATACAGCCATCGCCTATAATAGCATGGGTAACTCAGAGATGAGTGAACCGGTAAGTATAACTGTTTCATAATAATAATCGAGTGTTATAAAATACTGATGTTTTATTACAGAGAACCTGAAATAAAGGCTCACTGTGAACAACCGGGGCATATTCTCAACATCCCCGGTTGTTATTAATTAGTAAGTTTACGTTTCACTAAGCATCAGCCCCCTTAACAGCGCTCACCACAAGCGGTTATTTACATCGCAATGACCCGCGGATAAATTTAATGCTTGTGTGCTCCATAGCTCCCTCGTCGGATAAGCACAGCCAGTTGCCTGACCGTGCTCTCCTAAGAACGGAGCATGCGACTTTCACCTCACTCTGCTCAAGCCTCTCAAAGGCATTAAAGGTTGGTTTACCGTCCCGGCTGTTTTGACCCTCTCTGCGGTTATCTGAAGCACAGAAGTAAGCGCGCCAGCATCAGTGAACGCAGCCCTGGATGTCGGGCTGCGCTGTTTCCTTCACCGTATGATCTCACAGGCCAATCGCGTCGCGCATCCGGTTCACGATGGTTTGTTTCTGTTCTTTGGTCAACGCGCGCAGCGGAAGACGCGGGTTACCGGCATCAATGCCGTGCAGCTGCATCGCCGCTTTGCCCGCAGCCACGCCGCCAAATTCCACCAGCACACGGATCAGGGCCACAACTCTGTCCATGCCCTGCTGTACCGCAGCCTGATCGGCCGCATTGAAATCATTGATGATTTTGTGGAACAGCGGCGCGGCGTAGTTATATGTACTGCCCACGGCACCCAGTGCGCCCACGGCCAGGCCACCCGGCAGGTGTTCGTCCACGCCAAACGGAATATCGAACTTCCCGCCGCTGACCCGCATACAGCGCTGGAATTCATACAAGTCGGCGCTGTTGAATTTAATGCCGGACAGGTTAGGGATCTTCGATTCCGCGTGAATCAGAAACTGTTCCATATCCAGATTCACGCCCGACATCCCGGAGTGATAGTAGTAAAAACCTTTTGACGGCGCAGCGGCGGCAATCGCCTGACAGTAAGCCACCAGATCGTCAATATTTCCGGGTTTAAAGAAGCACGGTCCGATGACCGAGGTCGCGAAAATATCCAGCGTTTCGGCATGGCGCGACAGGTCAACGGCATCTTTGATACTCAGCGCACCGGTGTGGAGCGTAATACTTAACTTCCCCTGCGCCGCCTTCACCCAGCGCTCGGCAATTTTCTTACGCTCTTCAACTGAACAATGCACTCCTTCACCGGTGGTCCCGCATACGTACACACCCTTTACACCGTCGCTGACCAGATGTTCCGCAATCTGATCAATGACCGGATAATTCACCTCACCGTGCACGTCAAAAGGGGTGTGCGGCGCGGCGATAAGACCTGTTAATTTTTTCATTGGTATCCTCGTAACTTGAAGCGAACAGACGGCCAGCATGGCCGGGATCAGTGATCAGTCAGTTTTACGGTTTCGCTCTGGTTTATCGCATCACGATACCAGCCACAAATATGTTCGATACGGGTAATGGCAGAGCCGACGGTGACGGCAAAAGCCCCCGCAGCCATCACCCCGGCGGCCTGCGCCGGTGAGTTGTAGCGCCCTTCCGCAATCACCAGACACCCGGCCTGCGCCAGCTGCCTGACCAGTTCAATATCTGGCCCGGCTGGCACCGTCGCCTGCGTATAACCTGACAGCGTCGTACCAATAAAATCGATGCCCAGCTGATGGGCCAGCAGGCCATCTTCCAGACAGGAGGCGTCCGCCATCGTCAGGCATCCCGCCGCCCGCACCCGCGCATACAGTGCATTAACGGATACCGGTCTCGGGCGCAGGGTCACATCAAAGGCGATGATATCGGCACCGGCGGCACTCAGGGCATCGACATCTTCCAGCCACGGGGTGATCCGCACGTCCGAGTCAGTCAGGTCACGTTTGATAATACCAATGATGGGCGCATTGGTTACCTGCCGAACGGCCTGTAAATTGCGCACGCCTTCGATACGCAGCCCGGCAGCTCCGCCGTCCAGCGCGGCGCACGCCATCGCGGCGACCATCTCCGGTTTATCCATGGCGCTGCCGGGAACCGGCTGGCATGACACGATAAGACCCCGCTGTAGCTTATGGCGAAAATCGCTGATGTTGCGCATGTCCACACTTCGCATGGCTTTAAACTCCAATAATTTATTTAAAATGAAGTATAACTCCAATCATCGTAAATCTTTTATTTACGCCGCGCAATGGGGCTAAAGCGTAAATGTGATCCGGTACGAGGAGGTTCAGGGAAGTAAAATTAGCTTTGCATTGGAGTGATACTCCAGTTATTAAATATCAATGGAGTTCAATCTGACGCGGAGTGATAAGGCTGCTTTACGCGTCATTCACAGCACAGTTCAAAGGGGACATCACAATGGGTATGGGTTTAGCGCTGGATATCGGCGGGACAAAAATGGCGGCAGCGATGGTGGATGAAAGCGGTCAGCTTTCTGAGCGCCAGCAGATCGCCACACCCCGCGGCGACGCGGCTCATCTGGCCGCAGCGCTGGAAACGCTGATTTCTCCGTTTCGTCAGCGGGTGGATTTTGTCGCCGTTGCCTCAACCGGCATTATCCATCAGGGCACGCTGACAGCGCTTAATCCGGCGAATCTCGGCGGTCTGGCTGGGTTTCCGCTGCACGAATGTATTCAATCAATCGCCGCTCTCCCCTGCGTGTTGCTCAATGACGGACAGGCCGCGGCCTGGGCTGAATATCAGGCACTGCAAAATGAATGTGATAACGCGCTGTTTGTAACGGTGTCCACCGGCGTGGGCGGTGGCATTGTCTGGAACAAAAAACTGCTGGTCGGTCAGCACGGGCTGGCCGGGCATATCGGGCACACATGTGGCGATCCAATGGGCCCGCTGTGCGGCTGCGGCCGGCGAGGATGCGCTGAGGGTGTGGCATCGGGAACCGCCATGAGTGCCGCTACGCAGGGCTGGCCGCAGCCGGTGAGCGCTGCAGAAGTATTTGAGATGGCGCGGGCAGGCCACGAACTGGCCGAAAGCATTGTTCAGCGTTCGGCGACGGTGATAGCTTCCCTGCTGGCGGACATGCATATTGCACTCGATCTGGACGTAGCGATCCTCGGCGGCAGTGTCGGTCTGGCTGAGGGGTATCTCAAGCGGGTCACTCAGTCGCAAACCGCCCTGCCGGAAATCTACCGGCTGCCGGTTCAGGCGGCTTCCCACCGCCAGGACAGCGGCCTGTTGGGCGCGGCGCTGTGGGCCAGAGCCTCCTTGTAGCGGCCACAAAACAGTACGCCTCCTGCGCTTCACGCAGAGGGGCAACTATGTAATGATATGCACCAGATAAATCGTTGTTTCCTTCACTCTTTTCCCTGAGGTGTCCGCGTGAAAACTGGTGCTCATCGTTTTAAGCCAGGTAAAATCCTGGATGCCTTAGGTGCCATGCAAAACAGCCTGACCCGCTCCGCGCAGCGCATTGCGGTCTATATTCAGGCCGAACCTTCCAAAGTGACCCAGCTGTCCCTCGCCGAACTCTCTGCCCTGACGCAGGCTGGCGAAGCCACGATCATCCGTTTTTGCCGGACGCTGGGCTATAAGGGATTTCAGGATTTCAAAATGGATCTGGCCATTGAAGTGGCTACCCGGGCTAACAACCGGGAAAGCCTGCTGGATGCAGACGTGCAGGACGCCGACAGCGCACTGGCGATTGCAGGTAAATTGCAGTCCGCCATCAATAATGTCCTGACGGAAACCGTAAACCTGCTGTCGTTTGAGAACGTTGAACAGGTGGTGAAGTTAATGCGCCCGGCAGACCGCATCTCTATTTTTGGCTTAGGATCATCGGGGATCACCGCTGAAGATGCTAAAAGCAAACTGATGCGCATTGGTTTACGCGTCGATGCCGCCACCAATAACCATTTCATGTTCATGCAGGCCTCACTGATGCGCCCTGGTGACGTGGCGATTGGCATCAGCCACTCTGGCACCTCCAGCGAAACCGTACATGCGCTGAAACTGGCGAAAGCCGCCGGAGCAACCACCGTGGCGCTGACCCACAATATGGGATCCCCGATCACCGAAATGGCCGATTATGTGCTTATCAACGGCAATCGTCAGGGCCAATTGCAGGGCGATTCCATCGGTACCAAGATCGCCCAGCTGTTTGTTCTGGACCTGATTTATGCCCTGCTGGTGAAGGCCGATCCGGTGCAGGCAGAAAAAACCAAACGCAAAACCACGCAGGCCATCAGCCAGTTCGACAGCAAATAACTCATTTTCTGTCAGTGATCCGCACGGGCATGACGCGAATATTTCAGCCGCGCTGCCCTGCACGTCATCATTCTGCTACCGCCTTCGCTGACATCAGCATTTCAACGTTTTAATCACATTTTTAACATTCCGGCATTGTAATGAATGCGTGATCGAATACACTCAAATGGAGTTTTACTCCCATACTAATTTTAATTTGGAGTTTAACGCGAATGAGAGTGTGGTGAAAATGCGTGCTTTTAGCGGTGTCGTGATACCTCTTCACGATGCGCTGAAACTGCCGGTGCCACGGGGATAACGTTTCTGCCTGAATACTGACAGGCAGTGGAGAGAGAGCGACGATATGAGCACTTCAGTACAGTCTCGTGGGAACACACCGGGCGCCCGACCGCCCCGCTGGTATCAGCAACTGACACCGGCGCAGTGGAAAGCCTTTACTGCCGCATGGATTGGTTACGCTCTGGATGGCTTTGATTTTGTGATTATTACGCTGGTGCTGACCGACATTAAACAGGAGTTTGGTCTGACCCTGATTCAGGCCAGCAGCCTGATCTCTGCGGCGTTTATCTCACGCTGGTTTGGCGGCCTGGTATTAGGCGCAATGGGCGACCGTTACGGGCGTAAATCCGCCATGATCACCAGTATTGTGCTGTTCTCCTGCGGCACACTGGCCTGCGGGCTGGCACCGGGATACAACACGTTATTTATCGCCCGCCTGGTTATTGGTATCGGCATGGCCGGTGAGTACGGCTCCAGCTCCACCTACGTCATGGAGAGCTGGCCCAGGAATATGCGCAATAAAGCCAGTGGCTTTTTGATCTCGGGCTTCTCGATTGGTGCGGTTGTCGCCGCACAGGCCTACAGCCATATCGTTCCGGCTTTCGGCTGGCGCACGCTGTTTTATATCGGATTACTGCCGATTCTCTTTGCCCTGTGGCTGCGCAAAAATCTGCCGGAAGCCGCAGACTGGGAGAAGTCACAGCGTGAACAGCAGCATAGGAAAAAGGGCAAAGACCGGAATATGGTCGATATTCTCTACCGCAGCCGCCTGAGTTATCTCAATATCGGCCTGACGGTCTTCGCCGCGGCGGCACTCTATTTCTGTTTCACCGGAATGGCGTCAACCGTTGCCATTGTGATCCTCGGCGTACTTTGCGCCGCCATCTTTATCTACTTTATGGTACAGACCAGCGGTGAACGCTGGCCGACCGGCGTCATGCTGATGCTGGTGGTGTTCTGCGCGTTTCTCTATTCCTGGCCCATTCAGGCACTTTTGCCGACTTACCTGAAAATGGATTTAGGCTATGACCCGCATACCGTCGGCAACGTGCTGTTTTTCAGCGGGTTTGGTGCGGCAGTGGGCTGTTGCGTAGGCGGTTTTCTCGGAGACTGGCTGGGTACACGTAAAGCTTATGTCACCAGTTTACTGGTCTCACAATTACTGATCATTCCGCTGTTTGCGATTGAAGGATCCCACCTGCTGTTCCTCGGCGGTCTGCTTTTCCTGCAACAAATGCTGGGGCAAGGTATCGCCGGTTTGCTGCCAAAACTGCTCGGGGGCTATTTTGATACCGAACAACGTGCGGCCGGTTTGGGGTTCACTTACAACGTGGGGGCGCTCGGCGGCGCATTAGCACCCATTCTTGGGGCGTCGATCTCCCAGCATCTCAGCCTGGGCACCGCCTTAGGTTCCCTCTCCTTCAGCCTGACGTTTGTCGTGATTCTGCTGATCGGTTTTGATATGCCATCGCGGGTACAGCGCTGGATCCGTCCGTCGGGTTTACGCATGAACGACGCCATCGACGGCCATCCGTTCAGCGGAGCCGTCGGGCCTGTGAGCGCGCCGGTGGCGACACATAAATAGAAGCTATACAGAAGGCAGCAGGTGACCGCCGTACCTGAAGATACGGCGGTCACCCGGCGGGTTAGCGCTTACGCCACACCGTCAGCTGCGCCACGGTATGCTGATATTTGCGGGCCGTTTCGCGGATCACAAAAGGCACATCCACCGGAACCTGAACCTCGGTGAAATCAGCCGAGAGCAGTCTTTGCAGCGCCTGATGCGTGGTGAGCACCTCACCGTTTTCACGTACGCCGCCGATCCAGTTCTCTTTGGGCGTGAACTCTTCCAGCCAGGTATACGGCGATGACAGCATCAGCAGGCCGCCGGAGCGGATCATCGGCGTGATATCCTGCAGGAAGCGTTTCGGCTGGCGCAGACGGTCGATAAGATTGGAGGCCAGCACCAGATCGTAAGGCTCTTTCTGCGGTTTCAGGTTACAGGCATCACCCTGCAGGAAACGGACTTTCTCCGCCTGTTCAGCGCTGAGGCCCACGTCAGACAGACGCGCCTGACAATACTCCATCAGGTCACCCTCTTCCGGCATCAGATAGCGCAGATCCTCACCGCTGGCCAGCGACAGTGCCACATCGATAAAGCGTGCGGAATAATCCATGCCGGTCACCTGATCAAACAGGCGTGCCAGTTCGAAGCTGGCGCGGCCGGTAGCGCAACCAATATCCAGCGCACGATGGCGCTTATCACACAGTTTTGCCGCAATATCGACCAGGGCGCGTGCATAATTATCCACGCCGAAATAGCGCTTACCGTATTGGAAATCAAGATATTGCGATACCAGTGTATCCGTTTCATACGGATTGACCGTCAGCTTTTCCTGATGTGTCGACACCACGTAACGGAAACCTGCATGCTGGAAAAAGTGCCGACGGAAAGCGTAGCGCGAAGAGCGCAGCGCTTCGTTGCCGGTGGAGATCCAGCTGCCGCCTTTCATGATGGAATGCTTACCATCAAAGGTCGGCGTGGAAAAGTCGTCATATAAAGGATGCACCCGGAAGCCGTCAAACCCGCTGATCGGCGTGGTGGTCCATTGCCACACATTGCCGACGACGTCGTAAAAATCCCCTTGCGGGAATTGGTCTACCGGGCAGGAAGATGCCCACCATGCCAGATTGATATTACCGGGCGCCTGCTGCCAGTCGGGCTGGTCACCCTCCACCTGATCGCGCAACAGATACCATTCGGCTTCGGTCGGCAGCTGGATGGACTTGCCGGTTTCATCGGCTTTCCAGCGGCAAAATGCGGCGGCTTCCAGCTGATTCACTTCTGCAGGCCAGTCCCACGGCATCGGAATCTCTTCGGCCATCAGACGCAATTTAAGCGCGTCGGGGTCTGCCGCAGAACCCACCCAGAAGGTCGGCATGGTCGCACCAGCAAAGTCGCGCCAGCCCTGACCTTCTTCATCCCACCACTGTGTGTTCTGGTAACCCCCGGCCTGCACGAACTCGAAAAATTCCGCGTTACTGACCAGCATTTTACTGGCTTTAAACGGCTTGACCTCGCTGTGCGACGTGCCGTATTCGTTGTCCCAACCGTAGGTGTCGTCCGTTTTACCCAGCGTCACCTGCCCGCCCGGCATAGAAACCAGAGTGTTATGCGGAGCGGCGGCACGATCTTCCCGGACATGGGTACAGGCCGGCCAGTGCGCCTGAGGTTTTACCCATTCGACCGGCAGCTGGCGCATGAGCACGCTCGATGTTTCCAGATGTATACGCTCATGCTCGATGCCCATCAGGATCACCCACGCCGGGCTTTCCCAACTGAGCGGCAGTTCCAGCGGCATATTTTCGATAAAATCGGCGAGAACGGTACGGACTTTGCCGCGATAATCGCGCAACTGCGCCACACCCGGCCAGCTGTAATGGCTGTTATCCAGATCGTCCCAGCTCATTTCATCCACCCCAATCGCCAGCATCGCTTCGATGCCGTCATCAATACGCTCGGAGATCAGACCGGCCGCCATCAATTTATTGATGTAGAAAGTGGCGGTATGGCCGAAGTAAAAGATCAGCGGATGGCGCAGGGAAATGGCTTTATCGAAGTAGGCGCGCTCATCGCTCAGGCAATCGAACAGGCTCTCGTACAGGTCCCAGGTCTGATTAAAATATTCGAGAATTTCCCGGCGCTTTTCGGCCGCGTTAATACCGTTCAGGCGTAAGGTTTGCGTCGGCTCAGGTAACCCGGTTGTTATTGTTTTTGAGTGATTCATGGCGTTTTCCTTAGTTCTCTGGCGAAGCAAATGAACTGCAAAGTGTAGCATTTATTCATTTCACATCCGTTTCAGGAGAAATTCTGACACACTTTAGCTTGCGTGACACCGTCACGTATAATGAGACAATTCAGGGAAAATAAGAGGAATTATCAGACTTCAGTTCATCCCGTTTGAGGTCGAACTCGGCCTGTGCGCGCTCTAGCTCGGGGCCATTTTTGAGCGCCCAGTCGTAAAGCGCGGCAAAGGGCTGCTGAAGAGACTGACCAAACGGGGTAATGGTGTATTCAACCCCCACCGGCATGGTAGGAAGCACTTCGCGGCGGATAAGCCCATTACGTTCCAGACGTTTTAATGCGTCAGCCAGAGATTTATGCGTGATCCCGTCGAGACGGCGCTTAATTTCATTAAAGCGCGATGGCCTCGAACACAGCACCGTCAGGATCAGCACCGACCATTTATTAGCAATATGCGCCAGTATCACCTGCGTCTTTTGTACCTCTACCAGCCCGGCGTCGGCGATGCCTTTTGTCTTACGGTTTTCCGTGCGTTCACGGGCGGTCAGTGCGTCGGTGACATTGGACATAGGTATTCTCCTCGATATCTACGCTATACATAGTGCGTAATTGACCCTAGATATAAAGAATATATCATCAAATCTCCTGGCTTCCCTCTGCCTCTTTCACGAGATTTAAAGGATCCTGATGAACACTGGAAACCAAAGTATAACGGGTACGGCCGTCGTCACCGGTGCCTCTTCCGGCATCGGCAAAGTTTACGCTGAGCGGCTGGCTGCCCGCGGCTATGATCTATTGCTGGTTGCACGTCGCAGCGATCGCCTGCTGGCTATCGGTAATGACCTGCAATCGCGCTACGGGATCCGCGTTGAATCCGTAGTGGCTGACCTTGCGACCACCGACGGTCTTGCACAAACCGTGCAGAAAATCACCGCCGATCCCTCTGTCAGTATGCTGGTTAACAACGCCGGTTTCTCTCAGGTGGGTACGCTTGCGCAAACTACACCTGAAAAGATGCTGGCGATGATTGCCCTCAATGTCATCGCCCTTTCCGCGCTGACGCTGGCCGTTCTGCCCCGCTTTCAGCAGCGCAATGCAGGCACCATCATCAACGTGGGTTCTATGGTGGGTTTCGCCCCGACCTCTTTTGTCCCTGTCTACGGACCGACCAAAGCCTACGTCCTCAATTTCACCCAGATTCTGCAACAACAGCTGGCCGATAGCGGCATCCGCGTTCAGCTTGTCGCCCCGTCAGCTACCGTATCGGAAGGCTGGGACGTAGCCGGGCACTCTCTCTCCACCCTCGATCCGCAGACGGTAATGAGTACCGAAGATTGTGTTGACGCAGCGCTTCGCGGTCTTGACCTCGGTGAGCTCATCACTCTACCTTCGCTGCACGATGAGAACTTGCTGCGCACGTATGAAACAGTTTCAGCAGCCCTTTTCGACGCCTCGTTTGTCACCGGCCAGCCTGCCGAGCGCTATACGTCTGCGCGCTAACGCGGTGATAATGGCAGCGATCAGGAGATAAACAGCAGGGAATGTGCAGAAATCTGCAATGGCTCACCGTCAAAGCGGTGACGCAAACAGAGGTAATCTTCAGCAGAAATAATACGCTGGATGTCAGCGGAAAGTGCGTCCAGCGCCAGTTTCATCTGTGGCAGATAATCATGGGTGTCATAAACTCGGTCGATCCCTTCGAGGGAATGATTCATGATTTTACGCGCAACATCATTCGCCACGCTGAGTGAAGCCAGTTTTGAGCGGGCGGTACGCCGCAGGTCGCGGGTAGTGAAGGGTTCGATGCCCGGCCCTTTTTCGGCGCGGACGACGCGGCGCAGCGCCTGAGTAATGGCACCCCGTGACAGCGGTTTTTGTCCGTCAAGGGGCGACGGTACCAGCCACGGGCTGTCGGCCGGACTGGCTTCCAGCAACGCATCAATGCAGCGGATCATCAGCGAGGTAAGTGGCAAACTATGGTCGCGCTGCGACTTATTGCGCAGCCCCTGCCGCCAGATGCCAATGCGTAAATGAAACTCTTCTTTGCGTGCGCGCACCACTTCATCCGGGCGCCGTGCCGTCAGTAAACAGAGGCGCAGTGCCCACCGGCATTGCTCAGAAATATCCCACAAATCAAGGCTATGCCAGAAAACCCATATTTCCGCATCTGTCAGGGAACGTTCGCGGGGAGGCGTGTTACGCCCGCCGACGTCGCGGCGTTTCATCGAGCCAATCGGCGAATGTTCTAAATAACCCTGGGTTTCAGCCCAGCTAAGAAACTGTTTGCACAGGGCAAAAACGCGCTTGGCTTCGGCGATTTTGCCGTCCGCCAGCAATACGTTAAACAGGCGGTTAAAGCGCAACCGGCTGACTTTGTTGAGCGGCAACGTGCCAATCACCGGCAACACGTGCCTGAGTAAAGAAGAGACGGCGATTTCCGGACGGCGGCGGGTGATCATCAGCGACAGTTTGATCCACACTTTCATTACCTGGCTGACGGTCGCATTGCCCTCTTCATCAAAATTATCGAGTTCCGCCAGCGGCGCTTTCCTGATCTCTTCAAGAAACTGGATCACATGGCGGCCAACCTGTTCAGCGGCGATATCGGGTTCGGTTACAGCAACATTCATTCAGGCGATTTCAGCAGGTTAAAGTCCGGGGCGTTGTTATAACAACTCAGCGGATCCGACGCAAAAGATTTGTGACTCCAGACCTATTAAGTCTGGAGTCACAAAGAGTGCGGAGAATGAAAAATAGCAGACTGGGGTGTGTCAAACTCAGGAAGGGATTTGGCCGTCCAAATCCAATGATTGAGTACAATTTCTGGAGGTAGGATGAAAGCGTCCGATAGCCATCAACATGTTCAAGACTATCGGGTTTCAGACGTAGAGCTCAGGGGAACATCTCAGCACGGGACGACTTTACTTCAATAATCGCATCTCTTCCCACGCACGGTCAGTCGTTAACACTGTCAAAAAGTACCCTCCACCCATAATAATGACCAAAATAACGAGTGCGATGAGAATTGAAATGAATAGGGGTGGGAATTCGCCAAATAGCCCCAATCCAAAAAACAGCGTAAATAATGTAAACACTGTGGCATAAAAACCACTGAACATCGGAATAAAGTGGGCCTTTATCATAGGTTCTGAGGGTTCATCAGGTAGCTCAGATGAAATTTTTATCAGACCAGCCTGGTTTCGGTCTGATGCTGCTAAAAGTTGTGATCCTTGCGCATACATAACAGCATCAGATGCAGCAGCAAGTGCTAACCACGTATAACCTTCTGACCTTTTCCCTAGCGATAATTCAAGTTCCAATCTGTTTTGTGCAGCCCTACCATCATCCAACGCTTTTAATAAAGGGTATTTATCGAGCCGAGATAGCCCCGCATGCCAGAATGTTTTAGGCATTGAAGCACTGTTATCTTCTATTTCTAAATATACTGAGGTTGATTTGTTTATGTCATTGCTCTCTGTCATCGGCTGAAACAGATACACCGGACATTTATTATCTTGCTCTGTAGAGTCACTACAAAAATAAAAGGCACTCGCTGTTTCCATATATTCAGATTCTGTATCACTGTTTAAGTCGCAGATAACCAAAAGATGTTGATAGCAGTACACTTGATTAGAATCTGAAATCATCGTATTAATGTGGGAGTAATTCGGACATTCATTCAACCTAATCATTTTACGATTGCTGGTGATTTTAATATCAAACTTGGCGATTATGGAATTTATATCGTCTTCTGTAGACTCATCCCCTGCCCTGACCCAATAAGTGATATCAAAATCAGGATATTTCTTTAAGGTTTCTGCCATTGGCGACAAAAGCTGGTTTAATACTTGTTGTATTCGAGTCGCTTCAAATCCGTCGGTATCAGTGGCTATCTTAACGGGGGTTTTAGGGGCGAGCGGAAATTCCCCCTCAAGTTTTAACATCTTGAGTGCCAGATCGTTGACCGGTGAGACAAGAGACCATGCAGCGATTTTGAGATGCTGACTTGCATAGCTTTTCAAATTATATCTTTGCCAGTCAGCAATTAATTTCTTTGATTCTGCAAGGTGATATTCCGCACTTACAAACATGCACAGAATTGAAATAACTGATGTTACGATTAAAAAAGGGAACACCATGGAATCAAATATAAAAACAGCATCGACATGTTTTTTATCCGGCCACGTGCTGGCTCTTATAAAAACGCTGATGCCAATCACGATCAAGTATGTTATCAGAAAAGCTAACCATGGTAATTTAAACTCGCTTGCTCCCTTTTGAGGGGGGTATAATTTCCATTCCATTATGCTACCCCTGCGATGGGCAGTGTTGATTTAATCGCGCATCCGCAACCCGCTTTGCAGCTATCTACGACGACGCCATTGCCGTTCATTGTCCAGGTAGGATGGCAACCAATGATAGGATAGTTCCCATCGTGCAATTTACAAAATACCCTATCGTTCTTCAATGCCACCGGAAGCCCCATAAACAAGGATCCTGAAGCAGAGATGACTTGCCCACCGTTCTCCAGTGGATCATTTAATCGGATCACACCTAACATAATTAATTCCCTTTCCCGGCGTTCATATCGCAACGCATATGGTCCCAGCCCTTGTAATTCTTCACTTCTGGCACTTTATCAGGAAGACCCTGATAGTTAGTTTTGTACTGCGCAGTATCATGTTCCAACCCCCGTTTAGTTAAGTAAACTGACCCCCATGCCCACCCCGGAAACTGAGCTGTCAGGATATGTTGCGCACCATCTTCTGATGTAAACGGAATGCCCGGCCCACCGGGCTGCACTCTCGGGTCTTCGAAGGGCTTGGAAGACATATAGAGGCTTTTTTGGGTGAGTAAAAACCCCTGGTCATTTACAACCGTGAAGGAAATTACCTCATCCTGTGGTGGCGAATCCATACCATCTGGCTCATTAGGCCCGGGAGAGGGCCTTGCTGGCCGCCAGGTTTGTCCATAGTCTTTCGAAACTGAGACACCACCATGTCCTGTGTCCCAGTTAGGAATAGCTATATATTGCTCAGAGGGATGAATATAAGTCTTGGTGAAAATCCGGAAGAACTGAGATGTGATCTGCGAGTGAATTCCTCTCTGGCTGTCGGTATACCAGAGTGCGCCCTCGCAGTCATATCCGGTCAGTTCCAGATAGCGGTGGTCGTCAAAACGATAAACAACCTGTGTGGGTTCCTGTTTGGCCTGACAGCCTGTAACAGTCAATGCCATCAATATGACCGATGATTTTAATAATCCCTTCATTGATTTATCCCTGTTATTTCATTTGGTAGTCGTTAAGCGGCTTTGGCATATCCCATTGCAAATTTGGAGTTTCTTCATTATGGATCTCGGGATACCTTGCTGGTTTTACTTTGGTACTGTTGTAATACGCATTGACGACGCCAAAGTCACCGGTAGGTAAAATATCATCCGGCTTGTTCATATAGAATTTAGTATCCGGATCATTCAGTTTACCTGTCTGATAGTAGTCTTTAGCAGGACCGAACTTATTCTGAGCGTCTCGCCAGTCGGCTCGGTGAAGCAGGTCCATCCAGAACTCACCCCATTTAAAGTCAAAAGACTTGCACTGTCCTATGGCCAGATCAAACGCCATCGCGTGAGACGGCGCCAGTTTACTCATGACTATCGAGGAGTGCTGGCTATAACCTACGGGGTCTGCTTGTTTCCATTCCTTTTCCAGCTCATCACGCGTTTTCAGCCATGTCAGCTGCAACTCTTTAAAATCTTTCGTGCCGGTGACAATGCCTTTGACCATCGTCTTGCCCCGGTCGGTACTTTCTATCGCCAGTTCCTCTTTTGATAACACGTGACCCACAGGCCATCGATATTCGTAGTTATTCACCGCATAAGTGGCCGTTTTTGTCCGGCTGATGGCCCCGGCTTTTGCAGAGTACGATATGGATTGGTCCGGCCCGTCAGGGTCTACGTTGCCCGAATATGGGATGTCACAGGTTGCGGGATCATTGTCCGGATGAACCCCCTCGCCCATCAGAGTGAACGTGAAGGTTTCAGGCAATTCTTCGCCGTTGATAATGACGTCATTAAAGTCATAGCTGGCGTTCATTCCCGGCGTGGTTTTGAAATCTCCTTTTTGTGCGGCTGGCAGTTTAAAGGGTTGGCCATCAGGAGCTTTGCCTACCTCACCATGCTGGTAGAAAACTCTCTGATAGAGATTGGGAATACCCGTCGCGATAGCTTCAGGGACCCCGCGCCAGCCAAGGCCCTTGATGTTCTGAAGTGAAACCGTGCCATCGACCGGACAAAAATAGTTATAGACCTTGCCGTTGTTGTTACGACTAAATCGGGGGTCGCTGCGCCACTTGTTTTTATCATCCTTTTGCAGTGCGCAGAGTTTTTCCAATGCTTTGATCTCTTCTTCCGAGTGCTGCCCGCCTTTGTATTGGGTTGCCATCAGATTGCAGAAGTTTTTAAAGGTTTTTTGACGGGCCGTCTCGGTCTGATGATGCCCCTCCTGAAGGTTTTCACTAAAGCGACTTTCGAGTGAATACGGGGAATGATTGAGGATCACGCAGTTAGCGGGTGCATAATCTCGTTGTTTAACCAACATATTGGCCAGCATGGTGATGATAGTTCCCTGACTATGGGCAACAATGTTAATTGCATCATTCTGGGTTACTGGATTAGAACGGATCTGGATAATTAAGTCAGCTAACCGCTGGGCTGCAAAAAACTGATAGATCCGGTGCGGATTATGGAAAACTGGATGGGTGAAATTGCCCCCGTTCATATACAGCGTGCCAAAGCCTGCGGCCGCAACCACCAGACCGTTAGAACCCGGCCCTAACATATCCGGGATATTGGTGGTGGCATTGGCAAAGGTCCCACCGTTTTTAGCAAAATTCACATCAAGGGTATTTTTGAAGCAGTCATTCTGAAATTTCACCGTATTGCTGCCGTCATTACCCATTGCCGCCATTTTTTGCGGGTCATTTTCCTGATAGGCGTCATAAGGTAAGTGCGCACCGTTGCTGAGTTTACTGACCTCTTCACGATATCTTTTTTGGTCCGCTTTCCAGTCATCATGCGTGACCGGCTTGTATCCCCAATAGAACGGGATCACCGGCGAACGGCCAGGCACTTTGATTTTCTTCTGAGTATCCTCACCCTGCTGCATCAGGAAATCTTTCCATTCGTGCGGGTACAAATCTGTGCGGTCGAGGCGCTTATTAAGACCGTCGATGATGCCGGTTTCCTGATTCTGGTAGGCCTCTCCCACGTCATTAACACCATGAATGAGAATAACAATGCAGGGCATCGGACGGGGCACCGCGACATTACAGGTCTGGGCCTCGATGCCGTGCGCCGCGTGGACTGGGACAACGTTGTCAGCGATCACACGCTGACGGTACGGGCTGGTTTTTATATTATCTGCCATCAGAGAAGTTCCATCTTATAGGTATTCAGATCTACCGAATCAAACAGGGCTGAATGCCCTTCGGCATCCGTAATCCCTTCCAGAATTTCGCCAGTTTCGCTCTTCAGGCGGAATTTTTGTTCAGGCAGGCCCTGTTCCGGGTTGTCAGCTGCATGAAGTTTGAATCGGCGTTTAAACGCACCATTTTTGAATGCAGGCACCGTTGTTTTGACACTTTCTGGTCCCTTAAACGCCAGATTAGGGCCTTTCAGGTCAATCCCGGTCGGGGAGAATATCTCCACTGATCCGTCAGCGTTAATGCGGATACCACCACCACCACAGGTCAGTTGGATCCCCTGTTTGGCACTGACGTTGGTTTTTCCATCGGTACTGGACAGGGTAAAATCCTGATGAGACAACAAGTGCATCGCGCCTTGCTGTGCCTGAGCAACCACATCACCGGCACCGGCGATCATCTGTATACCGAGTTTTCGGGCGAACAACGAAATCGTATCGCCCACAGCCAGTGAGAACTTTTTCAAGACACTGATACTTGCATTACTGCCTGACGTTGCGACCAAATCCTTCCCGGCTGATAATTGAAGGGTTGAAGGTGTTAAATGGGCCTGACCCGCGTCAGAATAAGCCAGCATGGCGGGCTCGGTTAAGTGATCCAGCGCCTTCTTTAAAGCCTGTTGTGATTGGGTATCTGCCGCACTGGCTCCCGCCGTCGTGGCACATTGTTGCAGTGTCTTTGCCAGCGCTAAAGCACCTTCCAGAGAGGCAATGGCAGCAGCCATGTCTAATTGCTGCCCCTGAGCCCGGGGTTGTGCCTCGGTGGTCAGCAGGACTCCTTTTGCCCCACGCAACGATACCCAGTGGTCCGTACGTGCCTCTACCCCTTCGCCGCGCTTCTTGCGTTGGCTATCCACCATATGGCCCGTATTGAGCTGGGATTTGCCATATTCAGTCGATAACTTGATGTGTTCCTGATCCCGTTTGTCCTCAAGTCTGATTTTGTTGAAAGAGGGAGTGCGGATGACGTTGCGGGTATCGTTATACATCGTGACGACATCGGAGTGTGTGCCATCATGAAGCACATGAGAGATAAACGGCCTGTCCGGGTCTCCGTACTCAAAGGCAATCGCGACTTCAACGCCCTCAAGCAAAGGAAAATGCATCCCATATGTATCACCCGCGTAAGGTCGTCCGAGCCGGACAAACGCACTTTCGTAGCCTTTCTTCTTTTCTTCCAAATCGGAATCGAACTTAACAATGTAGCGGCCCAGCTTATCCGTGCTGGCATACAGTCCATTTTGCTCCCTGATCGAGACTCTGGCGGGTAATGTCCCCGCAATCACAGGTCGAGGGAGCCGCTCAGGGCGGAAACAGTAGCTTTCGCTGTAAGGGATCCCATGCAGCGTTGCGATAAAGTGCTCTCCCCGGCTGCCGCTGACCTCTGTCCGGCATACAACAAACCCACGTTTGAACCCGTCAGAGACATTTCCCTCCGGGTAAAACATCCAGCCGGGAGATAATGCCGGGTCGTTCGTTATCGCAGAAAATGCACTCTGGCCGTTGAGTAAGTATTCATGGCGAACGCGGGCATTAAACGTGGCGCTGTCGCTTTCTCTCGCATAGATATCACCTGAAGAAAGGTGGGGATCGGCGTAGTGGTACTCCCGGCCAGATTTAATGGTATCGGGTATGTTGGGGACATGAACTGACTTCTCAGCGCTGTGTGTAAAAGGGTCACGATAGTTATAGTTGCGGGACAGCACGCTGTCGGGGATAACGGAATAGGACTCCTTCAGCTCTGTTACGTACTCATTGGCACTTGTCATCCCTGAATGGCGGACATAGTGAATTTTTTTATCACTGAATAGATAACGGCTACCTGAGTCGCCAAAGATGGTGATCACTTCTGTGTGAATTTTGGGGTGGTTTTCAAATCGAAACCAGATGCCGACTTCAGAAAGGAGACGGCATATAAACTGGAGATCCGTTTCCTGCCACTGTATGACCATCTCGCGGGCAGAATAGGTATAGGATAATTTATCAAAATCAATTTTGTAGCTTTCAATCTCCCGGTGTTCCAGCATGACTTGTTTAACTAAGTCCGGGACTGTCACATTGAGGTAAACGGCGGATTTTCTGGTTTTATTCAGCAGGGCCAGTTCATGTTCTAACACGCATTCATATACCGCCTCATCAGGCGACGAACCGATGCGTGCAAAAGAAGTGATAACCCCGTTCACCTGTTTTAATGCGTCCCATTTAGGGTCTGTGTCCCAGAATATATTCGGGTTTGGTGCTCTTAGAATAAAACTGGCCTTGCAGTTGAGCATCTCATTGAGTGGAAGATTTTGGCGGGTACAGCTGAATTTGATGGCGTAACGATAAGGCTGGCTAAGGCATTCAGTCGCAGTGAATGAAATAACATCGGCATCAATATCACTCTTGTTCTGGAAAGTGAGCAGGTAACGATTAAGCGTGTCATTGTCCTGAACCGCTTCATGTTGCGCAGGTTTTGGCATAACCTCATCCTTGAAAGTTAAAGTATAAATCCACACTAAGAGTACTGCTTTGATAGGAGAAAATAAATCATGCGTTGAATATTTAGCACGGATATCCCCTACCCAGAGTATTTCATGCGCTTAATAAGCGTTACATTAAGTATCATTATATTTCAGTACGTTGTTGCCGGAAATTATTAATAAAAATCTGATTTTAAGAAAACAACAAATTAATACCATTAATGCTACAAACTTGCGTTCACCTGAAAGGGGAATAATGAGTTTCATCTTTACATATTGACTTTTAATGGCTAAATATTGGAATAAACCTGCTTTAATCTACAGATAAAATATCACGAGTCTCTATTCCTTAGTGCTGCCTCTTCAGGCCAACTGCAATATCATCACGATCTATCCGTCCGTCTTTGCCAGCCGAATCCAAGGCAAAAAAGGGTGTCATTGGCGCATTAATCGCCGAAAATACGCGGATGATGATTTTTGGATGATTAACCACGCCCTAGGTGTTAAAAACAGGGCAGGAATGATTACGCTTTTATGACCAGGGAAAATAATGAGACTCACCCCTTCTGTTGGCGCGGCGGCATTGGTTTTGCTGACCAGTACGGCCATGGCCGCGCAGGCCAAAAATTTCAGCGAAGCCGACTGCCTGCTGATGAAGCAGACGCACATCGGCGCTTCGCAAATCGGTTTGCCGACCACCGGCGCGGTGATCCTCGCGGCGGCGATGGTCGGTCAGGCCAGCGAAAGGCATTGTCAGATTGAAGGGGCGATTAAGCCGGTGGATCCGACCGCGCCGGATATTAATTTCCAGCTCAACCTGCCACTGGTGTGGAATGGTAAAGCCCTGCAACTTGGCGGCAGCGGTTTTAATGGGGCTGTGCGGAAAACCGACAGTGCGCGCTTTGCACCCAAAGGTATTCCGGACGTTCTGAGACAGGGTTATGCCACGTTCGGCAGTGACTCCGGGCATCAGGGCGGGATCTCCGACGCCTCTTTTGCGATGAATGATGAAGCCTGGAAAAACTTTACCGGCGCGCAGTTGAAGAAAACCCACGACGTGGCGCTGACGCTGATTCAACAGGCGTACGGTGCAAAACCGAAGCACATGTATTTTCAGGGGAATTCTCAGGGCGGCCACGAAGCACTGGCCGTGATTCAGCATTATCCGCAAGATTACGACGGGGTGATCGCCATTCATCCGGTTTATAACTTCATCGAATTGCACATGGCAGGCACGCTGTTAGGTCAGGCGATATATAACACGCCGGGGGCGTGGATCTCTCCGGCGAAGGCCGCGCTGATCGCCAACGCCGTGTATGCGGTATGCGATCAGCTGGATGGCCTTACCGATGGCGTCGTCGCCAATATAAAAGGCTGCGAGAAAACGTTCCGTCTCGAAGGCCTGCGCTGTCCCGGCGGTAAAGACCTCGGACCCAACTGTCTGTCCGATGTACAAATGTCGCTGGTTCGCAAAATGACCCAACCGCAGCCATTGGGTGTCACCCTGCCCACCGGCAACTTTTTTGCTTCATGGCCCATTTTGCAGGGTGCTGATGCTCCTACCCTGGTGACCATGTTTGGGACCGGGGTTAATCAATCAAAAGCCATTGTGGCCTCAGAACTGAATGGTCAAACCGGGCCGCAGGCCGGTACGGCCCCGGCTCCGGCCAATCTGATCATGTCGTTCCCTTACATCATGGGCGATCAGATCGTACGTTACGCTGTCACGCTGAACCCAAAATATGACACCTTATCGTTTGTGCCTGCTGAGCACGAAGTGCGTTTGCAGGAGCTGGCCTCGCTGGCCGATGATACCGATCCGGACATTCGGGCCTTTGAGCAGCGCGGTGGTAAACTGCTGCTGATGCATGGCTCGATAGACATGTCCGTCCCCCCGGCTAACACCATCGCTTACTATGAAAAGTTGCAGGCACACTTTGGCGACAAAGCGCTGCATCAGTTTGTGCGTTTTTATATTGCGCCGGGTTTTGCGCACAACGGTGGCACTTTCCCGGTCAGCTGGGATTCACTCGGCACGCTGGACAATTGGGTCGATAAAGGCATCGCGCCGGGGACGCAAAAAATCATTGATACACATTCCGTGGCAGCGGGCCGTGAACGGCCCCTGTGCGAATATCCGCAGTATCCGCGCTACGAGGGGCATGGGGATAAAAACGCCGCCGCGAGTTTCCGCTGCGTGCTGGATAATCAGGAGAAGTGATGACTGAAGAAGTGGTTTTACTCGACGCTCAGCACCGTCCGGCGGGCACCATGGATAAGTCACAGGTGCATGGCGCGCATACGCCGCTGCATCTGGCGTTTTCCTGTTATATCCGTAATGCGCAGGGCGAGATCCTGCTCACCCGCCGCTCCCTGAACAAAATCGCCTGGCCCGGCGTGTGGACCAACTCAGTGTGCGGCCACCCCGCGCCGGGTGAATCCCTGCCTGATGCCGTACGCCGCCGCAGCCTGCACGAGCTGGGACTGGCCGTTGAGCAGGTCCACGTGCAAATTGCAGAATTCCAGTACTGCGCGACCGATGCGTCCGGCATCGTGGAAAACGAATTTTGCCCGATATTCCTCGCCATCACCCGGCAGCGACCGATACTGAACCCGCAGGAAGTGATGGATTTCCAATGGGTTACGCCGGAAAACCTGCTGGCCGCGGTTATGGCTACCCCCGCCGTTTTCAGCCCGTGGATGGTTGAGCAGTTAAGTCTCATGACAGCGGGAAATCTCAGCCTGACCGGTCAGAATTCGCAATAAAAAAACCCGGCGCCGTCATCGTGACTTCCGCCGGGTTGAGGGTGCTGCCCCTGAATTACTGCGTTTTCAATGCTGCGGTGACCGCTTCCTGATACGGCGTGGTCGCACGCCCGATCAGTTCACTCAGGGTATGGCTGTCATCAAATAACCCGCCTTTGGCCGCACCTGCATCGGAATCTGCCAGCATATTTGCCAGCCATTCATCCAGCCCGGCCCCCACCAGCGCTTTGGAAAATTCGGCCTGTGGCAAATTAACGTACTCCACTTTTTTGCCGGACTGACGGGCAATTTCCGCCGCGAATTCGGCCAGTGAGTAACTATTATCGCCGGCCAGTTCGTACACTTTCCCCGCCTGATTTTCCAGCACCAGAACGGCCGCCGCCGCTTCGGCATAATCCTGACGTGCCGCCGACGAAATACGCCCTTCGCCCACCGCGCCAATAAACGCATTGTGCGCCAGCGCCGGAGCAATGCTCGCGGCATAGTTTTCGTGATACCAACCATTGCGCAATACCACTACCGGCAGGCCGGATGCGCGCAACGCGGCTTCGGTCGCCAGATGGTCAGCACTCAGACCGAGCAGTTTTTTATCTGCATGCAGCAAACTGGTGTAGGCCAGCAGTTTCACTCCGGCACGCTTCGCCGCATCAATCACCGCCTGATGCTGGGCTTCACGCTGGCCGACTTCACTTGAGGAGATCAGCAGTAATTTTTCCACGCCTTTAAAGGCACTCTCCAGCGTCCCGGGCTGGCTGTAATCGGCCTTGCGCACGTCAATGCCCAGATCAGACAGCGCCTTGGCTTTTTCAGGATCGCGCACGGCGGCGATGATCTGGTTCGCTGGCACTTTCTTCAGCAATGCAGCGATAACGAGGCGGCCAAGCTGGCCGGTGGCACCGGTAATAGCAATCATGATGTTTCTCCGAAAGTGATAAATGTTGTGGGGGGCGACCGCCTTTATGACGAAACAATCTTAAAATCGCGTCCGTGGAAAACATCCTATGCGATATACTAACTTTTCGTAAGTACGTACAAAAAGGTTAGTATGAAATTAACATCGGTCAAGAGTGAAATTATTGAAGATCAGGTGGCGGTGAACAGCCTGAGTGAACGACTGCGCCGGGGTGAAGTGATGAGCGCAAACTGCCCGTCGCGCGAGGTGCTGACTCACATCACCAGCCGCTGGGGCGTGCTGATCCTGATTGCACTGGCCGATGGAACGATGCGGTTTAGTGAACTGCGCCGCAAAATTGGCGGCGTCAGTGAGAAAATGCTGGCGCAGACGTTACAGGCGCTGGAAGCCGACGGCTTCGTTGAGCGGATTGCCTATCCGGTGGTGCCCCCGCACGTCGAATACACCCTGACGCCGATGGGTGTCGAAGTGCAGGTGCAGCTCACCGGCCTGACCGACTGGGTGGAGAATAATCTCTACCGCATTATGCAAAAGCGCCAGCTAGCCAAATAACGCGGACCTTTACAGGTAGAGGCCGCGGTTCGCAGAGTAAATCATTGTATTACTTGTTTCGTGATCGCTATCATTTGCGCAACACGCTTTTCAGGCGGCCGCCGCCGTTTCATGCAGATGCCGCCACATCACCTTGCCGTCCTCACCCAGCTCATACACCACGGTGGAATAACGCAGCGTTGCGTTCTGGCCGGGAAGTTGCTGACGTTCGTGATAGGTCACTACCGCACCCGTTGCGCTTTCGGCCACCAGCTGCATGCTTTCAATACCGATCTCAAGCCCGCTTTTTGCTCCGCCTTGAGCACGGAAAAATGCGCTGAGCCCGGCGTGGTCCAACCGGTTCCCACTGAGCGCGACCATAGAAAAGGCCGGGCTGAAGCGGGCCAGCAGCGTTTCGCATACATCTTGTGGCGCACTGGCCTCTCCCAGCCAGCGGCTGATTAACTGATGTGCATCGAGGACTTCCTGAAAATAACGGTTCATGGTTTCTCCTGGTTCAGGGTAAGGATCACGCTGCGGTTGGCTATCCGCAGACAGAATAAAATAGGAATGATCACGCTGCACGCGGCGAACGCAAAGCACAGACGGTAAGCCTGCTGCGGTGCGATACCCACCTGACCGAGCAGCAGATTAAGCAATAAACTGAGTAGCGTAACACCAAGACAAAAGCTCAGCTGGCGGTTGATGTTCCACAGCGCGCTGGCATCCGCCAGCTGGGCATCCTTAATCTGGATAAACGCACAACTCTGCGCCGTGCTGCTGCACAGACTGCTGCCAAATCCCATCAGGGTAAATGCAACAACAGAGGTGACAATGTCACTTGCGGCACTGATTTGAGTCAATAATGCAATGCCCGCGCCCTGCACCAAGCAGCCCGCGATAAACAGCGGGCGCGGCCCCCAGCGGTTAAATTTTTTGCCGGTCAGGCTTATCGCCACAAATGACGCCAGCGCCCACGGCAGCATCAGCGCACCGACTTCAGCGGCGTGCATGCCGAGCTGACTTTGCAGATAGAGCATGGCAACCAGACTGACGCCGGTAAACAGGCCGGGAATAAACTGGTAGATAAGCATTCCGGTCCGCAGTAAAGGATCCTGCACCAGACGCAGGTTGAGCAGGGGTTGCGGTTTGCGCAGTGCACCGCGCACATAACACGCCATCAGCGCGATCCCGCCCGACAGCATCAGCCCGCCAGAGAGCACCTGATGCGCTTCGCCCATGCGGGTCAGCCCCAGCAGTATAAGCGTCAGCGCACCGCAAGCCGTCAGCAAGCCGCTGAGATCCAGTGGCCCCGCAGGCTGTTTTTCAGACTCTGGTTTAAGCCAGCATCCGGCCAGGATCAATGCCACGACGGCCAGCGGCAGGCTGGCGAAAAATACCCAGCGCCAGCTGACGCTGTCGACAATCATTCCCCCCAGCACAGGCGACAACGCCGGGGCCAGCAGCCCCACCAGCATGATGGCGGCGGATAATCTGGCCCGTTCATGGCTGCGGTATAATGCATAGGTGAGCGTCTGCCCGAGCGGGATCAACAAGCCACCGCCCAGCCCCTGTATCAGGCGCCAGCCAATCAGCTGCGCCATGGATGACGCACTGCCTGCTCCGCAACTGCCGAGCATAAAGATGAGCAGCGACAGCATAAACAGGCGTTTTGACCCGACGCGTTTCGCCAGCCAGCCGCTGAGCGGAATGATCAGCGTCAGCCCGAGAATATAGCCGTTACTCACCCAGGCCAGCAGACTGACCGGCGCATCAAAGTGCCGCGCGATGTCCGGATAGGCCACGTTGGCAATAAACATGTTGATCAGATCGATAAAAAAGCCCAGCAGGTAAACGCAGGCGACACGCGTCCGGTAGGTCATCGTTTTCTCATAAGAAATACTATCAGGCACGCAGTGTATAAGGTGATTAAGGCGGGATAAATCCGCCTGCGGCAGTTACACTGTCAAATATATTTTGACAATAGGCCTTATGAAAGGACGTGAGATGCTGAATTTACAGCGGCTGGAGATGTATGTGGCAGTGGTGGCGGCCGGCAGTTTTACCGCCGCCGCACAGACACTGGGGCTGACCAAAGCGGTAGTGAGTTTTAACATCAAGCAGCTTGAGGAGGAGCTTGGCGTCTCGCTGCTGACCCGCACCACGCGGCGCATTGCCATGACCGATGCCGGTGAACGTTTTTATCAGCGCTGCCTGCAACTGTTGCAGGACGCCGAAAGCGTGCTCGACGACGTGCGCCGCGACCATTCCGGGCTCAGCGGGCTGTTGCGCATCACCACGACACCGGAGTATGGCGCGCGGGTGGTGGTTCCGGCACTGGCGGCTTTTACGGTACTGCATCCGCAACTGCGCATACAACACGTTTCATCGTCCAATCATGATGATCTGATCTCAGGGCGGTTTGACGTGGCGATCCGTCTGGGCCAGCTGGCCGATTCCACGCATCACGCGGCGCTTATCGACCACTTCGATATTCTGCCCGTCGCGTCCGCCGCGTATTTAGAGGCCTGCGGCGGGAAAATGGCAGATCTTAAGCAACTCGAACAGGCGCGGTGGATTGCTCACAGCCGCCTCGCCACGCCGTTGACCTGGCAGGTGGTAACGCCCGCCGGTGAAACCGTGCTGTTTAACGGTAACCCGCCGATGCTGATGGCTGACAGCGCGGCGTCCCTGCTGGCGTTTGCCCTAAGCGGCGCGGGCATCGCCCTGCTGCCGGCGTGGCTGGTGCAGGACGATATCGCCGCCGGTCATCTGACGCATTTGCTGCCCGATCACCGTTTTCCCCGACAGGGCATTTACGCACTCTACCCCAATACGCGCCACGTCCCGGAAAAGGTGCGGGCGTTTATCGAGTTTTTGCAAGGCCGGGTGGCGAAGTGATGTCAGGCCACTTCGCGGCAGATGAATCCGGCACCCTGATACTGATAACGGCTCGCAATAACTGCAAATGAAATCTATATCCCAGCAGCCTTTCTCCATCCCGCCCTGAAAGTGCCTATCAAGGCGACATTTTCCTGATTGCTGTATGATTTTCTTTGCAGCCTGACCGGCTGCATAACATAAACAGGAGCATACGATGAGCACATCGTTGTTCAGTAAAACCCCGACAGTCACGATCCTTGATAACCGCGGACTGCTCGTGCGCGACATCGCCTACTAGCGCCACCCCAGCTCGCCAGACGTGAACAGTACGAGGACGCAGCGCTGCCGGGCCGCCCGCTGAGCATGACGGAACAGGTCACTGGCGACCAGATAAGATACAGTTACGATAACCTAACCGGTAGCAGTGGTCTTGAACTGGATGGCGACGGCAAGATTATCAGCATGGAGGAATACTATCCGTACGGCGGCACGGCAGTCTGGACGGCGCGCAGCGGCGTGGAGGCGGACTACAAAACTATCAGATACTCGGGCAAGGAGCGTGACGCAACGGAGCTGTACTATTACGGGTAACGGTACTACCAGCCGTGGGCAGGGAGGTGGCTGTCATCAGACCCGGCGGGGACGGTGGACGGCCTGAACCTGTTCAGGATGGTGCGGAATAATCCCGTTACGCTCAGGGATAATGACGGAAGAAACCCCACGTCCCCTACAGAGTTTATTATTCAGACAGAATTCCCTGTCTCCACATCTGCAGGTGGGTCATTCAAAATTCAGCGATGGGGAGATGACAGGGAGTTTCGCGCGGTTGCAACTGCCTTCTCTGATATGTTTTCAATGACCAATGTCCCTGAAATGGATATGACCAGCCATGTGAAAAGTTTTGAACAACTGAGTGGATTCGAGAAAATATCTTTAAGGCTTTGGACTGGTGTAAATTCTGCTCATGAATATCATGATGGTATGAATGATAAAGATTTTGGGACGGCCATCAATTATGGAATAAACCTTCGATTGGCAAGAGGCATTCCGTTGCCGTCCAGAGAACAGGCAGTCTATGATAATATTAAATCAGCGCTATATAAATTACCAAAATATCCTGCTACGTTACTGAGAACGGTTGAACACTCCCCACAAAGCCCGTCTCCATGGGCAAAAAATATATACATTAATGACATTGTCACCAATGACGATTTGATAATGTCCGCTTCAGAACATAATCAATATGCTTTTCAACTCACGAATAAACCAGCACTTCCTGAAACAAACGAGATTGTGCACTATCTCATTGAAAGTGAGAGTGCTTATCCCCTTGTATGGAATATTGCTTCACCCTCACGAAATGAATATGAATATGAATATGAATGGATTTTCTCTCCACATACTCATTTTGCTGTCAAAGAAATCGTGCAAGCAACTTCGACAGGAACCCAAAGAGGAAGTTTTCCGGAATCAGCTAACAGACGAACTGGCGTAGTTCTAAAGGAAATAGCAAGCCATCCAGTCGAAAGAAAAAACATATTTTCAGGTACAACGATGCCAATTCGTAACAACTGACTTATGTATTTATAAGGTAAACCCAAAGCAGACAATCCGGTGAGACAGTTTTCCTGTCTCATTTGGGTTGTTTTGTCTCTCCCCCGTCTGAACTGGAACATTACTGTGAACTGATAGCCGCGCTGGCGTTTCGACCCGCCCCGCCTGTGTGGAGAGTCGGAGGGATTTCGATTGCGAGCCGCTACACTTAGGCTGACCTCAAGGGGGAAATAGCTGAGATAACGCAGGTGGTCTGCGCCGCAAAGGTCAATGTGATTAAAGAAGATTGTTCCTAGTTCCCCTAAGCCGCATTCATCTCACCGGCCAGATCGGGTATATTGATACGCAGATCACAAAAATCCCTCAAAGGAAGATACTTCACTATGCGTTATCGTTTCACCCTTGCTGCTGTTACAGCCGTTTTTGCACTGACTGGATGTGCAAAACCGAAAACCGCAGATCAGGCACCGGCTTTTGATTTCGGTTCAACGCACGTGACCGTAACGCATATCCCGTCGAAAACCGATGATGGCACCAAGCTGTATGTGACCGTGGATGGCAAAGATGCCGGTACGCTGGACGTCGGTCAAAGTCTGGAAGTGCGCCTGCCAGAAGGCACGCATAAAGTCGGCGGCTATGCCCGCTCACTGATTGGCCGTGTGACGATCCCCCCCGTTGACGTCACCACTTCGAACAACGCCATCAGCCACGTGACCTATTCCGTGGCAGATCTCAAACCGAAGTTCCTGGTTCGCGCGCAAACCCCAATCCCGAAACCTAAGTCAGAAAGCATCCCGCTCGACCCGATCCCAGCCCTGCCGAAGATTGAAATGGCACCACCGGCAACGACTGAGCAGACAAAAACTGAGGCGCCTGCAACCCCGCCAGCGACTCCGCAGACGCAAACTGCGACGCCGGTAACCACTCAGGCAGAGACGGCGACACCTTCCACACAGGACGTGCAACCGCCGAAAGTCACTGAAGTCAGCCCGACGACTCAGTCACAGACTACGCAGACCACACCAGAACCGACAACGCCGGAAGTCACTGACGTGACACAAAGCCCGCAGACGTAAATCTGAAAGCCTGTCTCCACTGACACGGACACAGGCTTTAATCATGGCGTGATTCATCATCAGCGACAACCGCAACTGGCGCGTTGGCCGGTCACGACGGCGCGAATTCGGATATATCAGGCAACAATGCTGACTGAGCGTCAGGGAAGTTTTGCTGCCTGGCGCCTCAAACCCGTGAAGATGGTGTCACTAATGTTCAACGGAAAATCGGCGGGCAATGTGGCCTGTACATCGGCAATGACCTGTTCGGTTTTTTCTTTCATCTCAGTCATGGTACGAATGGCGATCTCAGGGGAGTAGTTCACCTTCTGAGCCATTGAAACAAAATGCCGCGGTAAAATCGTGCTCCAGTGAAAGTGCCGGTTGCCTGCCAGTACTGCCATCGCCATTTTGGCTTTTTTAGCCGGAATGCCTTTCGGGTGCATCAGCGGGAATGCCGACATGACATCGTAGAGTGGCGTCATCCGGTAGGCGCTGCCCGGCTCAATAAAGACGCTGAAATTCTTGGCGTGACCATCAATGGCAGCCAGCATCCAGAACAGGATCTGGCTTTTAAAGAAAACATCACGATCCTGCACCGCCTGCTGAGAGCCGAGTAAAAGCTTCATCGCATCGGTCACACCCGGCCGCCATCAGATTCATACTTCAGGGCTGGCGCAACGCCAAGCGCCTGGCAAAAATCCTCCTGCGGTAAGCGCATTAGCCAGGAATTATCCTGCGACCAGCGCCGGTCAAAACGCTCAACGACTAATACCTTTTGCGCCCCAAAATGGGCGATTTCCGAACGGGCAACGGGTAATCCAAACTTTTCCGCAATCTTCAGACACAGCCATTCATTCTCAACGCTTTCAGACAAATCGATGCCGTTATTGGCAATGTAGCCAATGGGAAGTTTAAGAATATGGCTGGTAGGCGTACTCCCCTGTGGCCGGTGCCACTGCTGGCGATACCACAGCAACGCCGTCTTTTCCTGAGCTCCCGCCAGTGAAATACGAAAATCCTCAACATCTGCTTCCATGCCTAAAGGCGCTTCCAGATACCCCTGTAGCAGCTGTTCGATTTCCAGCTCATTGAGCGCAGACGCATGAATTTCCGTCACGGGCGCAACTTGCGATCCTTCGGGATAAAGCTGGATAGCCCCAACGCAATCACTGCCAATATGTGAAAGTAAATCAAACGGTTGTTTGGTCGGTATGTGAAAACGCGCCTGAAGACGGTTACGAATAACGTCGCCATCAGGAAGCAGGTTATCAAAAAAGTTATACACCACGGCACCGCGAAACTTTGCCGTCTGCAGGGGTAAAGATAACGAAATCGCGCGCGATCCGGCGCGTGACAGCCAGCTATCGTGATAGATGAACGACATTTCGCCGCTGGCCGCTTTCTCCAACGTACCGACACTGATGCCATTTAACGCAAGTGTAAGTTTATCCATGCCTTACCACTCCTGATCCCAGGATGTTTTATCTTCAATTGAACCATTCCGCGGTACGACCTGAAGCTCTAAATCCAGCGCCGCCAGCAATTTGAACAGGGTTTCGAGTCGGGTGCCGTCAGGATGGTTCTCAAACTCGGAGACTGTCGACTGTTTCAGCCCCATCGTCTCAGCCGTTTTACTTTGGCTCAGCTTGCGTTTTTTACGCTCATTACGCAGCGCGTTTGCCAGCATTTTTGTTGAAGTAATGTTCATTGTATCCTCCAGAGCGGATAGGTTAAGTATATCCCCTGTAAGGGATAAATCAAACGCTATACTCTATAGGGGATAAAATATGAATTATCCTCTATGGGGGATACATTTTTTTTCATCTGCCCTCGTCAAAGAGTGCGAAACACTCCGAAAATGAGCTATATATAACGGTGAGCGGACCCAGTTTGGGATGGCGATTTTCTGTCAGGTAACCATTGTTCTTCGGAGCGGTAAATATGTTGGAAATCGGGTCTGCCCTGCTGGTATTTGCTCTGCTTCTCGCGGTCACTCTGGCCGGGATGGTTATCAAGCCGTTACTGCCTGAGGAGCACAAAGCCCATGAAACCGTGCAGCTGGTTCAGTTGGTCATCGGAATGCTGCTTACTTTCGCCGCACTGGTGCTCGGTTTAATGACCGCTTCGGCGAAAACTAACTTCGATACACTCACCAATGATTTTCGCGGTTACGCCGCTGACCTGATACAACTCGATGTCGCCTTGCGTGATTACGGCGCTGATGCCGACAGCGCGCGCGTCAATCTGCGCCGCTATACGGCCGCCGCTATCGCCAGTACATGGTCTGCTGAGCCGGCCCCTGCCGGCAATGACTTTCCAAAAAATGTTCCGACGGAAAACATACAGGAACGTCTGGAGAATCCCCAACTCGGTGCGATGCTTAACAGTGCCGAACAGGAAGCACGCCAGTTAATCCCGCACGATGCGTACCATGAGAAGGTCATGTCCGTGGCACTAGGCCAGTTTGAGCGGGTTATTCAGGCGCGCTGGAAGTTGATTGAGGTATCGCATAGTTCTATATCCCTGCCATTCTTTGCGATGCTGACGTTTTGGCTGATGGTGATTTTTCTGAACTTTGGATTGATAGCACCACGCAATGCGCTCGCTTTGGTGATGATCATACTGGGCGCGCTGTCTATTGCCTCCGCAATTTATGTGATCGTTGATCTGGATACGCCATTCTCCGGGCCGATTGTGATTTCCAGCCAGCCGATGCGCGATGCGCTGGTCCATCTGAGCCGCTAGCGCGATGTTGAGATTGATAATGGAGAGGAAATGAAGAGCAGCCATATTGTTGCCATCGGGGGTGAGTTTTGTCTCACAGACCCTCTCAAACAAGCCTTTGACGCTGGAAAAATTCTTTGTAAAGTCAGCGCAGGCTTTGATCATTATTGCGAAACGGAGCAGATGTTTTATCAGCTATTTACGCAATTTCGCCAGTTGAAGCTGATCCCCTAAGAAAAAAACGGCAGAGGGTGATCGGTGAGGTCAGCGTTTAATCGAACGATTCCTGAGCTCACTCCCCTTTTTTCGCCGCGCTGTCCTGATGCCGCCATTCGCTTCTGCGCAGTGTGATCCGATTAACGGCGTGTCTCGCAAGCCGGAACCAGGAAACCTGTCGGGGATCGACCAGCATACTCAGTGCTCTGGCGTAATCCAGCGTCAGGCCCGGTGTCCAGGCCATGGTCCGCGCCCGCATTCTGATTTGGGACGCCACCCACAGTTCGGGCGTCAGCAGCAGACGAAGCATAACCAGCACACCGTTGCCCATAGAACGGGCGACGGCCCCTTCTATGGCGGCATCCAATGCACGGGAAACCGTGCTTGAGCAGTTGCGCCAGGTCAGGTTATACGTGGTGTCTTGCCGGTAACGTTGCCAGAACTGGTTTAATTTCTCCGCATTGTAATTTTTGATCATCACCTGAACCGTTGAAGGGCACCACTCTTTTGCCTCCGTCTGATAATCGGGCAAAAAACGGCCCGCAACATTATTCTCCCGCGTGGCACGCAGCAGGCTGGTAAACGAACTCGTGGAGCGGTCAATCTCCTCTTTAGGGTAGAGACTGATATAAATCCCTTCGGGTGATTCAAGGGCTGAATGACCGGTAGAAATCACACCGTTAATATCAACCGCTGCGATATAGCGGCCCACGATCATCTGGCCACGCGCGGGGGCTTTCGAGCTGCCGGTTGGTGTCCAGACATGGACCGTCAACGCCTTGGCTGAATTCGGTACACTGTCAGGTTGGACAGGGTCGGGATCCCCCGTTTTGGACTTCAGTTTATGACTCAATAAGGGGTTTTCGGCTGAAGTAAAAGCCGGATTAACCGACATTTTTTTGACGTTCAGGGCAATACGCACAAAATTAAGACCGGCGAAAAACAAAAATAAGCCCAGAAAGTACGGCAGCGTTCCGTGGTAATGCGACGGGTAGGGTTGGAAAAAGAAGATAGCGAGCACTATTTCAATACCACCGGCGACAGCCGCTGCCCGCCAGCGGCGATAACGCACCACCCACGCCGAGGAGAGCTGGAGCAGCCCATCGGCCAGAAATAAAATGCCAAACAGCATCGACAGAACAAAATGGCCATGATGATGCCCCGCCAAAATCAACCCGGCACACACCACCACAATGCAGCCTTTCACATAGCGCAGCGTTTTCTGGCCACCAACCCCGGCCCAGGCAACAGCCAGGGTAAAAAAACCGTCGATCAACAAAAGTAAGGCAAAGAAGGTGATCGGGAAGTTGAGAGCATCGTCGAGTCCGTCGATAAAAATCGCCACGCCGCTGACCAGCCATAAAATCCCTGCTGACATCAGGCTGCGCCAACGTCCCCGCAGGTAGTCCACACCGAGTAACAGTAAAACAAGACGCGCCATTTTTTTCGCCTGATCATCATGGGTGTTTGTAACAAGATAAGCAGGTGTTTATCATTTAATCAAACTGACCTTCCGCGCAACAAAAGCACCGATATCTGTCGATTTTATGTCATCCACAGTGGCAAGATAAATCTCACCCACTAAGCTCACCTTATCCCTCGTTTTAGAGTGCAATTCCATGATTATTGAGACAGAACGTTTGTATTTGCGGCCCGTGGCTGCGGGCGATGTCGATGCGCTCTATGCCATTTATGGTGACCCGCAGACCAACCTGTTTAACCCGGCGGGTCCTTACCCCGATATCGATTTCGCCCAAACCATACTGGCAGGCTGGATGGAGCAGTGGCCGCTGCACGGCTTTGGTCACTGGGCCATCTCCCTGCGTAGCACGCCGGCAGAGATCATCGGTTTTGGTGGCCTCAGCCGCCGTAAAGTGGATGAAACGCGCAATATCAATCTGGGTTACCGCTTCTCCACTTCGGTGTGGGGCAAAGGTTTTGCCACTGAATTCGCCCTGGCCTCGCTGGCTTTCGGCTTCGACCAGCTCAAACTACGCGAGATCTCGGCGCTGGTGCGTGAAAACCATCTGACTTCCCGCCAGGTGTTGGAAAAAATTGGTATGCAAAGAGTCGGTGAGCTTTGCGAAATGGAGAACGGTGTCGGCAGCGTGGTGTATACCCTGCGCAGGGAATGAGGGGGGAAACGCCCTTATGTGGAAAGATTTCCTGTCCATTGGCGCAAAAAGTGGAATGCAAAATACCTGTTTAAGAGGATAATAGTCGCATCTTTTTGACGATGGACATTATGAGCCCCCTATGGACAACTACTCCGCCACGCCTGTAAGCGCTGAAGACTATTACGCCGAAAAATACGGCCTGACCCGCACCCACTCGGAAGTGATCCACGCCGCGACCTTGGTACCGGCAGGAAACGTACTGGATCTGGGCTGTGGCAGCGGGCGCAACTCGCTGTATCTGAACCTGAAAGGATCGACAGTCACCGCGTGGGATCACAACCCGCAGAGCATCGGCAAACTCAACGACATTATCCGCGCTGAATCCCTGCAACATATCACCGCCAGCGAGGCCGATCTCAACACACGCCGTTTTGAGGGAGAATATGATTTTATTCTCTCCACCGTAGTGATGATGTTTTTGCAGCGCGACACCATCCCCAACCTGATCGCTGATATTCAGGCCAGCACCCGCGATGGCGGCTTTAACCTGATAGTCGCCGCCATGGACAGTCCGGACTACCCTTGCCCCCTTCCCTTCCCGTTCAGCTTCCAACCCGACGAATTGCGCACCTATTATGCGCAATGGAATATCGTGAAATATAACGAAGACGTCGGTGAACTGCATAAGCGTGACGAAAACGGCAACCGCTACAAAATGCGCTTCGCGACCCTGCTGGCACAGAAAAAAGCCTGACCGCCATGACCGCGCTCGCCCGCAAAAAAGACCAGGTACGTTATTACCGCCCGGAGGACATTCCGGGCATGGTGCTGGGCGAAGCGCATTTTACCGACTTCAGCTTCGAACCGCATTTTCATCTGGATTATCACATTGGCCTGATCGCTGACGGTGCGCAGCGCCAGCGTTTTGCCGGTCAGAACGGGGTACTCGGCGCGGGGCGGATATCGATTATGCCGCCGGGTGAAGTGCATACCGGCACGCCCGAAAACAAAAATGCCTACTCCCTGCGCACCTTTCGCGTCGCGCCGGCGCTGCTCGACAGTCTGGCTGAAGAGTTTTCAGGGCATAGCCGGAAGCTGGCGCTGCGCCCGGACATTATTGAAGCGCCCCGGCTTAGCCAGCATCTATATTCGCTGCATCAGCAGATGGCGCAAAACACCGGCACCGCAGGGCACTCTTTCGATGAGCAATACCTGGCGACGCTGGAGCCGCTGTTTGTGGCGCTAAACGTAGTGAAGCCAGTGGAAGAGATAAGCGGGTTGTCACAGTCGGACTGGCGGAGGATTGAAGAGTATTGCTACGCGCATCTCGCCGAGAAGATTTCTCTGGGCGAGCTGGCGCAGCTTTGCGGGTTAAACCGCTTTCAGTTCTTACGCCATTTCAGCCAGCGCACGGGCATGACACCCTACGCATGGCTAAAACGTTTACGGCTGGAAGTGGCCTGCGGCTGGCTGAATAAGCCCGGCCGCAGCATTGCCGATGTCGCCACTTCCGTCGGTTTCTATGACCAGAGCCACTTCAACCGCGCTTTTCGTCAGGCCTTTGGCGTTGCGCCATCGGCCTACTAGTCATCTGATTTTAAAAAAGAATTATGTAATCCTTAAATCTCAAGATGACAGGATTCTTACCAGCCTTTCACCGCATCACCGTGATAGATCTTATCGGCGGCCGCAGCGACTTCATCGGTCTGATAGGCCTTAACCAAATCCTTCACTTTCTGGCTGTCTTTGTTATCTTCACGCGCCACAATCACGTTCACATACGGTGAATCTTTGTCTTCGACAAACAGACCGTTTTTGCCCGGCGTCAGACCAACCTGGCTGGAGTAGTTGGTGTTGATCACCGCCAGATCGATTTTGTCGTCATCAATCGCGCGGGTCAGCTGCGGCGCTTCGATTTCAATAATCTTCAGGTGTTTCGGGTTTTCGACGATATCCAGCGATGTCGGCAGCAGGCCCACGTTGTCTTTGAGCTTAATCAGCCCCTGCTTTTGCAACAGCAGCAGAGAACGGCCAAGGTTAGTCGGGTCGTTAGGTACCGCTACCTGCGCGCCGTCTTTCAGTTCAGAAACGGATTTGATTTTGCGCGAGTAACCGGCAATCGGATAGACAAATGTATTGCCGACGGCCACCAGCTTATAACCGCGCTCTTTGATCTGTTTGTCCAGATACGGCCCGTGCTGGAAGGAGTTGGCGTCAATATCGCCGCTGCTGAGCGCGGAGTTCGGCAGAACATAATCAGTGAAGGTCACCACTTCCACATCGAGATTGTATTTTTCCCTGGCGACTTTTTTCACCGCGTCCCACAGCGGCTGGTCGATACCCGCACTGATGCCCACTTTGATGTGATTATCTTCTTTCTTCGGCCCGCAACCACTGAGGATCAGCGCCGTGGCGAGTGAAGCAGAAAGCAGGGAGATTTTTACCGCAAGTTTCAGAGAGCTGCGCATGGAAAAGGCTGTCCTTAAACTGTGTGAAATAAGTCAAAACAAAAGGATCTGCCCCGTCGGCGGAGCTTATAGTTGTTATGACGGCTAAGCCCTTATTTTTCCAAACAGTCTGACCGCTGGCAAATATGAAAAAGACATAACCTATGCAGTAAAAGTGCGGGACTTTTCCCCAGTTTTCATTCGAGCAGTCGCTGGCGGCAAACGCTCAGGACCATTTGCCGCAACCAGCGGTGAGCCGGGTCAGCGTCGGAACGCGGATGCCACATCTGAGAGAGGGTGATTTCATCCGTTTTCACTGGAAGTTCAAAAACATGCAGCGTCGCGGCGGATCCATTACGCTCAGTGACCGGCGGGTTAATCAGGAACGAAGCAGGAACCAGCGCGACCAGATCGGAAGCCTGAGCCACTGCTACCGCTGCGGAAAAGCCCGGCACAACGGCGGCGATCCGGCGCTGCAGGCCCAGTTCAGCCAGCGCATTGTCAACCGGCCCGACATGGCGTTCATGGCGCGAAACCACCACATGCCCGAATGACGCATACATCTCGGGAGTCATGGCGGTTTCCTGTTCCAGCGGATGCCCCTTACGCACAACGCCCATAAACCGGTCACGGAACAGCGTCTGCAGACGAATTTCCGGCCCCATGTTGCCTAAAACACCCACCTCGAGATCCACCCGCCCTTCGCGCAAACTTTTCGCACTTTTCTCCGGCTTCGGCGCAAATCGCAGACATACCAGAGGAGCGACCGCCGCCACGGCGGCAATCAATGACGCGCCAAACGTCACCACAAAACCGTCATTGGACCGCAGGATAAACGTGCGTTCAAGGGTGGCTAAATTAAGGACAGCCGAAGAGGGACGAAGCACCGCACGCGCTTCAAAGGCGGCATTTTGCGTGCGCTCGCGGATCTCTTCCGCGTAAGGCGTCAGCACCATGTGTCGCCCGGCGCGTACCAGTAACGGGTCGCCGGTGACGGTACGCAGGCGGCTGAGCGTGCGGCTCATGGCCGAGGCGCTAAGCCCCAGACGACGCGCAGCGCCCGCTACGCTGCCTTCGGCCAGCAGCACATCAAGCGCAATGAGTAAGTTCAGATCAGGTTCAGTCATAACGCATTGTATTCCTGGCGGAAGATTATGGGAAGGCGTCTGATGCAGGTTATCAATGCAGATGCTGCGCCTTCCGCCTTATCTCACTCACGGATATAGTGGCGGCACTGAAAACGAACCGAACAATACTGAGGGCATGCAGATGGAATTATTCTCCGACCAACCGGGCGATGAGGGATTACCCGGCCGTGAGCGTGGCCTCGCCATGACAGCCGTCATGATGATGACCACCATGGCGGTGTTCGACGGCTCGATGGTGAACGTCGCACTGCCGCAGATTGCGCGGGCGCTGAACGTCACCGCCGGTTCCGCCGTCTGGGTATCCAATAGCTATCTTTTGTCGGCCGCCATGACGCTGGCTATCTTTGCCGCGCTTGCCGGACGGGTGGGTTTCCGGGCGCTGTTTGCGACGGGTCTGAGCGTCTTTACGCTGGCATCTGCCGGCTGCGCGCTGTCATCGTCACTCGATATGCTCATTTTCATGCGCGTATTGCAGGGCATTGGAGGTGCGGCTACGCTGAGCATCGGGCCTGCCATTCTGCGCTCGGTGTTCCCTAACCGCGTGCTCGGGCGAATACTTGGTCTGAACGCCCTGCTGATTGCCACCAGCACCGCCATCTCTCCGGTGATCGGCGGGACGATATTGTCGGCCATGAGCTGGCAGTGGCTGTTTGCCATCAATATACCGCTCGGTATTGTGGCGGTGATCCTGACCCTGCGGGTGATCCCCGGCAAAACGGCCTCTTCCCGTGAACCCTTTGACTTTGCCGGTGCCATTCTGTCTGCGGTTGCACTCGGCGCACTGATCATGGCGGCAGGTGCTTTTTCCCGCCCTGAGGGCGGCACATATGCCCTGAGCGAGCTGACGACGGCAATGACTTACGGGCTGACCGCCGTTGTCGCCGGTGCGGCGTTCGTGTGGCGTCAGCGCCGTGCGCCGAAGCCGCTGCTTCCGCTTTCCATGTTCGCCTCGTCGCGCTTTTCTCTGGCGGCGCTGACCTCACTGGCCTCTTTTGTCAGTCAGGGCATCACCTTCGTGGCTTTGCCGTTTCTGTTCCAAAGTGTGTATGGCTACAGCGCATTTTATTCAGCGCTGCTGTTCACGCCGTGGCCCATCGGCATTATTTTGGCCGCGCCCCATGCAGGACGGCTCGCTGACCGCTACCCGTCAGCCATTATTTCTACGGTGGGGTTATGTCTGTTTGCGGCTGGATTAGTGCTGCTGGCGCAGCTGCCTGACCATGCTAATGTGTGGGACATCGGCCTGCGCAGTTTGTTGTGCGGCATCGGGTTTGGTTGTTTCCAGAGCCCGAATAACCGTGAAATGTTGTCGAACGCTTCCCGCGAGAACAGCGGTTATGCTTCGGGCGTGCTGGCGATAATGCGCACGTTCGGCCAGTGTCTGGGAGCTGCCTTTGTCGGCATTATTCTGTCAATCTACGTGCAGTCCGCCAGCGATCCGCTGAAAAGTGTTATGCAGGAAGCGCAGGCGGTTCAGCTGAGTTTGTGGGTGGCCGTTGCCGCCACGCTTCTGGCGATTATTATCAGCGTCAGCCGCCTGCGTAACACAGGCGGCCTGCTGCAAAAGACACCGTAGAATCAGGCGATGTTACGCGGTTTCATAGCTGATTTTCACCCGATCTTTCACTTTGATTTTGCGCAGTTCCAGCCCCTGCAACGCACCTGTGCTGGCCGCATGGGTGCCACCGCAGGCGAACGGCAGAAAACCGCCAATCGTCACCGTGCGGATCTCCTCATTTTGCGGAATAGCCCCGGCCAGCTCAGGACGCAGACGAGCAATCTCGTCAAAACTGAGGGTGCCGGTTGTGACCGGCAGATTGGCATCGATGGCCTGCTGCACCTTTTCCCTCACCTGCTCCAGCAACTGTTCAGCGGATAACGTGCTGTTACCGCTGAATTCCACATACGAGCCGGGCAAAAAATGGTGGCCTTTGGCAGGTATGAGCGAAGGCATCAGGGTTTCAACGACGTGCGAAATAAGGTGGCCCGCCGTGTGGGCTACAGATGCCCGCTGGCGAAACGCCGCGTCAATCTCCAGCCGCACTTCTTCGCCCTCTTCCGGCGCGCCCTGCACGTCAGCCAGGTAATGGCGGGCCTCACCCGCATTCATCAGCACCTGTTTTACGGCAAAGGACTCGCCGTTATGCGTCACACTGCCCACGTCCGACATCTGCCCGCCGCCCTGCGGATAAAATACGGTTTCAGCGGTGACAAAGTAGTGCCCTTTCTCATCGGCACCGGAATGTAAAACCGTGGCGGTACAGCTCACCAGCTCAGGCTGGCTGCGGCTCAATAGCAGCGTCATGCGATATTCCTCAGGTGTTTTGTCATTATGATGGGCAAGTATGCGCATGCCCGCCGGAGGCTGGATTGTAAAAAATTGCACGCGGGCGGAAATTATTTCGCGCGCTGCAGATGGTAGTCCACGTGGTATTCGTTGGCGTTACGGATCATCACCGAGTAATTCAGAAAATCGCCGGTGTCACTGTAGGAGAGCGAAGTGAGGCGCAGCAGCGGCGTGCCTTCCGGCACGTGCAGCAACGCCGCCACCGTACTGTCGGCCAGGATCGGGCTGAAACTTTCGTAATTCCCGGCAATGCAGATATGGCACTCATCTTCTATATACGTGAATTTTGAGCCTTCCAGATGGGCCACGGACAGGTTGCCAAACAACCGGCAAGGCATATAGCTGTCCTCCAGCACCAGCGGTTTTCCTTCTACTGAGCGTACCCGGCGGGAGTAGTAGATCCGTTCATCGGTCTTGATGCGCAGCTGGCTGGCAATCGCAGGGGGTGCACCCATCAGCCGGAACTCGAGGACTTCACTGACCGTCGGCCGCCCAAGCTGCTTCATCAATTCAGAAAAACCCATCAGCCCGCGTGTCTCATGCTGTACATCTTTTTGTGCCACATAGGTTCCGCTGCCGTGACGGCGCCGTACCAGCCCCCATTCCACCAGCAGATCCACGGCCTTGCGCAGAGTCATACGCGATACGCCAAATTCTGCGGCGAGCGTTTTCTCACTCGGTAGTGCATCCCCCACGCCGTAATCAGCAGAATTAATGCGAATTCGTAAGCGTTCGGCAAGGATTTTGTAGATCACTGGCAGACCTCTTTTTAAAGGGGGAAAGTCCCGGAGTAATGCGGTTAGCAGCAATCCGACGCTTGAAAAACCTCAGTTTTACACCGGAATTTCATGGCCAAAATATCCCGACGTCTTTCAGTGTATACAAATCACGCCAAATGTAGATCACTTACCCTGCATAAAAAGCATGAATGCGATCACGAATTGATGAATCGCTCTGCGAACTTATTTTCTATTGTTCCTACTCTCTGATCAGAAATAAAACAACAGATGCCAGCAAATAGACCATTAAAAAACTCTGACCCGGAATTAATATGAGGATAATTTATGCTCAGTCAAATTCAACGTTTTGGCGGTGCGATGTTCACGCCCGTGCTGCTGTTTCCGTTCGCAGGCATGGTGGTGGGGATCGCTATCATGCTGCAAAACCCGATGTTTGTCGGTGAGTCGCTCACCAACCCTGACAGCCTGTTTGCTCAAATCGTTCATATTATTGAAGAAGGCGGATGGACGGTCTTTCGCAACATGCCCTTGATTTTCGCCGTCGGCCTGCCGATTGGCCTCGCGAAACATGCGCAGGGACGCGCCTGTCTGGCCGCGTTGGTGAGTTTCATGACCTGTAATTATTTAATTAATGCCATGGGAATGACCTGGGGAGATTATTTCGGCGTTAATTTTAATGCCGAACCTGGCGGCCAAAGTGGTCTGGCAATGATTGCCGGAATTAAAACCCTCGATACCAGTATCATTGGCGCGATTATTATTTCCGGTGTCGTTACTTCTATTCACAATCATTTATTTGATAAACAGCTTCCGGTATTTTTGGGTATTTTTCAGGGCAGCTCGTTTGTAGTGATTGTCGCTTTCCTGCTGATGATCCCCCTCGCCTGGGTGACGCTGCTGGTCTGGCCCAAAGTGCAGATGGGCATTCTGTCGATGCAACACTTCATGCTGGTTTCCGGCGCGCTTGGGGTGTGGGTCTATACCTTCCTTGAACGCATCCTGATCCCGACCGGACTGCACCATTTCGTCTACGGCCCGTTTATCTTCGGCCCTGCGGCGGTAGAAGGCGGCATTCAGGTCTACTGGGCCGAGCATCTGCAAGCCTTCAGTCAGAGCACTGAGCCGCTGAAAGCCTTATTCCCGCAGGGCGGATTTGCGCTTCACGGCAACTCGAAGGTCTTCGGCTCGGTCGGTATCGCGCTGGCGATTTACGCCACGGCGGCACCGGAAAACCGGGTCAAGGTGGCAGGGCTGCTGATCCCGGCGACCCTCACCGCCATGCTGGTTGGCATTACTGAACCGCTGGAATTCACCTTCCTGTTTATTTCACCGCTGCTGTTTGCGGTCCACGCCCTGCTCTCCGCCACTATGGCCACGCTGATGTATATGGCCGGCGTGGTCGGCAATATGGGTGGCGGCCTGCTCGACCAGTTCCTGCCGCAGAACTGGATCCCGATGTACCACAACCATGCCTCGATGATGTTCAAGCAGATAGGGATTGGTCTGGTATTTACCGGCATCTGGTTCCTGGTATTCCGCACGCTGATCCTGCGCCTTAACCTCAAAACACCAGGGCGCGAAGAGAGTGAAATCAAGCTTTACAACAAAGCCGATTATCTGGCGCGTAAAAACAGCACCGTCAGCGGTTCGCCGCAGAGCCCGGCAGCCGGCATCCTCAGCGCGCTGGGTGGTGCGGCCAATATCCTCAATCTCAGCAACTGCGCCACCCGCCTGCGCATTACCCTCGCTGATATGGCACTGACGCAACGTGATGAAGTCTTCAAAGCCCTCGGCGCACACGGCGTCGTGCGACGCGGCAACGGCATCCAGATCATTGTCGGCCTGCACGTCCCTCAGGTCCGCGACAAGATTGAAGCCCTGATGAAACAGGACACACCGGTTACCCCATCCCAGGCCGGGGGATCTACCCCGGCAGAATCACCCCTTACGGAGGCAGTATGATGAAGAAATTTTCAGTAGTCGTGGCAGGCGGTGGCAGTACCTTTACGCCGGGTATCGTATTGATGTTGCTGGCTAATCAGCAGAGATTCCCGCTGCGCGCCATCAAGTTCTATGACAACGACGGCGCGCGTCAGGAAATCGTGGCCGAAGCCTGCAAAGTGATCCTGAAAGAGCAGGCGCCAGATATTGAGTTCAGCTACACCACCGACCCGAAAACGGCCTTTACCGACGTCGATTTCGTTATGGCTCATATCCGCGTAGGTAAATATCCGATGCGCGAAAAGGATGAAAAAATCCCTCTGCGCCACGGTGTGGTGGGTCAGGAAACCTGCGGTCCCGGAGGGATTGCATACGGAATGCGCTCGATTGGCGGCGTGCTGGAAATTGTCGATTATATGGAAAAATATTCGCCGAATGCCTGGATGCTCAACTACTCCAACCCGGCGGCGATTGTGGCTGAAGCGACCCGCCGTTTACGTCCGGGATCGAAAATCCTCAACATTTGCGATATGCCGATTGGCATCGAAGGCCGCATGGCGCAGATTGCCGGTCTGAAATCCCGCAAAGAGATGCGCGTGCGTTACTACGGCCTCAATCACTTTGGCTGGTGGACCTCCGTAGAGGATTTGCAGGGCAATGATCTGATGCCGAAAATCCGCGAACATGTGGCCAAACATGGCTATGTACCGCCAACGGACGAACCGGGTGTGGAAGCCAGCTGGAACGACACCTTTGCCAAAGCCAAAGACGTCTGGGCGCTGGATCCCTCCACTTTCCCGAATACCTACCTGAAATATTATCTTTATCCGGACTACGTAGTGTCACACGCTAACCCGGAACACACCCGCGCCAATGAAGTGATGGAGCATCGCGAGAAGCACGTATTCAGCTCCTGCGCGGCCATTACGCAGGCGGGTAAATCTTCGGCAGGCGAGTTGGAAATTGATGAACATGCGTCATACATCGTCGATCTCGCCACCGCCATCGCCTTCAACACGCAGGAAAGAATGCTGCTGATTGTGCCAAACCAGGGCGCTATTAATAATTTCGACCCGGAAGCCATGGTAGAAATTCCTTGCCTGGTCGGCAGCCACGGGCCGGAGCCGCTGACCGTCGGTAAAATCCCGCTGTTCCAGCACGGGCTGATGAGCCAGCAGGTGGCGGTGGAGAAACTGGTGGTGGAGGCCTGGGTTGAAAAATCTTACCTGAAACTGTGGCAGGCGATCACGCTGTCGAAAACCGTGCCGAGCGCGTCCGTCGCCAAAGCCATTCTTGATGATCTGGTTGAAGCCAATAAGGAGTACTGGCCGGAACTGAAATAACGTCCATAAAAAACGGCGCACTTTTTAAGGTACGCCGTTTTTTTAATTCATTTTGCTACTTGCCGTCAGGCCATACCCGCAGGCCGTTTTCGACAATCGCCAGCATCTCCTGCTCGCTCGCCCCCTCTTTGGCTTTGATCGACATGCCGTTTAACAGCGTGCCGTAAAAACTGGCCAGCCCTGCGGCATCTGCCGTGGCAGGGACATCGCCGTCTTTAATTCCCTGTTCGATACGCGCTTTTAGCGCACATTCGGACTGATGCCGGGCGGCATTCACCGCTTTCTGCACCGGCGAAGAGCTCGGGCAGGAGTTCACCGTTGAGACCACCAGCATACAACCCGGCGGGGTTTGCGGGTCGACAAATGAGTGTGCTGCTTCATGCAGAATTCGGCTCACGGCGGCTTTGGCGGTCTCTTCTTTGCAGGCTTCCTGCTGATAGCTGCCAGGGCCGTGGGTATAGCGCTCAATCGCCTGTAAAAACAGCCCCTCTTTATCTCCAAATGCGCTGTAAATACTGGGGGGTGTAACCTGCATTTCTGCCAGCAACTCGGCCATGGAGGTGGTTTCATAGCCCTGCGACCAGAACAGGCGCATGGCCCGTTCCAGTACAGTATCGCGGTCAAAAGAGCGCGGCCGGCCGCGCGCTTTAGCGGTGGAAGGTTTATCTGTTTTCATGACAACCGATTCTAAGAGATGCGGCTTATTGCAGCAAGCCGCTCACTGTTACTCCAGCGGAACAACCCGCGTGACGGACTGCGGGCGGGTGAGGAAAATCGTCACTACGGCCAGCAATGCCAGTGCGCCTCCCAGCATAAAGGAGCTGCCGGTACCTTGCGTATCCGCCAAAATACCGCCGAAGAAAGCCCCGCTCGCCAGGGCAATCTGGAAGATAAACACCGTCAACGCAGATGCCGCTTCAAACATCGTCGGGGCCGCCTGATACAACCAGATGTTCAGGCAGACCGGCAATGCGCCGAAAGCCAGCCCCCACAGTACCACCAGCGACGAGGCCGTGACGGTACTTGCGCTGAGTTGCGACGCCGCAAATACCGCTACGCCGAGCAGCAGCATATTCACCAAGAAGGTCCGTTTCACGCCAAACTCGCGCACCGTGACTTCGGTCAGGAAGGTGCCAATCAGGCCTGCCGCACCATAACCCATCAACAACAGCGACAGATCAGACGGGGCCAGACGAACCTGAAAACGCAGCCAGGGCTCAAGGTAGGTATAAGCCGAAAAGTGCGCTGAGGCCATAAACAGCGCGATGATCAGGCCATAGCGCACACCGGGAATTTTTGCCACGCTGAACAGCGCCCGGGCATTCATTGACTGGCTGGCCGGTAACGAAGGTAACGTCGCCCACTGCAACACAAAGACGGCCACCGCCAGCCCGGTATTAAGGGTAAACGCCATCCGCCAGCCATATAACTCACCAATAAAGGCGCCAGCGGGCACCCCGGCCACGGTACCAATCGCCACACCGGCGCTGATAAGCGAAATTGCCCGCGCGCCCTGTGCTTCAGACACCAGACGGCGCCCGGCAGGAATGGCGAACGACCAGAACCCACCCACGGCCACGCCGAGAATAATGCGTCCGATCAGCAAAACCGTAAACGAAGGTGCCAGCATGGCGGCCGCGTTGGAAAAAATCAGCAGACCCGAGAGCGTCAGCAGCAACGTACGGCGGTTCAGCTGACGTGAAAACAGAATGAGCAGGATGGCTGAAATAGCTGCAACCACACCGGGCAGCATGACGGCCAGACCGGCCTGTCCTTCAGTGACGTTCAGCGAACGTGCGATAGGCGTCAGTAAACCAATGGGCAGAAATTCGGTATTGATGAGCACGAAGGTGCCGCAGGCCAGTGAAAGTACGCCCAGCCAGCGCTGGAAAGCCGAGGGGTGTGGCTGGGCGTCAGTCGATGTGCACTCAGTCATGATGGTTGTCCTGATATTTTTATAAGTGAATGGAGCAGGTGTAATGCGGCTATAAAACGTGATTGAGCTCACGGCGTCAAGATATTTCGTAATGATCGTTACGTTAATATTTAGACTGATTTTCGCTAAGCCACAATCTACCTGCCCTGCGGCTCTTTTTGCCTGCAAGGCTGTCAGCAAGGGCATCAACGGCTAAGACAATGCGCTAAAACAGACCGGAGGCACGGGCAGGAAATTATTCCACATATAAGCATGTTGTAACTAAGAGGCCGAATGACAGAGGAAGAGAATTTGCGTTCGGAAAAGGCTAATTATGCACGTCTACATCTGCAAAAAATGACCCGCTGACACCTCGCGCCACTGGCGTTTTGGCGGCTGATAACCAGCAGCGCGCAGCGGACTTTCCAGCTCCTCATGCACCAGCGCGTGCAGACGCTGATGATGCGGATCAGGCACCGGAACGGCGGCGAGAAGTTTGCGGGTATAGGCGTGCTGGGGGTTATCAAAAATGGCCGCACGCGGACCGATTTCAACAATTTCACCGAGGTACATCACCGCCACGCGGTGACTGATACGTTCGACCACCGCCATATCATGCGAGATGAACAGGTACGCCAGCCCGAGCTGTTGCTGGAGATCGAGCATCAGATTGAGGATCTGCGCTTTGACGGAGACGTCGAGCGCTGAAACCGATTCGTCGGCGATGATAAGTTTCGGTTGTAGCGCCAGTGCGCGGGCAATGCAGATCCGCTGGCGCTGACCGCCGGAAAACTGGTGCGGGAAGCGCTGCGCGACATCGGCATGCAACCCGACCTGCTCGAGCAACGCGGCGACTTTTTGGTCCGCCTCTTCTCTGCTTATCATGCCGTGAGCGATCATCGGTTCAGCGATAGCATGACCAATGCGCATACGCGGATTCAGGCTCTCGTAGGGATCCTGAAAGATCATCTGCGCGTGAGTACGCAGTTCACTGAGCCGCTGTTTGTCCGCACGCCGCATGTCCTGCCCGTTCAGCAGGATCTCACCGCTGTTGGCTTCGGTCAGGCGCAAAATGGCCCTGCCGGTGGTGGACTTTCCACAGCCGGACTCGCCCACCAGAGAGAGCGTTTCGCCCGGTTGCAGGCGGAACCCGATATCTTCCACCGCGTGAACCCGCGCCGACACCCGGCGCAGCAGGCCCTCGCGGATATCAAAACGCGTCACCAGATGGCTGACATCCAGCACCGGCTGACCGGGGCGGACGGTATCGGTGGATGGCGCAACGGGCAGGGAAATACCGGTCTGGCGGTCAATTAGCGGGAAGCGTTGTGGCAGGCTGAAACCGGCCATCGAACCCAGCTTTGGCACCGCCGAGAGCAGCGAACGCGTGTAGGGGTGTTGCGGGCGGTCAAAGATTTCGCGCGTGGTGGCGTTCTCCACGGCCTGCCCCTGATACATAACCAGCGTGCGGTCAGCCACTTCGGCCACCACTCCCATGTCATGGGTGATAAACAGCACCGACATGCCCTCTTCCTGTTGCAGGGATTTTATCAGCGCCAGGATCTGCGCCTGAATGGTGACATCCAGCGCAGTCGTGGGTTCATCGGCAATCAGCAGACGTGGGTTACAGGCCAGCGCAATGGCGATCACCACCCGCTGACGCATTCCGCCGGAGAAACTTTGCGGATACTCATCCAGCCGGGATTTTGCCGCCGGAATACGCACTTTATCCAGCAGCCGCACCGCTTCGGCGCGCGCCTGTGCGTCATTCAGGCCCCGGTGACGTTTCAGTACTTCAGTGATCTGATAGCCGATTTTCAGCACCGGATTGAGGCTGGTCATCGGTTCCTGAAAGATCATCCCAATACGGTTACCGCGCAGGTTCTGCATCTGTTTTGGCGTGAGCGTCAGCAGGTCCTGACCGTCGAAATGAACCTGCCCGCTGAGCCTGGCCTGACGTTCCGAAAGCAGCCGCATAATCGACATGGCGGTGACGCTTTTGCCCGACCCGGACTCGCCCACCAGCGCCACGGTTTCGCGCTCGCCGATAGTAAAAGAAAGGTCGCGGACCACGTTCAGCCACTCGCCGTTGACCTGAAAAGCAGTGTTGAGGTTTTCAACCTGCAAAACGGGCGTCATCATACTCAATCCTGACTCCTTGGGTTGAGAATGTCGCGCAGCGCGTCTCCCACCAGGTTTATGGCCACAATCAGCAGCAGCAACGTGATGCCGGGGAAGAGACTGATCCAGTAGTCGCCGGACATCAGATATTCAAATCCGTTGGCGATCAGCAGTCCGAGCGACGGCTCGGTGACCGGTAAACCAACCCCCAAAAACGAGAGCGTGGCCTCCAGCATGATGGCGTAGGCGATACGCATGGTCGCCACCACAATCAGCGGCGGCAGGCAGTTGGGCAAAATATGCCAAAACAGAATGCGTCGGTTAGAAAGCGCCATGCTGCGTGCAGCATCAACATAACTACGGCGGCGTTCGAGCAGCGCTGAACCGCGCACCGTGCGGGCGTAATAAGCCCATTGGGTGACAACCAGCGCCAGAATGATTTTATCGACGCCCTGCCCCAATACTGCTAATAAAATCAGCGCGATAAGGATCGGCGGGAAGCTGAGCTGGATATCCACAATGCGCATGATGACCGCGTCAGTCTTTCCTCCAGCGTAGGCACTGATAAGCCCTAAAGCCGCACCGAGCGTCAGCGCAATGGCCGCGCTGAGTACGCCGACCAGCAGGCTGGTGCGGGTGCCGTAGAGTATGGCACTAAACAGATCCCTCCCCTGATCGTCGGTCCCCAGCCAGTAGGTCATCCCGGTGGCGCTGGCGGACCCCGGCGTCAGGCGGCCGTCCATGATATCGAGCTGCATCAGATCATAGGGGTTTTGTGGTGAGACCCAGGGTGCCAGCACCGCGAGAAGCACGGCGATACCCAGAATGATCAGACCGGCCAGCGACAGCCGGTTTCGCAGCAGGGCTTTGACGGTGGTATAAAACGCTGAATGCGGTTTTTCCGCGCTGGCGCTCTGGCGCGAATGTACGGAGCGGGACGGCATCAGCGGTCGCTCCCCAGTCGCACACGCGGGTCAACTACCACATACAGCACGTCCACCAGCAGGTTAATCAGGCTGAACATCACTACGGTTATCATCAGGTACGCCAGGATCACCGGCCGGTCAAGAACCGCAATAGAATCAATAATCAGTTTTCCCATCCCCGGCCAGGCGTAAATGGTTTCGGTCACCACCGCGAAGGCAATCAGCGACCCCAGCTCCAGCCCGATCACCGTGATAAGCGGAATTAGCGTATTTTTCAGCACGTGAACCAGCACGATGCGGGTTTCCGACAACCCCTTGGCGCGGGCAAAGCGGATGAAGTCCTGTTGCAGACACTCCATGACCCCCGCGCGGGTCAGGCGGATAATGAGGGAGATTTTAAACAGTGCCAGATTGAACGCGGGCAGGATCAGATGCAGCAGGCCATCGCGGGTGAATAGACTCAGCGGCACGCCGAGCACGTCCACCGTCGCACCGCGCCCGCTGGAGGGCAGAATACCCAGTTTGACGCTAAACAACATGATCATCATCAGCCCGATCCAGAACGTCGGCAGGCTGAACCCGAGGATGGAGAAAGTCATGATGGATTTTGACAGCCAGCCGTCCGGCCGCAGCCCGGCGTAAACGCCGAGTGGCACACCGACGACCAGCGCCATGACAAAAGCCGTCAGGGCCAGTTCCAGCGTGGCGGGCATACGCTGAAAAATCAGGTGCAGCGCAGGCTGGTTGTAGATAAAGGAGCTGCCCATGTCGCCATGCAGCGCATTGACCACAAACAGACCATATTGCTCCCACACCGGTTTGTCGAGGCCAAAGGAACGGATCACCTCAAGGCGTTCGGCCGGTGTCGCATTGGTGCCGAGCAGCAGATCGACCGGATTACCGACCAGATACATCCCGCCGAATACCAGCAGCGACATTACCACCAGCGTGAGCAGCGTTTGTCCGCAGCGGTTCAGCAGGTAAGCGCTCATGCTACCGGGTCGCCATAACGACTGATGCGTTGTTTCAGCAGAGCGAAGAAACCGCGCTCATTGACCGTCTGCATGACGGTGGCATTCGACTCGACGTCGAGTTTGCGGTAGAAATCCGCATAGGTGTAACCGGCTGTTTTGCCGCACACTTCCACGCCGACCGAGGCGGCCACGCCACTAAACAGATCCGGTTGCAGCAGCCACGCCACGGTGGTGGCATCATGCACCGGACCGCCGTCGCGGCCAAAACGGGTGATATCAGTGCGGTCGAATGCCGCCAGCAGATCCGCGATGGCCGTGCCCGGTGCGCCACCCTGCTGACGCAGGTAGTCGATATCCGGCGGGCAAATCAGCGCCTGAAAGGTCATGTCGAGCGGCATGATGATTAAGGGCACACCACTGGTGAAGACTTTCTCTGCGGCGTGAGGGTCAGCGTAGACATTAAATTCAGCCCACGGAACGCGGTGGCCGAGCGCGGTAAAAGCGCAGCTCATGGTAACAATCTGGCGGATGCCGCGGACGACGTCAGGGTGCATACCCAGCGCCAGCGCAATGTTAGTCATCGGGCCTATCACGCACAGCGTGACCGGATCGTTATCTTCTGCGGCCTGGCGCAGCGTGCGCACCAGAAAATCCACCGCGTGTTCTTCCTGCGGTTGCAATGCACCGGCGGGAACCAGCGCATCGCTAAACGCGCCGATGTGCGCATATTTGCCATAAACCTGTTCACGCACCAGCGGCCCCGGCGCACCGGCAAAGACCGGTACGTCAGTACGCCCGCTCAGGCCCACAATTTTGCAGGCATTTTGCAGCGTGGCCTGCAACGGAACATTGCCTGCCACCACGGTCACGCCGAGTAACTCCAGCTCCGGCGAGGCCAGCGCCAGCCAGAGCGCGATGGCGTCATCTACCCCGGGGTCGGTGTCAATAATCAGACGTTGCGGACTCATGGGCGTACCTCTGCATAGCGCGATAACAGTTCATAAAACAGCGCGAAAATTTTCTCACTGTCCACCCCAGTGACGATATTCACATTCGGTGTGAGCGCCGTTTTAGCGTACCAGTCAGCCACCGTCTGGCCCATGCACAACTCACTTTCATGCTCGACGTACACCCGCGCTTTTTGGGTGGAAAACAGCGCCGGTGCCAGCAGGCAGGCGATCACCAGCGGGTCATGCAGCGGGCCGCCGCGTGAGCCATAGCGGATGGGGTCGTTGCGGTCCCAAAATGCCATCAGTTCGCCGAGCGGCTGCGAAATGCGTCCGGAGACGTTTACAAAACGGGCAACGTGTTCCGGCGTGAGGATCACCTGATGTGTGGCGTCCAGCGGCAGCATAGTGATGGCAAGATCGCTTGAGAATACGATATGCGCCGCATGAGGATCAGCCAGCATATTAAATTCTGACGTCATGGTGCGGTTACCGGCTTCGCGGCAGGCACCGCCCATCATAACGACGCTGGCGATACCGGCGGCAATTTGTGGTTGGATCCGCAGTGCCGTCGCCAGATTGGTCATAGGCCCCAGCACGCAAAGGGTGAGCGGCTGGTCCAGCCTTACCGCTTCTTCACAACGTTCAATAATAAAATTCACCGCGTGCTGCGTTTCAGCCTGCTTTGCCGGCAGCGGGAAATGGCTGTTGCCCAGGCCGTTTTCACCGTGGAACAGGCCGTGGATCGGCGCACGCAGCAGCGGCTGGTGGCATCCGGCGTAGACCGGAATGTCAGTACGCTGGCCCAGTTCAGTTATCTGCAGGGCATTGCGGGTGGTGTTTTCCAGCGGCTGATTGCCGCACACTGTGCAGATGCCAAGGATATTGAGCTCAGGCGAAACGAAGGCGCTGAGCAACGCAATGGCATCGTCGATGCCGGGGTCACAATCAATAATTATCGGCAGTGGATTCACAGGGCACCTGTGGAACGTAAGACTTCCGCGATCTCGGCCCGCGCGGCATCATTGAGCGGCATCTGCGGCGGCAAGGGGTCGCCGACGGCAAAACCCTGCAACTGCAACGCGGTTTTGATGCAACCGGCAATCGAGTATTTGGCAAAAATTTCATTGATCCGCCACAACGGGCGTTGCAGTTTCATGGCCTGTTTCCAGTCGCCGTCAAGACAGGCCTGATAGAGCGCCAGACTTTGCGCTGGTACAATACAGGCCGGTCCCGCCATCCAGCCAACGCCACCAATGAGCATCACGCAGGCAGGAATATGCGCCGACGCGGCGAATACCTGCATCCGGCCCTGTGTGCGTTCGATAATCGACAGCAGGCGGCCGGTATTGGTAGACGCATCTTTAATATAGTTGATGTTACTGACGTGGCTGAGCCGTTCGATGAGCGGCAAACTGAGGTCGGATCGCTGGAACTGCGGATTGGTGTACAACACCACCGGCCTGCCTTTTGCGGCAGCGGCGATGGATCGGAAATAGTGTTCGATGCCCTCGTCAGGCACCGGGAAATAGGCTTCGAGTATGGCAAGAATGCCATCGACGCCCAGTTCGACATAGCGGGCGGTTTGCCTCACAGCGTCGTCAACAGTGGTCGAAGCCACGCCGGCAATCACCGGTACGCGGCCCCGTGCGGCCTCCACCACGGTTTTCACCATATCAAAGCGCTGACTGGCACTGAGATAGGCAAATTCACCGGTACTGCCAAGCGGCGTCAGACCGTGCACACCGCAGGCAATCAGATGTTCCACCAGCGCTATCAGCACCGGCTTATCTACCTGGCCGTCGGCATTGACCGGCGAAACCAGATAGGGAAACACTCCGCTAAAAGAAGTCATGGCTTCTCTCTCTTTTTGACTTACAACTTCCTGGTGTTGACGTGGTACTCACGCCCGTTACGGCTGCCTGGGCCTTTCCGCTATGTCCCGCTACTGGTTGTTATTAACCAGGTTGCTGTGGACATAGTAAGGAAGCGTGTAACCGTCGGAACGGCCCACGTAGCTGTAATTCTTTTTCATCGCCCAGTTATTGGACAGGAACAGCAGCGGGATAACGCCCTGATCTTTCATCGCAATATCAGTGGCCTGTTGAAGCAGTTTTTCGCGCCGGGCATCATCGAGGGTTGATCGTGCCTGATTCAGCGTTTTATCAAATTGGCTGTTGGAGTAGCGCCCGCGGTTACCCTGGCCGCCGTTCGGCCCGAAGGTTTCCAGCAGAGGGCCGAGCACGCCGGAGGCTTCACCGGTTTCTATCGCCGCACCGCCCATGATCAGGCTGAATTCACGCTGTGAGGCGCGGGAGAAATAGACGCTGCCCGGCATGGTCACCACGTCCGTTTTAATGCCGACGCGGCTGAACATCTGGCCTATCGCCTGCGCGATTTTTGAATCATTGGGGTAACGGTCATTAGACGCATGGAACGTCAGCGTAAAGCCATTCGGGTAACCGGCCGCGGCCAGCAACTGTTTCGCTTTTGCCGGGTCATACACCGGGGCGGCAATCTGCGGGTCATAACCAAAGTAACCTTTCGGTACCAGTTGCGACGCCGCCACGCCCTGCCCGTCCATGATGCGGTCAACTATCGCCTGACGGTTCAGTGCCAGCGACATGGCTTCCCGCACCTGCTGATTCTTCAGCGGGTTTTTGCCATCTGGCCCTTTAGCGAACGGTGATTCGTCGCGGTCCTGATCGGGATGCAGGTAAAGAATACGGTTACCGGCTACGGACTCACTGTGCAGCGTCGGTTGTTTGGCGATGTTGCGCGCATCAGCCGTCGGCACGCTTTCAATCATATCGACATCGCCGGAGAGCATTGCCGCCACGCGGGCGCTGCTGTTTTTAAACACCCGTAATGTCACGTTGTCCCACTGGGCCTTTTCGCCCCAGTACTGGTCGTTACGCGCCAGCACCACTTTGTCATCCGGCGTCCAGCTGACAAATTTAAATGGCCCGGTGCCAATGACATCCTGCCCACCGTTGAGTGTGGAAGAAGGGATATTTTCCAGCCGCGCTGGTAACATTGCGACGCGGCTCAGGTTGTTAAGCAGCAAGGGCGCCGGGGCCTTGGTAGTGATTTTTACCGTCAGCGGGTCGATTTCGGTGACGTTCGCGATGTCATTAACGTAAGGCGTGTACGCGCTCGGGCTGTTTTTTGAGGCCAGCGCCACGCGGTGAATACTGGCAATCACGTCTTTGGCGGTGAAGTCGCTGCCGTCGTGGAATTTCACGCCCGGCCGCAGTTTGAACTCCCAGGTGGTGTCGTCGATCACTTTCCATGACACAGCCAGCGCCGGGGTGATGTGTTGGAGCTGATCCTGATTGACCAGACCATCGAAGATGTTTCGCGCCATCGCGCTGTTGGCACCGCCGACGTAAAATTGTGGGTCCATCGAGGTGGTGGACGCTGCCAGGCCAATGTTAAGGTCAGCGGCGATGGCCGGTGCCCCTAAACCCAGCGAAGTGAACAGTAAAACGGCAAGTCTGGTCTTTCTCATCATTTAACCCTTCGTTTTTATTGATTTTCAGGCAATGTGTTTCAGATCGTAAATTCGAGTCTAGTTTCTGGACAAATTAATTGAAAATTGTATTTTGTGTTTCATTCATAACAAAATGTTATGGGTGAAACAGGATAAAACATGCGCATCAATCCCAGACAGGTCGAAGCTTTCCACAAAGTGATCCTCACGGGCAGCATTACCGCCGCCGCCAATCTGATGAATATCACCCAGCCGGCGGTCAGCCGCCTGATCCGCGATTTCGAATACGCGGTGAACCTGAAACTTTTTGACCGCGACGGCCGCGGGCTGATTGCGCGCGACGATGCTATCAAGCTCTATCGTGAAGTCGAGCGGCTCTATCTCGGGTTGGAACACATCTCGCGAATTGCCGATGAAATCCGCCATTCCAAAGGCAGCGTGCTGCGCATCGGCACCGTCGCAGCGCTCTCTTTTTTGTGCGTCGAACATATTCTGCCGCCGTTGATTGAACGCATCTCCGATATCTCGCTGTTTCTCGACGTGGAAAGCACCACGCATATCACCGACGTGGTGACCAGTAATCAGTACGACGTGGGCTTTATTTTTGGCAAACCGGATGTAAAAGGTTTGCAGGCTGAAGCACTCGGTCAGGCCGATGCAGTCGCCGTGCTGTCGCCGCGTCATCCTCTGGCGCAGGCGGAGGTGATCACCGCCGAAGATCTCACCCGCCACCGGCCTGTTATTCCGGGACGCAGAACGCCGCTGCGCGAACAGCTCGATCAGGTGATGAGCAAAAACGGGCTATATATGAATAACCCGATTGAAACCTCGCTGACTAACTGTTGCCAGATGGCCGCCAGTAATCTGGGCATCGGCGTGGTGGATTTTATTACCGCGCGCAACAGCCGCAGCAGTCTTATCATCAAACGGTTTGAGCCTTCGCTGAGCATCGCTTATCTGGCGGTGTTTCCTCCGCAAATTCCCAAAAGCCGCTTAGTAGAAGAGATCACCGTCAACATGAAAGCGCTGATTAATGGCTATTTATAAGGAGATGACGCGATGAAAAAGAAGGAGTTTATTGCCCAGGATTTACTGAGCAAAATCTATCAGCGCAGCGCTCTGCCCGAAGATCAGCGCCCGGAAAAGTTACCGCCCGAGCGCCAGCTGGCGCAGGAGTACGCCGCGTCGCGTTTTACGGTACGCAAGGCGCTGGAGAAGCTGGTGGATATCGGCGCAGTGCGCATCGTGCAGGGGTCGGGGATTTATATCAATCCGGGCATCAGCCGCAATCCGCTGGTCTATAACTCGATCACCGAGAAGAAATTCGCGCAGATCAGTTTCCGTATGCTGAACCTGCATAAACGCAGGCCCGACCAGGAGGAGGAGCAGATTTTCGGTCTGACCGGGGAGGATTTTATCTGGTCATTTTGCCGCCTGCGGGCAGTGAATCAGCGGCTGGTGCAGATCGAAGAAGGTAAGATGCCGTTTCGCGATTTTACCGACCTGAATCAGAAAGTGATTGAAAGCTCGATCCAGCAGTATGTGCTCGGCAAGGGCTACCGCATTTCCCACTCTCTCACCCACTACGACGCGGTGAATGTCACCAGGGCCCAGGCGGAACTGCTCGGCTGTAAAAAAGGCGTGGCCGCCATGCACATTCTCAATAGAGGAATGCTGCACGATGGCCGGGTTTACGCCTTCAGCGACATCATCGACATCGACTACTCCTGCACTTACGTCATCCCGTTCAATCAGGATAATCTGGCGTTTCGCCAGACCTGAGCCGGTTAAGGGGTATGAATTGCGCCGTTCGGCAGTCGGCTTTGCGTCCACTCATGCGGCCGGTAGACCACCGGAAACTCTGCCGCCGCTTCAGCATCAAAACCGACGCCAATACCGGCTTTCTCAATCGGATAGAAATAGCCCTTCTCAGGCGCGACCGAATCCGGGAAGACGCGCTGGGTGTTTTGCGGGTACGCCACGAACTCCTGAATAGCCGCATTGTGCAGATGAATGTTCAGGTGCGTATTCACCGCCGCGCCGATGGGTGTCATGTCAGGCGGACAGTGCCAGGCCAGGCGCACGCCAAAGCTCTGACAAAATGCCCCCAGCTTCAGCGCCGGTGTGATACCGCCAATCTGCGACACATGGCAGCGGATAAAATCAATGCGACGGTTGATGATCAGATCCTTCCACTCGGCCGGATTGTTAAACAGCTCGCCGGTCGCCAGCGGTACGGCGGTTTGGTTGCGGATCTGCTCCAGCCACTCATTCTGCTGCGGGGGCAAAATGTCTTCGATAAAATAGGGACGGTAAACTTCAACCTGTTTGGCGAACTGCAATGCCTGTTGCGGGAACAGCCGCTCATGAACGTCGTGCAGAATGTGGAACCGGTTGCCGTACTTTTCACGCAGCGCTTTGAACATCGCCAGCGTGTTGTCCATGTACTGATCCTGATCGTAATAAGCCCCTTCGGTCGGCGTGCGGGTGCTATGGAAATTTTCAGCATTGCCGCCGTAAAAGCCCAGCTGGCAGCGGATATGGCGGTAACCCTGCGCCAGTAAGGTGTCCACCCCGGCGTATAAACCCTCCAGCGTGTCGCTGGCCGCGTGGCTGTAAGCGGTGATCGCGTCTTTGGATTTTCCGCCAAACAGCTGGTAGAGGGGCATATCGGCCAGCTGCCCTTTGATATCCCACAGCGCCATATCGATACCAGCCACTGCGTTATTCATCACCGGTCCGTTACGCCAGTAGGCGTTGACCGTCATCATTTGCCATAAGTCTTCAATATGGTTGGCGTCGCGGCCAATCAGCAGCGGTTTCAGGTACTCATCCACCATCACTTTCACTGCCAGCGGCCGCTGCTGGAATGTCGCACAGCCGTAACCCGTGATGCCTTTATCGGTTTCGATGGTGACCACCACCAGATTATGGCGATCGGGGCGGGTGATCTGACAGTCGATATTTTTAATGATCGTCGGTTGCATGAAGTTTTCCTTAAGGGCCTGCTTTAACCGCAATAAATATATAATAGCCGCAGGATTAAATAATGAATAAAACATTTTATGGCGTGATTTCACCCTATTTTTATGCCGGTTGTAAACCTTAAATTTTAATGATTTTTAATGGTTCGCTTTCATAAACATAAAGCCATCAAAAACCAGACCAATTCAGCCTAACCGACACATATAGGGCTTTCATAACGTGGTTATGTGATGAGCATCATGTTTTATTGGTTTGTTTTTTAATGGCGGGGCTATTAGTATTCCACGCTATTCATCTGATAATAATAAGCGGTTGGCTCAGAGGCTTTATATGGCAAATACAGAATCTATGCAGGCGATCATTGCACTGGTCGGCGGTTCAGAAAATATTAATAAAGTCTGGCACTGTATGACGCGTTTGCGTTTCGATTTAATTGATGAGAATAAAGTTGCGTGGCAGGAAATTAAAAATCTGCCGGGCGTGCTGGGCGCGCAGAGTCAAAGCGATCAGGTGCAGATCATCATCGGGCCGAAGGTGAATGAATGGTATCAGGTGATTGTTGATAATCTGTCACCAGTCACCGTTGCTGCCACGGACACACCCCGCCCCCGCAAAGGGCTGGTTTCGCTGTTTATGGACACGGTTTCCGGCGTGTTCGGTCCGATTGTTCCCGCCATCGCCGGTGCCGGAATGATCAAAGGCCTGCTGGCAGGGTTGATTGCGCTGAAGGTGATCTCCGCCAAAAGTGACACGGTGATGGTGATTGACCTGATTGCCAGCGGCGTGTTCTATTTCCTGCCGTTTTTCCTCGCCGTATCGGCGGCAAAAATCTTCAAAACCAACGAGTATTTGGCTGCCGCGGTGGCTGCCTGCCTGATGTACCCGACGCTGATTGACGCTGCCAAAGCCCTCGCCACCCATACACCGGGTGCCGCCAGCGCTATCTACTTTATGGACGTGATCCCCGTGTCGGTCTTTAATTATTCGGCCAGCGTGATCCCGGTGATCTTTTCGGTGCTGGCGCTCAGTTACATCCACCGCTGGGTGGATAAGTTCATGCCGGACGTGCTGAAAACCGTTTGTACGCCGACGCTGACGCTGTTTATCGCCGCGCTGGTGTCACTGTCTGTGATTGGTCCCGCCGGGATCTACCTCGGCAAGCTGCTGGCGTTCTTTATTCAGGGGATGTTTGATATTTCGTCGGTGTTCGCAGGTTTTGTGGTCGGGGCCATCCGCCCGGTAGCAATCCTCACCGGTATGCACCACGCCATGACGCCGATCGCCTTGCAGAACTTTACCGATCAGGGCTGGGATATGCTGATGCCCATGATGTTCATGGCTAACATGGCGATTGCCGGTTCCACCTTTGCTATCTACTTCCACGTAAAAACCCGTGAAGAGAAAACGCTGGTGCTGTCGGCGGCGGTCTCCGGCCTGCTCGGCATCACTGAACCGGCACTGTTCGGCGTGCTGACCCGTTATAAGAAAGCCTTTATCGCCACCACCATCAGTAGCTCCATTGCGTCGGCTTTTATCGCCTTCTTCGGCGTGCGGCTGTATGGCTATATTTTGTCGAGCATCTTCAGCCTGCCCGCTTATATCGGCCCCTACTTTATCTACATCCTGATGGGCGTCACCCTTGCGCTGGTCCTCTCCTTTACGCTCACCTGGATGCTGGTAGTTCAGGGAGATAAAATCTCTGCATCTCAAAATCCCAAGATTATTGCATCCCAGGATTCACACTAAGTGACAGGCTACGCGATGGCCGGTTTCGCCGACATCGCGTAGCAGAGGAATTTCGCCCCGGCAGCGCTCCGTTGCCTGCGGGCAGCGGGTATGGAAACGGCAACCGGCGGGCGGTTTTGACGGGTCAGGGATTTCACCCCGCGCCATCGCTACCGGTCCGCTGTCAGGGTCCAGCGTCGGCACGGCCGCCAGCAGAGCCTGAGTATAAGGATGCAACGGCTGACGGAACAAGGTGTCGCGGGAGGCGGTCTCCACAATCTGCCCGAGGTACATCACCGCCACGTCGTCACAAAGATGCTCCACCACGCCAAGGTCGTGGGAGATAAACAGAAACGTCACGCCATGCTCATCGCGCAGGTCGGAAAACAGGTTGATGATTTGCGCCTGAATCGATACATCGAGCGCCGATATCGGCTCATCCGCAATGATAAACTCTGGCTGTAAAATCAGCGCCCGTGCGATACCAATGCGCTGACGCTGCCCACCGGAAAACTCGTGCGCAAAGCGGTTGTAGTGTTGCGGCGACAGCCCGCAGATTTTCATCACCTCTTCGACTTTGCCGCGCAGTTCTGCCGCAGAACAGAGCTTGTGAGCCAGCATCGCTTCGCCGATAGAGTCCCCAATGCGCATACGCGGGTTGAGCGAACTGTAAGGGTCCTGAAATACCAGCTGCATTTTCGGGCGCAGGGCGGTCATCTGTTTAGGTCTGAGTGATTGTAAATCCACACCGCGAAATTTCACACTGCCTGCGGTTTTTTCATACAGACCCAGCAGGGTTCTGCCCACCGTGGTTTTCCCGCTGCCTGACTCCCCCACCAGACCGAAAATCGACCCTTTACGGATATTGAAACTGACGCCGTCCACCGCGTGCAGCTGACCGGTTTCCTGTCCGAACAGGCCATCGCGGATCGGGAAGTGCTTTTTGAGGCCATCGACCTCAACTAAATATTCTGTATTCATCGTGGTAACTCTGCCTCAGGAACTGCCGTCAGCCCGCTGTAAAAACAGGCGGCCTGGCGATGCTGGCCGGTGAGCGGCGGGATGCCCTGACGGCAACGGTCAGTGGCGTTAGCGCAGCGGTCAGTAAATGCACAATACGGCGGCAAGGCGGCGAGATCCGGCACCTGCCCCGGAATGGAGTAGAGACGGCGGCGGCGCTCTCCCGGCACAGGGCGTGACGCAATCAGCCCCTGCGTGTAAGGGTGCAGCGGGTTGCGCAGCACATCGGCTACCGGTCCCTGCTCCACCACTTTCCCGGCATACATCACTACCACGTGATCCGCCATCTGAGCGATGACGCCCAAATCGTGAGTGATGAGCATCAGCGCCATCTGGTGGCGCGCTGCCTGTTCACGCAGCAGTGTGAGGATCTGCGCCTGCACGGTGACATCCAGCGCGGTGGTCGGTTCATCGGCAATCAGCAGTTTCGGTTTACAGCTGAGCGCCATGGCAATCATGACGCGCTGCAGCATGCCGCCAGAAAGCTGATGCGGATAATTGTTCATCAGGCTGTCAGCGCGCGCCAGTCCGACTTCCGTCAGTAATGCCGTGCCCTTCTGCCACGCCGCTTTCGGTGTATCGCCAAGGTGGCGGATCAAGGGTTCGACTAACTGCTCGCCAATGGTCAGCACCGGGTTTAAGGCGCTCATCGGCTCCTGAAAGATCATCGCCAGCTGGTTACCGCGTAAATCCGCCATTTTCGACGGGCGCAGGGTCAGCAGGTTTTGCCCGCCAAACAGGATCTCGCCGCCGTCGATACGTGCCGACTGCGGCGGCAGCAGACCCATCAGCGACATAGCGGTAACGCTTTTACCGCAGCCGGATTCGCCGACAATGCCCACGGTCTGGCCGGGCATCACGTCGAAAGTGACGTCCTGCACCGCGCGCACCCGGCCCTGATCGCTGGAAAATGAGAGCGACAGGCGGTTAAATCGTACTAAAGGTTGGATCATGGCGTCAGCCCCGCTTCATTTTTGGGTCAAGGGCATCACGCAGGCCGTCGCCCAGTACGTTAATCGCCACTACGGTGAGGAAAATGGCGATGCCGGGCGGCATCCACAACCACGGGCGGCGCTGGAAATCGATCAGGCTGTTGGCGGCATCCATCATATTGCCCCACGATGCCATCGGCGGCACCACGCCCAGCCCCAGATAGCTGAGAGCAGATTCGCTGAGAATGGCATTGGCGACGGCCATAGTGGCCATGACCACCAAAATCGGCACCGTATTGGGCAGCAGATGACCGAAAATCCTGCGGCGTGCGGATAATCCCAGCACCTGCGTCGCCAGCATAAAGTCGCGTTCTCGCAGGGAGAGAATCTGCCCGCGCACCAGACGCGCCAGCTTCGGCCACTCCAGCAGGCTCAGCATCACAATCACCATATAAACCCGCGAGTCCGGTGAGAAATCCAGTTCAGCCAGCATCGCGCCCATCACGATCAGCAGCGGCAGGCTGGGAATGGTCATCATCAGATCGGCAAAGCGCATGATTAGCCGGTCGGTTAATCCGCCGGCATAACCCGAGAGCGCACCCAGCAGATAACCAAGCGTCACGGAGAGCAGCATGGTTAGCAGACCAATGATGAGCGAGATGCGTCCTGCCAGCAGTAAACGGGTGTAGATATCACGGCCGATAAAGTCGGTGCCCAGCCAGTGCTGTGCGCTGGGCGCTTTGTTGATCATCAGCGCATCCGTCGCTTCGTCGCGCCACGGCGAAAACATCGGTCCGAAAATGCACCACAGCGCCATCACGCCTAACAGGATCAGGCAGAACATTGCCAGCCGGTTGCGGCGCAGCGACGTCCAGGCCTGATGTAACGGCGACGGCGTCACCTGTGCCAGCACCGGTATTTGCGCTTTGCGCAGGCGGCGCCGGGTGGAAAACAGAGAACTCAGCATCATGACCTCACCCGGATCCGCGGATCCGCCCAGGCATAGAGGACGTCCGCAATCAGATTACCCAGGATGGTCAGCACCGCAAGAAACAGCGTGAAACCCATCAGCACCGGATAGTCGCGCGCGGCCAGTGAATCGATATGAATATGACCGGCACCCGGCCAGTTGAAGACTTTCTCGGTGATCAGCGCTCCGGAAAACAGCCCCGGCAGCTCGAACCCTAACAAGGTGATGATCGGCAACAACGCATTACGCAGCGCATGTTTGAGGATAACCGTGCGTTCACGCAGACCCTTGGCGCGCGCTGTACGGATGAAGTCCATGCGCACGACGTCCAGCATACTGGCGCGGAAGTAACGCGTCAGGCTGCCTGCCTGCAACATCACCATCGCGAGCACCGGCAGGATTAAGTGCGCACCAACCTGCATCACCCAGGCCCAACCCGTGGCGTTACTGCCGGTATTGGTCATCCCGCCCACCGGCAGCCAGTGTAAATCCACGGCAAACCATTTGATCAGCAGCAGACACAGGAAAAAGGTCGGGAAAGACATGGCGGCGAAGATCACCACGCTCACACCGTGATCAAACAGCGAATAAGGCTTCATGGCCGAAATAATGCCGACCGCCAGCGCGATGCCCCAGTAAAGGATCATGGCGATCGCCGCCAGCAAAAATGAGTTCCAGATGTACTGATTGAGCAACTGGCTGACCGGTATTTGGTATTGCAGCGAAAAACCCAGATCGCCGCGTAATAACTGCCCGAGCCAGTGCAGATATCGGCTGAGGAGCGGCTGATCCAGGCCATACAGCGCTTTAAGTTCGGTGGCGCGTTGCGCTGTCAGGGTGACGTTGCCGTCAATAAAATCGCCGGGAGTCAGCGCGAACAGCATGAAGATCAACAGCGAGGCCAGGAATAACATGGGAATGGTTTGCAGCAGTCGTCGCAGAATGAAATTTCTCATGACTTTCTCATGGCCGCTGCCGGAGATTTCCCGGCAGCGGCTTTGTTTCTGATTATTGAATACGTTGTTGTGACACGTTTATTTAACGATTTTCACATCCGGCAGGCTGCCGGTCAGGCCGTTATAGATATCCGGTTTGAAACCGGTCACGCGGCTGCTGCTGGCCGAGAGGATTTTACGGTTTGCCAGCAGAATAACCGGCGGATCGTTGGCCAGCACCTGATACAGCTCATGGTAGATCGGCTTACGTTTTTCGATATCCAGTTCGGCGTTGCCCTGATTGATAAGCTTATCAACCTGCGGATTGCTGTAGCCGCCCTGGGTTGCCGCTTCGGTGCTGTAGAAATCCCAGACGCCATCGTGCGGGTCGTTAAGGGTACTGGTGCTAAATGACGCCAGATCGTAGTTACCGGATTTGCGTTGTGACATCAGTGCATTGAAGTCGAGCACTTGTGGTTTAAGCAGCACACCAATCTGGCGGTAGTTCTCTTTGGCGATCGGGATCAGCGCATCGTTGAGCACTTTCTTGCTGACCAGCAAGGTCAGTTCCAGGCGTTTACCATCTTTCTCACGGATGCCGTCAGCACCCACTTTCCAGCCCGCTTCGTCGAGCAGTTTCTTCGCCTGCGCCGCATCGTATTTATATGGGTTAACGCCCTGAGCATTGTAAGCCCAGGAAATCGGGGCGATAGGCTCATTTGCTACGGAGCCGTAACCCTGATAGACCACGTCAATCAGCTTCTGGCGATCCAGACCGTAGATCAGCGCCTGACGGACTTTCACATCCTGCAAGGCCGGACGTCTGACGTTGAATTCAATTTTGCTGTAATCGCTCGATCCGTACAGATTGATGTTGGCGAAGCCGAGCAGTTTTAGCTGTTCGATATCATCCGGGCGCGAGGTAAAGGCGTCGTAATCGGTTTCACCGGTCTGGAACAGCTGGAAGTTGGTGGACGGATTGGTCACACGATAGATAAAACGCGGCGTTGGCGGCACACCTTTGTAGTAATTCGGGTTGGCGTGGAAGCGGATCTCCTGGCCGGGAATGTATTTTTCATAGATATACGGCCCGTTGCCCAGCGGTTTTCCATGCAGCGTGCATAACGTGTCGAGGTTGCCGCGGGTATAACCTTGGCCGTAATACGCTTTCGACAATACAGGGCCGCCGATTTTTTGTAAGGTCGTCGCGCCCTCTTCGCTGGTGGTTACCAGCAAGGTTTGTGGGTCCAGCACTTTCAGACCACTGACACTGTCGGCTTTGCCGGCTTTATAGTCGTCACCGCCCACAATATGCGCCAGCGAAATATCGGTATCCCCGTCATATTTCGGGTCATAAAGGACGGTCAGCGTGAAAGCGACATCTTCAGCGGTAAGCGGGGAACCGTCACTGAATTTCAGACCCGAACGCAGTTTGATGGTGTAAGTTTTGCCATCCGGGCTCACGCTCCAGCTTTCGGCCAGACCGGGAACGGATTCACCGTGGCTGTCCCAGTCGATCAGCCGGGCAAAGATCACGTTGGTGACGTTTTCATCCCAGCCGTTAACAAAGAAGTACGGGTTGAAAATCCCCTGAGGTTCCTGAATACCAGCAACCACAGTATCTTTGCGCAGGAGAGCCGATGCCGGGATCTGGCTGGCATCTGTCGCAGGCGTAACGCCCTCTTTAAGCAGTTCATCAGCCATCACGCCGGACGAGAATAATAGGGATCCGCACAGCAGTGCGATTTTCAGCGGCGTAAATTGTGACAGCCCGCGGGGGTGAAGATGTTGCAGTGACTTTGCCAAAAGACGTTCCTCATCAGGGGATTTGCAGTATTTTTTACAAAACGTGACAAAGAGTAAGGTTGCGTATTCGGCTTGTCTAACAACGAAAAAATATGGCTTATAGCTAATTTGTACTGGCAACGCGCTGGTTAAGATGACGCAGGCGGCAGCTTATGCTTTAGTGTGAAGCCAACCGCAAAGCTTAATTTCATCACATTAGGGAGCACGCAATGAGGATCTACAACGTATTCGGCCGCCTGCTGGCCGTGAAGAAAACCGGGGATCAATGGCAGGTGCTGAATGTCACGTTACCGGAAAGAAAATTCTCACCGAATCATGATGTGGTGATCCCAGACTTTATCGAAGAGCATGAGATAGCCACCTATCTGGGAGATATCTTTCATGAAGCGGCCACGAAAAAGTATCCCGATGTGCTAAAGGTGGAATGATTTCCTGTTCTCACCCAGTAAGCGCTTACTAACTTGTTAGGCCAATAGGAATATGGGAGAGAAATCAATTTACGGGATCGACAGCATAGTTTTTAAGAAGAAATGGGGGAGTAATAGCGATGCGGGGCCGTTGGATGCCCCGTTCCGGAAGACTATTTGGCGCTGACTTTTTTGCTGCGGATACTGACTTCAGCCAGGACTTCTTTTTGTTTATTTTTATCTCCGATCACCTTATACCACCCTGCCAGCTTACGCAGATCAGGCAGCGTCGCTTTATCATCTGCATCATAAGCGGTTAATTTAATTCGGTAATCTTCGAATATAGCGATACAACGGCGTGCCCAGTCTCCTTCGAGCTGAGAACCCGCCACCGCACGCGGGCGGCGTGGGAGACGCGGACGTAAAGGCTTGCTGGCCTCAGGCGCTGACTCATCGACGTAGGCAAATTTAATGGAAACCACCGTTCTGCCCTGCTTTACCGGCTCCCACACCACAGAGATGTCCGTATTGGCATTGATACGGTTAATGGTGGGCTCCAGAAGCTTCTGGCGGAAGTCACGGTAATCTTCGTACTTACCCGCCAGCCCGGCCTTTTCACGCATCCAGTTGAGATCCAGCGTCACTTCAATGGCCTTGCCGCTGCGCCGGCCGTACAAATTCTTGGCTTTGATCAGCCAACCATAGAGACGCACAGAGAAAGGTGTATCCAGCTTCGCGATGTTCGCAAAATTAAGTTTGGTAAAAGATTCTTTTAATTCATAGAGATAAGGCGCCACATCCTGACCGAAACGTAACACCACGGCGCTGTGATCGTCACTGCTCACGTACTCGAGACGCGAGAACCACGAAAGCTGGACCGTGCGAACTTTGCCGGTTTTCGTGTCAGGTTTGTAGATGGTTACCGGCTTTTTCATCAGGCTTTCAGCGGCTTCGCGCAGCTGCCGGTGGCTGCTGGTCGGATTGACGCCGTAGATCCGCTGATAATCCTGAGGGAAAAGTCGATAAAGCGTATCGGGTTGGGGTTTCCTGCTGTCAATTTGAGCTAATGCCAAATTGAGTAACCGCATCTCATCCAATGTAACGCTGTAAGCGCCTTCAAGGAGGTCGTTTCCCTGAACAACGGTCAGTTTGTTGAGTTCCATGTCGCAGGATCCATAGGTGGAATGTGGATAAATTATTCCACATATAAATTACTGACGTAAAGCAAAAAGATGCACTATTTAATCATTTAAAATCAATTAATTAACCAAAGCTTCCAAAAGACAGATCAGGAAAAAACTCCACATAACGAATTTCATCTGAGTATTCAGGAAAGGATCCTCGCTTTCATCACCGCGCTCTTTTACAGGAAAAGTCTCCACATAACATTTTTGCAACCCCGTCGATAGGTTTCCGGCGGTCGCGACAATACTTCCCCTCCCCTCTGCGTGAAAATTCAGGAAATCTTTCCACATATAGGCTTTTTTGCGAAGGATCTCGTTTCGTGATCGAGCTCTCAAATATCGTTTGAGGTCATATTCGGCCCCGGTTCCGTTCGCGGCAGCCGTTTTACAGAAAATATCTCCACATATCGGCATTACCATGCAGGAAAAGTTTCCACATAGGGTTTTACCCAGTGTTAACAGGTAATCCTTCCACATAGGGGAAATCAGTGAGGGATGACAGGTAATCTTTCCACATAAGCCTCGCTCAGGCCGCTAAATCTGAGGATCCACGCATCTAACGCACCTAAGGTGCAGGAAAATTCTCCACGTTAAATCCCTGTAACTCGATCAGATAATCTTTCCACATATAGAAATGTGACAGCGTCACAATTGAGGTAAGTGGATGATTTCTCCGTAAACGGAGACGAAAGCCTGGCTCATCCTCCCTACTCTTCTTCATCAGGAAAAAACTCCACATAGCCTTTTATCGCCTGGATACAGGAAATCCTTCCACTTAAACGCCCGGTCAGTGTTATCCACATAACGGCTCAGCGCAGTGACGCTGTCACAGGAAATCATTCCACGTTGAACGGTATAGCAGCAAATACAGGAAATCTTTCCACCTTTAAGCCTCACCTAAGCGCCCTGCCTGCATGCGGGAGACACTTACGCTGTTAAATAACGGACAATCGGGTAGATTTGAGGGGGCAGTGACTAAGGATACGTAAGTTATCAACAGAAAATCCTTCCACGCAGATAACCTTTTGATCACTCAGGAATTTATCCACAGGAAAAAGCTCTACATTGATCATGAAAAGGATCCACATCCAGCAGGAATGATCTCCACACGGCGCAGGAAAAAACTCCACGCTAATCATCATAACCTGATGATTAGTAAAATAAAAAACCGTCTCTAAAGAGAAAGGTTTAAACTTAAAAAGAAACAAAAGAGTTATTGGATCTTACGATCCTCAAGGAATAACAGCAGATCGGGGGAAACATATGAAGTCTGGTCGTGAGCAGGAAAGTGTGGAAAAAAGGCATGCCGGTCACAGTCGTCACCGGCATTGAAACACACAACGTAATCTTAACCACGCTCGTTATGAACTAACCAGCCTTCGATAAGCTCTGTCAGAACGTCTTTCATTTCACGATCCTGCAAGAAGCAGCTGGTTTTAAAGCGTTTATGCAGATCTTCATCAATGTTGGTTTGCAACTTTTTAACACCGACAGGAGGTTTGCTCACGGCTTCCAGTGCGGTATTCAACTGGCGGTGTTGGCCTAATTTCATTTTCATTTCAGCAGCTCCGTGATCTCTTTAGTCATGATTTCAATCTCCCCTTTTGCATTCCCATCGGTGGTATCAAATACCGTTCCACCATCCATCATGGTCCGGACATATACCTGACGTTGCGTAGTGCCTGTGCGCAGAGCAGGTACCCCTGTATCGGCAATCGACGCTTTCAGCACTTCAAGCATCTTGGCGGAAGCGACTTTCTTCGTGATAAGAAACCGGGCAATCACGGGCTGGAGATTCTCACGGGCTTCAACAACCGCCAAAATGGCGCCACATGCCGCAAAATCTAAAGGAGAAGGCGTTACTGGGATGAGAACCAGATCGCTGACCATCACGGCGGCGGCGGATATAGCGGAAATCGCTGCTGCACCGTCAATCACCACATAGTCATACTCTTTCAGATGCTTTCTTACGGTATAGACTTCTTTTTCTGAGGCCGCCTCTGTCAGATCGAACTGACATTTGCTTTCGTCGTACCAGTTGCTGATGCTTCCCTGTGGATCGGTATCCACCATCACCACTTTGTGTCCTTGTCTTGCGAGACAGGTTGCAATGTTAATGGACGTTGTGGTTTTCCCTACCCCGCCCTTTCCGTTCAGGAAGGAAATAATTTTCGCAGCCATAACAACCTCTTGGTGATGAATCTTTGGATTATATGATTCTGAAATCTTAATATCCTGAGATTTAAAGATACTGTAATTTCATATCTCGTTATCTCAGGATTCTGTGATTGTCTCATCCAGGAATCTCATGATAAGTCGCTACTATAATGTTTGCCTCTTAGGATTTCAATATCATTGGATTTAAGGATTTTGAAATCTCAGGATTCTGTAATCTTGCATGAGGTGACATAGTTACTCATATGCTCGGGCGAGAGGACGAAATAATTATGAGATTCGGTGATTACAAAATCACTGAATCCTGAGCTGATATCCGGGGGGCATGCATCACGTTAACTAACTCAATGATGGTATGATTTCTGGATTATAGAATCCAATGATTCTGAGATTTAAGGAGTGCAGGATTTTGAGTCTTTTATGTATAGGGGAGTGGCATTCAGGGATTCAATGACCTCAGAATACTATCCCACTATCCCACTATCCCACTATCCCACTATCCCACTATCCCACTATCC
>CAUQMS010000017.1:0-98424 GCA_963519305.1 uncultured Enterobacterales bacterium
AAGGCGGGTATGGGCGGCAGCCCAAGGTTTACCGGTGTGGGCCGGCGCCCACGACCTTGACCTTAAGGCGGGTATGGGCGGCAGCCCAAGGTTTACCGGTGTGGGCCGGCGCCCACGACCTTGACCTTAAGGCGGGTATGGGCGGCAGCCCAAGGTTTACCGGTGTGGGCCGGCGCCCACGACTTTGACCTTAAGGCGGGTATGGGCGGCAGCCCAAGGCCTTGATGTTGAATTTAAACTACAATTTGCTCACTTTCTAAAAGGAGTCCCTATGAACAGCGTAGCGTTAGTCACCGGCGGTAGCCGCGGTATCGGCCGTGCAACGACCATCCTTCTGGCACAGCAGGGTTACGCCGTCGGCGTCAATTACCTCAGTAATGAAGCGGCTGCGCAGTCCGTTGTGAATGAAATCGTAAACGCGGGGGGAAGGGCTATCGCTCTGCAAGCTGATATCGCTGACGAGGAACAGGTTGGTGCTATGTTCCAGCGGTTAAGCGATGAGCTTGGCCCGTTAACCGCGCTGGTCAATAATGCGGGGATTTTGTTCCAGCAGACGACTATCGAAAACCTCACTGCTGCGCGCATCAACAAAGTGCTGTCCACCAATGTGACCGGCTATTTTCTTTGCTGCCGGGAAGCGGTGAAAATCATGTCCCACCGGCACGGCGGAAACGGCGGGGCGATTGTGAATGTCTCTTCGGCGGCCGCGCGTCTTGGAGCACCGGGCGAATATATCGATTATGCCGCCTCGAAAGGCGCGGTCGATACGCTGACCACCGGTCTGTCGCTGGAAGTGGCGGCCTACGGTATTCGTGTTAACTGTGTTCGGCCCGGTCTGATCTATACCGAAATGCACGCTAGCGGTGGTGAGCCGGGGCGGGTGGATCGCGTGAAGGCTAATCTGCCGATGCAGCGCGGCGGTCAGCCGGAAGAAGTGGCGCAGGCTATTGCGTGGCTGCTGTCGGATTCCGCTTCTTATGTGACGGGCAGTTTTCTTGACATGGCGGGCGGGAGATAGTCAGGGTCAATCATGCAGAACGGGGATTTCTCCCCGCTCTTACCTCAGCTTACTTTTCGACTAAAAACGTCACGGGTTCCCCGACCTCCGTCATTTCCCGGTTCTCTTTGCCACTGCGTTTCACCTCCGCCAGAGTCGATGGCATCACCGCCTGAGCTGATTTCACTTCGCCGGTTTTCATCCGCCGCGCCGACGGATTCCACCCGCGGATTACCCAGTGGTCGCCCTGCTGTGATTTTTTCAACGTGCTGAAATGCAGTGACGTTTCCCAGCGCAGCAGACTGTAATGAGCAGGGAACCTCTTTGCGTGCGGATTAAGCTTGAACCGTGACCAGCCGGTGGCGAGATACGCGAACATCGGTACTTTCCACTCTTCCACTCGCCGCCAGAAATCGTCATCCGGCGCACCGTCCAGCGGCATTACCGCCAGCTTGCAGTGGTGAATGCCGGGGAGCTGCGATTCCGGCGATGGCAGCACCATGCCGGATGCACGCCCCGGCCGGTATGGCATATTGGCGCGGCCAAGCCAGCCGACGCAGCGCAGCAAAGTGATCGCCAGCACGTCAGGCTGAGTTTCAGGGATTTCATACTCGCGCAGCCCTTCGGTGACCGCGCACAGACCACGGACTTCATCGTGCATCATTACCAGACTTTGCATCGGATAGAGCGCCGCCGGGGCTTCGTTCCAGTTTTCCTGCTGCCAGATTTTCATGGCGGCAGGTTGGTTATCACGCTGAATCAGCCCGAACGGCTGATCGGCGAAATGGACCTGAGTGGCTGCACTGGTCGGCATCAGCACCTGCAAACGGTGGTCATGAATCTTATTATCGATGGTGATGCCGACGCCGAGTGACGGCGAATCGTGCGCCAGCGTGAGGGTCATCGTGATGTCCAGACTGACGTCGGCGAGCCTTTGCTGACGTGAATCCAGGTGCTGCGGCACCGGCATCCGGTAGCGCAGCACCATGCGGTTATACAGACTGCCACCGTCGGTGTGGCACTCCAGCAGATGGTCATCACCGGTGATCAGCCAGTCTTCCACCGGCGGCGAATAGTTGTAGTTATCGCCCGCGTCGCCGCCGTCTACCAGTTGCAGCAGATGGTGATAATGCTGGCCGCTGCGCTTATCGGTCAGTGTCAGCACGCCGCGGGCATCGGCGCGCAGAAGCAGGAAATGGTTCTCCAGCTGATGCGCATTGACGGAGTGCGGAAAAGGCTTGGTGATTTCGCCGGGCTGGAACCACAGCGTGGTATACCCGCACGGCGGCACGTTGTTCACCTGCACCAGCAGTTCGCATTTACGATACCAGGTGGTTTGCGTGCTGTTCGACAGCTCCTGTACCACCGTCGACATGTCTTGCGGTTGCTCGCTGATCAACTGCCAGTGACAGTCGTTGCCGTCGCTGTCGCACAAGCGGAAGTCCTGTTCCGGCGTCATCACCGTCAGCCGCACTTGGCCGCTGCGCTGTTTCGGCAGGCTGTTGAACAGCAGAATTTGCGTACCTTCCTGCGTTGCTGTAATACCTTCGCTGAGTTTTTTAAAATTCAGCTCCAGCAGCTGTTCGGCCATCTCCATGCCGGACAGCAGGCGGTTCTTTACCATCGCATTGACGCGATCCGAGTTACAGCCGCCGATGCTGTCATGAGCGTGTGATTTCATCGCTTCACGCCAGATGTTATCTACCGCCGCTTGCGGATAGGGCAGCCCGAGCGAGGCATTCACCGTCAGCAGCGGTTCGAGGTACTGGCTGATGGTTTTCTCAAGCCGCGCATTGAGCTTTTTGATGTCGATGCGGGTGGAGAAAATGCCGCGATGAATACGCATATATTTCGGGCTTAACAGCTCGCCGCGAAAATCTGGCAGGCTGTCACGCTGTTTCTCCAGCGCCGTGAAAAATGCGCCGAAGCTGCTGTTGATGAAGTGAAATTCATCCTGCTGCTGATTCAGCGCATTCAGTATTCCGGGCACCTGATACTCGAACGGCGACTGATCGTTACCGTTGGGCAATAAGATGTGCCCGGTGGCCGCAAACTGCGCCTGCTTACGGCTGGCTTTTTGCACCACCGGCAGCGCTTCACCGGCATTGTCCGGCAGCCATTTGGCGCAGCCGTAACCCCAGGGTAATACGGCGGTGGTAACCTGACTGCCGTCGTCGCTGTGCCATATAAACTCGGTTTTGGCGACGTCATGTTCGCACCAGCCGCGCCAGAGCACGGCGTGGTCGATGGCGAACTGCTGCAAAAACATCGGCAATTGTGCGCTCTGACCAAAGGAGTCAGGCACGTAGCCAATGGGCATCGGCGCGCCGTACTGACGTGCGCCTTCAACGCCTAACAGTAAATTGCGCGCGATAGATTCCGCGCCGACCACCAGAAAGTCGGTTTGCGTATACCACGGGCCGATCAGAATGCGGCCGCCTTCGATAAGCGCGGTCAGGCGCGAAAAATTCTCCGGTGCGACTTCCAGATAGTCATCGAGAATCACGGTCTGGGCGTCGAGCACAAACGGACCGAGGCGGGTATCGGCCTCCAGCCGGTTCAGTAAGTCATCCATGAAATAGTACAGCACCGCTTTCGAGTCATTTTCGGTGAAATACCATTCGCGATCCCAGTGAGTATGTTGAATCAGATGGACGGTTTTCATTGGCGGTTGACCTTAAATTTGGGCGCGGCGACGGGTTTTGCGACAGTTTCTGTGTCGCCGTGGCGAAACACCAGCAACGAGCCGCAGGCAACGATGGCGGAACCGACGGCAATAGAGAGTACGTAAACCGGCCATCCATCCACGGCCAACCAGCCATAGAAGCCGGAGATCGGCGCGTGATTGACGGCGCCTAAGCCTACGGCCATCGCCGCGCCAAGGGCAGAACCGACTACGTTGATCAGGATAATTTTCGGGTTAGAGAGGGCAAACGGGATCGCCCCTTCGGAGACGCCGATAAGCCCCATCAGCGTTGAGGCTTTTCCGGCTTCGCGCAAGGACTCCGGGAAGCGTTTTTTCCACAGCAAGGTAGCGACGCCAAGGCCAATGGGCGGAATGATGATCGCCACCTGTGCTGCCGTATTCGGATCATAAATTCCCGATGCGAGCAGCGCCATCGCAGTAGTGACCGCCGCTTTATTAACAGGCCCGCCGAGATCAAACCCGACCATACCGCCAATCACCGCCGCCAGCAGCACTTTGTTGGTGCCGGACATAGTCATCAGCCAGGCTTCCATGCCACGGTTCAGCGCCGCCAGCGGTGTGCCGACCACAAACGCCATGATGCAGCAAGTCAGCAGTGTCCCGCCCACCGGGATAATAAATATCGGCCCTGCAGAGGCCAGTGCCCGCGGCAGTTTGATGAAGCGCACCATCCAGCGGATGATATATCCGGCAACAAAGCCAGCGACCAGCGCGCCGATAAAGCCCGTGCCCAGATTGCTGGCGAGCAGCCCGCCAATCATGCCCGGCGCAATGCCCGGCTTATTGGCCAGCGCGTAACTGATATAGCCGGCGACAATCGGCAGCATCAGCGACAGCGCCAGTCCGCCGAATCCGTCGAACTGATGCAGCAGTTTGACAACCTGACTGGCGGCCTGCGCGTGGCTGTTATCCCAAATATTATCGATGCCATACAGGGAAGCGCCGATACGCGCGATCCCCATGATCACCGCACCTGCAATCACAAAAGGCAGCATGTAGGAAACGCCGGTCATGATCGCGTTTTTAACATCCGTTCCTATCTGTCCGCCTCCCCCTTCAGATGTAAATTTAGCCATTGGCTATCTCCTTCTCGATGGCCTCAAAGACGGCATCGCCGAACTTAATCGGATCGCTGACGCTGCATTCGAGCGTGATCATCCCGTCGAACCGTTCTTTATTGGTGATGGCGACATCGGCCGCCAGAATAACGCCGTCGGCCCGCGCCAGATCTTCATCGGTAATAATATTCTCAGCGCCTAAACTTCCCTGCGTTTCGACTTTCATTTCGTGACCCCGTTTTTTCCCTAACACTTCAAGAGATTCCGCGGCCATATAAGTATGGGCAACACCGGTCGGACACGCAGCGACACAGATTAAATACATAATTAAATCCTCGGGTTCGGGGGAGTGGCAGACATAAAAAAAGCACAACGGCGAAATAGCGCGTTGTGCTTAATAGTGAAAAGCGGTGGTGCAGGTGGGCATCCGTAGTGGGAGCACCACTCAGACGATGGCAGCAGCGTAACTGGCTGACCAGAGTAGATAAATTACTGAACTTCAGTACCTGGCGCTGTTGCGCACCCAGGCGAACGCGGGTGGAAATATCCTTATTATGCGCAGGGGAAATAAAAGGGGCAGATTTCGTTTTCGCCAGCCAGGAATTTCCGGCGCAGTGCCACAGTTGTTTCCATTGATAGCTGAAATCGGCCGGATTTATTTCCTCTGCATTGTCGGCAGCCAGACTGAGATTATCGACAGAGTTAAAGCAGCAGCACCCTAATATAAATGCCTGCACTCCGCGGACTGGCGTCAGCAGAGTGAGTAACAGGCATTTTATAAAAGGCGTAAAAGACATAACGTCTCCTGAATTATTGAGCCTGTAGTAAACCTGATGCCAAAAATTATCACTGTGACGTTCTGCACAATCCCGTCGATCGCCACCTCACCTTTGTGCCTCAAACGGTCACGCCCACACAAACGGTCATCTTCGGTCATGTTTGGACGTGAGGATTTGTGACCGTTTACTGAAATCCCTCTGCCCGCTTGCATCTCAAATGACGATTTAATGGCGTCTCCGCCACAGATCCAAACTTTAACATTTCATCTCTTTGCCTTTTTTCGTGACAACTATCACATGACCAGCGCAACGCTAAGAGTGCGCGGTCGCCTTTGAGGCACACCGCATTCCGCTTTCTGCGGTCTGCGTATCCTATTGAACATCGGGAAGAGGAAAAAAATATGCTGCCTGTAGAACGCCATCGCTTTATTACCGAAGTCCTCGCACAGAGAGGACGCGTGCTGGTGCAGGAAGTGGCCGAGCTTTGCCACATCTCGCTGGAAACGGCGCGACGGGACCTGGCGCTGCTGGAAAAACGCGGAATGTTATTGCGCAGTCACGGTGGTGCGGTGTTTGTGGAGCATCAGCCCGCTGAAAAGAACTATGTGCCATCGCAGATTGAGCAGGGGGAGTCGTTTCGCGACCGCAGCAATCAGTCGCCGGACAGCAAAACCCGCATTGCCAAGCGGGCATTGCAGCTGATTAGCCCGGGTGACTGTCTGCTGCTCGACAGCAGCTCCAGCAGCTGGTTTCTGGCGCGGCAGTTGCCGGATATCCCGCTGGTGGTGCTGACTAATTCGCTGCACATCATTCAGACGCTGGCGGTGAAAGCCAACGTCAGAACCATCGGCCTCGGCGGCGAGTACTCCGCCAAGTACGAAGATTTCATCGGCATTTATGCCGAACAGATGCTGAAAGAGTTCGTCATCAACAAGCTGTTTTTCTCCTGCCACGGCATCAGCCATGAAGGGGGAATTCGCGAGAGCAACGAGCACCACGCCCGTCTCAAACAACAGATGCTGCTCTCCTCAGAACACAAAATTTTGCTGGCTGATGCCAGCAAATTCGGCCGCCGCTCTTTTGCGCGGATTTGCCACTACCGGGAAATAGACACACTGATCACGGATCATCTGGATGATGAGGAATTTCGGCAGGAGCTGGCCTGGAGCAACGTCAACGTGATTGAAGTTGCCCCTTCACCCCTACAAAAGAAAACCAAAAACAGCCGTGGCGTTGCCTGAACTTCTCAGGCAGCGACCGTGGAAAATAGAACATCTGTGGAGAAACATCATGAAAAAGTCCGTACTTGCCTGTTTGTTCGCTTCAGCGCTGTTATCCGTTTCAGCCGCTCACGCCGCTGACAAAATCCGCATGGGAGTGGTGGTAAAAGTGGGTGGCAACGCCTGGTTTAACGCCATGGAAGTGGGTATCAAAAGTGAAGCGGCGAAACGTGGCATCGACGCCTGGCAGGTCGGGCCGACCAGCGCTGACCCGGCGCTGCAGGTGCGCGCCATTGAAGACCTGATTGCGCAGAAAGTGGACGTGATTGGCGTAGTGCCGAACGACGCCAAAGTACTGGAGCCGGTGCTCAAGCGCGCCCGTGACGCCGGTATTAAAGTCATCGTGCATGAGTCGCCGGACCAGAAATACGCCAACTGGGACTTCGAAATGGTCGATGCCACCCAGCACGGTATCAACCACATGATTGCGCTGGCTGAGTGTATGAAAGAGAAAGGCGATTACGCGGTATATGTGGGCAGCCTGACGGTGCCTTTGCATCAGAAATGGGCTGACGCAGCAGTGAATTACCAGAAAGAGCACTACCCGAATATGCATCAGGTGGGCGACAAGTTTGGCGTGGGTGAGTCCCTCGACGACACCATCCGCACCACCAATGACCTGATGTCCAAAGATCCGAACCTGAAAGGCATTCTGGCGATTGGTTCACAAGGCCCGATCGGTGCCGGTCGTGCGGTACAAAACCGTGGCAAAAATGGCGACGTCTGCGTCTACGGTCCGTTCAGTCCGGGACAAGGTGCCTCTCTGGTGAAAAGCGGCGCGATTAACGGCGGCTTTATCTGGAACCCGATGGTGGCCGGTGAAATCTTCGTACGCATTGCCGACATGATGGAAAAAGGCACGCCGATCACCGATGGCATGGACATCGAAGGCATGGGCAAAGTGAAAGTGGACGACGCGACGCACACCATCCTCGGCAATAAAACCGAAAGTCTCGACAAGGCGAACTTGCCGAAACTGGTCAAAATGGGGCTCTGATGATGGCTACCTCCGGGATTATCCAGACAGACAACGCGCCGCTGATTGATGTTCAGAATCTGTCGGTGACCTTTGGCGGCCAGCGGGCGCTCAACGATATTTCCCTGCGGCTTATGCCCGGCGAAGTGCACTGCCTGGCGGGCACTAACGGCTGCGGAAAAAGTACGTTGATCAAGGTGATCTCGGGGGTCTATCAGCCGGACAACGGCTGTCAGATCACGCTGGGCGGTCAGGTCTTCAGCCAACTCAGCCCGGACCAGGCGCGTCAGTTTGGCGTTCAGGTCATCTACCAGGATCTGTCGCTGTTTCCGAATCTGAGCGTGGCGGAAAACATCGCCTTTGACCACAACCTGCAAGGGCTGATGGGCTGGTACCGTCCGTCACGCCTGCGCGACACGGCAAAACGTATTCTCAGCGAACTGAATTATAAGCTGGATCTCGACGCCAAAGTGGCGTCGTTACCTATCGCCCAGCGCCAGCAGGTGGCAATTTGCCGCGCGCTGGTGGCCGATGCGCGCTTAGTCATCATGGATGAACCGACCGCGTCGCTCACCCGCACCGAGGTGAACCAGCTGCTGCGCACCGTGCATTACCTGAAAAATAAAGGCATCAGCGTGGTGTTCGTCAGCCACCGTCTGGACGAAGTGCTGGAGATTTCCGACAGCGTTACGGTCATCCGCGATGGTAAAAAAGTCGGCACATATCCGGCGGCTGAAGTCAGCGGCGAACGCCTGACCGAGCTGATGACCGGCCTCAAACTCGACTACCGCCTGAAGGCGGCCAACCTCAATGACCAGCGCATCATGCTTGAGACCGACAAACTCAGCCGTGCCGGACAGTACCACGACGTCAGTTTCAAACTGCACGCCGGGGAAGTGCTCGGTCTGTGCGGCCTGCTGGGTTCCGGGCGTACCGAACTGGCACTGAGTCTGTTCGGGGTGACTAAACCGGACAGCGGCAAAATCTACCTCGACAGTAAACCGGTACGTTTTCGCGGTCATGAAGATGCGATCAAATCCGGCATTGGCTATGTGTCAGAAGACAGGCTGACGCTCGGGCTTATCCAGCAGCAGTCAGTCGGTGACAACACCGTGCTGGCGATCATGGATCAGCTGCGCAGCCGTTTTCACCTGATCGATGAATACCGCAAAAACAAAATCATTCAGCAGTGGATTGAAAAACTGGGCGTCAAAGTTGCCAATCCGGATCAGGCGATCTCCACGCTCTCCGGCGGCAATCAGCAAAAGATCGTGCTGGCGAAATGGGTGCTGACTCAGCCGAAGATCCTGATCCTCGACTCGCCAACAGTCGGCGTGGATGTCGGCGCTAAAGCCAGTATTTATCAGCTGATCCATCAACTGGCCGAAGAGGGGATTTCGATCCTGCTGATCTCCGACGAAGTACCCGAAGTTTACTTCAACTGCGACCGCGTTTTGCACTTTAGCGAAGGCACGGTGAAGGGCGAATACCTGCCCGGCAATATCACCCAACATCAACTTGCGGAGGCGGTGAATGCTTAATCTCAACCGGTTACGCCCGACCAGCAACGAAGGCTATCTGGCCTGGGTTCTGGTGGTGGTGATTGTCACGTTTGCGCTGCTCAGCGACCAGTTCCTGACCCTGCAAAATCTGCTGGATTTGTCAGAAAGCTACGCAGTCAGCGGCATTTTTGCCCTCGGCCTGTTCGTGGTGCTGGTGACCGGCGGCATCGATATCTCCTTTGCTGCCGTCGCCTCAGTGGTGCAGTACGCCATCGCTACGCTGGCCATTCATTACGGTCTTTCCAGCCCGACCGGCACCATTTTACTGGCGATCGCGATTGGCTCCGTATTTGGCATGATCAACGCCATTTTGATCTACTGCCTGCGCATTGTGTCGATCATCGTCACTATCAGTATGCAGTCGCTGCTGTTTGGCATGCTTATGTGGCTGACCAACGGCACCAGCCTGTATGACCTGCCGGAGTGGCTGGTAACGCCGTTACAGGTGCTGCCGTTTAACGTCGGGACTCAGCATTATCAGATTGGCCTGCCGCTGGTCGTCATGCTGGCGGTGGCCGGGCTGACCTGGCTTTTACTGAACAAAACCCATCTGGGCCGCCAGCTGTTTGCCGTCGGTGGTGATCAGGAATCGGCGCGGCGCATCGGTATTCGCGTTGGCGTGCTGCACCTGTTCGCCTATGGCTATCTCGGTGCGATGGCCGCCATCGGCGGGCTGGTGCAGGTCTACCGCGTCGGGGAAGTGGTGCCCAATGCGCTGGTCGGCGGTGAACTCGATGTACTGGCCGCGGCAGTGCTTGGCGGGGCCAGCCTCAACGGCGGCAAGGGTAGCGTCGGTGGCACGCTGATGGGCGTCTTCCTGATTGGTCTGCTCAAGAACGGGCTGAACCTGATCGGCGTCTCCAACTACTTCATGAACATCGTGATCGGCGTAGTGATCGTGGTGGCCATCACCGTCACGCACTACAAAAAACGCAAAGAAACCGATGTCGGCTTCGCCTGAGGAACCTGCAATGTTCACCAAAACCAAGAGTCTGAAGATGAAACCGCTCTCTTCCAAATCCGGCGGCAACGGGCCGCGTTTTAACGTCGACAGCACCACGCTGAGTCTGAGCCTGCTGCTGATCCTGGTGATCGTCGGTTTCAGTATCGCGATGCCGGGCCGCTTCTTCACGGATTCTACTTTCATGAGCGTCGCGTTTCAGCTGCCGGAGCTCGGCCTGCTGACGCTGGCGATGTTTATTCCGATCCTCAGCGGTGGCCTGAATCTGTGCATTATCGCCACCTCTAACCTGACCAGCCTGCTGATGGCCTGGGTGTTTCTCACCTGGCTGCCGCCGGAGGCCACACTGGCGCTTCAGGCGGTGTGGCTGACGGTGGCGCTGGTGGGCGCGATGATCCTGGCGATTGCCATCGGCATGCTGACCGGTGCGCTGGTGGCTTACGTGGGGGCGCATCCGATTCTGGTAACGCTGGCTACCATGACGATGGTCAACGGTATCGGCATCTATTTATCACGCGGTGCAGCCATCAGCGGTATGCCGGACATCGTACGCTACATCGGTTCGGATACGTTGCTGGGCATCCCCGTGCCGCTGATCATCTTCCTCGCCACGGCTGTGTTGATCGCGGTGTTTTTAGAGCGCACCCGACTTGGCAAATACATCTATATGAGCGGCAGCAACATCAACGCCACCCATTTCAGCGGCGTGAATACCCACCGCGTACTGATCGCCATTTATGTGCTTTCCAGCATGTTATGTGTGATCGCCGGGCTGGTAATGATGGCGCGCTTTAATTCAGCGCGCATGGGCTACGGTGACTCCTACCTGTTACTGACCGTGTTAGCGATCATCTTAGGCGGCACGGATCCCTTCGGCGGTTTTGGCCGCGTCACCGGCGTGGTGTTGTCGCTGATTGTTTTACAAGTGATTTCAACCGGCCTGAACCTGCTCAACGTCAGCCCGCACTTCAGTCTGGCGATGTGGGGCGCGGTACTTATCGTGGTGCTGGCGCTGAAATTCTTCCGCCAGCGCTTTATGCAAAAGAGAGCCAGCCGTATCAGCGCCGCCAAAGCGCGGGCCGCCCTTCCTTAGCGTACGTCTATAAACCCAATTATTTTCATTGCCTCTGACTTTAGGAAAACATCATGGAATACAAAATTTCGCCGTCGCTGATGTGCATGAGCCTGATTGACATCAAACAGCAACTGGCGGTACTTAACCGTCGCGCTGACATGCTGCACATCGACATCATGGACGGGCACTACGTCAAAAATATTACCCTGTCGCCGTTCTTTATCGAGCAGATCCGCCCGCACACGCCGCTGGTGCTGGACGTGCATATGATGGTGGAAAACCCGACGGACTTTATTGAACCGATAGCCAAAGCCGGGGCTGATTACATCTGCCCCCATGCTGAAACCATCAACCGCGACGCGTTCCGCGTGATCAATCTGATCCGATCGCTCGGTAAAAAAGTCGGCGTGGTCCTCAACCCGGCGACACCGGTGGAGTTCATTCAGCACTACATTCATCTGCTGGACAAAATCACCGTGATGACCGTCGATCCGGGCTATGCAGGGCAGCCGTTTATTCCCGAAATGCTGCATAAAATCGCCCAGCTGCGCGATCTCAAGCAGCAGAAAAATTACCGCTACCTGATCGAAATCGACGGATCCTGCAACGTGAATACCTATCAGGATCTGATGGGCGCAGGTGCGGAAGTATTGATCGTCGGCAGTTCCGGCCTGTTCAATCTCGACCAGGATCTGGACAGCGCCTGGGACAAAATGCTCGATCAGATGCGTCAGGCGCGTCAGGCAGCCTGAGGGCAGGAGAGGCTATGGAGCATTTTCTCGGCGTAGACATCGGCGGTACTAACACGCGGCTGATGCTGATGAACGACCAGCAGGTTTTCCAGGATTATCAGAAAGTACCGACGCACAACTGGGCAACGCTTGAGGATCCGCTGCATGGGTTGGAACAGATCATTGCAGCCTATCTGCAAGCCAGTGACGTCAGCGTGACGGGCGTGATGCTCGGGCTGCCGGGCATCCTGTCACGTGACCGTCACACGGTGCTGTCGCTGCCGTTTATCCCGGCCCTCGACAACCAGCCGGTGGCGCAGCAACTTTCAGCGCGCCTCGGGTTGCCGGTGTGCATGGATAAAGACGTTAACCACCTGATGTGGTGGGATTTAACCCGCCTCGACGTCCTGCCGGACGTGGCGGTCGGGGTTTATCTCGGCACGGGTTTGGGCAACAGCCTGTGGCTGAATAATGATTTTTACCACGGCGCGCACGGCGGCGCAGGGGAGATTGGGCACATTCCGCTCAAAGATAATCCGCTGCTCTGCCCTTGTGGCAAAACTGGCTGTGTCGAAACCCTGACTTCCGGCAACTGGCTAAGCGGCTGGGCCAAACAGCATGTACCGGAGACGGCAATCTCGGATCTGTTCGTCAAACATGCTGAGCATCCGGATTTGCAGGAATTTACAGAGCGGCTGGCGCGCACCGTCGCCAGCGAGATGAACATTCTCGACCCGCAATATCTGGTGCTGGGCGGCGGCGTGCTGGCGATGGCGGGCTTCCCGCTGGCCCGGCTGGAACGCCTGATCCGTTCACATCTGCGCAGCCCGCATCCGGCCAGCGGGCTGACCATCGCCATCAGCGGCGTCTCTGATGAAACCGGCTGTCGCGGGGCCTGTCTGGCGGCGCAGCGGCGTTTCCGGCAAGACTTACCGGCGAAATCATTATCAACACCAGTGCGACATTTTTCAGTCAGGAGAGAGGCATGAACAAGGGCAAGGTATGTGTATTTGGATCGTTCAACCTGGATATTGTCGCCGGAATGAGCCGTTTCCCGCAGCCGGGTGAATCACTGATTGCCCGCAACAGTATGATGGGCGCTGGCGGGAAAGGGGCCAATCAGGCCGTCGCCGCCCTGCGTGCCGGTGCGCGGGTCCATTACATCGGCAAAGTAGGTCGCGATGACTTCGGTATGTTCGCCCGCCGCCACCTCGATAACGCCGGGTTTGACGCGGTGACGCTGTTTTCCACTGCCGAATGTCCGACCGGCAATGCACTGATTTATGTCGCCGGAGCCGATGCCGAAAACATGATTGCCGTTGACCCCGGAGCCAACCTGACCGTGACCGACGATGAGGTTGAACAGTGCCGCCCGGCCATTGCCGCAGCCGATATCCTGCTCACCCAGCTGGAAAACAACCTGCCAGCCATTGAAAAGCTGATTGGTATCGCCAGAGAAAATGGCACTTACATTATTCTCAACCCTGCGCCGTTCCAGCCGGTCTCGGACAGCCTGCTGGCACAGGTGGATTTACTCACGCCCAATGCCACCGAATGCACCTTGCTGACCGGCATACAGGTGGATGACGTCCCCTCAGCCAAACGGGCCGCTAAAGCGTTGCATGAAAAGGGCATCGGCGCGCTGATCATCACGCTTGGCACGCAGGGCGCGTTATTGTCTGTCGCCGGTGAAACCGAATTGGTGTCCGCGTTCCCGGCGGTACCGGTCGATACCACCGGCGCTGGCGATGCTTTCAACGGCGCGCTCGCCTCCCAGCTGGCCGCCGGTGTAGCACTTGCCGATGCCGCGCAGTTTGCATCAGCCTATGCCTCTGTTTGTGTGGAGCGTGCGGGTGCGGCGGCCTCGATGCCAACCTATGAGGAGGCAAAGGAGAGGCAGATGGCGGTGATTGTTCAGTAACATTCGCCTGATTTTTATACAAAAAACCATCACATCACTGCCACATTACTGACATGAAGAGAGATTAGGGTAGGCGCTTGTTTGACTGACCGGTAACAAGAGATGCGCCGTTCGCTGTTTCCTTATCTGGTGCTGCTGCCCACCCTGATCTTTCTGTTTTTGTTCACCTATTACCCTCTGGTACAGTCGGCGGCAGACAGCCTGTTTGATAGCCGACTCAACACCGATAACCCGCCGTTTGTCGGATTACAGAATTATGCACGCCTGCTGGCAGACGACGTCTTCTGGCGCGCGCTGCTCAATAACCTTGCATACATCCTGATGACGGTGATCCCCGGCATTGTGCTGGCGCTGCTGCTGGCCGTCGCGCTGTGGGAAAACACCTCGCTTAACCGGTGGCTGCGTACCGCGTTTTTCTTCCCGATGATTATCCCGCTGGTCAGCGCCGCGACCCTGTGGCTGTTTATCTTCATGCCGGGAATGGGCCTGCTGGATTACTACCTGGCCAAAATCTTCGGGCCGATGAACAACAACTACCTCGGCATGAGCGACAGCGCACTGATGGCGCTGAGCGTGATTGGCGTGTGGAAATTCGCCGGTTATTACATGCTGTTTTTCCTCGCCGGATTGCAGTCCATTCCCGCGTCGGCGCGCGAGGCCGCCATTATGGAAGGGGCATCGCGCACCCAGACCTTCTTCTACGTCACACTGCCGCTGCTGCGCCCGACCATCAGTTTTGTGGTCACCATCGCGCTGATTTACGCCATTACGCAAATCGACCACGTACCGGTGATGACGCAGGGTGGGCCGAACAACGCGACCACCGTGATGCTCTATTACATCCAGAGTTTAGCCAATGACACGCATGATTTAGGCAAAGCCTCGGCGGCCACGTTCCTGACGCTGGTGCTGCTGTTTGGTTTCTCGGTGATGAACCTGCGGGTACTGGAAAGAGGGGCGCATTATGAGCGTTGAAACGTCAGAAAACCTGCGGGTCATGGCGGCAAAACCGCGCAACCGCGCACCGTCTTTGTTACTGCGCGGAGCGCGCCGTTCCACGCTGCCGGTGCTGCTGGTGTGCGCCGCGCTGCTGTGGGTCGCGCCCTTTATCTGGATGATCTCGGCCGCCTTCAGCGCCAGCAGTTTTGGGCCGGGCATGGCCTCTTTGCTGCCACGTTTTCCGCTGACGCTGCAAAACTTCCGCGATGCGTGGGAGAGCGCCGACTGGCTGAGGCTCTACGCCAACACGATATTCTTCTCCTTCGGCACGTTTCTGGTTCAACTGGTGACCATCACCACCGCCGGTTACGTCTTTGCCTATCACGAATTTCGCGGCAAACAGACGCTGTTCTACCTGCTGCTTATTCAACTGATGATCATGCCGGTGATCATGATGATACCGAACATGATGATCCTCAAACAGTTCGGGCTGCTCAACACATTGACGGGCGTGATGATGCCGTACTTCGCCTCGGCGTTTGGCGTATTCCTGATGCGTCAGGCTTTCCTCAGTATTCCGCGTGAAATCGAAGAAGCGGCGCTGATGGAGGGGTGCCGCTGGTGGCAGGTGGTGTTCCGCGTGCTGATCCCGATGTCATGGCCCGCCATTCTGGCCTTCGCCACCGTCAGCATTACTTATCACTGGAATGAATATCTGTGGCCGCTGATGGTGCTCAATGACCCTGACAAACAGGTGCTGACCGTCGGGCTGGTGTCGTTCGCCATGGGGGCGGAATCCGGCGGCCAGTGGGGGCTTATCACCGCCGGTACGCTGATGGTTTGCCTGCCACTGATGTTGGCGTTCGTGCTTTTTCAGAAACAGTTTCTTAAAAGCTTCGGCTTTTCAGGCATTAAATAAACCGCTGTTGAATAAAGGAGTGACCGATGTTTCTCGCACAAATTTCAGATATGCATTTTCGCAGTGAAGGCCGCAAGCTGTATGACTTTATCGATGTTAACGCCTGTAATGCCGAGGTGGTCAATCAGCTCAATGCGCTGGAAGAACAGCCTGATGCCGTGGTGATCACCGGTGACATCGTGAACTGCGGCCTGCCGCAGGAGTATCAGGTGGCGCGGCGAACGCTGCAAAACCTGCATTACCCGCTGTACATCATTCCCGGCAACCATGACGACAAGGCACAGTTCCTCGAAGCGCTGCATCCGCTCTGCCCGGAACTGGGTAATGACCCGCAAAACATGCGCTATGCTGTGGACGATTTCGATATGCGTTTGCTGTTTATCGACAGCAGCCTGGCCGGTGAGTCCAAAGGTTTTCTGACGCTGGAAACCCTCTCATGGCTGGAAGCTCAGCTGGAGCAGGGCGGCGATAAACCGACGGCGGTGTTTATGCATCACCCGCCGGTGAAAGTCGGTTCGGCGCAGATGGACGCCATCTCTTGCGAGAACGGCGACGAACTGCTGGCGCTGATTGACCGTTTTCCGTCGCTGGTCCGCGTCTTCTGCGGCCATACGCACCGCCTGATTTTCACTCAATATAAGCAGGCGATTATCACCACTATCCCCGGCACCGTGCATCAGGTTCCCTATTTCCATCATAATCCCGCGCCGTTTTATAACCTTGAACCCGCCGCCTGCGTTATGCACCGGCTGGTGGATAAAACCGGTCTGGTCAGTTATCTGCATCCCTTGTCGCAATATCCGGGACCCTACCTGTATGACGCGGCGATCAGCTGCCCGGTGGATGACTAATCATGTCGGCCATTCGTCTGGAAAATATCAGCAAGCAGTTTGAGGGCAGTACGGCGGTGAATAATCTGTCGCTGGAGATCGCCGACGGTGAGTTCCTGGTGCTGGTCGGCCCGTCGGGCTGCGGAAAAAGTACCTTGCTGCGCCTGCTGGCCGGGCTGGAGAGCGTCAGTGACGGGCGGATTTTACAGGACGGCGATGACATCACCGCACTGGAACCGCGTGAACGCAATTTTTCGATGATCTTTCAGAACTACGCGTTGTTCCCGCACATGACCGTTGAACAAAACATCACGTTTGGAATGCGGATGCGCAATGAGCCGAAAGCGCAGCACCGTGCGCGGGTGGACCGGGTCGCGGGGTTATTGCAACTGGAGCCGCTGCTGAACCGAAAACCGGGAAAACTCTCAGGCGGCCAGCGGCAGCGGGTGGCGATGGCGCGTGCCATCGTGCGCGACCCAAAGTTATTTCTGATGGATGAACCCCTGTCGAATCTCGATGCGCGGCTGCGCACCGAAGTGCGTGACGGCATCATGACCCTGCATAAACAGCTGAAAACAAGCACGGTGTATGTCACGCACGACCAGATGGAAGCCATGACGATGGCCGACCGGATAGCGGTGCTGGACCAGGGGCATCTGCAACAAATCGGCGCACCGGAAACGCTTTACGCCCACCCGGCGAACCTGTTTGTGGCCGGGTTTATCGGCACACCGTCGATGAATATCTGCAAACTGCCTTGCGGGCAGGGCACGCTGGTACTGGAAGAACAACCAATCCCGCTACCGGACAGCAGCCACGCGCGCGAACTCAGCGAGGTCTATCTGGGCATCCGGCCCGAACATCTCAGCGACCAGCCGGACCCGCAACGTCCCTTGACACTCGACGTCACAATGACCCACCGTGAGCTGCTAGGGGCTGAATATCTGTGCCATGCACAAAGCAATATCGGCAATATCCGTTACATCAGAAAAAACCAATTACGTGAAAACAGCCGGGAGATCCCACAACCTGGCGATCGCGTCACCCTGTACTTCTCTTCGCACGACCTTCATCTCTTTTCAGGCCAAACCCGGCTGAATTTGAAACACCGTCATCAGGAGACCCACCATGCGTCCGACCTTGCATAAACTTCACGCGCTAACGCTGACACTCGGACTGCTGTCCGCAGGCACGGCGGCAGCGAAAGAGAGTATTGACTTCATGTTCCCGGCACCGGTTGACGGCAAGTTGACCATGGAAATGACCCGAGTTATCAAAGAGTTCAACCAGTCGCAAAATGATGTCGAAGTGCGCGGGATTTTTACCGGCAACTACGACACCACCAAAGTGAAAGCCGAAGCGGCCGCCAAGTCTGGTCAGCCACCGGCGCTGGTGATCATGTCCGCTAACTTCACGGCGGATCTGGCGATTAAGAATGAGATCCTGCCGATGGACGATCTGTTCAAATACGGCGATCAGAAAGCCACGGCGTTCTTGACGCAAAACTTCTGGCCCGCGATGCGACAGAACGCCCAGCTCAACGGCGTGACGTATGCCATTCCGTTCCACAATTCGACGCCTATTCTCTATTACAACAAAGATCTGTTTGCCAAAGCGGGAATTTCCGCTCCGCCGAAAACCTGGGATGAATTGCAGGAAGATGCGAAAAAGCTGACTGACCAGGCCAAAGGGCAGTCGGGCATCATGCTGCCGTCCACTAATGATGATTACGGCGGCTGGATTTTGTCGGCGCTGACCCGCGCCAACGGCGGCCAGTATTTTAATGCCGACTATCCGGGCGAGGTGTATTACAACACCGCTTCTACCGTTGGGGCGTTGCAGTTCTGGCAGAATCTGGTCTACCGCGACAAGGTGATGCCTGCGGGCGTGCTGAATTCAAAACAGATCAGCGCGGCGTTTTTCTCCGGCAAATTGGGGATGACCATGCTCAGTACCGGCGCACTGGGCTTTATGCGTGAAAACACCAAAGATTTTGAACTGGGTGTGGCGATGATGCCGCAGAAAGTGCGCAACGGCGTGAGCATCGGCGGGGCGAGTCTGGTGAGTTTTAAAGGGATTTCGGAAGATCAGAAGAAGGCGGCGTACGCCTTCCTGCAATATCTGGTCAGCCCGAAAGTTAACGGTGCCTGGAGCCGCTTCACCGGCTACTTCTCGCCGCGTATTGCCTCGTATGATCAGCCGGAAATGAAGGAGTATCTGGCGAAAGATCCGCGTGCGACCATCGCGCTGGACCAGCTGAAATACGCCTATCCGTGGTATTCAACCTATGAAACCGTTGCCGTACGTCAGGCGATGGAAAATCAGCTGGGGGCGCTGGTCAATGATCCGAAACTGACGCCACAGGATGCTGCCGCCGCCGCGCAGCAGAAAGCAGACGCCATCATGAAACCTTACGTCGATTCCACGGCGCTGAGCGTACCTAAGTAACGTGATAAGTAACGTGATAAAAAAGCCCCGGGCTGACAGCTTCGGGGCTTTCTTTTGGGTATTCAGGCAGTCAATGTCAGGTGTTACTTCAGCCAACCCTGCGCGTGGGCGTTGTCCAGATGTGCACGGATGTGTTGCCACAATTCTGGATGGATATCGCCGATAAATGAATTGCGCGCCAGCACCTGCTCCAGACGAATATTGTTTTCTACCCAGCTCTGACCCTGATTATGCAGGTTCATGATGATCGGCAGCACGCGGTCGATCACTAGCGCAAAGCGGGCTTCCGGCGTCTCACCGGCTTCATACTCATTCCACAAATCGCGGAATTGCTGATTTAGCGGCGCAGGCAGCATGCCAAACAGGCGATTGGCAGCCATCACCTCCTGCTCATGCACCGCTTCGCGGGCGGCAAGGTCATAAACCATAACGTCACCGGCATCGATTTCTACGATGTCATGCAGCAGAGCCATGCGGATCACTTTCTGAATATCGACATCTTTTGGCGCATACGGCGCTAGCGACATGGCGGCAACCGCAAAATGCCAGCTGTGTTCCGCTGAGTTTTCCTGGCGCTGAGTGCCGAGCACTTTCGTGCGGCGTTGTACGCTTTTCAGTTTGTCGATTTCCATCAGGAACTGAAAAACGTCAGTCATAGAGCCGAAATCGAGCGCGGAAGAAGCTTCAGACATATTCAAACCTCAGTCATTCATTGTGGATGTCATTATCGGAGTGTTCCTCTATACGATAATCCGATGGTGTAAAAAAATCATGTCTTTGCATGCCTCATTGAATGTTGTGTAAAAAAATCACCCAACGAAATTATTAATAAGCTGAACAATTAGAAGTGCTTTGCGTGACACCAAGGGAGTAATGATTACCGTGCCAAGAGCTTGTTACATCACTTAATACTAAATTTTAGCGTACACGTGTACACTGGAATTATTCTCAGTTACTCTGCTTTGCAGGTAAATTTTTGAACGATTTATTAACGCGTTTTTCTCAATCATTACCTCGGGGATTGTGACTTTATGAGTAAAACAGTGCGCCAGGATTATCCCTGGGCTGAAGAGATAGCCAACAGCCTGAGCCACGGTGTCGGGTTGGTGTTGGGTATCGTAGGATTAGTGTTGTTGCTGGTTCAGGCTGCGGCCGAAAACGCCAATGTGATGGCGATAACCAGTTACAGTTTGTACGGCGGCAGCATGATATTGCTGTTCCTTGCCTCCACGCTCTATCATGCAATTCCGCATGAAAAAGCCAAATATTGGCTGAAAAAACTCGATCATTGCGCGATTTACATACTGATAGCTGGGACCTATACGCCATTCCTGCTGGTCGGGCTGAACTCGCCGCTGGCGAAAGGGCTGATGGCGGTGATCTGGGGGCTGGCGCTGTTTGGCGTGATCTTCAAGATGGCCTTTGCGCACCGTTTTGAGGTGCTGTCACTCATCACTTATCTCACGATGGGCTGGCTGTCGTTGATCGTGATTTACCAGCTGGCGGTACGTTTGTCTGCGGGCGGGGTTACATTGCTGGCGGTTGGGGGATTGTTATATACGCTTGGGGTGATTTTTTATGCTTCGAAGCGCATTCCTTTCGGCCACGCTATCTGGCACGGGTTCGTGCTGGGTGGATGTGCATGTCACTTCTTTGCGGTCTATTTCTATATTTAACGCAGTGATTAATCCGAAAACTGAAGGATCCGGCACGTCATGCCGGATCCTTTATTTATCATCAGCTCACTTCTCTTCAACCAGCGAATACGGCAACGGCTGTATACTTAACTGGCTGGCGGCGTCATCTCGCACGCGCAGTTTTGCGTCAGGTTCGAGATCGTTATTCAGCACGGCCTGCACCCACAAACTGCCGTCATTAAGCTGGCTGGAGGCAAGAACCGTTCCGGTGCGGCGCCAGTTCTCTCCCAACTGTAACTCCAGATCATCCCCTGCGGCCGGCACTTTACTGGCATTACCGGCTAACCAGTAGAGGGCACGCTTGTTCGCTCCGCGGTATTTAGCTCGCGCCACCATTTCCTGACCGGCGTAACAGCCCTTAGTGAAGCTGATGCCGTCCAGTGCCTGGATATTGGTAGCCTGTGGAATAAATTGCACGCTGTTGACGGTGTCGATCACCGGATAACCCGCTTCAATATCCAGCGCCAGCCACTGCTGGCTGTCATTGAGCTGGGCCTGCTCACCCAATTCTTCTACCACCTGCTGTGCTTTCTCGGGGCTGGTGACAATCAGGTAACGTTCGGCAGGCAGGGACAGGTGCAGCAATGTGCTCTCGTCTTGCTGCACAATCGGCTGCTCTGCCGTTGGCAGCGTAGAGAACAGGTCTTTCAGCGCGGCGCTGGCCTGAAAACCGGCCACGCCCAGCAACACTACATCGTCATCTTCAGTGAAGGTCACTTTTGAGAACACTGCATATTTCTTCATTTCGGTCATCTGTTGGGTACGCAAGTTACGGCGTTCGATAAACGCCATACCATCACCGCGCCTGAACAGACGCATGTTGCTCAACATTTTGCCTTTGGCATCACAGTGAGCGCAAAGAATGTGCTGGTCCGGCGCGAGCGCATCGACATCGGCGGTCACCTGACCCTGCAAGTATTTCACCGTATCAGCGCCGGTCATGGTGACCATCGCCCAGTCTTCGAGAGAAATTAAGGTCAGCGGCAGATGGGAAGAGGCTGAAGGTTTTTGCGGTGGAAACGGAAACTTGTACGCCATGATGCGATCCTGGGCTGAGAGACATGAACAGTTAACCTCATGGTAAAAGAGCCCGCCCGCTTTGCAAACTCAATTTATGCCATTTACGGGATGCCTCGCAGCGAACTTCTTCGTTACATGAAAATACCACGCCATTTTGCGAGGCTTGATGGAGATGTGAATGTCAGGGCATGTAAAAGTTACGCGCAGGGCGCGTGGGCTGCTAGAATCCTCTCCGACCGATAAAAAACATTATCAATGTACCTAAAAAAAGAGTCAGTTTATGGAAAGCAAAACCCAACTGGACATTCATAATAAATCCCGCATTCACTGGGCATGCCGTCGCGGTATGCGTGAGTTGGATATCTCTATCATGCCGTTTTTCGAATACGAATATGACAGCCTTGATGATACTGACAAAGCGCTCTTCGCCCGTTTGTTGACCTGCGATGACCCGGATTTATTCAACTGGCTGATGAATCACGGCGAGCCTCAGGACGCCGAATTACAACGCATGGTGGCCCTTATCCAAACGCGAAATAAAGACCGTGGCCCTGTGGCAATGTGATTTACGGGTTTCATGGCGCAGTCAGCTTATTTCGCTGGGTATTCACGGCGGTATTATGCTGGTCATACTGCTCGCGCCATGGCCCGCCGGTTATTGGCCGGTATGGATGTCGCTGCTGCTGGTGGTGATATTTGAATGTATCCGCAGCCAGCGGCGGATCACCTCACGCCATGGTGAGATAAGCCTGCTCGACAGCAATCGGCTGATTTGGCAGCAACAGGAGTGGGTGATCAAAAAACCGGTCTGGATGATCAACAGCGGCGTACTGCTGTCATTGCAGCGTGAAAAGCGTAAAGGTGGGTTGCGTCAGGCGATGCGCAGCTCGCGGCAGAAACTCTGGCTGGCTTCCGACAGTATGAGCCAGGAAGAGTGGCGGCGGTTGCGACAGTTGTTACTCAATGCCCAGCCGGAAAAAGAACGCCGATGAGTTTTATGCGTTTTAAAGAGGTTCAGGGCGAACCTCTCTGGAAGCAAAACCGGCGCGTTAGCCGAGCAGCGCGTCCATCTCCAGCAGGATTTGATCGCACCAATCTTGCAGGCGTTCTTCGCTGAGATCGTACTGATTTACGTCATCAAGTGCGAGGCCGACAAAATGTTTGCCGTCCGGGCTGAGCGGTTTAGGGCTGGTGAATTCAAAGCCTTCGATGGGCCAGAAACCGATGAACTGTGCGCCAAGCGGCAGTAACCGGTCGTACAACATACCGAGCGCATCGAGGAACCACTCACCGTAACCCAGCTGATCGCCCATGCCATACATGGCGATGATTTTTCCCCGCAGATTCAGGGAAGGGAGCTTTTCCCAGACCGCTTCCCAATCTTCCTGGATTTCACCGAAGTCCCAGGTGGGAATGCCGAGGATCAGAATGTCGTACTCTTCCATTTTGACCGGGTCGACATCTTTTAAATTGTGCAAATCGACCAGCTCTTCACCGAGGATCTCGCGAATTTTTTCCGCTGCCATTTCGGTGTAACAGGTACTTGAGCCGTAAAAGAGTCCAATTTTCATGCTTGTTGCCGTAACGTCATAAGAATGTGAATGGGGGGCAGTGTATACCGAATGAAACAGCGTTTGAATGAAATAAGGAGTCAACGTGCCCGATGTCGACTATGACCAGGCTCTGAGTGAGCAATTTCTGGATACGCTATGGATCGAGCGGAACCTTGCCGAAAACACACTGGCGTCCTACCGGCTGGATTTAAAATCGCTGTTGGCATGGCTGCATCATCACAATACCGGATTGTTGAATGTACAGGCCGATGGCCTGCAGGCTTTCCTTGCTGAAAGAGTGGAAGGGGGCTACAAGGCCACCAGTTCCGCCCGTCTGCTGAGCGCTATGCGCCGTCTTTTTCAGTATCTAAACCGTGAATCGTTGCGCCACGATGACCCGACCGCGCTGCTGTCTTCGCCCAAGCTGCCGCAGCGGTTACCTAAAGATCTCAGTGAGGCACAGGTCGATGCGCTTTTGGCGTCACCAAGTGTGGACGTTCCGCTTGAACTGCGCGACAAGGCGATGCTTGAGCTGCTTTACGCCACGGGTTTGCGCGTTTCGGAGTTGGTTGGGCTGACGCTCAGCGACCTCAGCCTGCGTCAGGGCGTGGTGCGGGTAATTGGTAAAGGCGATAAAGAACGGCTGGTGCCGCTTGGTGAAGAAGCCGTGTATTGGATTGAGTACTATTTTGAGCACGGGCGTCCGTGGCTGCTTAACGGTGTATCGCTGGATATTGTATTTCCCAGCAGCCGCGCGCAAAAAATGACCCGGCAGACTTTCTGGCATCGCATCAAACACTATGCGATCCTTGCCAACATTGACGCTGAACGGCTCTCACCTCACGTATTGCGTCACGCTTTCGCCACCCATTTGTTGAATCACGGGGCGGACCTGCGTGTCGTGCAAATGTTATTAGGTCACAGTGACTTGTCGACCACCCAAATTTATACCCATGTAGCAACTGAGCGACTCAAAGTGCTACATCAACAACATCATCCCCGTGCCTGAGCGCGGCGAGATAAAGGACGCAATGATGAAAAAAGGCTTAATGCTGTTAACGTTACTTGCCACGTGTATCACCTCCACGGCGCAGGCTGACGACGCGGCACTCCAGGGAACCCTGAACAAACTGGGCATGAAAAATGCTGAGGTCCAGCCTTCTCCTGTGGCAGGCCTGAAAGCCGTGACCACCGAAAGCGGTGTGATTTACATCACCGAAGATGGCAAGCACGTATTGCAGGGCCCAATGTATGACGTCAGCGGTACGCAACCGGTGAATGTGACCAACAAAATGTTGATCACTAAGCTTGAAGCGCTGAAAAGCGAGATGATCATCTACAAAGCCAAAAACGAAAAACACGTGATCACTGTGTTTACCGACATCACCTGCGGCTATTGCCACAAGCTGCATCAGCAGATGCAGGACTATAACGATCTCGGCATTACCGTGCGTTATCTGGCGTTCCCGCGTCAGGGACTGAATTCCAAAACCGAAAAAGATATGCAGTCCATCTGGTGTACTGGCAACCGCAAGCAGTCGTTTGATGCTGCGATGCGCGGCGATGATATTTCTCCCGCCACCTGTAAAACCGATATTGCCAAACACTTTGAATTGGGCGTGCAGTTCGGCGTGACCGGTACGCCAGCTATTGTGCTTGAAAATGGCACGATGATTCAGGGTTATCAGCCGCCAAAAGAGATGGCCGCGATGCTCGATGCTCAGGATGTTCCAAACAAAACCGGTGGTTGATTTCACGTGACTTTGCTGACCCAACTTCGCCGCCGCAAGCCGGCTGACGGCGCTTCTCTACCGGCCGAACTTTCCCCTTTGCTGCGCCGTCTGTATGCGTCGCGTGGCGTACAGGGCCCGCAAGAGCTGGAGCGCAGCGTGCGCGGATTGCTCGGTTATGAGCAGCTGGATGGTATTGATACCGCTGTTGAACTATTGCAAAAAGCCCTGCGTGACCGCCTGCGGATTATGGTGGTCGGGGACTTCGATGCCGACGGTGCGACCAGTACCGCGCTGACCGTCCTCTCCCTGCGCAGCATGGGATGCAGTGAAATTAATTATCTGGTGCCGAACCGTTTTGACGACGGTTATGGCCTCAGCCCGGAAGTGGTCGAACAGGCTGCTGCCCGGGGTGCTGAGCTGATTCTGACCGTGGATAACGGTATTTCATCTCATGCAGGGGTCGATCTGGCCCACGAAAAGGGCATTCAGGTGCTGGTCACCGACCACCACTTGCCGGGTGAGACACTGCCTGCGGCTGAAGCCATCATTAACCCTAACCTACACGGCTGTGAATTTCCCTCCAAGTCGCTGGCTGGCGTTGGTGTCGCGTTCTATCTGATGCTGGCGCTGCGGGCTGCGTTGCATAAAAACGGCTGGTTCGAAGAGAAAGGACTTCAGGTTCCTAATCTGGCCGAATGGCTGGATTTAGTGGCGCTCGGCACCGTGGCCGACGTCGTGCCACTGGATACCAATAACCGAATCCTGGTCTTTCAGGGGCTGAACCGCATTCGAGCTGGCAAATGTCGTCCCGGTATCCGCGCGTTGCTGGAAGTTGCCAACCGCGAAGCGCGCACGCTGGGTGCCAGTGATTTAGGCTTTGCTCTGGGTCCGCGTCTGAATGCCGCTGGCCGGCTGGACGATATGTCCATCGGTGTGGCGCTGCTGCTCAGCGATGATATCGCGCAGGCCCGTGCACTGGCCCTCGATTTAGATGCTCTGAACCAGACCCGGCGCGAAATCGAGCAGGGTATGCAGGTCGAAGCGCTGGCCCTGTGTGACAAACTCGAAACCAGCAGTGATGAACTGCCTTACGGGCTGGCGATGTACCACCCCGAGTGGCATCAGGGGGTAGTGGGAATTCTGGCTTCACGTCTGAAAGAGCGTTTTAACCGGCCGGTGATTGCTTTTGCCCCTGCTGGGGATGGCATTCTCAAAGGTTCTGGGCGTTCGATTGCCGGTCTGCATATGCGCGACGCACTGGAGCGCATCGATACGCTTAATCCCGGTCTGATGATGAAATTCGGCGGGCATGCCATGGCAGCCGGGTTGTCGCTGGAAGAGGCTAAGTTTGACGAATTCCGCGCCCGCTTTGCTGAGCTAGTGGGCGAATGGTTGGATCCTTCGCATCTGGAGGGCGTTATCTGGTCCGACGGCGAGCTGGCGGGTCAGGAGCTGACTATCGATACCGCAGAAATGCTGCGCGACGGCGGCCCGTGGGGGCAGGCTTTCCCGGAGCCGACCTTCGATGGACGGTTCCGCATACTGCAACAAAAGCTGCTCAAAGAGCGCCATCTTAAGCTGATGATCGAACCCATCGGCGGCGGACCACTGCTCGATGGCATTGCGTTTAACATCGATCCGACTTTCTGGCCGGACAGCAGCGTGCGCGAAGTTGAACTGGCGTACAGGCTGGATATTAACGAATACCGCGGCAACCGCAGCGTTCAGTTAATCATTCAGCATTTATGGCCGAAATAAGCCGTGTTGAATCTTGTGACGTGGTTGTATCAACGGCGCTAAAAAAACGGCAACTTGCTATAAACCCGCCGCTAATTCCGTTAGAATTGGCGGTTCGAATGGCATTGGGCCAACTCCGAATCAACGTAAGACGCGAAAAAATATGTTTGAAATTAATCCGGTAAAAAACCGCATTCAGGACCTGACTGAGCGGACGAACGTCCTCAGGGGGTATCTTTGACTATGATGCCAAGAAAGAACGCCTCGAAGAAGTAAACGCCGAGCTCGAACAGCCGGATGTCTGGAACGAACCTGAACGCGCACAGGCGCTGGGTAAAGAACGTTCGACGCTGGAAGCAATTGTCGAAACCATCGACCAGCTGACCCAGGGACGTGATGACGTATCCGGCCTGCTGGAACTGGCGATTGAAGCTGACGATGAAGAGACTTTCAATGAAGCGGTAGAAGAACTCGATGTTCTGACTGGCAAGCTTGAGCAACTCGAATTCCGTCGCATGTTCTCTGGCGAATATGACAGCGCCAGTTGCTATCTGGATATCCAGGCCGGTTCCGGCGGGACAGAAGCACAGGACTGGGCCAGTATGCTGCTGCGTATGTACTTGCGTTGGGCAGAAGCCAAAGGCTTCAAAACGGAAGTGATTGAAGAGTCTGACGGCGAAGTCGCAGGCCTGAAATCCGCGACCATCAAAATTATTGGTGACTACGCCTTCGGCTGGCTGCGTACGGAAACCGGCGTTCACCGCCTGGTGCGTAAGAGCCCGTTTGACTCCGGCGGCCGTCGTCATACCTCGTTCAGCTCCGCGTTTGTGTACCCGGAAGTGGATGACGACATTGCTATCGAAATCAACCCTGCCGATCTGCGAATCGACGTATACCGTGCGTCAGGTGCGGGTGGTCAGCACGTTAACAAAACGGAATCAGCGGTACGTATTACCCACCTTCCGACCAACATTGTGACCCAGTGCCAGAACGACCGCTCACAGCATAAAAACAAAGATCAAGCCATGAAGCAGATGAAAGCCAAGCTTTATGAGTATGAAATGCAAAAGAAAAATGCTGATAAGCAACAGTTAGAAGACAACAAGTCTGATATTGGCTGGGGCAGCCAGATCCGTTCCTACGTGCTCGATGATGCGCGTATCAAAGATCTGCGCACCGGTGTTGAGACGCGAAATACGCAGGCCGTTTTGGATGGCGACCTGGATAAATTCATCGAAGCAAGTTTGAAAGCCGGGTTATAAGGAACCAACATGTCTGAACAGCAACCAAAAGCGCAGGGCGCAGAGCAGGTGCCTGATCTTAACAACGAGCTGAAAGCCCGTCGTGAGAAGCTGGCCGCCTTGCGCGAAACCGGCATCGCTTTCCCAAATGATTTCCGCCGTGACAGTATTTCTGACGAAATTCATGCCAAATACGACAGCAAAGAGAACGAAGAGCTGGAAGATTTAGGCATCGAAGTCACCGTCGGTGGCCGCATGATGACCCGCCGTATCATGGGCAAAGCCTCTTTCGTCACCTTGCAGGACGTGGGCGGCCGTATTCAGCTTTACGTTTCCCGTGACGATCTGCCGGAAGGCGTTTACAACGAGCAGTTCAAAAAGTGGGATCTGGGTGACATCCTGGGCGCACGCGGCAAGCTGTTCAAAACCAAGACCGGCGAACTGTCGATCCACTGTTCTGAACTGCGTCTGCTGACCAAAGCATTGCGTCCGTTGCCGGATAAATTTCACGGTCTTGCCGATCAGGAAACCCGCTACCGTCAGCGTTATCTCGACCTGATTGCCAACGACGAATCACGCAAAACCTTCAAGGTGCGTTCGCAAATCATGGCCGCCATTCGTACCTTTATGGTCGAACAGGGCTTCATGGAAGTCGAAACCCCGATGATGCAGGTGATCCCCGGTGGTGCTGCGGCGCGTCCGTTTATCACGCATCATAATGCGCTGGATATCGACATGTACCTGCGTATCGCGCCGGAACTGTATCTGAAGCGTTTAGTGGTGGGCGGCTTTGATCGCGTATTCGAGATCAACCGTAACTTCCGTAACGAAGGCGTTTCTCCGCGTCATAACCCAGAGTTCACCATGATGGAACTCTACATGGCTTACGCGGATTACAAAGATCTGATCGAACTGACCGAATCCCTGTTCCGTACCCTGACCCAGAAAGTGCTGGGTAACACTCAGGTACAGTACGGTGATGAAGTGTTCGACTTCGGTAAGCCGTTTGAAAAGCTGACCATGACCGAAGCGATCAAAAAATACCGTCCGGAAACCGATCTGGCCGATCTGGCTGACATGGGCAAAGCGGTTGCTATCGCCGAATCCATTGGCATCAAGGTTGAGAAGAGCTGGGGCCTGGGTCGCGTAGTGACCGAGATCTTCGAAGAAGTGGCGGAAAGCCATCTGATTCAACCGACCTTCATTACTGAATACCCGGCGGAAGTATCCCCGCTGGCACGTCGTAATGATAACAACCCGGAAATCACCGACCGCTTTGAGTTCTTTATCGGCGGCCGTGAAATCGGTAACGGCTTCTCCGAGCTGAATGACGCAGAAGACCAGGCGCAGCGCTTCGCTGACCAGGCTAATGCGAAAGACGCCGGCGATGATGAAGCCATGTTCTACGACGAAGACTACGTCACTGCGCTGGAGCACGGTTTACCGCCAACTGCAGGCCTGGGTATCGGTATCGACCGTATGGTAATGCTGTTCACTAACAGCCACACCATCCGTGACGTGATCCTGTTCCCGGCCATGCGCCCGCAGAAATAACGTTTCGTAGAGTAAATATCAACCGGTGCAGGTAACTGCGCCGGTTTTTTTTGTCCGTTGGGCAGGATAAGAAGCCCATGGCTGCTAACTGCTTAAAACATCAGCAGTTACATGCTATCTCCGCTTGCCCGGTAGGGATAACCGGTTATAATGACTGCCGCACACCGATGCGGGTGTAGTTCAATGGTAGAACGGCAGCTTCCCAAGCTGCATACGAGGGTTCGATTCCCTTCACCCGCTCCAAAGTGTCCTCCGGCATCCTTCTCAGATATCTGTTAATTCAAAAAATTTTCCATTCACACCGGTAAAACATCCAGCGGCTTTACTTCGCGCAGTACGAAGGTGGTTTGCATCTCTTTAATTCCGGGCAGGCGGCGGACGACTTCCATGGCAAACGTTGAAAAACTGTCGAGATCTTCTGCGACCACCTGCAACATAAAATCGGCGTCTCCGGCGACGGCATAACAGGCGATCACCGGTTTCAACTCGCCGACTTGCTGTTCAAATCGCTGGGCTTCCTCTTCGTTATGACTGTCTATTTTCACCCGGATAAACGCCAGGATCCCAAGCCCGATCTTCTTGCGATCAATCTTCGCCTGATAACCTGTGATCACGCCGCTCTCTTCCAGCTGTTTGACCCGACGCCAGCAGGGTGAGGTTGCCATGCCGACGTTATCGGCCAGCTCCTGATTGGTCATCCTGCCGGTACTTTGCAGCTGACGCAGAATACGCAGGTCTGCCGGTGTTAACTTTATATCTGGCATGATTTTCCTTTTTTAGATTTATTTTAGAAACAGATTACCAAATTCACTGCAAAAAGAGAGTGAAAAGACAGCACTTACCGGCAACCGGCGGCTATGATCTGAGGCACTTATCCGAACCCGAAAGGACGCCATCTTGAGCACTTCACTTCGCCTTGCCATTATCGTTAACCCCGAACTTTCCCTTGGTCTGATTGCCAATACCGCCAGTGCGCTGAGCATCGGTCTGGGCGCCAGGTTTTCGCAGTTGGCGGCCAGCCAGTTGTCTGATTCGCAGGGCCGAACGCTTGATGTCAGTTCGAAACTGCCCGTACCTGTTTTACAGGCCAGCCCGGAGCAAATGCGTGAAATATTACTGAAGGCCCTGACGGGGGAGGTTGAGAGAGCCATCGTGCCGTTTCCGGCTTTTGCCCGTTCGATGCACAGTTTTTATGAGTATGAGCAGGTATTCCCGCAGCGGGATTTGGCCGCAGAAACGCTGGATGGTCTGGCGCTGTGTGGTCCGGAAAAATGGGTAAAATCCCTGACCGGGGCATTGAAGTTATTGCGCTGAAAACGGAAAAACGGGGCGCTGAATACGCCCCGTTAAACTTAAAGGACTTTACTCAAAAACTCTTTTGTACGCGGGTTGGTCGGGTTAGTGAACAACTGCTCCGGCGTGCCTTGTTCCTGAATAACGCCCTGATCAATAAAGACCACGCGGTCGGCCACTTCGCGGGCGAAGCCCATCTCATGGGTAACGATAACCATGGTCATGCCTTCAAGAGCGAGCTGCTTCATTACGGCCAGCACTTCGCCGACCAGTTCCGGATCAAGGGCTGAGGTAGGCTCATCAAACAAAATGATCGACGGCTCCATTGCCAGCGCACGGGCAATGGCCACACGTTGCTGCTGGCCGCCAGACAGGCTGGAGGGCCAGGCGTCAATTTTGTCGATAAGACCGACTTTTTGCAGCAGCTTTTCAGCGCGCGAAATGGCGTCAGCTTTCGATAACCCTTTCAGCGCCATCGGTGCCATGGTCAGGTTTTCCAGCACGGTCATATGCGGGAACAGGTTGAACCGCTGGAACACCATGCCGACGCCAGAACGCAGTGTATTGAGGTTGGTTTTCGGGTCATGCACGGCAAAACCATTCACCACGACTTCGCCACCGTTAGGTTTTTCCAGCGCATTCAGGCACCGCAAAAAGGTGCTTTTGCCGGAGCCTGATGGCCCGATAATGCACACCACCTCTTTCGGTGCGACGTCGCAGGAAATGCCGCGCAGGACGTGGGTTTCGCCAAACTGTTTCTGTAAATCCTTAACGTGAATCACTTTTGCCAAACCTCTTTTCCATGTGTTGAACCAGCAGCGAAAGAAGGAACGTCAGTACCCAGTAGACCAGGGAAATCGTCAGGTAGGGTTCCCAATAGGTCGCGTAGGCGCCGGAAACGGTACGCGCGGCGTAGGCCAAATCCGCGAGGCCGATAGCCGAAGCCAGGGAGGAGTCTTTAACGATGGCGATGGCGTTATTACCAAGCGGAGGCAGGATGCGGCGAAATGCCTGCGGTAAAATCACCTTACGCATGGTTTTTCCCCAACCCATACCAAGTGCCCGCGAAGCTTCCATCTGACCGTTATCGATCGACTGAATACCGGCGCGGAAAATCTCTGAAACGTAAGCACCGGCGTTGAGGGTGATGGCTACCACGCAGGAAAGAAATGCGCCGTAGTCAGAGCGCAGCGCGCGGGCAAAATCTGAGGACATCAGCCCGTGGCTGACTAAGATGCCGTCGCGCGGATTAATAAACAGCGGCACCAACGCAAAGTGAACGACCATGATTTGCACAAACAGCGGCGTGCCGCGGAACGCACTGACGTAAACACGCACTGGCCACTGAACTGCGAAGCGCAGTATCAACTTCCACGGGCCGTCATCGGCGCGTGCCATGCGGCCTAAACCCAGCAGCAGACCCCAGGTAGTGCCTAAAATAACGCAAATAATGGTGCACTTGATGGTCATCAGCGCGCCCTGCACAAACAGCGGGGCGTATTCGGAGATGATCTCCCAACGAAATCCGGTCATACCTTTCCCTGTAAAGGGGCGAGAACGCCCCTCTCTATTTTAAAAACTTTCTAATAACGCGCGAGCAAAATGCAGCAGGTCTTATTGGGCTGGAAGAGCCGGCACGTTGGCATCGAACCAGTTGGCGTAGATTTTCGCGTAAGTACCGTCAGCCACGATGGTTTTCAGCCCGGCGTTGATTTTACCCAACAGCTCGGTATTGCCTTTGGCGACCGCGATGCCGAAATACTGGCGCTGGAATTTGCTATCAGGAACCAGTTTCAGGGCTTTTTCCGGATGGGATTTAATGTAGTACTTCACTACGCCCACGTCGCCAACGGCAGCGCCGATGCCATCTTCAGACAACTCCTGTAACAGCAGCGGCGTATTGTCGAAGCGTTTGATGTCGGTACTGTTCTTACCTAATTCGTCTGAGACGACGATGTCGCCGGTGCTGGAGTTCACTACGCCGACTTTCTGGCCTTTCAGCGCAGAGACGGAATCCACTTTTGAACCTGACGGAACCACGATGGACTGTTCAGCCGGGAAGTAAGGATGCGAGAAATCCACCATCTGCTGACGTTTATCGGTAATGGTGATGCCGGAAATGATGATGTCACGGTCCCCGGAATTAAGCGTCGCAAAGATGCCTTCCCACGGTGTGTTGACCAGTTTTATGTCAAAGTTTTCGGCTTTGGCAATGGCTTTAATAATATCAATATCAAAGCCTTCCAGCTGTTTCTGGCTGTTTTCGTATTCGAACGGACGGTAAGTGCCGCCAGAACCAACAACGTAAGTTGTCTGTGCCGCGAAGGCCGACGTAGCTAAGGAAGAGAGCAGACACCCGGCGAGAATAAAGGACTTAAACATGGTAACTCCTGTTGTGTTTGTTATTTTATGCACTTAATTTGCATAAAAATACACAAATTGAGGAGGTGCATCAACTAAAAACCGTCTCAGGGGGCATTATTCCTGTCGGGGGGACCGTCTGGGGGAGAGAACTCTGGCTGAATAAGTCGGGGGGGATTTGTGGGTTGTCTGTACTTAAGTCAAATTTTAAGGGGTATTCACTGAATAAAATGTGGCCGATGAAATCTGTTACGCGTTTTCAGGTACTAATGATTAACTCGATGAATAAAAAGAGTTCTTATAAGAAATGACCTGCATGGTTCTTAAGGACATAAAATGATAACGCGTTTATTTCCCTGCCTGTTTTTATTTTTCACAGCCTCAGGTTTTGCCAATTATATGCCCAGTGAATATAACGTCTGGCGCTGGGGTCATGGCTTTATTTATGGCGCCACTCAGACAGAAAAGGATGAACCCGTCTTAGTCACTATTACGGGGCCCGGTACCCAGCGGGCGGGCGTCGTCATTTCAATGGTAAGTGAAGGTGCCTGTGAAATGAAGGCTGCCGCCACATCGCTGCTCTTTAACAGCACGCCGCATCCGGTGAGTTACAGCTGTATCCCGATGGGACACGGCAGTATTGCGACCTATATTCTCAGCGATGCAGAAAAAGCCAACCGTTTTTACGCAGACCTTAAATCAGGGTTTACCGTGGTATTGGATAACCGCATCAAAGTATGGGCCACGAATATCTCCGCGCCCAAAAACTAAGCAGTCTTCAGAATGGAATTGAGTTGTCAGGCGTTCCAGCACCAGTGCCAGGGCTCATAAATAAAGCCCCAGGGGTTACCGGGCGGGAAGGAGAGGGTAAAACCGAAACGTGCTGCGTTGAGGTTCAGCCAGCGGAATGCGTCGGTTTCACCAAAGATGCCGGTGACTTCGTCGCAGCCGGGTGTATTGATATCGACCGCGCGGCCGGTGTGATGTTCGCTGCAACCCGGTGGCGCCAGTGAGGTGAAAATGGTTTCCGCAGCAATACCCGCCTGTTGTTTCAGGCGAATGAGTCCTGTCTGGTAATCGAGGCTGCGCCAGGCTGACACCAGCAGCAACGCCACACCCTCCTCAAGCGCGGCCTGTTTCATGTTCTGCCACGCGGTGGCGGCGGGCGTTATCAGGCGGTGATCTTTGCCGTTTTCATCGGTTTGCGCCACGACCAGCAGTGCCTCATCTACATCATCGAAAAAGGGCAGGGTGCGGCCAGCAATGACCTGCGGATCAATGCTCAGTTCACGTAAAATCTGTTCTGTCTGATGCCGCAGGGCTGCCTGATGCTGAGCTGAATTCATTCGTCGCTATTACCTAAACGGTGCATCGCCTGTGCCATGGCCTGACCGCTGCTGCGCATGGTCTGCTGATAATGCGCGGCGGCGTTAACGAAGGCAGCGAGTAGTTGCTTATCCTGCTGATGTTGCAGGTATTCCGGATGCCATTGCACCCCGAGACAAAAGTCGTAACCTTCACATTCGATCCCTTCGATCACACCATCCGGCGCGACGGCATTAATGCGGCAGCCTGCCCCGACGGTTTTGACGGCCTGATGGTGAGAGCTGTTGATCTCATAACGCGCGGTGTCTACGCAGCGGCTCAGGAGGGTGCCTGCAAAGATTTCCACCTCATGACGCGCACGCTTTTTGCCTCCGGCATTTTCCGTATCGGTGGTGGTGGTGTGTTCAAGAGCATCTGGCAGTGCATCGGGAATATGTTGATGCAGCGTACCACCGGTGAGTACCGCCAGCAGTTGCTGACCGCCACAGATGCCGAGCAGCGGCATATTACGGCGCAGTGCGCCCTGAACGATGGCGGTTTCAAATTCGGTGCGTGCGGGTTTCAGCCGGACCTGTTCGCTGGATTGCTGCTCATTGAACATTGCCGGGGGAACGTCAAAGGCACCACCGGTCACGACAATGGCGTCGCACAAAGAGAGATAATCATCGGCCAGTTCGCCGTGATGCGGTAACGCCAGCGGGATCGCCCCGAGCTCCGCCAGACTGGTCATATAATTCTGACGTAATGCATACCATGGAAAATCGGCATACCCGCCTGCCTCTTCGCTATCCAGCGTGACGCCTATAACCGGCTTAGACTGAAAGTTTGCACTCATAATGTTCTGCCGCACCCCGTCGTTAACCTAATGAGAAACAATAAGGAAAAACACTTTCTCTCAACATATCAATAGCTCGGGGATGGAACAATACAAATTATCAATGTAAGAACTATTCGGAATTTACCGCTGTAATAGGTTGTTTACGGCAGTTCACGCACCGCTTTACAAGGCTCCCTCATCGTCGAAACATTGGCCAGAATATCATGCGTCACATTGCTGCCTGCCGCGATGGTGATGGTGTTGCAGTCGGTCAGGACGGCGTTGACGTCAATCAAGATGTTGGGCTAGCTCACGGAACCTCATAAGAGTACTGAACCAAACAAGACCATTCCTTAGCGGACTTCATTACGTTGCCTGCTCTGGTGATAAATCCGTCACCCAACCCGGCACATTAACTGTTAGAATTCATCCAGCCAATAGACACATATGAACTCAATTGCTGACGTAATCTTTACGTTGTCCTAAAAACAGCCAGCGGTTATTTTCTGGATAATGATTCTGTCTGGTTGAAGGACCAAATTCAGCTGCTTTCTCCTTATTTTTACTGCGAAACCAATAAATTTATGCTGCCAAATGCCTCTTCCCGCTCTAAACGCCGCACAAGATTGTGGTTTGTTATCGCTGTGATTATCGCGGCAATTCTGGTCTGGTATTTTGCCTTCCACCACAGTTCAGCCACGACTGAGGCGAAGCGGGCAGGGCCCGGGCGTGGAGGAATGCGCGGCGGTATGCATGGCGCTGCTATGGCCGGTGCCGTGACGCCGGTGCAGGCGGGGAAAGCCGAACAAGCCGATGTGCCGGTGTACCTGCGTGCGCTGGGCACGGTCGTCGCCAATGCCACAGTGACGGTGACCAGCCGGGTCGACGGCCAGCTGATGAAAGTCTATTTTACCGAGGGGCAGAAAGTGGAGCAGGGCCAGTTGCTGGCACAGATTGACCCACGCAGTTATCAGGCGACGCTTGAGCAGTATCAGGGCGATTTGGCGCAGAATCAGGCACTGGCGAAAAGCGCCGAGCTGACATTGGCCCGCTATAAAAAACTGTATGCGCAGGACTCTCTGGCGCGGCAGGATCTTGAAAGTCAGATGGCGACGGCCGGTCAGTACGCCGGTGCGGTGAAAGCCGACCAGGCGCAGATTGCTGCTGCGAAGCTTAATCTGGAATTCGCCAAAATTACCGCCCCGGTCAGTGGCCACGTCGGCCTGCGTCTGGTCGATCCGGGCAATATGGTCAGCAGCAGCGACACCACCGGCATTGTCACCATTACCCAAACGCAGCCCATTGCCGTCACGTTCAGCGTGCCGCAGAGCAATCTGCAAACGCTGCTTAAATCCCTGCGCGGCGGCCAGCAGCTGCCCACCACGGCGTTTGATCAGGACGGCAGTGACGTACTGGCTCAGGGCAAACTGCAATTTATCAGTAACGAGATCGACACCAGTACCGGCAGTATTAAGCTCAAAGCGCTGTTTGATAATCAGGATGAGAAGCTCTATCCGAACCAGTTTGTGAATGCCCGCTTACAGGTGGGAACGCTGGAGAAAGCCACCGTGATCCCGGCAGCGGCGTTGCAGCTGAGCGCCACCGGCGATTTTGTCTACGTGGTGAAGGCGGATAACACTGTCGAGCGCCGCCAGGTGAAATCCGGCCCGCCGTTCGGCGATGATAAAGTCGCTGTGCTGACCGGCATTGAACCGGGCGAACAGGTGATCACCACCGGCATTGACCGTCTTAACAACGGCAGCAAAGTGCAGATTGTCTCCGCCACCGGTGCGGCGGGTGAGGCGGATGCCAGTACCAGTAAGGTCTCCGGCAGCTCTAAGCATCGCGCCGAACAGGGCGGTGTGGATAAGGCCACCACCGGTAAAGACAGCGAGTCGAAATGAATCCTTCACGCCTCTTTATCCAAAGGCCGGTTGCCACCATTCTGCTGATGGTCGCGGTGCTGCTGTCGGGCACTTTTGCCTACAACATGCTTTCGACCTCGGCGCTCCCGCAGGTGGATTACCCAACTATTCAGGTGACCACGCTTTATCCTGGTGCCAGCCCGGACGTCATGGCGTCCGGTATTACCGCGCCACTGGAGCGCCAGCTGGGCCAGATGGCGGGCCTGAGCCAGATGTACTCCACCAGCGCCAGCGGTTCATCGATCATTACCCTGAAATTCTCTCTGGATTTGTCGCTCGACGTTGCCGAGCAGGAAGTGCAGGCCGCCATTAACGCCGCCGACAGCCTGCTGCCCAAAGATCTGCCCAACCCGCCGACCTACAAAAAGGTCAATCCGGCCGACAGCGCCGTGCTGACGCTGGCCGTGACCTCCGAGTCGCTGCCGCTGACCAAAGTGCAGGATCTGGTGAACACCCGTGTGGCGCTGAAACTGTCGCAGATCTCCGGCGTCGGTATGGTGACGCTGGCGGGCGGCAATCAGCCTGCCATTCGCGTGCAGGTTAACCCGCGCGCGCTGGCGGCCCACAGCCTCACGCTGGAAGATATCAACACGCTGATTGGTAACAGTAACGTCAACGGCTCAAAAGGGGGCTTCGACGGCAAACACCATTCGATCACTATCGATGCCAACGATCAGCTGCGCACCGCCGCGGAGTACGGCAATCTGATTGTCACCTATCAGAACGGGGCGGCGCTGCGCTTGCGCGACATCGCCACGCTTTCCGAAGCACCGGAAAACCAGTTCCTGTCGGCCTGGGCCAATAAACAACCGGCGATCATCATCAGCGTGCAGCGCCAGCCGGGGGCCAATGTCATTTCGGTGGTGGACGCCATCAAGCAGCAGTTGCCAAAATTGCAGGAAGCCTTGCCGGATTCAGTTAAAGTCACCATTTTATCCGACCGTACCCAAACCATCCGCGCCTCCATCAGCGACGTACAGTTTGAGCTGATGCTGTCGATTGCACTGGTGGTGATGGTCACTTTCCTGTTTCTGCGTAACGTTGCAGCGACCTTAATTCCCAGCGTTGCGGTCCCGCTTTCTCTGGTCGGCACGTTCGGCGTGATGTACCTGTGCGGGTTCAGCCTCAACAACCTGTCGCTCATGGCGCTGACCGTCGCCACCGGTTTTGTTATCGATGACGCCATCGTGGTGGTGGAGAACATTACCCGCAGGCTGGAAGAGGGAGAAACGCCGATGCAGGCGGCGCTGAAAGGCTCAGCGCAGATCGGTTTTACCATCATCTCCCTGACGTTTTCACTGATCGCCGTGCTGATCCCGCTGCTGTTTATGGGGGACGTGGTCGGGCGGTTATTTCGCGAATTTGCCATCACGCTGGCAGTGTCGATTCTTGTGTCGATGGTGGTTTCGCTGACCCTGACGCCGATGCTGTGCGCCTATTTGCTGCGCCATATTCCCGAAGATAAACAGAGCCGCTTCTACCGCAAGGGCGGGCAGCTGTTCGACAAGCTGATCGCCGGTTACGACCGGATGCTGATTGTGGTGCTCAACCATCAGCGTCTGACCTTGCTGGTGGCTGCCGCCACGCTGGTATTTACCGCGCTGCTCTATGTGATTGTGCCGAAGGGCTTCTTCCCGTCGCAAGATACCGGGATGATTCAGGGCATTACGCAGGCGTCACAGGATGTTTCCTTCGGGGAGATGGGCCGCCGTCAGCAGATGCTCACTGCCGCTATTTTGCAGGATCCGGCGGTGGACAGCGTCTCATCGACTATCGGTGTCGATGGCAACAACACCAGCCTGAACAGCGGCCGTTTGCAGATTAACCTCAAACCCTTTGGTCAGCGTGACGAACGCGCACCGGCCATTATTGCCCGCCTTAAACAGGAAACGGCCTCTGTGCCAGGCATTGAGCTCTACATGCAGGCTTCGCAGGATCTGACGGTGGATGATCAGGTTACGCCGAGCCAGTACCAGTTCACGCTCGATGATGCGGACAGCGAAAATCTGGTTACCTGGACGCCAAAACTGATTGATAAACTCAGTCAGGAGCCGGAATTCAGCGACGTAGTCAGCAATCTGCAAAATCAGGGGCAAGTGGCTTATGTTGAGCTGGACCGCGATGCCGCTGCGCGCTTTGGTATCACCGCCGCAGATGTGGATACTGCGCTGTATAACGCTTTCGGTCAGCGGCTGGTTTCCACCATTTTCACCCAATCGAACCAGTACCGCGTGGTACTTGAAGTTGCGCCGCAGTTCCAGCAATCTCCGGCCTCGTTTGAAGATATCTATCTGGCGACCAGCAACACCAGCTCCTCTTCGACGTCAGATGCCAACAGCACCTCGACCACCAGTGCGTCCGGTTCAACCACCAGTACGTCAGGTAGCGGCACGTCCACGACGTCCACCACCTCGACGGCGGGCATGGTCAGGCTGACATCGATTGCCAAAATTCATATGCGCACCGGCGCACTGTTACAGGCCCGGCTGAATCAGTTCCCGGCGGTCACCGTCTCCTTCAACCTGAAAGACGGCCACTCGCTGGAGCAGGCACAGGCAGCCATCAAACAAACCGTCGCCGACTTGTCTGTGCCGGACAGCATTACGCTGCGCTATCAGGGGGCGGCCTCCTCCTTTGAAAGCGCCACCGGCAACACGCTGTGGCTGATCCTCGCCGCGCTGCTCACCATGTACGTGGTGCTCGGTATTTTGTACGAGAGCTTTATTCACCCGGTGACTATTCTCTCGACGCTGCCGTCAGCAGCGGTCGGGGCGCTGCTGTCACTGCTGTTTGCCAATACGGAATTCAGCCTGATTGCGCTGATCGGGGTGATCCTGTTGATCGGTATCGTCAAGAAGAACGCCATCATGATGATCGACTTTGCGCTGGAGGCTGAAAATAAGCACGGCATGTCGCCGCGTGATGCGATCCATCAGGCCTGCCTGCTGCGTTTCCGGCCGATTCTGATGACAACCATGGCGGCGTTGCTCGGTGCATTGCCGCTGATGCTGGCGAGCGGATCCGGCGCGGAACTGCGCCAGCCGCTCGGTCTGGTGATCGTTGGCGGGCTGATCTTCAGCCAGCTGTTGACACTCTTCTCCACGCCGGTGATTTACCTGATGTTTGACCGCCTTGCGACCCGCTGGAACCCACGTCAGAGAAGAAAGCGTGCACTGCTGGAGGAAAAACAGCAGAACACCCAACATCCGGCCGGTGATAGATAGATGAGCATCTCGCGCTTTTTCATCTTCCGTCCGGTAGCGACGCTGCTGCTGACCGGCGCCATTGTGCTGCTGGGGCTGCTAGGTTACCGCCTGCTGCCGGTGGCACCGCTGCCGCAGTTGGATTTCCCGGTTATTGTCGTCAGCGCCAGTCTGCCGGGTGCCAGCCCGGAAACGATGGCCGCGACCGTGGCGACGCCGCTTGAGCGTGCGCTGGGGCAGATTGCGGGCGTCAGCGAAATGACCTCCAGCAGTTCGCAGGGCAGCACCAACGTGGTGTTACAGTTCGATCTTGATCGCGAGATCAACGGCGCGGCGCGTGATGTGCAGGCGGCGATCAACGCCTCGCGGGCCCTGTTGCCCAGCAGTATGCCGTCGTTGCCAACTTACCGGAAAGTGAACCCGTCCGACTCGCCGATCATCATGCTGTCGCTGACCTCCAAAACTCGCAGCAAAGGTGAGTTGTACGACATCGCCTCCAGCCAGCTGCAACAGAAAATCGCTCAGGTGAACGGTGTGGGTCAGGTATCTTTGGTCGGCTCGGCGCTGCCGGGTGTTCGTATCGATCTGCGCCCCGAAGCCATCAGCCATTATGGCATTTCGCTCGACACCATCCGCGCCGCCATTGCCAACAGCACCACCAATCTGCCGAAGGGCGTTTTGCAAGGCTCTGGCCAGTCGTGGATGATTGAGGGCAACGGCCAGCAAAGCACAGCGGCGCAGTACAAAACGCTGATTGTGACGTATATCAACGGCTCGGCTATCCGTCTGAGTGATATCGCCAACGTCTATGATTCGGTAGAAGATAAATACAATATTGGTTACTACAACAGTACGCCGTCGGTGATGCTGGGCGTCACGCGTCAGGCGGGCGCCAATATCCTGGAGACCATTCAGGCGATTAAAAGCGCCCTGCCGCAGATGGAAGAGAGTCTGCCGGGAGACGTAGAGTTACATATTGCGCTGGACCGCTCGGGGACCATTTCCGGCTCGCTGCGCGCCACCGAAGTGACCCTGCTGGAAGCAACTTTTCTGGTGATCATTGTGGTGTTTGTTTTCCTGCGTAATTTGCAGGCGGTGATCATTCCGGCGCTGGCGTTACCGGTTTCACTGATCGGGACCTGCTCGGTGATGTATCTGCTGGGTTACAGTCTGGATAATCTGTCACTGATGGCGCTGATTATTGCCACCGGTTTTGTGGTCGATGACGCCATTGTCGTCCTGGAAAATATTACCCGGCATATTGAAGAGGGGATGGGGCCGGTGCGCGCCGCCATCAAAGGGTCGCAGGAAGTCAGCTTTACCGTGCTGTCGATGACGCTCTCGCTGGTGGCGGTGTTTATTCCGCTGCTGCTGATGGGCGGGATCCTCGGGCGCCTGTTCCGTGAATTTGCCGTGACGCTGACCATTTCACTGATCATCTCTATGCTGGTGTCGCTCAGCCTGACGCCAATGCTTTGCGCCCGCTTTCTGCGCCGCAAACCGGCGGTGGAAAAACGTCAGCCGCGCATTTACCGCATTATTGAGCGGGCGCTCAACCGCCTGCTGGCCGGTTATGCCGCCGCGCTCGGCTGGGTGATGCGCCATCAGTTGATCACGCTGTTCGGTCTGCTGCTGACTATCATGCTTAACTTCTATCTCTATACCGTGGTCGAAAAGGGCTTCTTCCCCAATCAGGATACCGGCATGTTGATGGGCATGATGCGTGCCGACCAGAACACCTCCTTCCAGTCGATCCAGCCTAAGGTACTGGAATACAGTAAAATTATTCAAAACGATCCGGCCGTTGATGCAGTAATGAGTTCAGCGGGCAGCGGTGGTTTTGGCTCACGCAATACTGCCACGTTCTTTGTGCGGCTGAAAGATTACAAAGAGCGCAGCGCAAACGCCAATGAAGTGGCTAACCGCCTGATGGCGGAAACCAGCAAGCTGGCCGGAGCGCAGCTGTTCCTGATGGCCGCGCAGGATTTACGCGTCGGTGCACGCAGTGCTAATGCGCAATACCAATACAGCTTGCAGGCCGATGATCTGTCGCTGCTGCGCGAATGGGGGCCAAAAGTCAAAGCCGCGCTGGAAAAAATCCCGCAGCTGACCGGCGTCGATACCGATTCGCAAACCGGCGGGCAGGAGGTGTTGCTGACCATTGACCGCGACAAGGCGTCGCGCCTTGGGGTCAACGTTCAGATGATCGACACGCTGCTCAATAACGCCTTCAGCCAGCGGCAGATCGCCACCATCTACAAAACGCTGAACCAGTATCACGTGGTGATGAATCTGACGGATGATTACACCAGCAACCCTGACGTGCTCAATCAGCTGTATGTGATAACGGATTCCGGCGCTCAGGTGCCGCTGTCAGCCTTCACGACCTTCAGCGGGGCCAATGCGCCCCTGTCGGTGGCGCATCAGGGGCAGTCCGCGACCACAACGCTGGCCTTCAATCTGGCCGATGGCGTGGCGCTCGGCGACGCACAGGGTCTGATTAAAACGGCGATGGCACAAATTGGCCTGCCGGACACCATTCAGGCCGGATTCGCCGGTACCGCGCAGGCGTTTGACTCCTCAGTCAGCATGATGCCGTGGTTGATCCTCGCCGCGCTGGCAGCGGTCTATATCGTGCTCGGCATGTTGTATGAAAGCTATATTCACCCGCTGACCATTCTCTCGACGCTGCCTTCGGCGGGCCTTGGTGCGCTGCTGCTGATGTTGCTGACCAATACCCAGCTGACGGTGATTGCGCTGATCGGGATTTTGCTGTTGATCGGCATCGTGAAGAAGAATGCGATCATGATGATCGACTTTGCGCTCGACGCCGAACGCCGTCTCGGGCTTTCACCGCAGCAGGCGATCACTCAGGCCTGCCTGATGCGTTTTCGCCCGATCCTGATGACCACGCTGGCCGCCTTCTTTGGTGCGCTGCCGCTGGCGCTTGGCAGCGGCGGTGATGCCGATCTGCGCAGCCCGCTGGGGCTGGCGATCGCCGGCGGGCTGGCGCTCAGCCAGATCCTGACCTTATTCACCACGCCGGTGGTCTATCTGTATATGGACCGTTCGAGCCGCGCGACGCGCCGTTTATGGCATCGCCTGCGGCCGCACCATGCGCCATCGCCGGAGACCGGTTCACATGACTAATTCCAGATGGATTGCTGACAGATTCATGACTCCTTCTTTGAAAAGCGAAACGATGCCGATGACTTCCCGTAACCCGCGTTCTGTTGTTTTCCGTCTGGTACCGCTGGCTTTGGCGCTGCTGGTCAGCGCCTGCACCGTCGGCCCGGATTATCAGCGGCCGTCCGCGCCGCTGTCGCTGGAGTTTAAAGAAGCCAAAGGCTGGACGGCGGCGATCCCGCAGGAGAATCAGGCCAAAGGCGACTGGTGGGCGGTGTATCAGGATCCTGAGCTGTCGTCGTTGCTGAGTCAGGTACAGATTTCCAACCAGAACGTCGCGCAATATGCCGCGCAGTATCGCGAGGCGCAGGCACTGGTGACGCAGGCGCGTTCCGGACTCTATCCGTCTGTGGATGCCAGCGTTGGCAGCACCCGCAGCGGGACATCGCAGGCGGTGACTAAAAAACAATCCGCTGAACTCAGCGCCAGCTGGGAGCTGGATTTGTGGGGTAAACTGCGCCGCACGGTAGAAGAGGATAAAGCCAGCGCGCAGGCCAGCAAGGCCGATCTGGCAGACGCCACGCTCAGTGCGCAGTCTGAACTGGCACAGGACTATTTCCAGCTGCGGGTCATGGACGAGCAAATCGCCCTGTATAACCGCAGCATTGCCGCCTATGAGCGCTACCAGACCATCATTCAAAACCAATATGCCGGCGGAAATACCTCGCGTGCCACCCTCGCGCAGGCGCAAACCCAGTTGGAAAGCACCCGTGCATCCGCGCTGCAGGTGCAGTGGCAGCGCGCACAGATGGAACACGCCATTGCGGTACTGATGGGGAAACCTCCGGCCCAGTTCACCCTGACGGCACGCGAAATCAAATTCACCTTACCGTCTATTCCGCCGGGGTTGCCGTCGCAGCTGCTGCAACGCCGGCCGGACATCGCCGCCGCTGAACGTAATATGGCATCGGCCAATGCTGCCGTCGGTGTGGCAACCGCCGCGTATTACCCGGACCTGACACTGAGCGCCAGCGGCGGCTTTGCCAGCGATGCGTTCCATAATCTGTTTTCCTTGCCGAACCGTGTCTGGTCGCTAGGGCCAGAGCTTAGCCAGACCGTACTGGATTTCGGCGCGACGCGTGGCAAAGTCGCCCAGGCCGAAGCAGCCTATGATGCGCAGGTGGCCGCTTATCGCCAGAGCGTGCTGGGTGCCCTGCAGGAAGTGGAAGATTATCTGGTCGAGCTGCATACCCTCGATGCGCAGACGCTGGCGCAACAGCGCGCTGCCGACGCCGCCAAAGAATCGGCCCGCGTCACCTATAACCAGTATCAGGCCGGTATGATCGACTATCTCGACGTCGCCACCACCGAAAACACCAGCCTCAGCCAGCAGCAGAACGTACTGTCACTGCTCAGCACGCAGATGGTGACCAGCGTGAAACTGATCGCCGCACTTGGCGGTGGATGGAATGGAGACGTGGGGGAGTGATCGGCACCAGGTGTTAATTTACCAAGAATATTCTTGTTAAATTTGGCGCGAATCAGCTAGGGTAGTCACTCACTCATTTCGTGACAGGATACCCCATGCCGATTCTCTCCACATTTCATGCGCAGATTGATTATCAGGACACCGGTTCAGGTGATACGACGCTGTTCTTAATGCCGGGCTGGTGCCAACCGAAATCTGTCTTTGCAGGTTTCACCGCGCTGGCTGCGCCACACTTTCGGGTGGTCAGTATTGACTGGCGCGGGCACGGAGAATCCTCAACGGATGGCAAAGATTTTGATGGTGCATCGTTGGTTGAAGACGCGCTGGCGCTGATTAACCATTTAGGCCTGAAGCGTGTTGTGCCGGTATCAGTCGCCCATGCCAGCTGGGCTGCCGTAGATTTGGCGGAGCGTTTGCAGGAACGCGCTCCTGCGGTGGTGTTTCTCGATTGGATCATGAATAACCCTGTGCCTGAATTCTTCACCTCCATTGATCAGATGCAACGTGAAGATCAATGGCGGGACGCACGGGACCAGCTGTTCGAGTTCTGGCTGGCAGGAAGTCACTCGCCGACCATGATTCATCATATGAAAACCGAGATGGCTGCGTCCAGTTTCCAGCTTTGGCGACTCGCCGGTCAGGTTATCCGCGATGCCTATCTTCACTACGGTTCACCGCTTCAGCGCCTCGGGCAACTCAATAACCCACCGAAAATGTTGCACATTTACTCCCTCGATAGAGATGACGATTACCTGAGCCTGCAACAACGATTCGCATCACAGCATGACTTCTTCAATGTGAAACGTCTTGAGAATGCCAGGACCCATCTGGCAGTGCTGGAAAAACCGCAAGCTGTGCTGGATACGATTCTGGAGTGGGGAAAGTAAACACGACCGATATTTCGAAGAACCGCAGCACAAGGTGCACGTCTGCGGGACAGGAGCGGTCATCACGCTGAATAAGATTTCTTTACGACTTTGTTCTTGTTGTGTTTAAGGCTTGTGGAGATAATATGAACAGTTTGCCCAAGATGGGCAACTATTGGCCTTCAGGCATATCAAAAGGAGTGATTGTGAAGACTTTAAAAATGATCGTCGCAGCGGTTCTGTTGGGTACGGTTTCTTTCGGCGCACTGGCTGCGAAAGAGATCACCCGTGAAGAAGCTGCTAAGTATGAAAAAATCGGTGTAGTGGATACATCAGGTCAAACGACTGACCCGATGGATACGAAAGCAGCGCTTTCACGGCTGGCCGATGAAAAAGGTGGCAAGTATTTCGTTGTGATTGCTGCCCGTGAAAAAGGACGTTTCAGCGCAACGGCTGAAGTCTATAAGTAAGGGCTGCGTTTAGCTGTCCTTTTCGACCGGAAACGCCCCCTGACCTTCACACTGTTTCCGGTTGAAACCTGTTTATGCGCGCATCCCGCTCTCCCTCCCATTCCCCCTTACCCCCTTAATGCCCGTCAAACTGTGATCTCTTTCATACTCCTGTTGTCTTTGTCTATACAACTATACATTCCATGACTTTACTCAATTAACGGCGTTTTTTTCGCCCATTGACGAAGGGGAAACGGATGATGAAATTAGGCAGCAAAATCCATGATTTGGGTAAAGCGCTGATGACGCCGATCTCGGTGATCGCCGCGGCGGGGATTTTCCTCGGGTTGGCGGCAGCGTTACAAAACCCGGCAGTCACGGGCGAGTCTTTCGCGCAGATAAAATCCCTGCAGCTGGTTATCGGTTTTATCCGGCAGGTATCGGGCGCGTTGTTTGCTAATTTGCCGCTGTTTTTCGCGGTTGCTACGGCGATGGGGCTGGCCAATGCAGAGAAAGCTACGGCAGCTTTCTCTGCAGTGATTGGCTTCGTCGGTCTGCACGTTGGGGTTAATTATAGTCTGCTGGCGCAGAACATTACGCCGGAGACCATTACCGTTGCCAAACTGACCGCCAAAGGCATGACCGAAAGTGACGCGATGATTTATGCGGCGGAGTTCACCAATACGCTGGGGATCTTTACCTACAACATGAGCGTGCTGGGCGGGGTGTTGGTCGGGCTTATCACCATGTGGCTGCACAACCGTTTCTATACCATCGTGTTGCCGACGGCGATCGCTTTCTTTGGCGGGCGGCGCTTTGTCCCGATTGTCACCATTCTGGTCCTGCCGATTGTGGGGGTGCTGATGTCGCTCATCTGGCCGACCATTGCGCAGGGGATCCAGTGGGTCGGTGAGCTGATTGGGCGCACCGGCGAGATAGGCACCTTTATTTATGCCACGTCCGAGCGGCTGCTGATCCCCACTGGTCTGCATCACATCATCAACGAGACGGTGCGCTTCACGCCGATTGGGGGCGTGACCACGGTGGACAATCAGAGCATTGTTGGTGCGCTGAATATCTTTAATGCCTCGCTGGCCGACCCCGGCGCGATAAGCGATCAGATAACGCAGCAGGCCACCCGTTTTCTGGCGCAGGGTAAAATTCCGGTGATGATGTTTGGTTTACCGGCGGCGGCGCTGGCGATGTATCACTGCGCCCGGCCTGAGCATAAAGGCCGCGTGAAGGCGCTGATGCTGGCGGGGGCACTGGCCTCTTTCACCACCGGTATTACTGAACCGCTGGAGTTCTGTTTCATTTTTGTCTCGCCGGTGCTGTATGTCATGCACGCGTTGCTGACCGGAATTTCATTTGTCCTTATGCAGATGTTCCACGTGATGATCGGCAATGTGCAGGGCGGGGCGATCGATTTCCTGATCTTCGGCGTACTCGGTGGTGCGAAAACCCACTGGTGGTATCCGCTGATCCTCGGGATCATTTATGCGCCGGTGTATTACTTCAGTTTCCGCTGGGTGATCCTGCGAATGCAGGTCAAAACGCCGGGTCGTGAAGATGAAAACGATGCCGATGAGCGGGCAAAACCGGCGCAGGGTAATGAGAAGACCAAAAATATTATTCTCGGGCTGGGTGGCGAAGGGAATATTTCACAGGTGGATTGCTGTTTTACCCGTTTACGGGTGAAGGTGAAGGATATGGCGCAGGTTCAGGATGAAACCCTGCTGAAAACCGGCGCGATGGGCGTGAAGCGCGTGACGGACAATGACGTGCATGTGATTTATGGCCCGCAGGTCGAGCAGGTAGCGAATCTGGTGAAGGCGGAACTCTCCGGGATCAGTTAATTCAGCGGTGATGAGAAACCAGAAGGCTGACTTTGCGGTCAGCCTGTTTTTTTGCCTTTCACCTCAGCGCGGATACTGAAGCTGTAATGCTGCTGATTGTAATAGACGTCAGACACTTCAAACTTCATCCCGTCCGTGAATTCAGTCACGGCGCGTGAATGCAGTACCGGTTCATCCCGTGACAGATTCAGCGCCAGACGGATCTGATGAGAGGGTAGCTCCGCTGAAATCTCCTTATTGCTTCCCACCGGCTCAAATCCCTTTGAACGCAAATAGGCATATTTCGACGTGGTGAGATCTTTGCGGGTGAGATCAGGAAACATATCTGCCAGCAGCCAGCACTGTTCATAAACAAAGGGCTCCTGGCCCAGCATGCGCAGGCGCACCATGAAATGCAGGGCGGTGCCGACGGGAACGCCTAACGCGGCGGCGATCTCGGTATCCGCGCTGATGCGTTTGAATTCAAGCACGCGATTTTCAATCGGCTGATTGATCTCGACCGCCAGTTCACTGGCCGTCAGATGGCGGTCGAGTGGCAGATTGACTTTGCGGAGCATGGTTTTCCTGACCACGAAGGTGCCGCGTCCGCGAAACCGTTCCACTCGTCCCTGGCGCACCAGATAATCCACCGCTTTACGGGCAGTCATACGTGAGACGCCATAAATTTCACACAGCGCGGCCTCCGTTGGGATCGGATCGCCGGGTTTGATCTCTCCGGCGGTGATTCTTTCAGTAAGCTGCTGTTCTATTTGTAAATAAAGTGGAACGAATGAGGTTTTGTCGATTTTCATCAGCCCTCCGGTAAGCTGTTTGAATTGTATAGCGGGGTATACATTTGAACAAATTTAACGCAAGGAATTGTGCGCTGGGAGGGGTTTTGAGTCACGTGCGGGAGGGAAAAGAACCCAACCCCGGATGGGGTCGGGTTGCAGGCTTTATTCAGGCAGTAACGCCGACGAGGAGAACTGGCTGCCACCCTCTTCCTGACGTTTGAAGCGCCAGCAGTGCTGATGATATTTCGCCACGCTGTTACGGTGAGCGACGCTTATCACGGAGGTTTGCGGCAATTCGCTGACCAGCAGGCTATACATCCGTTGCTCGGTTTCGTCATCCAGCGCGCTGGTGGCTTCATCGAGGAACAAAATGGCCGGCTGGATAAGCAGTGCGCGGGCAAAAGAGAGACGCTGCTGTTCGCCAGGCGACAGGCGCTGGCTCCAGTTGGCGTAATCATCCAGCACACTTTGCAGATGCGGCAGGCAGCACTGATCCAGCACTTTACTCAGTTGGTCGTCAGTGTAATCACGGCTGGAATCCGGATAGCTTAGCGCCTCGCGCAGGGTGCCAATCGGAATATAGCTGCGCTGCGGCAGGAACAGATGACTTTTACCGGCGGCAAGGTGAATACTCCCTGCGCCGTACGGCCAGATCCCGGCAATGGCGCGCAGCAGGGTTGATTTACCACAACCGGATGGGCCTGCAATCAACACGCGCTCACCGGCCTTCAGGCTGGCTGAAATATTGCAAAACAGCGGGCTGCCGTTCGGTAACTTCAGGGTTAAATCGTCGAGTTGCAGATCTACACTGTCCGATTCATGTACGCTGATACCGCGTGGCTGCGCGTTGACCTGATCGATTGCCGCATTGAAACCCGCCAGACGGTTAACGCAGGCTTTCCAGCTTGCGAGATCGGTAAAGGCGTTGATAAACCATGAGAGCGAGCCCTGAACCTGACCGAACGCCGAGGCGATTTGCATCAGCGCACCCATCTGAATCGCGCCAGAGAAGTAACGCGGCGAAGCGACCAGAATCGGGAAAATATTGGCAAACTGGGCGTAGAACGTGGAGGCGACGTTGAGGCTACGGGTGACCTTCATGATCGACCACCAGTTGGTTTTGATCGACTCAAACTTGCCGCTCAGCTGCTCACGTTCACTTTTTTCACCGTGATAAAGTGCGATCGCATCGCTGTTTTCACGCACGCGGATCAGACCGAAACGGAAGTTAGCTTCGAACCATTCCTGATTAAATCCGAGGCGGACCAGTGGCTTACCGACCCACCAGACCACGACTGAGCCGACAATCGCGTAGAGCAGCGCGAACCAGAGCATGTAGCCCGGAATGGTGAATTCATGGGAAGAGATAGCGAAAGTTAATGGCCCGCTGATGGCCCAAAGTATAAACACGAAGGATAACAGGGTGACCACGCTCGACAGCAGCCCGAGCACCAGCGAAAGCGTTCCGCTGGTCAGTGCGTTGAGATCATCGGAAATACGCTGATCCGGGTTATCTACCTGATGCTGATACTCGGTGTAATAATAGGCGTGATTGCCCAGCCACTTGTCCATATACTCTTCGGTCATCCAGCGCCGCCAGCTCATTTGCAGGCCCTGCGTTAGGTAGACTTTATAGATGGCAATTACGATAAAGATGAGCGCCAGCCAGGTAAATTTGAACAGCTGTGCTTTGAAAACCGGATAGTTTCTGTTTTGCAGCGCATCGTAAAACACCCGGCTCCATTCGTTGAACTGAACGCTCAGGTATACGCTTGCCAGTGAAAGGATAACGATAGTGGTCAACATGCCCCAGGCACGCCACTTCTCTTCCGAGAGCCAATAAGGCTTAATCAACTGCCAGACAGCACGCCACGGTGCCGATTTCCCAGGTTTATTAGTCATAAATTGCCATGTTTCAAAAAGATTTATGTTGTGAATGAATCATCATCCCAGAATGAGTGACCCAGTGCGAGAGGGCAATGGCACACATGTAAGGATGTTTTTCCCGCGGTAAAGTTCAATTCCGTACTTAGAAAAGGGTGTTTGATGAAAGTGGTATTGAATCTGTTGATACTGGCAGGATGCTCGGTCAGTTTGCAGGCTTTGGCGAAAATCGATGAACCTGACATTAATGGGGACTGCCTGAAGGCGGGTATTTACGCCTCCGCCGGGAAAGTGGCCTATCAGCAGGGCCAGTATGACAAGGCGCGCGAAGTGTTTCGTGATCAGGTGGCATGGAGTGAGTTTTGCCATAAACCGCAGGATACGATAGCCACCGCCTACAACAATATTGCCCTGACCTATATTCGTCAGGGGCAGTACCGCAAGGCCAAAGCCTGGCTGGCGCTGGCGCCGGAGGACAAGAAATCTCGATACAATCTCAGCCAGATTCAGCCCAAGCTGGATGCCTTACCCGCCGCTCCGAGCGTCGCCGGGTTGTACTGGCAATACGCCGGTTTTGGCAACTGGAACGTGGTCGAAGTGAAAGCCGAAGAGGCACAATTTCGCATTGATTTCAGTGGGATGTACATGGGGCTGATGTCACTCTATTACGGTCCGAACACCGGCGAGTTCTCGGTGGTGACAACGGTAAAAGAGGGGAAGGCAGAGTATCATGAAGCGGATGACAAAAATGCCGGTGGCGGCCAGTGCGTGGTCAATATGGATTTCGCTGCGGAACAGGTCAGCCTGCATACCCTGGGCGACTGCGGTTTTGGCATGAATGTTCAGGCTGAAGGGCCGTTCGTGCGGGTGCTGTAGAGCAGCCGTCAGTTTGGCCGCAAAAACGCGCCAGCCCCTAAACCCGCAGGTTTAGGGGAGTACGGCACTATGAAATCTCAGGATTTTACTGCGGCCACTTCATTTCACCCTTTAATACTTTGGCGCTCATCAGCAGCGACGAATCATCTTTCAGCTGCGGATAGTGGCCTTTCATGGCGGCAATCAGTGCCGTGGAATCCTTGGCTTTTGGCAGCTCTTTTTCCAGCGTCAGCAGATAATCTTTGGTGAATTTCACCGATTCGAGTGTATGCGGTGCGCCCGGCAGGAAATGGCCCGGCACGACAGTAGCCGGTTTCAGCGCAGTGATCTGATCCAGCGCGGCAACCCATTGCTGACGGGACTCAACGGTCTGATTGTCGGCGACCCACAGATGCATGTTATTGCCATCCACCAGTACACCACCCACGACGGCTTTTAACGAAGGGATCCACACGAAAGTGCGGTCGGCCACCTGGCCTTTCACTTCAAACTTTTTGCCTTCCAGTTCAAAGCTGTTGCCCTTCAGTGCCTGCGGCACGATCACGGTTTTTGGCGCATTGTCTTTCAGCTGCGGTCCCCAGAAAGCGACTTTGCCCTGTTTGGTCGCGTTGATTTCATCAATCGTCGCCTGAGTCGCGAGGATCTTCGCGTCAGGGAAAGCGGCGTGGACAACATCCAGTCCGAAGTAGAAATCCGGATCTGACTGGCTGATATAAATCGTGGTCAGGTTTTTGCCGCTGGCTTTGATCTTCTCCACCAGTTTTTCTGCATCGTTGCGCTGGAATTGCGCGTCGATCAGCACGGCGTCTTTTTCACCGGTGATGATCTCAGATGACACCGGGAATATGCTGTTTTCGCCCGGATTGTAGACTTCCATTTTCAGGTCGGCGGCGCAGGCGGACAGGCTGGTGCCGAGCAGCAATGCGGCGGTCAGAGCGAATCTGTTTAAACAGATAGTTTTCAAACGTATGGCGTTCAGGCGCATGGGACTTCCTCAGAGAGAACAGGGGACAAAATAATAACTATCGGTAAGCACCTACTGTACGTTGCATAAAGCGGGAGAAAAACCCGATAATGCGCAACTGTTTGTTGCACAAATCGGATGAATCCATGGACAGAATTACCGCTGCTGAAGTTTTTGTCGCCATTGTTGAACGGGGAAGTATGGTCAGCGCCGCTGAGTCGCTGAATATGTCGCGCGCGATGGTGACGCGATACCTCTCTGAAATGGAAAAGTGGTCCGGTGCGCGGCTGCTGCACCGCTCGACCCGTAAACTCAGTTTAACGGATGCCGGTGAAAACGCCCTCGCACGCTGCCGGAAAATGCTGGCGGTGGCGGCAGAGATGGTCAGTGTGGGCGCCAGTCAGGATGACGCGCTGCGCGGTTTATTGCGCCTGAGCTGTTCGCAATCTTTCGGGCAGGGCGCGGTCGTGATCGCCGTTGCTGAATTTTTACGCCGCCATCCGCAGGTCAGCATTGATCTGCAACTCGAAAGCCGGGCGATCAATCTGGTAGAGGATCGCATCGATCTGGCGCTGCGCATCACCAATGATCTTGACCCTAACCTGATCGCCCGCCCGCTGGCGCAGTGTCCGTCGGTCGTATGCGCTTCTCCGGCCTATCTGGCCGCTCAGGGGACGCCGCAAAAGCCGCAGGATCTGGCGCTGCATAACTGCCTGACCTACAGCTATTTCGGTAAAAGCCTGTGGCAGTTTGAGCGAGAAGGCGAGAAAACAGCGGTGCCGGTCAGTGGCAACCTCAGCGCCAATGAGTCGCTGGTGCTGCTGACGGGCGCGGTGGAAGGGACGGGGATCGTCATGCAACCTTATTACTCGGCCGCGCCGCTGGTCGCCAGCGGGCAATTGGTGGCGCTGTTGCCGCAGTGGCAGCCGCAAAATATGGGCATCTTTGCCATTTACGCCTCGCGCCGGCAAATGCCAGCCGCTTTGCGTGCGCTGCTGGACTTCCTGGTGGCGTGGTTCGCCGGGCATCCGCGCTGGCTATCACTGAGTGCTGAAAAATAATCCGATGACGCCGGTTGCACCATTTTTTGAAATCTTTACACACATTTTACTCATTATTTAAATATCAATAAGTTAACTGTTTCTTCATGGCATTTTGTGCCATCCCGGCAGGCCAAAACTGGTCAAAAGTGTGATCTGCGTGGTATTTCTGTCGGCTGTATGTCTGTGCAACATCGCGCTAACAATTATAAATAAACCAACGGGGACTTTTATGCCTGTTTCACTACTGGCACTGGCGCTGAGTGCGTTTGCAATCGGCACCACTGAATTTGTCATCATGGGGCTGTTGCCTAATGTGGCGAATGATTTACGGGTCAGCATTCCGCTGGCGGGCTGGCTTATCAGCGGATATGCACTGGGTGTTGCCATCGGTGCACCGATCATGGCGGTACTGACGGCCAAATTACCGCGTAAGAAAACCCTGTTATTGCTGATGGTGATCTTTATCTTCGGCAACCTGATGTGTGCCTTGTCGTACAGTTACGGTTTCCTGATGTTGGCGAGGGTGATCACCGCGCTCTGCCACGGTGCCTTCTTCGGTATTGGTGCCGTGGTTGCTGCCAATCTGGTAGCACCTAACCGCCGTGCCTCAGCCGTTGCGCTGATGTTCACCGGTCTGACACTTGCCAACGTGCTGGGTGTGCCGCTCGGCACCGCGCTCGGTCAGGCGCTCGGCTGGCGTTCGACTTTCTGGGCGGTGGCGATCATTGGCGTGGCGTCACTGTTCGCGCTGTATAAGAAATTACCGGACAAGAATGACGAAGAGCCAACGGATCTTCGCAAAGAGATGGGCGCGCTGCGCGGTCTTGGCCTGTGGCTGTCGCTGTCGATCACGGTGTTTTTCTCCGCTGCGATGTTTGCGTTGTTCACCTATATCGCGCCGATGCTGACGGAAATCACCGGTGTCTCTGAGCACGGTGTCAGCTGGACGCTGCTGCTGATTGGTCTGGGTCTGACGATCGGCAACGTGGTTGGCGGGCGTCTGGCGGACTGGCGTCTGGGTGCGACTCTGACGCTGATTTTCCTGCTGATCGCCGTGTTCTCGGCGCTGTTCAGCTGGACCAGCGTGAACCTGCTGGCGGCTGAAGTGACGCTGTTCTTCTGGGCGATGGTCAGCTTTGCCGCCGTTCCGGCGTTACAAATCAATGTCGTGACCTACGGCAAAAATGCACCGAATCTGGTCTCGACCCTGAACATTGCGGCGTTTAACGTCGGTAACGCGTTGGGTGCGTGGGTCGGCGGGGCAGTGATTGCCCGCGGGATGGGGCTGACTGCGGTTCCACTGGCAGCATCTGGCCTGGGGCTGATTGGTTTTGTGCTGTGCATTGTGACGTTCCGCCGTGCGGCGAAAAAAGCTGAAAAAGCGATTGCCTGATGAACACGCCGCCCCCGGCGCAATGAAGGGGGCGGCAAAATATTAAGGCGTTACCCAGACGTAGTCTGCCTGCTGCTTATCCACTTCAACCCATTGTTCTGCAAGCATTAATACTGTCACAGATTCTGCCGGTTGAACATCCTTCATATGCACCGGCACGCCAACGTCGCGCTTCGCATGATAGCCTCCCACGATCAACAAAGCAGGCTGCGGCGCGGCCAGCAGACGCTGTGCCATCCGGCGGTCGCGCTGCTGCTGGATCGCCAGCATCGCGTTGAGCTGTGCCGGTTCGATATTTTGCTGATGCGAAGTGCGGATGGTTCCGGCAATCGCCTCTTTCACTCTGGCATCTGAACTGTTTTTACCGGCCGGGAAGAGCGGGTGCTGGTGGAACGCCATGATTTCGCTGCGGTCCAGATTGGCGGAAAGCAACGGGTAAGGCGCTTTGATCGCCGCCATCACCACGTCGCTGTACATCGGCCAGTCCCAGCCCTTCTGCCAGTTGAGCTGTTCTGCCACCTGCGCCGGTTGGGCATCCGGGTTGGTTTGCAGCCATGCTTTGACTTTATCTACCTGCGGTTGCTGGGCTGGTGTCAGCATTTCCATCAGCACGCTGCCCTGCGGACGCAGCAGTGGCAGACTTTGCACCAGCCAGTTTTCAATCTGATGATGGTACGGGTTGTCGTGCTTTTCCCCGACAATTACCCGCGGCTCATCGGCCAGATAACTGATTAACTGAGACGGCGAAAGCGTTTTTCCCGTGCGTAAATCGGTGATGGTGCCGCCCGGCGGAGTGACCGGAGCAGGCATTTTTTGTGGCGTGGTTGAGCAGGCTGTGAGTGCCAGAATAGCCAGCAGGACAAACTTGTTCATGGTGATCCTCATTTTCCATAGCGGGATAGTGCTCGCATGTTATGGATAATGATTATCATTTACAAGATCACCGGCTAAGGGCTGCCTCAAGGCGTCCTGCAAAACGCTCTGCCTGCTGGTGGCAATGTTCGATGAACGCGGTCACCAGCGCCGAGGAAGGGCGATGCAGCGGGCGGATCAGGCTGACGGTGAAAGGAACCGGCAGGCTGAATTCACGTATCACCATGCGGTCACCGCCGCGTTCCATGTAGTCCAGCGCGGTCAGCGGATTGACGACCGACACCCCTACGCCTTCACACACCATACTGCATACGGACGCGGCGCTGTGGGTTTCCATCACCAGACGGCGGTTCACCTGATGCTCGATGAATAAGGTATCCAGCAGTTGGCGGTAGCTGTCGGTGGCGGACAGGCTGATAAAGTTGTGACCGCTAAAGTCCTGCGGCGTGAGGCACTTTTTTGCTGCCAATAGGTGCCCGGCTGGCAGTACGCACACTTCGTTGAGCGTCAGCAGCGCCTGGCGTTCGGTACCGGCAGGCGTGTGAGTGTTTTCGGTCAGCCCGAGGTCATGGCGCTGCGCCGACAGCCACTCTTCCAGCAGCGGCGATTCCTGCGGCACGATATTGAAACTGACATCGGGGTAGCGATCCAGAAAAGGCTTACACACCGCCGGGAGCAAAGACTGGCTGAAGACCGGCAGGCAGACGATGGAGAGCTGCGCCTGTTCAAACTGGCGGATGCCCTCCGCGGCGCTGACAATGCGGTCCAGCCCGTAGTAGGAACGCTGCACTTCCTCGAACAACCGCAGGCCCTGCACCGTCGGGAACAGACGACCGCGCAGGCGCTCAAACAGTTGTAAATTCAGCAGCTTTTCGCAGCGCGCCAGTTCGCGACTGACCGTGGGCTGAGAGGTATTGAGCAGCGCAGCGGCTTCGGTCAGGTTACCGGTAGTCATCACAGCGTGAAAAATTTCGATATGGCGCAGGGAAATGGCTGGCATGGAGGGCTCCGCAGTGCGGTGACGGGTGGCGATTTCCATATCATAAATGAATAGACTGGTGCGAAACAGATATTTTCCCGCAAGCCGGGGATAGGCGATACTGAAGTTAATTTCCTCTTAGCCACTCTCAGGACTCTTTATGCCACGCGCCTTAAACGACATTTCTACCGCGCTGAACGCCGCCAATCTTCTGGCACTGACCCAGCAATATGGCTGCCCGGTCTGGGCCTATGACGCGCAGATTATCAGTGAGCGTATTGCCCAGCTGCGCCAGTTTGATGTGATCCGTTTTGCGCAGAAAGCCTGTTCGAATATTCACATTCTGCGCCTGATGCGTGAGCAGGGCGTGAAGGTGGATTCCGTCTCGCTTGGCGAAATTGAGCGTGCGCTGCTGGCCGGTTTTGTGCCAGGCCGTGAAGCCAGTGAGATTGTCTTCACCGCTGACGTGCTGGACCAGCCGACGCTGGAGCGCGTGACGGAGCTGGATATTCCGGTCAACGCCGGGTCAATTGATATGCTGGGGCAGATTGGTCGCCAGAAAGCCGGGCATCCGGTCTGGCTGCGGGTCAACCCAGGCTTTGGTCACGGCCACAGCCAGAAAACCAACACCGGTGGGGAAAACAGCAAACACGGTATCTGGTATGCCGATTTACCCGAAGCGCTGGCTGAGATTGCGCGTTATGACCTGAAACTGGTGGGCATTCATATGCATATCGGTTCCGGCGTGGATTACGCACACCTCGAACAGGTGTGCGACGCGATGGTGCGGCAGGTGATTGAAACCGGCCATGACATTGAGGCGATTTCTGCCGGCGGTGGCTTGTCGATCCCTTACCATTTCGGCGAAGAAGCCATCGATACCGAACATTATTACGGATTATGGAACCGCGCCCGTGAGCAGATTGCCGCACATCTCGGCCACGCGGTGCATCTGGAAATCGAACCGGGCCGTTTCCTGGTCGCTGAATCTGGCGTGCTGGTCGCGCAGGTACGCGCGGCAAAAAACATGGGCAGCCGTCACTTTGTGTTGTGCGACGCCGGTTTTAACGACCTGATGCGTCCGGCCATGTACGGCAGCTATCACCACATTTCGCTGCTGCCAGCCGATGGTCGTGATCTCAGTGGACAACCGCTGATTGATTCAGTGATTGCCGGCCCGTTGTGTGAGTCCGGTGACGTGTTTACGCAGGAAGCGGGCGGCGGTATTGAGACGTTCCCGCTGCCGCCAGTGCAGATTGGCGACTACCTGGTGTTCCATGATACCGGCGCGTATGGCGCATCGATGTCATCGAACTACAACAGCCGTCCGCTGCTGCCAGAAGTCCTGTTTGAAAACGGCGTACCGCGCCTGATTCGCCGCCGCCAGACTATCGAAGAGTTACTGGCGCTTGAACTGATCTGATGCTGTCCGGGGCCCGCTTTCCCTTCAGCGGTTGGCGAAGGGCCCCGGCACTACCGATTCACGCAATTTCAATTCGCCGGTAAACGGCACAATCGGCGCCAGCGGCTTACCGTCAATCAGCCGCAGCGCCTGCGCAATAGCGGCGGCAATCATCGCGTCAATCGGCAGATAGACGGTGGATAGCGCCGGATGCAAATAGGCCGCACCCGGTTCGTCGTCAAAGCCAAACAGCGAAACATCCTGCGGCAGGCGAATTCCCGCCTGATGCAGCGCCTTCATCGCCCCTACCGCCATATCGTCATTACAGCAAAACAGCGCACTGAAACTCACGCCACTCTCCAGCAGGGTTTTACAACCCTGATACCCGCTCGGTACGCTGCTGTCGCCGTTGGCCACGCGTAGCGGCTCGAACGGTAGCTGATGGTGCGCCAGCGCAGCTTTGTAACCCGCCAGCCTGGCCTGAGCTGTCGGTGTTCGCATCGGGCCGGTAATGCAGGCGATGTGATGATGGCCCTGTTTGATCAGAAACTCGGTCGCTTCAAAAGCCGACTGCTGCTGCTCAAAGTAGACGCAGCGTTCGGGCGCGTCGGGCAGCGCGCGGTTAACCACCATCAGCGGGGTCGACAGGGTGCCGAGCAGGTTCATCAGCTGGCTGTCGGACATAAAGCGGGTGTAGAGAATGATGGCGTCGCAGCGCCGGTCGGCCAGCAGATGTACGGCCTGTAACTCGTCTTCGGGCGTGTCGTGGCCGTCGGTGACAATCAGGTGCTTACCGCTGCTCTCCGCCAGTTTGGCGGCCTGACGCAGTAAGCGGCCAAAGTAGGGACCGTCGAAATTGGAGATAACAAGTCCGAGGCTATGCGAGCTGTTGGTCGCCAGCGACTGCGCCAGAAAATTGGGCCGGTAGCCAAGTTCATCCATGGCGCGAAATACCGCGTCACGCGTGCTCTGCTTTACCTGCCCGGTGCCGTTGAGCACCCTTGATACCGTCGCTTTCGAGACACCCGCGCGCAGCGAAACGTCTAACATGGTTACCATTGGTCTCTCATCCCCGCATCCGGCTTATTTAACTTATACCCGTCATACTTCAAGCTGCATCTTTGTTGGCTGCGCTCATTCACCCGAATCACTTAGTTTACTAAGCTCACGGGGGTTTACTCTCCTGCCGCCTTAATGCACCTCGAATTATTTTGGGTATTACTTTATCACAGCTCTATTGCGGGGAAGGTGAGTGAAATCCGTCAGTTGGCCTGCTCTTTTTGCGCAAACATCTCACGGCGCAGCAGGACGATTTCCCCGGCCAGATCCCGGCACAGCATGGCGGTCATCAGATGATCCTGTGAATGGACCATGATCAGGTTGACCGGGATCTTGCCGGTCCCTTCATCCAGACCGATCAGCTGTGTCTGCACTTTGTGCGCCTTGCGGGCCGCGTCATCCGAGGCTTTCAGCATGGCATCGGCTTCGTCCCATTGCTGCTTACGCGCGCTCTGAATCGCCATCATGGCGCTGGATCGCGCTTCGCCTGCGTTGATCAAAAGCTCCATTACCGTCTGTTCGAGATCGAATTCCATCGTTAACTCCAATTGGTATACCAGAATGAGTGAAATTCATCATATTGGAATTCCAATATTCACATGTGAGAACGGGATCACAGAAATTAACCGTCAGTAAGCTATTTTTTGGCATACCAAATTGCGATGACGTTGTACGCACTGGATAAACAGGAAGACCTCAGAACTGGAATCTGACCTATTTCGCGACAGAAATTTTTTCTGGCACCCCTGCACCGGGTATTCACACTGCCTTCTGTGCGAAATAAACACCCAATAGTTTAACGACGTATAAGAAGAGTAGAGGTGGTGTTATGTCTTTACAGGATCGTTTGATTGACTCTCTCGGGGGTTTTGCCAATTCGTTTAATAGCCTGCGGTATATTATGGCCATTAAGGCGGCATTTATTACGTTAATGCCCGTTATTATTGTAGGGGCATTTTCGGTACTGATCTCCAATATGGTGATGGACCCGAAAAATGGCCTGGCGCATTTCGAGATGTTCGCCTGGCTCGCGACGCTCAAGCCGATTATGAGCAGCATTAATTATGCCACGCTGAGTTTTCTGACTATCGGTGCGGTATTTTTAATTGGTATTGAACTTGGAAAAATTAACGGTTCGCGTTCGTTATTCCCCGGCCTGCTGGCGGTTATCTGTTTTATTGCCGTCACGCCGACCACCGTCGATATGATGGTCAACGGCCAGATGCAGGAAGTTAAAGACGTTCTGGCGAAACAGTTCTCCGATACCAAAAGTCTGTTTCTCGGTATGTTTATTGCCATTCTGTCGGTGGAGATCTACTCCGCGCTGGAAAAGGTTAACCGCCTGCGTATTAAAATGCCGGAAAGTGTACCGCCAAACGTTTCGGCCTCTTTCTCTGCATTAATTCCCGCCATTATTACTGTGGTGATCATCGCTACTTTCGGCTTTGTTTTCCATCGCGTGACCGGCATGTATTTGTACGATGCGGTATATGAGGTGATCCAGCGTCCGCTCGAATCCGTGATGCAAAGCCTGCCGGGGATCCTGCTGCTGATGTTTGTCGCCCAGCTGTTCTGGGTGATCGGGATCCACGGCAATCAGATGATCAAACCTATCCGCGAACCGCTGCTATTAGGCGCAATCATGGTCAACATGACGGCGTTCGAGCAGGGTAAAGAGGTGCCAAATATCATCACCATGCCGTTCTGGGATGTGTATATGAGCATCGGCGGTTCCGGTTGCACCATCGGCCTGCTGCTGGCAGTACTGATCGCCACCCGCCGCAAAGAGATGAAAGAGATCGCCAAGCTGTCGATGGGGCCAAGCTTCTTTAACATCAATGAACCGGTCATTTTCGGTATGCCGATCATGCTCAACCCGATTCTGGCGATCCCCTTCATTATCACGCCGCTTATCACCGGCACCATCGGCTACTTCGCTACCAGTCTCGGTTTTGCCGGGCGTGCCGTGGTGATGGTGCCCTGGACCACGCCACCGATTATCAACGCCTGGCTCTCCACTGCCGGGTCGATGGGCGCGGTGGTCACACAGCTTGGCTGCATTGTGGTGTCGGTGCTGATTTATCTGCCGTTTGTGAAAGTGGCGTCACGCCGTGCGGACATGGCGCAACAGCAGGCCATGCAGCAGCAGACCGCCAGCGTGCAGCGCACGGCATAACGTAATGAAACAGAAACGAAAAGAGGTAAGTGATGAGTAAGGTTTCTATTGCCATCCCGGACGGCTTTATCCTTGGTGCGGCGGCTTCTGCCTGGCAAACCGAAGGGTGGAGCGGCAAAAAAAGCGGCCAGGATTCGTATCTCGACCTGTGGTACAAAAATCACCGCCACGTCTGGCACAACGGCTATGGCCCGGCGAAAGCCACTGATTTTTACCACCGCTATAAAGAGGATGTGGCGCTGATGAAGGCCAGCGGCCTGACGCACTACCGCACCTCGATTAACTGGTCGCGTTTCTTCACTGATTACGAGCTGGGTACGGTGGACGAAGAGTATGCCGCGTACATCGACAGCTATCTCGATGAGATGAAACGTCAGGGCATCGAGCCGATGCTCTGCCTCGAGCACTATGAATTACCGGCGTATCTGATTGAAAAATATGACGGCTGGAGCTCAAAGAAAGTCGTCGAGCTGTTCGTACTTTATGCCGAGAAAGTGTTTGCGCGCTTTGCCGGAAAAGTCAGCCGCTGGTTTACCTTTAACGAGCCGGTGGTGGTGCAAACCCGGGTCTATCTGGACGCTATCCGCTGGCCGTTTGAACAGAACACCGGCAAATGGATGCAGTGGAATCACCACAAAGTGCTGGCGACCGCCAAAGTGGTCGAACTGTTTCGCCGTCAGGGGTATGGAAAACACGGTAGTATCGGTGTGATCCTCAATCCTGAAGTGACCTATGCGCGCTCAAAGGCAGTGCACGATCAGCAGGCGGCGTATTTATATGATCTCTTTTATAACCGCGTCTTTTTAGACCCGATGATCAAAGGGGAATATCCGCAGGAGTTGCTCGATTTATTGCATAAGCATCAGGTGAATTTCGATTATTCGGAGCAGGAACTGGCGGTGATCCGTAATAACACCGTTGATGAAGTGGGGATCAATCTCTATTACCCGCATCGCGTGAAAGCGCCGAGTCGCGAATGGAATAAAGAGACACCATTCCACCCGGCTTTTTATTATGAACATTTCGAACTGCCGGGCCGCCGGATGAATACGTCACGCGGTTGGGAAATCTACCCGAAAATTGTGTATGACATGGCGATGCGCATAAAAAATGAGTACGGCAATATTCCGTGGTTTATTGCTGAGAACGGCATGGGCATTGAAAACGAGGGGCGCTTCCGCGATGCCGCCAGCGGTGAAATTCAGGATGACTACCGCATTGAATTTGTCGCCGAACATCTTTACTGGGCGCTGAAGGCCCGCGAGGACGGCTCAAGTTGCGGGGGCTATATGCTGTGGGCCTTTACCGACAACGTTTCTCCGATGAATGCGTTTAAAAACCGCTATGGATTGATTGAAATTGATCTCGACGATAACCGTAATCGCCATCAGAAAAAGTCATCGCACTGGTTTAAATCATTGAGTGAATCAGGCGTGCTGTCATTAACACTGGACGACGAAGATAAATAACCGAGGGAATTGCATGAAACGTATCGTACTGGCCTGCTCCGCAGGCATGTCCACGTCACTGGTGGTCACCAAAATGGAGAAAGAGGTCGCGGCGCGCGGTCTGGAATATAAAATCTACGCCATTCCCGAGCAGGATCTGCGCGATGAGCTGGAGCAATATGCGCAGGATGTGGTGGCGGTGTTGCTCGGCCCGCAGGTGCGCTTCAAGCTGACCGAGAATAAAAAACTGACAGATCACTACAACATCCCGATCGCCGTCATAGATTCGGTGGCTTATGGCACGTTGAACGGTGCGAAAGTACTGGATCAGGCACTGAGTTTGCTACACTAGGCGCGGCTAAAAATCCGGTATGCCAATCAGGTATACCGGATCCCATTCATGGTTTTCGGGGCATTAGGGTGGAAGTGTGGAAAAGGGCGCGGTTTCGCAGGAACGAAAGCAGTATCAGGAAATAGGTCATGACCTGCGGGAGAAAATCCAGCAGGGGCATTTTGCTATCGGCACGCGTTTGCCGCCTGAACGAAACATGGCCGAAACCTACGGCGTCAGCCGCACCATTGTGCGCGAAGCCTTGCTGATGCTGGAGCTGGAAGGAACGGTGGATATCCGCCAGGGTTCCGGCGTGTATGTGATCCGAATTCCATCGGCGGAGGAGGGGCAGGATGACCTGCTCTATCAGGGCCAGATCGGGCCTTTTGAAATTTTACAGGCGCGGCAGCTGCTTGAGAGCAACATCGCCGCGTTTGCCGCCAAGATGGCGACCAAAAACGATATCGAAAACCTGCGCCGTACGCTGGAGCAGGAGCAGAGTGCGATTGTTGCTAACGACGAAAGTGGCGATAACGACCGTCTGTTCCACCTGCTGATTGCCGGGGCGACGCAAAATCAGATGCTGCTCGATTCGGTGAAAAATATCTGGCTGCACCGGGATTCCAGCCCGCTGTGGAAGCAGTTACACAGCCATATCGCTACCCGCGGTTACCGGCTGAAGTGGCTGGCGGACCACCAAAACATTCTGGCCGCGCTGCGCCGCCGCGACGTCATGGGCTCGTATCAGGCGATGTGGCAGCATATGGAAAACGTCAAAAACACCCTGATGGAACTTTCCGACGTGGACGCGCCGGAATTCGATGGGTATCTGTTTGAATCAGTTCCCATTTTTCAGGGCAAGATGATTTAACGAAGGCGTATTAAGTCTACACTGCAGGGCCGGTCACTGAGTGACGGCGCACTAACGTCGGGCTGAACATGTGGGTGGTTTCCGGCAGCGGCTGCCCTTTGGCTAAAGCGAGAGCCAGCTGCGCCGCCTGATTGGCCATCGCGACCACCGGATAACGCACCGTGGTCAAGCGCGGGCGTAGATAGCGCGAAATCAGCACGTCATCAAAACCAATCAGTGAAATTTCTCCCGGCACATCAATGCTGTTATCGCTTAAGACCGACAGCGCACCGGCGGCCATTGAGTCGTTGTAGCAGGTGACTGCGGTGAAGCTGCGCCCCAGCCCCAATAAATCGGCCATCGCCTGTTCCCCGCCAATTTCATCCGGTTCACCGTAAGCAATCAGTTTGTCGTCCACCGGAATATTGTGTTCTTTCAGCGCGTCGAGATAACCCTGAAGCCGGTCAGTGGCGTCGGAAATGCTGTGGTTGGAACATAAAATCGCAATGCGCTGATGGCCACTCTGGATCAGATGACGGGTCGCCAGCCAGGCACCGTGACGGTCATCCAGCGCTACGCAGCGCTGTTCGAAATCGGGCAGGGTGCGGTTGATCAACACCATGCCGGGGATCTGTTTCATCAGGCTTTGCAGTTCGTCATCCGGCAGCATTTTGGCGTGAACGACCAGCGCCGCACAGCGGTGGCGGATCAACTGCTCAATCGCCTGCCGCTCTTTATCGACATTATGATAGCCGTTGCCGATCAGCAGGAAATTCCCCGTGGCATAGGCTACCTGTTCGACCGCTTTTACCATAGCACCAAAAAAAGGGTCCGAGACATCGGCGACAATCAGGCCAAGGGTTTCGGTAGACTGCTGCGCCAGCGCGCGCGCATTGGCGTTGGGGTGATATTGCAGATGTTGCATGGCGCTCTGCACCGCTTCACGCGAGCTGTCACTGGCCTTGGGGGAGTGGTTTATCACGCGTGAAACCGTCGCGACGGAAACACCCGCCAGTTTTGCAACATCTTTGATGGTAGCCATTACACGTCCGAAATTTGTGTGAGGGTAAGCGTTTACACTATCAGTTTTGCGGAAAAAGCGCGGTGGGGCAAGGGACGCAGATCGCAACTTTGTGATGCAAGGCAATGTTTTGTGGATTGGAAGGTGACGTGGAAGAGGCCATTCTGAGCAACTTCGCCTGCAAACCTCCCCGATTATCGATATTTGTGCTTTGAGTTTCTTCCGGCCGGAATGTTACTTTTAACCCTATTCACTTGCTTCTAATAATAATCCCATCCGAGAACAACATGACAATCAAACGCTATCCGCAACTGGCCCATTGGGGAGCCTATACCGCCGTCGTGGAAGACGGGCGGCTGATCCGCTGCGAGCCGTATTCGGCGGATGCCGATCCTTCGCCGCTGCTCGACTCCATCGTCCCGCTGGTTTACTCCGACAAACGTATCCGCAAACCGGCAGTGCGCCGTTCGTGGCTGCAAAAGCGTGAAAACAGCGATCGTACGCTGCGCGGTAAAGAGGATTTTGTCGAAGTGGATTGGGAGCTGGCGCTGGATCTGGTGGCTGAAGAGAACAAACGCGTGCGCGACTGCTACGGCGCGTCGGGCATTTTCAACGGCTCGTACGGCTGGTCTTCCGCCGGTCGCCTGCACCATGCACGCTCTTTGGTGCGGCGTTTTTATTTCACCGGCGGGGGCGGGGTGGATCAGCAGGGCAACTACAGCTGGGGCTCCGCGCAGTTCTTCCTGCCGTATGTGATTGGCACTTTTACGCCGATGACTGGCCGCGTCACTTCGTGGCCAAGCGTGGTGGATAATGCGGAGATCCTGCTGGCCTTCGGCGGACTGGCGCTGAAAAATTCGCAGGTAGCGTCCGGTGGTGCCGTGGAGCATACGCTGAAACCGGCGCTTGAGCAGCTGGCGAAAAAAGGCACACCGGTGATTAACATTAGCCCAATGCGTGATGACTGCCCGGCATTTCTGAATGCCGAATGGATCTCTATACGCCCCAATACCGATGCCGCGTTGATGATGGCGATTGCCTTCGAAATTCAGCGTCAGGGCGCGCAGGATGACGCCTTCCTCGCCAGCCACTGCGTGGGATATCCGCAGCTGGCAGCTTATCTGCAAGGAGAAACCGACGGCGTGGCGAAAACGCCGGAGTGGGCGAGCCACATTACCGGCATCCCGGCCGCACGGATCGCCGGTCTGGCGCAGCAGCTGATTGGCGTGCGCAGTTTTATCACCTGTTCATACTCGGTGCAGCGCGCCCATCGCGGCGAGCAGCCGTACTGGATGATGATTGCGCTCTCGGCGATGCTCGGGCAGGTCGGTCTGCCGGGCGGCGGTTTCTCCTTTGGTCACGGTTCGATGAACAGTGTCGGCAACCCGCGCTTTGACACGCCGGGACCGGCGGTGAGTGCCGGGCCTAACCCGTCCGGGCTGTCGATCCCCGTGGCACGTATCAGCGACATGTTACTCAAGCCGGGCCAGCCGTATGAGTTTCAGGGCGAAACGCTGAACTATCCGGATATCCATCTGGTGCACTGGTCGGGCGGTAATCCGTTCCATCATCATCAGCAACTTAACCGGCTGGTGGAGGGCTGGCAGAAACCGGACACGGTGATCGTACAGGACAACGTCTGGACTCCGGCCGCCAAAATGGCCGACATCGTGTTGCCGGCCACCACCACGCTTGAGCGTAATGACATCGGCGGTTCCTCCCGCGACCGCTTCGTGCTGGCGATGCATCAGGCCATCGCCAGCAGCATCAGGCACGTAATGACTTCGACATTTTCGCCGATCTGGCTGAACGTCTGGGCTACCGTGAACAGTTCACTCAGGGCCGCGACGAGGACGCCTGGTTGCGCCATATTTACCAAAAATGCGGTGAAGCGCAGAACGGTACGGGCGTGGAATGGCCGGACTTCGACAGTTTCTGGGAGCGCGGTTTTGTCGAATTGCCGGTGCCACAGAAAGATTTCGTGTTCTTCGAGGAGTTCCGCAAAAGCCCGCGGGCCAATCCGCTCGGCACGCAGAGTGGCAAAATTGAGCTGTTCTCCGAGAAAATTGCCAGTTATGGCTACAAAGATTTTGCCGGTCATCCTGAGTGGAAACCGCCGGTAGAGTGGCTGGGGTCTGACACTGCCAAACAGTGGCCACTGCATCTGATCTCCATCCAGCCAAAAGACCGTCTGCACAGCCAGCTCGATCAGTCACCGCTGGCACAGTCGAACAAAACGGCAGGTAAGGAAACGCTGATGATGCATCCTGAGGACGCCGCGGGTCGTGGGCTGCAAAACGGCGCACTGGTGAAAGTTTCCAACGATCGTGGCAGCTGTCTGGCGGGCGTATCGCTGAACGACGGCATTACTCGTGGCGTGGTGCTGATGGCAACCGGCGCGTGGTTTGATCCGGGCTTTGGCGGAGAATGGAAGGAGACTGAGCAGGCGGGTAACCCGAACGTGCTGACGCTGGATATCGGCACCTCACCGCTGACCCAGGGGCCCAACGCGATGAGCTGCTTAGTGGAAGTTGCACTGCATCCTTAACGTTGTAGCGGCAACGCCAATGATTTGCGCAACTCGCTAAAACTTTATCGGGTAACTGCCTGATGTTTCATGAATGTGTGAACTCTGGCAGTTTTTCACCACTGGTTACACTTTGCGGGAATATGTTGCGATTGGCTGCTGGCTGCACTTTTGGCAAGTCGCTAAATTGAACGTCCCAGAGGTATTGATTGGTGAATCATCAACGTGCTCTGTACGTTGATACCGATTAGATTTGCACCAACCTACGCGGATGCGTAGGTTTTTTTTGCCTAAAATTCACGGTTTTTCTGTTATGTGGCGTGCATATTCCCAAAGTATTCCCCTTCAATCGTCAAAATCCCCCCTCCTATAGTATGCTGTTTCTATAACCTTTTTTGCCCAAAGTCCAAGATGGTTCATAAGGAGATGGCTCAGATGTACAACTTTCTATTCAGGTTTTTCCGGCTGCTTTTTCGCGTGGCGTTTCGTGTCACTCTGACGCCGGCCAACCCCCGTTTTGATTATCCTAAGTTGTTGATAACACCTAATCATGTCTCGTTTATCGACGGCATATTGTTGGTGCTGTTTCTGCCGGTCAAACCGGTGTTTGCGGTTTACTCCAGCATCACCGAAAGCTGGTATATGCAGTGGCTGAAACCCTATGTGGATTTCGTGCCGCTCGATCCCACCAAACCGATGGCGATCAAACGCCTGGTGCGTGAAGTTGAAAAAGGCCGCCCGGTGGTGGTGTTCCCCGAAGGGCGCATTACCGTCACCGGTTCTCTGATGAAAATTTACGACGGCGCGGCCTTTGTGGCGGCGAAGTCTCAGGCGACGGTCATTCCGGTACGCATTGACGGTGCCGAGTACACGCCCTTTGGTCGCCTGTTTGGCAGCTTTAAGATCCGCTGGTTCCCGAAAATCACTATCAACATTTTGCCCCCGCAACAGGTGCCGATGCCGGATGCACCGCGCGCCCGTGAGCGCCGCATACTGGCCGGGCAAAAATTGCATGACATCATGATGGATGCGCGGATGAGTACCCGTGAGCCGGAAACGCTTTATCAGGCATTACTGTCGGCGCAGACCCGCTATGGCCGCCGTAAACCTTGCATTGCGGACATCGCCTTCAAAGAGGACAGCTATCAGGGACTGCTGAAAAAATCCCTTGGCGTCAGCCGCATTCTGCAACGCTTCACCCGCGAAGGAGAACACGTCGGCATGTTATTGCCGAACGCCACGATCATGGCGGCCGCGCTGTTTGGCGCCTCCATGCGTAACCGTATTCCGGCGCTGCTCAACTACACCGCAGGTGCGAAAGGCATCAAAAGCGCGATGAAGGCGGCGCAGATTGAAACCATTATCACCTCGCGCCAGTTTCTGGAGAAAGGCAAGCTCACCCACCTGCCGGAAAATGTGCCGGAAGCGAAATGGGTTTATCTGGAAGATCTGAAAGACACCGTGACCACCGAAGATAAGCTGTGGATCCTGTTCCATCTGATCTTTCCGCACCGGGCGATGCTGCCGCAAAAAGCCGACGATGCGGCGCTGGTTCTGTTTACCTCCGGCTCAGAAGGCAACCCGAAAGGCGTGGTGCACTCTCATGCCAGCCTGCTGGCAAACGTTGAGCAGATCCGCACCATTGCGGACTTCACGCCGCGTGACCGGTTTATGTCCTCTCTGCCGCTGTTCCACGCCTTTGGCCTGACAGTCGGCCTGCTGACGCCGCTCATCACCGGTGCGCGGGTGTTTCTCTATCCAAGCCCGCTGCATTACCGCATTGTGCCGGAACTGGTCTATGACCAGAACTGTACCGTACTGTTTGGTACTTCCACCTTCCTCGGTAACTATGCGCGCTTTGCTCATCCGTATGATTTCGCCCGCCTGCGCTACGTGGTGGCCGGGGCCGAGAAGCTGTCTGAAAGCACCAAGCAGATCTGGCAGGACAAATTCGGCATCCGCATTCTGGAAGGTTATGGCGTAACGGAGTGTGCCCCTGTGGTTTCTATCAATGTGCCGATGGCGACCAAAATTAACACCGTTGGCCGTATCATGCCGGGCATGGAGTCGCGCCTGATTAAGGTGCCGGGCATTGAGGAGGGCGGACGATTACAGCTGCGCGGCCCGAATATCATGAAAGGCTATCTGCGGGTGGAAAATCCCGGCGTGCTGGAAACCCCGCAGGCTGAAAATGCCGAAGGCGACATGCAGGCTGGCTGGTACGACACCGGGGATATCGTCACCCTTGATGAACAAGGGTTCTGCGCTATTAAAGGCCGCGTGAAACGCTTCGCCAAACTGGCCGGTGAAATGGTGTCGCTGGAAAGCGTCGAGCAGCTGGCGCTGAAAGCCTCACCTGATGCTCAACATGCGGCGACATCGCGCAGCGACAGCAGTAAAGGCGAAGCACTGGTGCTGTTTACCACCGATGCCGAACTGCGCCGGGACGCGTTGTCGAAAGCCGCCCGTGACCTCGGATTGCCAGAACTGACCGTGCCGCGCGATATTCGCGTGGTGAAAGCCCTGCCGTTACTGGGCAGTGGTAAACCTGATTTTGTCACCCTGCGCGAGATGGCAGAAAAACCGGAGAAAGAGGCATGAGCCAGCCCTTAGCTGCAAAATCCCCGCTGATGTCGCGCAGTATGACGGCAGTGATCGCCGCGCAGTTCCTGTCGGCGTTCGGCGATAACGCGCTGCTGTTCGCCGCACTGGCATTAATTAAACAGCAGCTTTACCCCGACTGGAGCCAGCCGATTCTCCAAATGGCGTTTGTCGCCACCTATATCATTCTCGCGCCCTTTGTCGGCCAGTTCGCCGACAGTTTTGCCAAAGGCCGGGTAATGATGTTCGCCAATATTCTCAAGCTGGCCGGAGCTGCTGTAATTTGCGCCGGTCTTAATCCTTTCCTCGGTTATACCCTGGTCGGGATAGGCGCGGCGGCTTACTCACCGGCTAAATACGGTATCCTCGGTGAAATCACCGAAGGTGAACAGCTGGTGAAAGCCAACGGTCTGATGGAAGCGTCAACCATCGCAGCCATTTTACTCGGCTCGGTGGCTGGTGGTGCGCTGGCTGACTGGAGCATTCTGGCTGCGCTCGGCATTTGTGTGCTGGCTTATGCGGCGGCAGTGGTGGCGAACTGGTTTATTCCGAAGCTTGCCGCAGCGCGTCCGGGGCAGTCGTGGAATCCGAAAAGCATGACCGCGACCTTCTTCCGCGCCTGCCGTATTTTGTGGAACGACGGCGAAACCCGCTTCTCTCTGGTGGGGACCAGCCTGTTCTGGGGCGCGGGCGTGACGCTGCGTTTCCTGCTGGTGCTGTGGGTGCCGGTGGCGCTCGGTATTACCGATAACAAAACCCCGACGTTGCTCAATGCCATGGTAGCGATTGGTATCGTCTTCGGTGCGGCGGCGGCGGCCAAGCTGATCACCCTCAAAACCGTTAAACGCTGCCTGCCTGCGGGCGTGGCGATTGGCGTGGCGGTAGTTATCTTTGCGGTGCAAACCAGCATGATGAACAGCTACGCGCTGCTGGTGATTGTGGGTGTACTGGGCGGATTCTTTGTGGTGCCGCTGAATGCCCTGTTGCAGCATCGCGGTAAAGAGTCGGTCGGCGCGGGAAATGCGATTGCGGTACAGAATCTTGGTGAGAATACCGCTATGTTGCTGATGCTCGGCCTGTACTCGCTGGTAGTGATGATGGGCGTTCCGGTGGTCGGTATTGGTATCGGTTTCGGCGTTGTTTTTGCGCTGGCCATTACAGCGCTATGGGTGTGGCAGGTGGCGCAGAAACGCCGCCAATAAATCACCGCTTTTTAACCAACAGAAACCCCGGTCAATCCGGGGTTTCTGCATATTAACGCAATGCATCCGGTCCGATTTACCAGTAACCCAGCCACTTCCACCATAATCCGCCGACCAGGATCCAGATAATCAGGTTGATGACGCTCAGAATAAATCCGGTCTTCCACCATTCCCCCAGCGTGACATAGCCCGAACCAAAGATGATCGGGGCGGTGCCGGTACCGTAGTGGGTGAGGGACATCATCAGGGAGGAAGAGAAGGCCAGGATTAAGGCCAGAAATGCGGGAGGTGCGCCAAGAGCCAGACCGGCGGTGAAGAAAGCGGCAAACATAGCGGTAATATGCGCCGTGGTGCTGGCGAAGAAGTAGTGGGAATAGACATAGACCAGAACCAGCAGGATTGTGCCGCCAATCCATCCGATGCCTAAGTGATCAATCGCGCCACCGACACTCTGCGACAACCAGCTGATCAGGCCAAGTTTGCCGAGGAAAGTCGCCATCATGACCAGCGCAGCGAACCAGACAATGGTATCCCACGCGCCCTTATTCTTGAGTAAATCATCCCAGCTTAATACGCCCGTTATCAGCAGGACAGACAACCCCATGAGCGCCGCCGTCGTTGGATCAACCGCCCAGGTGTTACCCAAACAGAGCGCCGGAATGCCTGCCCACAGCAGCAACAGCAAACCAAATGCCGCCAGCGTGATTTTCTCCGGCAGGGAAACGGGCCCTAGTTCGCGCATTTTCTCTTTGGCAAACACCTGAGCATTCGGCGTGATTTTGATTTGGGGTGGGTAAAGCCAGTAGATCACTAGCGGAATGACAATCAGCGACACCAGTGCGGGCAGCAGTGCTGCAATGGCCCACATCCCCCACGTCAGTTCAAACGCTGAACCGGTCTCTTTCATGATCAAATTAACTATCAGGGGATTAGGTGCCGTGGCGGTAATAAACATCGCGGATGTGATCGGGTTAATATTGTAGTTAACCAGCGCTAAGTAACGGCCAATTTTCTCAGTTGATCCCGACTCGGGTTTTGAATTAAAGCTGTCGGCAATCGAGCGCATAATTGGGTGAATAATCCCGCCGCCACGTGCGGTATTACTGGGCGTGACCGGTGCCAGCAGGGTTTCGGCAATCGCCAGTGCATAGGCGATACCCAAAGTACTTTTACCGACCAACGAAATGAAATAGTAACCGATACGCGCGCCAAGGCCGGTTTTATTAAGGCTTTGTGACAGCATGATTGAAATACCAATCAGCCAGATAAGATTATTTGAAAAACCGCTTAACGCGTCATTGAGTGCCGCCGCCGGTTTGCCGGGGTTGGTTACCCCGGTGAGTGCGACCAGTGCAATGGCAATGATGGAAATAGCGCCAATAGGCAGGGCTTTGCCGATAATGGCGGCGATCGTGCCAACAAACAGCGCTAACAGATGCCAGGCATTGGGCGTCACATTCTGCGGCTGCGGAATAACAAACCAGATACACAGCGTAATAATAATCGCGATAAGGGAGGGAACAGGTTTCAGCGGTGTCATCCGATCCATAATATTTTCACTCTTCCAGAGATAATCAACATCTCAGAAAAGCAGGAACAATAATCTGAGATTAATGAATGCCGTTATTCTGTGATCAATGCTGGCCGCATTGTGAGAGGTGCACCGATCATCCATCGATAATAGAGAGTGGGGGGCGGATAATATTTGTCCGAAGTCATCTATGGTGCAGGAAAATCATAAAAAAGGGCGCTGTGCAGTCAGTTAACTCTGACCGGCACAGCGCCCTCTCTGATATTGATGCTTTGAGATTACGGCGCAGGAATAGTGAAGCGCTTATGGATCTCTTCAAGCGAGTTTAGCACATCCTGATCCAGCGTCAGGTTCTGGCTGTCGATGTTGATCTTCAGCTGTTCCAGCGTTGTTGCGCCGAGCAGGGTGCTGGCAACAAACGGCTGTTGGCGAACAAAAGCCAGCGCCATCTGCGAAGGATCCAGACCGTGCTTTTTCGCCAGCGCGACATATTCGGCCACGGCGGCTTCAGACTGCGGCGAAGAGTAACGGGTGAAGCGGCTGAACAGCGTGTTACGCGCATTCGCCGGTTTCGCGCCATTCAGGTATTTGCCGCTCAGCGTACCGAAAGCCAGGCTGGAGTAAGCCAGAAGCTCTACGCCCTCGTGCTGGCTGATCTCGGCCAGACCAATCTCAAAACTGCGGTTCAACAGGCTGTACGGGTTTTGGATCGACACAATGCGTGGCAGATCGTGTTTCTCGGCCAGTTGCAGATAACGCATCACGCCCCACGGTGTCTCATTGGATACGCCGATGTAGCGAATTTTCCCGGCGCGCACTTGCTCATTCAGCGCTTCCAGCGTCTCCAGAATCGTGACCGGTGAGCTGTCGTCGGTGTACTGGTAACCCAGCTTGCCGAAGAAATTCGCCGGGCGCTGTGGCCAGTGCAGTTGGTAAAGATCCAGATAGTCGGTATTCAGGCGCTTGAGGCTGGCGTCCAGCGCGGCGCGGATATTTTTGCGATCCAGATATTGATCCGGACGGATGGCGTTGTCGCTGCCGCGTGAAGGGCCGGAGACCTTACTGGCCAGTACGATCTTTTCACGATTGCCGCGGGCTTTCAGCCAGCTGCCGATATAGCTTTCGGTAAGGCCCTGAGTTTCAGGACGCGGAGGCACCGGATACATTTCTGCCGTATCAATCAGATTGATGCCGGCAGCAACGGCGTAATCCAGCTGTTGGTGGGCTTCGGCTTCGCTGTTCTGTTCACCAAAAGTCATGGTGCCAAGTCCCAGTAAGCTCACTTCTAAAGAACTGTGGGGTATACGGTGATATTGCATTGCCGGTCTTCCTTACTTTTTGAGGATGTCAGGCCGCTGAAAAGGGCCTTAACTGACCTTATGTCTATTTTAAATTGAAGACGTTATCTGTTTTAAAGACGTTGTCTGTGCGTCAGGGACGATATCTGACTATATACAAGCGATGCGGGTGGGGGAAGTAGCAAGCGGAGATCGGCAGGAAATGGCAACGCGGGTGGGGATCGCAGGGATAAATGCCAGTGGTAAACTCCCCGCTGGCATCTGTTCTGAAAGTCTACCGGGCGTGCTTAGCGTTTCATGACCTGGCTAACGTCATCATTGTTGATCTGGCGTTCGTTACCTTGCTCATCGGTATAGCTCAACAAGCCGGTGGATTTGTCCAGTTGAGGCTTGCCGTCCGTGAGGATCATGTTGCCGTCTTTGGTTGAAATCACATAATCACTGGCGCAACCGGCCAGACCAACTACGATCAGCGCCGCGCTGATCATCAATAAGCCTTTTTTCATTGCTGTTCCTTAATTGTGGGCTTGTCCAAACAGTTATCAGCGTAGCAAAACTCGCGGCTGACGTTAGGTGAAAAAGGGTTTTTTGTGTCTTTAAAAGTACAAAGATCAACTAAAGCAGAAAATGCCGTGCCAGCAAAGGGCCGGTAAAACTCTTTTTGAGATAAAAACCGCGCGGCAGGGTCATGATGGGTTGACCAAATTCGCCGATGGCTTCCGTCAGCGCTTTACTATTGGCGCCTTTCGGGCGCAGCTGCAATACCTCGCCGTGGCGGGCAGTAATGGTTTCCACTTTCCCCAGCACGATTAAGTCCATCAACTCTTCCCAGTCCTGACGCAGCTGTTGTTCCTCTTCCGCGCCAGGGCTCCAAAGCAGTGGTGCGCCAATCCTTCTTTCTGCGAGCGGGATCTGACGTTCGCCTTCGACAGGGATCCACAGGACGCGGGCCAGTTTATGGCGGACATGGCTATTTTCCCAAGTCACGCCGCTGTTGCCCGTCAGCGGCGCGACACACACAAAGGTGGTCTCCAGCGGCTTTCCGGCCCGGTCAATGGGGATAGTTTTGAGTTCGACACCTATATCGGCGAAATCCTGCTCCGGTTTACTGCCTGCCATCGCGCCCAGATAGATTTCCAGCAACATGCCGACCCAGCCTTTTTCGCGTTTCAAATCCGGGGGGATCGCCAGAGAAGCGTGCGCTGCTAATTCACCGAGTGAATATCCCGCCAGAGATTGTGCGCGGGCCAGCAGGTCCTGTTCGTCACGCGGCGGCGTGATGATCGGTAATGGGATCGACATACAACGAATTCCGCAGTGATTGGTTGATTTTCATACGCAGGTACAGCATTTGTGGAAATAAAAAGTTATACCCTTGAAGACCACAAATAATAGCATGATTTATTGCGCTTTTTTTTTCGCGATGCTTCGAAACGAGGATGAATAATTTAAGGTTAACTCACAGTTGAGGCGGACAATGAACAGGATCTTCCCCCTAGTTATCCACAGATTTTCTGGATAACCCACCCCAATGACGATCACTGGTTCGATTTACAGGCTTGACTGTGGGGGTATTTTGTCATTTCGCCCCATAATTAGCCAATGGATAGCTTTTCTCTGTGGATAAAAACATCATTGGTGGATCTTTCACCAGATGAGGATCCATGAGGAGATAAAGTGATAAATAAACCCGGTGGAGAAGCTGTGAATTACTTTTAATACATTGAAATAAATGAAATTAAATGAGGGTGTAAAAACGGACGGGGAAAAGCTTAAAATAGTTTTACCCCTCTTGCTATGAAGTTCTTCACACACCTATCCACAGAAAAAGTGAATAAAATTGCATGGAATGGGGGGTGCCTGTTTATAACTTTGCCGTTTCGCCTGAGTTATCCCATTTTTATTGATGAAGATAGGGACGAAGCAGTGGTTTACCGCCTCTTGGTAGTGTGAAACAATCAGAACATCTATGATTTTATGCTTATCGAGGTAGTCCGGTGATCGATGATGATGGCTACCGCCCGAATGTTGGTATCGTAATCTGCGACAAGCAGGGCCAGGTTTTATGGGCCAGACGGTACGGCCAGCACTCCTGGCAGTTTCCGCAAGGGGGCATCAACCCTGGTGAAACTCCCGAACAGGCCATGTATCGTGAGCTGTTTGAAGAGGTGGGTCTTGGCAGAAAAGACGTGCGAATTCTGGCTTCGACCCGCAACTGGTTACGCTATAAATTGCCAAAACGTTTGGTGCGTTGGGATACAAAGCCGGTGTGTATCGGCCAAAAGCAAAAATGGTTCCTGCTGCAATTGATGTGTAATGATGCAGACATCAACATGCAGCGCAGCAGTACGCCAGAATTTGATGGCTGGCGCTGGGTGAGTTTCTGGTATCCGGTGCGTCAGGTCGTGTCCTTCAAACGTGATGTTTACCGACGCGTGATGAAAGAGTTTTCCATGACCGTGATGCCAATGCAGGAAATTTCCGTGCCCCGAACATCGCCCGCTTATCGTCGGAAAAGAGGCTAAGTCACGAAGAAATGCTCACGCGTTTGCGAGAAATTGTTGAAAAGGTAGCAATGGCGTCCAGCCTCAATGATGCGCTGGATGTATTGGTCAATGAAACCTGCCTGGCGATGGACACCGAAGTGTGTTCGGTGTATCTCGCTGACAATGACCGCCGTTGTTACTACCTGATGGCGACGCGAGGTTTGAAAAAACCTCGCGGGCGCACTATTGCACTGGCTTTTGACGAAGGTATTGTCGGGCTGGTGGGCCGTCTGGCTGAACCTATCAATCTCGCCGATGCGCAAAGCCATCCGAGCTTCAAATATATCCCTCAGGTTAAAGAAGATCTTTTCCGATCATTCCTCGGCGTGCCGATCATCCACCGTCGCCAGCTGCTTGGTGTACTGGTTATCCAGCAACGCGAACACCGGCAGTTCGATGAAAGCGAAGAGTCTTTCATGGTCACGCTGGCCAACCAGCTGGCCGGTATCCTGTCTCAGGCTCAGCTCAATGTTCTTTATGGCCGCTTTCGCCAGACCCGTGTTAAAGCGCTGGCCGCCTCCCCCGGCGTTGCCATTGGTACCGGCTGGCAGGACAGCACACAGCCTTCTCTCGATCAGGTCTATATGGCCTCCACGCTGGACACTGTGCGTGAGCGCGAACGCCTGACACGCGCACTGGAAGATGCCGGTGCCGAGTTCCGTCGTTTCAGTAAACGCTTTAGCGCCAGCGCGCAGAAAGAAAGTGCCGCCATTTTTGACCTCTACTCGCACTTGCTCAACGATGCACGGCTCAAGCGTGAGCTTTTCTCTGAAATCGATAAAGGCTCAGTGGCGGAGTGGGCAGTCAAAAAAGTTGTCGAAGAATTTGCCGCACAGTTTGCCAGCCTGCAAGACACCTACATGCGCGAGCGCGGCAGTGACCTGCGGGCGCTGGGGCAGCGGCTGGTCTTCCATCTGGATGACAGCATTCAGGGCAACACCCAGTGGCCGGAGCGCTTTATTCTGGTGACTGATGAGCTGACGGCGACGTTACTGGCCGAGGTTCCTCAGGACCGGCTGGCTGGCGTGGTGGTACGTGATGGTGCCTCGAACTCCCATGCCGCAATACTTGTGCGTGCTATGGGTGTGCCCACCATTATGGGGGCCGACATTCAGCCCTCGCTGCTCAATCAGCGCCAGTTGATTGTCGATGGCTACCGTGGCGAGCTGCTGATTGACCCTGAGCCGGTGCTGGTCAATGAATATAAGCGCCTGATCAGTGAAGAGATGGAGCTGAGTCAGCGTGCGGAAGATGATGTAGAAGAGCCCGCGGCAATGAAAAGCGGGGAACGGGTTCAGGTGATGCTCAATGCAGGCCTGAGCGCCGATCACGAAAAACTGTTTGGCAGCCGCGTGGATGGCGTAGGTCTCTACCGCACCGAAATACCGTTCATGATGCAAAGTGGTTTCCCCTCGGAAGAGGAGCAGGTAGCGCAATATCAGGGGATGTTACAGCTGTTCCCGACCAAACCGGTGACGCTGCGTACGCTGGATATCGGCTCTGACAAACAGCTGCCGTATATGCCTATCAGCGAGGAGAACCCTTGCCTTGGATGGCGTGGTATTCGTATCACCCTCGACCAGCCGGAAATATTCCTGATTCAGGTCCGTGCCATGCTACGTGCCAATGCTGCCACCGGTAACCTCGGTATTTTGCTGCCGATGATCACCAGTCTTGAAGAGATTGATGAAGCGTGTCGTCTGATCGATCGCGCCGCCCGGGAGGTGCAGGAGCAGCTCGGTTACGACTTACCCAAAACACGTATCGGCGTGATGATTGAAGTTCCCTCCATGATCTTCATGCTGCCTTCACTGGCTGGTCGGGTCGATTTTCTTTCGGTAGGAACTAACGATTTAACGCAGTATCTGCTGGCGGTTGACCGCAACAACACCCGTGTTGCCGGTCTTTACGACAGTCTGCATCCCGCCATGCTGCGTGTGCTTAAACACATTCTGAGCGATGCAAAAGCGGCAGGTTTACACCTTAGCCTGTGTGGTGAAATGGCGGGCGACCCAATGGGTGCACTGCTGCTCACCGGCATGGGGTATCGCAATCTCAGTATGAACGGGCGCAGCGTGGCCCGTATTAAGTATCTGTTACGCCGTATTGATCTGGCTGACGCACAGGAACTTGCCAGCCGGGTGCTTGAAGCACAGTTCACCACTGACGTTCGCCATATGACCGCCGCGTTCATGGAAAGACGCGGGCTGGGCGGTTTAATTCGCGGCGGTAAATAGAAACGTTAAGGTGTCCTTCTGCTCGTCGTCAGGTACGTTAAACGCGCTAAGGTCAGGGTGTGAGACGTTTTTTTACAGAACTTTTCCAGCCTGCCTTGTCCGTGGTGAGCGCTGCCTGTGCTATGATCCGGCCCCTGCTGACCCCTAACCGGGCGATAACAATAAACTACTTGTGGTGATAGATGAGTAACAGCTATCTGGCGTTTCCCCAGTTTGACCCGGTCATTTTCTCCGTAGGACCGGTTTCCCTTCACTGGTATGGCCTGATGTATCTGGTCGGTTTTGTCTTCGCAATGTGGCTAGCCGTACGCCGCGCCAACAAGCCAGGCAGTGGCTGGAAGAAGGAAGAAGTTGAGAATCTGTTATATGCCGGATTCTTAGGAGTCTTCCTCGGTGGCCGCATCGGTTATGTGCTCTTCTATAATCTGCCACTGTTCCTCGAAAACCCGCTCTATTTATTCAAAGTCTGGGACGGCGGTATGTCTTTCCACGGTGGTTTGATCGGCGTCATCGTCGTCATGCTGTGGTTTGCGCGTCGCACCAAACGCACGTTCTTCCAGGTTTCCGATTTCATTGCACCCCTGATCCCGTTTGGACTGGGTGCTGGTCGCTTGGGTAACTTCATCAACGGCGAATTATGGGGCCGTGTGACCACCGATGTACCCTGGGCGATGCTGTTCCCTGGCTCCCGCCAGGAAGATATCGCTATTGCTGCCGCTGACCCTAAATGGCAGCCGCTGCTGAACCAGTACGGTGTCCTGCCTCGCCACCCGTCACAGGTGTATGAATTACTGCTTGAAGGCGTGGTGCTGTTTATCATCCTTAACCTGTTCATCCGCAAGCCGCGCCCGATGGGGGCTGTCTCTGGCCTGTTCCTGATTGGCTATGGCGCTTTCCGAATCATCGTTGAACATTATCGCCAGCCGGATGCGCAGCTGGGTCTGTTTGACGGTTTCCTCAGCATGGGACAAATCCTTTCCATTCCAATGATTGTCATCGGCCTTATCATGATGATCTGGGCTTACCGCCGTCCGCAGAAACCATTGTCGTGAGATAACATGAAACAGTATCTGGATTTAATGCAGAAAGTGCTCGATGAGGGCACACCTAAAGCTGACCGTACCGGTACGGGTACGGTGTCAATTTTCGGTCATCAGATGCGTTTCAATCTGCAAGATGGCTTTCCACTGGTCACGACTAAAAAATGCCATTTACGCTCCATTATTCATGAGCTGTTATGGTTCCTGAAAGGCGAGACCAATATCGCTTATCTGCGTGAGAATAACGTCTCTATCTGGGACGAATGGGCAGATGAAAACGGTGATCTTGGGCCGGTCTATGGCAAGCAATGGCGTGCCTGGGGCTCTGCAGACGGCAAGCAAATTGATCAGTTGAGCAATGTGGTGAACCAGCTGAAACAGGATCCAAATTCCCGACGCATTATCGTTTCCGCGTGGAATGTCGGTGAGCTGGATCAAATGGCTTTGGCTCCTTGCCATGCGTTCTTCCAGTTCTATGTGGCTGACGGCAAGCTCTCCTGCCAACTGTATCAGCGTTCATGTGACATCTTCCTCGGGCTGCCTTTCAACATCGCAAGTTACGCCCTGTTGGTGCATATGATGGCCCAGCAGTGTGACCTTGAGGTCGGCGACTTCGTCTGGACCGGTGGTGATACGCATCTCTACAACAACCACATGGATCAGACACATTTACAACTGAGCCGTGAGCCGCGTGCTTTACCGAAGTTAATCATCAAACGTAAGCCTGCTTCCCTGTTTGACTACCGTTTTGAAGACTTCGATATCGAAGGCTATGATCCGCACCCTGCGATCAAAGCCCCTGTTGCCGTTTAAGTCATACCTCCCCGTCGGTTAAATACCGGCGGGGTCTTCTACCGTAAAAAAAGCCTCTCCTTGTTCTGGCTGCTTTTCTACGCTTATCCCCGTTTTTCGCTACAACTATTTCTGCCCGCTTAAGCATCTTGCGAGTCATCCCGCAAAATTCTGTCGTGCCATACAGATGTTCAATAACCTTCCAGAGGATTGCTGGAAAACCGTGCTTTGCCGGTTGTTGGTAAAATGCGACTGCGTAAACTCACCGCATGAAAACAACCTTTGAACTTAAGCAGCAGGGCATGAGCCTGATTGAAATCCTGGTCGTCATTATGCTGATGAGCATCTGCAGCCTGTGGGGATTGCGCGGCTGGCAGGATTATCAGCAGGCACTCCGTCTTGAACAAAATGCGCAGAGATTGCGGCTTTATCTCGTTGGTTTACAAACGCAAGCCAATGCGTATAACCATTCGATAATCCTATGGGCCATCGGGGGAGCACAGGGATGTGTCGGCTATTCTGTACCGCCGGAAAGCTGTGCATCTTCTGCTGGCTTACCGCGTTTTGTCGTGTCAGATCCTCACATTGAGCTCGTCGATTTCACTGAAAAAGTGATGGGTTTTTACGGTATCCGCAATGGCGCGCAAGCCGGACATATCACTTTGAGAAACTCCGCCGGAGGTATTCGGTTGGTCCTGTCAGCCAGGGGACGGATCAGGTTATGCAGTGAGGGAAAACGGATGTCAGGATTGTCGCTATGTTAGCGGAAAACGGCCGTATGCAAGGCTTTACGCTGCCCGAAATGCTGATGGCGATCAGTATTGGCAGCATGCTAATGCTCAGTGCTGCACAGCTTTATCCTTTACTACGTCAGCGTAGCCAGAGCCTTAGCCGACACTTTCAGTTGGATCAGCTTCTGAGAGGGACCGTGTTTAATATTGAAAAGGATTTACGGCGTGCCGGATTTTGCAATGGTGAGTGCAAGGGTAAAACCGTGACTTTCGGAAACAGCGAGGGCGAGCGGAAAAATTCCTGCATTATTATTGTTTATGACCTGAATCGTAACGGCCGCTGGGACCCACCCGGCAGCAGCGAGCCAGACTACTTTGGCTACCGCTTACGTCAGGGAGGGATAGAGACGCAGCGTGGAACAGACAGTTGCACCGGCGGGAGCTGGGAAAAGCTGTTAGACCCATCTGAGGTGCAGGTGACGGAATTTAACGTTACAGAATCTGCTGCATCTGAGAGGGGGCATTTGTACTCCATCGTGCTGTCTGCACGCTGGAGCGATGCCCCCGCCATTCACAGGCAGGTCGAAAAAAAGGTGGCGGGGTATGAACAATGAAAAAGGCATTCAGGCGAGTAGGCGATCGTCAGCGGGGCAGTGCGATGATCCTGAGCATCATGATGATGATGTCTCTTGGACTTCTTGTTCTGACAACGCTCGGCCAGCATCTGTCGGGGGCTTTAAGACTCACGTCCAATGAGCACCGCTACCTTCTGGCGTGGGAGCAGGCTGAATCATCACTTAATTGGGGAATGCGGCAGTCCTGGTCTGCGTCAGCGGGCAGTGGCTGGCAATGTCAGACAAACCCCAATGAGTTGACGGGGCGTCTCAGGAGTTGCGTGCGTCCTTCACTGCGTGAAGGTGTCTTTCTGCTTAAAGGGGAGGGGGAGATCGAGCAGAGTAGGCCGGCCGTAGTGCTGTTTCAGCAAACTACGGCGACCGGGTCGTCGGATGGACACTTTATTCTGAAGGCGCTTAATCAGGGATGGCTGGATTTCTGTCCGGAATCAGATCCTGCCTATTGTGATGAAGATAACGCGGGGTAGCCGATGGAAAAGGGCTTTAGTTTGCCGGAAGCATTGATAGCCACTCTATTGCTGTCCGTTTCAATCCTTGGTTTGCTGCAATACTATCAGTCGCTGACTCAGGGCTTTATACGCCAGTGGCAATTACGACAGGCGTGGACGGAGGTGCATGCTCAACTTGATGTCTACGCGGCCACAGGAAAAAATAATGCCGTCCCTTTAGCCGGTTGGGAAAGTCGGCTCACTGCCGTTGCCGGAAAAGAAGGGTGTGAAACGGCAACCGTCCGCGTTCAGACACCCTCCGGTTATATCGCACAGTCCTCCAGGTTAGTCTGTGAACGGAACTCTTCACCGGCTTTATAACGACGGTAAAGCCTGTAGCCTTTGGTTTGCATTACGATTGAAGCTGGTTAGAGTAACTCCCTGAGTTACGCAATCAGTCCTATTAATTTTGTCCTCAAGGAAGCGCTCATGTTTACGGTTTATCATTCCAATCAGTTAGATATTCTGAAAACGCTCACGACGGCGCTGATTGAGGGACGCCCGCTTGCCGACCCATTCCGCCAGGAAGTGATTCTGGTACAAAGCCCCGGTATGGCCCAATGGTTACAAATGGAGCTGGCACAGACTTTTGGCATTGCTGCCAATATTGCTTTCCCGCTGCCCGCGACCTTTATCTGGGACATGTTCACCAAAGTGCTGCCCGGTATTCCTAAAGAGAGCGCCTTCAGCAAAGACGCCATGACCTGGAAACTGATGTGGCTGCTTCCCCAGAAACTGTCTGAAGACGATTTTATCGCCTTGCGCCATTATCTTGATGATGACGAAGATAAACGTAAGATTCACCAGCTTGCTGCTCGCGTAGCCGATCTGTTCGACCAATATCTGGTTTACCGCCCTAAGTGGTTGCAGGCCTGGGAAAATGAAACCGAAATTGAAGGGCTTGATGAATCTCAACGCTGGCAGGCCTCACTTTGGCGGGTACTGTGTGCCTATACCGAAGAACTCCAGCAACCTGAATGGCACCGCGCTAACCTGTATCAGCGTTTTATTACTGAATTAGATAAAGCGAAAGAGACACCGGTTGGCTTGCCGTCCAGAGTGTTTATTTGCGGTATTTCCGCATTGCCACCAGTCTATCTTCAGGCCCTTCAGGCTCTTGGCAAACACATCGATATTCATCTGATGTTCACCAATCCCTGTAAATACTACTGGGGTGATATTCAGAACTACGCGTTTTTAGCACGTCTGCAGAGCCGCAAGCGTCGCCACTTTCTTGAGAAATCAGAAGCCTCTCTCTTTCGGGATCCTTCACAGGCCGCTCAGCTTTTCAATGAAGAGGGCGAACAGAATATCAGTAACCCGCTTTTAGCCTCATGGGGAAAACTGGGGCGCGACCATATGTATTTATTGTCGCAAATTGATGAAATCCAGGAGGTTCAGGCCTTTGTGGATGTGGGGCATAACAACCTGCTACATGCTATCCAGCAGGACATGCTGGAGCTGGAAGATAACGCAGTGATCGGAATGACTACCGAAACGTTACTCCACAGTGATCAAAAAAGAACGTTAGTGCCAGATGACCGTTCGCTCAGTGTGCATGTTTGCCATAGCCCGCAGCGTGAGGTCGAAGTTCTGCATGACAACCTGCTGGCATTAATTGACCAACATCCGGATCTTACGCCGCGTGACATCATCGTGATGGTGGCGGATATCGACAGCTATGCGCCTTATATTCAGGCCGTATTCGGTAATGCTCCCGCAGAACGCTACCTCCCTTTCGCCCTTTCTGACCGTAAAGCGAGTCAGGCACATCCGGCTCTTCAGGCTTTTATCTCATTGCTGGACCTGCCACAGAGTCGCTTTACTGCCGAGCAGGTGCTGGGTTTGCTGGAAGTTCCGGCGCTCGCTGCCCGTTTCTCTATTGATGAAGACGGGCTTCGTCTGCTTCGCCAGTGGGTTGGAGAATCCGGTATCCGCTGGGGACTGGATGATGACAACGTACGTGAATTGTCACTGCCGGCCACCGGCCAACATACCTGGCATTTTGGCCTGACCCGTATGCTGTTAGGTTATGCCATGAACAGCCAGTCCGGTGAATGGCGGGGCGTTTTGCCCTACGATGAATCAACCGGGCTGGCAGCAGAGCTGGCTGGCCATCTGGCGGAGTTACTGATGCAGCTCAGCCAGTGGCGGATCACTTTATCGCAGCCGCGGCCGGTGACTGAATGGTTACCGCTCTGTCAGGAGTTGTTAGCCACTTTCTTCTCACCTGAGGGGGAAACGGAAGTTGCGCTGGCATTGATTGAGCAGCAGTGGCAGAAAGTACTTAGCCAGGGTGTGGCTGCGCAATATCCGGACGTTGTGCCGTTATCGATTTTGCGTGACGAGCTCTCTTCCAAACTCGATCAGGAACGTATCAGCCAGCGTTTTCTTGCCGGGCCTATTAACTTCTGTACCCTGATGCCAATGCGTTCGATTCCTTTCCGCGTAGTCTGTTTACTGGGTATGAACGATGGCATTTACCCAAGAACCTTACCACCGTTGGGTTTTGATCTGATGTCGCAAAAGGTCGAGCGTGGGGATCGCAGCCGCCGTGATGATGACCGCTACCTCTTTTTAGAAGCCCTGCTTTCTGCTCAGGACCACTTTTATATCAGCTACATCGGTCGCTCAATTCAGGATAACAGTGAGCGCTACCCTTCGGTTCTGGTGAGCGAGCTGCTGGAATATATCGGGCAGAGTTATTGCCTCGATGGAGACAGCCGTTTAGGTGCTGACGAAAGCGCTGCGCGCGTCACCAGCCACCTGCTGTGCTGGCATCCCCGTACACCTTTTGATATCGCTAACTTTGAAGTCGGTAACCAACATCAGAGCTATGCCGCTGAATGGCTGCCCGCAGCCAATTTACAGGGCGATGTGGCCATAGATTTCAATCAGCCACTGGAGCCTCTTCCCCTCACAGAAGTGACGCTCGATAACTTGTTACGCTTTTACCGTCATCCGATCAAAGCCTTCTTCCAGATGCGACTGAATGTCAGCTTTGTTCTGGAAGAGACGGAGCTTTCTGATGAAGAACCTTTCATTCTCGATAATCTCGATCGTTATCAGTTCAATTCACAACTGCTGAATACGCTGATTGAGGAGCAGGACATTGCGCAGCTATTCTCCCGCATTCGGGCCTCAGGTGGACTCCCTTATGGACCCTTCGGAGAGATCTTCTGGCAGAAGCAGCTCGACGAAATGTCGACGCTTGCAGAGCAGGTACGCAGTGAAAGAATGGAGAGCACCAGTAGAGAACTTGACCTTCTGGTGGGTGATATCCGGCTGACGGGTTGGCTGCATCAGGTGCAGGATAATGGCCTGTTACGCTGGCGGCCTGCTGCTTTGTTGGCGCGGGATGGTCTGTTGCTATGGATTGAACATCTGGTCTATTGCGCCAGCGGGGGGACAGGTGACAGCCGCATGTATGGCCAAAGTGGTACCGCCTGGCGCTATGCAGCATTATCGCCAGACGAGGCAAGGCAACATCTGGAGGATCTTATCGCGGGTTATCTGCAGGGGATGGCTGAGCCGTTAATTTTGCTTAATAAAAGTGGCTGGGCGTGGTTGTCACAATGTTTTGACCAGAGCACTGGCGCCGTGAGTCACGATGCGGAAAAACAGGAAAAAGGGCGCAGTAAATTACTGCAAACCTGGCAGGGTGATTATCGTGTTCCCGGCGAAGGGACCGATGCCTATATTCAGCGCGTCTTCCGCCAGATTGATACACAAAAGCTGGAGATTATCGTCCGCGAAGCAGAGCGCTTCCTTTTGCCTATTGCCCGGCACAATCTGGCATAGTAGAGAGATGATGCAAATTTATCTGATTGAGGGAGAGTGGCAATGTTAAAACAGCTTACCCGTGTTTGCGGGTTACTGTTGTTATCGGTCTTTTTGGTACCCGCTGCGTGGTGCGCAACTGACTGGCAGCCGTATTCACAAGCCATCAATAAGAGTCAGAACGATCCCCGTCAGTACCAAGCAATAAAATTGGCTAACGGACTGACGGTATTGTTGGTCTCAGACAGCGAGGCCAGTAAGTCGCTAGCGGCGCTGGCGATTTCTGTCGGTTCTCTGGAAGATCCAGACTCCCAACTGGGGCTGGCACACTACACCGAACATATGTTGCTGATGGGGTCCAAAAAATATCCGGAGCCTGAAAGCCTTTCTGAATTTCTCAAAAAACACGGTGGCAGCCATAATGGCAGCACTGCGTCCTATCGTACGGCGTTTTATCTTGAGGTTGAGAATGATGCACTGCAACCTGCTGTCGATCGCCTGGCAGATGCTATCGCTGAACCTATTCTTGACCCCACCAATGCCGATCGGGAACGCAATGCGGTGAATGCCGAGCTGACCATGGCGCGTTCGCGCGATGGTATGAGAATGGCGCAGGTGCGGGCAGAAACTCTTAATCCGGCGCATCCGAGTGCCCGCTATTCCGGGGGTAATCTTGATACCCTGAAAGACAAACCCAACAGTAAATTGCACGATGAGCTACTGGCGTTTTATCACCGCTATTACTCGGCCAACCTGATGGTTGCCGTCATATACAGCAATAAACCTTTGCCGGTACTGGCGCAGATGGCCTCTGATACCTTCGGTAAAATCAGTAACCATAATGCTGAAGTACCTGCGATCACAGTGCCTACCCTGACAGACGCGCAAAAAGGCGAGATCATTCATTATGTTCCGGCGCAACCACGTAAGCAGTTGCGAATTGAGTTTGCCATTGATAACAACAGCGCCGCTTTTCGCAGTAAAACAGATACCTATATCAGTTATCTGATTGGCAACCGCAGCCAAAACACGTTGTCAGACTGGCTGCAAAAAGAGGGGCTGGCTGACGGGATCAATGCAGGTGCTGACCCGATGGTTGACCGCAATCAGGGGGTCTTCAACATCTCCGTCTCGCTGACGGATAAAGGGCTGGCACAGCGCGACAAAGTTATTGCTGCAGTCTTCAGCTACTTGGCAGAAATACGCCGGCAGGGTATTAAGCAGGATTATTTTGATGAAATTGCACATGTTATGGCGCTGGATTACCGCTATCCGGCCCTGACTCGCGATATGGATTATGTTGAATGGCTGGTGGATACCATGCTGCGTGTCCCTGTTGAGCATGTCCTTGATTCACCTTACCTCACCGACCAGTTTAATCCGGCCGCTATCGGCTCACGCCTTGATGAGCTGACTCCACAAAATGCACGTTTTTGGTATATCGGGCCTGACGAACCACACAACAAAGTTGCCTATTTCGTGAATGCTCAGTATCAGGTTGATAAAGTGCCAGCTGAAAAATTTGAACAGTGGAAAGCCGATGAGCAACAGATCACCCTGACTCTGCCTGCGTTGAATCCCTATATTCCGGACTCGCTGGCGCTGGTAAATAAGAGCAGTACGGCGACCAAACCCGAACTGATCGTAGAGAAAAAGGGGCTGCGGGTCTTTTACATGCCAAGCCGTTATTTCTCCGCTGAACCTAAAGCGAATGTCACTGTGTCATTCAGGAATGCCGGGGCCCTCGATAGCGCTAAAAATCAGGTGTTATACGGATTGACGGATTATCTGACCGGGGTGGCATTTGATGAACTGAGCTATCAGGCTTCCATCGGCGGAATAAGCTTTGCCACCTCTCCTGATAATGGTTTGCAGTTCACTGCCAGCGGTTTTACCGAACGCCTGCCGGTATTACTGAGCAAGCTGGTAGACAGTTATCCTGACTTCCTGCCGACGCAGGAACAGCTGAATCAAGCGAAGTCATGGTATCTCGAGCGCCTTGCTTCTGCGGATAAAGGCAAAGCCTTTGAGCTAGCATTGCAACCCGTGCAATTGGTTTCACGTCTGCCTTATACCGAACGGGAAGAACGCGAAAAACTGGTCGCCGGTATCACACTGGAGCAGGTCAATGCCTACCGTGAAAGCCTGATCCACCATGCTGCCGTAGAGATTATGGTCGTCGGGAATATGACGTCGCCTCAGGTTAAGACCATGTCTGAAGAGATCGTGAGTAAAATCGGTGCTCACGGTTCTCAGTGGTGGCGCGGTAGTCAGGTGGAAGTCAGGCATCCGCAAAAGGTGAATATCCAGCGTCAGGGTAGCAGCACGGATTGCGCGCTGGCCGCTGTTTATGTGCCGACGGGCTACGATGAAATCCAGAGCATGGCTTACAGTTCACTGCTCGGTCAGATCATTCAGCCCTGGTTTTACAGCCAGCTGCGCACTCAGGAGCAATTGGGTTATGCCGTGTTTGCATTCCCGATCCCAGTCGGTAAGCAGTGGGGTATAGGCTTCCTGCTCCAAAGCAACAGTAAGCAACCGGATTATCTCTATCAGCGCTATCTGGCGTTTTATCCTCAGGCGGAGAAACGTCTGCGTGAAATGAAAAATGATGAGTTCGCCCAGTACAAACAAGGGCTGATGAACGAGATGCAGCAGCGGCCACAAACATTGGACGAAGAGTCAGACCGTTTTGCCAATGATTTCAGCCGGGGTGAGAACCACTTCGGGACGCGTGACAAAGTGATCGCGGTCATTAGCGGACTGACGCAAACCCAGCTGGCAGATTACTTCCATAAGGGCGTGATCAAAATGCAGGGGCTGGCAATGTTGTCTCAGGTATCCGGTAACGACGGTAAGCCTGCGGCCTATGCCGCCCCTGCGGGTTTCAAAACCTATGCCGACACCTCTACATTGCAAAAAACACTTCCCCATCGGGTGAGTCAATAATGGCAGATATTATTGCGCAGAAACTTGAGCCTCTGACGCTCCCTTTAACCGGTGCCAGACTGATTGAGGCTTCAGCAGGAACAGGAAAAACGTTCACACTGGCGGTGCTTTATTTACGTCTGTTGCTCGGTCTGGGTAAAGAGGCAGCTTTCCCCCGCAGCCTCACGGTGGAAGAAATCCTGGTCGTGACCTTCACCGAGGCGGCCACCGAAGAGTTACGCGGGCGCATCCGCAGCAATATTCATGAGCTACGGCTGGCGTGTGTACGTGGGCAAAGCGATAATCCGATGATGTCGGCGCTGATGGCGCAAATTGATGACTTGGCTTTCGCAGCGCAAACCTTGCTGGCTGCAGAAAGGCAAATGGACGAAGCTGCGATTTATACCATTCACGGTTTTTGCCAGCGGATGCTGACCCATAACGCCTTTGAGTCAGGGATCCTGTTTGAACAAACGTTGGTACAGGATGAGTTACCGCTTCGTCGTCAGGCCTGCGCGGACTTTTGGCGTCGTCATTGTTATCCGTTGCCGCTGGATATTGCGCGGGCTATTTCGCAGGAGTGGAGCGGGCCGGAAGCCTTGTTAAGCGATCTCGCGCCTTATCTACACGGTGAAATGCCGATGCTACGTCAGCCTCCTGCTGATGATGAAACGATTGAGAGCCGGCATCAGCAGATCATCAGTCGCATTGATGGTATCAAGAATCATTGGTGTGCCGCCGCGGCCGAACTGGGTGCCATTATCGCCGGCTCGGGGGTCGATAAGCGCAGTTACAGCACACGCTTTTTACCGGTGTGGCTTGAAACGGTCGGGCAATGGGCCGTGCAGGAAACAGAAGATTACAGCCTGCCAAAAGAGCTGGAACGTTTCCGGCAGTCAGTATTGTTTGAAAAAACGAAAAAAGGGAATCCGCCAGCACATCCGGTCTTTGATGCCGTCGATGCAATCTATGCTGAGCCGCTGACTTTACGCGACCTGATTGTCGCCCGCGCCTTGAGCGAGATACGATTTACCATCCAGAAAGAGAAGCGTCAGCGCGCGGAGCTGGGTTTCGACGATCTCCTCAGCCGTCTCGACGGCGCGTTACATCAGCCGGGCGGAGAGCTGTTGGCGCAGGCGATTCGCATCCGTTACCCGCTGGCGATGATTGATGAGTTTCAGGATACGGACCCTCAGCAATACCGGATATTCCAGCGTCTTTATGTTAATCAGCCGCAGTGCGGATTGTTGCTGATTGGGGACCCAAAACAGGCGATTTATGCATTCCGTGGTGCGGATATTTTTACCTATATGCGTGCCCGCTCTGAAGTTAGTGCCCACTATACAATGGACACCAACTGGCGCTCGTCCTTCAGTATGGTCCAGGGCGTCAACCACCTGTTTTCTCAGGTGGCATCACCTTTTCTCTTTTCCCAAATCCCCTTTATTCACGTTGTGCCCGCGCCTAAAAATGCTGAACTGGCCTTTGAATTTTCCGGCGTTAAGCAACCTGCATTACATTTCTGGCTGCAGCCGGGGGAAGGCATCGGAGTCAGCGATCACCAACAATTGATGGCACGTCAATGTGCCGCGCAGATCCGTGACTGGCTGACTGCAGGGCAGCAACAACAAGCATGGCTGGTGAATGCCAAAGGGCGTCAGCCGGTAGAGGCATCAGATATCACGGTTCTGGTCCGCAGCCGTGCTGAAGCAGCGTTGATACGGGATGCTTTAAGTGGCCTGAATATTCCCTCGGTCTACCTTTCAAATCGCGACAGCGTGTTTGATACCGCAGAAGCGAAAGATATTTTGTGGATCCTGCAAGCCGTTCTGGCGCCTGAGCATGAACGTACATTGCGCAGTGCCATGGCTACCGGCGTGATTGGGCTGGATGCCCTTACGCTTGACCGGTTAAGTAACGATGAACGAGCCTGGGATACGCTGGTCGATGAGTTCGATGGCTACCGGCAGCGCTGGATGCGTCGTGGAGTTTTGCCGATGCTCAAGTCATTAATCAGCCACCGACATCTGGCAGAGAATCTGCTGGCGATGGCTGGTGGAGAGCGGCGTCTGACGGATTTGCTGCATCTGGGGGAATTGTTACAGGAAGCCGCAGTTCAGCTCGATAGTGAGCACGCACTGGTACGCTGGGTAGCGCAGCAGATATCGGCCCCTGACCGGCAATCACAGAGCCAACAGCTGCGTCTGGAGAGCGACCGGCATCTGGTTCAGGTGGTGACGATTCATAAATCCAAAGGGCTGGAATATCCGCTGGTTTGGCTGCCTTTCATCAGTAACTTCCGCCAGCAACAGCAGGGGCTGTATCACGACCGTGATACGTTTTCCGCTATGCTCGATCTCAACAGTGATGAGCAGAGCCAGACACTGGCCGAAGAGGAGCGTTTGGCAGAAGATCTCCGTCTGCTGTACGTTGCGCTGACCCGTTCTGTTTACCACTGTAGTGTGGGAATTGCCCCGCTGATTCAGGGCTCGCGAAAAAAACAGGGCAATACCGATTTGCACCTCGGCGCATTGGGCTATCTGGTACAACAGTCTCAGGCGGCCGATTCGCAGGGGCTGAGCGAGTATTTATCAGCGTTACGATGTGATGACGTGGTGTTTTCCGTCATTGAGTCCCCTGAACAAACACCATGGATCCCCCCTGCTGATATAAGCATGACGCTCTCGGCACGACAGGTTGAGCGAAAGATTCAGGACAACTGGCGGGTAACCAGTTACTCCGGCCTGCAACAGCACGGTACGGCACTGGCGCAGGATTTACTTCCACGACTTGATGTCGAAGCGGCGGGTGAACAGCAACCTGCTGCTGAGCCGCAGATGAATGCGCACACTTTCCCCCGGGGAGCCTCACCCGGTACTTTCCTGCACAGTATTTTTGAAGAGATTGCTTTCGACCAGCCGGTTGACGATGAGTGGCTGATTGAGAAACTGAGTGCCCAGGGGCTGGATCTGGCATGGCTGCCGGTGCTGAAAACCTGGATTGAAACTATTTTGCACACCCCCCTCGGTGAACCGGCGCTGACACTTAGTGCACTGGACGGTGAGAAATTGCAGTCAGAGCTGCAGTTTTACCTGCCAATCGATGGGCTGTTGCAGGCTCCTCAGCTGGATGCGGTGGTAAAACGTTACGATAGCCTCTCTGCGCTCTGCCCGCCGCTCAATTTCCAGCAAGTTAAGGGGATGCTGAAAGGGTTTATCGATCTGGTTTTTTATTGGAACGGACGCTACTACCTGCTCGACTACAAATCTAACTGGCTGGGCGAAGACAGCAGCGCTTATACCGAATCAGCCATGGAAAATGCCATGGCCGAACATCGTTATGATTTGCAGTATCAGCTCTACACGCTGGCTCTGCACCGCTATTTACGCCACCGCGTTACGGGCTATGACTATCAGCAGCATTTTGGCGGCATTATTTATCTTTTCCTGCGCGGTATGAATACAGATTATCCGGGTAATGGCGTCTTTCGCCGCCGCCCTTCAGAGGCGTTCGTTGACACCCTGGACCTCTTATTTAAAGGAGAGACGGTCGCGGATGAAACGATGGCGGATAATGTACGGCCAGTGGAGGACGGCTTATGAACCTCTTATTTGAGCAAGCGCAGAGTTGCGGCGCATTAAGGCCATTGGACGTTCAGTTCGCCCGCGTGATTGCGGTGGAGAGTGTTTCAGAAAACGAACAGGCGGCCATTATGCTTGCCGCCGCCTGTCTGAGCGCTGAGGCGGGTAGCGGGCACGTATGTCTTCATCTTGATCAACTTCAGCCCGATACGTTGTTTGATGGCCGTTTTCCGGCGCTGGCCAGCGCTCTGTGGCATTCGGCAGGTGCAGCGGATACCCAACAGTGGGTGGCATTGCTGCACCAGCACCCTGCGGTCAGCAACGGAGCCACTCCGACACCACTGGTTTTACAGGAGAATCGCCTCTATCTGCAACGCATGTGGCAAAGTGAAGGGCAGGTAGCGGCTTTCTTCAATACGCAGGAAGTAGCGGGTTCATCGCTTAGTGTTGATGAACCAAGACTCCGGGATATTCTGAATGCCTTGTTTGGTGAAGTGACTCCCAGCAGTGATATAGACTGGCAAAAGGTTGCGGCGGCAGTGGCGGCCACCCGTCGTATCTCCGTGATTTCAGGAGGACCTGGCACGGGAAAAACCACCACGGTGGCCAAATTGCTTGCGGCGCTGGTTCAGCTTTATCCCGAACAAAAACTACGTATTCAGCTGGCAGCCCCGACAGGGAAAGCGGCCGCACGTTTGACGGATTCGCTCGGGCAGGCCAGTCTGCGGCTTCCACTCAGTGCGGCAGAACGTGAGATTTTCCCGGCTGAAGCCTCGACGCTACACCGCCTGCTTGGCGCTCAGCCCGGCAGCCAGCGTATGCGTTATCATCGCGGCAACCCGCTGCATCTCGACGTGCTGGTGGTCGATGAAGCCTCAATGGTCGATTTGCCGATGATGGCCCGTCTGATTGAAGCACTGCCAGAGCAGGCGCGGGTGATATTTCTTGGTGACCGCGATCAGCTGGCGTCCGTTGAGGCCGGTGCCGTGCTGGGCGATATTTGCCGTTTTGCTGAACAGGGTTACAGCCCCGAACGCGCCACGCAACTGAGTTATCTTACGGGGTGTCCGCTGGAACCGACGCAGGCACCGGGCGCAGCCAGTGTGCGTGACAGCCTGTGTCTTTTGCGGCGTAGCTATCGCTTCGATGCGGGATCAGGTATCGGGTTGCTTGCCTCGGCAGTGAATGCCGGGAACAGTGCAGCCGCGGCAGAGGTTCTTGGAAGCGGTTTGCCCGATGTGACGGGGTATCCTCTCAACGAAACGGAAGATTTTCAGCCTTTGCTCGATGCCTGCATCAGCGGGTATACGCCTTATTTACAGGCCGTGGCGAAGGGGGATCCAGCAGACCATATTCTGGCGGCCTTTGGGCGTTTTCAGGTGCTCTGCGCGTTGCGGGAAGGGCCTTTTGGTGTGAAGGGGCTAAATGAGCGCATTGAACAGCGGCTAAACCGTAAAGGGCTGATTCGCCGGCCAGCGGCGCTGGCGGGTAAATGGTACGCGGGGCGTCCGGTGATGATCAGCCGTAACGACAGCGCACTGGGATTGTTCAATGGTGATATCGGTATTGCCTTGCAGGACGCAGAGGGTGAGCTAAGGGTCTGGTTCCAGCTACCTGGCGGCGAGGTAAAATCGGTACAGCCAAGCCGCTTACCGGCGCATGAAACTGCTTATGCCATGACGGTGCATAAATCTCAGGGTTCCGAGTTCGAGCACACGCTGTTTGTCCTGCCTAACCATTTCCTACCTGTGCTGACCCGTGAACTGGTTTACACCGCCATTACCCGTGCAAAGGCGAAACTCTCGCTTTATGCCAGTGAGAAAGTATTCGGCATCGCCACCCGCACGCGGACTCAGCGGCGCAGCGGACTGGCGCAAAGGTTAAGCGGTCAGAAATAATCATCAATAGGATGACGGGCAAAATAAAACGGGACGCCATCATGTGAATGAAAGCGTCCCGTTATTGTTTAGAGTTCGAAACTTAGCGGTTCAGAGTTCCGTCAGCAGAATTTTGGAACGGCGCTGATAGTTATACATTTCCTGTTTCTGAATCGGCAGAACGTCAACTTCGGCCGGTTTGAACCCGCGCTCCTGGAACCAGTGAATGCTGCGCGTAGTCAGCACGAACAGGCGATCCAGCCCCATCTGCTTGGCCTGACTGGCAACGCGTTTTAGCAACATTTCACCCCGTGACGAGCTGCGATAATCTGGATGAACCGCCACGCAGGCCATTTCACCAATGCGCTCTTCGGGGAACGGATAGAGCGCCGCGCAGGCGATGGTCAGATTGTCTCGTTCAATAATTGTAAACTTGTCGATCTCCATCTCCAACTGCTCACGCGAGCGGCGAACCAGAATGCCCTGCTGCTCGAGAGGGCGGATCAGTTCGAGTATGCCACCGATGTCATTAATGGTGGCGCGGCGTACCTGCTCGGCGCTCTCCATCACGATCTGTGTACCGATGCCGTCACGGGAAAACAGCTCCTGAACCAGTGCGCCATCTTCCTGATAGCTGATGAGATGGCTGCGGCGCACCCCACTGCGGCAGGCTTTGACGGCACCGCGCAGAAAACGCACGGTACCGGATTGATAGTCACCACTGGCTTCCATGGTTTCGATACGCACCTGAGCATCATTGGGGAACAGTTCAGAGATGATCTTATCGTCTTCATCAATCACGCCCTGCGACGAGCAGAAGCCGATCATTTTTTCCGCTTTCAGCTTAATCGCCAGCTGTGTGGCGACCTCTTCGGAGGTGAGGTTGAAGCTCTCGCCGGTGACGGATACCGCAACCGGGCCCAACAATACGATGGCGTTGCTGTCGAGCTGGCGGTGAATGGCTTCTTCATCAATACGGCGAATTCGGCCGGTGTGGCAGTAATCGATACCATCATCGACACCAAGAGGCTGAGCAATGATAAAGTTGCCGCTGACCACATTAATGTGAGCGCCCTGAAGTGGCGTATTATTCAGGCTCATCGACAGGCGGGCAGTGATATCAAGCTGCAACAGACCGGCAGCTTGCTTCACCAGTTCCAGAGTGCGGGCATCGGTGACGCGAGTGTTTTTATGGTAGAGGGGCTCATAATTATGCTCCGCCAGATTTTCATCGATTTGCGGACGGGCGCCATAAACCACGACCAGGCGAATCCCCAGGCTATGCAGCAGGCCGATATCGTTGACGATATTAGTAAAGTTCTCATGTTCAATGGCTTCACCGCCCAGCATGACAACAAACGTTTTGCCACGGTGCGCATTGATATAGGGAACGGAGTGGCGAAACCCCTGGACCAGTTCAGTACTACGTTCCTTCACGGCAAAACCTCTTTTGAATTTTTATTCGTAATTTCTGTATTTTTATTCTTTTATGTCGGTGTGGCAAGTAAGAAATCTCTGTTTTTGTTCTCACTCCTTCAACCCCTCCTCTACAGCACTAAAAAATCCTCCGCCGGTTTATGAATGACATGAAGGGATCGATTGGTTAGAATTTTCTGATTGAGCCTGAAAAAGGCCATTTCCCAATTTTATAAACTCTGTTTTGAGCTCTGCTTTGAGCCTTTATATTTTATCTCTGAGACTGCATGACTGGCGAAAATCACAATCTTGGCCGAAGACGGCTTTTACAAAGCGCGGCCGCCACATGGATGTTAAGCGTCAGCCGGGTCGGTTTCGCCGCCAGCTCGCAAATCGTGGCAGTGCGCGTGTGGCCCGCTTCTTCCTATACCCGCCTTACGCTGGAATCCAGCGCGCCATTGAAATACAAGCAGTTCCTTCTCACAAACCCTCATCGCGTCGTGATTGATATCGATGGAGTCCATCTTAATAGCGTACTCAAAGGGTTAGGACAGCAGATCCAGCATAATGATCCCTTTATTAAGCAGGCGAGAGTGGGGCAGTTTGACCAGAAAACCGTTCGTCTGGTAATGGAGCTCAAACAGCCGATTAATCCGCATGTGTTCACACTCAAACCGGTCGCCGGCATTCATAACCGGTTGGTGGTCGATCTCTATCCGGCGCAAGGGGCGGCGAGTACGGATGATGATCCGTTGCTGGCACTGCTGGAGGATTACAATAAAGGTGATGTGGCCCGCACGTTGCCGCCGGAAACGGCCAAAGACGGTAAGGCCGGGCGCGAAAGACCGCTGGTGATCATGCTTGATCCGGGCCATGGCGGAGAAGATCCGGGCGCGATTGGTAAATATAAGACCCGCGAAAAAGACATCGTGTTGCAAATTGCCCGTAAATTGCAAAAACTCATTCAGCGCGAGCCGAATATGAAAGTGCATATGACGCGCAACGAAGATGTGTTTATTCCGTTGAAAGTGCGGGTGGCCAAAGCACGGAAATTGCATGCGGATCTGTTTATTTCTATCCATGCGGATGCTTTTACCAGCCGCGCCGCGCGGGGATCTTCAGTGTTTGCCCTCTCAACCAAAGGCGCGACCAGCTCCGCAGCACGGTTTTTAGCGCAAACTCAGAATGAATCTGACCAGATTGGCGGCGTCGGTAAAAGCGGGGACCGTTATCTCGACCACACGATGTTTGATCTGGTGCAGACCGCGACCATCAACGACAGTCTCAAATTTGGTAAAGAAGTACTGTCACGCATGAGCAAGATAAATCACCTGCATAAAAACAAAGTGGATCAGGCCGGGTTTGCTGTGCTGAAAGCACCGGATATTCCGTCTATTCTTGTCGAGACAGCGTTCATCAGTAATGTAGAAGAGGAGCGCAAGCTGAAAACCAGTCACTTTCAGCAGAAAGTGGCCGAGTCGATACTGGCAGGGATTAAGGCCTATTTCGCTCAGGGTGGAATGTCAGCAAGAGGGTAATGAAGAGACGAGAGCCGGTTCCCAAAATGGGGGCTGGCCTTTAGAAACACAATTTTGCAGACCCTGGAAACAAAAAAACACCCGTTAAGGTGTCTGATGTGCTTTTACCGCTTGTTTGTAGTTGGTTGCGGGGGCCGGATTTGAACCGACGACCTTCGGGTTATGAGCCCGACGA
>CAUQMS010000018.1:0-91453 GCA_963519305.1 uncultured Enterobacterales bacterium
CCCTTGGGCTGCAGCCCAAACCCGCTTTTAAATTTAAATTCAAATTCAACTTCAATGTCGTGGGCGTCGGCCCACACCGACCAGAGACCCGCAGTCGCGCGGTCCTCTGGACTCCGCGCTTTTTCATGAAACACTGACAGCTTCGCCGCTGGCAGGGCACGTGTTTCAGCCACTTCCGTTCACGGCGCAAAATGTCACGGCTTCGCCGTCCCCGTATTTCGGGTTCGAGCCACAGGCTCATCCGGTGCCATTTTTGACTGCGCCTTAGCGGCTATGTAGGTCAAAAGATGAAAACCAATATGGTTTTGAATTTAGAAAAGCCTTGGCCGCATTCAAAAATGGCACCGCCTGAGCGGCGACATTTTGCGGCTATCACGGAGATAACTGGAACACGGCCATCCCGATTCAGAGATAGCGCGCAGTTAAAAAACGCAGGATTCCAAAGGAGGTTCGTTTAAACCTCCTTTGGGCCCGTGTGGGCGGCGAGCCCACGGTTTTGAATTTAAAGATTTAAAAGCAGGTTTGGGTAGCAACCCAAGGTTTTGAGCTTGAATTTAAAAGCGCTTTCGGGCCGACGCCCGCTCTAGAGTACATTGCTTTGTAGTACCCAGACGGCCGCTTCGACGCGTGATTTTAATTTCATCTTTTTCAATAGATGTTTCACATGCACTTTGACCGTGCTTTCCGTGATGTTAAGACGGCGGGCGATGACCTTATTCGGTAAGCCTTCGGCGATGAGTTTGATGATATCGCGCTCGCGTGGCGTGAGGGACTGAATATCGCGGTCACCGCTTGGGCGGCTTTCGCGCAAACTGGCGGCGAGGACCGGCGTCAGGGCTTCGCTCAGCACCATTTTTCCGCCTGCGGCGTTGTGCAGCGCAGCGAGCAAATCTTCCGGTTCCATGTCTTTTAGCAGATAACCGTCCGCGCCGCGTTTAAGCGCGGTCACCACATCATCTTCATGATTCGACACGCTGAAGACGACGATACGGCCTGACAGCGAGGTCTGGCGCATTTTATCCAGCGTATCCAGACCGTTCATGCCGGGCATGTTCAGGTCAAGCAGGATAAGGTCCGGGTCCAGTTCTTTGGCTAACTCCACGCCTTGTTCACCATTACTGGCTTCGCCCACCACCAGCAACGTGGTGTCCAGCGCGATAAGCTGTTTAACGCCGTTGCGCAGCATCGGGTGGTCATCGATCAGTAAGATCGTGGAAGGGGTCATGTCGGTCATACTTGCTCCTGGGGATTAACGGGCAATGCGTCGGGGCGAAAACGAACGGTGACTTCGGTACCACCGCTGGCTTTACGGGCCACCCTGCATTCGCCGTGCAAACTTTTGGCACGATCCTGCATGATGATCAGGCCATAGTGATTTTGTCGGTCCACGTTCTCGGGCAGTCCCTGACCGTTGTCGGCCACCTGCATCAGTATCTGACCCTCTTCGCAGATCAGTGTCAGGGAAACGTCGCTCGCATTGGCATGTTTAAAGGCATTATTGAGCGCTTCGCGGGCGATATGCAGCAGATGAATCGCCTGGTTTGCCGGTACTGAACGCGGCGGCAGCTGGTAGTCGAAGGCAATTTCCACGCCCATTCGCGCTGAGAACTCATCCACCGCATGTTGCAGCGCGGCGCGCAAACCCGGCGCATTCATCTTCAGACGGAAGGTCGTCAGCAGTTCGCGCAGCTGGCGATAGGCGGTGTTCAGCTCATCGCGCATCTGCTGAATCAGCAGGCTGTTCTCTTCGCTCAGATCACCGCCCTGCATTTGCAGGCAGGCAATCTGAATCTTCATGCAGGAGAGTGACTGGGCCAGTGAGTCATGAAGCTCCCGGGCGATGGCAGATCGCTCATCCATTAGCATCAGTTGCTGCTGATGTTCAGCCTGCCGCGCCAGCATCAGCGAACTGGTCAGCTGTTCGAGCAGGGTGGTGATCAACTGCTGCTGATCTTCGTTGAGTACGCAGTCCTGCGGCAGCTGCGCCAGCAAAACGCCGTAATTCTCCCGATCATCCCGCAAGCTCCAGCTTAAAGGCTGACGCAGCAGGCCTTCGTCGGGCTCAATATTTTCACTCAGCAGGTGGTGCTGGCCGCGGTTATCGGCGATGTGAAGTGAACGGCCAGCCTGCTGCGGGCTGGCGTTGCCAATCTCATCAAACAGCTCGGCGCTGTTGTTCTCGTACAGGCGTAACTGTACGGACTGCAAGGGTGTCAGCGTTTGTAACTCTTCAAGCACCGGTACCAGACGCTGTTCCAGCGGCGCACTGGTATGTAACTGGCGGCTGACGCGGTAGAGATAATCCAGTACCTGATTCTTCTGTTGCAGATCGGCGGTTTTACTGGCGACCATCTGCGCCAGGCTGTCAACCAGCTGTTCCATCGCCAGCGACATGCTGTTGAGCGACTGGCCGAGAATATCCATTTCGTTATGCGGCCGCGGCGCCTGTTTCACGTCATTAGCCGGGGTGTTCATCACCTGATAGCGCTGGCTGAAGTCTCCGGCGCTGACCGCATTGGCCTGTGCCAGCAGGCGCTGCCAGGGTTCGAGTAAACGGCGGCGTAAAAACCAGATGGTCAGCGCCAGCAGCAGCAGGGTGATCGCCAGCAGGCCGCGCTGCACCATAGAAATCAGCGCCAGGTGATATTCCGTTTTGTGCTCGAGAGCCGCGACCAACTTATCCAGTTGGCCGACATACACCGCGACGTTGGACGCCACCTGAGCAGGACGTTGCGCCTGCTGGATCTGGCCTTTGAGCGTCGTCATCCAGTAGCGGCGCAGGGCATCGAATTCCGGTTGCAGCTTTTCACTTTGCACTGCCCGCAGTAAATCTTTGCTGTCCTGATCCTGCTCCATCTGGCGTAAATAGCCATCGCTCTCTTTGGTCAGGGGAACAGAGGCCAGCAAGCGGTAACTTTGCATACGCAGGGAACCGGCCTTATTAATGGCGTGCGCGTTACCCTGAATACTTTGTGCCATCCAGGCCGCCACGCTCATGCTGCCAATTCCCAGCAGACCCAGCAGCAGCATCAATAAGGCAATCTGGCTGACGAGTGAAAGCGGGGTGAGGGCACGTTTAATCATGAGTGGGTTCCTGTTGCTACACCTTGTGATAAAAGACGTCCTGTCTGTATGGGCATATTTTTTATGATCCGGTCGCCATCACCTATACCCCTATGGAGGTACTCACTAATTTCCGCAGTGGGTATGTGTTGAGCTGCTACAGAAAAAAATGGCTATCAAGAGTATGAATTATAGCTGTTTATTGACAAGCAGTGGACTACTCACAAAGGACATGCACTCTTTTTACACCGGAAACTTACCCGCCATCCGCTTGATTTGCATCAACATCGTACAACAGGCCACTACCTAGTGTGTGCAGCATTAATAACAACATGTTCTGCATACCGAGGTTTCAATGTCGCATAATTCATCTACACCGGCTGAAAAACAGTCACGGCTGCTTCAGGACTGGAGACCGGAAGATCCGGCATTCTGGGCTAAAACAGGTTCTAAAGTAGCCAGCCGCAATTTGTGGATCTCCGTTCCTTCCCTGCTACTCGGCTTCTGCGTCTGGATGCTGTTCAGTCTGGTTTCCGTTAACCTGAACAAAGTCGGCTTCAACTTCACGACCGATCAGCTATTTATGCTGACGGCAATCCCCTCGGTGTCAGGCGCTATTCTGCGGGTCCCTTACTCCTTTATGATCCCGTTGTTCGGCGGACGCCGCTGGACAGCAATCAGTACCGTTTTCCTGATCATCCCTTGCGCATGGTTAGGTTTTGCTGTGCAGGATACCTCCACTTCCTACAATACCTTCCTCATCATCTCCCTGCTGTGTGGTTTTGGCGGCGCGAACTTTGCGTCGAGTATGGCGAACATCAGCTTCTTCTATCCGAAAGCCAAACAGGGCGGTGCGCTGGGTATTAACGGCGGGCTGGGTAATATGGGCGTGAGCGTGATGCAGTTGCTGGCACCGCTGGCGATCTCTCTGGGGATTTTCAGCGCCTTCAGTGACCCGCAAACGCTGGCCGACGGCAGCAGCATGTGGCTGCAAAACGCCGCCTGGATCTGGGTGCCGTTCCTGGTTATTTGTACCGTTGCCGCCTGGTTTGGTATGAATGATCTGGCGTCATCCAAAGCGTCAATCCGTCAGCAGCTGCCGGTTCTCAAACGCGGTCACCTGTGGATCATGTGCGTGCTTTATCTGGCGGCGTTCGGCTCATTCATCGGCTTCTCTGCCGGTTTTGCCATGCTGACTAAAACTCAGTTCCCGGATGTGAATATCATGCACTTCGCCTTCTTCGGCCCGTTCTTCGGTGCTCTGGCGCGCTCGGTTGGCGGTATGCTGTCTGACCGTCTGGGTGGCGTTCGCGTGACGTTCTGGAATTTCGTGGTGATGGCGATAGCTGCGGCACTGCTGTTCCTCACCCTGCCACAGGGTGGCGTGGGCGGTAACTTCCCGGCCTTCTTTGGTGTGTTCATGGTGCTGTTCCTGACGGCCGGTCTGGGAAGTGGTTCAACTTACCAGATGATCGCCGTGATCTTCCGCAAACTGACCACCGATTCCGCGCTGGCCCGTGGTGACAGTGCCGAATCAGCGCAGCGCGAAGCAGTAACAGACACCGCTGCGGCGCTGGGTTTTATCTCTTCCATTGGTGCCATCGGCGGCTTCTTCATTCCAAAAGCCTTTGGGACGTCACTGGCGATGACCGGTTCACCGGCAGGCGCGATGAAAGTCTTCCTGGTGTTCTACGTGGTTTGTGCGGTGATCACCTGGGGAGTTTACTGGCGGAATTTGAGCAAAGGGTTTGCGACCAAGAAGGCTCGATAAAGGTTCTCCGGGCTGCTGCCCGAACCCGCTTTTAAATCTTTAAATCTTTAAATCTTTAAATCTTTAAATTCAAATTCAAATTCAAGGTCGTGGGCGCTGGCCCACACCAGGGTAAGGGGAGTGAAACGACTCCCCTTACCAATCCCCCGTTTTATTCACTCCGTTGCTGCGCAAGTTAGGACGGACGTGTTTCAGGTACTTACGTGATCGCCGTAAAATGTCAGCCCTCCGGGCTTCCCGGCTGCGGGTTCGAGCCAACGGTAAACACGTTTTCTCTCCACCGACTTGCCGGTGACATTTTGAACACGGCCTACGCTTCTTTAAAATCAAAATCAAAATCAAAATCAAAATCAAAATCAAAATCAAAATCAAAATATTAATATGACCTGTTTTTGTCTTTAAAAAAGTCCGGGCCGCATTCAAAAATGGCGCTGAGCAAGCGGTTCGAGACCTATGGCTCGAAACCCGTAGCGAAGGGACCGCAACGCGGCGGCATTTTGCGGCTATAACAGCGGTGACTGGAACACGGCCATCCCGATTCAGCGATAGCGCGCAGTTAAAAAAACGCAGGGTTCCAAGGGAGGTGCGTTTACGCCTCCCTTGGGCCAGTGTGGGCGGCGAGCCCACGGCCTTGACGTTGACCTTGAGCTTGACCTTGGGGTCAAAGGGCTCCCCCTTTTACCTGCACCACTTCTCCACTGCCAGAGCGATTGCCTTGGTGCAATTCACCAAATCCTCTACCGAGACACGCTCATTCGGCTGATGAGATTGCGCCGGATCGCCGGGGCCGAAATTGACGGTTGGCGTATTGCCCATGCCGGTCGGTAAACCGATATCGCTGTGCGCACCGAAACCTGATAACACCGGGGACAAATTGGCTTCGACCACTGCCTCCTGAAAGGTAGTGACGAACGGATGGTCGGACGGCACTTCGGCGCAGTCGGCGTCAAGGATCCACTCGATATGTGCCGGGTGCGCGCGCAGGTAAGGGTCCGCCTCGCAAACGCGGGCGATGTGCTCTTCGACCTCTCGCTTCACATGACCGCCCAGACCGAATTCGTCTTTCTCTGCGGGCAGGTACTGCACGTCAATGATGATTTCGCCGTGTCCGGCGGTGGAAGAGGGATGTTCGCCCACTTTCAGCTGGGTGATCATTACCTTGTTAGGCATCTCCATCAGCGGGTGATTTTTCTTCGGATCGTACTGCCAGCGACGGTTAAGAATGTCGATGCCATCCATGATCTGACGACACAGCTCGACGGCGTCCACCGGACCGGTGCTGTCCCAGGAGTTGGGTGTCAGTTCTGCATGACCGCCCACACCGTTGACGATGATTTTGCCCCACAAAATACCGTGGCAAATCGGGGCTATCTGGTTGGCGCTTGGTTCGGTCATGATGCCCGCATCGGCGCGGAATCCACGGTCAACCATCGCAAGCGATCCCATGCCGCCAATCTCTTCATCCACTACGGTAGTGAAAACGACGTCACCGGAAAGCTCGACGCCTAAATCTTTCAGAAACTCCACCGCCATCAGCATACAGGCCACACCGCCTTTCATGTCCACTGCGCCCCGGCCGTAGACGAAGTCGTCAATTACCTGCGGTTCGAACGGATCGGTGCGCCAGTGCGCGCGTGCGCCGGGCGGTACAACATCAATATGGCCGGTCAGCATAATGGACTTACCGCCGCCGCTGCCTTTGAGCGTACCACCAAGATTCGGGCGGCCTTCGAAGGTGCGTCCCTTATTGGCGCCGGGACGGCCTTGGTATTTTTCGTACAGCGCCGGACCGTCCGGATCCCACAGGTCCGTTTCCATGCCCAACTGATGCAGGCGCTGTTCGAGATAGAGCTGGCAGTCACGCTCGCCGGGCCCGCACTGTGTCGGGTCTGCCATTACGATGGAAGGGAACGACAAAATATCGCACAGCGTCTGCACAATACGCTGCTTATTGGCCTCAATGTGCGCCGCCAGCGCCTGAGAAGAAAAAGTCATTTTTAGCTCCGGTTTTTTGAAAGACGATCGGCCAGCAGAACCGCAATCAGCAACAGCCCGACCACGCCCACCTGCCAAACGGTATTAATGCCAAACTGCAACATGCTGGTTTTCAGGGTGACCAGCAGCAGAACCGCAGCAAACACGCCTGCCACGCCACCTTTGCCACCAAAAATCGCCACGCCGCCGAGCAGTGCTGCGGTCAGGGATTCGAGTTCAAGATTGACCCCCGCATTCGGCCTGCCGCTGCCGAGCCACGAGAGCGAAACAAATCCGGCACCACCGGCCAGCATCCCGCACAGCGAATAGAGCAGAATGCGGGCACGGTCGACCGGGATCCCCACCAGACGCGCGGAGTGTTCGTTAAAGCCCATGGCGTAAATCCAGCGGCCCCAGGCGGTAAAAGAGAGCAGTAATGCGGTGATAAGAAAGGCCGGGATAACCAGCGTCAGGAATGGCAGAGGAATATCTGCCAGTACGCCGCGCCCCCACGGCAGTGCCCACGCCGGAACGCCCGCCTGCGCTGCGCCGCCGGTCAGTGACAGCGCCAGACCGGAATAGACATAAAAAGTGCCGAGGGTGACGATCAACGGGTAGATTTTCAGCCGGGCGATCAGCAGACCATTCACCGCGCCAAGAAGAAATCCGCACAGCAGGCAGATGAAGGGCAGAAACAGTGCAGGTACGCCCGCCTGTAAGGCCATCATCCCGACGATTGCCGAGAGTGACACATTGCCACCGACCGACAAATCAATGCCCGCGCCACCGGCCAGCACCACCATGGCCTGACCGAGCGATACCAGAGCGAGCAGGGTAGCGAACTGCAAGATGCTGGTCAGTGTCGCGCCCGAAAGCACCGACGGCTGGGCGATCAGCAGCGTCAGCGCCAGTGCGACCCAAAGCCCGCACAGCAGCGTCAGCACGACATTTTTTTTATAAAAACGGGCGGTTCCTGCCGTCAGAATCATGCTGTTGGTTCTCCCCTGAGCGGATTTTTACGTTGCTGTTTTTTAGATTGATTATTTTTACGCACATTGATGCTGTGAATGCGCAGTCTGCCGGTCAGCACTTCGGCGATCAGTACCAGCAGCAATAAGCCGCCGGTGACCACTGTCTGCCACAGTGACGGCACGCCCATCAGCAGCAGGCCGTTTTGCAGGATGCGCAGCAAAAACACGCCGAGAACGGTACCGAGCAAGCTACAGTGCCCGCCCATAATGCCGGTGCCGCCGAGCACCACTGCGGCAATGGCTTCCAGCGCTAACTGGCTGCCGATGGTCATTTCAACGTTGCGGTAGGTGGCGACATAAAAAGTGGCCGCCAACCCGCACAGCAGGCCGCTGATAATAAAGGTGGCAAAGCGCACGCGGGTCACCGCAATACCGGAGAGCCGTGCCTTGTCTTCGGAATTACCTATAGCCAGCAGATGCAGGCCATAAGGCGTGCGGCGCAGCGCCATCCAGACTAACGCGTAGGCCAGTGCAATCACCCACACCGTGACCGGCAAACCCAGCAGCGGCGTTGCCACCATGCGGGTCAGCGAGTCAGGCAGGCCCGACAACCATTGGCCGCCGAGCAGGGCAAATACGGCGGTGCGGTACACGCCATACAGGCCGAGCGTGCCGACGATGGCCGGAATACGCCCGGCCACCACCACCAGTGCGCTGATAACACCAATCAGCGCGCCCACGACCGGGCCGGACAGGGCGGTCAGGCCCGGAGATACGCCTGCATTCAGTAACTGGCCGATGACCAGCGCCGCCAGTCCCATCACCACGCCGACTGACACATCCACGCCGCCCATGGCTAACAACAGCGTCATTCCCAGACCAATCAGCAGCAGTTCGGTGCTGTTACGCAACACCGTGGTCAGGTTATCCGCCGTGGCAAAGTAGGGCGATGAGAGACTGAAAATCACCATCGCCAGAATGCAAACGCAGGCCAGCGTCAGTTCACGCCCTGAAAATTTCAGGGTGGAGGAGAATGAAATCGCCACGGAGCTTCCTCTGTCAGAAGTGGAACTGATCGACGTTCTGCGCGGTGAAGACCGCCGGGGCGCCGAGCAGCAGTACGCCGGTTTTGGCGTCATATTTCACTGTTTGATCCAGTCCCGGTACGCTGTTTTCAGCGCTGAACGGTTTGCCGTCGATCAGCTGCTTACCGGCCCAGACGGTGAGGTAGCCCAGTTTTTCAGGGTCCCATAACACCGAGAAACCAAAGGAGCCACTTTTCAAATAGGCACGCGCGGTGTTCGGGCTGCAATAACCTGTGCCCACCACTTTGCCGATTTTTCCGGCGGTTTCGATGGCCTGCGCCACACCCGGACAGGTGGTTGATGCCACGGCAATAATGCCTTTCAGGTCCGGGTTAGAGGCGATCATGTCAGCGGAGATCTGCGCGGCACGGCTGGAGGTACCACCGGCAAACTGCGGTTTGAGCAGGGTGACGTTGGGGTATTTCTCTTTCACCCTTTGCTGCATAAAGCCAATCCAGGCATTGAGGTTGGAGGCGGTGGCTTCGCCGGAGACAATCCCGATTTTGGCGTGATCACCGACGCGTTTGACCATTTCGTCAATCACCGTATCGCCGAGCCCTTCGTCGGTGGCCTGCGCCACATACACCGCACGGCCACTGTCCGGCGCGTCGCTGTCGCTGGTGAAGAGTTTGACGTTTTTGGCTTTGGCCTGTGCCACCACTGGCGCGATGCTGGAGGCGTCCAGCACGCTGACTGAAATGGCGTTGACGCCCTGAGCAATCAAATTCTGCACAATCTGTAGCTGGTCCATCGGGTTGGTATCGACCGGGCCGGAATAGATGAAATCAACGCCAAACGCCTTGGCTGCACGGTTGCCGCCGTCTTCCATCGCCTGAAAATAAGGGATGCCGATAATCTGTGGCACAAAGGCCACTTTAGGTCTCACGGTATTGTCCTGCGCGTAAGCGCTGACCGTGATTGCGCTGAGAAGTGCGGATGCCACCATAGTGCTGATCATTTTTTTCAACATATGAACCCCTGGACCTGTGATTAATGAATTGGAAAGAAAACGTCGCAAAAAATTATGTTTTTTTTGTCAGACCCGTGCTGCTTCAAAGGCTCTTGCTTCGGGATGTGCGCCGGTGATGAGCGATACAATTTCTTCGGGTGTCGTTTCGGTACGGCGGCGTTCGGCGATCTTTCTGCCGCGACGAAACACCACCATGCGATCGGCGACTTCAAAGACGTCGGCAATGTTGTGGCTGATGAGCACCACCGCGCAGCCGCGCTCCGCCAGTTTGCGGGTCAGCGCCAGCACTTTGCGGGTTTCTGCAACCGCCAGTGCGGCGGTAGGTTCATCCATGATCACCAGTCTGGCGTTGAGATTCAGGGCGCGGCAGATAGCCACCGCCTGACGCTGTCCGCCGGAGAGGCTGCCGACCGGCGCTTCGGCGTCCGAAATGTGGGCATCGAGTTCGTGCAGCAGATCGGTAACGCGTGAGCGCATCGCCTGCTGGCGCAAAAACGGAATACCCAGTACCGAACGCTTCAGCTCACGGCCAAGAAAAACGTTCTCGGCAATGGAGAGATTTTCCGACAGCGCCAGCTCCTGAAAAATGGTGGCGATGCCGCAGTCGGAGGCGTCTTTCGGTGATGAAAACGTCACTGATTTTCCGTTCACTACCAGCTCACCGCCGCTGGCCGGATGTGCACCCGCCAGCACTTTGGTGAAGGTGGATTTCCCCGCCCCGTTATCGCCCAGCAGCGCCAGCACTTCCCCGGCATAAATCTCGAGATTGACGTCGTTCAGGGCGGTGAGCGCCCCGAAACGTTTGGTGATGTTGATGGCTTTCACATAGGGCTGCGTCATGGTGTTCTCCCGCAGATAACGGACGGTCAGGCGTTGTCGAGACGCGTCAGCCAGCGCAGACAGTTTTTCCACAGCTGGTCGTAACCCGGCCAGGCGATAAACTCGCCGGGAACCCAGTGTGGCCCGATGTCTGACGTCCAGGCGACTGACCGCCCTTTGCCGTAGGAGCCGGTTACCAGCAGCGGGTGGCCACCTTCGCTGGCAGGCAGGGTAGCGAGCACTTCCGCGCCGGGTTTAAGCAGCACTTCGTTGGCACCCAGCAGCAGCGGCCATTCACCGTCGATCCCTTGCAGGATCGGGTGATTTTTATCGCCGGTGATGTGAGCAGAGAAACCTTCCGGCACTTCGAGACGGTCGTCATACGGCAGACAGGTGACCGGCAGGACCTCTTCGACCGGCGTATTGCGCCAGCGCGCTTTGCCGTCGATCCCCTGAAACGAGAAGTAACCACCAATCATCATCAGACCGCCGCCTTCTTCGGTCCACTGACGCAGCAACTTCAGCCGGTTAGGCATCGGTTTGCTGTGCAGCCAGACGGCAGGCGGCAGTAGCAGGGAGTTGGCACCAATGTCCGACAAAATGATCACGTCATAAGCCTTAAGGCTTTCGAGATCAAACGGCATTTTCTCTACCACCTCGTGGGCGGGCATGTAGGTCAGCTCAAATTCACTGCCTTTTAGCGCATTCACCAACGGCTCAGCGCCTAAATGGAAAGTGACGCTGCCGAACTGGTCGAAGCCTTTATAGTGCGTGGCGGAACTGACCCAGCTTTCACCCAATAACAAAACGCGTTTAGTCATGGATCTCTTCTCCTGAATGAATTCCCTGGTGAGGGCATCATTGTTTTCAAACTTTCCGTATCAAGGTGATAACAAAGTAAACCGGTTTAGTAAAGCGGTTTATTGATTAATATTTGGACTATTTGGTCAAATATAAGGCATTTGTATGAATGTTTTGAGAAAGCCACAGAGGGAGGAGAAGTCCGGTGTTACCTGTTTTCAGCAGGTGCGATAACGGGCAGGAAAGTGCTACCCTGCGTCACCGGCCGATACGCTGACCATACGGAATAACTATGACGTTAAAAGTGCCTGATGCCTGGCAGAAGGGCGACTGGATTAACTTACTGATTGCCATCCCGGCCGGGATCATCGCCGCGCTGGTCACTATTGCGTTTCGCGGTGCGATCTCCGGTATCAACGGATTGATGTTTATCGATGGAACGGACATCACCAAAGCCTTCCTTGAATACCCGCGCTTGGTGTGGCCGCTCATCACCGCGGCGGGCGGCATCATTGCCGGTTTTATTCTGCTGTGGGCCCTCAGCGTTGAACGTAAACACGGCAAAATGCCGGACTATCTTGATGTTATCGACCAGCGCCTGCCGGGCATTCCGCTGCGCAGTACACTGCTGCGCGCGGCGTCGTCACTCGCCAGTATTGCCAGCGGTGGCTCTATCGGCCGCGAAGGGGCGATGGTGCAACTTTCAGCGCTGAGTGGCAGCCTGCTCGGGCGTTTTTCGCGCTTTCAGGGGTTGCATCAGTCTGACGTGATCGCCATGGCGGCCGCGGGCGGGCTGGCAGCGGTTTACCATGCGCCGCTGGCCGGTGCGCTGTTTGTGGCCGAAATCGCCTTTGGCGTCACCGCCGTGCAGCGGCTGATCCCGCTGTTTATTTCCGCCTCGGTGGCGGTGCTGACCGTGCGCTCTATCACCGATTACGAACCGCTCTATCTTTTCTCGTCGGCCACCTTCAGCCCGTCTCCGGGCGCGATTATCACCGTGCTGGCGATTGGCGTGGTAACCGGCACGCTCGGGCCGCTGTTTATCGCTTCTATCGATAAAGTCCGTCAGTGGATGAAGCCGATATCCCATCCCGCGCTGCGCCTCGGGCTTGGCGGTCTGGCGGTCGGGCTGGTGGCGATGGTGTCACCGCTGGTGCTGGGCAACGGTTTTGAAGTGATTGACCTGATCCTCAACGACGGTGACCTGCACACGTCGCTGCTGTTGGTCCTGCTGCTGAAGATTGTTGCCACGGCGATCACCGTAGGTTCCGGCGCGGTGGGCGGGCTGTTCACGCCATCCCTGCTGATTGGTGCGGCGAGCGGGGCGCTGGTCTGTACATTTTTACAGTCGCTGGGGTTTGATCCCGGGCCGGTCGGTCTTTACGCCGCCATCGGGATGAGTGCGCTGCTGGCGGCGACCAGCCACGCGCCGCTGATGTCGATCATGATGGCCTTTGAGATGACACTCAACAGCTCGTTGTTGTTCCCGCTGATGCTGGCGACCGCGATTTCCTACGTGGTCGCATCGCGCCTGAAAACCGGAGGAACGTATCCGGTGCTGACGCGGCACAATGCACGCTTTGCGGCCAAAAATGAGTTTGAGTACAGCTCGGTGGCTTCACTGATCACCCCCTGTTCGAAAATGGTGGTGGATTCCACTCTGGCCGAAGTGGTGGGTGAAGGGCTGAAACAGCGCACGCGCTACGTGTACGTGGTGGACCGGCAGGAACGTTTTCTCGGCGTGGTACCGACCAACGTCCTCGCCAGCGGTATTATCGACGGCAGCCTCAGTGCCGACGGCCCGATAGCGGCGTTTATCGAGCAGGAGTTCACTACGTTGTATCAGGATGCCAGCTTTGAGCAGGCGTGGGCGATGTTCAGTGACTCACCGCTGGAGCGTCTGCCGGTGCTCGAAAATGCCGAAACCCGCCGTTTGCTCGGGGTGATCACCAAAGCCTCATTGCTGAATAAAGCCAAAAACTTTTTGTGAATCAGGGTGGTCTGTGTGAACACAGGCCGCTATCTTGCCAATACCTCCAATTTTCCTCCGTTATCCAGTCAGCCTCTCCGATAGAGATATCCCGCGTCATACATATTAAAAATCAATAAGTTAACTCACACCCGCGACATACCTCTTTGGGGGTATTTGGCGCTGTATAAATTAATGCCTAACGGCGCTGGGTTGATCGCAATCAATTAGCCCTGCGCCTGCACTGATTACCCTCGCAGTTACGTTGAGTACCAAGAGCAATGTTGATATTCCCCGCTTTACACCATAACGACAGCACGCTTCAGGCGGCTGCACAGGAGAATCCCGGATGAGCAAGTTTCTTGACCGGTTTCGCTATTTTAAAACGTTAGCTGAACCTTTTGCCGACGGCCACGGCCAGACGCTCAATACCAATCGTGACTGGGAAGACGGTTATCGCAGCCGCTGGCAGCATGACAAAGTGGTGCGTTCCACCCACGGTGTTAACTGTACCGGTTCCTGTAGCTGGAAAATCTACGTCAAGAACGGCCTGGTCACCTGGGAAACCCAGCAAACTGACTATCCGCGCACCCGTCCGGACTTACCGAACCATGAACCACGCGGCTGCCCGCGTGGCGCAAGCTACTCCTGGTATCTCTACAGCGCCAACCGCCTGAAATATCCGCTGATGCGCAAAAAACTGATCCAGCTGTGGCGCGAAGCCAGGCTGCAGCACAGCGATCCGGTGGATGCCTGGGGCTCGATTATCAGCCAGCCAGAAAAAGCCAAACAGTACAAAGCCGCGCGCGGACGCGGTGGTTTTGTGCGCTCAAGCTGGCAGGAAGTGAATGAGCTGATTGCCGCTTCAAACGTCTACACTGCCAAAACCTTTGGTCCGGACCGCATCATTGGCTTCTCGCCAATTCCGGCCATGTCGATGGTCTCTTACGCCGCTGGTGCACGTTATCTCTCCCTGATTGGCGGCGTTTGCCTGAGTTTCTACGACTGGTACTGTGACCTGCCACCCGCATCGCCGATGACCTGGGGTGAGCAGACCGACGTCCCGGAATCCGCCGACTGGTATAACTCTTCCTACATTATCGCCTGGGGTTCCAACGTTCCGCAGACCCGTACCCCGGACGCGCACTTCTTCACCGAAGTGCGTTACAAAGGCACCAAAACCGTGGCCATCACGCCGGACTACGCCGAAGTCGCCAAATTGTGCGACCACTGGTTAGCGCCGAAGCAGGGCACTGACAGCGCGCTGGCGCTGGCAATGGGCCACGTGATCCTCAAGTCTTTCCACCTCGACAACCCGAGCCAATATTTCACCGACTACGTGCGTCGTTACACCGATATGCCGATGCTGGTGATGCTCGAAGAGCGTGAAGAGGGCCATTACGCCGCAGGCCGTATGCTGCGTGCCTCTGATCTGGTGGATAATCTCGGTCAGGAAAATAACCCGCAGTGGAAAACCATCGCTATTGATGAAACCACCGGCGAACTGGTCTCTCCGCTGGGCTCTATCGGTTACCGCTGGGGCCAGAAAGGCCAGTGGAATCTGGAAGCCCGCGAAGGCAAAGATCAGCAGGAAGTCAGCCTGACGCTGAGCCTGATGGACAAGCACGACGACGTCGTTAATGTCGGTTTCCCCTACTTTGGTGGGGCGGTCAGCGAACACTTCAACAGCGTCGCGCTGGAAGAAGTGCTGTTGCACAAACTGCCGGTGAAACGCTTGCAACTGGCCGACGGCAGCACCGCACTGGTCGCCAGCGTTTATGACCTGACTCTTGCCAACTACGGCGTGGAGCGCGGTTTGAATGATGATAACTGCGCCAAAACCTTCGACGAAGTGAAAGCCTACAGCCCGGCATGGGCGGAGCTGATCACCGGCGTTTCACAACAAAACATCGTGCGTATCGCGACTGAATTCGCCGATAACGCCAACAAAACCCATGGTCGCTCCATGATCATCGTTGGTGCCGGTATGAACCACTGGTACCACATGGACATGAACTACCGTGGCCTGATCAATATGCTGATCTTCTGCGGCTGCGTCGGTCAAAGCGGCGGCGGCTGGGCACACTATGTCGGCCAGGAAAAACTGCGCCCGTAAACCGGTTGGCAGCCACTGGCCTTCGGCCTCGACTGGCAGCGTCCGCCGCGCCAGATGAACAGCACCTCGTTTTTCTATAACCACTCCAGCCAATGGCGCTATGAAACCGTTGCGCCGCAGGAACTGCTGTCACCGCTGGCGGATAAATCCCAGTTCACCGGCAGCATGATTGATTTCAACGTGCGTGCCGAACGCATGGGCTGGTTACCCTCTGCGCCTCAGCTGAACGTTAACCCGCTGAATCTGGCCGAAATGGCCAAACAGGCCGGGAAAACGACTCAGGAATTCGCGGCCGACAGCCTGAAAGACGGTAGCCTGCGCTTTGCCGCTGAGCAGCCGGATAACCCGCAGAACTTCCCGCGCAACCTGTTTGTGTGGCGTTCCAACCTGCTGGGCTCCTCCGGTAAAGGTCACGAATACATGCTGAAATACCTGCTGGGTACCGAGCACGGTATTCAGGGAGAAGATCTCGGCGTGCAGGGCGGCATCATGCCGGAAGAAGTGGAATGGCAGGCACAGGGTGGCGAAGGCAAACTGGATCTGGTGGTGACGCTTGATTTCCGTATGTCCAGTACCTGTCTTTACTCTGACATCGTGTTGCCAACCGCGACCTGGTACGAAAAAGACGACATGAATACTTCGGATATGCATCCGTTTATTCACCCCCTGTCCGCCGCCGTTGACCCGGCGTGGGATTCAAAAAGCGACTGGGAAATCTACAAAGGCATCGCCAAAGAGTTTTCCCGCGTCTGCGTTGGCCATTTAGGCGTAGAAAGCGATCTGGTGACGTTGCCGATTCAGCACGACTCCGCCGCTGAAATGGCTCAGCCGTTTGGCGTGGAAGACTGGAAAAAAGGCGACTGCGAACTGATTCCGGGCGTGACGGCACCGCATCTGATGGTGGTAGAGCGCGACTACCCGAATACCTACGAGCGTTACACCTCGCTCGGTCCGCTGATGGACAAGCTGGGTAACGGCGGTAAGGGCATTAACTGGAATACCGAAAGTGAAGTCGAGCTGCTGAAAAAACTCAACTACACCAAGGTGGATGGCGTGGCAAAAGGGCGTCCGAACATTGACAGCGCCATCGACGCCGCCGAAGTGATCCTGACGCTGGCACCGGAAACCAATGGTCAGGTTGCCGTGAAAGCATGGGCGGCGCTCAGTGCCAACACCGGCCGCGACCATACACATCTGGCGCTGAACAAAGAAGACGAGAAAATCCGCTTCCGCGATATTCAGGCTCAGCCACGTAAAATTATCTCCAGCCCGACATGGTCAGGTTTGGAAGATGAACACGTCTCCTATAACGCCTGTTACACCAACGTGCATGAGCTGATCCCATGGCGCACGCTGTCAGGCCGTCAGCAGATTTATCAGGACCATGCATGGATGCGCGCCTTCGGTGAAAGCCTGCTGGTTTATCGTCCGCCAATCGACACCCGCGCGGCGCAGCCGCTGCTCAACGCGAAACCGAACGGCAATCCTGAGATGGCGCTGAACTTCCTGACGCCGCACCAGAAATGGGGTATTCACTCCACTTACAGCGACAACCTGCTGATGCTGACCTTAGGTCGCGGTGGTCCGATCGTCTGGCTGAGTGAAGAGGATGCGACGCGTCTGGGGATCGAAGACAACGACTGGATCGAAGCTTTCAACGCCAACGGTTCACTGAGCGCCCGTGCGGTGGTCAGCCAGCGCGTACCGGCGGGGATGACCATGATGTATCACGCGCAGGAACGAATCGTGAACATCCCAGGTTCTGAAATTAGCCAGCAGCGCGGCGGTATTCACAACTCCGTGACCCGCGTCTGCCCGAAACCGACCCACATGATCGGCGGTTATGCGCAGCTCTCTTACGGCTTCAATTACTACGGCACCGTGGGTTCGAACCGCGATGAATTTGTCATTGTGCGCAAAATGAACCGAATCGACTGGTTAGACGACGAAGGCAACGACTACGTGCAGGCCGCAGTCCTCCCTAAAAAAGTACAGGAGAAAGCCAAATGAAAATTCGTTCACAAGTCGGCATGGTGCTGAATCTCGACAAATGCATTGGCTGCCACACCTGTTCCGTGACCTGTAAAAACGTCTGGACCAGCCGCGAAGGGATGGAGTACGCGTGGTTTAACAACGTGGAAACCAAACCGGGTCTGGGCTATCCGACCGACTGGGAAAATCAGGAAAAATGGAAGGGCGGCTGGATACGCAAAATCAACGGCAAACTACAGCCGCGTATGGGCAACAAAGCCAACCTGCTGCATAAAATCTTCGCCAACCCGCATATGCCGGAAATCGACGATTATTACGAGCCGTTTGATTTTGACTACCAGCATCTGCACACCGCGAAAGAGGGCAAACATCAGCCCGTAGCCCGTCCACGCTCGCTGCTGACCGGCAAACGTATGAACAAAATCGTCGGCGGCCCGAACTGGGAAGACGATCTGGGTACGGAATTCAGCAAGCGTTCCGCTGACCAGAACTTTGCCAATATGCAAAAAGAGATGTACGGCGAATTCGAAAATACTTTCATGGCCTACCTGCCACGTCTGTGCGAACACTGCCTGAACCCGGCCTGCGTAGCGACCTGTCCGAGTGGCGCGATTTATAAACGCGGCGAAGACGGCATCGTGCTGATTGATCAGGATAAATGCCGCGGCTGGCGCATGTGCCTGACCGGCTGCCCGTACAAAAAAATCTACTTCAACTGGAAAAGCGGCAAATCAGAAAAATGCATCTTCTGTTACCCGCGCATCGAAGCCGGTCAGCCGACTGTCTGCTCTGAAACCTGCGTAGGCCGTATCCGCTACCTCGGCGTGGTGCTGTATGACGCAGACCGTATCGAACAGGCGGCTTCAGTAGAAAACGAGAAAGACTTGTACGAAAGCCAGATGAGCATCTTCCTTAATCCGAATGACCCGGAAGTGATTGCTCAGGCGGAAATTGACGGGATCCCCCTGTCTGTGATGGACGCTGCCCGTCAGTCTCCGGTGTACAAAATGGCAATTGAATGGAAGCTGGCGCTGCCGCTGCATCCGGAATACCGCACGCTGCCGATGGTCTGGTACGTGCCGCCGCTGTCTCCGATTCAGTCTGCCGCTGACGCGGGCGCATTGCCGCACACCGGCGTTCTGCCTGACGTCGAAAGCCTGCGTATTCCGGTGCAATATCTGGCGAATCTGCTGACTGCGGGTGACCCGGAGCCCGTGTTGCTGGCCCTGAAACGTATGCTGGCGATGCGTCACTTCAAACGTGCCGAATCGGTAGACGGCGTGGTGGACACCAGCGCGCTGGAGCAGGTGGGTTTGAGCGAAGCGCAGGCGCAGGAGATGTACCGCTATCTGGCGATTGCCAACTACGAAGACCGTTTTGTGGTGCCTTCCAGCCACCGTGAACAGGCGCGGGAAGCGTTCCCGGAAGCCAAAGGTTGTGGTTTCAGCTTCGGCGACGGTTGCCACGGCAGCGACACCAAATTCAACCTGTTCAACAGCAAGCGCATTGATGCCATTGACATTGGTGCCAAAACTGAAAGGAAAGGCTAATGAACAGCTTACGACTTATCGGTTTACTGCTCGATTACCCGTCTGCCGACGTGTGGGAACACCGTCTGGAATTGCTTGACGCGGTGAATGAGTCACCAGAACTGAGTACACAGCAGCGCCAGGATCTGGCGCTCTACATCGATGATTTCTGCCAGCAAGATCTACTGGATGCGCAGTCTGCGTACACCGGTCTGTTTGACCGCGGCCGCGCCACGTCGTTGCTGCTGTTTGAGCATGTACATGGCGAATCACGGGACCGTGGTCAGGCGATGGTTGACCTGATGGGGCAATATCGCGAAGCCGGGCTGGAAATCGACAGCCGCGAACTGCCGGATTATCTGCCGCTCTATCTGGAATATCTGACCACCGGTGACGAGCCGCAGGCGCGCGACGGACTGCGTGATATCGCGCCGATTCTGGCGTTGCTCAGCGCCCGTTTGCAGGAGCGCAACAGCCATTACGCGAAACTGTTTGACCTGCTGCTGGCGCTGTCAGGCGCGGATATTGCCACGCAAACCGTGCGCGACAGTATTAAACAGGAAGCGCGTGATGACACACCGGCTGCGCTGGATGCGGTATGGGAAGAGGAACAAATTAAGTTCCTCGGTGAGCAGAGCTGTGCGAGCGGTGATGAAGCCGCGCACCAGAAACGTTTCGCCGGTGCGGTTGCGCCACAGTACCTGAACCTTGATGACACACCTGCGGGGGAACCACGCAAATGACTGACTTCCTCAACAACTTCTTTTTCAATATCTATCCGTACCTGTGCGGCACGGTGTTTCTGGTCGGCAGCTGGCTGCGTTATGACTATGGCCAGTACAGCTGGCGTGCCGGTTCGAGCCAGATTATGGAGAAAAAGATCCTGCGCATCGCGTCGCCACTGTTCCACGTCGGTATTCTGGGCATTATTGCCGGTCATGCCTTTGGAATGCTGACGCCGCACTGGATGTATGAATCTTTCCTCCCGGTGCCGGTGAAACAGCAAATGGCGATGTGGGCAGGCGGTGCCTGTGGCGTGCTGACACTGATTGGTGGGGGCATGCTTTTGTGGCGTCGTCTGAGCAACGACCGTGTCCGCGCCAGTTCAAGTTTCGGCGACATTATGATCATCGCACTTCTGGTGATTCAGTGTGCGCTGGGGCTCAGTACCATACCGTTTTCCGCTCAGCATATGGACGGCAGCGAAATGATGAAACTGGTCGGCTGGGCACAATCCGTAGTGACATTCCACGGCGGCGCAGCAGCGCATCTTGATGGCGTAGCCTTTATCTTCCGCGTGCATCTGGTGCTCGGCATGACATTGTTCCTGCTGTTTCCGTTCTGCCGTTTGGTGCATATCTGGAGCGCGCCGGTCGAGTATCTCACCCGCCGTTACCAGCTGGTGCGCAACCGTCGCTGACGGTTGCTGCACACGGCATTTTGACAAGAAACAGAAGGGCGCTATGATGCGCCCTTCTGTTTTTTCCAAATTTGATCTCAAGGATGCCCCATGGCCATTGAAAGAAAACCCTTCTCCTTGCCGCGCCGTTTACTGCGCAACAGTCTGATACTTATCGTCATTGGCATCGTCGCGGTGGTCCACGGCCTGATCGTTGGCAACAGCGACCCATCGCTTGGCGAAATGCCACCGCAGTTTGCACTGGGGATCTGGTTTATCGTATTTGGAGCGATCCTCGGGTTGATTAGCTGGGTAGTGATTAAGCGGAAAGCTAAAGAGTAGGTTTTTTAATTTCAAATTCGAATTCAAGGTCAAGACCTTGGATTGCCACCCAAACCGGCTTTTTAAATTCAACGTCAAAATCGTGGGCCTGCAGCCCACACCCGCCCAGAAGGCGGCCAGTCGCCGCCGCCCTCTGGACTCCCGGGCTCTTTCATGGGGCTTTCGCAGCTGCGCTGGTCACAATGGCCGTGTTTCAGGGACTTCCGTTATAGCCGCAAACTCCGCCGCTGCGCGGTGCTCTCATTTCGGGCTTCAACCCGCGTAAAACCCCACCCGGTTTTGCGCCTCTCACTCGACGTCGTTTTGAACGCGGCCGAAGCTTTTTTAAATTCAAAACCCTTTGTCTTTGCCTTTGCCTTTGCCTTTCTTCAGTCACGTGTACATTCAAAACCAGAACCGTTCTTGTCTTTTGAAAATGCCTGAGCCGCATTCAAAAATTGCCGCCGGAGGAGAGGTGGAAAACCGCGCGTCTTTTGCGCGGGTTGTAACCCGAACGGAGGGGACCGCAACGCGGCGGTATTTTGCGGCTATCACTGAGATACCTGAAACACGGCCATCCCGATTCAGCGATAGCGCGCAGTTAAAGAGCCGGAGATTTTTAAGAGGCGCGGCGATAGGCGCCTCTTAAAGCCAGTTTGGGCGGCAGCCCAAGGTTTACCGGTGTGGGCCGACGCCCACGGTCTTGACCTTGAATTTGAATTTGAAGTTAAAAGAAAGTTTCCAACGCTTTCCAAAGCGTTACCCCTTCCCGTTGATAACGGTTTTCATTTAGACTAGCGAACTTGCCCGAGCCTGGGCTATTCCACTGAGGATGCATGATGCTCCGCCGTTTCTTCTCTTATTACGCCCCCTATAAAAAATTGTTCTATCTCGATTTCGGCTGCGCGATCCTGGGCGGGTTGCTGGAGCTGGGCTTTCCGATGGCGATCAAAGTCTTCATTGATAAACTGCTACCAGCCCATGACTTCGTGCTGATTCTGGCGGCGACCGTCGGTCTGCTGCTTATCTATATGCTCAACACCGGTTTGATGGCTATCGTCAACTACTGGGGACATGCGCTGGGGGTCGGTATCGAGACAGATATGCGCCGTCAGGCATTCAGCCATTTACAGAAACTCTCTTTCCGTTATTACGACAATACTAAAACCGGTCACATCATTACTCACGTCACCAAAGATCTGGAAGAAGTGGGGGAAGTGGCGCACCACGGACCGGAAGACCTGTTTATTGCGATCATGACCTTTATCGGCGCGTTCATTTTAATGGCGACCGTGCATTTGCCACTGGCGCTGATGACGATCATTATTGTGCCGTTCATGACATTTCTGGTCAGCCGCTACGGTGCGCAGATGACTGAAACCTGGCGGCGTCTGTTTGGTCAGGTGGGGAATTTCAACGCACGTATCGAAGAGAGCATTGGCGGCATCCGCGTGGTGAAAGCCTTTGCCAACGAAGCGCATGAGAAAAAACTCTTCGCCTCGGATAATGAAAACTACCGCACTACCAAGCTTAAAGCCTACCGCATCATGACTGCCAGCCTGACGCTGAGCTACCTGAGTACGCGCCTGATCCAGATTATCGTCATGATCGCCGGAACCTGGTATGTGGTGAATGGTCAGCTGAGCTACGGCGGTTTTGTCGGCTTCCTGTTGCTGGTGGAAGTGTTCTTCCGTCCGGTGGCGAAAATCACCTCGGTACTGGAAAGTTATCCGAAAGGCATCGCCGGCTTTAAACGCTTCACTCAACTGATTGATACCGCACCTGACATCGTTGATCGTCCAGATGCGCAGACTGTCGAGCATCTGCGTGGTGATATCTGTTATCGCGACGTGGTGTTCGGCTATACGCCAGCCAGCAAAATTCTCAATGGCATCAATCTTGAAATCAAAGCGGGCGAGACGCTGGCGTTTGTCGGACCGTCGGGTGCAGGTAAAACCACCTTGTGTTCGCTGCTGCCGCGCTTTTACGAACTCGACAGCGGTTCTATTACTATCGACGGGATGGATATCCGCGACATGACGCAGGCCTCGCTGCGCAATAATATCGGCATTGTGCAGCAGGACGTGTTCCTGTTCGGCGGCAGCATCCGTGAGAACATCGCCTACGGGAAGCTGGATGCGACTGAAGCGGAGATCCGCGAGGCCGCCCGTCAGGCACGGCTGGATGAAGTCATTGATGCATTGCCAATGGGAATGGACACGGTCATTGGCGAGCGGGGCGTGAAACTCTCCGGCGGGCAGAAGCAGCGCCTGTCGATTGCGCGTATTTTCCTAAAGAATCCGCCAATCCTGATCCTCGATGAAGCGACTTCTGCGCTGGATACGGCCACCGAACAGGCGATTCAGCAATCCCTGGCCGAATTATCTCAGGGGCGCACCACGCTGGTGATTGCTCACCGTCTGGCGACGATTCAGAACGCTGACCGGATTATCGTAGTCGACAGGGACGGTATTATTGAGCAGGGCACTCATGATGCCCTGTTGGCGCTTCAGGGACGCTATGCGCAGCTGCATGCAGCACAATTCAGGTAATCGTTCGTTCTTCTTTGGCCTTCATAACTCTCTTCTCTCAGACCTTTCCCCTTACTTTCACGGTGAGGGGAAAATTCAACATTTCTCTCTGGAATAAAAAACAACCAAAACGGTCATATATTAGATATGCCTGTTCGTTCAATTCAATTACAAGGGTAATTATATTGCCTGAATGATTGTGCATAATTTGACTTATTAATTCTGAGTAAAGAAAAACAGTAAAAAATGGGGTAGTCCAGAAATGACTATTTGGCTTTTCCTGTTTTTTGTATAAGCAAAATCTATTTAAATTACTTACCACGCTATGCACTATTTAAAGGCATTAACACTATTCCTAATGTCATTTTCTTAACGATTGTTAATGGTGCTAAATCCAGACAGAAAAGTGATCTTCGTAACAACTTAGATACAAACTGAAACCTGAAATGCACCAATATGATGCAATGCACCGACATGGTGCGATTCATTATGCGAAAAACGCATATAATCAGTGAGTTACAACGCTGATTTTGTAATATCTAGTTACAAGTCTTTACGTCAAATTAACCAAATCGTCCGAACTTTTCCATTTTAACTTTTTGTGCTTAGTGCTAAGGTTCAAATCGATTTACAGACAGAATCATTTTAAAACATTTGAAAACTCACAGCCCGATATTTAAAAGCGGGCATGAGAAATCCTTTATAAAAAAATCAAGGAATCTTAAATAATGATGAAGCGCAGTGTGCTGGCCGTAGTGGTCTCTTTAATTGTTGCATCCTCAGCGGCAAACGCAGCCGAAGTTTATAACAAAGACGGCAATAAATTAGACCTGTACGGTCGTGTGAATGGCAAACACCAGTTCAGTGATGACACCGGTTCTGATGGTGACAAAACTTACGTGCGTTTCGGTTTTAAAGGCGAAACTCAAATTAACGACCAACTGACCGGTTACGGCCAGTGGGAATACAACGTTCAGGCTAACCACGCTGAAGCATCAGGTACCGAAGGCACCAAGACACGTCTGGGCTTCGCGGGTCTGAAAGTGAAAGATCTCGGTTCATTCGACTACGGCCGTAACTACGGCGTTGTTTATGACGCTATCGCATTCACCGATATGATGCCTGAGTACGGCGGCGATACCGGTAACAGTGATAACTTCATGGTTGGCCGTTCAAATGGTCTGGCAACTTACCGTAATCAGGACTTCTTCGGTCTGGTTGAAGGTCTGAACTTTGCTCTGCAATATCAGGGTAAAAACGAAGGCGACGCTGGTCGTGCTGATTCTAAAGCGAACGGCGACGGCTACGGCGCGTCACTGGATTATGAAAACATCGCAGGTTCAGGTATCGGCGCAGCATTGGCGGGTTCTTCTTCTGACCGTACCAATGGCCAGTCCAATGCCGCTTACGGCAAAGGCGACAAAGCGTCTGCATGGGCAACTGGCCTGAAATACGACGCTAACCAGGTATACCTGGCAGCCATGTACAATGAAACCCGCAACTCGCAGCCAATCTCTGTTCCTGCAACAGGTGGAGCGCCGGCAGCAAGTGGTTTTGCTAACAAAACCAAAGGTATTGAGTTCGTTGCTCAGTACCAGTTCGAAAACGGCCTGCGTCCTTCTGTAGGTTACGTGCAGTCTAAAGCACACGATATCGAAAATGGCATCGGCGACGCTGACATCGTTAAATACTTCGAAGTGGGCGCAACTTACTACTTCAACAAAAACATGTACGTTTATGCTGACTACCTGATCAACCAGCTGAGCGATGATAACGCACTGGGCCTGAATACCGACGACATCATGACCGTCGCCCTGACTTATCGTTTCTAAGTTGAAAACAAGAGTTATTACCCGTTTCTGTGTCTGAAAATGGTAATTACAAAGGCAGAGTTCATTGGCTCTGCCTTTTTTTATGCCTGGGATTTGACGTCCATAACCCCGCGCCATATCTGGAATAACGTTTTTGCTCAATGATTTATCTCCCTATAACCTCAAGGTATACCCTCAGACTAAACAAGTATTCGTCAGCGTGACCCCCGCATGAAATAGTCAGTCTCACCGGTGACATAAACCGGATCTGTTCCCTGACTTTTTGGAGAGAAACTGACATGCAACATATTCCTATGCCGTATCTGCTGTTCCTCGGTGATGTGATAGATCCGCTGGCGGCGAAAACGGCGCGCGGTATTCACGTCTGGCGGCCCGATTCGTGCGTCGGCCAGATCCGTCTGGCGACGGACTCGGTTTCGCTGGGTCTTGAAGAGATGGATATCGCGACCGCCAAAGCGCGCGGAGCGAAAACCATGGTGCTCGGCACCGCCAACTCTGGCGGTAAACTGCCTGCGCACTGGCTGGACTCCATCAAAACCGCGATCCGTGCGGGAATGAACGTGGCCAACGGTTTGCATCAAGGGCTGAATGACATTCCCGAACTGGTCGAAATGGCGAAAGCACATCAGGTTGAACTGTTCGACGTACGCCATATGCGCCCGGCACTGGACACCGGCACCGGCATTAAGCGCAGTGGCAAACGCCTGCTGACGGTGGGCACTGACTGCTCGGTCGGCAAAATGTACACCTCACTGGCGCTGGAAGCGGCAATGCGTGAGCTGGATATTAACGCCGAGTTTCGCGCAACCGGGCAGACCGGCGTGCTGGTGGCGGGGGCGGGTATCGCGATCGATGCGGTGATCGCCGACTTTATCTCTGGTGCCGTCGAAGCGCTTTCTCCGGCCAATGATGACCACCATTGGGACATTATCGAAGGGCAGGGATCGCTTTATCACCCGTCGTTCGCCGGTGTCAGCATGGGATTAATTCATGGTGCACAGGCCCATCTGCTGGTGATGTGCCACGAACTTGGCCGTCCGCATATGCGTCACTTGCCACATCAGCCGATGCCAACCCTGCGCCAGTGTGTGGACACCAATCTCGCCGCCGCCCGCCTGACCAGTCCGGATGTCAGACTGGCCGGTTTCTCTCTTAATACTTCCGGCGTCAGCGAAGAAGCAGCCCTGAGCGCACTGGCGGCTATTACGGCAGAATTTGGCGTTCCCGCCACCGATCCGGTGCGTTTCGGGATCAAAGAGATGGCGCAGTGGGTTAAGGACAACGGCTGATGATCACCATGACCTTTGAAACGCTGGAGCTGAAGCTGGCCCGTCCGTTTGTGATTTCACGCAGCGCCCGCACGGCGGTCACCGTGGTTCGCGTTCATTTGACCGACGGAGAGTTCAGCGGGACCGGCGAATGCACGCCCACGCCGCATTATCAGGAGTCTGCCGAAAGTGTGACCGAGCAGTTGGTACAGGTTCAGCCACAGATCGAACAGGGGCTGAGCCGCGAGGCGCTGCAACACCGGCTGCCGCAGGGTTCGGCGCGCAACGCCCTCGACTGCGCGCTGTGGAAACTTGACGCCGCGCGGCAGGGTAAAACCGTCTGGCAGCTGCTCAATAATACCCCGCCAAAAACGGTGATCACCGCCGAAACGTTGAGTCTGGATACACTGGAAAACATGGCGGCGGCGGCGAAATTGGCCGTCGAAGGTGGCGCCAGGTTGCTGAAAATAAAACTCAACCGTGAACAGATTGTTGAGAAGGTGGCGGCAATCCGCACCGCCGCGCCGCACGCTGCGCTGGTGGTGGATGCCAACGAGTCCTGGCTCGGACTGGATCTGGAGAGCCTGTTCAATGCCCTGCATGAATATAATATCGCGATGATCGAGCAACCGCTGCCTGCCGGTAATGACCACGACCTTGTGCGCTGTCTGCATCCGATCCCGGTCTGCGCCGACGAAAGTTGCCATCAGCGCGGGGACATTGCGGGGCTGCGCGATCGTTACGAGATGATCAACATCAAGCTGGATAAATGCGGCGGGCTGACCGAAGCGCTGGCGATGAGCGCTGAGGCCAAAGCGCTCGGCCTGCGGGTGATGGTCGGTTGTATGCTCGGTTCCTCGATTGCGATGGAAGCCGCCTTGCCGGTTGCCGTTCAGGCAGAACGTGTCGATCTCGACGGGCCTATCTGGCTGGCACAGGATGCCGAACCGGCACTGCGCTATCACCAGGGTGAAATCTGGCTGTAATGACCATTATATTTACCCTGCGCATTGGCCTCCGGGCTTCTAAACTGAAGATATGAAAACGAAATCAGATAATTTCCCGGCATCCGGAATGCAGGCGCTGCTGACGCGCTGGGCTGGCGAACGGCAGATTTTTCACCCGCGTTTCGCTTGTGGCCCCACCAACAGCCTGAGCGATGTTGCCGGCGTCACCGTCGGTCACAGCACGCTGGCCGCTGGCGATATTCAAACGGGCGTCACGGCCATTGTCCCGCCGGGCGATAACCTTTATAGCGCACCGCTGCCCTGCGGTGTTTCGGTGCTCAATGGCTTTGCCAAACCCATCGGCCTGATTCAGGTGATGGAACTTGGCGAGCTGCAAACGCCCGTTTTGCTGAGCAATACTTTCGCCGTCGGGACGCTATTTAACGCGCTCGTACGGCGTAGCTGTCAGCAGTTCCCGCAGATTGGTCGCCCTGACGCGACCATCAATCCGGTGATCCTCGAGTGCAATGACGCGTATCTCAACGACATTCAGGCGCTGGCTGTCACGGAAAATGACGCACTGGCGGCGCTGGATGCCGCACGCCATGATTTTGCCCGTGGCAGTGTGGGTGCCGGACGGGGTATGAGTTGTTTCGGGCTGAAGGGGGGGATTGGCACCGCGTCGCGCTGTTGCGAAAGTCTCAACGCCACGATTGGCGTTCTGGTGCTGGCGAACTTTGGTACGCTGTCTGAGCTGACGCTCGATGGCGTGCGGGTGGGCGCGGCGGTGCAGGAACGGTTACCGCAGCTGGCGCCGCAGGTTGACGCAGGATCGGTGATTATTATTATGGCCTGCGACCGTTATCTCGACAGCCGCCAGCTCACGCGTATCGCCAAGCGGGCTGGTGCCGGTTTGGGTCGGCTTGGCAGTTATTGGGGGCACGGATCTGGCGATATCGCGCTGGCATTTTCAACCATGCGTGACGGTGTCACGCCATCTGATGATAAGCTCGAACCGCTACTGGCGATGGCGGCCGACGCCACAGAACACGCGGTGCTTGATGCTATGTTGTGCGCTGAATCAGTTACAGGTTTTCGCGGTCATCATCGCGTTTCCCTGCGGGATGTATTGGATCACTATAACGAGAAAACCTTATGAAAATTTTTATCTCTGCCGATATCGAAGGCGTAGCGGGCGTGATGCGCCCGGAACAATGCACCCCCGGTCATGCCGATTATGATGTTGCCCGTGCATTAATGGAGCAGGAAGTGAACGCCGCGATTGACGGTGCATTCGCCGGTGGCGCGACGACGGTCACGGTGGCGGATAGCCATGCCATGATGCAAAATCTGCGCGCAGAAAATATCGATCCGCGCGCGCGCCTGGTGCAGGGCAAACCCCGTGCGCTGTCAATGATTGAAGGCATTGCACAGCAGCAGTATGACGGCCTGATGCTGGTGGGTTTTCACACCGCGGCGGGCGAGGCGGGTGTGCTGGCGCATACCATCAATGGCCGGGCATTTTACCGCGTCAAACTTAACGGGCAGGTGGTGGGTGAAAGCGATCTGTATGCCGCTGCTGCTGCGGAATTCAATGTCCCGTTATGGCTGGTGACCGGCGATGACCAGCTGGAGCGCTGGATCAATCAGCATTACCCCTATTCACAATACGTCTGCGTGAAACGTGCGATCTCCGCGAATGCCGCCGAATCAGACAGCCCGGCGATCGCCCGCGCGCAAATCCGTAAACAGGCTTCTCTTGCCGTCAGTAAGGGCGTACCGGGAATTACTAATCGTTTCTCTGCGCCCTACCGGCTTGAATTGATGGTGGCGAAACCGGTGCTGGCCGATATCTTTATGCTGATACCGGGCGTCGAACGTCTCGACGCCGTGACCGTCAGCTACACCAGCGCCAGTGTCGCCTCTGTTATTAGTCTGCTCAGCGCATTCTCTTATCTGGCCTCTACGCAAAAATAGCCGCGTGAATGATCTTGGGTATACTGGCTGACATCGGATTTTGTGAAGGGCAGGCAGCGCATGCGTTTACGCCATATTGAAGTGTTTCAGGCCGTGTTACAGGCGGGCAGCGTCAGCGGTGCCGCACGGTTGCTCAACGTATCGCAGCCGAATGTCAGCCGTGTACTGAATCACGCTGAACAACAGCTGGGCTTTGCGCTGTTTGACCGCAGCCCGCAGGGCCTGATCGTCACACCGGAAGGGCGCAGATTGCTGCCGGAAGTCGAGGCGCTGTTCAGCCATATTCAGGCCATCGGCGTGCTGGCCGAACAGCTGCGGCAGGGCGAAGGTCAGCACGTGCGGATCGGTTCTGCGCATGCACTGGGTCACAGCGTAATGGCACCGGTGCTGGTGGATTTCCGCCGCCAAATCCCCGGTGGCAGTATCGAACTGGTTACCGGGCACTTCAATACCCTAAGCCAGGATCTGCTGCACTATAAGATGGATTTCGCGCTGGCTTTCGGGGAACAGGTTTCATCTGAGCTGGTTTCCGAGTCGATTTATCAGGCCAATATGGTGGCACTGCTGCCGCCTGACAGCCCGCAGGAAGGTCCGGTTTCTTTAGGCTGGTTATGTGATAACGATCTGCTGATGCTGCAACAGCAGGACCCGCTAGGTCAGGTACTCAGCCGGGTTTTGCGCGAAAACGGGCTGACCCCGCGTTCTGCGCTGCAGATTAAAACCTATTCCGTGATCGCCGATCTGGTGCTCGCCGGTGGCGGCGTCGGCGTAGTGGATACCTTCACTGCGTTACGTTACATCAATCAGCTTAAAATCCTGCCCGTGGTGGAGGCCTTGCCGTTCGAGGTGATTTTGCTCAGCCGCCGCGACCAGCCGTCATCTCAGGCGGCGCTGAAGCTGAAGCAGTTAATACGGCACAAGCTGTGGGAGTTGGAGGGATAACACACCCCGGTGGCCGCTTTAAAAGCGGGTTTGGGCAGCCAGCCCAAAAAGACAGTAGTCTTCGATGATCCGCTGATATAATTCCACACTTTCATATAAGCGCTCCACCACGCAATATTCGTCTGTCTGATGCGCCATGGTCGGTTCTCCCGGACCGAGGATGATGCAGGGCGGTGCGCCGAGCGCATGAATCAGCAGGGCAGCGTCGGTAAAATAGGGCACAATCCGGGCCTCGAGAGGGGCGGTGTGAAGCGGTTCGCAAAGTGCGAAGACGCTTTGGATCCACGGATGTCGGCGCTCGGTGAGCACCGCAGGCAGGTCAACCAATGTTGAAATAGTGACGGCGTCACTTAAGTGCTGCTGTAATCTTTCGGTCAGGGCATGATGCGCCAGCGTCGGGTCGGTTCGCATGTCTACGTCAAAACTGGCGCGGTCCGGCACCGAATTGATGTTCAGCCCGCCGCGGATAGTGCCGACGTTTAGGGTGGGTTTTTTCATCAGCGGATGTGGCGGGCCGGGGTCAAAGTGACGGATTTTGCCAATAGCATCCGCCGCCAGATAAATGGCATTAATCCCCAGTTCTGGCATTGCGCCGTGTGCGGTTTTGCCCTGTGTTTCGCAGCGCAACCAGAGCGCACCTTTATGGCCGATGATCGGATAATTGGCCGTCGGTTCGCCAACGATCAGCGCGCCGGGCCGCGGTAAGGTCATGAAGGGATCGTTAATCATCGCCCGCGCGCCGTCGCAACCGGTTTCTTCCCCCCCTGTCAGGAGAAGTACCACGCCACTTCCCCCCACAATGACCTCTGCACTGTTTATACAGGCGACAATAAAGGCCGCAATGGCCGCTTTCATATCGCTACTGCCACGTCCGTAAATTTTGCCATCAGCAATTTCACCGGCGAAGGCGTCCTGTTGCCACGGCGCATTGCCGAGCGGTACGGTGTCGAGATGGCCGGTAAAGGCCAACGGTTTACCGGCGGCTGACCCTGGCAGCGAGGCTAGCAGGTTGAAACGCTTCTCACCGAACTGATGCAGCTGAACGTCGAAGCCATTTTCAGTCAGGAATGCCGCCAGCCAGCGCAGACATTCCGCTTCGTTACCCGGCGGATTGAGGGTATTGAAACCCAGCAGGGCGCGGGTCAAGGCAATCACGGCTTCATGCATTCTCAAACCCCTGCGAAATGATCATGATTTGATGGAAAACACGCGCTGCGGGTTGCCGATCATCAGCGTTTCCAGCTGTTCGCCGGTCACGCCGTGGCGGCGCAGGCGCGGCACGAAATGTTTGAGGATATAACCGTAACCGTGGCCGCCGAATTTGGTCAGCATGGTTTTCAGAAAGACATCCTGCGACAGCAACACCTGCCCGATAAACCCGTCATCGATCAGCCCGCGGATGGCGCGGGCGTTGTCTTCGTCCGACGGCGACTGCGCACTTTCATCGGCATAAAAGTACGGCATGCCGATCATGTCATATTCCAGAAACGCACCGCGCCCGGCCAGCGTCCGCTGATAATTTTTGTCCGCGAAGCTCGGGTTCATATGGCACAGCACCACGTTTTGCAGACGGGTGCCTTCTTCGGCCAAAATATCCAGTACTTTATGACCGTAACGCTCCCAGCCCGGCAGATGGATCTGCATCGGAACGCCGGTTTTGGCACTTGCCCGTCCCGCTGCGCGCAGGGATTTTTCCTCGTTAGGGGTAAACGCCGCCGACACTCCAATTTCGCCGATCAGCCCGGCAACCACATCGGGTTTATCGCTGAAACCACCGACATCATAAATAATCTGATCCGTCAGCGTTTCCAGCGAATGTGTTTTCACGTAATCCGGATGCGACGGCTCAAGATAAAAACCGGTACCCATGATGATGTTCAGACCTGTCAGGCGTGAGATTCGTTGCAAAGCTTTGGGGTCGCGGCCAATGCCGATATTGGTCGGATCCACTACCGTTTCTCCCCCCAGTGCGCGGTATTTCATCAGCTCTTCCACGGCAAGATCGACATCAAACAGCTGGCAGTTGTCGCGACTCATCAGCGGATTAAGCTGCAGTTCGCCGAGGTTTTCTATCCTGACCGGCATTTCAGCAATATGCCTCTCGCTGCAACAGCAGGGAGGCACCCATTTGCCGGAGGCGTCGAGCAGAATATGTTCATGCATCAGGGTTACGCCGAGTTTTTCCACCGGCAGCGGCCCGAGCACGGTCATCGCAAAGCCGCTTTGTGTGCCGAGCGGAAAAGGGTCAGCGTGGCGGAACAATGAGCCTGAAAACACAGAGTCTGATGACATGTCGCTATCCTTTTGTACTTCGGACCCGATTGAAGATGCGGGTGTTCAGCCAGATTGCCAGCAGGATAATCAGGCCGGTGGCGATTTGGGTATAAAACGGTGACATATGCGACAGGATCAATCCGTTTTGGATCACGGCAATCGACAGCGCGCCAAGCAGGGTGCCAATGATGGTACCGAATCCGCCAAACAGACTGGTGCTGCCCAATACGACCGCTGCAATCACCTGCAATTCAAAACCTTCGCCCTGGTTCGACGAGCCGCTGCCCAGACGTGCGGTAATGATCATTCCGGCCAGTGCCGCACACATGCCGCAGATAACGTAGACGCGCAGCGTGATGGTTTTGGTGTTAACCCCGGCGCGGCGTACCCCTTCGGCATTAGCACCGATGGCGGTCACGTAGCGGCCAAAGCGCATGTGATTCAACAGAATATGACCAAAGAACAGCGCCAGTACGCCAATGATCGCAGGTAGCGGCAGACCGAGAACCCAGGCGCGGCCGAGCAGCGTGAACGGACTGTCGGCCGGAATAGGAATGGAATAGCCCTGGGTGATCAGCAGCGCAACACCCCGGATCACCGCAAGCGTTGCCAGCGTAACAATAAAGGCCGGAATGCCCTCGTAAGCGATGAAGTAGCCGTTGATCGCACCAATCAGTCCCCCTAACAGCAGGCCGCCAATCAGCACCACCGGCCACGGCAGACCCCAGTTATTGAGCGCGATGGCGGAAAGCGCACCGACCAGCGCCAGCGTTGAACCGACGGATAAATCAATGCCGCCGGTAGTGATCACCAGTGTCATGGCCGCGGCCACAATCAGCAACGGGGCGCTCTGGCGTAAAATATTCAGCCAGTTGGCACCGCTGAGGAAATTATCGGTGGCAAAGGAGAACACCGCGCAGCAGAAAATAAAGAATACCGCGATGCTGACCACGCCGGAGTGGTTGTGCAACATGCGGCGCGTAACCGATTGCTTAATAAGTCGGGGACTGGACATATTTATGATACTCATGGGCTTACCCTTATCAGTACGAGTCTGTATCAACCCGCCACCGCCCGTCGCCGGGCAGAGACTCAGCATGGGTGTGACTAATGTTGAACAGAACCGCGCGCGGAGTGCGCCTCGAATTTCTCACCGACAATCAGATTCACGATGTCAGATAAGCTGGTGTCGGCAATCTGCCGGTCGGCAACGTTGGTGCCTTCGTACATCACCATGATGCGATCGCACACCAGGAATAAATCCTGCAGGCGGTGAGTGATCAGGATGACGCTGACACCACGGGCGCTGACGCGGCGGATCAGTTCCAGCACCGCTTCTACTTCAGCCACGGCCAGTGCGGCGGTCGGTTCATCCATGATCAACACTTTTGGACCGAAGGCGGCGGCGCGGGCAATGGCAATCGCCTGACGCTGGCCGCCGGAGAGATTGCGTACCAGCAGGCGGGTGTCGGGAATCGAAATCCCCAAACCCTGCAACATTTCGCGGGCCTGTTCGTGCATTTTTTTCTCATCGAGAAAGGGAATGCCCAGCAGGCGGGTTTGGGGTTCGCGGCCCATAAACAGATTGCCAGCCACGTTGACCGTGTCGCACAGCGAGAGATCCTGATAGACCATTTCGATATGGCAGCGGCGGGCATCTGACGGATTGGCAAAATGGACGTCTTCGCCGTCGATACGTAAGGTTCCACCGGTCGGCACCACGGCACCGGCCAGAATTTTGGTCAGGGTGGATTTCCCTGCACCGTTGTCACCGACCAGACCCAGCACTTCGCCGGGAGCCAGGCTCAGATTGACACCGCGCAGTGAGCGGATCGAGCCGTAGGTTTTGGTGATATTTACCATTTCCACCCGGGGTGAACCAGACAGATTTCTGGACATCTCTTGGGACATAACTGCTCTCCAACTGGTGAGGGGCTGGCGGGTGCAGGGCGTCGGTTTAGGCTTCAAAAGAAGCCAAAATGGACATTTTTCCTGCTGACAGCGCCGTCTTCCTGCCTTTACCGGTTTATCATTCCTTGTAAACCGGTTTACCCGAAAGGCAAAAATAACGGCGATGTTTTTTCCCGCACCCGGAATGGTCAAATAATATTCTGAGTGTGGAACTCTGTGTCGCCGATGTGAATCTAGCAGAATGTATGCCAGTTAATCGCAGAGAGGAAAGTGACGTGGTTCAAATATTGAACACTGAATATGTTAAATATGTTACGTATCAATGTGATGATTAGGTGACAAAAAAGCGAAAATTTAATTTTTTGAGGTCAATATCACAGTTTCTGTGCGTGAGTGCGGAAGGCACAAACAATTTTACTGCGCGCCGGATTGCACAAAAAAGGCGCAAATGCGCCTGCTTTGTGCACCATCATTGGCCATTAACGGGGCTTAGCGGGGGCGGCCACCGAGTCACGGGAAATCCACTCCACCGGAATACGCGCAACGGGGGGGATATCGGGTTCATTGTTAAACAGTTTGATCAGCGTTTCTACTGCTGCACGGCCCAGTTCGCGGGCGGACTGGCGGATGGTGGAGAGGCGCGGGGTGATGAGATCCGAGTAAATCGCGTCATCAAAACCGACCAGTGAAAGTGCCGATGGCGCAGATAAACCGCGCTGGCGCAGGCCATCGAGCAGGCCGAGCGCCAGATAGTCACTGGCGGCAAAGACCGCGGTAGGCGGATGCGGTAATTCGAGCAGGGTATTCAGCGCCAGGCGGCCAAAGCTGCGGCTGTAATCGCCATACAACACCATGTCAGGATCGTAAGGCAACCCGGCGTTCAGCAGTGCCTGCCGGAAACCCTGATGGCGTTCGCGCACGCTCATCAGCTCATCCGGGCCGCCGACAAACGCAATACGCTGATGCCCCGCGGCGATCAACTGGCTGGCTGCCAGTTCGCCGCCGTGGACGTTGTCCGAAAACACTTTGGGAACCGTACTGCCCGGCACATCTTCATCGAGCAGTACCACGTGACGCTGGCCTTTCAGCTGCTCGCGCAACTGGCCGTTATCAGGGCGGTTGGTGGTGAACAACAGACCATCCACCTGACGGGTATCCAGCCAGCGGATAAACTGACGCTCTTTTTCCAGATTGTTGCGCGTTACGCACAGCACCAGGCTGTATTTATGCTGCGAGGCCGTCTCTTCAGCGGCGTCCGCCAATTCTGCAAAAAACGGGTTGGCGATGTCAGGCAATACCAGACCGATAGTCTCACTGCCACCCATGCTCAGCCTGCGGGCAAGGCTGTTGGCGCGGTAATCGAGTGCTTTGATGGCATCTTCGATGCGTGCCACCGTAGGCTGTGGCAGGACGATACTTTTGTTGAGATACCGCGACACGGTGGCTTTTGACAAGCCTGCACGTTTAGCGACATCTGATAAATTGGCCATTACTCTTCATCCTTCAAATTATGGCGGCGTTAGCGGCTCATGCTTACCTGAAATTTGGGCAGCGTCAGCTTCGTTAGCTTTACGGTGCTCACAATGCCACGGATCAGATTAAATTTATACTTGACAATTTTCGAGCCTCGTTTAATTGTATTTGACAGTTTACCCGCATTAACAGCTTCACCGAAAACTCTCCGTTTGGAACGGTATTTTTCGCTAAAAACACATTCTGACGTGTGCTCCCGCCAACATTCCCTCAAGGCCAGGGTTTTCTAACCGTGCCAGAGGTTCTGCTGATGAATAAGTCCGTTGTGATTTATTCAGCCCAGCGTATTGCATTGTCATCACCAAATATTGAGGATGTCATTATGTTTATCAACGCCGGCAAAAAAAGAACCGTTCCAGATTGTAATTCGTTGAATCTTAAAAAATCCGCCTGCGCTATTATCGCCTCGTTAGGTTTGTCTCTTTTCAGCTATTCAGCATTTTCAGCCGAAGCACCCACGTATGCGCTGGTGCAAATTAATCAGCAGGCACTGTTCTTTAACCTCATGAATAAGGGAGCACAGGAAGAGGCGAAAAAATTTGGTGCGAAATTGGTTATTTTCAATGCCAATGATAATCCGGTTTCACAAAATGATGCGATTGAAACCTATATTCAGCAGGGCGTGAAAGGGATTATGGTGGATGCTATTGACGTCAACGGTATTCTGCCAGCGATTAAAGAGGCAGCGGCGGCAAATATACCCGTGATTGCCATCGATGCCGTACTTCCTGAAGGGGCGCATAAAGCACAGGTCGGCGTGGATAATAGTAAAGGTGGCGCGTTGCTGGGCAACTATTTTACCCGTTACGTGAAGGAACATATGGGTGATAAAGCCAAACTGGGCATCGTCGGTGCGCTCAATTCAGCGATCCAGAATCAGCGCCAGAAAGGGTTTGTCGATACGTTACAGGGCCACTCTGGTATCAAAGTGGTGGGAGTGGTCGATGGCCGTAACATTCAGGACGACGCCTTAACCGCCGCTGAAAATCTGATCACCGGTAACCCCGATATGACTGCGATTTACGCCACGGGTGAACCGGCGCTGCTTGGGGCTATTGCGGCGGTTGAGAACCAGGGGCGCCAGAAAGATATCAAAGTCTTTGGCTGGGATCTGACGGCGAAAGCGGTGAGCGGTATCGATCAGGGTTACGTGACGGCCGTACTGCAACAGGACCCGGAAAACATGGGTGTTGAAGCAGTGAAGGCGCTGAATAAGATCGTAGTCGAGGGCAAAACGGTCGATAAAACCATTCAGGTTCCGGCAACGATTGTGACCAAAGCTAACGTCGATACGTTCCGCCCGATGTTTAAGCAATAACAATATAGTTTTTATCAATTAGCGGGTTATGAACTCATAACCCGCTTTCAGGTACCGATATTTAATTTTTTAGCAGTGTCTCCAGCTCGGCCGCGGAAGGAAAGGCACTGAAGGTACCCGAGCGGCCAATAGTGATGGCGGCTGCCTGACCGGCGCGTTGCAGATCGATTTTTTCAGGCTCATTGGCATTGCGTTGCAGCATGGAGGCGAGCATTACCGCCAGGAAGGTATCCCCGGCGCCGGTGGTATCTACCACATGACAGCGCGGTGTGGCGACCTGAATCTGCTGCTGCGAAGAGGCGAGATAAACCCCTTCGGCACCGAGCGTAATCACTACGCTGGCAACGCCCGCCGCCTGGAAATAGTGCGCGGCTTTGGCCGGGGTGTCAGAGGTTGACGTAAAGTATTCGGCTTCGCCCCGGTTAACCACGAGCAGATCAATCAGCGGCCAGAGTTCGCTGAACGCGGGTTTGACCGGCGAAGGATTAAAAACGGTCAGCAGCTGGTGCTCACGGGCATAGCGGAACAGGGCAGCGGTTTTCTCCAGTGAGAAATTACCCTGCTGCAATACCACGTCACCGGGACGTGCCGTGGACAAGGCCTGTTGAATATCGGCCATTGATAATGAATCGGCTGCGGTGGTGGTGGTAATAATAGAGTTGTCACCGTCGGCAGTATTTAAAATAAGCGAGGTGTCCGTGCGGCAATATAATGATTCACCAGGATATAGCATTAATGATTCCTGAGCTATTTTCTGCCGGCACCACTGGCCCTGATTATCATTGCCCGTGGCAGCGATTAATATTGTATTAACCGCGCACCGGGAAAGTATTACCGCCTGATTGGCACCTTTTCCGCCCAGATCCTGATTTATTTTCTGGCCGTGAACGGATGCGCCTTTTTCTGGTATTTCATTTATTACATACGTTTCGTCAACGCCTATATTTCCCACGACGAAAACACGCATAGATAATCCCCTGAAAGGTGAATAAAGATGAGCTCTATATCAGCAGGAAAACCAAGCGCAATTCAAGAAATATTTTCTCGTCCTAAGGCAATTATTGGTGTGGTACATTGCGAGGCTTTTCCCGGCTCGCCAAATTATCAGGGAAAATCAATTAATAAAATAATTGATGTTGCCCTGAGCGATGCGCAGGCTTATTTGGAAGGCGGCCTTCACGGTCTGATTATCGAAAACCACGGTGATATTCCTTTTTCTAAGCCTGAACACATCGGCCATGAAACCGCGGCCTTTATGTCGGTCATCACTGACAGAATTAAACAGGAGTTCGGTTGCCCGCTGGGTATCAACGTGCTGGCGAACGCCGCCATTCCGGCTTTTGCCACAGCGCTGGCGGGTGGGGCAGATTTTATCCGCGTCAATCAGTGGGCGAACGCCTACATCGCTAACGAAGGGTTTATCGAAGGGGCCGCTGCCACGGCGCTGCGTTATCGTTCACAGCTGCGTGCCGAACACATCAAAGTGTTCGCCGACAGCCACGTGAAACACGGCAGTCACGCCATTGTGGCGGACCGTTCTATTCCTGAGCTCACCCGCGACGTGGACTTCTTTCTGGCCGACGGCGTGATTGCCACCGGCCAGCGCACCGGCGACAGCGCCACCATGGAGGAAATTGACGAGATCCGCTCCGCCACGGAATTGCCACTGCTTGTCGGTTCCGGCGTCACGCCAGACAACATCTGCGCTATTTTACAGCGGACTCAGGGCGTGATTGTAGCCAGCACATTGAAGTTTGGCGGTGTATGGTGGAATCAGGTTGAGCTCGAACGCGTTAAACACTTCATGTCAGTCGCCCGCGCCGGGCTGGAGGAGTAACACTGTGACCGGACAGGTTTTTACCGAACAGCTGCTGGCCGAGCATCACGAAAGCTGGCAGGCGATGCAAACTCACCCCTTTGTGACCGGTATTGAAGACGGCACCTTGCCCGCGCGGGTGTTCAATCAGTATCTGGTGTTTGAGGGCGATTTTGTCGCAACGGCCATCGGCATATTTTCTTATGCAGTGATCAAGGCACCTGATATCCGCCATCAGCGATGGCTGATAGGCGTGCTCGATGCGCTGGCCAATGAACAGATCGCCTATTTCGAACGGGTCATGAGTGCGCGTGATGTCAATCCGGCGCACTATCTGCGCAGCGCACCGGCGGTTTACCGCTTCAGTCAGGGCATGCTGCGTACCGCTGAAACGGGCAGTTATGCCGAGATACTGACTTTAATGTTTGGTGCCGAATGGATGTACTACCATTGGTGCGAGCGGGTCAGCCGTGCAGATATTGCTGACCCGGATGTGAAAGCCTGGGTAACCATGCATGCGGAAAAAACGTTTATTGATCAGGCAGGCTGGCTGAAAGCTGAACTGGACTGCTGCGCCGCTAAACTCTCCACTACCGAGAGGCTGCGCCTGTCCGTGCTGTATGGACAGGTATTACAGTGGGAGATCGATTTTCACAGCGCGGCATTTGATCAATAGTACTCGATCGATTTGTTATTAACGCATCAGTCAGTAAGTTAAAAGAACACCCGTCTTCCAGCAGAAGGCGGGTGTTCTACGGAAACATTCTTCCCAAAATTAATTAACGTGAAAGGCTTATTGCGCCGATTGCCAGTGACTGCGACATTCATCGCGGCGGAAGCTTAATACCCGGCTGCGGTTAGAGATCAGTTGCACGTTATAACCCTGAAAATAGAGGCAGAAAGATTTTTGCCACGGACCATCAGGCATTTCAACCAGCAGGCGGCCAAGCCCCAGCGACGTCAGATTCCCGCGTGCGCGCAACGGGCCTACGCCCATGACAAACTGGTCGCCTTCGATATCAAAGGCGGCTTTTGAAATGGGGTGTAACCAGCGTCCCTGAACCATTGCCAGACAGTCATTGGGTTCGACCGGAACAAAACGGCGCGGAGCGTGACCAATCTCGCCTTGTATGGCGTTCCCGTCCCAGCGCAGGCGCATGGGCATATGGGCGGAAAGTGAAATGGCTTCGTCCTTATCGGCACCCTCAAAAAGGTTGTCACCGGACCCCAGGTAGCTGGCCACGCCGTTGTTCACTTTAAGCCAGTAAGGTTCAGCAACGCTGGCGTACAGCCCGTCAGGAATAGCCTGACTGCGCGGGGGTAACGGGGTGTTGAGCAGGGCGGCCATCACGTCGAGCGCTGCGCCGTAGGCGGCGGTATCTTCACGGTTCGAGACCAGCGCTACACCGGCATCGAGTTCGGGATGTAGCAGGAAATAGGTTTTGTAGCCTGCGTGTGAGCCCCCGTGACCGTAGATTTTATGGCCGCCAAGTGTTGAGGAAGTGATGCCGAGCCCGTAGGCGGACGCCGTATCACCGCGTAAATGGCGCTGTGCGGTCAGTGTTTCCAGCACACCGGCACCGGGACCGCGATTCGCCAGCAGGCTTTGCAGCCAGACGGTCAGTGAGCGCAGGCTTCCAGTCAGGCTGCCCGAGGCCGAAAGATGCAGCCCGGCGCTGGCCGTTTTCCAGCCAGATTTATCCTTCCAGTAACCGGGGGCCAGCCCCGGAACCACATCAAACCAGGTTTCTGGCGCATGCAACGCAATGTCCAGCGGGCGGGCGATATGCTGTTGCAGCAGATCCCCGAACCGTATTCCTTTGCTGTTTAAAATCGCTTCGACCAGACGGTAACCGGTATTGGAGTAAGAGATCTCGCTGCCCGCTGGGAAATTCAATGCGCCATCCTGGGCGAGAAAATCGAGAATGGCGTCGGGTTCACTGGCGGTATAGACCGACACACCGAGCAGGGAGAGCGTTTCGCGCACGTCGGGCAAGCCGCCGGTCATATCCAGCGCCTGACCGAGAGTCACCTGTGACATCGGCACTTTCAGTTGGGGCAGATACTGGCCGAGCGTGTCGTTGAGGGATAATCCGGCTCCGCTGCGTAACAGCGCCAGCGCAGCAAAAATATGCTTGGTGACCGAGGCGTAGCGCACCACATCGTCAATACTAAAGCGGTCACCGGTGGTCAGATTCGCCAGTCCGCCAGCGGTATGGCCGCGAAGGGAACGGCTGTCAAACAGCGTGATGGCCCCACCCGGTTCTCCGGGCTGGTTCCATTTTTCGGTGATCGTGTTGGCTGCAGTCAGGGCTGCCTGCCAATGTAACGACGGTAGAGTGGATGTCATTCCTTCTCCCCTTAATAACGTTAATCTGTGATTGAAAGGCAGCCTTAGCTGCCCGTTGAAACCGCGCTCAAGATGATTTAGCCCGGTTCCTCAAGACTGAGACTTAACGATCGCAACTCTGCCGTATGCGGATGGGTGACGCGTCCCGCCCGTAAATCGTCTGCGCTCAGAAGCTCGACCATTTCACCACCAATCATCACTCCGATTCTGGTGCAAAGATGCGTAACCACAGCCAGATTGTGGCTAACCAGAATATAAGTGAGCTTGCGGCGCTCGCGCAGGTCAGTCAGCAGGTTGAGGATCTCGGCCTGAACGGAGACATCGAGTGCTGAAGTGGGCTCATCGAGCAGCAGGATCTCCGGTTCAGAAATCAGCGCACGGGCAATTGCCACGCGCTGCCGCTGCCCGCCGGAGAGCTGATGCGGAAAGCGAAAACGCACCGCCTGCGGTAAGCCGACTTCGCTCAACGCGTCGGTAATGCGTTTCTCGATGTTGAGAAAACCGTGCACGATCAGCGGTTCACTCAGGATGCGGTCAATGGTTTGCCTTGGATGCAGCGAGCCATACGGGTCCTGAAACACCATCTGCACGCGGCGGTAAAAACGTTTCTGCCGCACAGGTAACTGTGCCTCGCCGCCGATAGTCATGCCGCCGGACCACGCCTGATTCAGCCCCACCAGGGCGCGTAAAATAGTCGATTTCCCCGAGCCGCTTTCACCCACGATCCCAAAACACTCGCCCGGTGCGACCGCAAAGCTAACCCCTTTTACCACCTCGGTATCGCCAAAGGAAATGCGTAAATTATCTAAGATTATCTTAGCGTTAGATTTTACGATGCTGTCAGTCATGATGTTTTCCACGCCTCGTCACGCACCAGCACCGGTAACCGCGCACGCGGATGTTTCAGTGATGGCAGGCACTCCAGCAGACCACGGGTATATGGATGCTGCGCATTGAGCAGGTCACCGGCCTGTAAGGTTTCGACAATGCGGCCGGCGTACATGACCGCTACGCGGTCACAGAACTTTGATACCAGCGGCAAATCATGACTGATAAGAATCAGCCCCATACCGCGGCTGGACACCAGATCGTCAAGCAGGCGTAGAATTTCCGCCTGCACGGTGGCGTCCAGTGCGCTGGTGGGTTCATCGGCGATCATCAGTTCCGGGTCCGGTGCCAGCATCATGGCGATCATCACCCGCTGACCCATGCCGCCGGAAACTTCATGGGCATAGCGCTGCGCCACTTTATGCGGCTCGCGGATGCGCACCTGATCCAACAAATCGATGGCCGCTTCCATCGCCTGTTTTTTACTGCCGCCTTTGTGGGTGTGCCAGGCTTCGGCCACCTGTTTGCCAATCGGCATCACTGGATTGAGCGAGTATTTTGGGTCTTGCAGAATGAAACCCACCCGTTTGCCACGGATCTGCCGCATCTGTTTTTCGCTGGCATTGCGCAGATCGATACCGTCAAAAGAGAGGGTGTCGGCGCGGCATTTGGCGCTGGCGGGCAGCAGGTTCATCAGGCAGCGTGCGGTCAGGGATTTCCCCGAGCCGCTCTCGCCAACAATGCCGAATTTTTCCTTGCCGAGTGAGAGTGAAACACCGCGCACGGCGTCAAAGCTGCCGCTGTTGGTGGCGAACGTAATGTGCAGATTTTTGATATCGACCAGCATCAGCGCTCCTTAGGATCGAGGACGTCACGCAGACCGTCGCCGAGGAAGTTAAACGCCAGAGACGTCACAAATATTGCCACGGCCGGGATCAGCGGCACCCACCACTCTTCGAACAGGAAACGGCGGGCGGTGGCAATCATCGCACCCCATTCCGGCGAAGGCGGCTGCGCGCCCATGCCCAGAAAGCCCAGGCTGGCAGCGGTGATAATGATCGAACTCATATCCAGCGTGATACGCACCACCAGGCTTGGTACGCACAGCGGCATGATGTGCCGCCAGATAATACGCGCTGACGTCGCACCGGTCAGACGGCAGGCCGCGATGTAATCCGTGCCGCGCACCTGCATGGTCTCGGCGCGGGCCAGACGCGCATAAGGCGGCCAGGCGGTGAGGGCGATGGCGAGAATGGCGCTTTCGATGCCCGGTTTCAGCGCGGCGACAAACGCCAGTGCCAGAATCAGACGCGGGAACGCGAGGAAGATATCGGTGATGCGCATCAGGATACGATCCAGCAGGCCGCCGGTGTAGCCCGCCACGCAGCCAATCAGCAGGCCGAGCGGAGCAACAATCGCCACAACGGTGATCACCATGCCGAGCGTGATGCGCCCGCCATAGAGAATACGGCTGAAGGTATCGCGGCCAAGTTCGTCGGTGCCGAGCCAATGCTGGGCTGAAGGTTTTGCCAGCCGGTTGGCTAAGTCCTGCGTTCCCGGATCGTAACTGGTCAGCAGCGGCGCACAGACTGAAATAATTAACACCAGCAGCACGGTAAACAGGCCAATCACCGCCAGAGGATTGGCGCGAAGACCAAGCCAGAGGCGATAACGACGCCCCCACACGGCCTGCGTGCGGGTATGCGGCGTATCGGCCAGCAGCCAGGCACGTGAACCGGTGCGGGGTTGAGGCAGAGCAGGGAGAGTGGTCATTTTACGCGTGGGTCCAGAAGTCTGTAGAGAAGGTCGGCGAGCAGATTGAGCATGACGTAAATGGCACCAATCAGCAGCGTGGAGCCAATTACCGGGTTCATATCGGCGTTCATCAGGGAGATGGTGAGGTACTGCCCGAGGCCCGGCCAGGAGAAGACGTTCTCGGTGACTACGGCGCCTTCCAGCAGCCCCGCATAGGTCAGCGCCAGCACGGTGATAAGCTGCACACCGACGGTCGGGAAGGCGTGCTTCCAGATAACGGTGCGTGCCGACAGCCCCTTGGCACGGGCAGTGATCACAAATTCACCACTCAGCGCGTTGAGCATAAAGGTGCGCGTCATGCGGGTGATGTACGCCATGCTGAAATAAGCGAGGATCAGCACCGGTTGCACCATGTGCGCCAGCGCATCGCGGAACGCCCCCATATCACCGGCCAGCAGGGTGTCCACCGTCAGCAAGCCGGTGACCTGCGGGATCATGTCCTGATAGATGATGTCCTGTCGCCCCGGCCCCGGTGCGATACCGAGCACCGAGTAGAAGATCAGCAGGCTGAGTAATGCCAACACGAACACCGGCAGGGAATGACCGGCGAGACAAACCACGCGTATGGTCTGATCAATCCAGCTGCCCTGACGCGTTGCCGCCCAGACGCCAAGAGGAATACCGATCAACGCCGCGATAATGATCGCGGCGGTAGCCAGTTCCAGTGTGGCGGGGAAGAAGCGCGCGATGTCTGTGATGACGGGGTTAGTGGTCACGGCTGACCGGCCTAAATCACCGTGAAACACCTGATTAAGATAGTGGAGGAACTGCATCCAAAGGGGCTGATCCAGCCCCATTTCATGGCGAACACGTTCGACTACCGCCTGCGGTGCGTTGTCGCCCACCGCAGCCAGTACCGGATCGGTCGGCATGACCCTGCCAATGAAAAAGGTCACAACCGACAGACCGAACAAGGTAAGACAAACGCTGATGCAGGTACTCAGAAAACCATTGAGTCTCTTGCTCACGCTTTCACAACCTTCTCATAAGGGCTGGTGCTCATGACGGTTAACACCATGCCGGAGATTTCATGCCGGCAGGCCGCGGTCAGCGTCGGTTGCATCATGATGGCAAACGGACTGTTTTCCATATGTTTGTTCTGCAACTCTTCGTACAGTTTGATGCGGGTGGCCGGATCCGGTTCGTGCAGCGCTTTCTGGCTGAGATCGGAAATCGACTGATCCTGCCAGCTGCATCGCCATGCGAGGGTACGGCTTTTAGTTTTGTCGGTGTTATCCGGGTTGCTGCAGAAAGCTTCGGCATTGGAGTTCGGATCAAAATAGTCCGCGCCCCATTGGGTGAAGGCTAACTGCTGCTGCCGGGCGCGCATTTTAGTCAGTACCTGACGGCTTTCGGCGGCCAGTAAGGTCACCTTTATACCGATTTCGGCCAGGTTCGACTGCAATGCCTGCACGATATCGGCCTGCGGCGAAGAGGAGTAGTGATCAAGCGTGATGTCAAAACCGTCCGGGAAACCGGCTTCGGCCATCAGCGCTTTGGCTTTAGCCACATCCCGCTTATACATGATGGTATTCACCGCCGCAGGGAAACCTTCAGGCAGGAAGCTCTGATGCACTTTATGGGTCAGCGGCACAATATGCTGCTGGATGCCGTCGTAATCGATAGCCCATTTGATCGCCTGCCACACCTGCGGTTTGGACAGATTAGGGTGTGCGGTATTGGCGGAAAGCATCATGGTACCGGCGATGCCTTTGCGCACCAGCGTGAAGTTTTTATCGTCAACCAGCGGACGCAGTTGCTCGGTGTTCAGGTCACGGGCAATATCGATATCGCCCTTTTTCAGCATCAGCAGTTGCGCAGAAGGATCGACGATATGGCGCAGGATGATGCGCTGAATTTTACCGGCGTGCGGGTTGTTTTTATTGGTTTCCAGAATGACCGACTCACTGACTTTCCAGTCACGCAGTTTGAACGCACCGGAACCGGCGCTGTTTTTCTTCAGCCACGCATTGCCTAAATCGTCGCCCACCTGATTTGCCATGCAAGCGGATTTCTGCACGATACTGCCAACGTTGGCGCTCAGGCAGTAAAGCAGGAAGGATTCAGACGCCGGATCGGCGGTTTTGATCACCAGCGTTTCGGCATCCGGCGCGCTGATAAAGCTCTCGACGTTTTCTTTGGTGTAGCCGAACTGGTTAATGATGTAGGCCGGGCTTTTGTCCAGTTTCACTGAACGCTGTAAGGAGAACGCGGCGTCTTCGGCAGTGACCGGTTTACCGTCGGCCCATTTGGCTTTCGGGTCCAGTTTAAAGGTGAAGGTTTTCATGTCCGGTGAGGCGGTCCAGGATATGGCCAAATCGCCTTCGATTTCATCAGGGGAAGCCAGCTTTGGTTTCACCAGTTGCTGATAGATATTGCCGGTGATCTCGCTGCCAACCGATTCAAAGCCTTCGTGTGGATCAAGGCTGGTGATGATATCGAGTTTGATAGCCATCACTAATATAGAGGTTGGGGTGGCCGCGAAAACGGGTTCAAAGCTCAGATAGGACAGAACAGGAACGGCTGCAAAACCGGTAACAAATTGACGTCTGGTAACCATAATAACTCCCATGATGTTGATAGTTAAATCAAAAATAGAAAATGAATCTGGCGAACCCTTGACTTGAAAGCATGCTGGTGGTTTTAATTGAAAATCAGCCACGCGTTTAAAACGCTGCTTTGACATCTCAGAAAAACTAATCTGAAAATGTGGACACCTGGTCATCGGTAGTGCAGTAACGGGCGTTAAATGCACCGTGGACGAGCAAAATGTCAGCGGTTTTTGTCATGCTTAACCAAGGGTAGACCTTTTTTATGAATAACGTAGCGCACGGAACTGAAGCCTTAATCCCTGTTTTTGACGGACATAACGATGTTTTATTGCAACTTTGGAATGAACATCGCAAAGATCCGGCACAAGCTTTCCTTAATGGTCCCGCCAGCGGGCAGATGGATTTGCCGCGCTGTCGTGAAGCAGGCTTTGCCGGCGGGCTTTTTGCCGCGTGGGTGCCGTCTCCACGCTTTGACTCTGCAAGTAGCGTGCCGGATCTGACTATCGACCCACGTTTTTTGTTGGAAGGTACTCAAAAACATGCGGATTTTTCTCCGACACCTTCTTTCGAATTTGCGCGTGATGTCACAATTGGCATGATGGCTTTTTTGCTGCGTATTGAAGCGCAGTCGCAGGGCGCGGTGAATATTTGCCGCAGCGCAAAAGAGATTCGTGGCGCGATGCAAAATCAGGCATTAGCTGTAGTTATGCATATTGAAGGGGCGGAGGGCATCGATCCGGATCTCTACACGCTCGACGTGCTCTACCAGATGGGGCTACGCACGCTCGGGCCGGTATGGAGTCGTCCGAACATCTTCGGCCACGGCGTACCTTTTAAATTCAACACCTCGCCAGATACCGGACCGGGGCTGACAGACCTTGGCGTGAAACTGGTTGAAGCCTGTAACCGCAAACGCATCATGGTGGACCTGTCGCATCTCAATGAAAAAGGCTTCTGGCAGGTGGCGGAGATTTCCAACGCGCCGCTGGTGGCCAGCCACTCGAACGCATTTTCGCTCTGCGCACAGTCACGTAACCTGACCGACCGCCAGCTGGAAGCCATTAAAGAGACGCAGGGCTTTGTCGGTCTGAACTTCGCCACACCGTTCCTGCGGGCAGACGGCACGCGTGATGCGGATACCGGCACCGGCGACTATCTGCGCCATCTGGATTATCTGGTGGAAAAACTGGGTGAAGATCACGTGGGTTTTGGTTCAGATTTTGACGGCGCCTCAATGGCACCTTTTATGAAGGATGTGGGCGGTTTACCTGTGTTGATTAACGCCATGCGTGAGGCCGGTTATGGGGAAGCGTTGATCCGCAAGATTGCGCATAAGAACTGGATCAATGTGCTCGAAAGAACCTGGGGAGAATGAAAATTCCTCCCCTTAGCCGGGGAGGATACCGATATTACTCAGCAAACAGTGTCTGCTTCAATGCACGTTCAACGCCGCGCAGTTCAGCCAACCCTCTGAGACGACCAATCGCCGAATAACCGGGGTTGGTCTTTTTATGCAGATCGTCGAGCATCTGATGGCCGTGGTCCGGGCGCATCGGAATAGGGCGCAGATTGCCCGCACGCTGACGCTTCTGTTCTTCGGTCAGAATCGCTTTGATCACTGCCACCATATCCACATCACCGTCCAGATGGTCAGCCTCATGGAAGCTGCCCGGCGTGGCTTCGCGCCGGGTGGCGCGCAGGTGGATAAAATGCACGCGGTCAGCAAAGGTGGTCATCATCTTCACCAGATCGTTATCTTCGCGCACGCCGTAAGAGCCGGTGCAGAAACAGAATCCGTTGTGAATGCTGTCTGCGGTCTCTTTCAGCCACTGCATGTCTTCGATGGTCGACACAATACGCGGCAGACCAAGAATAGGGCGCGGCGGGTCATCCGGATGTACGGCCAGTTTCAGCCCGTGCTGCTCGGCCACCGGCACGATGCTGCGCAGGAAGTGCGCCATGTTTTCGCGCAGTTTGGCTTTGTCGATACCGTCGTAGGTCGCCAGACGGGCGCGGAACTGGTCCAGCGTGTAACCCTCTTCAGCGCCCGGCAAACCGGCAATAATGTTGGCAGTCAGCGTCTCTTTTTCCGCGTCGCTCATCGCTTTAAAGTAGGCCGCAGCCTGTGCCTGCTCGTCGGCAGAGTAATACTCTTTTGCTCCTTCGCGTTGCAGCAGGTGCAATTCGAAAGCGGCAAAGGCGATGTGGTCAAAACGCAGGGCGCGCGAACCGTCCGGCAGCAGATAGCCCAGATCGGTGCGGGTCCAGTCCAGAACCGGCATGAAGTTGTAGCAGACCGTATCAATGCCACAGGCCGCCAGATTACGGATAGACTGCTGGTAATTGGCGATATGCTTTTCGACGTCACCGCTGCGGGTTTTGATCTCTTCATGCACCGGGATACTTTCCACCACCGACCACACCAGATTTTTCGCTGCCAGTTCGGCCTGACGTTTTTTAATTTCTTCAACCGGCCAGACTTCGCCATTAGCAATATGATGCAGGGCGGTCACTACGCCGGTTGCTCCAGCCTGTCTTACATCATCCAGTGAAACCGGATCTTTCGGGCCATACCAGCGCCATGTTTGTTCCATGTGAAACTCCTTGTGCTCAAATGTGTGTGCTTAGCTTTAACCAATATTTCAAACAATAAAAAGTTCAGACAATCAGTGTTACAGACAATAAAGGGCTATTCAGCCGACTCGATCGGATCCTTGACGATAAAGAAGTAAGAAAGTGCGCCCGCGAAGGTCACGCAGGAACAGACCACCAGCGCCCAGTTAAATGATCCGGTGGTATCCAGAACCCAGCCGGTGATAATCGGTGCGAAGGAGGCAAAAATGAAACTGCCGAAGTTCTGAATGCTGCTGACCGACGCGACCATGCGTGACGGGGAGATGACCTGCACCAGACCCCACGCGGACGTACCGGCAAAGTGAATAAAGAACAGTGCCATACTGATAAATGCCACGGCCATTGCAGTGCTGCTTGACTGGATAACCAGCAGGGTGCAGGCGGCAGAGCAGACCAGCCCGAAGCAGATCAGCGCCTTGCGGCTTTTCAGCAGTGAGTACCCTTTGTTAGCCAGTTTGTCGGCAACAACGCCGTTGACCAGCATACCGAGCGAACCAAACAGGAACGGGATTGCCGCCACCCAGCCGGTATTTGCCAGACTCAGGCCGCGTTCCGCCTGCAAGTAACCCGGTAACCACGCCAGATAGAGCCAGCCGGTGTAGTTAACGCCGCTGAAACCTAAAATCATGCCCCAGACGGTGCGGCGTTTGAACAGCGAACCCCATTCGGCAAAGCTCAGACGCGTTTTGGCGGTCGGTTTGCTGCCTTCGTCCAGATAGGCCTGATCTTCTGCGCTGAGGTTCATCTGGTCGCGGTTGCGGTACCAAGCGTACCAGCAGATGGCGACGGCAATCCCGGCCACGCCGATGATCACAAACATCATGCGCCAGCCAAATGCCAGCATGAGTGCCACCAGAATCGGCGGGGCGAAAGCCTGTCCGAGCGTGGTCGATGAGTTAAAGATGCCCATCGGCAGGCCGCGTTTTTTGACGTTAAACCAGTCGTTGACCACTTTCACGCCGCTTGGCATAAACGGCGCTTCGCCGATGCCCAGACCAATGCGCAGCATAATAAAGTGACTGAAACTGTTTACGCTACCTGCCAGTGCCTGCATGGCTGACCAGAACAGCAGGCCACCGCCGAGAACAACGCGCGGACCGAAGCGGTCCAGCAGGATGCCGCTCGGCAACTGTGAAATCCCGTAAGAGAGCGAGAAGGCCGAGAGCAGGAAACCAAACTCGGTGGCCGACAGGCCGAGATCCGCACGGATAGCCTGATTAGCAATCGACAGTGAACCGCGGTCGAGAAAGTTAATGATCCCGGCTAAAAACAGCAGGGTGAGTGAAATAGTCTGGATACGTTTAATCTTTTGCGATCTGGCGATGTTTTGCGGCAGAGCCTGTTCAATAGACGATGAAGACATAGCAGGTCCTTTCATAGGGCGGATATCATCAATAGTCCTGCGCGGTTCTGGTGAAAAATGCGCAATCTGTGACATCACTAGTTTTAGTTTTCTTGACGCCGTGCAGGTTGGAAGTCCAATCTACAAACGTTGCATGGTCAGGTGGTAGGGTGGTCAGGCCACCTGACCGGTACATCATTCAGCATGAAAAGGATCATTAATGTGATCTGCTTTGCAATTTTCGGATCGACAGAATTTTTTGTATGCTACCTGCCGTCCAGAGAAACAGGCTTCAGCCGGAGAATAAGAATGGAATTACCAACCCTGAAAGTGGAAAGGCTGTACCGCCAGATTTCAAATGTTCTGATCAACTGCATTAAGAGTGGTCAGTTTGCGCCGGGTGAGATGATCCCCTCCGAGCGCGATTTATCCAAACAGCTGGGCGTCAGCCGCTCGTCGATTCGTGAAGCGCTGATTGCGCTGGAGATCACCGGCTGGATTGAGATCCGCACCGGCAACGGTGTGTATGTCAGCAACCCGCTCCCGCTGCAACCGGTGACGCAGAGCGAGGAAGAGTTCAGCCTGCAATCGCTCATCAAGGCGCGCCAGATTTATGAATGCACCACGGCTGAACTGGCCGCGCTAAACGGTACCGACGATCAGCGTGAAAAACTGGCAGAAATCAACCACGAACTGACGCAGCTCAACATCAACAACGACGCGTTTCTGGAAGAGGACCGCCGTTTTCACCTGATGATCAGTGAAATGACCGGCAACGAAGTGCTGCGCGATATGATGGAGTACCTGTGGGACAAACGTAACTCCCGCCGCTTCGTGCGTCTGGAAACCCACTACACCGACACCGATTTCGCCCGCGAAATGAACACCGATCATCAGGCCATCACCGACGCCATTTTGGCAAGAGATGCGCAGGGCGCAAGGGTGGCGATGCAGGGGCATCTGCAACATGTGTATGATCGGTTATTTAGCGAATAACGGGCGCCTGGGCTGCTGCCCGAACCCGCTCTTAAATCTTTAAATTCAAATTCAAATTCAAGGTCGTGGGCGTCGGCCCACACCGACCAGGGGAGGCGTAAACGCGCCTCCTTTGGGACAATATGGGCGTTAGCCTTCCTATCGTATTGATAATATTGATTTACAATTATTGTCATTGGTTTTATATCCTCTTTTTTATCCTGCAATTCCCCGCTGATAATCTCACCCTCTCTTTTTGGTATTTCACTACTTAAACCGCACCAAACGTTCAAGTTATTAATGAAACGTTTAATTTCACTGGTCAATTAGTACCGTGAAATTGATAGACATTCAGTATTATTCCCACTCTATTTGTAGGTGTATTTTATGCATCTATGAATATACACATGAGGGGTGAGTAAGAAATGGGTTACATCTTACCTAGCCGATGAAAAATAAGGGATTATAAAATGGCGATTGGATATTTTATTAGACTTGGTGACAAAACATCTTGTGGCGGAAGCGTTTTACAAGCCTCAAGTACAATCATACATCATGGTTTAGAGGTTGCCCGAGTCGGTGATAGGGTGAGTTGTGGGAAAGATGGCGGCATATATCATATTGCAGGAGGTATACAAGGTTACATAGCGATGGGCCTATCGTGTGCCGGAACGCTAGATAGCTTTAGCACATGCTCGTGTAGAGCCAGACTTTATGCCAGTGAATTCAGCGCCACCTATGAGAAAATAGAACAGTCTGCACCGAAAATTGTTGCAGCTACAGCGGTTCCGGTTGCGGCCATGCCTGCGAGTAGTGAGCCAGTACAACACGCGCAATCAGCTAAGAAACCAAAAGCAGAAGAACCTAAGCGCGAACCTATAGATGCAGGGTTTTGCATTGTTGACCTTCCTTCTAACGTGATGGATTTCGGCAATTATTTATTTTATAACCCTGTTAAAGGTGCAAGAGAACTTTATGACTCATTAAATGGTAGTGGGCCTCTCAAAAAAGGTTCCATTCTTCTATTAGTTGATCCTGAGAAACAAGACCCGCACCAAATTGAAACGTTGAAAAAAGCGAAAGTTAAAGTTGATAAGGCATTAGCGGAACTGAATCCTGAAGAGGCAGATTTCCTTTATAGACATAAAGATGTGATTGACGCATTCACGGCAAAGGGAAGCCTAATTCTTGGAACAGTTTCTGAGGTCGCTGGAAAATACTGTGAAGAAATTGAAAAAACTTTAAAATCAATAGAAGAAACATACAAAAATGCCTACCTAACAAGAGGCATGTTAATCGGTGAGCAATTTTATGTAGAACGAGAAATTCAATTTAAAAAATTAAACCTCTTACTTACTGACTTCATGAAATATAAATTAGGCATGAGACAATACAATGACCTCAGAAAAGCACTAGGTCTATCTAGCCGTAGTATAATGCACAAGTGGAATCAATCAGGAGTGAGTGAAATTGAAGGATATGCAACATATATTGATAAGTCTGCTAAGTTGATAAAAGCCATGAAGAAACTAGGCTACATTGGTATTGCTTTCGACTTTGGCAATACAACGAATAAAGTCTATGATGCATGTTCAACTGGAAGAGAGTCGGAATGTGTAAGGGCATCTTTTATCGAGTATAGTAAATTTGCTGGAACACAAGCTCTAAGTTTGGCCGGTAGTGCGATAGGTACAGGTCTATCAGGCGCAACATGTATGTGGACATTAGGTTTAGCAACTAGTGAGATTGGCGGAGTAGGAGCATTATTATGTTCTGCGGTTGGTGTTACAGGCGGAATATTTGGTGGAGAGGTTTTAGGTTCTGTCGGTGAGGATATTGGTAGTGCTGCTGGAGAAAAAATATACGAGGCTTTCTACAATGAGTAATATTATTGTGCAAATTACATTATTCATAAGTGTCATAGTCATTGGGGTTATGGGATTAGTCGTAACCTATTTTAATGCAAAACGTTATAAAATGATTTGCGAGAATTACGAGAAAATAAACAAAACAATATACCCAGCGGCTATTTCATTTCGGTATTATAACTTTAGCTTTTCCTATATTAGCTTCCCAATAGAAAAATTAACCTATGTTTACTTTCCTCTTTTATTTAGCAAGAGAAGTTCGTTAAATAAAAAAGACATACATAAATGGTATGATTTCATTAATAGTCAAGATCGGAAAATAAAATCATGGTTTTATCTTGAAATGGCTATTTTTTTAATATGTACTGCTATGTTTGTAGTGCTGATTGTCGGACATTATTTAAAGTAAACGCAAATTGGTGTTGGAGAGGGTGCTGCCGAGATAGATAAAACACACCTTTCCATTAAATTAAAGGCTGGTTATAAAAGGTGAATATAACGCCACCAGCCTGTAACTTATTGTATGTTATGAGTTATAGTTATTTTTTCATCTGGACCTTTTTTTCAGTTACTGATAACTTTAATTTAACAAAAACAAAAATGGCGAAATGTACCGTAAGAGTGAAGAAGCCAAACATAAAGAACGTATTAATAAACTCTTAAATAACGGGATGCAGTTCGTAATGTTGGATCCGTCAGGTAATTTTGTAAAACCTTATCGACAAAACAATGTTGCAATGCGAGAGCGCAGACACACACATTCCATCGTACCCATCAATTCGCTTCTTTAATTTAAATGAGAATATTACTAGGACACATAGAGAATGAAACTCCTAAAACGATCTATGCAACATTAAAAGCAAGATTGTCTCAGTCAGTCTTGCTTTCTAATCCACAGGGCCCGAGTGGGCGGCGAGCCCAGGGTTTTGAAGTTGATTTTAAAACGGTATTACTTGCCGCAAAGTTTAAAATAAACCTCATTCCAGCGAATTTGATTCTTAAAGTCCGCCAGTGTCGTGTCGTTATCAATCACCAGCAACTCCATATTATGGAGTTCCGCATACAAGCGCAGATGGTCGATATCCAGTGCTTGCGAGAACACGGTGTGGTGCGCGCCGCCGCCGAGGATCCAGGCTTCGGCCGCTGTTGCGAGCGTTGGCTGGGCTTTCCAGATGGCGCGGGCCACCGGCAGTTTCGGCAGTTCATGCGGTTGTTCGACGGTATCGACCAAATTGACCAGCAGACGGAAGCGGTCGCCCATGTCGATCACGCTGGCATTGACGGCCGGGCCGGCGGGGGTGGAGAAGATCAAACGCGCGGGATCCGCCTTGCCGCCTATGCCGAGGTATTGCGCATCCAGCAGCGGTTTTGGCTCTTTAGCGATGCTCGGGCAGACTTCCAGCATGTGCGAACCCACCACCAAATCGTTGCCGGTTTTGAAGTTATAGGTGTAATCCTCCATAAACGAGGTGCCACCTTTCAGACCCCCGGCCATCACTTTCATGATGCGCAGCAGGGCGGCGGTTTTCCAGTCGCCTTCACCACCAAAACCGTAGCCTTTTTGCATCAGGCGCTGAACCGCCAGCCCCGGCAGCTGTTTCATGCCGTGCAGATCTTCGAAGTTGGTGGTGAAGGCGTGGAAGTCCCCCTGTTCGAGGAAGCGCGTCATGCCCAGCTCGATTTTTGCCGCGTCGAGCAGATTTTCACGGCGTTCACCGTGGAGCTTCACCACGTCAGTCAGGCGGTAAGTGGCTTCGTACTCTTCGACCAGCGTATCTACGTCGCTTTTGCTCACTTCGTTAATCACGGCCACTAAATCGCCGATACCAAAGGCGCTGACGGTATAGCCGAACTGAATTTGTGCCGCGACTTTATCGCCTTCTGTGACTGCCACCTGACGCATGTTGTCGCCAAAACGCGCCACTTTCAGATTCTGGCTTTCGTTCTTCGCTGCCGCCACGCGCATCCACTGTCCAATGCGGCGATGCGACTCGCCATCCTGCCAGTGACCGGCAACCACAGCGTGTTGCTGGCGCATACGGGCACCGATGAAACCGAACTCACGGCCGCCATGTGCGGTCTGGTTGAGGTTCATAAAGTCCATGTCCATGGTGTCCCACGGCACTTCGGCGTTGAACTGGGTATGGAACTGCAACAGCGGTTTATGCAGGATGGTCAGACCGGCGATCCACATTTTGGCCGGAGAGAAAGTATGCAGCCAGGTGATCAAACCCGCACAGGACTGGCTGTAGTTGGCTTCGCGGCACAACGCGGTGATTTCGTCCGGCGTGGTGACCAGCGGTTTTAGCACCAGCTTAATCGGCAACCCGGCTTCGTTGTTGAGCCCGCTGACCACCTTCTCGGCGTTCTCTTTTACCTGGCGCAGTGTTTCAGGGCCATACAGGTGCTGACTGCCAATCGCAAACCATACTTCGAGATGTTTAAACGCGTCCATTTATTACTCCTGCAAAATAAGAAGGGAATTTCAGTGAGTCGTTTTTGCTGCAAACAGCGGTTCTGTAGTGCGGCACCACTGCTGATAACGTTCATAGAGTTTCTGGTATTGCGCCACGCGCTGCGGGTCTGGCAGCAGGGTGCTTTCGATGCTGCACGCCATGTTTTTCTGCGCCGCGGGGACATCGGAATACTCTCCGGCGGCGACGGCGGCAAAAATAGCAGCGCCCAGCGCACAGCACTGGTCCGAGGCCACAATTTGCAGCGGGCGGTTCATGGCGTCGGCGCAGACCTGCATGATCACCGGTGATTTACGTGCAATGCCGCCAAGCGTCAGGACGTTTTCCACCGGAATATCCTGCTGTTCGAAGCACTCCATAATGGCGCGTGCGCCAAAGGCAGTGGCGGCGATGAATCCGCCAAACAGTTCCGGCGCTTCGGTGCCGAGATTAATGTCAGTGATCACCCCTTTCAGACGTTGATTGGCAAACGGCGTACGGCGTCCGTTGAACCAGTCGAGCACCAGTGGCAGGTGATCCAGCGACGGATTAGCCGCCCAGGCCGCCGTGAGGTCCGGCAGCAGATTTTTTTGCAGGAGGGAAAGAACCGGTTTGAGTTCAGGATGGGCGTGCATCGCCTGCACCAGTGGCCAGCTCAGCAGGCGGCTGAACCAGGCGTACATATCGCCAAAGGCCGATTGCCCGGCCTCCATGCCGATCATCTCCGGGACTACGCTGCCTTCCACCTGACCGCAAATCCCGCCGATGGCGCGGTCATTCACGCGATCCTTGTCAGCAATCAGAATGTCGCAGGTGGAGGTGCCGATCACTTTGACCAGCGTGTAAGGCTGCGCACCGGCGCCGACGGCACCCATATGGCAGTCGAACGCGCCGCCGGAGAGCACCACGCTTTGCGGCAGGCCCAGACGCTGCGCCCATTCGGCAGTCAGTGTACCGACCGGTTTATCGGCGGTGACGGTGTCGGTAAACAGCGGGTAAGGCAGGTTTTCGACCAGAATCGGGTCCAGCGCGGTGAAGAAGTCGCGTGGCGGCAGGCCACCCCAGGACGGGTGCCACAACATTTTGTGCCCGGCGCTGCAGCGGCCGCGAGCCATATCGGCCGGCGCGGTGGTGCCGGAAAGCAGCGCAGGTACCCAGTCGCATAGCTCAACCCAGGAGGCCGCGGCCTTGCGCACGGCGGCGTCTTCGCGGGAGACGTGCAGAATTTTGGCCCAGAACCATTCGGAGGAGTAAACGCCGCCGATGTAGCGGGAGTAGTCGGGGAAATCGCCGGAGCGGCACAGGCGGTTGATCTCCTCGGCCTCTTCAATCGCGGTGTGATCTTTCCATAACACGAACATGGCGTTCGGGTTATTTTCAAATTCAGGGCGCAGCGCCAATACCTGACCCTGCGCATCCACCGGAGCAGGGGTGGAACCGGTCGAATCCACGCCGATGCCAATGATCCTGGCGCTGCGTTCTGCACCGAGGCGCTGCACCAGATTCACCATCGCCTGTTCCATCGCTTCTATATAGTCACGCGGATGATGGCGGAACTGATTTTGTGCGGCATTGCAGAACAGGCCTTCCTGCCAGCGCGGATAGTAAACCACGTCGGTGTCGATTTCCGTGCCGCTCTGGCAGTCTACGGCCAGCACGCGCACGGAGTCGCTACCAAAATCCAGACCAAGAGCAATTGCACCTTGCGTCATTCTTCTCACTCCCAAGATATCGATGAAATATGTCTGCTGAATATCCTGTGCGTGGGTGAGCGAGGGGTGTGAGGAGGCGTTAGCTAGAAGTATGCACAATCCTGCTCCCCATGATGTTTATGTGAGGTTAGTCAAAAGTTAACGCTTGGCTAAAATCGCTATATCTATGCACGATCCTGCTGTAATCCCCAAGTGTGATAGCGCTCTACCTTCCCGCGTTAAATTCCCGTTAAAACTGTCTCCGTCCTGTTTAGCAAAAAGAGCGATCCTGTCCTCAAACCGCCGGTATAAGGCAGCTGAAAGCAGGTTCGCTTTTTGGTTTAACCCTAATGAGAACGTTTTCACGCCGCGACGGCGCTGAAAGATTTCTACGCAACGACGCGAGCGACAACAATAAAAGCCGGAGAACATCATGCATAAATTCACTAAGGCGTTAGCGATGGCAGGTTTTGCTGTCCTTATGTCACATTCAGCTATGGCGGAAACCATGAAGCTGGGCTTTCTGGTTAAACAACCGGAAGAGCCGTGGTTTCAGACTGAATGGAAATTTGCGGATAAAGCAGGTAAGGATCTGAACTTCCAGGTGATCAAAATTGCGGTACCGGACGGCGAGAAGACGCTGAACGCTATCGACAGCCTGGCGGCCAACGGGGCAAAAGGATTTGTCATTTGTACGCCTGACCCGCGTCTGGGACCGGCCATTATGGCGAAAGCACGCAGCTACGATATGAAAGTGATTCAGGTGGATGACCAGTTTGTGAATGCCAAAGGCAAACCAATGGAAGAGGTGCCATTAGTGATGATGGCCGCCACCAAAATCGGTGAGCGTCAGGGGCAGGAACTGTATAAAGAGATGCAAAAACGCGGCTGGAATGTGGCGGATACCGGCGTAATGGCCATCACCGCAGATGAACTCGACACTGCACGCCGCCGCACCACCGGTGCCATGGACGCGCTGAAAGCGGCCGGGTTCCCTGAAGGTCAGATCTATAAAGTACCCACCAAATCCAACGATATCCCGGGCGCACTGGATGCCGGTAACTCCCTGTTAGTGCAACATCCGCAGGTGAAAAACTGGTTGATCCTCGGCATGAATGACAACACTGTTCTCGGCGGTGTGCGTGCCACTGAAGGCCAGGGCTTCAAAGCAGCGAACGTGATCGGTATCGGCATCAACGGTGTGGATGCGGTGAACGAACTCTCCAAAGGCGCGCAGACCGGCTTTTACGGTTCCCTGCTGCCAAGCCCGGACATTCACGGCTACAAAAGTATCCAGATGTTGAATGAGTGGGTGACCAAAGGCGTTGAGCCACCGAAATTCACCGAAGTGACCGACGTGGTGTTGATCACCCGTGACAACTTCAAGGTGGAGCTGAAGAAGAAGGGCCTGATGTAATTTCCTCATCATTTCCTCGTGATACTTCGGGCTGCAGGTGCGTTGACTGCCTGCAACCCGAATTAATCAGAGGAAACTTGCGGTAATGCATTTTTGGAAACCCATTTTCTCGTCTTCAGGTAACTACTATGACTCAGCAAGCCTTACTTAATGCCTCGCTGCTGAAACCGTCGCTGACGGCGTTTGACGCGGCGGCGCCGTATCTGGAATTTCACAATATTGGCAAGACATTTCCCGGTGTGAAAGCACTGGATGGCATCACGTTTAACTGCAAAGCCGGGCAAATTCATGCCCTGATGGGCGAGAACGGCGCGGGGAAATCCACGCTGCTCAAGATCCTCAGCGGTAACTATCAGCCCTCGCAGGGAGAAATCCATATCAAGGGCCAGCCGGTGAGTTTTACCCACACCACCGATGCGCTGGATGCCGGTGTGGCGATCATTTATCAGGAACTGCATCTGGTGCCGGAAATGACGGTGGCAGAGAACATCTATCTCGGGCAGTTGCCGAGCAAATATGGCTGCGTGAACCGCAAACTGCTGCGTTATGAGGCCAAAATCCAGCTGGAGCATCTGGGGCTGGATATCGACCCGGATACCCCGCTGAAATATCTGTCGATTGGTCAGTGGCAGATGGTGGAGATCGCCAAGGCGCTGGCGCGTAACGCCAAAATCATCGCTTTTGATGAGCCAACCAGTTCACTGTCGGCCCGTGAAATCGAGCAGTTGTTTCGCGTGATCCGCGAACTGCGTGCCGAGGGGCGGGTCATTTTGTATGTCTCGCACCGTATGGAAGAGATTTTTGCGCTGAGCGACGCCGTCACAGTGTTCAAGGATGGCCGCTATGTCTGCACCTTTGATGATATGGCGCAGGTGAATAATGAAAAGCTGGTGCAGGCGATGGTCGGGCGCAATCTCGGCGATATCTATGATTATGCGCCGCGTCCGCACGGTGAAATCCGCCTGCAACTGGACGCAGTCAAAGCGACGGGCGTGAAAACGCCGATCAGCTTCAGCGTGCGTCAGGGCGAAATCGTCGGTCTGTTCGGGCTGGTGGGTGCCGGTCGCAGCGAGCTGATGAAAGGGCTGTTCGGCGGCACAAGGATCACGGCGGGTACGGTTTCACTCGACGGCGTGGCGCTCAATATCCGTAAACCGGCTGACGCTATCCGTCAGGGGATTATGCTCTGCCCGGAAGACCGCAAAGCCGACGGCATCATTGCGGTTCACTCGGTGCAGGACAATATCAACATCAGTGCGCGGCGCAAAACGGTTACGGCCGGTTGCCTGATCAATAACCAGTGGGAAGCGCAGAACGCCAAAAAGCACATTGCCTCGCTGAACATTAAAACCCCAAACGCCCAGCAGTTGATCATGAATCTGTCCGGCGGCAATCAGCAGAAAGCCATTCTGGGCCGCTGGCTGTCGGAGGAGATGAAAGTGATCCTGCTCGACGAGCCGACGCGCGGGATTGACGTCGGTGCCAAACATGAAATCTACAACGTGATTTATGCGCTGGCGAAGCAGGGCATCGCGGTGCTGTTTGCCTCCAGTGATTTGCCCGAAGTTTTAGGGCTGGCGGACAGAATTATTGTGATGCGCGAAGGCGCGATTTCCGGCGAGTTGCTGCATGACGACGCCACTGAAGAAAAAGCATTAGGGCTGGCGATGTTAAGAACGCCGGAACTGACGGCAGGAGTATAAAACGATGTCATCTATGACCACAAATTCCGGTAAACCGGATCACTCCTCTGCCGCCTCCCGCGGCAGTCAGGGCATTATGCGTATCTGGGACAGCTACGGCATGCTGGTGGTATTCGCCGTACTGTTCCTGGCCTGTACGATTTTCGTGCCCAATTTCAGCTCGTTTATCAATATGAAAGGGCTGCTGCTGGCGATCTCCATGTCCGGCATGGTGGCCTGCGGCATGTTGTTCTGTCTGGCCTCCGGCGATTTTGACCTGTCTGTCGCCTCGGTGATTGCCTGCGCAGGTGTAACGACTGCGGTGGTGATCAATCTGACCGAAAGTCTGTGGATTGGCGTCGGTGCCGGTCTGATTCTGGGAATGCTGACCGGTTTGCTAAACGGCTTTGTCATCGCCCGGCTGAAAATCAATGCGCTGATCACCACGCTGGCTACCATGCAGATCGTGCGTGGTCTGGCGTATATCATCTCCGACGGTAAAGCGGTGGGCATCGAAGACGAACGTTTCTTCGCGCTGGGTTACGCCAACTGGTTCGGTCTGCCTGCACCTATCTGGCTGACCGTGGGTTGTCTGATTATCTTCGGCCTGCTGCTCAATAAAACCACCTTTGGTCGTAACACACTGGCGATTGGCGGCAATGAAGACGCGGCGCGGCTGGCGGGCGTGCCGGTGGTGCGCACCAAAATCATCATCTTTATGCTGTCCGGGTTGGTATCAGCGGCGGCGGGGATAATTCTGGCCTCGCGTATGACCAGCGGCCAGCCGATGACGTCACTGGGTTACGAGCTGATTGTTATCTCTGCCTGCGTGCTGGGTGGCGTTTCGCTTAAGGGCGGTATCGGTAAAATTTCCTATGTGGTGGCCGGTATTCTGATTCTGGGTACGGTAGAAAACGCCATGAATCTGCTGAACATTTCGCCGTTCTCACAATACGTGGTACGCGGGCTGATCCTGCTGGCGGCGGTGATATTTGACCGCTACAAACAGAAAGCTAAAAGAACCGTTTAAGGCAATTCCCGGTAATTAGTGATAACGCTTTCACGCTGATGACACGCGGCATCTAACGCTTTCACAGCTCGGATGCCGCAAAAATCCGCTTTTGTTCACATTTTTGCAACGTTTTCTGGCAGCGCTTTCATCGGCCGATAGAATAAAAGAAAACCCGCCCCAGAGTGATTTTCAGGAGGTCCCGATGTATCACCGCATGATCCAGGATCAACAGCAAAACCCGTTGTTACCGGGTTACAGTTTCAACGCTTATCTGGTGGCAGGGATGACCCCGATATTGGTCGACGGCCCGCTGGATTTCGCCATCGACCGGCCCGGCGGCATGAAAGGCTTTATTCTTAACCTGACGGTGAAAGGCCAGGGCAAAGTATTCGACGGCGAAGACACCTTCTACTGCAATCCCGGCGATCTGCTGCTGTTCCCACCCAAAGCGCGACACCTTTATGGCCGTTCGGCCAACAGCGACTGCTGGTATCACCGCTGGGTCTATTTCCGCCCGCGCGCCTACTGGGCCGACTGGCTGGAGTGGCACACCAAAACCAACGACGTCGGGCGGCTTTCGCTGCCTAACAATACGCTGCTGCTGGAGTTTGACCGCCTGTTCGCTAACATCGAACAGACGCAAAAGTCAGGACGGCGTTTTTGCGAGGAGCTGGGGATGAACCTGCTGGAGCGTCTGTTACTGCGCGCCATGGAAGAGGACCCGAAAAGCCCGCAAAAGATTATGGATCCGCGGGTGATCGAAGCCTGCCAGTTTATAACCGGTAATCTTGCCGGTGAACTGCGCATTGACGAAGTGGCGCGTCATGTCTGCCTGTCACCGTCGCGGCTGGCGCATCTGTTCCGTGAGCAGGTGGGCATCAACATTCTGCGCTGGCGTGAAGACCAGCGTGTGATCCGGGCTAAACTGCTGTTGCAAACGACGCAGGAGTCTATAGCCACCATTGGCCGCGTGGTCGGTTATGACGATCAGCTCTATTTCTCCCGCGTATTCCGCAAACGGGTTGGCGTCAGCCCGAGTGATTTCCGCCGCCGCAGCGTGGAAACCAACTATCCGGCCAAACCTTACAGGTCACACCCGTGGCCGGAACCGGAAAACGCCGCCGCGTATCAGTTTTGATAACAGGTTGTTGCGAAACCTCTTCTGCGAAAGGCCACAATATGTGGCCTTTGTCACATTTAGCACTTGTTCCAGCTTCTAAGCTGGTGTCAAATCAGGTTGAAGCTTTGTAAATAAAAGGATAAAGAAATGACTGATACCCTACGCGTCGGGCTGGTGGGCTATGGTTTTGCTGGCAAAACATTTCACTCACCGCTAATTTCAGGCACGCCGGGCTTAGAGCTCGCCGTGGTATCGAGCAGTGATGCCTCTAAGGTGCATGCCGACTGGCCGAACGTCACCGTGGTAGATTCGCCTGAAAAAATCTTCTCCGACCCCACTATCGATCTGGTGGTGATCCCAACCCCGAACACCACTCATTTCCCCCTGGCGCAGCAGGCGCTGGAGGCCGGTAAACATGTGATTGTCGATAAGCCTTTTACCGTGACCTTAGGTGAGGCGCGTTCGCTGAACATTCTGGCGCAGGAAAAGGGTAAAGTGCTCTCGGTTTTCCACAACCGCCGCTGGGATTCTGACTTCCTCACCGTCAAGGCGTTGATTAAAGAGGGTACGCTGGGCGATATCGTTTACTTCGAATCGCATTACGACCGCTTTAAACCACAGGTCCAGGTGCGCTGGCGTGAAAACGACGAACTGGGCAGCGGCATCTGGTATGACTTAGGGTCACATCTGCTGGATCAGGCGTTGGTGCTGTTCGGGATGCCGGACACCATTCAGTCTGATCTCGCGGTCGTGCGCCCTGGCGGCAAAGCGGTGGATTATTTCAACACCGTACTGACTTACGGACGCCGCCGCGTGGTGCTGCACAGCACCGTTTACGCCTCTGCTGAAACCGCGCGTTTCATCGTGCAGGGCGAAAAGGGCAGCTTTGTGAAATTCGGGCTGGATACGCAGGAAGACAGCCTGAAAGCGGGCGTTCGTCCGCCGCAGGCTAACTGGGGTCAGGATAAGCGCGATGGTGTGCTGACGCTGAGCTTTGAAGGCGTGCAGGCCGATAAACATCTGCCGACGCTGCCGGGCGACTATCCGGCCTATTACGCCGGTGTGCGTGATGCCATTCTTGGTAAGGGTAAAAACCCGGTTCCGGCATCAGACGCTATCCGCGTCATGGAGCTGATAGAGCTAGGTATCCACTCCTCTCAACAGCAGAAAACATTAAAAGTCGCTAAAGGCTGAATGCGCTGAGAGGCAAAGCGCGCACTGCGGAGGGTGCGCGTTTTTTTATTTTCTGACTAAGATTTTATTAAATTCCCCTTTCTTCTTTTGCAAGGAAACGCTCCATGTCCTGGTTGCAACGTCTGCGTATTGATAAGTTTTTGGTGATATTAGTCGCTGTGGTAGTGATCGCCTCTTTCTTCCCTTGTGAAGGTATTTATAAGACGTTTTTTGAGTATCTGACCACGGCGGCCATTGCGCTGTTGTTCTTTATGCACGGTGCCAAGCTGTCGCGTGAAGCAATTATGGCGGGCATAGGTCACTGGAAATTGCATCTGGTGGTATTTCTCAGCACCTTCGCGCTGTTCCCGCTGCTGGGGCTTGGCATGAAATGGCTGGTGCCGCTGGGCATTCTGACCCCGACGCTCTATTACGGTTTCCTCTATCTGTGCGCGCTGCCTGCGACGGTGCAGTCGGCGATTGCCTATACCTCGGTGGCGGGCGGTAACATTGCGGCGGCGATTTGCAGCGCGTCTGCTTCGAGTATTCTGGGCGTGTTTCTGTCGCCGGTTTTGGTTGGTTTGCTGATGCACACGCAGGGCGGTACCAACGATACGCTGCACGCCATTGGCTCGATTATTCTGCAACTGATGGTGCCATTTATCATCGGCCATCTTTGCCGCCCGTTGATTGCGGAGTGGGTGCAGCGCCATAAGAAGCTCGTCAATATCACCGACCGTTCATCGATTCTGCTGGTGGTATATACCGCCTTCAGCGCTGCGGTAGTCGAAGGGATCTGGCATCAGATTGATGGCTGGTCACTGCTGGCTATTCTGGTTTGTTCCATTGTATTGCTGACAATCGTGTTGATCATCAACACGCTGGTGGCGCGCTGGCTGAGTTTCAGCACCAAAGATGAAATCACCATTGTATTTTGCGGCTCGAAAAAGAGCCTGGCGAACGGTATTCCGATGGCTAACGTGCTGTTCCCGGCCTCCGCGGTGGGGGCCATGGTGCTGCCGCTGATGATTTTCCATCAGGTACAACTGATGGTCTGTGCCGTGCTGGCCGCGCGTTACGCGAAGAAAGTGGCGAAAGAAGAGGCGCAGCAAGTGTCTCAGAAAGTGGAAGTGACTAAAGGCGCTGTGGCCGAGTAACTCTCTGGTTTGTCACACTATCGTGCATATAAAAACGGGGGCGCAGTATCACACTGCGCCCCCGTAAATTTATCAGCTTCTATGGTGTTATTTTTCGGAGGTACTCTTCCAGCAGTGGCACATCAGCCGGTGCCAGCGCATAACCATAGGCTTCATGTGCCAGGACCCAGGCCATTTCAGAGTGACACCGTAACGTCATCTCGCCCGTAAACTCGCTGACCCGCCAGGCATGCAGACGGATAATACGCGCCGGTTGCTGAAAGTCGTGACTGGCAATCCACTCTTCCACCTGCACTGTGATTGCCAGTTCTTCCTGCAATTCACGGATCAGCGCCTGCGGCTGGCTTTCCCCGGCTTCGACTTTTCCACCGGGAAACTCCCACAATCCGGCCTGATCGCCAGAGGCGTCACGGCGTGCGAGCAGGATTTTCCCCTCCTGCTCGATGATGGCGGCCACCACATCAATGACTTTCATGGAGCGACCTTATTTGAGGTCGAACTCTGCCCACACCGGTGCGTGGTCGGAAGGTTTTTCCATGGCGCGGATATCGTAATCAATGCCTGTCGCAATACAGCGGGACGCCAGAGGAGAGCTCGCCAGCAGCAGGTCGATGCGCAGCCCGCGGTTTTCGTCGAACCCGCGTGAGCGGTAATCAAACCACGAGTACTTATCGGCGGCGTCCGGGTTAGCGGCGCGGAAGGTATCGACCAGGCCCCAGCCTTTCAGGCGTTCCATCCACTCACGCTCTTCCGGCAGGAAAGAGCACTTACCGGTGCGCAGCCAGCGTTTGCGGCTGTCTTCACCAATGCCGATATCCAGATCGGTCGGGCTGATATTGACGTCGCCCATCACCAGCACCGGATTATTCACGGACAGGCTGGTGTTCAGGTAATCCTGCAAGTCGCGGTAGAACTTCTCTTTCGCCGGGAATTTAGTCGGATGGTCGCGGCTTTCTCCCTGAGGGAAGTAGCCGTTAATCACGGTCAGCAGGCCCTGCGGGGTTTCGATATCCGCCATGATGATCCGGCGCTGTGCGTCTTCGTCATCACCCGGAAAACCACGGCGAACGGCGACAGGTTCCTGTTTGGTCAGCATGGCAACGCCGTAATGGCCTTTCTGACCGTGATAGAAGACGTGGTAGCCGTGCTGGCTGACTTCTTCCAGCGGGAACATATCGTCATGCACTTTGGTTTCTTGTAAACCGATGACGTCAGGCTGGTGCTGTTCGATGATTGCGGCGAGCTGATGCGGGCGGGCGCGCAATCCATTGATATTAAAGGAGACGAACTTCATAGTCGGGAACCATTTGGCGATGAAATCAGGAGCCGATGGTAGCAGATTATTTTTCTGAATGGTACGTGGAGCAGAGTGTACAGCGGCGTCAGTACAAGCTGGTGCCAATGCGTTAAAGAGGCTTATTAAGAAAATTAGTATAAATTTCTGTCAACATTTTGTGACAGTCCCTTCTTTGGCTGTACATGAAAGAGTATTATGCCCCTCAGCGATTTCCGCACCGGCAGAAAAAGGTAAACACTGATGCGTCTGGAAGTTTTTTGCGAAGACCGCCTGGGTCTTGCCCGAGAGTTACTCGATTTATTGGTTCTGCGCAGCATCGATCTGCGTGGCATTGAAATTGCCGCTATTGGCCGTATTTACCTGAATTTTTCCCAACTGGATTTTGATACCTTCCGCGCCCTGATGGCCGAAATCCGCCGTATTGATGGCGTGACCGACGTGCGCACCGTGCCGTTTATGCCTTCCGAACGCGAACACCGCGCACTGCGTGCGTTGTTGGTTTCTATGCCTGAGCCGGTGTTTTCCATCGACATGAAGGGCAAGGTGGAGCTGGCCAACCCGGCGGCACAGGCGCTGTTTGATCTCGACGAAGATAAAATTCGCCAGCAAACCGCGGCCAGCCTGATCTCCGGCTACAACATTACCCGCTGGCTGGAGCATGACAGTAACCGCCCGCACTCTGAGCGTGTTGTGATTCGCTCTCAGGATTTCCTGATGGATCTGACGCCGATCCAGCTTAATGATGATGAACATCAGGAAAGCGAAGTGGTGGGCGCAGTAGTGATGTTGAAATCCGCCGCGCGGATGGGGCGTCAACTGCAAGATTTAACCGTCAATGATGACAGCGAATTTGACCATATTGTGGCCGTCAGCAGCAAAATGCGTCAGGTGCTGGATCAGGCCCGCAAACTGGCGATGCTCGATGCGCCGCTGTTGATCGTCGGTGATACCGGTACCGGCAAGGATTTACTGGCCCACGCCTGCCATTTGCGCAGCGCGCGTGGCAAAAATGCCTTCCTCGGGCTCAACTGTGCGTCACTGCCGGATGACGTGGTGGAAAGCGAACTGTTTGGCTATGCCGCAGGGGCTTACCCCAACGCCGTAGAAGGCAAAAAAGGCTTCTTCGAACAGGCTAACGGCGGTTCGGTGCTGCTCGATGAAATTGGCGAAATGTCGCCGCGTATGCAAATCAAACTGCTGCGTTTTCTCAATGACGGCACCTTCCGGCGCGTGGGCGAAGAGCATGAAGTACGGGTTGACGTGCGGGTGATGTGCGCCACGCAGAAGAATCTGGTGGAGCTGGTGCAGCGCGGTGAATTCCGTGAAGATCTCTATTACCGCCTCAACGTGCTGTCCCTGACGCTGCCGCCGCTGCGTGAGCGTCAGGCCGACGTGATGCCGCTGACCGAGCTGTTCGTTGCCCGTTTTTCTGACGAGCAGGGCATGTCCCGGCCAAAACTGTCACCTCAGCTGGCGAACTATCTGACTCACTACGGCTGGCCGGGCAACGTCAGGCAGCTGAAAAATGCCATTTACCGCGCGCTGACTCAGCTTGAAGGCGGTGAACTGCGTCCGCAGGACATCGTATTGCCAGATTTCGATGCAGAAGTGACGTTAGGCGAAGAGGCGCTGAACGGTTCGCTCGATGACATCAGCAAGCGTTTCGAGCGCTCGGTGTTGACCCGCCTTTACCGCACTTATCCGAGTACCCGTAAACTGGCCAAGCGTCTGGGAGTTTCTCATACCGCCATTGCCAACAAGCTGCGGGAATATGGTTTAAGCAGCCGGAAATCAGACGCCAGCGACGAGTAATTTACCCGTTTTCGGCCATAGAAAAGCCCTGCATTTGCAGGGCTTTTTTGTATCGTTCAGACGCTGAAGCGGCTTACTTTTTCAGTACAGCCAGGGCAGCTTCATAGTCAGGCTCGGTGGTGATTTCATTCACCAGCTGGCTGTAAAGCACATTGTCCTGACCATCCAGAACCACAACTGCACGGGCAGTCAGGCCTGACAGCGGGCCATCGGTAATTGCCACGCCGTACTCATTTTTGAACTCGCCGCCGCGCAGGGTGGAGAGGGTCACCACGTGCGACAAACCTTCAGCGCCGCAAAAACGTGACTGGGCAAACGGCAGGTCAGCAGAAATACACAGCACCACGGTGTTGTCGATTTCGCCAGCCAGCTGGTTGAATTTACGCACGGATGCGGCGCAAACGCCGGTATCAATGCTTGGGAAAATGTTCAGCACCTTGCGTTTACCCACAAAACTGCTCAGGCTGACATCAGAGAGATCTTTTGCGACTAAAGTGAAAGGCTTGGCAACGTCACCCTGTTGCGGAAGCTGGCCAGCAACGCTGACCGGGTTGCTCTGAAAATGTACTGTCTGGGTCATGGTATTTTCCTTTGTACAGATGAGACAAACGGCGTTCAGTTTAGGGTATCAAATGTAAATTTGGTATATAAAGTTTGCTAAGCATTTTAGTGAACTATGTTGAGTGGAGACCTCCGCGCATCAGCCGGAGGCAGCGTAAAGACCGTCAGGAGCCATCAATGAGAAGTGTGCGCTTTTACCCGCAAGCCTGGCCGTTGCATACGGCCTTTGTCATTTCCCGTGGTAGCAGGACCGAAGCCAGAGTAGTTGCAGTAGAAATTGAAGAAAATGGCGTTCGCGGCATCGGCGAGTGCACGCCGTATCCGCGTTATGGTGAGAGTGAAGCCAGCGTGATGGCGCAGATTGCCAGCGTACTTCCTGCCATTGAGCTGGGGGCGGACCGGGCAGCGTTACAAAACCTTCTGCCTGCCGGTGCCGCGCGCAATGCGCTTGACAGCGCACTGTGGAACCTCGAAAGCCAGCTGACCGGCCAGACCTTGTGGCAACTGACCGGCATCGCATCTCTCAACTGCATTAGCATGGCGCAAACCCTGAGCGTGGATACGCCGGAAGCGATGGCGCAGGCTGCGACCGCCCATCAGAAAAACGGGGCCACGCTGCTCAAGATTAAACTCGATGACCATCTGATCACCGAACGCATGGTGGCTATCCGCAGCGCCGTGCCGCATGTCACGCTGATTGTGGATGCCAATGAGTCGTGGCAAAGCGAAGGGCTGGCGGCACGCTGTCAGCTGCTGGCGGATCTGGGCGTGATGATGCTCGAACAGCCGTTGCCCGTCGGGCAGGATGAGTCGCTGGAGAACTTTATTCACCCGTTGCCGGTTTGCGCCGACGAGAGTTGCCATACGGCTGAGGATTTAGCGGGGCTGAAAGGGCGCTACGAAATGGTGAATATCAAGCTGGATAAAACCGGCGGCCTGACCGGTGCGCTGGCATTGGCAGAGCAGGCGCACCAGCAGGGTTTTGACATCATGCTGGGCTGTATGTTGTGTACGTCGCGGGCGGTCCGTGCTGCGCTGCCGCTGACTGTCGGGGCCAAATTTATTGACCTCGACGGCCCGACCTGGCTGGCGCAGGACGTCGAACCGCCACTGGCGTTCCACTGCGGCGTCATTGATCTCAGCGCCTCTCAGTGAGGCTACTGCGCTACACCGGTCAGTAAATCTATCAGCGCCTGCAGGTAGATTTCGCTGGCGTGATCGGCTGAGATCGGCGGGTATTCGGCGGTAATACACGGCAGGCTGATGTCCGCACACCAGCTGCCAAAAGAACCCGGCGTGGCGTAACCCACGCTGGTCACCAGCGGTAACTTAAAGGCTTCTGCCAGCCAGACACCCAGGCTGGAGCTGTGCGGATCTTCAATACAGGCCAGCGGCTCGTGGAAGGTCACCACCCATTTTGGAGCGAGTCTGTGGATCAAATGACACAGCGCCAACGTCTCCAGTTCTGAGCCCGCTTTCTCACCGGTAGACAGCAGCACATCTCTTTCCTGCGCTGCGCTGTTCCAGCGATAAACCGTTTCACCGCTCTGCCAGTTAGCGCTGGGGAAATTGCGGTTGAGATCGACGCCGTTGGCATTCGCCCGCAGCCCCAGCTGACAGCCATCCGGATTCACCGCCAGCACCACGTGATGTTTAAGCTGCGCCGGTTCAATGCTGCGCAGTGCGCAGGAAAGTGACACTACCGCCGCCGTTTCATCACCGTGCGTACCGGCCAGAATCAGGCCCGTGGTGTGATCCGGTTTGGCGGCCGGGAAGTAGATCAGCGGCGCGCCGAGAAGGGATTTACCATAGGGCGTACCCGGCGTGCTTAACCGTCCACGCAGGTGGCGGGGGCGAACATCAGTCATAAAATTTCCAGAACAAGAAGGGAATGCGGATGGCTTTTATTTACCGTAGTTTGCCGCCGGAATGTAGCTTTATTGTTCCGTGCCGGGCATTTATCACCTTTTCTTTTCCTCCGGCACGCTGTTCGCTGAAGTTTTGTGCGCTGAGACCAATATGTAACGAATTTTTATAGGGTATGAATTCAATGAATGATACAACTCCTGAACATCATTAAATCAATTGGTTGTCAGGGGAAGTTCATGCTTGAGGGAAAACTGTTTCGTCCATTTTCTTACACCGTTTGCGCCGGGCTGATTGCGCTCTCTTTTGGCAGCGCGACGGCAGCTCAGATTCCCGCCGGAACCCAACTGGCGGATAAGCAGGAGATCGTCCGTCACATTAAAGATGAACCCGCCTCGCTGGACCCGATCAAAGTGATCGGTTTGCCCGAAGCCCAGGTAGCCCGCGACCTGTTTGAAGGGCTGGTGAATCAGGATGCCAACGGCAAAAACGTGCCGGGTGTGGCGCAGAGCTGGCAGAATCAGAACAATCAGACCTTTATCTTCACCCTGCGCAAAGATGCCCGCTGGTCCAACGGTGACCCGGTCACGGCGCAAGACTTTGTCTACAGCTGGCGCCGTCTGGTGGATCCGAAAGGATTGTCCTCCGGCGCGTGGTTTGCAGGGCTGGCCGGAATTCAAAATGCCGACGCCATTATTGCCGGGAAAATGCCGGTCGATAAACTCGGCGTGACGGCCATCAGTGACCATCAGCTCAAAGTGCAGCTGGAACGTCCGGTGCCGTACTTTGTCAGCCTGCTGGCGAACTTCAGCCTGTTCCCGGTGCATCAGGCGACCGTGGAAAAATTCGGTGAAGACTGGACCAAGCCCGGCAATCTGGTGGGTAACGGTGCCTTTGTGCTCAAAGAGCGCGTGGTGAATGAAAAACTGGTGCTCGAGCCGAATCCGTATTACTGGGATCATGCACATACCGTGCTCACTAAAGTCACCTTTGTACCGATTAACAAAGAGTCCAACGCCACCAAGCGCTATCTGGCCGATGATATCGACATCACCGAATCCTTCCCGAAAGATCAGTATCAGAAGCTGCTGAAAGACATTCCGGGGCAGGTTTACACACCATTCCAGCTCGGGACGTACTATTACGCCTTTAACACCCAGCGCGCGCCGACCAACGATCCGCGCGTACGTCAGGCGCTGTCATACAGTATCGATCGCAAAATCATTGCCGAAAAAGTGCTGGGCACCGGGGAGATCCCGGCTTACCACTTTACGCCGGATGTGACTAACGGCTTCACGCCAACCAAAAGCGTACTCCAGCAGTATTCGCAGGAAGAGCTGAATGCGCAGGCGAAAAGCCTGCTGGCGGCCGCCGGTTATGGTCCGGATAAACCCCTGAAGTTGACGCTGCTGTACAACACGTCGGAAAGCCACCAGAAGATTGCCATTGCCGTGGCCTCGATGTGGAAAAAGACGCTGGGCGCTGACGTTAAGCTGGTCAATCAGGAGTGGAAGACTTACATCGACAGCCGCAATACCGGCAATTTCGACGTGATCCGCGCCTCATGGGTGGGGGATTACAACGAAGCCTCGACCTTCCTGTCGCTGCTGACGTCTACGCACAACAGCAACATCAGCAAATTCAGCAATGCGGATTACGACAAAGCCATCAGCGAGGCCAGCCGCGAAACCAACGACGCGCGCCGCAATACCGATTATAACCAGGCCGAGCAGATCATCGCCGAACAGGCACCGATTGCGCCAATTTACCAGTACACCAATGGCCGCCTGATTAAGCCGTGGGTGAAAGGCTATCCGATCACCAACCCTGAAGACGTGGCTTACAGTCAGGAGATGTATATTCTTAAGCACTGATTTTCCGCGTCAGAAAGACAAAGAGCGCTGTTGTTCACCAACGGCGCTCTTTTTTTTTGCAATTAGCGCATCAGTGCAGGCGGCGGCTCAGCATTCGCACCACCAGACTGGCGGCCGAGGCGACGGTGGCCAGTAATACCACTGCCGGCCAGCCACCTTTTTCCAGAGCCAGACTGCCGAGTGCCGCACCGGCGGACATGCCGATAAACACCAGCGTGAAGAGCAGGGCATTCAGCCTGCCGCGCGCAGCGGGTTCCAGTCCGTATACCAGCGTCTGGTGGGCGACCAGCGTGGCCTGAATCCCCAGGTCAAAACCGATGGCGCTGACGACAATTAACGCCAGTTGCCCTTCGGCAGGCAGCAACGGCAGCAGGAACATCGCGGCAAAAGAGATCATCACCAGAGCCGCACCAAACTGCGTTACCCGCGCTGGTCCGGTTTTGTCGGCCATGGCACCGGCCAGCGGTGCTGCCAGCGCACCTGCCGCCCCGGCCAGACCAAAAGCACCGGCCACCGCACTGCCAAGGTGATATGTGTCATTGAGCATAATGGCCAGCGTGGACCAGAATGCGCTGAACGCCAGTGAAAGCAGCCCCTGTGCGATGGCGGCACGGCGCAGCGTCGGGTAGCGTTGCCACAGGTGATACATCGACAGCAGCAGGCTGGAGTAGTTGAGACGTGACGCCGGAGTGAAGCGCGGCAGCACGCGCCACAGTGCCAGACCAATCAGCGCGACGCTGACGGCCGCCAGCTGATACATCACCCGCCAGCCAAAGTATTCGGCGACAAACCCGCTGATCACCCTCGAAAGCAGAATTCCTACCAATAAACCGGTCATCACCGTGCCGACGGTTTTCCCCCGTTGTGCAGCGGGTGCCAGAATGGCGGAGGCCGGAACAATATCCTGCGCCATAGTGGCCGCCACGCCGGTGACCAGGCTGGCGACCAGCAGGCCATTAATTGCCGGTTCAATGCTGCAAAACAGCAGGGCGACGGCCAGTAAAATGCTTTTTAGCAAAATAATCTTGCGTCGGTCGTAACGGTCACCCAGCGGAACCAGTAATAGAATACCGAGCGCATACCCGGCCTGCGTCAGCGTGGGTATCATGCCAATCGAGGCCGGAGTGGCCTGCATGCCCTGGCCCATCAGGCTGAGCATTGGCTGGCTGTAGTAAATGGACGCCACGCTCAGACCAGCGCCTGCGGCCAGCGTAAAGACCATTTTACCTGAGAGTGCAGATTCTGCTTCTGCCGCAGGCGTATTGATAAGTTCTGACATGATGTGATTCCCGATGGATGAGATGACCTGAGCGCTATTTTTCTCCCGAACGGTTATGAGTGGTAGCCAGCCGGAAGGTAAAACTGTTATACGTATGGCGTATGAATACATTGAACTCCAGCGGGATAGACCGCATAGATCTGATGCAAACTCTGGTGCGCATCGTTGAGAGCGGCAGCCTGTCAGCCGCTGCCGCACAGCTCAATACCAGCCAGCCGACTATCAGCCGCCGGTTGCAATCACTCGAGCGGATGCTGGGAGTAAGACTGATCCTGCGTACCACCCATGCGATGAAACTCACTGACGACGGTGAACGCTGCTATCAACAGGCCAAATTACTACTTGAGCGCTGGGCGGCGCTGGAGGATGAACTGAGCGGAGCCGGGGATGAACCTGTTGGCACGCTGCGCGTTCGTGCGCCGCACGCCTTCGGGCAGGACCAGATGATTGAACCGCTGACCCGCTATTTACAGCGCTACCCCAAAGTGACGATTGACTGGATGCTTAACGACCGCACGCCGGACTTTATCTCTGAAGATATCGACTGTGCGATTCAGGTGGGTAAGGTTGATGACCCGTCGATGGTCGCGCTGTTGCTGGCCGAAGTACCGCGCATTGTGGTGGCGACACCTGAGTTGCTGAGCCAATATCCGGTGACGCAGGTCAGCGAACTGGGGCGTCTGCCCTGGGTGTCGTTCAGTACTTTTTATCGCAACGAAGTCACGTTGCGTCACGACAGCGACGGGCAAAAGGAAAGTTGCATTATTACACCCCGGCTGGCAACCGACAGCCTGTATGCGGTGCGCAAGGCGGCGCTGTCTGGGCTTGGAGCAGCTATCGTCTCTGCGTGGGTCGTCACAGAAGACATTGCCGAAGGGCGGCTACAGCAAATTTTACCTGGCTGGAACGCGTTGCCACTTCCCGTCTATCTGGTTTATCCCTATTCCACTTATTATCCGGCACGGCTGCGGAAATTCTTCGACATGATGCGAAGTGTGATGCCAGAACTGGCCGAAATGCAGCCGCCAACCCAGGGTTCCGCAGCTTCGCGTTAAACGCTAAACTGGCGAACAGATAACGAATAAAACAGCGAGGAATGTCGTGGAAGTCATTAAGGGTAAAGAACTTCAGGTCTCTGATGCCGTGTACGCTTACCAGTTCGACGGTAAAGGTGGCGTCAGTGAGATTAATGCCCAATGTGTTGCCAGTGATGAGAAGCCGTGCTGGCTGCACCTGGACTACACGCTGCCCGCCAGCGAACAGTGGATTAACTCTACGCCAGTCCTGCCTGACACCGTGCGCGAGGCGCTGGCCGGTGAGAGTGTCCGCCCGAAAGTCATGCGTATGGGGGAGGGAACGCTGATCACTCTGCGCAGTATTAATCTGAACGCCGACTCACGCCCCGACCAGCTGGTCACCATCCGCGTTTACCTCACGGGAAAAATGATCGTCTCTTCGCGCCATCGCAAAATCTTTTCCATGGATGAGCTGATCAACGACATGCAGCACGGCACCGGGCCAACCGATACCGGCAGCTGGCTGGTAGATATGTGCGATGCGCTGACCGATCACACCAGTGATTTCATCGAAGATATGCATGACAAAATCATTGATATCGAAGACGACCTGATGGAGCAGCAGGTGCCGGAACGCGGCCAGATGGCGCTGCTGCGCAAGCAGTTGATCGTGTTGCGCCGTTACATGTCGCCGCAGCGTGATGTGTTCTCGCGTCTGGCCAGTGAACGCCTGCCCTGGATGAACGACGACGAGCGCCGCCGTATGCAGGAAATTGCCGACCGTCTGGGACGCGGGCTGGATGATCTCGATGCCAACATTGCCCGCACCGGCGTGCTGGCCGACGAAATAGGCTCGCTGATGGCCGATGCGCTTAACCGACGAACCTACACCATGTCGATGCTGGCGATGCTGTTTTTGCCGACCACCTTCCTGACCGGGCTGTTTGGAGTCAACCTCGGCGGTATTCCGGGTAATACGTCACCTTATGGTTTCACCATTTTCTGCCTGTCGTTGCTGGTATTAGTGGGTGGGGTGGCCTGGTGGCTGAAGAAGAGCAAGTGGTTATAGCGGCGGAAGTGGGCGAAAAAAGGCAAAAAAAAGCCGGTCAGAAGACCGGCGTCGTTCGAATTAAATATCTAGCGGATTAATTCTAAAAAATTGGAAATAAGACAATATGGAGCACAACGCCCATCGCTTGACGTTGCATTCACCTGCGGAATAGATACTGGACCTGTTACGTGCCGGATATGTTGATTTCGCGCAATCTTTTTGGGATTTTGTCGCCAGCCGGTGCTTTGCTGAACAGTTCTGTGAAGCACATAGGGGCTGTTTTGTCGGGCAGGGAGATTTTATGTTGCCGTTAGAAAGCCTTCATCAGGCCTATGAAGATGTGACTCAAAAAACGCTGAAACTGTGGGAAAAGTCCGCCGGATGCGGTGTCACGCGCGATGAACCGTTTTATCCGCCGACCAAACTGGCGATTTCCAGCGGTAACCGGCCCGCGCTCAGCCCCGAATTACTGTCACTTCTTGGTGAGATGAGAGCGTGCTCCCGGGGCGACCCGCTGGCAGATCCCAACCCGGCCGCAGGCGTGCATTTTAGCTTCTTCCCCGTGACTAATGCACTGTATGACAGTGTGGAAGAGGCGCAGGATCGCGACGAAGTAGCCACCATTTTCACCCGCTGCTGTGCAGATCATGTCATGCACATCAGCCAGCTGCGGCTGGTGGCGTTGCCTGATCAGATTCTGCTGGCGGGGCTGCCCGATGCGCACAGCCAGCAGGTGCGCCAGCATTTTGCCGGAGCCCTGCTGGCTTCAAAGTGGGCCGGTAAGGTGCGGGCGCGCTACCCTAACGGGGACATCCCCCAGCCGTTCTGGCACAGCACATTATTGCGCTATAACGCCCAATTTATGTCTTCTGAACTGCGCAGTGTGTTTCTGCGTTTTCAGAACCATGATTTCGGCGAGGTTTCGCTGCCGGTCAAACTGGTGATGTGCAACTACAACTGGCAGCAGGTGGAGTTTCTGGCTTGAAATCCGCATAAAAAAAGCCCGCTTCAATGATGAAACGGGCGAATTTTTTAGTACTGCTTTTTTATTGCTTTGAATTACTTAATTTCTAATACGTTCAGACGTTCAATCGGCGCAGCGTTTTCTTCGTCTTCCGGCTGCCAGCCAACGGGCTGCATCGGGATATCTTCGCGGTCAAAGGCCAGGTCGCCGCCATCTACTACTTCACCGCCGTGCTGAATGCCTTTAAAATCGAACAGGCTGGCGTCGTTAAGATGCGATGGCACTACGTTCTGCATCGCAGTGAACATGGTTTCGATGCGGCCTGGATATTTTTTGTCCCAGTCATTGAGCATATCGCCAATCACCTGACGTTGCAGGTTAGGCTGTGAACCGCACAGGTTGCACGGAATGATCGGGTATTCGCGCGCCACCGCAAAACGCTCAATGTCTTTCTCGCGGCAGTAAGCCAGCGGGCGGATGACGATGTGTTTGCCGTCGTCACTCATCAGTTTAGGTGGCATCCCTTTCAGCTTGCCGCTGTAGAACATGTTGAGGAACAGAGTTTGCAAAATGTCATCGCGGTGATGGCCGAGCGCGATTTTAGTACAGCCCAGTTCAGTCGCCGTGCGGTACAAAATACCGCGACGCAGGCGCGAACAGAGTGAACAGGTGGTTTTGCCTTCCGGGATCTTATCTTTCACGATGGCATAAGTGTCTTCGGTGACAATCTTATACTCCACACCCAGCTGCTCTAAGTAGGCAGGCAGAATATGTGCCGGGAAACCCGGCTGTTTCTGATCCAGATTGACAGCAATCAGTTCGAAATTCACCGGCGCGCTCTGTTGCAGATTGCGCAGAATTTCCAGCATCGTGTAGCTGTCTTTGCCGCCAGACAGGCAGACCATGATGCGGTCGCCTTCTTCAATCATTCCGAAATCCGCAATGGCTTTACCCACGTCACGACGCAGGCGTTTTTGCAGTTTATCCAGGTTGTATTTCTGTTTTTGAATTGGAGTTGTCACAAAGATCTCTTTCGTATTGGGAACTGCGGCGCAGACCGCCTGACTCTATGCGCAGTAGGGTACGGATTTTGCTCCCTTCTGTCAGGTGGATTTTGTGAAATTTCTCCAATCTTGACCCATCTCCCGTGCCCGTAGCTTCAAATATGCTACTTTCTGCCCCCTAAACAGACCCGAAAACCAGTGAAGGTTGCTATGCGTCAGAGAACTATTGTTTGCCCGTTGATTGAACACGAAGGGGCGTACCTGCTGTGTAAAATGTCGTCCAAGCGCGGGGTGTTTCCCGGCCAGTGGGCCTTGTCGGGCGGTGGAATGGAGCCGGGAGAAACCATTGAACAGGCGTTACTGCGGGAAGTGCGGGAAGAGTTAGGCGAGGCGCTGGAACTGACGCATATCACGCCGTGGACGTTCAGGGATGATATCCGCATAAAGACTTTTCCCGATGGCACTAAAGAAGAGATTTACATGATCTACCTGATTTTCACCTGTCAGGCGAAGAACAAGGTGGTCACCCTGAATGACGAATTTGAAGACTATGCGTGGGTGCGCAAAGAAGACCTGCCGAAATACGATTTAAACGAAGCTACGCGCATTACGCTTAAACAGCGCGGATTGCTTTAATTCGATAACGGCTTTAAGTCGAAAAATGCAGGGCTGGCGAGGAAATGCCCTGCATTTTTAACGCATTACCTTATCTGTGCGATGTCACCACCGCCGCTTTCTCCGCCGTTGCTGCCTGCATGCCTTTCTCCGCGCTACGGTGTAATACCCAGCCAAAGATCAGGATGGAGAGGGCGCAGAGCAGGAACAGCCCCCGGCCCCACAGCGGGTTAGGTACCAATACCATCAGCAGTAATCCAGCCCCCATATACATCGAAATCTTGCCGATCTTGTCGCGTTGCAGGCGGTCGAATTCGTCCTGTTCGTCGTCGGCGTAGACCGGCCTTTCCATATCAACGAAGAATTTATTACGGATAGCCGTGCGTTCGGTGGCCCGTTCTTTATAAAACAGCGTAGTCAGACAGAAGAAACCGCCGGTGAAGACCATATGCGAGAAGATGTTCCACATGATAGCGATGTCGAGCATTTCGCGTGCGGTGAAATTCATCCCCAGCAGCTTGACCACATCTGGCGCAGTGAATACGTTAGCCACCACGTAAGAGACCATCAGCCCGAACAGCACCGTGGCCCAACCGGCCCAGTCCGGCGTTTTGCGGATAAATACCCCGAGGAACAGCGGTACCACGATCGGTGCCTGCATCAGCGTGCCGACTTTCATCATCAGGTCAAACAGGCTGACGGTTTGCATAGTGTGCATATACTGCGCGACAAAAATCACCAGCACGCCGTTGACCACGCAGACTATCTGACCGACGCGGAGCTGATATTTATCGCTGCGCTCTTTGTTGCGGTTGACGATGGGCGTCCAGAAGCTGCGCACGAAAATCCCGGAGTTACGGTTAAGTGCACAGTCCATTGACGACATGGTAGCGGCAAACAGACCGGCCATCAGCAGCCCGACGGTGCCGAGCGGCATCGCGCGTTCGGCGAAAATCAGGTACACCGCATCGGTGGCGTTCTTACCCAGTTCCGGGTGCGCAGTGGCAGCATCAGGATAGAGAATGGCCACGGCCCACGGTGGAATAAACCAAATCAGGGTGCCCACAAACATCAGCACCAGTGCAAACAGTGCGGCCTTTTTGGCGTTGAAGCTGTCTTTAGCATTCAGAAAACGGTAGGAGTCCTGCAGGTTGTTAATGCTCTGAACGTTCTTAATAAAGAAGAACAGGAAGCAGGCCACCAGCAGGGAAATGTAATGCGGCCCGACGTCCGGCCCGGTAATAAAACCGGAAGGGAACTCAGTCACCAGATTGACCGGTCCGCCGACTTTCACCAGCGCCACCACCGCACAGGCGATGGAGATGATCGCGACTACCAGCGTCTGCACAAAATCACTGGCGACCACGCCCCAGGCACCGCTCAGCAGGGAAATCACCAGCACCACCAGCCCGGTCACCCACAGCGTCAGCGTCACATCATGTTTGAACACGGCGCTGGCAAACACCGCCAGACTGTTAAGCCACACCCCGGCGCTGAGAATGCTCAGCGGGATGATCATCCAGGTGAAAAACTGTTCGTTGCCTTTCCCAAAACGGTGATTGATGGCTTCGGTGGCGGTGTCCACGCGCAACTGACGAAAGCGGGTGGCGAACCACCACCAGGCCACCAGATAACCAAACACGTTACCGGCGAAAACGCTGACCACGTTGAAACCGTAGCGATAGGCCTGCCCGGCGGCGCCGGTAAAGGTCCAGGCGCTAAACTGGATCATGAAGGCCGTCGCGCCCACCATCCACCACAGCATTCGCCCGCCACCGCGGAAATAGTGGCTGGAGGAGCCGGAGGCCATCTTCTTAAATGCGTAACTGATCGCAATCATTAACACGAAGTAACCGATCATCACTAGAACGTTAATATCCATCGTCGTTAATCTCTTCAGTGTAGGGTGAGTTTTTTTGGTTATCTTTTGGACAGGCTTAATGAGCAATAGTAGGAGAGGGATTTGAAATTAATAGTCCGACAAATAAGAAAGGCTGTATTTGTTATCAAGATGTGACAATGGTCACTTTGCGGGGATTTATGCAAGGTTAAAACGTGCAAAAGTCACTTTTAAGGTGGCTAACTTAAACGGCTTCTGCTTTATTTGTATTACTAAAGGCGAAGTGGCCGGTATCGCTTATGAGGAAAATGCATGAAGGTTTCAGGTATAACGATAGGTTTCAGCGCCGTCGCCGGGCTGTTTTTCAGTGCTTCACTGATGGCGGCGGAACCGGCATTTCTCAACGCTGCGCAACTGGCGGTGATTAAACAGCAACTGGCAGACCAGCAGGCTGCGCCGCAAACCACGGCGGCTTATCAGCAATTACTTAAAACGGCCGACAACACGCTTGGCAAACCTAATCTCAGCGTGACGGATAAAGGCATGACGCCGCCGAGCGGCTCGAAGCACGACTATCTGAGCCTGAGTGCCTACTGGTGGGCCGACGACAGCAAACCTGATGGCCTGCCGTGGATCCGCAAAGACGGCAACGTGAATCCGGCCAGCAAGAATGATCAAAGTGACGGCGTGCGTCTGGCTGATTTTACCGCGCGGGTGCAGAACCTGACGCTGGCCTGGTACTTCTCCGGTGAACAGAAATATGCCGATAAAGCCGCGAGCCTGATGCACACCTGGTTTATTGACCCGGATACCCGCATGAATCCGAATCTCAATTTTGCACAGGGCGTGCCGGGTATTGCGCCGGGGCGTAACTCCGGGGTACTCGACGGGCGTTACTTTTCAACCCGCATTGTGGATTCGGTGGTGCTGCTGCACGGCAATCCGGCGTGGAATGCTTCAGACGAACAGGCGCTGCGCGAATGGATGACTGAATATCTGACCTGGTTACGGGGCAATAAAATTGCCAAAAAAGAGGCCCGTACCGAGAACAACCACGGTAACTGGTATGTGACGCAGGTGGCGGGAATCGCCTGGTATCTCGATCAGCCGCAGGTGATTAAGCAGATGGCGACGCTGATGAAAAGCAAACTCGACGTCCAACTGATGCCCGACGGCACCCAGCCAGCCGAGCTGGCGCGCACCCGTTCCTTCCATTACAGCTATTTTGATCTGCAGGCCATCAGCCTGATGGCGATACTGGCGCAGAAAAATGGCATCGATCTGTGGAATTACCAGACGCCGCAGGGTGGCAGCGTCATCAAGTCGCTGGATTTTATGGCGAAATACACCGACGACAGTCAGTCGTGGCCGTACAAAACACTCGACCGCATCAGCGTAAGGCCGGTGCCGCTGCTCTCCTGGGCGGATAACGCCACCGGAACGTCCCGCTATCAGCAGCAGATCCGCAGCGCGACGTTCAGCCTGCCGCCGGCCGGTAAAAAACTGAAAGGCGGTTATCACGCTGATGTTACCCGTGGCGCCTTGATGGAAGCGGAGCGCGAAACCTGGCTGCTCTCGCTGCCGTCCTGGGCCAAAGGCTACGTCGCGCCACAACCGGCGCTGAATACCGGAGACACCTCATCATGACCGACTGGCAGCCGCTGTTTATCTCCTCCGACGAGGCGCAGCAGCTGCGCGCCCAACTTGACGCGGACTCCCTGATGGGGCGCGTACTACGCCAGCAGATTGCCGCGCTGGAGGCTTTTATGGCGCGACCGGTGGAGATCCCCGGACAGGGTGAAGCGGGCGGACCGGAACATGCGCGCCATAAGCAGAATTACCTGTACATCAATCTGGCCGGGCGGCTGTTTATGATTTGCGGAAATCAGGCTTACCGGGATTTTGCACTGACCCTGCTTAACGGTTATGCGGCGATTTACCCCTGGCTTGGCAGCAACGTCAGCAAGGACAGCAATGCGCCGGGGCGGCTGTTTCATCAGACGCTGAATGAAAATATGTGGCTGCTGTACGCGGTCGAAGGCTATCACTGCATTATGCCAACGCTGAAGGCCGCTGAACGCAGCCTGATTGAAAGCCAGCTGTTTCGCGTGATGGTCGATGACGCCCTGACGCGGCACGCCAAAGATTTCGACATCGTGCATAACCACGGCGTCTGGTCGGTGGCGGCGGCGGCGGTATGCGGGTATGTGACCGGCAATCAGAAACTGGTGGATCACGCACTGTACGGGCTGAAGGGCGACAGCGAAAGTGGCGGATTCTTCGCCCAGCTTTCCCAGCTGTTCTCCCCCGACGGTTATTACATCGAAGGGCCGTACTACCAGCGTTTTGCCCTGCGTCCGTTGCTGTTGTTGGCCGAAGCGATTCACCGCCGCCAACCGGAACTGGATATTTATCAGTTTCGCGGGCAGATCATCCGCAAAACCTGCGAAGCGCTGATGCAGACGGCGTTTCCGGACGGCACTCTGCCTGCGCTTAATGACTCCTCAAAAAGTATCAATATTCATGATGATGGCGCAGTGGTGGCAGCCAGCGTTTGTTTCCATCGCTACGGGCATCAGGCGCAGTGGGTCGCCACCGCCTGGCAGCAAAGTAATCTGTGGGTCAGCGCCGCCGGGCTGGCGCTGTCCGTGGCTATGCAGTACCAACCCGCGCTGCAACATAACTGGGGCAGTTTGACCCTGTCGGATGGTCCGGAAGGCATGCAGGGCGAACTGGCGATTTTGCGGCAGGAAGATGCGCGCGGCGATTTGTCCATGGCGCTGATGTGGTATGGCCAGCACGGCAGCATTCCCCGGCTGCATTCGGCGCTGAATCACGGTCATTTCGACGGTTTGCACCTGAGCCTGTTTAACAACGGGCGCGAATCACTGCGCGATTACGGCTTTGGCCGCTGGGTGAACGTTGAGCCTAAATTCGGCGGCCGTTACATCCCTGAAAACAACAGCTACTGCAAACAGACCGTCGCTCACAATACGGTAGTGGTGGACGAACAGAGCCAGAATCTCGGCCAGAGCGCTGAAGCCGAAAAACGCTGGGGCGAACGGCACTTCTTCGTAACCGGGAATGTCACGGGACAGGGCATGAGTGCTCGCCTGACGGATTATTATCCCGGCGTTGCTATGCAGCGAACCGTGCTGATGCTCGACCTGCCCGAATTTGAACAACCGCTGCTGGTGGACGTGTTCCGCATCAGCAGTGAGCAGACCCACCAATATGATTACTGCCTGCACCATCTGGGGCAGTTTGTACGCAGCGACGCCTCCCTTTGCGTAGCAGAAACCTTGAAACCGCTCGGCACCGGTCACGGCTACCAGCACCTGTGGGATTGTGCACGCGGCGATGTATCGTCCGGAGAGTCAGTGCTGTTTAGCTGGCTGGACGGGCACAGCTACACCACGCTGGTCAGCGCCATGTCTGCGGGCGGCGAGCTGATTATTGCCCGCAGCGGTGCCAGCGACCCGCATTTCAACCTGCGCAGTGAACCGGCTTTGCTGCTGCGTCAGCACGGCGCGGACGTGCTGTTTGCGAGTGTCATTGAAAGCCACGGATTCTTTGATGAAGCCACCGAAACCTCCCGCGATGCGCGGGGGCGAGTTGCCCATATCAGCGTGCTTTCGCACAGTGATGAGCAAACCGAATTACACCTTCACTGTACCGATTCCCGCATTTTACGGGTGGTGATTAACAACCACGACGCGCCTGAGGCTGGAACTGAGTTCAGCGCCACATGGCATGTATAAGTACGACTCAGTTTTTAGAAAAAACGACCCTACATTTTCCATTCCGTTAAAGGAGTTTTTATGTTCAGCGATTTGAAAAACCAACGTGTGTTAATTACCGGTTCCACTAAAGGGATTGGTCTGGCAACGGCGCAGGCTTTTGCCCGCGCAGGGGCTAAAGTCGGTCTTAATGGCCACCGCAGTGACGCCAGCCTGCAACAGCTTGCCAAAGAGGTTGCGGCACTTGGTGGTGAAGTAGAATATTTTGCAGCGGATCTGACAAAAACCGATCAGTGCGAAAAACTGGTGACGGATTTTGTCGAACGCTTTGGCGGCATCGACGTGTTAATCAATAACGCCGGTGGTCTGGGGGGACGCAAAGGCCTGGAAAGCATTGATGATGATTTCTATCAGCACGTCATGGACCTTAACGCCCGTTCGGCGCTGATGGTGACTAAATATGCTATTCCGTACCTGCGCAGCGCGGCCAAACATAGCGGTAAAACGACCTCGGTTATCAGCACCGGTTCGATTGCCGGTCGTGAAGGCGGCGGCCCCGGCGCGGCGATTTATGCGGCATCCAAAGCCTGGCTGCACAATATTCACCGCAACTGGGTGAAAGAGTTCACCAAAGACAATATCCGCTTCAATGTGGTTTCCCCCGGCACCATCGACACGGTTTTCCATGCGGACAAAAGTGCGGAAGTGCGGGATAAAATATCCAGCGGCATCGCGATGGGGCGTTTTGGTACCAGTGAAGAGCTGGCACCAAGCTTCCTGTTTTTCGCCTCGCACGCCTGTAGCGGCTACATCACCGGGCAGATCCTTGATGTCAACGGCGGGCAGATGGCGCCATAACGCGCAGTTCGTCGCATCCGGGGCGGCTTGTGCATGCGCCGCCCCGCAGTCTGAACTATCATGACGGCAATCTGCACAGACAATAGGGAATAGCATGACGATGCAGTTTGAAACAGCCGCAGGTATGACGCGAGGCCTGAACACCCATATCGCCCGCGACATCGCCCGTAAGATCCTCTCCGGCGAGCTGGCCTCTGGCGCAATATTACCCAGTGAGGTCGAACTGGGCGAGCAGTTTGGCGTCAGCCGCACGGCGCTGCGCGAGGCATTAAAGTTGCTGACTTCCAAAGGATTGCTGGAGTCGCGCCCGAAAATTGGTACCCGCGTCAAAGACCGCCCGCAGTGGAACATGCTTGATCCCCAGTTACTCGAGTGGATGCAGGGGATGGAAGCCACCGAAGAGATTTACCACCAGTTTTTGGAATTCCGTAAAGCCATCGAACCCCACGCCACGGCGCTGGCGGCGGTCAATGCCACCAAAGAGCAGCGCATCGAGCTGTCGCGTATTTACCGCCAGATGTGCCAGGTCGCCGAACAGTTTGATCAGGCGCAGTGGGTAGAGATCGACACTCAGTTTCACCGCATGATTTTCATCGCCTCCGGCAACTGTTTCTACGTCCCCTTTGGCAACGTGCTGACCACTATTTTCAAATGGTTCTTTGAGTTTTCATCCAAAGAAGGCGGCATGTGTCTCGCCGAGCATAAAATGATTTATGAAGCGATCATGGCGGGAGACGAAGGTGCAGCTTATTCGGCGTCGCTGGGGTTAATGAGAGGACACAAGCACAGGCTTGGATGAAAGTTTTTAAATTCAAATTCAAATTCAAATTCACATTCAAATTCAAGGTCAAGACCTTGGGTTGCCACCCAAACCGGCCTTGAAGGGCGCCTATCGCCGCGCCCCTCAAGACTCCCCGGCTCTTTTAAAAACAGCAGCTGCGCTGGTCACAATGGCCGTGTTTCAGGTGCCGCTGTTATAGCCGCAAAATATCATCGCTCCGCGATTCCCGGCTGCGGGTTCGAGCCAACGGTAAAGATGTTGTCTCTCCACCGACTTGCCGGTGACATTTTTGAATGCGGCCGGAGCTTTTTTAAATTCAAATTCAAAACCTGCTAAAAACTCGCATGGTATTGACCTTTAAAATGTCGAGGCCGCATTCAAAAATGCCGCCGGAGGAGAGGTGGAAACCCGCGCGTGTTTTTGCGCGGGTTGTAACCCGAACGGAGGGGACCGCAACGCGGCGGAATTTTGCGGCTATCACAGAGGTCACTGGAACACGGCCATCCCGATTCAGCGATAGCGCGTAGTTAAAAAACGCAGGGTTCCAAGGGAGGCGCGTTTACGCCTCCCTTGGGCCAGTGTGGGCGGCGAGCCCACGACCTTGACCTTAAAGTTAAAGCGAGTTCGGATCGCGATCCGTTTTTTTCCCTGCCAGCAGTTCCAGGAACTCATACTTTTGTTGCAGTTCTTTCTCTGCCGCTGCATACAACTGCTCCGCGACTTCCGGCTGTTGGGCATTTAGTCTCCTGAACCGCTGCTCGTTGTTGAGCGTTTCGGTCAGATTGCTGTTTGGCGGGCGTGAATCCAGCGCCAGTGCGGGTTTTCCTTCATCAACACGGCGCGGATCAAACCGGTATAGCGGCCAGAAACCGGTGGCGGTCAATTGCTTCATCTGGTCGTGGCTCAGGGCTAAATCGTAACCGTGTTCCTCACACGGACTGTAGGCGATAATCAGTGACGGGCCGGGATAGGCTTCGGCTTCCTGAATGGCTTTCACCGTCTGATTGAGCTGAGCGCCAAGTGAAATCTGCGCCACGTAAACGTGACCGTACATCATCATGCTGACGCCCAGATCTTTGCGCGATTTACGTTTTCCCTGTTCGGCGAACTTGGTCACCGCGCCCATCGGCGTGGCTTTGGACTGCTGACCTCCGGTGTTGGAGTAGCACTGGGTATCGAGCACCAGCACGTTCACATTTTCGGTCAGGCTGAGCACGTGATCCAGACCGCCGAAGCCGATGTCATAAGCCCAGCCGTCGCCGCCGATAAGCCAGATGGATTTATCCACCAGATAATCTGCGTCAGTTGCCAGCTGGCGGGCATCCGGCGTATTGATTTCGGCCAAAATTTTACGCAACGCAGTAACATGCTGGCGTTTAACTTCAGGCGTGGAGCTCTCATCGCGCAGGCCACCCAACACTTCAGCCGGAATATGTGCTTCCAACGACGCGACCAGTCGCAGCACGCGGCGGCGGTGCTGGTCCACCGTCAAGCGGAAGCCCAGACCGAATTCGGCATTATCCTCAAACAACGAGTTAGCCCATGCAGGGCCACGGCCTTCGGCATTGGTGGTGTACGGTGTGGACGGCAAATTACCGCCATAAATTGAAGAACAACCGGTAGCATTGGCAATCAGCAGGCGGTCGCCATACAGCTGGGTCAGCAGTTTGATATACGGCGTTTCACCGCAGCCGGAACAGGCACCGGAGTATTCAAACAGCGGCGTGATCAGTTGCGAGGTACGGATGTCGATACGTTCCAGTGTGCTCTGATCGATTTCCGGCAGCTTGAGGAAGAAGTCATAGTTGGCGCGCTCTTCTTCCAGATGCTCAATGCGATCCGCCATATTAATGGCTTTGATTTCCGGATTCTGACGGTCTTTGGCCGGACAGACTTCGACACACAAATTACACCCGGTGCAATCTTCCGGCGCAACCTGCAACACATACTTCTGACCACGCATATCGCGGGATTTCACATCCAGCGATTGCAGTGCAGCAGGGGCGTCTTCGAGGGCTTCGGGCTGAACGACTTTGGCGCGAATGGCTGAGTGCGGGCAGGCGGCGACGCAGTGGTTACACTGGGTACAGAGGTCTGGTTGCCAGATGGGCACCGCTTCGGCGATATTGCGTTTTTCCCACTGCGTGGTCCCGGTCGGCCAGGTGCCGTCCGGCGGGAAGGCGGAAACCGGCAGGGCGTCGCCCAGACCCGCCAGCATGGCGGCGGTAACGGTTTTGACGAAATCCGGTGCGGCGTCGGAGACAATCGGCGGACGCTTACGTGGGTTTTCAGGAATAGCCTGCAACGGCACTTCAATCAGTTGTTCCAGCGTCGCGCCCAGCGCCTGCCAGTTACGCGTCACCACGTCTTCGCCCTTGCTGCTGTAGCTGCGGGCAATGGCACCCTGCAACTCTTTCAGCGCCTGATCGCCCGGCAGAATTTGTGTCAGGTGGAAGAAGGCCATCTGCATGACGGTATTAATGCGCGCACCGAGATGACATTCACGGGCTATTTTAGCGGCGTTGATCACGTAGAAACGGGCATCTCGTTTGTGCAGCGCGGCCTGAACTTCCAGCGGCAGGCGCTCCCATACTTCATCAGCAGAGAACGGCGTATTGAGCAGAAAAATTCCGCCCGGACGCAGACGTTCTGCCATCTGATAGAGGTCGATAAACTGCCACTGATGGCTAGCCACGAAATGCGCCTGAGTCACCAGATAGGCTGATTTGATAGGCTGCTGGCTGACGCGCAGATGCGAGACAGTCAGGCCACCGGCCTTCTTTGAGTCATAAACGAAATAGCCCTGGGCAAACATCGGCGTACTGTTACCGATAATTTTGATGTTGTTCTTGGTGGCTGATACCGAACCGTCGCTGCCAAGGCCATAGAACAGCGCTTCCAGCGAGGCGTGCTGCGGTAACTCTTCTTCATTAACCGGCAGCGACAGCCCGGTGACATCGTCATAAATGCCGACGGTAAAGCGCGGACGCGGCTGGCTGAGCGCCAGTTCATCAAAGATAGAGAGCACACAGTCAGGGCCGAACTCTTTGGAGGAGAGGCCATAACGTCCGCCGACCACTTTCGGCAGGCTGTCACGTTCGCCGCGGCTGTAGGCTTCCGCCAGCGCAGTCATCACATCCAGATAGAGCGGTTCTGCCAGCGCACCGGGCTCTTTGGTGCGGTCCATCACGGCTAACGTTTTCACCGTCTGTGGCAGCACGGAAAGAAGATGTTCAGCGCTAAACGGGCGGTACAACCGTACTTTCAGCACGCCGACTTTCTCCCCGCGTGCCAGCAGGGCTTCGATTACCTCTTCGCAGGTGCCAATGCCTGAACCCATCAGAACGATCACCCGTTCAGCCTGCGGATGGCCGACGTACTCAAAAGGTTTGTATTCGCGGCCGGTGAGGGCGGCGAAGGCGCTCATGGCGTCAATCACGTGCTGGCAGGTGGCGTCATAATACGGGTTGGTGGCTTCACGCGACTGGAAATAGGTATCCGGGTTGGCGGATGTACCGCGGATCACCGGGCGGTCGGGCGTCAGTGCTCGGGCGCGGTGGGCGTCAATTTGCGCCTGCGGCAGCATCTGTTGCAGGGTGTCATCGCTCAGCGGGGAAATCTTATTGATTTCATGCGAGGTGCGGAAACCGTCGAAGAAATGAATGAACGGCACGCGGCTGTTGAGACTGGCGACTTGCGAAATCAGCGCGAAGTCCTGCGCTTCCTGCACACTGGCGGCGCTTAACAGTGCGCAGCCGGTCTGGCGAACGGCCATCACATCTGAGTGATCACCAAAGATCGAGAGCGCGTGGGTAGCCACGGTACGGGCGGCGACGTGCAAGACAAACGGCGTTAATTCACCTGCCACTTTGTAAAGCGTCGGGATCATCAGCAGTAAACCCTGCGATGATGTGAAGGAGGTGGAGAGCGCACCGGTTTGCAGCGCACCGTGTACGGTAGAAATGGCCCCGGCTTCGGACTGCATCTCCATCACCGTCGGGACATCGCCCCATAAATTCTTTTTCCCCTCACCGGACCAGGCGCCGGCAATTTCAGCCATGGTCGAACTTGGCGTAATAGGATAGATGGCAATTACTTCGTTGGTGCGATAGGCCACGGAAGCGACTGCGTTATTACCGTCAGTGGTGATCATGGAAACCCCTTCATTCTTTTTAACTGCAACCGGAAACAACAATGCTGGGCCGGTCTGATGCAAAAAAGTCTATCACCGGGCAGTCGCATCGATTTATCCTGATTGTGTGCAGGGATAATAGCTGAAAGAAAAGAGAGGCTTAGACAAGGGAAGTGGGTTTTAGGACATTTATTAATGACGGGCAGTTATTAACGGCCCGGATCATAAAGATAAAAGGGCGAACGGAATTAATTAATATCAATACGTTTGATGCCGCCGACGGCCATGAGCGACTCGTACAGTATATCTACGCTCTGTTTTGGTCTCAGAACGACGTCCAGCACTAATTCACATTTGGTATCGTCGTCATCGCGTTGATTGACTTTAATATGGCCGGGGCGAATACGCAGTTTCTGCAAGGCAATTAATACCGGCGGAACACTTTGCGGGGCCAGACGTATTTCAATCAAATGGTGATGGCCGATCAGCCTATTACTGATTTGGCGGAACACCTCCAGCACAATTAACGTCATAAATGCGCCGTAAATACCGATCTCATACATTCCGCTACCAATCACCAAACCAATGGCGGCGGTCACCCATAATCCGGCGGCGGTAGTTAACCCTTTGACCACCTGTTTTTGAATAATAATGGTGCCCGCGCCGAGGAAACCCATGCCGCTCACGACTTGTGCCGCGACGCGGCTTGGGTCAAAACTCACGTGGCCAAGGGCCAGCAAATCCTGAAAACCATATTTCGACACAATCATAAACATCCCGCTGCCGATACCCACTAACACATGGGTTCGCAGCCCGGCTTCTTTGGCGCGTAACTGGCGTTCGATACCAATCAGCCCTCCCAATACACCGGCGAGGGCAATACGTAATAGTAAATCTGTCAGCATTCTGCAGGGTCTCCTTTCAGAAGATGTTTTTATGATTATTTTAGGCGTTCGATGGCTAAAAACGATTAATTCGCTTCCATTTTATGAGTCAAAGAAATAACCGAACGCAATAAAGTGTATCTAATCGTTTATTTTTAGGAAAAAGTTGATATTAATTGACAGCAAAGCTCGACGGGTGACGAATTGCTCGGATAAGATGAGCGCTGCTAATCGTTCCCCACATTCACATTCAGGAGCCGCACTGATGATCACTGCGTTACGCGTTCTACTGGCCGGAGCCGTATTGGTGCTGGCAGCCTGCAGCAGTCACGATGACTCCGCCGACGTTCCCCAGAAAGGTAACAGCGTGAATCTTAGCAACCACAGCGTGAATATGGACAGTCCGGCCTATGCAGCCTGTTCAATGGCGGGTGGACAATTACGTCTGGCCCCTCAACTCGACGGCAGCCGCGTCGGCATGTGTTCGATGGCAAATGGGCGCCAGTGCTCGGAAGCAGCGCTGATGCAGGGGCGATGCACCGCCGGATGATGATTAAAGGCCTGCGGCCTTTGACTGCTTTAAATCTTTAAATCTTTCTTTAAATCTTTAAATCTTTAAATCTTTGAATTCAACTTCAAGGTCGTGGGCGTCGGCCCACACCGACCAGAGACCCGCAGTCG